>NZ_JBZAJE010000002.1:0-1718122 GCF_058215695.1 Nocardioides sp. Z38_18
TTTGGCACACTGTTGAGTTCTCAAGGATCAAGCGCGCACCGCAGTCAGGCCTCTCGGCCGTTCTGGGGGGCAACCTGTTAAAACTTACCGGGTGAAGCAGCCTCAGTCAAATCGACTCCGACTCACTCACCCCCCGCACACACAACACCGACCTCAGTGTCCCGAGGCCGCAGTTGCGCGCACTCGAACCACCTCAGCTGAGGTGAACCATGTGGGGTTTTGGTCCGGATCCGGCCGCTGACCTGACGGTCTTGCGTCCTGCGTCTTGCTCACTCCGGCCCAACAAGAAGAACATTAATGCCCCTCGGGCCAACGTGCAAATCGGGGCGATGTGACGCGCACCTCGTCCCTCAAGTAGCTCCCAGCCCCTCCAGTCACTCGGAAACCACCACCACCGACGCAGCGGCTCCGGTGACCGTCACGTCCGACCCCACCCCGGGGACGCGCAGCGGCAGGTCCATGGGGGCGACCACCCTGACCAGGACGGTGTTGCCCCTCGTCTCCACGGAGTAGCCCAGTCCGGGGAACCTGCGCCGGATCCCGCTGCTCGCGAAGTACTCCGCGACGTAGCGGTGGGCGGTCGCCGGGTCGATCTGCGCAGTGCGGCCCAACCCGCGGGTGTAGACCTCCTCCCCCTGTATCCCGTCTGTTGCAGCCAGCGCCGCCGCGTCAGCGGCGGAGTTGAGCCCCTGGCGGCGCAGGTAGGCGGCCGAGGCGTCGACCACCACCGCGACCAGCAGTGCCACCACGACGGTGAACCCGATGATCAGCGGGGTGACCGAGCCCCGTTCGCTCCTGGGCGCGTGTCCCCTGGCACGGACCTTCACGGCCTGGCCTCCCGGAAGGTGCCGTAGGGCGCCTCGTGCTCGGAGTCGACCCGGATGTGCGGGGTGTTGGACCCCAGGGCCGCCGGCATCAGTGGCAGGTCGACGGCGGAGCGGATCTCGGCGCGCACCACCGAGCCCGGGCTGAGGCAGTTGCCCGGGTCTGGGCGGCAGCTGATCCGGACCTCGGGCACGACGTCGAGCCCCTGGTCGCCGTACGCGAGCCTGACCGCCGCCCGGGCACGGGCATAGCCGGTGGCCTGGTCCGGCGCGGTCACGAACGCCCTTCCCGCCGACCGGGCTGCAGCGGAGGCGGCGTATGCCGAGCGCTGAGTGTCGAACGCCGCCAGGACGATGTAGAGCAGCGGCACCAGCAGCAGGATGGCCAGCCAGACGAACTCGATCAGCGCCGTACCGGACTCGTCGCGCGCCCGCCGGCTCACGGCACTGTCTCCTCGACGCCGTGACCGGTCACCGACAGATGCACTCCCGGCCCCCACAGCCCCAGGGGCGGCACCTCGGCACGCACGGTGACCGCCACGGTCGGTACGCCGCCCGCGGACTCACGGCGAGCACTGATGTCGTGCGCGAAGCGGTCCGCGATGGCGCCACGTACCTGCTCCCGGGTGCGAGCGGCACCGTCGGCAGGCGTGCGGTCGACGTTCGCGCCGTAGCGAGCGCCCTCGGTCGCCGCGGCTGCCAGGGTGTTGCGCACGTGCATCACCAGCCCGACCTGCAGGAGCCCCAGCACCAGCGGCACCAGCACCATGGCGACGAGCACGAAGTCGACCACCGCCGCGCCCCGCTCGTCGCGGACGTGCCGGTCAGCCGGTGACCGACGAGAGCGCTTCACGCAGCATCGCGCCCAGCTGGGATCCGGCGATCGCCCAGAGCCCGGCCACCAGCCCGGCGGTCATCACCGTGATCAGCACCCACCCCGGGACGTCCCCTTGCTCGTCTCGGCGACGATGTCGCCTCAGGTGTCTCATCTCGATCTCCTCTCGGTCGAACACTTCACGGGACGACGAGACGCAGCCCCACCAGTCCCGGCCAGAACGCGAACACCACGACCGTCGGCAGCACCAGGAACACGACCGGGACCATCATCAGGACCTCGCGGCGCGCCCCGGACTCGATCAGTGCGCGGCGTCCGGCCTCACGGACGTCACCGGCCTGCGCGTGCAACACGTCCGAGAGCGGGGTCCCCCGCTCGACCGCGATCGCGATGCCCTCGGCGAAACGGGAGACCACCGCCAGCCCCGACCTGCTCGCCAGGTCGTCGAACGCGCGGGTGATCGGCGTACCGGTGCGCACCTGCGCGAGGACGCGCCCCAGCTCCGCGGACAGCTCGCCCTGACTGCGGCGTACGACGCGGTCCAACGCCGCGACCGGCCCCTCCCCCGCGGCCACCGCGAGAGCCAGCAGCTCGGCCACGGTGGGGAACTCCTGGAGGATCAGCCGCTCGCGCTGCTCGACCTGCGCGGTCAGCCTGTTCTCCCGGAGCAGCACGCCGAGGACGAACGCGATCGCGCAGAAGACCAGCAACGGCACGGAGCGCTCCGGGGACGCAGCGGCGATGAAGGCCGACGGCACCGCCACGGCGGTGAAGGCGACGAGCCCCCAGATCACCTGCTCGACGCGGAACTGGGCGACGTCGGTCTCCAGTCCCGCACGCTCGAGCCGACGACGCACCGAGGCGGCACCACCGAGTACCCGCTCCACCACGCGTCCGGCACCGAAGAGCGCCGGCCCGAAGACACCGACGAAGGCGTTGCCCGGAGCCACGGGGACCGGCAGCGAGGCGGGACGGGGCAGGTCCCGCACGTACGGCAGCACCCGCACCGCCAGCTGGGTACGCCGCGCATCGAGCACCGCCGCGACGACGAGCCAGAGACCGAGGCCGAATGCGGCGCCGAGCGCTCCCCCGGCCAGCGCGGTCATGCCAGGATCCGTCGCTCGGTCGGCAGCCGTCCGATCCGGACCATCGCCCGGTAGGCGACCGCGCACAACACCGCCCCGCCGACCAGGACCGCCACGCCCGCTCCGGTGGAGTAGCGCTGGATCACCTCGGGCTGGAAGCACATCAGCAACAGCACCAGCCACGGAGCGGCGACGGCGAGGCGAGCGCCGTTCACGGTCCAGGCCTGCCGGGCCTGCAGCTCCGAACGGGTGCGCGCGTCGTCGCGCAGGAACCCCGAGAGACTGCGCAGCAACCGGCCGAGGTCACCTCCGCCGACCTCCCGCGCCACCCGCAGGCTCTCCACCACCCGGTCGCCCACCGGGTCGGACAGGCGCTCCTTGAGCCGGTCCAGCGCGTCGGCAAAGCGGCCGCTGACCTGGTAGTCGAGGGCGAAGCCGGCGAAGGCCGCGCGGAGCGGTTCGGGACCGCGCTCGGACAAGGCCCCCAGCGCCTCAGGCAGCGACATGCCGGCCCGGACGGCGGAGGCGAGGTTGTCGACGGCCTCGGGCCACACCTCGGCGAACTCCTGCTGCCGACGCCGGGCGCGCCCGTTGACGACGGCCACCGGCAGATAGCCACCGATCACGCCGAACACCAGCGCCACCGGCACGGTCCTGGACGCCACCAGGACGACGGCGGCGGCCACCGCGGCGCACACGCCACACACCACCACGAAGCCAGCGACACTGACGTCGCCGAGGCCGGCGCTGCTCAGCAGCGGCCGTAGCCGCGATGCCCGTGGCGCTCGTGGCGCGACCGGCACCGGGGTCAGGAAGGCCGACCAGATCAGCAGCAGGCCGACCCCGAAGCCCAGCCCCAGGACCGCACCCATCAGTCGCCTCCCCGCAGGATCCGGTGCACGTCCACCCCGGCCCGCTCGAACGTGTCCACCCGCGTCGGCATCCCGCCGGTGTGCACGAGCTCGCTGTCCTGCCGCACGAAGATTGGCTCGGTCTCGACGATGTCGTGCTCGACCCTTCCGGGCACGGCGACGATCTCGTTGACCCGTCGTACGCCGGCGCCGTCGAGGCCGAGGTGCACGACGAGGTCGACGGAGCTGGCCACGGTGGGCACCACGAACCGGGCGGAGATGTTCTCCCCGGCCAGCAGTGGCAGCGTGCACAGCTTGACCAGTGCCTCGCGGGCACTGTTGGCGTGGATGGTCGCCATCCCGGGCAGCCCGGCGTTGAGCGCGAGCAGCAGGTCGAGGCACTCCGCCGAGCGGACCTCCCCCACGATGATGCGGGTCGGGCGCATCCGCAGGGTCTCCCGGACCAGGTCGCGCAGCGTGACCTCGCCGGTGCCCTCGAGCCCCGCCTGCCGCGTCTGCATCGGGACCCAGTCGGGATGGCTGAACCTGAGCTCGAAAACCTCCTCGGCCGACACGATCCGGTCCCCGCCCGGGATGGCTGCGGCGAGGCAGTTGAGCAGGGTGGTCTTCCCGGCCTGGGTCCCTCCGGCCACCACGATGTTCTGGCCCGCCAGCACCGCTGCCTCGAGGAAGCGCGCGGCAGTCGTAGGCAGGGAGCCAAGCTGGACGAGGTCGCCGAGCCGGGCCGCCTTGAGGACGAACTTGCGGATGTTCACGGCCGCGAACTCGCGGCTGATCCCCTCCAGCACCACGTGCAGTCGGTGCCCGGCCGGCAGCATCGCGTCCACGAACGGCTGGGAGAGATCGATGCGCCGCCCGCTCGACTTCAGCATCCGCTCGACCAGGTCCTGCACCTCCTGCCGGGTCAGGATCACATTGGTCAGCTCATGACGACCGTTGCGCGCGATGAACACCCGGCTCGGCTCGTTGATCCACACCTCCTCGACCTGTGGATCGTCGAGGAACCGCTGCAGCGGACCGAAGCCGGACACCCTGGCCACCAGCTCTCCGACCACACCCGCCGGATCGGGCACCGGAGCCACGACCCCGGTCAGGCTCCGCTCGTCGTGAGCCCGCACCAGGTCCTCGGCCAGCCGGCGCACCCGCCCCGCGTCCAGCTGCGGATCGACCCCCTCACGGCGTACGACGGCACGCAGCTGCTGGTCGAGGTCAGCGACCAGGTCGACCGTCGAGATGCGCGAGAGCCCCACCGGCATGACCCCTTGCTTACTCCCGAAATACGAGACTCGGCCACACAAGTTCTCTGCCTGTGGACAACCCTTGCCCGCGGCCACGCCGGAGCGTCGATGACCACCAAGCCGCTTCGGGTGCTGGGCTACGTGCGCCGCTCGACCGACAAGCAGGCCGTGTCCCCCGAGCCCGACTAGCCGGCGAACGGCACCTCGACGCCGATGATGTGCACGACGCCGCGGCCCACCAGAAAGAGTCCTCCCGCGGCCAGCAGCAGCACCGTCATCAGGCGACCGCGCTTGTCGATGAAGTGGGCCAGAGCCTGCAGGGCGCGTTGCGAGGGGTCGGGCGCCACCAGCGTCATCGCAATCGGGAGCCATGCCGGCAGCGCTGTCACGAGGACCACGACACAGACCACGATCAGGCGGGCGGGTACGTCGAGATCACCGGCGGCGATCTCCTTGGCCACGGGGACCATCACCGCCAACGTGGTGAAGTTCGTCGCCATCGAGAACACGCCGAAGCCCAGCGCCTGGCCCGGGTCGAGCCCGCGATCGCGCGACTTCCTGGGCTTCGGGTCACGCGGCCGGCGGTATCGCAGCACGGCAGCGATGAGTACGAGAAGGACGCCGAGGACGACGTCGAGCGAGTCGCTGAGCCGGGGCTCCTTGGGGAGGGCGATCGAACGGCCGAAGAGCACCAGGACCGACAGGAGCACCAGCAAGGTTCCGCCGACCCCGATGGCGTAGCACCCCGCGACGCGGCGGCCGTCGCGCCCAGCCAGGAGAACGGTCTGCTCCGTGAGCATGACCGGGCTGACAGCTCCCGCGAGAGCCAGCGGGATCACGAGCGCGAGGACACTGACCATTTACCGGAAGCGTAACGATGGCCCGTCTGACGCGCCTCGTGTCGAGGGACCGAAGCCCGAGGCCCTGGCCACCAGCTCCCCGGTCACCCCCGCCCGGGGGCACCGCCGGGCGGGCTACTTCGCCGTCTTGACCACGTCGATCACGAACCACAGGGTCGCGTTGCCGGGAATGGCCGGGGCGCTGCCCTCGGCGCCGTACCCGAAGGCGGGCGGCATCTGCAGCAGCACGCGGCTGCCGACCTTCACACCGGGCAGACCGATGCTCCAGCCGCGGACCAGCTCGCTCAGCGGCTTGGTGTAAGGCTCCTTGGTGAAGCTCTCGTCGAAGGGGCTCTCCCCCTTGTAGGTCATGCCGAAGTAGTTCACCGTGACCGTGTCGGTGGCCTTCACCACCGCGCCCTTGCCCTTCTTCAGCACCACGCGCTGGACCGGGGTGGTCAGGGCCGGCTCCTCGATCCCGGCCCAGTCGAAGCTCACGGGCTTCCCCTTCTCGACCACGACCTTCGGCAGCTCGCTGGCGGGCGCGTCGTGCACCTTGTCGTCCTTGGGGGTCGGCGCGACCGGGGCCTTCTTCACCAGGTCGGCGACGAGCACGATGCCGTCCTTCTCACCGATCCCCAGCTGCGCGCCGGCCGTCGGGGACCCGAACAGGTCGGTCGAGTTGGTCACGGCGACCACCCGGGAGCCGTACGTCGCGTCCTCGAAGATCTGGTCGAACACGGTGCCGAGCTGCCCGGTGTTGGGCAGCGACTCGGGGGCGCCGTTGTCGTAGTAGCTGAAGACTTCCTTCTTGGTGGTGCCGTTGCCGACCCACAGGTAGGTGCTGACGGCATCGCCCTTGGCGATCTTGTCGCCGTCGCCCTTCTCCAGGGTGGTGACCTTGGTCGAGTCCGGAAGGGCGACCTTGGTGTCCCACTTCGCCTTCACGCTCTTCCCCACGTCGCCGGTGAAGGAGACCTCGTCCAGCCCTTGGCTCTTTGCCGAGGACGACTTCTCCTCGGTCGAGGAGCTGCCGCACGCCGCGAGGGGAACGAGCAGGGCGAACGGGATCAGGGAGGCTGCAATGCGGGAGGCGCGACGAGTCAAGAGTTCGACCTTCTGGATGGGGGGCAAGGCCTGCGACGTTAACGGGCGAACCTGAGCGGAGCCTGTGCGGCCCGCCGAACCATCCCGCCCCGACACCCCGCTGGGGCCGTTGGTCAGCCGACCGGCTCGACCTCGTGGACCGGCACCTCGCCGCACAGCGGCGCCAGACCGTCGGCGACGACCGTGGCGAAGATCGCTTCAGCCTCTGCGCTGGTGCTGACCGTCCCGCGCCACACCGGCTTGCCGTCGGGTCGCGTGACCAGGGCCTCCCCCTCGGCCAGGCCGAGCTCGGGGCCGACGTGACCAACGTCGTGCACGGTCGTCGGCCAGGCCTGCGCCGGCGCCGCCTCCCAGGGCGCCGGGTCACCGGCGACCAGCACGGTCAGCCCCGGACCCACCAGGTCCACCGTGGAGGTGTCCGGCGTGAGCCAGCTGTGCGGCAGCCGGCCGTTGAGGTCGCGGGAGAGCCCGATGGCCGGGTCGAGCCGGCTGCCGGTCAGGCTCGCGGAGCGGGTCACGTTCCACTCGCCGACCGGGCGGCGCTCGCGCTCGTACCCGTCCAGGAGGTCCTCCCCCGCCCAGCCGCGCAGGAACCAGCCAAGCCGCCAGCCCAGGTCGTGGCCGTCGTGGATCGCGGTGTTGAGACCCATGCCGCCGCGTGGCGTCATCCGGTGCGCGGCGTCGCCGGCGACGAAGACCCGGTCGGCGCGGTAGCGGTCGGCCAGCAGGGCGGCGAAGGTGAAGTTGCCGATCATCTCGATCCGGGGCTCGAGGTCGGGGTCCCCGGTGTTGCGCCGCAGCGTCGCGATCGCGTCCTCGGGCCGGTCCCTGAGCAGCGGCTTGTCCTTGGCGGCGATGCTGCCGCTGAACCAGCGGTCGCCCACGCCCGAGGGGATCAGCCACCCCTGGACCTCCGGGTCGGTGATGACGTTCAGCCCGTACAGCGGCTCGTCCGGCAACCGCCGCACCGGGGCCCGGAAGTGGACCAGGTCGTAGGTGCCGAGCCCGTCGTCGCCGACCATCGAGATCCCGGCCCGCTGGCGGACCACGCTGTGCGCGCCGTCGGCCGCGACGACGTACTGCGCGACGATCTCGTCCTCGACCCCGGTGCGGGGGTCCCGCAGCACGACGCGGACACCGTCGGCGCCGGGGTGCAGGTCGACCACCTCGCAGTGGTAGCGGACGTCGACGTACGGCGAGCCCATCAGGTGGTCGCGCAGCACCGGCTCCACGTGGTCCTGGGGGATCCACCGGATCTGGCAGGGGCTGGCCACCGCCGAGTCGGCGTCAGCGGGGAAGCCGACCGGCACGATCTCCTCCGGGTCGGTGAGCAGCGAGGCCGCCTTGCGGCCGAACGGCACCACCGGGACCGAGCCGGCCACCATCTTCTCCTCGAGCCCGTAGCCCCGGAAGATCTCCATCGACCGGACGGTGACCGCCGTGGCGCGCGGCAGGGTCGACTCGCCGCTGCGCCGGTCCACCAGGGTGACCTCGACACCGGTGGCCGCGATCTGCGCCGCCGTGAGGAGTCCGGCCGGCCCGGACCCGACGACCAGGACGGGAGTGTGCTGCTCGGGCATGGGGCTCCTCGGATCTGAATGGATTTGGCTAGACAGTATGTCCATTGAAGTTCGATCCTGGCAAGTGCGAGGATCGGTGCGATGTCCACGCGCCCCTACCACCAGACCCGGCGCGCCGAGTCGGCCGACGTGACCCGCACGAACGTCCTCGCCGCGCTGCACCGCACCATGCGCGAGGCGCCGTCGAAGGCGGCCAGTATCGACCAGATCGCCACCGAGGCCGGTGTCTCCCGGTCCTCGATCTACCTGATCTTCGGGTCCCGGGCCGGGCTGCTCGAGGAGTTCGGCAACCACCTGTTCGAGCAGGCCGGCTGGGCTCAGCTCGTCGAGGCCGTCCGCAACCCCGACGCCCTGGTCCACCTGCGCGGCGCGATCGCCGCCTGGACCGACGTCTTCGCGGCCGAGCGCGACATCTTCGCGGTGATGTTCGCGCCGGTCGGCGCGGACCCGGGCGCGCTGGAGGCGACCCGCTCACGCATCGATGAGGCTCGCACGCGCGGCCTGCACCGCCTGGTCGCCGACCTGCGCAGCCAGGGCCACCTGCGCGCCGACGTCACGGATGAGGAAGCAGTGAACACGCTGTGGATGCTCACCTCGTTCGGCACCTTCGACGCGCTCTACTCCGGCCGCGGTCTCGACGCTGCCGCGATCGCGGCCGTGCTGCTCACCAGCGCCGAGCGCACCCTGCTCCGGTCCGAGCCGGTGGCCTGAGCGCAGCCAGCTCGCCCGCACGGCAGGAGGGGTCACCAGCGAGACCGGGTCACCAGCGAAACCGGGTCACCAACGGTTGTGCACGTCCTCGGCCCAGCCGACGACGTCCTCGACGCGGACCCACTCCCCCGTGTCGTCGCGCACCCGGCCGGCCCAGTGCCCGAAGCACTGGTGGGTCTTGGAGGCGAACACCTTGAAGTCGGTGACCGAGTCCTTGAGGTGGAACGGCGTGAAGGTGAGGTCGACGCCCTCGCCGGTGATCCGCCACGGTGCCATCCAGTCGCCCGGGTCGTAGTCCCAGACGAGCTCCTCGCTGATCTTGGACAGGTGCCCGTCGACGAGCAGCGAGTTCTCCACCGAGCCGGTGCCGTCGGTCCACTTGCCGCCGACCTGGATGCCGATGACGTGGCCGTCGGTGCGCCCGGAGCCCGCGCCCCAGTTCCAGCGCACGTCGTAGGGCCACCGGCCGCGCCCGTGGTCCAGGGTTGCCCACGACTCGCCCTCGGGTACGTCGGCCGCGACCCCGTCGACCCACACGGTGCCGGTGGCCGGCCGGGCGACGTCCTTGACGGTGTACTGGAACAGCCGGTCGGTCCACGGCACCACCACGCCGAGGCACTCGTGGCCCTCCGGACGGTGCGCGACCACGTCGATCCGCACCCGCTCGCCGTGCGCGCGCAGCCGGGTGCCGCCGTCGACCTCCTCGATGTCGATGTGCACCTGCTTGGTGCGTGACCTCGCCGGGCCGGCGCCGAGCGTGCCGGGCAGGGTCGCACTGCGGCCGAGGACGCCGATCGCGTCGTGGGCGATCGCCTCGCCGGTGGTCCGGTCGAGCAGCCAGATTCCGTGCACGGCCGCGTAGTCGATGTCGGAGAGCACCAGCGCGACGACGTGCGTCGGGGTGGTCACCGCCCAGTACTCCCAGCGCTTGTTGCGCCCGCGCCCGAACCAGCCCCGGCCGATGCCGTCGGTGGTGATCAGCGGCGTCCTGGTCCAGCCGACCGCGTCGGGGTTGAGCCGTCCGTCGGGCAGTGTCAGCGAGACCGGCTCGGTGAGCTCCCGCTCCCGGACCGGCACCGGGAGCGCTGGTGCGGCTGAGTCTGCTGCCCCGGCTGCCCCGGCCGCGTGGTCGTGGCGCTGGCGCAGCCGCCGGTTGGAGGTGCGCACCGCCTCGGCGTCCACCTTGAGCTCTCGTCGGTCGTAGGTCATCAGTCCGTTGGTCTCCTCTTCGACGTCGGCGAGCTGGGTGTAGACGAAACCGGCGAGCCCTTCGTCGACGGCCGGCCCGACCTGGGTGTGCTGCAGCCGCAGGAACGCGCGCTCGAAGGACCCGCGGTCGGCGTACTTGCGGTAGCCGAACTCCTTCTCGCTCCACGCGTGCCCGGGCACCCGGTGGGAGTAGCCGCCGTACTCCGAGAGCACCGCCGCGCGGGCGTCCGCGGCGTCCCGGCGCGAGAGCCGGTAGCGCCGGAAGTAGAGGTGACGACTGACCAGGTCCCCGCCACCCTGGTCGTGCCAGCCGCTGGCGTGGTCCACGACCCGGGTCGGGTCCAGGTCCTTGACGCGCTCGGCGACCGCGCGGGCGTCGAACTGTCCCCAGCCCTCGTTGAACGGCACCCACACGGCGATGCTCGGCACCGAGCCCAGCAGCTCGATCGTGTCCTCGAGCTCGCCGAGGAACTCGGCCCTGCCCTCCGCGTCCTGGCGGCCGAACAGCCGGTACCGCGAGTCCGGCAGCCGCACCGGCGTGAGCACCGGCGCGGTGACCACGGCATGGTGATAGCTGCGGCCGCCGTTGACCAGGTCCTGCCACACGAGCATGCCGAGCCGGTCGCAGTGGTGGTACCAGCGCAGCGGCTCGACCTTGATGTGCTTGCGCAGCATCGTGAAGCCGAGCTCCTTGGCGACCCGGATGTCGTGGACCAGCGCCTCGTCGGACGGCGCCGTGTAGAGACCATCGGGCCAGTACCCCTGGTCGAGCAGTCCCGCGTGCAGGTAGGGCCGGCCGTTGAGCAGCAGCCGGGTGCGCCCGCGCTCGTCGGGGCCGATTCCGAAGGAGCGCATCGCCACGTAGCTGGTGACCCGGTCCTCGGCCAACCCTTCCCCCGGCCCTCCACCCAGGCGCACCTCGACGTCGTGGAGGAACGGGTCCTCCGGTGACCACAGCCGGACGTCCTCACCGAGAGCGAGTCGCGTCGGTACGCCGGCCGCGACCCGGGCGGAGACGAGCTCGCGCTCCCCCGCCCGCACCGTGACCAGCGCATCCCCGGCCGGGCCGGCCGCACCACCGGTCACAGGACCGGCCACCACGGTCACCTCGACCTCGCCGGTCGCCAGGTCCGGGGTGAGCACCAGCCGGTCCACCCACTGCTGCGGCACCGACTCCAGCCACACGGTCTGCCAGATCCCCGACTGCGGGGTGTACCAGATGCCGCCGGGCTCGAGCTTCTGCTTGCCCCGACTGCGCCACGAGGTGTCGGTGACGTCGCGGACCCGCACGACCAGCTCGTGCTCGTCGACGTGCTCATCACCGGCGAGCGCGTCGGTGACGTCGAGGGTGAACGGGAGATAGCCGCCGCGGTGCCCACCGACGCTGGTGTCGTCGACCCAGACCTCGCAGTCCTGGTCCACCGCGCCGAAGTGCAGCAGCACCCGCGCACGCGCGAACCCGTCGGGGATCGTGAAGCTGCGCCGGTACCACAACGCCTCGTCGGGCTGCAGCGTCCGGCCCACGCCCGACAGCGGGGCCTCCGGGGAGAACGGCACCACGATCTCGCCGTCCCACCGGCCCGGCCGCTCGGTCCTCTCCGCGCTCGTGAATGCGTGCTCCCACCGCCCGTTGAGGTTCAGGTGGGACTCACGCACCAGCTGCGGGCGCGGGTACTCCCCCAGCACGTCGTCGGGGTCGAGGGCCTCGCCCCACGTGGTGATCACGAGGAGACCCCGACAGCTTCGCGCTCGCGGGCACGCAGCAGCCGCACGGGTACGACGATCAGCGCCACCACGAGCGCGGCCGCCAGGAAGATCCACGGGGTCGGCACCTGCTTGGTCACGCCCAGCTCGACGAACGTCTCGTCGGCACCGGTGATCACCGCGGCGCCGATGAACGGCCCGACCACCATCGGAATGAGGATCGCGAACACCATCCGCAGGCCCTGCACCTGGCCGGCACGGTCGGGCGGGGTGAGGTTGCGGACGGTCGCGGAGATCGCGGCGACACCGAGCATGAAGCCCGACATCATCACGATGCCCGCGCCGATGACCGGCACCATCCCGCGAGCGAGGAACATCAGCACCAGCCCGGCGGCGTACACCCCGGCGACGGGCAGGATCGCCCGCGACGGACCCACCCGGTCCAGCACCCGCCCACCGAGGATGCTCACCACGGCCGCGCCCAGCAGCACCGAGGCGAGCACGATCGCGTAGCCGTCGATGTCGAGGTAGCGCTGCACGTAGGTGATCAGGAACGGCAGGAACACCTGCGTGCTGGTGCCGAGCACCGCCCAGGCCGCCAGGGTCAG
Organism: Nocardioides sp. Z38_18; assembly: GCF_058215695.1. Taxonomy (NCBI): domain Bacteria; kingdom Bacillati; phylum Actinomycetota; class Actinomycetes; order Propionibacteriales; family Nocardioidaceae; genus Nocardioides; species Nocardioides sp. Z38_18. The sequence continues at coordinate 12,613 of NZ_JBZAJE010000002.1, forward strand.
GTAGAGCCGCGGGTTGGCTCGCGCGGTGCTCGGTCGAAGGCCGTGGACCACCGAGGCCAGGTAGCCACCGCCCGGCCGCGGTTGCCGAGACTCCCGCAGCCCGAACCACGCGACCAGCCCGACCAGGGCGGTGCTGCCACCGACGACGGAGAAGAACAGCTGCCAGTGCCCGCCCTTGGTCAGCGGGTCCAGGGCGCCGAAGACCACCAGCATGGCCAGCAGCGGCATCGTCGCGAGCACGCCGTCGACGCGGCCGCGGTTGCCCTCGTGGGTGGAGTCGGTGACCCAGGCGTTGAAGGCGGCGTCGTTCGCGGTGGCACCCAGGACGCTCATCACGCAGTCGAGCGCGATCACAGCGACCAGGGCGAGCATCACGGCGTCCGCCGCGGGGACCAGTGCGGCCGCGGTCTCGACGTCGACCAGCCCGAACGCGGCGGTGCACGCACCCCACAGCACGTAGCCGACCGCGATGAACTCGCGCCGCCGCCCACGGCGGTCCGAGGCGGCACCGGCGAGCAGCGTGGCGACGGTCGCCGCGAGAGCGCTGCTCGCGACCAGCACCGCCAGGGCCGTCGGGGAGTCGGTGATCGTGTCGTAGACGAACACGTTGAGGTACATGTTCTCGACCGTCCACGCCAGCTGGCCGGCGAAGCCCAGCAGGACCACCCAGCCCCACAGGCTCCGGTCCACTCGGCTCTCACGCATGGCCGCACCCTAGAGGAGCCACGGCAGGGCTGTTCTGTCCGCGACCGGGCGGCGGCATTCTGCCCGCGAGAGGGTCAGCGCGTCCGTGGCTCGGTGAGCAACGACTCCAGCTCGCGCAGGTTGCCCGAGGAGGCGGCGTACACGTTCTTCCACCACCCGGCGTCACGCGGCACGGCGGTGCGGAACCACGCCAGGTCTGCCTGCACGTGGTCCACCATCGAGCTCAGCGAGGGCCTCGGCGGGGTCGGTGTCGCCGGCACCGCAGCCACCTGCACGTAGCCGAACCCGACCGCGCCGGCCGCAGCCAGCGCGAGGATCCGACGTGCCCAGGTGTGTGGCAACCGAGTCCCCCGATGGTGCTTTCGATGGTGCCTGAAATGGTGCCCGAAAATGGTGCTTGGACGAGTGCCGCGGCGCCGACCGGGCGGTCGTTCCGAGCCTCTGGTGAGCTGTCCGGCGAGCCTAGGGTCGTGCGCCGCATACGTCACGAACAGGACGGTTCGCGGCAGGTAGCGCTCTAGACCAGCAGGCGCAGCACTTCCCCGGCTGCGCGTTCACCTGCGCGAACGGCTCCGTCCATGTAGCCGTTCCAGTAGGTCGCGGTCTCCGTGCCGGCCCAGTGGGTGCGCAGGTGCGGGGTGCGCAGCTGCGCGCCGTACGCCGTCATCGTGCCGGGCTTCATGATCGCGACGGGCCCTCCCCTGGTCCAGCGCTCCTTGGTCCAGTCGTGCTCGACGTACTCGATCGGGTGCAGCGCCTTCTCGCCGAACATCTCCGCGAACCCCGCGAGCACCGCCGAGCGCCGGGCGGCGAGCGAGCTGAGGCCGTGCTGCTTCCAGGTGGACCCGCCGACGAACGCCAGCAGCACGCCCGGGCTCCCGTCCGGCGGGGAGTTGTCGAAGGCCACCCGGACGGCGCCGTGGTCGCTGATCCCGAACCCGTTGAGCCCGGCCTTGCGCCAGAACGGCTCTGAGTAGACCGCGTCGCACTTCATCAGGTCGCCCATGTCCATCCGCTCCAGCAGGCCGGCCTTCGAGGCGGGCAGCGCCGGACCCCACTGGATCGTGCGGGCGAGCTCCGGCGGCACGGCGAGGATGACGCGCTTGCAGGAGACGGACCCGCGCGTTGTCCGTACGACGGCACGGCTGCTGGTCTGGTCGATCCTCGTGACGGCCGCCCCCAGGGCCACCCGGTCGCCGAGCTGGGCGGCCAGGCGCAGCGGGATCAGCTGCGAGCCGCCGACGAAGCGCTGCTCCTGCGCGCCGTTGAGGGTGTCGGAGTTGCGCTCGAAGGTGCCCGTGGTGGTCTCGTTGCCCGAGCAGGCGATGTAGTGCAGCACGAACAGCAGCGAGATCTGGTCCGGGTCGGCGCCGAACCCGGGCTGGGTCCAGCACCGCATCAGGTTGGAGACGCCCTCGACGTTCAGCGAGCGCTGCCGGATGTGGTCACCGAGGGTGATCGAGTCCCACTCCCGGGCACGCGGGTGCGTCCACGGCTGGGCCACGTCCACCTGGGCAGCCCACCGGTTCAGCCGGGTCTGCAGCAGCGCGGCGTCGGGGAGCACGAACGGGTCCGGCGGCACGGTGCCCTGGTAGGTGAGCCGGCCGAGCAGGCCCGAGGAGTTGTAGACGCTCTTGCCCTCGGCGTACTCGTCGAACCGGGCGACCTTCAGCTCGTCGGCCAGCGCGATGATCCGGTCCTGGGTGGGTCCCACGAACGCGCCACCGGACTCGATCACCTCACCGGAGCTCAGTCGGTGGTTCAGCACCCGGCCGCCGACCCGGTCCCTGGCCTCGACCACGAGCACGGACCGTCCGGAGCGGGCGACCTGACGCGCCGCCACGAGCCCGGAGATGCCGGCGCCCACCACGACCACGTCCACGCTCGCCGGCAGGCTGCCCTGGAGCGTGGCCGCCTCCGCGGCGCCGTCCAGCATCCCGGTCGTGAGGGTGCCGGTCGTGAGCGCGCCGGTCGTGACTGCGCCGACTCCGGCGGCACCGCGTACGAGGGTGCGCCTGGTGATCTGGGCCATGGTGTCCGTCCTCACCGAGCCGTTCGGCTCGTCCGGCCTCTCAACGAGCGAGAGGCCGATCGGCGACGGGTGAGGTCAGCCAGTTGGGATTCGGGCGGTTTAGCGTTCTGAAATCGGGGCAAAGGTACCGTGTCTCGCGGCACTGCCACGGGACACCACAGGGGAGACATCGGGTTCTGCACCCCGTCCGCCGAATCTCGGGGTCGGCGGACGTGTCAGGGGCTACGCCTCCGCGATCGAGAACAGGTCACCGTCCTCCTGGACGCGCTCGAGCACCTCCTCGAACCGGAGGTGCTCGAGCGCGAGTGGGTCGTCCGCACCGGCCTCGACCTCCGCCCACGTGCGCGGGGCAGCCACCGTCGGCAGGTCGCGTCCGCGCAGTGAGTACGGCGAGATGGTGGTCTTCGCGCCGGTGTTCTGCGACCAGTCGAGGAAGACCTTGCCGCCCCGCCGGGCCTTGGTCATCTGCGAGACCACCAGCGAGGAGTGGCTCTTCTCGAGCTCCTCGGCGATCTCCTTGGCCCAGTCCCGGACCTCCGCGTGGGTGCGCTTGCGGTCCAGCCCGGCGTACAGGTGCAGGCCCTTGGAGCCGCTGGTGACCGGCACGCAGTCCAGGCCCTCGGCGGCGAGCCGCTCCCGGACGAGCAGCGCCACCTGGGCGCACTCCCCCAGCCCGGCCGGCTCGCCGGGGTCGAGGTCGATCACGAGGCGGTTGGGGTTCTGCACCCGACCGCGCTTGGTCACGGTCCACTGGTGGACGTGCAGCTCCAGCGAGGCCAGGTTGACCAGCCAGGTGAGGGTGGCCAGCGAGTCGATCACCGGGAACTGCAGCTCCCCCTCCTCCTGGCTCTGCGTGCGCGAGCCCGACGTCGGGACCGTCACGGTGCGCACCCAGGAGGGAGCGCCGCTGGGCACGTTCTTCTCGAAGAACGACTTGTCGCCGGTCCCGTGGGGCCACCTGATCCGGGTCACGGCCCGGTCGGCGAGGTGCGGGAGCATCACCGGCGCGACCTGGGCGTAGTAGTTGAGCACCTCGGCCTTGGTGGTCCCGGTCCGCGGGTACATCACCTTCTCGAGGTTGACCAGCGTGAGGCGGTGCCCGTCGACCTCGACGGGCGTCTCGGTGCGCTTGGCGGCCATCAGGCCCCTTCCTCGTCAGGGTCGGTCAGGTCTGCGGGGGTCAGGTCCTCGGGCGTGAGGTCGGTGCGCACGCCGCGGTAGGCCGGCTGGCGCAGGCGCCCGTCGGTGGTCAGCCGGAGGTACTGCACGTCGACCACCAGGCTCGGCTGCACCCACACGGTCCCGACCCGGTCCAGCCGGGGCAGCGTCTCGGTGAAGGGCGAGTCCTCGACCACCAGCGGGGTGAGCAGCTCGGTGAGCAGGACACCGGCCTTGCCGGCGATGCCGCTGCCGACGCGGCCGCGGAACTGCAGCCCGGCCGGCGTGGGCACCCCCACCAGCACGGCCCCCATCCGGTGGGTGCTGTCGGTCTCGTGGCGGAAGCCGCCGACGACGAAGGAGCCGGTCGGGCGGATCGGGAACTTCAGCCAGTCCTTGCTGCGCACGCCGGGCCGGTACGGCGAGGAGAGCCGCTTGCTCACCACTCCCTCGAGGCCCTGCTCGGTCGCCGCGTCGAGCAGCATCTGCCCGTCGTCGTACGCCGCGGGGACGTGCCAGGCGCCCATCCGCCCGGGGACCGTGTCGAGGCCGAGCTCCTCGAGGTGCTCGCGACGCTCGGAGAGCGGCAGGCCGGTGAGGTCGCGACCGTCGAGCCGCAGGACGTCGAAGACGACCAGCGTGACCGGGTTCGTCTCGGCGAGGCGGCGCGCCCGGTTGGCGTCCTTGACGTGCATCCGGTCCGCCAGCGCACCGAACGACGGCACCCCGTCCCCCAGGGCGACGACCTCTCCGTCGAGGAGGAGGTCGTCGGTGACCTCGCCGACGGCCTCACCGATGGCGACCAGCTCGGGAAAGGAGACGGTGACGTCGTTCTCGTTGCGCGACCAGATCCGGGTGCGGCCGGCGGAGACGTCCACCAGGACACGCATGCCGTCCCACTTGACCTCGTGGGACCAGCCGGCACCCGTCGGGACCCGGTCGCCCTTGGTCGCGAGCATCGGCAGCACGCGGTCATTGTGGCAGGAACACTCGCACGCAGCTTCACAACGTGGTGCAGACTGCGCACGTGGAAAGTGCACTGAGCTACGCCATTATCGGGGCCGGACCCTCCGGACTGGCTGCTGCGCGCAACCTGCAGCGCTTCGGGATCCCCTGGGTCGGCTACGAGCTTGCGGACGATGTCGGCGGGCTGTGGGACATCAACGGGCCGCGCAGCACCGTCTACGAGTCGGCGCACCTGATCTCGTCGCGGACCACGACCCAGTTCGCGGAGTTCCCGATGAAGGAGTCGGTGGCCGACTACCCCAGCCACCGGGAGCTGCTGGAGTACTTCCACGACTTCGCCGACCACTTCGGCCTGCGCGAGGGGTTCTGCTTCGGCACCGAGGTCGAGCGGGTCGAGCCCGTCGCCGGCGAGGCCGGGGGCAGGTGGGCGGTCACCGTGAACGGTCCCGAGGGCCGACGTACGACGCAGCACGCGGGCGTCCTGGTCGCCAACGGCACCCTCAGCGAGCCGAACGTGCCGGAATTCGAGGGGAAGTTCGACGGCGAGGTGCTGCACACCAGCGCCTACAAGAGCGCACAGGTCTTCGCCGGGAAGCGCGTCCTGGTGGTCGGGGCCGGCAACTCCGGCTGCGACATCGCCGTGGACGCCGTGCACCACGCGGCCTCGGTCGACCTGAGCGTGCGCCGCGGCTACCACTTCGTGCCGAAGTACCTGTTCGGCAAGCCCTCCGACACCCTCAACCAGGGCAAGCCGCTGCCGGCGCGGGTCAAGCAGGCGATCGACAGCCGGGTGCTGAAGCTGTTCACCGGCGACCCCACCCGGTTCGGCTTCCCGGCGCCCGACCACAAGATCTATGAGTCGCATCCGATCGTGAACACGCTGGTGCTGCACCACGCCGGGCACGGCGACCTGCAGGTCCGCAAGGACATCGACCGGCTCGACGGGAGCGGGGTCGTGTTCGTCGACGGGTCACGCAGCGACTACGACCTGATCGTGCTGGCCACCGGCTACCGGCTGCACTACCCCTTTGTGGACCACGCGCTGCTCGACTGGACCGGCCCGAACACCGGGAGGGCACCCGACCTCTACCTCAACGTGTTCAGCCGCCGGGACCCGAACCTGTTCGTGCTCGGCATGATCGAGGCCTCCGGCATCGGTTGGCAGGGCCGCTACGAGCAGGCCGAGCTGGTCGCCAGCGTGATCAGCGCGCGGCAGGCAGGCGGGTCGGGGGCGAGGTCGGACAGCCTCGCCGGGTTCGAGGAGCGGCTGCACGGCCCCGCGCCGGACCTCTCCGGTGGCTACTCCTACCTCGGCCTGGAGCGGATGGCCTACTACGTCAACAAGGACGCCTACCGGGGCGCCGTACGCCGAGAGATCGAGCGCCTGGAGGTGCACCCATGAGTCCGCTGCTGACCATGCTCGCGACCGATGTCGACGACATCAAGATCATCTTCAACGAGTCCTCGCTGACCACCCTGAAGATCGTGATCGGCCTGATCCTGTTCGGGATCGCGCTGGACACCGACGTGGAGGACTTCAAGGCCGCCGCCCGCAGGCCCGGGACGATCACGATCGGCGTGCTCGCACAGTTCCTGCTCCTGCCCGCGATCACCTTCCTGCTCACCCTGGCCCTCGACCTGCGCGGCTCGGTCGCACTCGGCCTGATCCTGGTCGCGTGCTGCCCGCCCGGGAACGTCTCCAACATCCTCACCCACCGTGCCGGGGGCGACGTGGCGCTGTCGGTGTCGATGACCGCGGTCAGCAACGTGCTGGCGATCTTCCTGATGCCGTTGAACATGGCGTTCTGGGGCGGTCTGCACCCGACCGGCAGCAAGCTGCTCGAGCGGATCGAGCTCAGTCCCGTCGACATGCTCGCCGAGATCGCGCTCGTGATCGGGATCCCGTTCGTCCTGGGCGTCGCCCTGGCCAAGCTGGTCCCCAACTTCGCTGCGGCAGCGCACAAGGTCGTGGGTCCGATCTCCTTCATCGGGCTCGGGGCGATCATCGTGATCGGTGTCGCCAAGAACTGGGGCATCTTCGTCGACTACATCGGCGTCGTGCTGATCGCGGTCTTCCTGCACGACGCGCTCGCGCTGCTGCTCGGCTACACCATCGGACGCGGCACCCGGCTGCCCGCGACGAGCACCAAGGCGATGACCTTCGAGGTCGGCATCCGCAACGCGGGCCTGGGGCTGCTGCTGGTGTTCACCTACTACGACGGCCTCGGCGGGATGGCGCTCGTCGCCGCCTGGTGGGGCATCTGGGACATCATCGCCGGCCTGGCCGTGGCCATCGTCTGGCGCCGACGCTCGGCGAACCGGTCCCTGCCACGTGAGGCGGCGCCAGCATGACGGATGTTGGCATGAGGGTGCTGGTCACCGGTGGCAGCGGCTTCCTGGGCACCTCGGTGGTGCGCGGGCTGGCCGACGCCGGGCACGAGGTCACCAGCGCGGACCTGCGGGTGCCGCAGATCCCCACCGCGGGCGTGCGCCACGTCGTGATGGACGTCCGTGACCCTGCGGTGGTCGACGAGGTCATCGGTGAGAGCCGCCCCGAGGTGGTGGTGCACCTCGCCTCGATCGTCACCCCCGGCAAGGACTCCTCCCGCGAGCTGGAGCGCGCGGTCGACGTCGACGGCACCCGGCACGTCCTGGACGCCTGCCTGGCCCACGGCGTACGCCGGATCGTGGTGTCCTCCAGCGGCGCGGCGTACGGCTATCACCCGGACAGCCCGGAGTGGATCACCGAGGACCAGCCCGTGCGCGGCAACCCGGAGTTCGCCTACTCCGACCACAAGCGCCTCGTGGAGGAGATGCTCGCCGGGCTGCGAGCAACGCACCCCGAGCTGGAGCAGGTCGTGCTGCGGATCGGGACGATCCTCGGGGAGCGCGTGGACAACCAGATCACCGCGCTGTTCATGCGCCCGCGGCTGCTGAAGATCCGCGGGTCGAAGTCGCCGTTCGTGTTCATCTGGGACACCGACGTGGCCGCGATCATCCAGCGAGCCGTGACCGGCCCGGTGACCGGCATCTTCAACGTCGCCGGCGACGGTGCGCTCACCGTGGACGAGATCGCCGCCGCCCTCGGCAAGCGCACGCTGACGCTCCCGGAGCCGCTGCTGCGCGCCGCGCTCGCGATCGGCAAGCGGCTCGGGTTGACGGCGTACGGGCCCGAGCAGACGAAGTTCCTCCAGTTCCGACCGGTGCTCGACAACACCCGCCTGCGTGAGGTGCTCGGCCACGTGCCGACCCGCACCAGCCGGGAGGCGTTCGAGGCCTGGCGGGCCACGCACCCCGAGGCGATGGCTCCCCACTGATCGCTGCGCTCAGGCGGCACTGATTGTTAGGTGCCGCCGGCTGTGCTGATTGTCCCGCTCCGCGGATCAGGGCATCCTGATCACATGCGTGCAATCTGGAAGGGCGCCGTCTCGTTCGGCCTGGTCAGTGTCCCGGTGAAGCTGTACTCCGCGACCGAGAGCAAGGACATCTCGTTCCGGCAGGTCCACGCCAAGGACGGTGGCCGGATCAAGTACCAGCGCACCTGCAGCCTCGACGGCGAGGAGGTCGAGTACGCCGACATCGCCAAGGGCTACGAGACCGAGGACGGCGAGATGGTCATCCTCACCGACGAGGACATGGCCGCCCTGCCCGCGAACAGCAGCCGCGAGATCAGCGTGGAGAAGTTCGTGCCCAGCGAGCAGATCGACCCGATGCTGTTCGAGAAGTCCTACTACCTCGAGCCGGAGAAGTCCGGCGCCAAGCCCTACGCGCTGCTGCGTGAGGCGCTGGAGGCCGCGGACCGGATGGCACTGGTGACGGTGTCACTGCGCAACCGCACCTCGCTGGCGGTGCTGCGCGTGCGCGACGACGTGATCGTGATGCAGACGATGATGTGGCCCGACGAGATCCGCGAGGCCGACTTCGGCTCGGTCGACACCAGCGAGGCCAAGCCCGCCGAGGTGAAGATGGCCAAGATGCTCGTCGAGACCCTGGCCGGCGACTTCGATCCTTCGGAGTTCGAGGACGACTACCGCGAGGCGGTCGAGGAGATGGTCAAGAACAAGATCGAGGGCGGCGAGGTCAAGAGCACCCCCGCGACGAAGAAGTCCTCCGGCGAGGTCGTCGACCTGCTGGCGGCACTGCAGCGCAGCGTGGACGCCGCCAAGTCCGCCCGCGGCGAGAAGCCCGCGCAGGCCGAGGCCGCGGAAGAGGACGAGTCCGAAGAGGACGAGGAGACCGGGGACGAGACCGGGTCGTCGGCCAAGGGCGGGGCGAAGAAGACCGCCGCCAAGAAGACCAGCAAGACCAGCACCAGCAAGAGCACTGCGAAGAAGGCTGCCAAGAAGACCCCGGCGAAGAAGACCACGGCGAAGAAGGCCACGGCGAAGAAGGCGAGCTGACCCTCACTCCCTGAGACGCGCACCAGACGAGATGCGCGAATTCTCCTACCCTGTGCGCGTAACCAACGGGCTCGCGGACCGTTAACCGGGTCATCGAACATCGCTCGAGCCTGCACCGTGCCGGCCCGAGCCTTCCTGGGGAGGAACCAAGTGCGCTCACACCTGCGCCTCGCATCCATCGTCGGAGCCCTCGCGCTCGGCACGGTCGCCGCCACGCCCGCAGTCGCGGCAGCTCCGGTCTCGCAGGCAGGTGCGAACGCGGTCACGATCTCGATCGCCGGCAACGGTCAGGGCACGGGCAACACCGAAGCGACCCATGACGGCACGAGCGAGAAGAAGACCGGCGACGCCTCCCCTCCGCTCTCCGTGCTGAAGAACCAGCAGCTGCTCAACGCCGGTGTCCTCGCCCAGGAGGCCACGGCCACCGTCAAGGACGGCAAGGGGCAGTCGGCCGCCTGTGCCGGTGTCACCGGCAACGGTGGCTCGGTGGTCGCGATCGGCGACTCCAGCTGCATCCAGCCCGGTGACCCGATCGGGTTGTCGCTGAGCAACCTCGACCTCAGCAAGCTGATCGCGATCGACCCGGCCGGCCCGCTCGGCCCGCTGGCAGAGGTCAACGCCCCGCTCCAGCTGATCCTCAGCGAGATCACCGGCCCGCTGCGCGAGGCCATCGCCCAGACACCTCTCGGCACCACCGGCATCACCGGCTCGCTCGGTGTGATCGAGGCCAGCTGCAAGGCAGGCGTCGGCACTGCTTCGGGTGACGCGACGATCGCGAACAGCAAGCTGGTCCTGGACATCGCTGGAACCAAGCTCACCCTGGTGGACCTGCCCGCCAACCCCGCCCCGAACACCGAGGTCGTCGTCGATCTCGACAAGGCCACCAAGGTCATCACCGACGCTGTTGCGACCCAGCTGCGGAGCATGCTGGCTGCCCCGGGCACCACCGGTCCGCTCGCCCCGCTGGCGGCCCTGCTCCCCACGCTCCAGAGGCAGGTCATCGACACCCTGGTCGCTGCGATCCGGACCGCGGTGCTCCAGCCGCTCAGCGACAACCTGATCAAGCTGACCCTGAACAAGCAGACCCGCAGCGGGAACGACTCGATCAAGGTCCGCGCCCTCGAGCTCGAGGTGCTGCCCATCGCCAAGGAGGCGGTTGGCGCCTCGCTCCTGAACCTCCAGATCGGCAACGTCGCCTGTGGTCCCAACGGTCGCGTCGCCCCGGCTGCCCAGGTCGCCGCCCCCGAGGTCGCCGGCCCGCCGGCCGCGATCCCCACGGCCGTCTCCGCCGGCACCGCCACCACGGCCGGTGCCCACGCCGGCCAGGGTGACGGGTCCACGAACGCCATCGTGCTGGGCGCCTTCGCGGTGCTCATGGCCAGCGCGGCCGGGTTCGTCACCTTCCGCCGCCTGCGGGCGTGACGCCGAACGACGCGAACCCGACGGACGTGGCCTCGTGAACGCCTCGGCCTGGGACGCCCGCATCGCCACCTGGCAGACCGTGATGCTGGTGGTCTCCGGAGTGCTCGTTGTCTCCGGCCTCGTGCTCCCCTCACCGAAGGTGGAGGCGAAGGCCGCACCCGGCTACACAGCGATGGCGGCCCCCGCGAAGCCGGTGCGGCTGGTGGTGCCGTCGCTGAAGATCCGGGCGCCGATCCTGCCGATCGAGGTCTCCCCCGACGCGGTCCTCGACCCTCCCCGGAACCCGCGCGACATCGGCTGGTGGCAGCGCAGCGCCCAGCCGGGCGCACCCCAGGGACAGACCGTGCTGACCGGGCACACCGTGCACACCGGCGGTGGCGTGATGGACAACATCGGCCGGATGCGCAAGGGACAGGTGGTCAAGGTGGTCACCCCCAAGGGGACGATGGAGTACAGCGCCACCCGGGTGGTCACCTGGTCGAAGGCCAAGCTCGCCGAGCGAGCCGTGAGCATCTTCTCCCAGGACCGCGGCGGCCGGCGGCTGGTGCTGATCACCTGCACCGACTGGAACGGCAAGTCCTACGACAGCAACATCGTCGTCTTCGCCAAGCCCCTCGGCGTCCGCGAGAAGGTCGACAAGACCTAGCACCGTCTGCTGAACCGCACGTCCCCGTTGGGTAGTCGGCTGGCGTCGTAGCCGTCGTCGTGGGCGCGGTGGTGGTGCCAGGAGCAGAGCAGCACGCCGTCCTTGAGGTCGGTGCGGCCGCCCTTGGCCCAGGCTCTGCCCCAGTGATGGGCCTCGCACCACGCGGCGGGGATGGTGCAGCCCTCCGCCCGGCACTCCTTGTCCCGGATGATCATCGCCTTGCGCTGTGCGGGCTTGAACAGCCGCGAGGACCGGCCGAGGTCGAGCACCTCGGACTTGGTGCCGAGCACTGCCGGGACGACCTTCGCGGTGCACGCCAGCCGCCGGACCGCCCCAGCGGTGAGCCGGTCGGTCGGCCCGAGCTCGCCGACGCCGAGGTCACGGCGCAGGTCCGCGAGCGGGATCGTGACGATCACCGTGGTGGCATCCCCACCGTGGACCGGCAGCCGCTTCGGGTCGACGGCCTCCAGGAGCGAGCAGAACGCCTGGCCGCGGCGTACGTCGACCGGCGCCCGCTCACCAACGCCCGCACTGACTCCTTCGCTCGTGTCCTGGTGCCGCGGCGAGGTGAACGCCTCCAGGTAGGTGTGCAACCGGAGGGCAACCCCGTCGGGGACGTGGATGGTGATCCTCGTGGACCCGTCCCCGAGGCGCTTGCTGACCAGGCTGGTGCGTCGACGTGCGCGGCGTTCCTCGCCGGCCAGCTCCTTGGCCTCCTGCTCCTCGGCGACCTCGGGCGCGACGTGGTCCAGGATCCGCCGACCCAGCACCCGCAGCTCACGGGGACCGAAGTGCGCCGCCTCCGCGACCATGTGCGTCTCCGCGGCCGCCATGATCTCCGCACCGAGCTCGGCGGCCGGCAGGACGTCGAGCGCGCGGGAGATCACCAGCGCCTGGGCCACGTTGACCTCACCGGCACCGAGCGCGGAGCCCAGGTGCTGCCAGCGCCGGTCCAGCGCCACCCCCAACGCCAGGTCGCGTCGGTTGGTCCCGGCATCCGACCGCGTGTGATGGGTGACCAGCGCCGCTGCGTCTCGAGCCCCCTCCTCAACCGCGACGTCGTCGGAGGCGGCGAGCACCCGCAGCTTCAGCGAGGCCAGCTGCGCCTCCACCCGGACCAGCTGCACCAACGCAGCCTTCTTCTGGCCCGGCGTCATGAACTCCACCGCCACATCGGCCGCGGACTTCAGCGCCTCTTCGAGGGTGTCCGCGCACGCCAGCACCGGGTGCAGCGAAGGGCGGTCGAACGTCGAGCTCACCTGACACCTCCTGCACCGACTCGTGACCATGACTGACTGGTCTCACACGTCGATGCAGCACGCCCGTGAGCAGGCGGACCCCCGACTCACGGCGGTCCGGGCCGATCCCTCAGCATCACTATTGGATCGAACCTGTGTTCGATTCTACAGGCGAAGGAATGGATCCGCAAGAGGGCGGATCCAACTGGCTGTGGCAGGCGAACCCATGTGAGGGACCTGGGCCGAACTCCCCCGGAGGCGAGCGGGTCAGGTCCCGGGAAGCGTTCCGAGGCCGGTCACCGCGCGACACCTGACAGGCCGAGCGCCGGCCGGATCGAGAGTGTTCAACACGATGCGTGCGGCATTGGGCGACGCCGCCAGCTGACCGTGCTCGGAGCCGTCCTGCGGACAGACGTCCTGCAGCACGATGTTTCTCATTCCCGGCTCGAGGCCTGACGAGTACGGCACCACCAGTTCGTCGTAGACGGTGACGATGTTGGTGTAGCGGACCCCACTGGCCTTGACGCCGCCCGCACGCATCTTCGTGATGAAGTCGGTTCCGGGCGGGAACTGGCCGCACGCTTGGCACAACGGCGTCGCGTCCTCACGACCGTAGAGCGCCGCGAAGACCTTCGCGGGCTGCGCCACGTTCGTGCCGTGCCACAGCGGTGCAAGCGAGATGTAGTGGTGCACCGAAGACGCCCCACCGAGGAACTTCACGTAGTAGTTCGGCATCAACGTGCCTTGCGAGTGGCCGATCAGATCGACCTTCTCGGCACCAGTCGCCCGCTTGACGCGACCGACGAAGTCTTTCAGCTGCGCTGCGCCGTCCTCCATCGGCCGCAAGCCACCTATGTAGTCGCCGCCGGGGTAGGCAGCGTTGGAGCCGTAGTCCAACGCGAAGACGCAATAGCCCTCGTTCGCAAGAAGCGGCGCGTAGGTCTGCCAGTTCTCGTTGCTGTTCGCGAAGGTGCCGTGGACCAGCACCACCGGCCGTGGATGCCGCTTCGTCGGCGAGCAGGACCAGTCGTTGGCCCCCGGCAGATCACGGGTGATGCCACCCTGGAGGGCGGAGACCAGGAAGTCGTACGGCACGGGGTGGTCGTCCTGCGCCGCCTGGGCCGGGGACGTGAACGGGATGAGGACACTGATCGCGGCCACCAGCGCGAGCCCAAGGGTCGCAACACGTCGCATGGGTGATCTCCTAGGTCGCAGGACCTGACCAACGAGGTGGTCCGCTGCGGGTTACGGCCGCACCCCCTCTACAACGCCACGCTCCCCTGCTCCACGTGCGCCCGGGCCGCGGCCGAGTCCGGCATCCGCGCGGCCATCGTGGCCATCACGGCGTCCATCGCGCGCGGCGCCAGCAGGTTGAGCACCTCGCCGATGCGGCCGACCGCGGTGGAGACGGTGAGCGGCCGGTCCTCCAGCGCGCGTACGACGAGCAGCGCGGCCTCCTCCGGGGTCTTCGCCGGAGCCTTCCGGTAGGCATCGGTCGCCTCGATCATGTCGGTGCGCACCAGGTCAAGCCGCAGGTTGGTGAACGTGACGTTGTCGAAGAAGGTCTCCCGGCCCGCGATCCGGGCGAAGGTGTCCAGCGCCGACTTCGAGGCGATGTAGGCCGAGAACTTCGGTGCCTTCAGCTGGACGCCCCAGGTCACGATGTTGACGACGTGTCCGAACCGACGCTCCCGCATCGTCGGCAGCAGCCCCAGGGTCAGGCGGACCGGTCCGAAGTAGTTGATTGCCATCGTGCGCTCGAAGTCGTGCATCCGGTCGTAGGAGAACTCCAGCGACCGCCGGATCGAGCGGCCGGCGTTGTTCACCAGCATGTCCACGTGCCCGTGCCGGTCGAGCACGTCACGCACCAGGGCGTCGGTGGCCTCGGCGTCGGTGAGGTCGCAGACGTGGCCGTACGCCGCCCCGCCGGCCTCCTCGATCTCCCGGACCACCCGGTCCAGCTCGCCCTGCCGACGGGCCACGCACAGCACCACCGCCCCACGAGCCGCGACCGCCTTCGCCGTGGCCTCCCCGATCCCCGAGGAGGCACCGGTGACCAGCACGACGCGACCGGTCATTGGACTCGGCAGCGGCGCACCGGCCAGCCGCGCGGCGGGTGCCACCAGGTGCCGGCGCACGAGCGCCACCGGCGTGGTGAGCAGGGTGATCGCGGCGTCCACGGGGCCAGTCATGGGCGCAGGCTATCTGCGTGTGCCCGGCGCACCCGGCGCCAGGTGCTGCTCCCGCGCTCACGATCCGGACACCTCGGCGAGGACGTGCGGCAGTCGATCGCCCGGATCAAGGCCTCGCCGTTCATCCCGAAGAAGGACTCCGTGCGCGGGTTCGTCTTCGACGTGGGCACCGGGCTGCTCGACGAGGTCGACTGACCCGGCGCACTACAGCAGTCCCCGCACCACCCGCAGCGCCACGGAGAGCCGCGCGAGGTCGGTGTCCTCCTCCGAGCAGATCTCCTGCAGCGTCCGCACGGCCCGCTCGGTGTCCTTCTCCGGCGGGACGTGGCCGGCGAGCTCCTGGGCGACGAGCTGGGCGTGCACGGCGTGCAAGTCGTCGCGCAGCGCCGCGCGGGCCATCGTCTGCCAGCGGTCCTGGCGCGGAAGGGCGAGGATGCGCGAGACCAGCAGCGGCAGGCCGAGCCGCTCGCCGACCTCGAAGTGCACCCGCGCGACCTCCATCGGGTCGAGGTCGTCGCGCGTGGCGGTCTCCACCACGCTCAGCAGCATGTACGCCGGCTGGCACACCGCCACGTGCACGGCCAGCTCCAACGGCACTCCACGCGCCACGAGGTCGTCGCGCCTGGACTCGAACGCCTCGAGCTCGCGCCCTGTCATCAGCAGCGGCAGCTCGGCCATCACCTTCTCCACCACGACCTCGAACGCGTCCACCAGCGACTCGGCGTCGCCGGAGGCGCGGCGGCTGTTCAGCAGCCAGCGCGAGGCCCGCTCGACCAGCGTGCGGATCTCCAGCCGCATCCGCGTCTGCACCGACGCGTCGAGCCGGTTGTCGAAGGAGGCCACCTGGCGCTGCAGGCGCGCGGCCCCGAAGATCTCCCGCGCCGCGAAGAACGCCCGGGTCAGCTCGGCAGTCGTCGAGGACGTCTCCCCGGAGAGCCGGTGGAAGTAGGTGATCCCGGCGTTGTTGACCAGCTGGTTGACCACCTGCGTGGCCACGACCTCGCGGCGCAGCGGGTGCTTCTCCATCGGGCCGCGGTAGCCCTGCCGCATCTTCGCCGGGAAGTAGGAGAACAGCTCCCCCCGGAAGAACGGGTCGTCGGGGAGGTCGCTGTCGATCAGGTCCTCGGCGAGCACGATCTTGGTGTAGGCGAGCAGCACGGCGAGCTCGGGTGCGGTCAGTCCCTCCTTGGCCTCGAGCCGGCGGGCCACCTCGCTGCGGGTCGGCAGCGCCTCGAGCTCGCGGTTGAGCAGGTTGGCGCGCTCGAGCGTGCGCATCCAGTCCTCGTGCACGTGCAGCAGGGCCGGCGCCTGCGAGGACGCGTTGGCCAGTGCCAGGTTCTGCTGGTAGTTGTCGGCCAGCACGAGGTCGGCCACCTCGTGGGTCATCGAGGCCAGCAGCTCGTTGCGCTGCTTGCGGGTCAGGTCACCGTCGGTGACCACCCGGTCGAGCAGGATCTTGATGTTGACCTCGTGGTCGGAGGTGTCCACACCGGCCGAGTTGTCGATGAAGTCGGTGTTGATCCGGCCACCGCGGGCGGCGTACTCGATCCGGCCGCGCTGGGTGAACCCGAGGTTGCCGCCCTCCCCCACGCACCGGGCGCGCAGGTCGCCGCCGTCGACGCGGATCGCGTCGTTTGACTTGTCGCCGGCCTCCGCATGGCTCTCGCGGGCGCTCTTCACGTAGGTCCCGATGCCGCCGTTCCACAGCAGGTCCACCGGTGCCACCAGGATCGCGCGCATCAGCTCCGCCGGGGTGAGCTTGCGGGCCTCGACCCCCAGCGCTGCCTGCACCTCGGCGCTGAGCGGGATCGACTTGGCGCTGCGCGACCACACGCCGCCTCCCTCGGAGATCAGCGAGCGGTCGTAGTCCTGCCACGAGGAGCGCGGCAGGTCGAAGAGCCGCTTGCGTTCGGCGTACGACGTGGCCGCGTCCGGGTTCGGGTCCAGGAAGATGTCGCGGTGGTCGAAGGCTGCCACCAGGCGAGTCCGCTCGGAGCACAGCATCCCGTTGCCGAACACGTCACCGCTCATGTCACCGATGCCCGCGGCGGTGAAGTCCTCGTTCTGGCAGTCGATGCCCATCTCGCGGAAGTGCCGTCGCACCGAGACCCAGGCGCCCCGGGCGGTGATCCCCATCGCCTTGTGGTCGTAGCCGACCGAGCCCCCGGAGGCGAACGCGTCCCCGAGCCAGAACCCGTAGTCGGTCGCGATCTGGTTGGCGATGTCGCTGAAGGTCGCGGTGCCCTTGTCGGCCGCGACCACCAGGTAGGGGTCGTCGCCGTCGTGGCGGACCACGCGCGCCGGCGGGACGACCACGCTGCCCTGCGGCCCGTCGACACGGTTGTCGGTGAGGTCGAGCAGGCCGGAGATGAACGAGGTGTAGCAAGCGACCCCCTCGCGCATCCAGGCGTCGCGGTCGGACGGGTCGGGCAGCTGCTTGCAGAAGAAGCCGCCCTTGGCCCCCACCGGCACGATCACGGTGTTCTTCACCATCTGCGCCTTGACCAGCCCGAGCACCTCGGTCCGGAAGTCGTCGCGTCGGTCCGACCAGCGCAGCCCACCACGGGCCACCGCCCCGAAGCGCAGGTGCACCCCCTCCACCCGGGGCGAACAGACGAAGATCTCGAACCGGGGACGCGGCTCGGGGAGCTCGGGCATGGCGGCCGGGTCGAACTTCAGCGCGAGCCGGTCCAGGGGCCGGCCGTCCGCGTCGGTCTGGAAGAAGTTGGTGCGCAGCGTGGCCTTGATGCTGGTCAGGTAGGACCGCAGGATCCGGTCCTGGTCCAGGCTGGTCACGTCGTCGAGCGCGCGCAGCACCCGCGACTCGAGGTCCGCGCACATCGCCGTACGGCTCTCGCTGTCGGCCCTCAGCTGGCCGTTGGCGTCCCCGTTCGCGTCCCCGGTCCCGCCCCGGCCCCGGTCCGCAGCCGGCGACCCGGGGTCGAAGCGCGCCTCGAAGAGCCGGACCAGGTAGCGGGTGATCGCGACGTTGTTGCGCAGGGCGTCCTCGATGTAGTCCTGCGCGAACGGGGTGCCGCCCTGGCGCATGTACTTCGCGTAGGCCCGCAGCACGCTCGCCTGCCGCCAGGTGAGCCCGGCAGCCAGGACCAGGGCGTTGAACCCGTCGCTCTCGTTCGCGCCGTCCCACACCGCGGTCACGGTGTCCTGGAACAGCTCGCGCGCGTGGTCGGGCAACGCCTCCGGGTAGCGCAGCCCGAAGTCGTAGATGTAGGACTCCCGGTCCAGGCCCTCGAGCTGGTAGGGCCGTTCGTCGACCACCTCGACGCCGGTGGTGGACAGGATCGGCAGCACCTCGGAGAGCGAGAGCGCGGGACCGATCCGGTAGACCTTCAACCGCGCCTGTCCGGGCGCGGCGCTGACGTCCTCGTAGAGCGAGAGCGCGAACCCCACCTCGCCCTCGATCTCCTCGAGGCGGCCGAGGTCGACGGCACCGCTCTGCGGCGGGTAGTCCTCCTTGTAGGCCTCCGGGAACGAGGTGGCGTAGTTCCGGGCGAGCCGGCTGCCCTGCTCCTCGCCGTACTCCGTGACCACGGCGCTGGTGAAGTCGTCGCGCCAGGACCGGGCCGCCTCCGCGAGCCGCCGCTCGAGGTCGGGCACGTCGGCGTCACCGATCTGCTCACCGACCGGTGGGCGTACGACGAAGTGCAGCCGCGCGGCGAAGGACTCCCCGACGTGCGCGGTGTACTCGACGTTCTCCCCGCCGAGCTGCTGCTTGAGGATCGCAGCGATGCGCTCGCGGACGCTGGTGTTGTAGCGGTCCTTGGGCAGGTAGACCAGGCAGGACAGGAAGCGGTCGTAGATGTCGCGGCGCACGAACAGCTTCAGCTGGCGGCGCTCGCGGGTGTACATCACCTGCGACGCGATCGGCACCAGGTCCTCGACCGGGGTCTGGAAGAGCTCGTCGCGGGGGTAGGTCTCCAGCACGTCCATCAAGGACTTGCCTGCGTGGGACATCGGGTCGAGGCCGAGGGTCTCGATGACCGCCTCGGCCTTCTCGCGCAGCACCGGGATCCGGGACACGGACTCGGTGTAGGCCGCCGAGGAGAACAGCCCCAGGAACCGGCGCTCCCCGATCACCTCGCCGTCGCTGTCGAACTTCTTCACCCCGACGTAGTCGAGGTAGGCGGGCCGGTGCACGGTCGCCTTGGAGTTGGCCTTGGCCAGGACCAGCAGCTGCTTGTCCCGTGCGCGCGCGGCCACCGCCTCGGGCAGCAGCCTCGGCGCCGAGGGGTCGGCACGCAGGATGCCGAAGCCGGTGCCCGGGACCGCGACCAGCCGCTCCCCCGCCCCGTCGCCGGGCTCCGCGGTCGCCTCCAGCGCGTACTCGCGGTAGCCCAGGAAGGTGAAGTGGTCGTCACCGAGCCAGCGCAGCAGCTCGATGCCCAGTTCGATCTCCTCGGCCGGGAGCGGGGGCGGGTCCTGCTCGAGCTGGTCGACGATCTTGTCCACCTGGGCGTGCATCCGCTGCCAGTCCTCGACGGCATCGCGCACGTCGCCCAGCACCTTGGTCAGCTTCTCGGTGATCGGGCCGGTCTGCTCGTCGGGGATGCGGTCGATCTCCAGGTGCATCCACGACTCGCGGCCCACGTCGTGCGCATCGGTCGCGGCGTGCTCGTCGAGCACCTCGTGGAGCCGGCCGGTCACGTCTCGGCGTACGACGAACTGGGGGTGGATGACCAGGTGGATCGCGAGCTGCTCGGCGTTCAGCGCCATCGAGACCGAGTCGACCAGGAACGGCATGTCGTCGGTGACCACCTGCACGACGGTGTGCCCGCGGGCCGACCAGCCGTTGACCGCGGGGCTGGGGGTGAACACCCGCACGCTCGCCGTGCCCTGCGGCCGATCCTCGGCCAGGCGCAGCTGCGCCATCACCGCGCCGTAGAGGTCACCCGGTGCGCGTTCCACCAGGTCCTCGGGGGCCACGTGGCGGTAGAACGCACGGAGCACGCCGGGCAGGTCGTCAGCCACCTCGGGGGTGGCCGGCCTCGAGTCCGCGTAGGCACACAGGCTCGAGAGCAGCTCGGACTTGCCTTCTTCAAGCGCCGTCACCTCCTCGACGTTATGCCCGCGGAGGTCGCGCGACAACGTGGCTCGCTCGGGCGAGCCCTGAGAATCGCTCGCGAGCCCGTCGTTCACAGCACCGAGCGCAGCTCCCACAGCAGGGGGTAGTACTTCAGGTCCAGCCGGCTGCGCAGGTACGTCGAGCCGCTCGACCCGCCCGTGCCGGTCTTGGAGCCGATCATCCGCTCCACCATCACCACGTGCCGGGCGCGCCACGCGGCCGCCAGCTCGTCGTGCTGGAGCAGCGCCTCGGCCAGTCCCCAGATGTCGGAGTACGCCGACCGCTGCCGCGCGACCTCGCGCAGGGACGAGGTGATCGCCTCGTCGCTGGAGATGTCGAGCCCGGCCTCCCCGAGCACGTGCACCAGGCCGTCCCACAGGGTCGGCTCCTCGAGTCTCCGGGCGAGCCGGTCCTGCTCTGCCTCGGTGAGACCGCGGAACCGGTCGACGTACCCCTCGTCCTTGGCGCCGGAGAGGAACTCCAGCTCGCGGAACTGCACCGACTGGAACCCGCTCGCCGGGGCCAGCTGCTGGCGGAACGCGAGGAAGTCCTGCGGTGTCATCGTCTCCAGCACGTCGACCTGCTGCACCAGCACCCGCTCGATCACGTGCATGCGGCCCAGGAGGTGCCGGGCGAACCACAGGTCGCGGCCCTCGCTCACGGCATCGGTGGAGACGAGCGCGTCCCGCACGGTCTCCGCCTCGTGCAGGAGCTGCTTGAACCACAGCTCGTAGACCTGGTGGATCGTGATGAACAGCAGCTCGTCGTGCGCCGGCGGATCCGACTCGAGGTGCTGCGCGTCCAGCAGCTGCGGCAGCCGGAGGTAGCTGCCGTAGGTCAGCTGGCGTGACTCCCGGGCCGCCTCCTCGCCGAAGGACACGAAGTTCTCTTCTTCCATGGGGCCAACCTATGCGCGCCCCCGACGCCTCGGCCCGCCGGATGCACCATGATGCGGGCATGCACCTTCGACACGAGATCGCCTACGACGCGCCCCTGGCCGACGTCTTCGCGATGCTCTCCGACCCTGCCTTCCGCCAGGCCTCCGCGGACGCCATGGGCGTGCTCTCCGCCGACGTCACGATCACGCCCAGCGGCGAGGGGATGCTGGTGGTCGTCGACCAGGTGCAGCCCACCGAGGGCGTGCCCGGGTTCGCGAAGAAGTTCGCCGGCGCCACCACCCGCGCCGTACAGACCGAGCAGTGGGACTCCCCCGCCGGTGGCACGATCACGATCGAGACCCCCGGCAAGCCGACCTCGATCTCCGGCACGCTCAGCCTCACCGAGTCCGGTGGCCGCACCACCGAGGTCCTCGACGTCGAGGTCAAGGTGAAGGTGCCGCTGCTCGGCGGCAAGCTCGAGGCGTTGATGGGCGACCTGGTCGCGAACGGCATGGACAAGGAGCACGCGGCCGGAGTCGCGTGGCTTGAGAGGACACAGGCATGAAGAAGGTCTCCGAGGAGCTCAGGTACGACGGCGCCAGCCTCGAGCAGGTGCACCGGATGCTCGCCGACCCCGCCTTCCGCGAGGAGGTCTGCGACCGCCAGCACGTGCTGCGGCACACGGTCCAGATCGAGAGCGACGGCAAGGGCATGACCGTCAAGATCGACCAGGTCCAGGCCGCCGACGGGATTCCGAGCTTCGCCAGGAAGTTCGTCGGCGACGAGATCAACATCGTCCAGACCGAGGACTGGACCGCCCCGGCCAAGGGCAA
This sequence comes from Nocardioides sp. Z38_18, assembly GCF_058215695.1. NCBI lineage: Bacteria > Bacillati > Actinomycetota > Actinomycetes > Propionibacteriales > Nocardioidaceae > Nocardioides > Nocardioides sp. Z38_18. The sequence continues at coordinate 34,166 of NZ_JBZAJE010000002.1, forward strand.
CATCCACGTCTCCATCCCCGGCAAGCCCGGCGAGATGAGCGGCACCGCGATGCTCACCGAGGACCCCGCCGGCACCACCGAGACGGTCAATCTCACCGTGAAGGTGAACATCCCCCTGATCGGCGGCAAGATCGAGGGTCTGGTCGCGGGCCTCCTGAGCCGCGCGCTCCGCGCCGAGCACGAGGTCGGCGTCGACTGGCTGTCCCGCCCCTAGCCCGCCGACCGGGCAAGAACGTCACGCTGTAGTTCGCTGACCGGGCACAAACGTCACGCTCAATCGCGCCGAGCGGGCACTAAGCGCCCACCTTGCCGTCGACGGACTCCCGCAGGAGGTCGGCGTGGCCGTTGTGCCGCGCGTACTCCTCGATCATGTGCACCAGGACCCAGCGCAGGCTGTACCGCTGGTTTCGCCGGCTGCGGCTGGTCCGCACCGAGAGTGCGTCGAGCCCATCGGGCCCGGCCAGCGCCTCTCCCAGGATCGTCTCTGAGACAACGATCGACTCGTCCAGCAGCGCACGCAGCTCGTCCGGGGTGTGGTCGGTCGCCGTGTGCCAGTCCCAATCCGGGTCGGCCTTCCAGTCCGCCGACGCCCAGGGCTCCGGCTCGGGGTTCCCGGCGAAGACCTGGTTGAGCCACCAGTCCTCGACGTAGGCCATGTGCTTGAGCAGACCGCCGAGGGTCATCGCCGACGGGGCCAGGCGCTGGTCGAGCTGGTCCGCGTCGAGACCGTCGGTCTTCCATCGCAGGGTGTCCCGGTGGTGGTCGAGGAAGCCCCTGAGTACCTCGGCCTCGCCGCCCGCCAGTGGCGCCTGGGCGCGTCGCATCTGGGTCATGGGCCGACCCTAGTCAGAAGGCGCGACACATCTGCCCGCTCGGCGAGCTACAGCGCGACGTTTGTGCCCGCTCGGCGAGCTACAGCGTGCCGTTTGTGCCCGGTCGGCGGGTCTGGTCGTCGCCAGCCTCCGACGTGCCAGCCTCCGACGTGCCAGTCCCCTCCGCCTCGGCCGCGCGTTCGCGGGCGTCGCGGCGGCGACTGAGCCAGATGGTCAGGCCGAGGAGCAGGAAGGGGCCGAAGGCGAGGGCCAGGGTCAGGGCCTGCTCGACAGGGTGCAGCGGACCCAGGTGCTGCGGTAGGGAGTACAGGGCCGTCTCGAGTGGTGTCACGGATCAGCCCATGTGTGGGTAACGGTGGTCCTTGGGCGGCGCGAACGTCTCCTTGATCGAGCGCGCCGAGACCCACCTCGTCAGGTTGCCGGGAGCCCCGGCCTTGTCGTTGGTCCCCGAGGCGCGGGCACCACCGAAGGGCTGCTGGCCGACCACGGCCCCGGTGGGCTTGTCGTTGATGTAGAAGTTGCCGGCCGCGAACCGCAGCCGGTTCATCGTCCACGCGATCGCCTCGCGGTCCTGGGCGATGACCGCACCGGTCAGTGCGTACGGCGCGAACGACTCCATCTGGTCGACCACCGTCTCGAAGCGGTCGTCGTCGTAGACGTGCACGGCGAGGATCGGGCCGAAGTACTCCTCGCTGAAGACCGCGTCCGTCGGGTCGCTCGACTCCACGATCGTGGGCCGCACGAAGTAGCCCACCGAGTCGTCGACCTGCCCGCCGGCGAGGATGTCCAGCTTCTGGGAGCGCTTGGCTCGCGCAATCGCCTTCTTGTGCTTGGCGAACGCCCGGTCGTCGATCACCGCGCCCATGAAGTTGGACAGGTCGGTGACGTTGCCCATCGTGAGGTTCTCGGTCTCCGCGACCAGCTGGTCCTTGAGCTTCTTCCACACCGACCGCGGCACGTAGGCACGCGAGGCGGCCGAGCACTTCTGCCCCTGGTACTCGAACGCGCCGCGGATCATCGCCACCCGGAGCACGTCCACGTCGGCCGAGGGGTGCGCGACGATGAAGTCCTTGCCGCCGGTCTCGCCCACGATCCGCGGGTAGGCGCGGTAGCCGGTCAGGTTCTCCCCCACCGTCGCCCACAGCTTCTGGAACGTGGGCGTGGACCCGGTGAAGTGGATGCCGGCGAGGTCACGGTGGTTGAGCACCACCTCGGAGACCTCGAGACCGTCCCCGGGGAGCATGTTGATCACGCCCGGCGGCAGCCCGGCCTCCTCGAGCAGCTCCATGGTCAGGTGCGCGGCGAGCTGCTGGGTCGGTGAGGGCTTCCAGATGACCGTGTTGCCCATCAGCGCCGGGGCCGTGGGCAGGTTGCCGGCGATCGCGGTGAAGTTGAACGGCGTGATCGCGTAGACGAACCCCTCCAGCGGCCGGTGGTCGGTGCGGTTCCACACCCCGGGGCTGTTCGCGATCGGCTGCTCGGCCAGGATTCCGCGGGCGTAGTGGACGTTGAACCGCCAGAAGTCGATCAGCTCGCAGGCCGCGTCGATCTCGGCCTGCCACACCGTCTTGGACTGCCCGAGCATGGTGGCGGCGTTGAGCCGCGCCCGCCACGGGCCGGCCAGCAGGTCGGCGGCCTTGAGGATGATCGCGGCCCGGTCGTCGAAGGACATCGCCTGCCAGGCGGGGGCTGCCTCGCTGGCGGCCCTCACCGCGGCCTGGGCGTCACGCTTCGTGGAGTTCTTCAGTACGCCGAGCACGCTCGCGTGGTCGTGCGGCTGGACGACCTGGATCTCCGCGCCGCCGCCCAGCTGCTTGCGACCGCCGATGGTCGCGGTGAGGTCGACCGGGCTGGCGGCCAGGTGCGCGAGCTCCGCCTCGACGGCGACCCGCTCGGGGCTCCCGGGGGCGTAGTTCAGGTTCGCCTCGTTGACCGGAGCGGGGGGCGTGGTGATCGCATCCATGCTCGCGATGTTCTCAGACACCGCCGAGCGCGACCAACCCGAGCGCCGGGACCGTCCACACCGTGGCAGGCCGGCCCGTGGCACCCGGGCCTACTCGATCAGCTCGGGGATCTCCTGAACGCCGAACCAGCCGAGGTCGCCGAGCTCGTCGCCGGCGGTGGGGTCGATGTCCTCGGTGTCGGCGTGCACGGCCGCCACCACCCGCAGGGAGATGGCCGAGTCGGCCGTGACCGCCGTGGACTCGGGGTCCTCCACGACGCCGGGGACCTCGGCGACGAGCACGACCCGGCGCGGCCGCTCCTCCTCGTCCTCACCGGCGGCAGCAAGCGCGGCGGCCGCGTCGTCGGCGGCGGCCATCAGGGCGGCGTACGCCAGCTCCTCCTCGTCCGCCTCGGGCCACTCGGCGCGCAGCCACTGCGTCACGGCGTGGGCGTGCACCGGCGAGGGTCCGATCCCGCCGTGCTCACTGATCCGCTCGAGGGTGCGCAGGGTCGCGGGCACGTAGATGCGAACACTCACGGCTTGCCGGGATTCTTGCGCCCGCGCGGGGCGCGGACGCGGCTCTCGCTGGCGCTGTCGACCAGCTCGTCGAGGGCCTCGCGCACGCACAGCCCCAGCACGTCGACGTCCGGGAGGGCGTCGCGGTCGGCGCTGATCCCGTAGTAGACGGCGCCGTCGTAGGAGGTCACTCCCACCGAGAGCGAGAACCCCGGGAACAGCGGCGGCACCGGGTAGGTCTCCACCATCTCGGCACCGGCGAGGAACATCGGGAACTGGGGGCCGGGGACGTTGGTGATCACCAGGTTCACGCTCCCGCGGGCCTCCTTGAAGGCCACCCGCGAACCCAGCGAGTGGAACGTGGTGGGCGCGAACCCGGCGACGCCGGCGATCCGGTCGGCCGCGACGGCCCGACCGGTCTCGCTGTGGGCGCGCAGCGCGTAGGAGACCTGGTGCAGGCGTACGACGGGCGAGCCCTCGCCGATCGGCAGGTCGACGAGGTGCCCGACGACCTGGGACCCCAGCGACGTCGGCTCGAGCTCCTCGTCGATCACGCTCATCGGCACCAGCGCCCGGAGCCTGCGCCCCGCAGGGACCGACTCGGACCTGGTCATCAGCCACGCCCGGACGGCCCCGGACAGTGTTGCCAGGATCACGTCGTTGACGGTGCCGCCGTGGACCCGGCGGATCTTGCGGTAGTCCTTGAGCGAGGTGCGCACGCACACCAGCCGGCGCTGGGCGGACGGCTCGATGTTGAACAGCGAGTCGATCGCGGGCCGCCGACGTGACAGCGACCCCGCCACCGAGCCGGCCCTGGCGGCGACACCAGAGAACGTGCGGCCCACTGCCTCGGCGTTGCTGCGCATCGTGGCCACGGCGACGAGCGGGTCGCGCGCCGACTCGACCAGGGCGCTGAGCGCCAGGCTGGTGGGAGTGGGCTCGTCCTCGGGCCGCCAGTCGTCGAGGACCAGCTGTCGTGGCCCCGGGTCGACGTCGAGCAGCACCTGGCCGAGGTCGACGGTCGAGATGCCGTCGACGAGGATCTGGTGGGACTTGGAGAGCAGCGCGACCCGGCCGCCCTCGAGCCCCTCGATGAAGTACATCTCCCACAGCGGGCGGTCCGGGTCCAGGCGACGCGACATGATCCGCGCGGTGAGCTCGCGCAGCTGGTCCAGCGTGCCCGGGCGCGGCAGCGCGGAGCGCCGTACGTGGTAGGCGAGGTCGAAGTCCTCGTCGTCGACCCAGACGGGGTTGGCGAGGCGCCCGGGGACCCGGCGGATGCGCTGGCGGTAGCGCGGGACGAACGCGATCCGGTCGTCGATGTGGGTCAGCAGGGCCGAGTAGTCGAAGCCCGAGTCACCCGGGTCGAAGATCTCCAGGGTGGCGTTGTGCATCGGCGTGTGCGGAGTCTCCTCCGCCAGCAGGGCGAGATCGCTCGCGCGGAGCCGCTCGCGCATTCACCCACCTCCATCCGGAGAACCTGTGACAGTGCTCATGATCACGCGACCCCGTACCCCGGAACCGTTGGGCCACATGGGATTCTGGCAGAGCGCAGGACCGGACCGAACGCCCGTACCACCAGATGGAGGAATATATGCCACTCCCATTTCGCACCGGCGCGGTCGCGGTGACCGCAGTCCTCGGGCTCCTGGTAGCCGGATGCGGGAGCGACGATTCGGGTTCGGCCGAGCAGCCGAAGTCCTCCGAGGCGCCGACCAGCGCGCCGAGCGAGACCCCCACCGCCACGGAGCCCACCCAGGAGCCCGCGAAGCCGAAGGGCACCACGATCGACATCACCTTCAAGGGTGGGAAGGTCACCCCTGACGGAGTCGTGAAGAAGGTGGAGGCAGGCAAGCCGTTCACCCTGCACGTGGTGGCTGACGAGGCCGGCGAGCTGCACGTGCACAGCTCCCCGGAGCAGGAGATCGCCTACCCCGCGGGCACCTCCGACCACGAGCTCACCATCGACAAGCCCGGAGTGGTCGAGGTGGAGTCCCACGACCTCCACCAGCTGGTCGTGCAGCTCCAGGTGCGCTGAGCCCCGTGACCGGCGAGGTGGTCGGCCTGGTGCCGGCCGTTATCCCGATGCACGGGCTGGGGGGCGCCAAGGACCTGCCCCTCCCCCTCGACCTGGCCGTCGCCGCAGCGATCGCCGCGCTGGTCGTCTCCTTCTGCGTCCTCGCCCTGGCCTGGCGCAAGCCCCGCTACGAGGACACCCGCCGCGGCCGCCCCACCCCGGCGGCGCTCGCCGGCGTGGTCGACAGCGCCTGGTTCGCCTGGACGCTCCGGGTCCTCGGCCTGGCGTTCTTCGGCTACGTCGCCTGGGCCTTGGTCTGGGGTCCCGACCTGGTCAACAACCCCGCGCTGGGCACCTTCTACGTGCTGGTGTGGGTGGGGCTGGTCCCCGCCTCGCTCCTCCTGGGCCCGGTGGTCCGCGCGTTCAGCCCGGTGCGCACCCTCAACCTGCTGCTCGCCAAGGTCACCGGAGGCGACCCCCGCGTCGGCCTGGTGACCTATCCGGCGAAGCTGGGCTACTGGCCCGCCGCGGCCGGCCTGTTCGCGTTCGTGTGGCAGGAGCTGGTCAACCCGCAGAGCGCCTACCTGGGCACGGTCCGGGTCTGGCTGGCCGGCTACCTCGCCCTGATGCTCATCGGTGCGGCCGTGTTCGGCGAGGAGTGGTTCGAGCGCGCCGATCCCTTCGAGGTCTACTCCAACCTGGTCGCGAAGCTCTCGGTGTGGGGCCGCGAGGACGGCCGGCTCGTCGTGCGCAGCCCCCTGGCCAACCTCGCGACGGTCGTCCCCCGCCCCGGCCTCGTCGCCGTGGTCGCGGTGCTGTTCGGCTCCACCGCCTTCGACAGCTACAAGGACACGATCCAGTGGCAGCGGTTCGTCCGCGACGTCGGGCTCGACTCGACGCTGGTCAACTCGGTCGCGATGCTGGTGTTCTGCCTGGTGGTCGCGCTCACGTTCTGCGTGGCGGCGATGTCCACCGGCGTCGACCGCACCGGCCCGCGCGCCGTAGGCCGCCGCGAGCTGCCCGGCCGGCTGGCGCACTCGGTGATCCCGATCATCGTGGGCTACATGACCGCGCACTACCTGACCTACCTGCTCGAGCAGGGCCAGGTCACCCTGATCCAGCTCAGCGACCCGCTCGTGCGCGGCGACAACCTGCTCGGCACGGCGGACCTGTCGGTGAACTACTGGCTCTCGTTCCACCCCACGTTGCTCGCCGTGATCAAGGTGCTCGCGGTGATCACGGGCCACGTGGTCGGCGTGATCGCCGCCCACGACAGGGCGATCGCGCTGCTCCCCGCGCGGCACCAGGTCACCGGGCAGATCGGCATGCTGATGGTGATGGTCTTCTACACCGCCACCGGGCTCTACCTGCTGATGGGCGGCTTGTGACCCGCCAGCACCGAGTCGTGCACCTTGGTCACGGCGCGACGCAGCGCTGAGTCACCCAGCTCGGTGAGGGCGCGACCGGCCACCAGCGCCCGGTCGGTCGTGGCGCGGTCCTCGGGCAGGAAGTGCACCCCCGCCGGGCGCACGTAGCCCTCGACCATGCCGGTGATGTCGCGCCGGCTCCACCCCAGCGAGTCCCGCATCCGGTTGACCACCACCGTGACCGGCGCATCGGTGCTGTCGCGCAGCTCCACCAGGGTGCGCGCCAGTCGGGCCAGCCCGGTGGGCTCGGCGGTGCCGACCGCCACCACGTGGTCCGCGGCGCCGACGGCGTCCAGGGTGAGCTGGTTGCGCGACACGTGACGCCCCAGGTCGGCCTCGTCCTCGAGGCTGAACCCGGTGTCGACCACCACGTCGCCGACCTCGCGCGCACTCTCCAGGACGGCGTCGAGCACCCCCGGTCGTGCCTCCACCCAGCGGTCGGGACGGGGCAGGCCGGTGAGCACCTCGAAGTGGTCACCCACCCGGCGCCGGCAGCGCGCGAAGGCAACGGCGTCCAGGGACCCGGCGTTGACCAGTCGGGCCGCCGCGAGCAGGCCCGAGACCTCGTCGAGGACCCCGAGGTGCTGCGCCACCGCCCCGCCGTGCGGATCCGCGTCCACCAGCACGGTGGGGTCGCCGCGGTGGGCGTGCTCAGCAGCCAGGCCGATCGCGAGCGTGGTGCGCCCCGGGGCGCCTGCAGGACCGTGTACGGCGACCAGCCGGCCGGACGCCTCGATGGGTTCCAGCCGGCCGTCGGCGGCCGGCTCGGGGTCGATCACCAGCTCGCGGGAGCCTGCCGTGGCCACCGCGTCGGGCAGCTGATCGAGGTCGGCCCGGGGAACCACTGCCACCACCCCGATCCGGCCGAGCCCGTCCGCGTCCCCACCGACGGCGACGCAGCGCACGTCGTCGCGCAGCAGGCGCATCACCGCGTCCGCGTCGAGACCGCCCAGGTCCCCGGAGACCACCGCGACGTCGGCCTCCCCCGTCGCGGCGCTGGCGAGGAGGTCGGTCAGGTCCACGCACCGCTTGAGCACCACGCTCGCGTCGTCGTCGCCGAGCAGGCCCAGCGCCGAGGCCTCCCAGGGCTCGCCCGCGGCGGCGAGGAGGACGGTGACCCGCTCGGCCACCGGTTCAGCCCTTCCGGGCGATGACGACGCGTCCTTCGGACATGCTTCCCAGCGCGGACCCGAGGGCCGAGCTGCGGGAGTCGGGAACACCGACGATCACCTGGCGCGTCGTCTGGGGCGCCAGGGACTCGGAGCTGCGGGGCACCGCCACCACGACCACGTCGGTGAGCACCGGGGTGGCCCGGGGCCGCTCCTCCCCGGCGGCCGGAGCCTTGGGCGCGACCCAGACGTCGATCACCGAGCCCTGCCTGACCGTCGCTGGGAGGTCGTCGGCGACGACGCTGATCGGCACCTCGACCAGGCCCGCGTCATCGGTCGCGGCGTACGCCGAGCGCGGCAGCAGCTCCCCGGCGGAGACCGGACGGTTCAGGGTCGTGCCCACGGGGACGTCGTCGTCACTGGAGAGGTAGCCGTCCGCGGTGGCCTCGTCCGGGAAGCGCACCTCGCGCCGCTCCAGGTCGCCCGCCTCCACGGCGGCTCCCGCGGGGAGGCTGCGGCTCAGCGCCCACACCCCGACGGTGTCGTCGGCTGCCGCGAGCAGCCGCGCACCCAGCACGACCGAGCCGGTGACGAGCACGATCCCGAGGACGAGCCGGGGGCTTCGCCAGCCCGGTGGACGGGGCCGCACCGCGCGTGGTGCCCCGGTCTCCTGCTGCGCCACCGTCGTCATCGCGTGTGCCCCTTCCTCGGTGGAGCCATCCACAGGCAACGTGTGTCGTCCGCTCGCAACCGCACGTGAACACTGGCACAGTGGGACACATGAGCGCGACCCCGAGGTTCTTGCAGCTTGCCGACGTGGCGGAGATCCTAAACACCTCGAGCGCACAGGTCTACGCACTCGTCCGCCGCAAGGAGCTGCGCGCCCTCAAGATCGGGGGGCGGGGTCAGTGGCGGGTCGAGGCCAGCGAGCTCGAGGCCTACATCGAGCGGGCGTACGCCGACGCCGACCGGTTCGTGGACGAGCACCCGTTCGTCGAGGGGTCAGCGCCCGCCAAGGACTGAGGTCCGCTCATTCGGTGCGCCCCTGGAGCGCAGCGACGGCCATCACCGGCACGACCTGCACGCTACGGCTCTCCCCCTCGCCCACGTGCAGCTCGAAGAAGTCCCTGCCCACGCGCCCGACCCGGCCCTGGGAGTGATGGGCGTCGGCGAAGTGCACCTGGCAGCTCTCGTTCACGCTCGACATCCGTCGGAGCACCGCGCGCAGGCTGAGCCGGTCCATCACGGTCCAGGTCTCCTCGCTGTCGGCTCGTGAGGACAGGCCGGAGAGGGTGGCGACCCCGTCGCGGCGCACGATCCACTCGGCGCTGTGGTCGACCAGGAGCAGCCAGTCCTCGCCGACCCTGGCCAGCCGCCCGGCCACCTGGGCACCGCCCACCAGGCGCATCCGCAGGTGCATCCCGACGGAGGCGTGCAGCCGGGCAGCCAGGGTGATCCGTGAGTACTCCGCGACGCTGAGGTCCGCGACCTCCGCGTCACGCTCCGCGAGCTGCAGGCCCGTGGCCTGCTGTTCGAGGTCCTCGAACACCGCGAACATCGACTCTTCCCAACCCATGCCACCTGTGGTGCCCCTTCCCCGTCGGAGCAAACCGGCTGTGGACAAGCGATTGACACTGGTCTACCGCAGGCCTTGACTGATGCAAACGCAAGCAAACGGAAGCATCGAGCATGAAACAGATCCTCTTGCCGCGAACCAGGGCTGCCGGGCTGCTCCTGCTGAGCCTCGTCGCGGTGCGGGGTGTGGCGGCGCTGACCGAGTCGCTGCGCCACGCCGCCCCCGACGGGTTCGACCACCTGCTGGCCGCTGGCGCCGCCTGGATGCTGTTCGGGGCAGCTGCGTGGGGTGCGCTGCTGTGCGCGGCCGCCACAGTCGAGGCTGCCTCCGCGGGCCGGTTGCGCGCCACCGCATGGGTGGCCTGTCCGCCGTCGTTGCGCCGGGCGCTGCTGGCCGGAGTAGGGATTGCGCTGGTCGCCGCCCCCGGGTCACCGGCTGCCGGCGCCGACCTGCGGCCCCCCGCCCGGCCCACGGGTGGCATCACGGAAGTCCGCGAGTGGGTGCTGGTCCGGCCGGGCGACGCGCTGTGGCGGATCGCGGAGCGTCGCCTCCCGGCTGACGCCCGTACGGCGGAGGTCGCCGCCCTCGTGGAGCGGGTCCACCACCGCAGCCGACACGTCATCGGACCCGACCCGGACCTGATCCGGCCAGGACAGCGACTGGTCGTCCCCGCAACCGCCCACGAGTCCAGCCGTCACCACCAGGAGTAGCCATGACCATGCCCGCCCACCGCTCCTCAGGCCCCCACCCCGTCCCGCTCGCCAGCGTGCAGGGCACCCTCGCGCTCGCCTACGACACCCCGGTTCGGCCCACCCGCGCCGCCGGCCTGCGGGTGCTCCCGGGGCAGCGTGCCGAGCTCGAGGCCTTCGCGCACCGGTTCGCGAGCGCGGTCGTGGAGGTCGTCGGCGGCGACCGGGGTCCGAGCCAACTGCTGCGGTGGACCACCGAGAGCGTCTACGCCGACCTGCAGCGGCGGGCGGCGCTGCTCGCCCGGACCACGCCCGGGGACCGGCGGATGCGCCGGCTGCGCAGCCAGGTGCGCAGCGTGCGCGTGTTCTGCCCGTCCGCCGGTGCCGCGGAGATCAGCATCCACGTCCGGCACGGCGAGCGCTCACGTGCCATCGCTGCCCGCATCGAGCACCTCGGCGGTCGCTGGTGCTGCACCGCGCTGGAGTTCGGGTGACTCGGGCTGACGATCCCGCAGCCGGGGACGTCAGCTGCGCTCGATCTCCCCGGCGGCGACCCACCGCTCCACGGTCGCCCAGCCGCCTGCCTCGCCCAGCCAGTTCACGCTGATCACGCGGCCCTCCCACTGCGTCGCGCCGCGTCGCCACTCCACCAGCAGGCTCGGTTCACCGTGCACGTGGCAGTGCCGGGCGGGACTCGGGGGACGCCCCGGGGAACGCTCAGCGGGACGCTCAGGCTCCGGCGGCACCGCCGCCGGAGCGGGGCGCAGGGTCCGGTTGCGGTCCGCGAGCGTGCCGTGGTCACTGGTGCCGTAGCCGCCGCGCATGGTCTTCCTGCCTCCATCGGTCGCGACCCCGGCTCCGAGCATACGGCGCACCGCGACGTGACCGTGACTCAGCCGCCGGTGCCGAGCAGGCTCAGTCGCCGGTGCGCAGCAGCGCGTGCAGCCAGGGCCAGTCCTCGGCCAGCACGGGGTGCAGCCGCAGGCCGGAGACCGCGTCCAGGTCGACCCAGGTGGTCCGGTCGGCCTCCCAGCTCGAGCCACCCGGCAGCTCCGGGTCCTCGGGCCGCGGCGTCTGCGCCAGGACGTAGGTGTAGCGCCACTCCGGGTGCTGGAGACCGGGCACGTCTCGCAGCACCGTGACGCCGCTCGCGTCGAGGCGGCTCTCCTCGTGGGCCTCGCGGAGGGCAGCCGTCGCCGGGTCCTCGCCGCGCTCGATCGCGCCGCCCATGAACGCCCAGGTGTTGCCCTGGTGGACCCGCGCCGAGCGGTGCTGCAGCACCACCCCGGTGCGACCGGGGTCGGTCAGCAGCAGCCCCGCCGCCCCGTAGCGTCCCCAGTGCTGACGACCGCAGGAACAACTGACGTACACCGCAGCGCCGTGCCTCTCCCCCGGCTCAGCCGGCCGGACGCGCGGTCAGGCCGGTCGGCCCGCCCGGAGCGCCGTGGCACTTCTTGTACTTCTTGCCCGACCCGCAGGGGCACTCCGCGTTGCGGCTGACCCCGGCGTAGGGGTTGTCCGCGTTCGTGACCGTGCCGGGCTCGGTGAAGACCTCGGCGTCGCCGTCCTCGCTCGGTGCCGTGTAGGTCAGGTTCTGCGGCGCCTTGGGCGTCTGCAGCCCCTTGGCCCTGATGCTCGGCACGTGGGCGTGGTCGTCGTGGACGTGGACGTGCTGCGCGGCCTCGAGGGTGTCGGTGACGGCGTTGGCCGCCACCAGCTCCTCCTCGTCCTCGTCGTCGTCCTCGTCGTCGTCGACCTGGACCTCGAGGTTGAACAGGAAGCCGACGGTCTCCTCGCGGATGCCTTCCTTCATGGCGTTGAACATGTCGAAGCCCTCGCGCTGGTACTCCACGAGCGGGTCCCGCTGGGAGTACGCCCGCAGGCCGATGCCCTCGCGCAGGTAGTCCATCTCGTAGAGGTGCTCGCGCCACTTGCGGTCCAGCACGGAGAGCATCACCTGGCGCTCGAGCTCGCGCATCACCTCCGAGCCCACCTCGGCCTCGCGGGCCTGGTAGGCCTTCTGCGCGTCGGCCTGCAGGTCGGCGACCAGGGTCTCGCGGTCCATGCCGTCGCGACCGCCGGCCTCACGCTCGAGGTCCTGGTAGCGCAGCGAGATCGGGTAGATGGACTTCATCGCCTCCCACAGCGCGTCGAGGTCCCACTCCTCGGGGAAGCTCTCGGTGGCCGCGGTGACGTAGGTGGCGATGGTGTCGTCGATCATCGTGACGACCTGGTCGTGCAGGTCGGCACCCTCGAGCACGGCCCGGCGCTCGCCGTAGATGACCTCGCGCTGACGGCTCATCACGTCGTCGTACTTGAGGACGTTCTTGCGGGAGTCGAAGTTCATCGCCTCGACCTGCGACTGCGCGGACTGGATCGACTTGGTCACCGACTTGTTCTCGATCGGGACGTCGTCGGGGACCTTGAGAGCGAGCAGCACGCGCTCGACCCAGTCGGACTTGAACAGCCGCATCAGGTCGTCGCCCAGCGAGAGGTAGAACCGGGACTCACCCGGGTCACCCTGACGCCCGGACCGTCCACGCAGCTGGTTGTCGATGCGGCGCGACTCGTGCCGCTCGGTGCCCAGCACGTAGAGCCCACCGGCCTCGGTGACCGCGTCGTGCTCGGCCTTCACCTGCGCGGTGATGCGCTCGAGGGTCTCGGGCCACGCCGCGTTGTACTCCTCGGCGTTCTCGACCGGGTCGAGCCCGCGGTCGCGCAGCTCCTGGTCGGCGAGGAACTCCGTCGAGCCACCCAGCATGATGTCGGTGCCTCGACCGGCCATGTTGGTGGCGACCGTGACGGCGCCCCGGTGACCGGCCATCGCGACGACCTTCGCCTCGTCGGCGTGCATCTTGGCGTTCAGCACCGAGTGCGGGACGCCCTTGCGCTTGAGCAGGCCGGAGAGGCGCTCGGACTTCTCCACCGAGGTGGTGCCCACCAGGACCGGCTGGCCCTTCTTGTGACGCTCGGCGATGTCCTCGACGACCGCGTCGAACTTCGCCTCCTCGGTCCGGTAGATCAGGTCCTTCTGGTCGATCCGGGCCATCGGCCTGTTGGTCGGGATCGGGACCACGCCGAGCTTGTAGATCTTGTCGAACTCCGAGGCCTCGGTCATCGCCGTACCGGTCATGCCGGAGAGCTTCTCGTAGAGGCGGAAGTAGTTCTGCAGGGTGATCGTGGCGAGGGTCTGGTACTCCTCGCGGACGGTCACGCCCTCCTTGGCCTCGATCGCCTGGTGGAGGCCGTCGTTGTAGCGGCGACCCGACAGGATGCGGCCGGTGTGCTCGTCGACGATGAGGACCTCGTCGTCGATGACGACGTACTCCTTGTCGTTTCGGAACAGCTCCTTGGCCTTGATCGAGTTGTTCAGGAACGAGATCAGCATGGTGTTCGCGGACTCGTAGAGGTTCTCGATGCCGAGGTAGTCCTCGACCTTGGTGATGCCCGGCTCGAGGATGGAGACGGTCCGCTTCTTCTCGTCGACCTCGTAGTCGACGTCCTTGGTCAGCTTGGTCGCGACCTTCGCGAACTCGGCGTACCACTCCACCTCGTCCTGGGTCGGGCCCGAGATGATCAGCGGCGTGCGCGCCTCGTCGATCAGGATCGAGTCGACCTCGTCGACGATGGCGAAGAACGGCGCGCGCTGGACACAGTCCTCCAGCGAGTTGGCCATGTTGTCGCGCAGGTAGTCGAACCCGAGCTCGTTGTTGGTGGCGTAGGTGATGTCGGCGTTGTAGGCGACGCGACGCTCAGCCGGACGCATGTCGGGCAGGATCACGTCGACGGTCAGGCCGAGGAACTGGTGCACCCGGCCCATCCACTCCGCGTGGTACTTGGCGAGGTAGTCGTTGACCGTGACCACGTGGACGCCCTTGCCGGCGAGCGCGTTCAGGTACGCCGGAAGGGTCGAGACCAGGGTCTTGCCCTCACCGGTCTTCATCTCGGCGATGTTGCCGAGGTGGAGCGCCGCGCCACCCATGATCTGCACGTCGAAGTGCCGCTGGCCGAGCACGCGCTTGGCGGCCTCGCGGACGGTGGCGAACGCCTCGGGCATGATGTCGTCGAGGGTCTCCCCCTTGGCGAGCCGGTCCTTGAACTCGTCGGTCATCGCGCGGAGCTCTTCGTCGGACATGGCCACGAAGTCGTCCTCGATGGCGTTGACCGCCTTGGCGATGGCCTCGAGCTGGCGCAGGATCTTGCCCTCGCCGATGCGCAGGACCTTGTCGATCAGCGACACGCGGATAACTCCTGGGGAACTTGGGGGTGGGACCTTCACTGGGGTCGTGGCCGGGCGCGACTGAGCGTCACGGCTGGGCCCTTCAAGTATCGTAACGCTCCGGGGTGGAGCATTGTTTCAATCCGACTCACCCAGCGGGTACGGCGCTTCCGGCGATCACCCACGACGAGGGACCGCGCACCCCGTCGGGGAAGTGGAACCGGTCGATCTCCGTGATCGCGAATCCCGCCCGGCTGATCGCCGACTCGGTGTCCCGGGACAGGCGGCACCCGCCACCGAGCAGCGGCCACACCGTCGAGTCCAGGACCCGCTGCAGCCGGCGGATGCGCGGCTCCTCGGCACGGACGTGCTCGAGGAACTGCAGCTGGCCACCGGGCCGCAGCACCCGCCGGGCCTCGGCGAGGGCCGCCGGCTGGTCCACCGAGCAGAGCACGAGGCTGAACACGACCGCGTCCGCGGTGCCGTCACCCAGGGGCAGGTCGCTGGCCACCGCGTCGTGGAGCTCGACGCGCTCCTCCGTGCGGGCCGCCGCCTTCGCCCGCAGGTAGGGCTCGGGCTCGACGGCCACGATCCGCTGGACCTCCGCGGGATAGAACCCGAAGTTCGCCCCGTCGCCGGCTCCGACCTCCACCACCGTCCCGCTCAGGCCCGCCAGCACCCGCCGGCGGAGGGCGTCACCGCCCTGCTTGGCGATGCCGGGCGCGATCACCCGGCTGTAGAGACGGGCGAAGAAGGGGTGCCGGACCACGCTCATCACCCCACCCTGCACCATCCGCGCACCGGCGCGCTGCTCACGCAGGCCCGGTGGACGGCCCGGTGGACGACCCGGTGGAAAGCTCGGCGGCCAGCGCGGGAGCGAGGTCGCCCCGGGGGTCGACGCAGACGTCCTCGAGCCCGAGCCAGCGCTGCAGCTCGCGCAGCTCCTCGGCCAGCTCGGCCGCGGTCTCGGCCGGCGCACCGGGCTCGGCGTACGCCGCTTTGACCAGCAGCCGGCCGGTGCGGCGGTCGGCCTTGAGGTCGACCCGGCCCACGATCCGGTCGCCGAGCAGGAACGGCAGCACGTAGTAGCCGTAGCGGCGCTGGGCCTCGGGCACGTAGATCTCGATGCGGTAGTGGAAGTCGAAGAGCCGCTCGGTGCGCTCGCGCTCCCACACCACCGGGTCGAAGGGGCTCAGCACCGCGCGCGCGTCCACCCGCCGGGGCAGGGCCGCGTCGCGGTGGAGGTACGCCGGTCGCTGCCAGCCCTCGACCTGCACCGGCAGCAGCTCGCCGTCCTCGACGAGCTCGTCGACCGCGAGCCTGGCCGCCTTCTGGCCGGCCCCAGGCTGCATCTGGAGCCGGTAGTAGTCGGTCAGGCACCGCAGCGTGCCCACGCCGTGGCTGCGGGCAGCGCGGCGCACCAGCTCCTTGGTGGCGGCGAAGGCGTCCAGTGCCGGGGCCTCGAGGTGCTCGCGAGGGATCACCCGCTCGGCCAGGTCGTAGACGGGCTCGAAGGACGGGGTGCGCCGGGCGATCGCCAGGTCGCCGGTGAGGTAGAGGAAGTCCAGGGCCTTGCGGGCCTCCGACCAGTTCCATCCCCAGTGCAGCTTGGGCCCCCGCGGCTCGTCGTCGAGGTCGCGGGCGGTGGTGGCCCCCCGGTCGCGGACCTGCTCCAGCACGCCCTCGGCGAGTCCGGGGTTGGTCTGCAGCCAGCCGCCCCAGCGCGGGCTGTCGCGGAAGCTGTCCATCCGGTGACGCATCACCGGCCACAGGTCGACGGGCATGAACGCCTGCACGTGCGCCCAGTACTCCACCATCCGGCGAGGGTGCTTCTCCGAGGCGCGGGTGAGCAGCGCGGGGTCGTAGACGCCCATCCGGGAGAACAGCGGCATGTAGTGGGCCCGCTGGAGCACGTTGACCGAGTCGACCTGGAGCACCCCGGTGCGGGTCAGGGTGCGCGCGAAGGTGCGCATCGTCGGCACGGTGTGCCGGGGGTCCCGGAACCCCTGCGCGACCAGGGCGATCCGCCGCGCCTGCGCGAGGGAGAGCTGGTCGGTCGCCACGGGGCCGAGTATGCCCGGCAGCGCCGACAACGTGACGGCTGCCGGATCAGGGGATGTCGAGGAGCTTCTCGCGCACGGCGTACATGACCGCCTCCATGCGCGAGTGCAGCTGGAGCTTCTCCAAGATGTTGCGCACGTGGTTCTTCACGGTGTTCTCGCTGATGAACAGCTCGCGGGCGGCATCGCGGTTGTTCATCCCGGTCGCGACGAGTCGCAGCACCTCGAGCTCGCGATCGGTCAGCTTCGGGATGATCACCTGCTCGCGGTCGGTGCGGGCCATCTCCTTGAACTCGTCGATCAGCTTGACCGCCATCGACGGGCTGATCAGCGACTGCCCCTCGGCGACGACGCGGACCGCCTGCGCGACCTCGTCGATGGAGGAGTCCTTGAGCAGGTAGCCCGACGCGCCGTTCTTCACCGACTCGTAGAGGTCACCCTCCTCGTCGCTGACCGTGAGCATGATGATCTTGACGCTCGGCACGAGCTCCTTGATCTGGATGCAGGCCTGCAGCCCGGAGCGCTTGGGCATGCGTACGTCGAGCAGCACCACGTCGGGCACCGTGGCCACGATCAGGTCGGTGGCGCTGATGCCGTCGCCCGCCTCACCGACCACCTCGATGTCGGGTTCGACGCCGAGCAGCATCGTCAGTCCACGGCGGAAGAGCTCCTGGTCGTCGACGACGACCACACGCACTGGCTCGTCATGGGCAGGGGTGGCATCGGCGACCATTCGGTCACTATGGCAGAGGTTGGCCCGAATGGGTACGGGATGGACTATCCCGGCGTGGTCCTTTCGGACCACGCCGGGAGTAGTCACCGAGGTTCAGGTGGGGCTGGTGGGGCGGTCAGCTGACGTCGAGGGTGATCACGCCGTAGTCATAACCGCGTCGGCGGTAGACCACCGAGGGACGCTCGCTCTCCTTGTCCACGAACAGGAAGAAGTCGTGACCGACGAGCTCCATCTCGTAGAGCGCCTGCTCGAGGTTCATCGGGGTCGCGGCGTGGGTCTTCTCCCTGACCACCAGCGGGCCGTCGCCGGTGACCGTCACCGGACCGACCTTGTGCTCGATGGCCGTGTCCTCCTCGGTCTCCTCGGCCGGCACGGCGGTGCGCGCCATCGCCTCACCCAGTGACTCGGGCTTGCGCTGTCCGCGGTGCACCTTGCGCCGGTCCGCGGCCTTGCGCATCTGGGAGGCCATCTTGTCCAGCGCCAGGTCCAGTGCAGCCATCTTGTCCTCGGCACAGGCCTCGGCACGGACGATGGGCCCGCGGGACTTCGCGGTCAGCTCGATCCGTACGGCGCGCTCGGGCTCGCGAGCCCTGGCTTCCTTCTCGACGAGTACATCGACGCGGATGATCCGGTGGTCGTGCTTCTCCAGCCGACTGAGCTTCTCCTCGACGTGCTGGCGGAACCGATCGGACACCTCGCAGTTACGAGTGCTGACCACAACATCCATCGCTGACCTCCTGTAGTTCACACGGCTTGAAACGCTCGATGCCGAACGTCCCGGAACGTCCTGGGGGGTTGACCTGACGGTAGTCGGCGCCTCCTGAAAGCGGTAGGGCGCCCCCCTCCGACGAGACTGGTGCTCACGGTGGGTGCGGGAGCCGCTTGCGTGTCGCGGCCACCGTGGCCACTGCTCGGACCGTGAGGCCCGAGTCCTCCAGGGCGCGCTGCGCCTCCCGCACCGTCGCCCCGGTGGTGAGCACGTCGTCGCAGACCACCAGCGAGACCGGCTCGGGCCGGCGGGCCAGCGCGGACCGGGCGGCCGTCCGGACCCGCATCGAGCCGGCCAGGTTGACCGACCGCTGCCCCGCGCTCAGGCCGGCCTGGTCGCGCACCGGGCCGCACTGCTCCAGGACCAACGCGGTCCGGACGCGCGCCCCGCCAGCCCGCAGGAACCGCGCCGCAGCACGGGTGAGGCGCAGCACCGGGTCGTGGCCGCGTTCACGAACCACGGCGCTGCGGGAGGGCACCGGGACCAGCAGCGTGGCGACGGCCGGCTCCACCGCCAGGGCGGCCGCGCTCGCGAGCACCGTGCCGAGGGGTTCGGCCAGGGAGAACACCGCGTGCTCCTTGTGGGCGAGGACCATGGCGCGCAGCAGGTCGTCGTACTCCCCCGCGGCGAAGCACGCCGCCAGGCCCGGCGGACACGGCGTGGGCCGTACCGGGCGCCCGCCCTGCGGCAGCCGGGAGCGGCAGCGGGCACACAGCGACCGGCCCGGGGCGGCACAGCCCACGCACGCAGCGCCGTGCACCAGGTCGAGCCAGGCGTCGAGCACCCGCCGATCCTGGTCCTCGCCACGTCGCCGCCGCGCTGGGCCGCGGACCCTGTGGAGCCAGGCGTCCCCGGTGAGGGGTGTGGACGCCCTCCGGTCAGGGGGCGTACGCCGCGGCAGCGACCTTCGAGCTGGTCCGGGGCCAGCTGCCGTTCTCGCTGAGCGTGTAGAGCCGCTGGGCGGGCGTGACCAGGCGCAGCGGCACGTTCTCGTCCGGGGAGACCACCATCGCCTGGGCCGCGCCGCGGAAGACGTTGGGCTCGATCAGGTCGCGGTGCGTGGGTGACCCGTCCGTGGACAGGAAGCTCACCTGGCTGGTCTCCGCGCTGGGGCGGCTGAGCACCGCGAGGGTGCCGGGGTCGCGCCAGCCGAGGTCGAGGATGCGGGCGTTCTCGGGGACCTTCGCCGTCAGGGACCGGGTGTCCCCTGCTCCCGAGACGATCCCCTCGTCGGTGCGCAGGATGTCGATCACCCGCACCTGCGGGGCGGGGAGGCCGGCGTACGCCACCGCCATCCGGCTGCCGTCCCGGGCGACGGAGAACGCGGCCACGTCGGCACCCGTGACGCCGGGGACCCTCAGCGGACGGACCCGGCCCTCGCTGACCAGGTACACGCGGGCACCACGGGGGGTCCGGTCGACCAGCCACAGGTCCCCGAACATGTCGAAGGAAGGTCGCAGCACGTCGGTGCCCCGCACCAGCGGGCTCGACACGGCCGACCCCTTCGTCCCGCCCTCGGTGCCCGCCACATAGACGCTGCTGCCGCTGCCGGAGACCGCGGCGATGCGCTGGGGCGGCTCGCTCACCGCGAAGCTGCGCATCGAGAAGCCGGGCCGCCCGAACGGCCCTCCCACGCCGGCACTGCCCTTCGAGTCCGGGGAGAGGTCGACCACTCGGTTGCCCCGCAGCGCCCACAGCTGGGCGCGCGAGGGGCCGGCGGCGTCGTACTCGGGGCCCGAGGTCACCGAGGCGTCGACCCGTCCGCCGGGCAACGGCACGGGAGCACCGTCGACGGTGATCCGGACCCGCTCGATGCCGGGCACCTGGCGCAGCGTCCAGGCGAGCTGGTCCACGGCCCGGGAGAGCTCGGCCGGCGAGGCGCGGAGCAGCTCGCGGGACAGCGGCACCTCCGCGACGCCGCTCTCGGTCACCACGACGGACAGGTCCAGGCCCGTCCGCGACGGCAGCGCGGACCGGCTGATGTCGTCCAGCGCCTCCCCCGGCCCAGCGAGCAGGCCGCGGACGAGGTTGGTGGCCGTCTGCTCCCCCCGTGGGATGAACACCGGGTCCGGCAGCAGCGTCTTCCCGGTCTGGTCGAAGAAGTAGAGGTTGAACCGCGCGAAGCTCCGGTCGAAGAACGAGGTCGGGACGACCAGTGCGTTCACGGGGTTGTCGATCCGCCACTGCCCGTTCTCGGAGACCAGCGAGAGGTCGAGGCTCTCCGATCCCGCCGGCGGACCCGCTCGCCAGGCGCCGCGCGCGTCGAGTCGCTGGGTGTCGGCCAGCCGGACGGTGACGCCGCTGGGCACCGGCTCCACGGAGTAGGCGTCGTAGACGATCGTGCCGCGCTGCGGCTGCCAGGTGGCCTTGGCGCGCTCGGAGAGGAACCCCCGGGCGATGGAGGTGCTCAGCGGGTTGGCCTGCATCGCGACCAGGAAGCCCGAGACGATCGACTCCGGGCTGCCGTCCGCCGAGGGACCCGGCGGGCTGAAGTAGGGCGCGTCCTGGGGTCGGTCCGGGAGGTCGGCGGGGCTGCGGCGCACCTCGCCGGACTCGGGCAGGCTGGCGCAGCCCGCGAGGCTGCCGGCCAGCACCAGCAGGACCACGAGAAGCGTGCGCAGACGTGCGACCGAGCTCATCCGACCCCCTGCCGGATGTCCTTGGGAACGAGCGGGAGCGGGCTGTGCGTCAGCGGGGCGCCGGCCTGCCGGGGCAGCGTCAGCCGGAACTGCGCACCGCCGCCAGGTGTGCCCCAGGCCTGCAGCCAGCCGCCGTGCAGGCGGGCGTCCTCCAGGGCGATCGCGAGCCCGAGGCCGGTGCCTCCGGTGGTGCGGGCGCGTGCCGGGTCGCCACGCCAGAAGCGGTTGAACACCATCGAAGACTGTCCCGGCTGCAGGCCGACGCCGTGGTCGCGGACGGTCAGCGCCGTGGCCTCGTCGTCGCTCGCCAGCCGGATCGTCACGCCGGTCGAGTCGGCATGGTCGATCGCGTTGGTGACCAGGTTGCGCACGATCCGCTCGACCCGGCGTACGTCGGCCTGCGCCATGAACATGCCTTCGTCCGCGATGCTCACCGTCACCCCGCGCTGCAGCGCCATCGGGGCGGTGGCCGCGACGACCCGCTGCGCGACGTCGTAGAGGTTGGTGTCCTCGAGCTCCAGCACGGCGGCACCGGCGTCGAAGCGGCTGATCTCGAGCAGGTCGGCGAGCAGGCTCTCGAAGCGGTCGAGCTCGGTCTGCAGCAGCTCCGCGGCCCGCCTGGTGACGGGGTCGAAGCTGTCCCGCGCGTCGTAGAGGACGTCGCCGGCCATCCGCACCGTGGTCAGCGGGGTGCGCAGCTCGTGCGAGACGTCGGAGACGAAGGTGCGCTGGACGCGGGAGAGCTCCACCAGCTGGCGGATCTGGGACTGCAGGGCCCCGGCCATCTGGTTGAACGACATCGCGAGCCGGGCGATGTCGTCCTCGCCGCGCACGTGCATCCGCTCCTCGAGCTGCCCCGAGGCGATCCGCTCCGCGACCCGCCTGGCCAGCCGCACGGGGGTGATCACCTGCCGGGTGACCAGCAGTGCCACGCCGGCGACGAGCACCAGCAGGAGCAGCCCGGCGGTGAGCAGCACACCACGCAGCAGCACCAGCGTGCGCTGCTCCTGGTCCATCGGGAACAGGTAGTACAGGGCGTAGCTGCCCCCGTTCGAGGGCAGCACCACGGTCGAGCCGACCGCCACCCCCGGCTGCGACCGGCGGGGCACGGCTCCGGAGTCGGCCGGGGTCGTGTAGCCGATGCGCGTGTAGGTCCAGGCCAGCCCGTCCTCGCTGCCCTCGACCCAGCGGCGCAGTGATTCCGGGACGCTGTCGGAGTCCACCGTGGGGGTGGTGCGGACGCCCGCCGCGTCGCTTCCCTCCCCCACCGGGCCCCGCACGACCACATCGAAGCCCTTCACCTCGCCGCGGGCCACCAGGCTCTCCACCAGCAGCCGCAGCTGGGTGTCGGGGTCGAAGTCGTTCCCGCCGGCCGACCCCAGGCGCTCGCGGGCGGTGGCGGTCTCGGTCCTGGCCTCGGCCACGGACGCATCGACGCGGCCCTTGACCAGCCCGTCGGTGATCTGCCGGAGCACCAGCCACCCGACCGAGCCGACCACCACCGCGCAGAGCACGACGATCGCGGTCACCACGCGGGTGCGCAGGGAACGGCGCCAGAAGGAGGCGACGGCGCCGGGGAGGCCTCGTAGTCGCGTCAGCAGCTCGGTCGCGCGTCGGCTAGCGGAGGGACGGCTCATCCGCCGCGCCCGCCTTGTAGCCCACGCCCCGGACCGTCAGCACGATCGTCGGGTTCTCCGGGTCGACCTCGATCTTGGCCCGCAGCCGCTGCACGTGGACGTTGACCAGCCGGGTGTCGGCGGCGTGGCGGTAGCCCCACACCTGCTCGAGCAGGACCTCGCGGGTGAACACCTTGCGTGGGTTCTGCGCCAGGCAGGCCAGCAGGTCGAACTCGAGGGGGGTCAGGGCGATCGGCATGCCGTTGCGGGTCACCGAGTGCCCGGCCACGTCGACCGTGAGGTCCCCGATGTGGAGGTCGTCGGGCGTGGGCACCTCGAAGCGGCGTACCCGCGCGCGGATGCGGGCGATCAGCTCCTTGGGCTTGAACGGCTTGGCCACGTAGTCGTCGGCCCCGGACTCGAGGCCGACGACCACGTCGATGGTGTCGCTGCGCGCGGTGAGCATCACGATGGGTACGCCGGACTCGGCCCGGATCTCACGGCACACGTCGATGCCGTCCTTGCCGGGCAGCATCAGGTCCAGCAGCACCACGTCGGGGCGGAAGGACCGGAAGGCGGCCATGGCCTCGTCGCCACGCGTGACGATCCGGCTCACGAAGCCCTCGTTGCGCAGCACGAGGGTGAGCATCTCGGCCAGGGCCGCGTCGTCGTCGACGACGAGGACCCGTGCCCGATCCACCACCTCCGGCTGCGCCACCCGACTACCCGTCAGTACCGGTAGTGCTCGGACTTGTACGGGCCCTCCTGCGGGATGCCGAGGTAGGCGGCCTGCTCCTCGGTGAGCGTGGTCAGCTTGACCCCCAGCGCGCCGAGGTGGAGCCGGGCGACCTCCTCGTCGAGGTGCTTGGGCAGCACGTAGACGCCGACCGGGTACTCCTCGGTCTTGGTGAAGATCTCGATCTGGGCCAGGACCTGGTTGGTGAACGAGTTCGACATCACGAACGAGGGGTGACCCGTCGCGTTGCCGAGGTTCATCAGCCGGCCCTCGGAGAGGATGATGATCGCCTTGCCGTTGGGGAAGGTCCACAGGTCGACCTGCGGCTTCACGTTCTTGCGCTCGGCGACGCCCGGCGCCTCGAGGCCGGCCATGTCGATCTCGTTGTCGAAGTGACCGATGTTGGCGACGATCGCGTTGTGCTTCATCGACTGCATGTGGTCGATGGTCACGACGTCCTTGTTGCCGGTCGAGGTGATGATGATGTCGGCCTGGGGCAGCACGTTCTCCAGGGTGTCGACCTGGTAGCCGTCCATGGCGGCCTGCAGCGCGCAGATCGGGTCGATCTCGGTGACGATGACCCGGGCGCCCTGGCCGCGCAGCGACTCAGCGCACCCCTTGCCGACGTCGCCGTAGCCGCAGACCACGGCGACCTTGCCGCCGATGAGTACGTCGGTGGCGCGGTTGAGGCCGTCGATGAGCGAGTGGCGGCAGCCGTACTTGTTGTCGAACTTGGACTTCGTGACCGAGTCGTTCACGTTGATCGCCGGGAAGAGCAGCGAGTCCTCGCGCATCATCTCGTAGAGGCGGTGCACCCCGGTGGTGGTCTCCTCGGTGACTCCCTTGACCGAGTTGGCGATCGGGGTCCAGTGGTCCGTGCTCTTCTCGAGCTGGGCGTTGAGCAGCTCGAAGACGATGCGCTGCTCGGTGCTGTGCGCGGTCGCCGGGTCGGGTGCGACCCCGGACTTCTCAGCCTGGACGCCGAGGTGGAGCAGCATCGTGGCGTCGCCGCCGTCGTCGAGGATCATGTTGGGGTGCTCGTCCCCGGGCCAGTCCAGGATCTCCTGGGCGCACTGCCAGTACTCCTCCAGCGTCTCGCCCTTCCAGGCGAAGACCGGGACGCCCTGGGGGTCCTCCGGGGTCCCGTTCGGGCCCACGACCACCGCGGCCGCAGCGTGGTCCTGGGTGGAGAAGATGTTGCAGGAGGCCCAACGGACCTCGGCGCCGAGCGCCACGAGGGTCTCGATCAGCACCGCGGTCTGGGTGGTCATGTGCAGCGAGCCCGCGATCTTGGCGCCGGCGAGCGGCTTGTCCGCACCGTAGCGCTCGCGCATCGCCATCAGGCCGGGCATCTCGTGCTCGGCGAGCTCGATCTCGATGCGGCCGTAGTCGGCCAGCGTGAGGTCGGCAACCTTGTAGTCCATCAGTGAAGTCCTTGTGTGCTGGGGGTCGAGTGGTCAGCGCACCTGGGGGTGCGGCGGCGTCTGGCCACGATCTCGTGCGAAAGGCGCTCGGGGCAGTCTACTCAAGGCGGCGCGCGGCGCCCAGCAGCCGCGAGCAAGGTCCGCGGCGCTAGGCTCGCGGGCGTGAGCGGTGGACTGTTCGGCCTTCTCGACGACGTGGCAGCACTGGCCCGGCTGGCGGCCGCCTCCGTCGACGACGTGGGAGCCGCGGCGGGCCGCGCGAGCGCCAAGGCAGCCGGAGTGGTCGTCGACGACACCGCGGTGACCCCTCAGTACGTCCACGGCGTCGCCGCCGAGCGCGAGCTGCCGCTCATCTGGCGCATCGCCAAGGGGTCCCTGCGCAACAAGCTGCTGTTCATCCTGCCCGCCGCTCTCCTGCTCAGCCAGTTCCTGCCGTGGCTGCTGACCCCGATCCTGATGGTGGGTGGCACCTACCTCTGCTACGAGGGCGCGGAGAAGATCTGGGAGCGGATCGCGCACCGCGGCGCCGTGGCGAAGACCGGCGCGGAGGAGCGGCCCGACGAGGACACCGTGGTGTCCGGTGCGATCCGCACCGACTTCATCCTCTCCGCCGAGATCATGGTGATCTCGCTGAACGAGGTCGCCGACGAGCCGTTCGTGTCCCGGGCCGCCATCCTCGTGGTGGTCGCGATCGCGATCACGATCCTGGTCTACGGCGTGGTCGCGGGCATCGTGAAGATGGACGACCTCGGCCTCTCCCTGGCCGGGCGGAGCTCCGCGGCGGTCCGCAGGATCGGCCTCGGCCTGGTGGCGGGGATGCCCAAGCTGCTGGCGGTCATCTCCGCCGTGGGGATCGTGGCGATGCTGTGGGTCGGCGGGCACATCCTGCTCGTGGGCGTCGACGAGCTCGGCTGGCATGCGCCGTACTCCCTGGTCCACGACCTCGAGCACGCCGCCCACGACTCCTGGCACGCGATGGGCGCGGTCCTGGGCTGGCTGACCAACACCGCCTGCTCGGCAGTGGTCGGCGTCCTGGTGGGCGCCGTGGTCGTCGCGGTGATGCACGTGCTCCCGTTCGGGCCGGGCAAGAAGGCCGGCGCTCACTGACGCCTCAGGCGTCGAGACCGAGCTGCAGGTACGTCGCGGTGTAGGTCCCCGTGGCGAGCATCGCGGCGTAGCGGGCGACGTCTCCCTCGGCCTGCGAGGAGATGGTCTCCACCCTGACGCCGTGGGCCTGGGCGGTCTCCTCGAGGAGGCGCCGCGTCTCGAGGACCGCCGGGTCGACGGCCCCGTCGTCGAGCACCACCAGCGCCGGGCGGCGCTCGAGGCCGCCGTCGGCGAACGGGTCGGCGAAGACGTCGGAGGGAGCGGTCGCCGCGAGGACGGGCAGCAGGTGCTCGGCGTCGGCCGCCAGCGCGGTGCGGCCGGTGGCCCGGCGTACGGACTCCGCGATCCGGCGACCGGCGCGGGCGGCCAGCACGGTCCCGCCCCAGAAGATCGGGTTCGAGTCCGCGATCCCGATCGCGAGGATCTTGGCGGGGTTCACCGCGATGTCGCGGTGCGGGCCGCAGGCGATCGCGATGTCGTCGAGCGCGTTCGCGACCACCTCGGGGTCGGTGCCCGGCCCGAGGTGGACCTGGTCGAGCAGCTCCAGGACCACCACCGCGACGGCCAGCTGGTCCCCCGTCTGGGTCGGCAGCAGCATCACGTCACGCCCCTGGGCATGCTCGCCGACCAGGGATCTCGCCGGCGCTGCCACCACCAGCTGGCAGCCGCGGCGCACGGCCTCGGCCACGGCAGCGGCCGTCGCGGCGTCGGCTCCCTCGGGAGCCAGTACGACGACCAGGTCGAGGCTGCCGGCCCAGCCCGGGAGCCCGGGGCCCGGCCACGCCACGAAGGGGACGGGGCACACCGGTTCCAGCACCGCGCGCAGCAGCCGGGAGTCCGGACCTGCGGCCACCACGGCCCGGGGACGCTCCTCGGCGAGGCGGGCGACGGCCGGGGCGACCGCCTCCTGGGCGGCCAGCGCCTCGCGGCGGACCCGCGCACCTCCCTCGGCCAGGTGGCGCAGCCGCGCGTCCACGCGGGCCAGGGCCCGCTCGTCGTCCAGGAGGCCGTCGTCGAAGCTCATCCCGGCTTGCGGGCCTCGTCGACCAGCAGCACCGGGATGTTGTCGCGCACGGGGTAGGCCAGGCCGCAGCCGACGCAGACCAGCTCCTCGGCGGCCTCGTCGACCGCGAGCGCCTGCCGGCAGGCCGGGCAGACGATCACGTCGAGGAGATGGCTGTCCAGATTCATCACTTGCTCCTTCTGATGATGGCGAGCGCAGCATCGCGAACCTGCGTCATCGTGTCAGCGTCCGTACCCTCCGCGTTGAGTCGCAGCAGGGGTTCGGTATTGGACGCGCGAACATTGAACCACCAGTCCTCATGGGTGACGCTGAGCCCGTCGAGGTGGTCGACCTCCACGTCGTCTCGCCCGCTCCAGGTCTGCTCGAGCTCGTCGAGGACGGCCTGCTGGTCGAGCACCTCGGAGTTGATCTCGCCGCTCGCGACGTGGCGGGCGTAGGGACGCATCACCTCGGACAGGGGGGCGCTGCTCTCGGCCAGCGCGGCCAGGGCGTGCAGGGCCGCGAGCATCCCGGAGTCGGCGCGCCAGAAGTCGCGGAAGTAGAAGTGCCCCGAGTGCTCCCCGCCGAACACGGCACCGGTCTCGGCCATCTGCGCCTTGATGTAGGAGTGGCCGACGCGGGTGCGCACCGGGACCCCGCCGAGCTCGCGCACGATCTCGGGGACCCCACGCGAGGTGATCAGGTTGTGGATGATCGTGGCGCCGGGGTCCTTGAGCAGCTCGCGGGCCGCGATCAGGGCGGTCAGCACGCTGGGGCTGACCAGCTCGCCGCGCTCGTCGACCAGGAAGCACCGGTCGGCGTCCCCGTCGAAGGCCAGACCGATGTCGGCGCCGGTCTCGCGGACCTTGGCCTGCAGGTCGACCAGGTTGGCCGGCTCGATCGGGTTCGCCTCGTGGTTGGGGAAGGTGCCGTCGAGCTCGTAGTACAGCTCCTCGACCTCGAGGTCGACCTCGCCGAGCACGGCAGGGGCGGTGAGACCGGCCATCCCGTTGCCGGCGTCGACGACCACCTTGAGCCGGCGGCCCTTCACCGGCGCCAGGCCGAGGAGGTAGGCCGCGTAGTCGCCCAGCACGTCCTGCTCCACGACGGCGCCCGGCCGCTCGGCCGTGAGCGTCTCGCCCCCCGCAACCCGGTCCCGGATCTCCATCAGCCCGGTCTCCTGGCCGATCGGTGCGGCGAACGCGCGGCACATCTTGATGCCGTTGTACTGCGCGGGGTTGTGGCTCGCTGTGAACATCACGCCGGGCTGCTCCAGCCGTCCGGAGGCGAAGTAGAGCTGGTCGGTCGAGGCGAGGCCGATCAGCGTCACCTCGGCACCGGCCACCGCGGCACCCTCGGCGAAAGCCCGGGACATGCCGGGCGAGGAGGGGCGCATGTCGTGGCCGACCACCACGCTATCGGCGCCGGTCACCGCGACGAAGGCGTTGCCCACCCGACGGGCGAGGTCGTCGTCGATCTGGTCCGGCACCGTGCCGCGAACGTCGTAGGCCTTGAAGATCGCGGCGAGATTGGCGGGGTCGCTGGTCTTCGGCATGCGCAGACCCTACCCAGCGCGCCGCCCGGTGGCAGGTGCCGCCTCAGTCCTCGGAACGCAGCGCGCGCAGGTGTCCGCGGCGGGTGCCCTCAGGCTGCTGGGGCGGGTTGAGCGGGACCTCGACCGGCTTGGGCTGGGCGGCCTCGCGGACCGCGTCGGCCAGCGCGAGCAGGTCGTCGGAGGTGGGCCCCTGGTGGTCGTCGTTGGCCAGCCGGAGCACCTCCCACCCGCGAGGGGCGGAGAGCCGTTCGCTGTGCCGGTCGCACAGGTCGTAGGCGTGTGGCTCCGCGTAGGTGGCCAGCGGGCCCACGACCGCCGTCTGGTCGGCGTAGACGTAGGTCAACGTCGTGATGGCAGGGCGCCCGCAGGCAGTACGCGAACAACGACGAAGGAGACCCACGGCGTGAGGTTACAACTCCCCGGACGGTTGGCCCATTAGGCTCGCGGTCGTGGAGAATCCCTCACCCAGAATCGGGGCGGTCCCCGACGGGGAGCTCGCCGGAGCCCGGCGCGCAGGCTTCCTGCACGACCGGCGTGGTCGTGGGATGCGTGGCCCGGCCTTCGGACCCGGCGCC
Organism: Nocardioides sp. Z38_18; assembly: GCF_058215695.1. NCBI lineage: Bacteria > Bacillati > Actinomycetota > Actinomycetes > Propionibacteriales > Nocardioidaceae > Nocardioides > Nocardioides sp. Z38_18. Next base: position 62,714 of record NZ_JBZAJE010000002.1, read on the forward strand.
CCCGGCGGCCCGGTCCCCGCCCAGCGGTCGGCGCGGGAGCGCTTCGACCAGATCGCGGTCGAGGTGATGAACGACGTCGAGTCACGGTGGACCGAGGAGCTCGCCCTGGTCGAGCTCGCGGTCGAGGACATCCCCGTGCTGCCGAGCACCTGGGTGGCCCCGCGGGTCCCGTTGGCCTCGCTGGTGCCGGCGACACCGACGACGCCGGCCAGGCTGGTGCTGTTCAGGCGGCCCCTGGAGCACCGGGCCGAGACCCGCACGGACCTCGAGGCACTGGTGCTGACCGTCGTGGTGGAGCAGCTCGCGGACTACCTCGGGGTACCGGCCGAGGACGTGCACCCCGACTACGAGCCCTGAGCCCCCGAGCCTGGGTCCACGAGCTTGGGCGGGAAGGCCGGAGCCCGCCCGCCGGCCTCAGACGGCTTGCTTCTTCAGCTTGCGGCGCTCCCGCTCCGAGAGCCCGCCCCAGATGCCGAAGCGCTCGTCGTTCTCCAGCGCGTACTCCAGGCAGTCCTGGCGCACCTCGCAGGTCAGGCAGACCTTCTTGGCCTCCCTGGTGGAGCCGCCCTTCTCCGGGAAGAACGCCTCTGGATCGGTCTGAGCGCACAGCCCGCGCTCCTGCCATCCAGCGTCTTCGGAATCGCCCTCGAGCAGATACAGTTCGCGCACGGTGTTTGCCCCTATTCGACCCTTCGATCCTGACGGACCGAGTTACTAATCACACTGGTGTGATTACATGCCTGTCGTACCCCTGAAGTCAAGCGAAAGTCTGGTATTGGACCAACTGGTCCACACTTGAGAACATGTCCGAATCCCCCCTGAGCACCCCCGGCGGCGGCCCTGACCGCCCCTCCTCGCGCCCTGACCAGGGCTCCCGTCCACTGCCCAGCAGTATCACCGTTTTGTCCGGTGGTGTCGGCGGTGCCCGTTTTCTCCAGGGCCTGCTGCGACTGGTGGAGCGCACCGGTTCGGACACCTCGGTGACCGTGATCGCCAACACCGCCGACGACATCTGGGTGCACGGCCTCAAGGTCTGCCCGGACCTGGACACGGTGATGTACACCCTGGGCGACGGTATCGACACCGATCGCGGCTGGGGGCGGCGGGAGGAGACCTGGAACGCCAAGGACGAGCTCGCGGCGTACGGCGTGGAGCCGACCTGGTTCGGTCTCGGCGACCGTGACATCGCCACCCACCTTGTCCGGACCCAGATGCTCGAGGCCGGCTTCCCGCTCAGCGCGGTCACCGCGGCACTGTGCCGCCGCTGGCTGCCCGCCACCGAGGCCGGTGCCCTCACGCTGCTGCCGATGACCGACGACCGTGTCGAGACCCACGTGGTGATCGACGACCCGGACACCGACGAGCGACGCGCGGTGCACTTCCAGGAGTACTGGGTCCGTCACCACGCCGAGGTGCCCGCGTACGGCGTCGTGCCGATCGGGCTCGCCGAGACCCGGCCGGCTCCCGGCGTGGTCGAGGCGATCACGGGCGCGGACCTCGTCCTGGTGCCTCCGTCGAACCCGGTCGTCTCGATCGGCACGATCGTGGGAGTGCCCGGGATCAGGGAGGCCCTCGTGGCGACCTCGGCACCCGTGGTGGGCGTCTCCGGCATCATCGGCTCGGACCACGTCCACGGGATGGCCCGCCAGCTGCTCGGCGTGATCGGCGTCGAGGTCTCCGCGGCCGGCGTCGCGGAGCACTACGGCGCCCGTTCCGGCGGCGGCCTGCTCGACGGCTGGCTGGTGGACACCGTCGACGAGGCGAGCGTGGACCGGGTGCAGGCCAGTGGGATCCGCTGCCGCGCGGTCCCCCTGTGGATGACCGACCACGACGCCACCGCCGACCTGGTCGCGACCGCGATCGAGCTGGCCGCGATCGAACCGGCCGAGACAGAAACAGGCGGTGCCTGATTGGAGGCCTGGGCCGTCAAGGGCATCGGCGAGATCACCGAGGGGACCGATCTCGGGGACCTGCTGCGTGGGCTCTCCGGGCGTGACGCCCTCCAGGACGGCGACATCGTCCTGGTCACGAGCAAGGTCGTCAGCAAGGCCGAGGGCCGGGTCCGCCAGGGTGACCGCGAGGCCGCGATCCGGGACGAGACCGTCCGGGTGGTGGCTCGCCGAGGACCCACCTCCATCGTGGAGAACCACCTGGGCCTGGTGATGGCGGCCGCCGGGGTGGATGCCTCCAACGTCGCCCCGGGGTACGTCGTGCTCCTGCCGGTGAGCCCGGACGACTCTGCCCGCACGCTGCGTGAGCGGGTCCGCGAGGAGGACGGCCCGAACGTGGCCGTGGTGCTCACCGACACCGCGGGCCGTGCGTGGCGACAGGGACAGACCGACATCGCGATCGGCGTCGCGGGCCTCGAGCCCCTCGACGACCACGCCGGGCGCACCGACTCCTACGGCAACCCCCTGGCGGTCACGGCACCTGCGGTCGCCGACGAGCTGGCCTCCGTGGCCGAGCTGGTCACCGGCAAGCTGGGCGCGCGACCCGTCTCGGTGGTGCGCGGCCTCGGCGAGCGGGTGCTCCCCGCCGGCGAGCACGGCCCGGGCGCCGGACCGCTGCTCCGCCCCCGCCAGCAGGACATGTTCGCGCTCGGTGCCCGCGAGGCGGTGGTCGCCGCCGTACGCGGGGTCTCCCCCGACTGCTTCGGCAGCGCGGCCACGTCCGAGGAGGTGCTGGAGGCGCTCGAGTCGTGCGGGCTGCAGGCCTCCACGCGAGGAGTCTCCATCCGGGTCCAGCTGCCGTCCGGGCAGCTGCGGGACGAGGTCGTGGCCGCCGAGCGGGTGCGCCTGGTGGCCCACGCGCACGGATGGCGGCCGCACAGCGACGTCGCCACGCCGGACCTCCACGGGGAGCACGTCATGATCTCACCCGCCGCTCCGTAGACTCTCCGCGCACACCCCCCGATCAAAGGCTGGCCTCGAGTGGCAAAGAAGAACGAACGCGACAATCGGCGAGCGATCGCCGAGCAGCTCCGCAAGGAACAGCAACGCAAGGAACGCAGGCGGAGCCTGCTGATCCTCGGTGCCTGCATCGTGGTCGTGCTCGGCCTGCTGGCCGCCGCTCTGATCCCCTACCTCCAGAACGAGCGCGAGGCGAAGAAGAACGCGGGCACTCCCCTGGCCGAGGTCGGCGCCACGACGTCCGCCGCCCAGTGCGACCCGGTGGTCAAGGAGGAGGCGACGGGGAACAACGACCACGTGAACCCCGGCACCAAGATCTCCTACCCGAAGGCGCCGCCCGCCTCCGGACCGCACTGGGGCAACTTCCTCCAGGGCTCGGAGATCCGCAGCTTCTACACCGTCGGGGACCGGCCCGAGGTCGAGCGCCTCGTGCACAGCCTCGAGCACGGCCACACGGTCCTGTGGTACGACGACAGCGTCAAGCCGGGCACGAAGATCTACCGCGAGGTCAAGGCGATCGCGGCGAAGTTCGACGGTGAGACCGACAAGTTCATCGCCGCCCCGTGGACGTCGAAGGACGGTGGCGCCTTCCCCGAGGGCAAGCACGTCGCGCTGACCCACTGGACCGGCCCGGAGAAGCAGCAGGGCATCAGGCAGTACTGCGCCGAGCCCTCCGGTGCGGTCGTGGAGAAGTTCATGGACGCCTACCCCGCCTCCGACGCACCCGAGCCCAACGCCCCCTGAGGCCGGGAGGAGCGGGCACCCGCTGACACGTCCTCTCGGATCAGGTCAGCTCCTGGTGCCCGCTCCGCTTCAGCTCGTCGACGACCGCCTTCACGTCCTGCGCGTGGGCGTAGGTGGTGACGAGCAGGGCGTCGCCGGTGTCCACCACCACGACGTCCTCGAGCCCGACGACAGCCACCGTGCGGCCCGTGGTGCTCACCACGAGGCCGCTGGCGTCGCGTGAGACGACGTGCGCCTGCTCGCCGACGACCTTGATCCCCCCGGCAGCCTCGGGCGTCATCTCGGCCAGTGCCGCGAAGTCGCCCACGTCCTCCCAGCCGAAGGGACCCGGCACCATCGCGACCCGGCCGGCCGCCGCGGCGGGCTCGGCGACCGCGTGGTCGATCGCGATCCTGGTCAGGCTCGGCCACTGCGTCTCGAGCAGCGACGGGTCCGCCGCGATCGCCCGCAGCCCCGCGGCGAGCTCGGGGTGGTTCTCGGCCAGCAGGTCGAGCAGGGTCGCCGCCCGGACCAGGAACATGCCGCCGTTCCAGCGGTAGTCCCCGCTGCGCACGTAGGCCTCCGCACGCTCGGCGTCCGGCTTCTCCACGAACTCGGTGACCCTGCGCGCCGTGGGGAACCCGGGCAGCGGGTCGCTGCCGCGGATGTAGCCGAACCCGGTGGCGGCGTGGGTGGGCTCGATGCCGATGGTCACCAGCAGCCCCTGCGCGGCGACCTCGGCGGCCTCGCGCACACAGGCGAGGAACGCCTCCTCCCCCGTGATCACGTGGTCGGCGGCGAACGAGCCGATCAGCGCATCGGGGTCCTCGCGCTCGAGCTGGGCGGCGGCGAGGCCGATCGCGGCCATCGAGTCGCGCGGGGACGGCTCTGCGATGACGCGGTCCACCTCCGGCAGCTGGGCGCGTACGGCGTCCTGGTGCACCGCCCCGGTCACGACCACCACCCGCTCCCCCACCAGCGGGGTCAGCCGGTCGACCGTGCCCTGGATCAGGGTGCGCCCGCTCCCGGTGAGGTCGAGCAGGAACTTGGGGCGGTTCGCCCGGGAGACCGGCCACAGCCGGGTGCCGGCACCACCGGCCGGCACCACGGCCCAGAGCCGGTCGAGCACTGAGGAAGTCATGGCGGGCATCTTGTCATCACCGCTGCAGGTGCGACCGCTCCTGCCCACCGGCGACTACGGTTGCGCTGTGATCACCCCTCGTACCTTCCCCGAACTGGTCGTCCAGCGCCTGCGCACCGACCCCGGGCAGCCCCTCGTGACGGCCTACGACGACGCCACGGGCGAGCGCACCGAGCTGTCGGTGACCACCTACGTCAACTGGGTCAGCAAGACCGCCAACCTGCTCACCGACGAGCTCGGCCTGGACTCCGGTGAGACCGTGCTGCTGGACCTGCCCGCCCACTGGCTGGTGCCGGTCTTCCTCGGCGCGGCCTGGAGCGCCGGCCTTGCGGTGACCGACGACCCCCGGGCCCCGCACAGCGTCGTCGTGTGCGGTCCGGACTCGCTGGACCGGCACCGCGACGCCGACGAGGTCGTCGCCTGCTCGCTGCGTCCGTTCGCGGTCCGCTTCCCCGAGCCGCTGCCCGCCGGGGTGCTCGACTACGGGGTCCTGTGGCCGGGCCAGAGCGACGTGTTCATCGGCAGCACCCCGCCCAGCCCGGACACGGTCGCCTGGCTGGACGTGGACAGCGCGCACACCCACGCCGAGCTGCTCGAGACGGCCGCCGTCACCCCCTGCGAGCCGGGGGTCCGGCTGCTCACCGACGAGCACCCCGCGGCCGGCCGGGGTGTCCCGGCCTTCCTCGCACCCCTTCTCGCCGACGGGTCGCTGGTGCTGCTGCGCAACGTCGCCGCGACCCGGTGGCCGACCCTGCGCCAGGACGAGCGCGCGACGTCCGAACTGCGCGCCACGTCCTGACGACGGTGCCGGTGCCTGGCTAGATCCGGCCTGCCCGCAGGGCTGCCCAGGTCTGGTTCGCGACCGTTCCGGTCGACTTGATGCCCACCCTCTTCTGGTAGATCCGGACGACCCGCTTGGTGCGCTTGTTGTAGTTGCCGGTCACGGGCAGCTTGCGGTGCAGCGCCGCGTTCATGGCACGCTGCACCCGCATCACGTCAGTCCCCTTGGACCCGGTCCCCAGCACGCGCCCGCTGCTCCCGGTCGCGTGCAGGCTCACCCAGTCGTTGCGGCTGAACCCGGCTGCCACCGGATGCTTGACGCGCTTCTGGAAGGCCTGGATCGCGGCGAGGGTCTGAGCGTTCCAGCGGCCGGTCACGGCGTAGGGGTAGTGGCCCTGGCCCTTGAGCAGGCACTGCAGCGGCACCAGCAGGCTGGTGTTCTTGGCCGAGCCGACGTAGCCGTAGGCGCGCTTGCTCACCGTGGCGTGCGTGCAGCGGGCGTCGCTGCGCACGGCCCCCGTGTACGCCGGGCCAGCCGGGGTCACCGGCTTGGCGGGCGTGGGGGCCGGGGCCCCTCCCTGGGCTGCGTTCTGCAGCTTCTGGGTCGCCTGCCGGATGGCCGGGAGCTTCGCGTAGAGGTAGCGCCCCGGACACGCGGTCGAGCCCGCGTCCCGGTGCCCGCTGATCGCCTGGAAGTAGCGGTTCTTCACGTAGACCCGGGTGGCGTCGGCACGGATCCCGTAGGCCGACAGCTTCCAGGCGAACAGCCGGGCGTAGGCGTCGGAGACTGCCTGCGGCGAGTTGGCGATGTCGAAGTTGCCGATGGCCGACATCGCGAACGAGACCTCGTTGTAGCCCGACGTGTGGGCGCCGACGACCGCGCTGTTCACGCCGCCCCAACGGCCCTCCCAGATGCGGCCGAACCGGTCGACGAGGAAGTTGTAGCCGATGTCGCGCCAGCCCCGCGACTGCGTGTGGTAGGCGTAGATGCCGCGCAGCAGGGCGGGCACCTGCTCGGCCGTGTAGTTGTTGGCGTTCACCGTGTGGTGGATGAAGCCGGCCTTGATGGTGCCGTAGCCCGGGCTGGTCTGCTCGCGCAGCCGCTCGTTGGCCCCCCACTGTGCGCGGGAGTAGATGTAGGGCTTGGGGGCGACCTTCATGGCGCTGAGCACCGCGTCGCCGGATCCACCCGCGGCGGGAGCGTCCGTCGCCGGGGCAGGTGCCGAGGTCGGGGCCGTTGCCGGGGGGGTCGGTGACGTCGAGGTCGGTGCCAGCGCCGCGGTGTCGATGGCCGGCGCCTGGCGCACCTGCGCGCCCGTTCCGGGGTCCACCACCGCGAGCTTGAGGTCGGGCGGGGTGACGCCGTCGGTGGTGAACGCGCGCATCTGCACCTGGTCCACGTCACCGACCACGAGTGCGTCGGTGCCGGGGCGCTCCCCTGCCACGGCGGCCTCGGCCGCGTCCGGTCCGTGCTCGTCGTGGTAGCCCGCCTCGATCCAGCCCGACCAGGCGCCCTCGCGAGCGGTGCGCACCTCGACCCTGATGGCGTCGTCGGCGTACTCGACCCCGGAACTCCAGGTGATCCCGACCGTGGCGTACCCGCGGACGGTCTGCGGCTCCGAGAGCGCCACCAGCTTCTCCCCATTCGCCGGAGCTGCCGGGGCAGCGGGCTTGGGGGCCGGAGCCTGTGTGGCGGGAGCCTGGGTGGCCGGAGCCTGGGTGGCCGGGGTCTTGGGGGCGACTCGCTGAGCGGCGCCCGGAGTGCCCTTCGCCTGCACGCCGGTCACCTTGATCTCGCGCACCTTGCTCTTCACCGGCGCCTTGTCCACCGGCGCACGGTCAGCGGTCGGCGGGACAGCGCGGACCGGGGCCGACCTGGTCGCGGCCGGCGCGGAGCGTGCGAACGCGCTCGGGCGCGTCGACCCGTCCGGAGGCCCGGTGACCTCGTGAGGGGACGTCGACGCCTGCTCCCCCGCGTGCGGGGCGGGCTGGGGAACGATGTCCAGCGTCTTGACGCCGGCGGCGGAGACGCCGACGGCCAGGACGGCTGCCGTCACCAGGGACTGTTGGCAGAACGTGACGTAACGGGCACGGCTGAAAGGCATTGAGGGCACTCCACGTGATGGGGGAAGCGAGTCACACGAGTACCAAGGTTCACACCCGTCACAGCATTTGGAAAGCGATTTGCCCGAATTACACCGTTGTATTTAATGAATTACAAGGGTGTAATTTAAATGGCTCGCTAATCATTTCCTTGCGCTGTGGCCTCATTTGTCACACGTCCGCGCCGAGCTCCTCGTCGGTGGCTGCGTTCTCGTCGTCGTACTGCAGGTGGTGGATGCCGCCGTCGACCGAGCCGCCCTCGACGGTCTTCGAGTCGTAGGTGAGGCGACCGGACTCCAGGACGAGCACGCGGTCACACATCGCCCGCACCGAGGCCGTGGCGTGGCTGACGTAGAAGATCGTCGTGCCCTGCTGGCGGATCTCCTGCATCTTGGCCATGCACTTCTTCTTGAACGGGCGGTCCCCCACTGCCAGGACCTCGTCGGCGAGGAAGATGTCGGCGTCGACGTGGATGGCGATCGAGAACCCCAGCCGGGCGTACATGCCCGAGGAGTAGTGCGACACCGGGGTGTCCATGAACTTGCCGATGTCGGCGAAGTCGACGATCGCGTCGAACTTGCGCTTGGTCTCCGCCTCGCTCATCCCCATGATCGCGCCGTTGAGGAAGAGGTTCTCCCGACCGGTGAGCTGGGGGTGGAAGCCGGCGCCCTTGGCGATCAGCCCGGCGATGCGGCCCCGGGTCAGGATCTCGCCCTGGTCGGGGCGCATCACCCCGTTGATCACCTTGAGCAGGGTGCTCTTGCCCGAGCCGTTGAGGCCCATCAGGCCCACGGACTCGCCCTGCTCGACGGTGAAGGAGACGTCGTTGACCGCCAGGAACTTCTCCTGCAGGGGCAGCCGCTTCACCGAGGCGACGGCCATCTGCTTCAGCGTGCGGTGGTACTGCATCGTGAACTCCTTGGTCACGTGCTCCACCTTGATCGAGACCGTCATCAGAGCCGCTCCGGGAACTTGTTCTCGACTCGCGAGAAGAACCTCTGGGCCACCCACACCAGGATCAGGCACAGGGCGAGGGTGATGAAGCCGCGCACGTACATGTCCGGCGGGAACGCCTGGCCCATCTTGCTGGTGTCCTCGATCAGGGGGTACCAGAACAACCGCTGCAGCAGCAGCACCGCCTGCGCGACGGGGTTGGCCAGGTAGAGCTGGTAGAGGACCGGGTGGGACTCGTGGGCGTCGTAGATCATCGCGAACGGGTAGATCATCGGGACCAGGAAGTGCATGAACTGCATCACGGTCTGCACGATGTTCTGGAAGTCGCGGAAGAAGACGTTGAGCGCCGAGAAGATCAGCGCCATCGCCATCGCGAAGCTCACCAGGATCGCCATGCCGAGGAGCCCGGCGCCGATCGCGGTCCAGCTGAGGTGCCACCCCGAGGCCAGGCAGGCGAGCACGAGCACCAGCAGCTGCGGCAGTGTGTGGTACGCCGCCACCAGCATCGAGGCCACCGGGAAGATCTCCCGGGGCATCCGCATCTTCTGGACCAGGGACTTGTTCTGCCAGATCGAGCGCGTGCCACCGCCCCAGGTCTCGCCGAAGTAGTGCACCACCACGATCCCGGTGAACAGGTGGATCGCGAAGTAGGGCGTGTCCGCGTGCAGCTTCAGGACGAAGCCCATGATCACGTAGTAGACGGCGAACCGGAGGGCCGGCTGCACGTAGGACCACAGCAGGCCCAGCAGCGACGCGGCGTACATCTGGGCCAGCTGGCGCTGGACGATCAGCTTGAGCAGGTAGGGCTGCTGGAAGACCTCGAAGAGACCACCGCGCGGTGAGGGGGGTGCCAGCTCGGCGTCGACCACGCGGACCTGGCGGGGGCCGCCGTCGGCCTCCACGACCGGCATCGCGTCCGCGTTGTTGCGCAGCATCCTGCGGGCCCGCCGGGCGGCCCGCTTGCGCCGGGTCTCCTCGTCGACCGCCTCGGCCCCACTCCCCTCGGCCCGCTTGTTGGCGGCTCTCATCGAGGGTCCTTGGTGGACGCCGCGAACGTCTTCTCCCACCGCTGGACCGAGGTGATCTCCTCCAGCTGGGCCCGGTAGGCGCGGGAGAGCTGCGGCCACTCGCGGTAGAGCCGCTCGTGGATCTCCACGGTGCGGCGCAGGAGGTCGCGGAACATCTCGGGGTCGCGCCGGTAGAGAGCAGCCGCCGTGCCGTCCGGCATGCTGACCACTGCGGAGTCGAGCGTGGCCAGCCGGAACCAGCTCGCGTCCATGGCGGGCAGGGCCGACTCGGGGTACTCCCGGGAGAGCTTGCGGGTGCCGACGAACTGGCGCACCGACCCCTTGACCGCGGAGAGCAGCTGGGAGGCGCGGCCCGGGATCTCGGAGTCGAGGTCGCGCTTGCGCGGCTTCTCGCGGCGCGGGGGCGGGAAGGCGTCCGGGTCGGTCTTGAGCTGGGCGTCGGTGAACTGCTTGCGCAGCTCGCGCACCTGGCCCAGCTTGACCGGGAGGTCGTCGTGGAGCTGGTCGGGTCCGGCGAGGGCGTCCTCGAGCGCGAGGTGGCGCAGCTCGACGGTGGAGTACTGCATCGCCAGCAGGTGCTTGACCTGGTGGTTGAAGCTCTCCCGGATCATCCGGCCACCGTGCGGGAACGGTGAGTGCAGCAGCGCGGCCACGAACCGGTTGCGCTGGTGGAAGTAGGCCTGCCAGTCCAGCGCGTCGTTCTTGTCGGTCCACGGGACGTGCCACACGGCGACGCCGGGCATGGTGATCGTCGGGAACCCGGCGGCCTGGGCGCGGACGCCGTACTCGGAGTCGTCCCACTTGATGAACAGCGGCAGGCTCAGGCCGATCTCGCGGACGATCTCGGTGGGGATCAGGCACATGAACCAGGGGTTGAAGTCCACGTCGACGCGGCGGTGCAGCCACCGCGAGCTGCGCAGGTTGCGGGCGCCGAAGTCCCAGTCGGTCTCCACCGTGGGCGGCGACATCCACCAGAACCGGTAGCGGTTGATGATCTCGCCGTAGCTGTGCAGCCGGGCCTTGGAGAACAGGCTGAACATGTGCCCGCCCACGATCGAGGGCCGGCGGGCCAGGTCGGCGAAGGCGACGGCGCGCAGGATGCTCTCCGGCTCGGCGACGATGTCGTCGTCGAGGAAGAGGACGTACTTGGAGCGGTCGGCCTTCAGCGTCTCGAACTGCGCCCGGGCGAACCCGCCCGAACCGCCGATGTTGCCTTGCTCGATGACGCGCAGCTTGCCGTCGAGGGACGCCTCGGCGGCCTCGAAGTATTCGCTGCCGGTGACCTTGTCGGTCCCCTGCTCCATCACCAGGACCTCGTCGAGCAGCGCCTTGACCTCGGTGTCGGCCCCGAGCTGGCCGACGAGCTTGGCGCAGAAGTCCGGCCGGTTCATCGTGGTGATGCCGGCGGTGACGGTGCCGGGCGTGACCAGGTCGACGGGTACGTCGGCGACCCAGGTGGCCTCCTCGATGACCACGTCCTCGTCGCCGGCCACCACGTCGAACCAGTACCAGCCGCCGTCGACGAACGGCACCAGGGAGAGGTGGAACTCGAACCGGTTGCGCTCCCCGCCCTCGGTGGTGGCGGCGTCGACGCGCTGGGAGCGGCCGTTGGCCATCGACCGGTAGACGGTGACGGTGGCGCCGGGCCCGCTCACGGTGATGTCGAGCGTGACCTCCTCCACCACGGTCCAGCGCCGCCAGTAGCTGGCGGGGAAGCCGTTGAAGTAGGTGCCCGAGGAGATCCGGTCGCTGTGGTCGACCCGCAGGCGGTGGCGGTCGATGATCGCGTCGGGGTGCAGCGAGGTCCCGGTCGAGATCGACTGGCGCAGCGCGGCCCGGTTCATGTTCTTGGCGACGCTGCTCGAGCCGATCGAGGCCTTGTCTGCGTCCAGGACGGCCGGCTCGGTGTCGACGTACAGCGGGAGCACGTCGAGGTCACGGTCGGCCGGCAGCACGAAGCGCTGCAGCACCCGGCGCCCGGTCGCGACGACCGGGTCCGGTCCCGTGGCGTCGGTGGCAAGGGTCGTCGTCATTCGTCCACTCCTCCGGACTTCAGCTCCGCACCGCCGCGGAAGTGCGGCTTGAGCTTGTTCTCGTACATCGACAGGGCCGAGCCGATGGCCATGTGCATGTCGAGGTACTTGTAGGTGCCGAGACGGCCACCGAAGAGCACCATCGGCTCCTTGCGCGCTAGGTCGCGGTACTTGAGCAGCTTCGCGCGGTCCTCCGCGGTGTTCACCGGGTAGTAGGGCTCGTCACCCTCCTCGGCGAAGCGGGAGTACTCGTGCACGATCACGGTCTTGCCCGGGAGGTGCGTGCGCTCGGGGTGGAAGTGCTTGAACTCGTGGATCCGGGTGTACGGGACTTCCTGGTCGTTGTAGTTCATCACCGAGGTTCCCTGGAAGTCGTCGACGTCGAGGACCTCGGGCTCGAGGTCCACGGTGCGCCACGACAGCCGGCCCTCGGAGTTGCCGAAGTAGGCGTCCACCGGGCCGGTGTAGACGATCGGGACCTTGCCCTTGAACTGCTCGGCGTACCCGTTGGCGGGGTCGAGGAAGTCCGTCTCGAGGCGTACCTCGATGTTGGGGTGGTCCGCCATCCGCGTCAGCCAGGCGGTGTAGCCGTCGACGGGGAGGCCCTCGTACTTGTCGTTGAAGTAGCGGTTGTCGAAGTTGTAGCGGACCGGGAGGCGGCTGATGATGTCGGCCGAGAGCTCCTTGGGGTCGGTCTGCCACTGCTTGGCGGTGTAGCCCTTGACGAACGCCTCGTAGAGCGGGCGGCCGATCAGGCTGATCGCCTTCTCCTCGAGGTTCTGCGCGTCGGCGGTGTCGATCTCGCTGGCCTGCTCGGCGATCAGGGCGCGTGCCTCGTCCGGGGTGTGGCTGCGACCGAAGAACTGGTTGATCAGCCCCAGGTTCATCGGGAAGGAGTAGACCTGCCCCTGGTACTTGGCGAAGACGCGGTGCTGGTAGCCGGTGAACGAGGTGAACCGGTTGACGTACTCCCACACGACCTCGTTGGAGGTGTGGAACAGGTGCGCACCGTAGACGTGCACCTCGATGCCGGTCTCGGGCTCGGGCTCGCTGTAGGCGTTGCCGCCGAGGTGGTGCCGGCGCTCCAGCACGAGGACCTTCAGCCCGAGCTCACTGGCGCAGCGTTCTGCGATGGTGAGGCCGAAAAAACCGGATCCGACGATGACGAGGTCGGGGGTCTGCTCGGCGTTCAACGAAGCTCCTCAGCGGTGGGGTGCGACGACCGGCAGATTCGGGCCGTTCGACCCGCGACAGTCTAGCCGCGCACGCCTCAGGATCGGTTCGCCAACAGGCTGCGGTAGGCGACCTTTCTCACAGCCTCCGGGACCAGCCGGTATCCGCCCCTGATCGCGACGTTGCGCAGGTACTGGCGCCGGGTGGTCAGGCCGAGCCGGCGGAACCTGGACTGGAGCGCGAGCTCGGAGCGCAGCAGGGCGACTCCCCCGCGCCGGGCGTAGGCGCCGTCGCCGACCCGGTAGTGCACCAGCGGCTCCGCGAGGTTGGCCGGCACTGCCCCCATGGTGACCATCCGGGTGAAGAGCAGGTAGTCCTCCATCAGCGCCAGGTCGGTGTATCCGCCGGCGGCGAGGACCGCCGTACGGCGGTAGACGACCGTGGGGTGGTTGAACGGGTCCCGGAACTTGATCACGCGGCGGATCTGGTCGGGGTCGACCGGCGGCGTACGGCGACCCACCACCTCCTCGGGCGACTCCGCGAACTCCCAGAGCCCGGAGCCGACGATGTCCGCACCGGCCTCGACCACCGGGAGCTGCTTCTCGAACCGGTCCGGGGCGCTGACGTCGTCGGCGTCCATCCGGGCCACGATCTCGTGCTCGGAGGCCTGGAGGCCGGCGTCCAGCGCCGGGCCGAGACCGAGGTTCGCCGGCATCTCCACATGGGTGACCGGCACCGGGCTGGTCGCGGCCAGGTGGCGGATCTCGGCCGCGAGCTCCTCGGGGACCGGTCCGTCCTGCACCAGCACGACCTGAGCCGGACGACGCGTCTGGTCCTGGACGGTGGAGACGAACGCCGCCCGGAGGTAGTCGGGGCGGTCACCGCCCCAGGTGCTCATCAGCAACGAGAACGGCTGCCCCGGGTCCAGCTTCGTGCTCCGCCGCTCCGGCGAGATCCACCCCGCCTCGGCGAGCACCGCTGCGCTCGGGCGCGGACCGGACCCGAGACCGGCCCGGACCCCCTTGACCAGGGCGCCGCGCAGGGTGGCGCGGTCCGAGGACTTCGCGAACGTGCCCGCCCAGCGGCGCAGCGTGGAGGCGCCGTAGACGGCCTTCTCGGCCGGGCGCAGCCCGCGGGACCTCGTGAACAGCCACAGCTTGTTGCGGACCTCGAAGAAGAACCGCTCCCCCGGGTCGGCGTCGGTGGAGCCGAACACCCTGGTCTTGTGGACCACGACGCTGCGCGGGCAGTAGAGCCCGACGCCGTCGCGGATCAGCCGGGTGGAGTACTCGAAGTCGTCGTTCCACAAGAAGTAGTCGGCCACCGGCAGCCCCCGGCTGCGGACCGCCTCGGCGTCGCACATGATCGAGACGAACGAGGCCGACCGGATCGGCACCGCCCCCACCGTGGCCGCCGCCGCGCTCTCCGCGCGACCGGCTCCCGGCTTCCTGCGGGGCGTGTTCATCGGGTGGTCGCGACCGTCGGTCCACACCACCTTGCTGGCCACCACCGCCGGCGCACGGCCGTGCCGGGCGCGGTAGTCCTGCCAGGCGCGCACCAGCTCCCGGGCGGCGTCCGGGGTCGGGATGGTGTCGTCGTCGAGCAGCCAGACCAGGTCGGGGGCGTGGGTCATCGCCTGCTCGATCCCCACGGCGAAGCCGCCCGCGCCTCCCGTGTTCTGGGTCAGGCGTACGACGTCAAGCCCCTGCTGCGCATCGAGCAGCTGCGGCGTCTCGTCGGTGGAGGCGTTGTCGACGACCACGATCCCGCCCAGCGGGAGGGTCTGGTCACGCAGCGCCGCGAGCGCCTCGCCGAGCAGCTCGCACCGGTTCCAGGTGACGACCACGGCCCTCACGTCGGGGACGCTGGAGCCCCCGGCCGTACCGGCCCCCGTCGTCTCTGACACGTCCGGCACCTTACGGGAGGGGCCGAACGGTCAGCAGGCCGAGGACAGGTCGGTGGCCTGGTTGGCGGCGTACCCCGCCTTGAGGCTGCCGATCGACCCACCGGTGGTGCCCGTGCTCGGGGCCGGCGCCGGCTTGGAGGCCTTCGTCGGCTTGTCCTTCGACTTCTTGCCCTCGGAGCGGTCGATCGCCTTGTCGACCTCGGCGTGGATCTTGTCGATGTCGGGGTTGCTGGTGGAGATCATCGGGGGCACGAACGAGACCGTGCGGATCGGCTTCTCGCGGGCCTTGAGCGCCAGCTCGGCGAACCGGTCGACCTCGCCCTTGGGCAGGTCGGTGGTGATCAGGGCGGTGCTCGCCTTGGCGATCTTGTCGAAGTTGAGGACCACGGTCTGGGGGCTGAGCTGCTGGAGCATCGCGTTCAGCACGCACTTCTGCCGCGCCATCCTCGAGTAGTCGTCGGCGGCCACGCGGGAGCGCGCGAACCACAGCGTCTCGAAGCCGTTCAGCTTGCGCTTGCCCGGCTTGATGTGGCCGGTCACCGGAGCGCCGATGCCGCCGATCGGGATCGCGTCGCGGACGTTGAGGGTGACCCCGCCGACGGCGTCGACGAGCTTCTCGAAGCCCTGCAGGTTCACCATCGCGAAGTAGTTGATCTTCAGGCCGGTGATGCCCTCGACGCCCTGGACGGTCGCCTCGACCGCCGGGTTCTTCACTCCCTTGAACAGCGCCTTGTGGTCGGCGGCGTACGTCGCGAGGGAGTTGAGCTCGCACTCGGGGCCGCAGTCGTAGCCGTCGGGGAACTGCTCGTCCATGATCGACCCCTTCGGGAAGGGGAAGTTCAGCATGTTGCGGGGCAGGCCGAACAGGACCGTCTCCCCGGTCTCGGCGTCGATGCTGGCCACGGAGAGGCTGTCCGGGCGAAGCCCCCACCGGTCCGAGCCGGAGTCCCCGCCCAGGAGCAGCACGTTGTAGCGCCCGGCGTGCGCACCGGTGGCGACGCCGTCGGTGAACATCGCGCTCATGAAGTCCTTCTGAGCGCTGACCACGCTGGAGGCGAACAGCAGCGATCCGGCGACGCTGAAGCACAGCACCCCGTTGATGCCGACCATCGCCAGGCGCTGCTTCTGCCGCAGCGCGAGCGGGTCACCGAGGCGCCAGGCGTCGACGAACAGGTAGGCCCAGCCGACCGCCATCGCCATCAGCACGATCCGGACGATCCCCAGGACGAAGGTGTTGCTCAGCAGCCAGAACACGAACGAGCCGAAGATCATCCCGAGCAGGAACAGCACCACGACCGTCGCGACCAGGCCCCCCGCGATCCGCAGCGCGACCCGCCCGACCCGCTTGTTCCCTGCGACCAGCTGCGCCGACCCGGGCATCACCAGGGTCATCAGCATCAGCACGAGGGCGCGGCGGAACTGGACTCCGCTGGCCCGGGATCCGCGTACAGCGGGCCGTGCTTCGAGCAGGGGTGGAACAGGGGCCATGAAGGGGGACCTCTCGGGGTCGTGCGCGGGCGGCGAGTCGGTGCCGACAAGTATCACCAGCCACGGCAGTCGCGCCGCGAGAGGCGCGCCGAGTGGTCTAGGCGCGGCCCAGGTCGATCTCGGTCTTGCGTGCGAGCCGGTGGGCGCGGCGGATCTCGGCCTCGCGCATGCGGCGTACCTCCTCGGCGTCGCTGACCTCCAGACCGGGGATCTCACGCGGGTGTCCGTGCTCGTCGATCGCGACGAACACGAGGTACGCCGACGCCACGTGCACCGGCTCGGTGCCCGCCTGGTTCCACGGCTCGGACTCCACGTGCACCCCGACCTCCATCGAGGTGCGGCCGGCCCAGTTGACCTGCGCCGTCGCGCGCAGGATGTCCCCCACGTGCACCGGGGCGAGGAAGGCCATCTCGTCCATCGCCGCGGTCACGGCGGGACCGCCGCTGTGCCGCTGGGCCACCGCGCCGGCCGTCGAGTCGACCAGCCGCATCACCTCGCCACCGTGCACGTTGCCGAGCAGGTTCACGTGTGCCTGACCGGCCAGCAGGGTCAGGCTCACCCGGCTGTACGTGGGTGGCAACGGGTCCATGAACTGCACGGTAGCGTCTGCGCCATGCCTGAGAGCGGTAGCAGCGGCGGAAGCGACGAGGGGCCCGACTACGGCTGGCTCTACGGCGGGAAGTCCGGCGCCTCCCGGGGCGGGGGCCGCGGCCGGGGCTCCGAGGACCCCGAGCCCACCCAGGTCCTGCCCCAGATCGACCGCCCGCGCCAGCAGGGCCGGTCGAGCCGGCCCGTGCAGCCGAACCAGCCCGTGGCGCCCCCCAGGCGACCCCCGACGGACTCCGGCGCCAAGCCCGCCAAGGGGCGGCGCAGGAGGCCCCCGGTGGGCCGGATCCTGCTGCTCCTCGTGGTGGCGTGGCTGGTGTTCCTGGTCGCCGTGCCGTTCTGGGCGGTCAACAACATCGACAAGGTGGACATCGAGCCCGCGGGCGCCCGCCCGGACTCGCAGCCCGGCACGACGTACCTGCTGGTCGGCTCCGACAGCCGCAAGGGACTCTCCAAGGCCGAGAACAAGCGCCTCGGGACCGGCGGCGTCGACGACCGCGGGCAGCGCACCGACACGATCATGCTGCTGCACACCGGCGACGGTCCGAGCGTGCTGATGTCCATCCCCCGCGACTCGATCGTCTCGATCCCGGGTCGTGGCACCTCCAAGATCAACTCCGCCTTCGCCATCGGCGGTCCCAAGCTGCTGGTGGACACGATCGAGAAGAACACCGGCCTGCACATCGACGACTACGTCGAGATCGGCTTCGGCGGCTTCGTGAACTCGGTCGACGCGGTCGGAGGCATAGAGATCTGCCCGACCAGGCGGATGGTGGACCGGCGCGCCAACCTGCGGATCAAGAAGGGCTGCCAGGACGTGGACGGCGTCACGGCCCTGGGCTACGCGCGCTCGCGCCACGTCAGCCCGTACGGCGACATCGACCGTGCCCGGCACCAGCGCGAGGTGGTCAGCGCGATCGGTTCCGAGATCAAGTCGCCGTGGACGTTCGTCAACCCGTTCCGCTACTTCCGGGTCAACGAGGCCGCCACCTCCTCGCTGCGGATCAGCGAGGGCACCGGCCCGATCTCGCTGGCCAAGTTCGGCCTGGCGATGACGCGGGTCAATGGCACCGACGGCCTCACCTGCGGGATCCCCATCGCCGACCAGCAGGTGCACTGGGACAAGGAGCGCGCGCTGGCGCTGCTGAAGTACATCAAGGAGGACCGCACCGGGGACATCCCGAAGCGCCTCTGCACCCCGACCGGACTGCCTGGAGTGAGCAAATGACCGACGACGTGACCTACGAGACGCTGAGCTGGACCCTGGACGAGGACGGTGTGGGCACGCTCACGCTCAACCGGCCGGACGCGCTGAACTCCTTCACGGTGACGATGGCCCGTGAGCTGGAGCACTTCTTCCGCAACGAGGCCATGCGCGACGAGGTCCGCGCGGTCGTGGTCACCGGGGCCGGCCGGGCGTTCTGCGCCGGGATGGACCTCTCCGCGGAGGGCAACGTGTTCGGGCTCGACGACACTCTCTCCCCCACGCCGGCCGACCTGCGCGACCGGCTCGAGGAGCCCGAGATCAACGACGGCGTGCGCGACACCGGCGGCAAGGTCACGCTGGCCATCCACGAGCTGCCCAAGCCGGTGATCGCCGCGATCAACGGCGCAGCCGTGGGCATCGGCGCGACGATGACGCTCGCGATGGACATCCGGATGGCCTCCACCAAGGCCCGGATCGGGTTCGTGTTCGGCCGCCTCGGCATCGTCCCGGAGGCGGCGTCCTCGTGGTTCCTGCCGCGCATCGTGGGTATCCAGCAGGCGCTGGAGTGGGTCTACTCCGCGGAGATCCTCACCGCGGAGCAGGCGTACGCCGGCCGGCTGCTGCGCTCGGTGCACGAGCCCGAGGACCTGCTCGACGCAGCGCAGGAGCTGGCGCGCAGCTTCGTGGTGAACCGCTCCCCGGTCGCCCTGGGGCTGGCCAAGCAGCTGCTCTACCGCAACGGCGCGGTGGACCACCCGCTCGAGGCCCACCGCGCCGACAGCCTGGCGATGTTCCACACCAGCGTCGCCGACGGCAAGGAGGGTGTGGCCGCGTTCCGCGAGAAGCGCGACCCCCAGTTCACCGGGAAGGCCAGCGAGCTCCCCCCGATCTTCTAAAGCCGGTCTTCTGATCAGGTGAGGTCCCAGCGGGCGACCCACCAGGCGACGCCGTAGGGCGCGTCCGCGTAGACCACCTCGGCGAGGACCCGGCGACCCCGGGACACCTCGCCGAGCACGCGCAGCCCGGCGACACCCTCGCACCAGAGCTCGGCTCCCACCTCGAGGTCCAGCGCCGCCAGCGCCTCGGCGTCACCGGAGCGCAGCGCCTCCTCGACGTGATCGTCGAAGGGGATCGCGCCTGGATGCAGGTGTCCCGGCGCCTTCTCGCCGCGACGGGCCGAGCCGTCGGCCATCACCACCAGCGTCGTCGGCTCCGGGCGCTCCGCCAGGGCGGTAGCCGCGCCGGGCGAGGCCAGCACGGCCTCGAACGGGCGGTCCCCCAGGAGGTGGGCGGCGACCCGGTGGCCCAGGGGCTCGGTGATCCCGCGGGCGGCGTTGGCCGGGGTCACGGGCTCGGCGAGCACGACGACCGGCTGGTCCTCGGGGAGCTCGGAGACGGCGAGCGCGCAGGCCTCGCGCAGCTCGGCGACGGGGTCGACGACCGAGCGGGGGGCCAGCAGCGCCGGCGGGCTGGGCAGCACCAGCACGGTCCGGATCACGCCCATCTCCTCACGCCAGGCCCCTGATCGTGCGCGCCGGCGGACGGCGGCCGGCGATGACGTCGACCATGTCCACCACCTGACGGGTCTCGGCGACCTCGTGCACCCGGAAGATCCTCGCTCCGTGCCAGGCGGCGATCGCCGTGGCCGCGAGGGTGCCGGTGAGCCGCTGGTCCACCGGCAGGTCGAGGGACTCGCCCACGAAGTCCTTGTTCGACAGCGACACCAGCACCGGCCAGCCGGTCGCCACCATCGCGTCCAGGCGCCGGGTCAGCTCGAGCGAGTCGTGGGTGGTCTTGCCGAAGTCGTGGGCGGGGTCGATCACGACGCTGCTCGGGTCCACCCCCGCGGCGACCGCCCGCTCGGCGTACGACGTGGTGTCGGCGATCGCGCTGGCCACCACGTCGGCGTACTCGATCCGGTGCGGGCGGGTCCGCGGCACCACCCCGCCGGTGTGCGTGCAGACCAGCCCCACGTCGTACTCGGCGGCCACGTCGACCAGCTCGGGGTCCGCACCGCCCCAGGCGTCGTTGAGCAGGTCGGCGCCCGCGCGGCACACGGCCCGCCCCACGGAGGCCCGCCACGTGTCGACGCTGATCACCACGTCGGGGTGAGCGATGCGCACCCGCTCCACGAACGGCACCGTGCGCCGCATCTCCTCCTCGGCGTCGATCTCCTCGCCGGGCGCGGCCTTGATCCCGCCGATGTCGACGATCTCGGCACCGAGGTCGACCACCTGCCCGACGCGGTCGAAGGCACGGTCCTCCGACCAGGTCGCGCCCTTGTCGTAGAAGGAGTCCGGGGTGCGGTTGACGATCGCCATCATCAGTCGCCGGTCGTCGGCGAAGGACTGCCGGCCGAGACGGAGCGTCATGCCCCGAATCCTCCCACCCGCCCCGATCAGCCCGGCGGCAGGAGGCCTGCCGCCGGTGGGCGCTCCACCAGGGTGACCTCGCGGCGCACGGTGTCGATCTCGTCGCCGGCCTTGCGCGGGTGGACGAAAGGGACCTGCTCCGGCGCCGCCCCGGTCGAGCGACGGCTCGACGCCGCGATGATCTGCACCGCCATGCTGCCGAGGTCGCCCAGCGACTGGTGCCGGTGCGCCCGCCGGCCGAGGTCCACCTGGGCGATCGCGCCGGGCCCGAGCAGGCGGGCGGTGTCGATGAGCGCCGCGAGCTCCACGGCGTACCCCGTGGGGACCTGGAGCTGCGCGAACACCTCGCGGCGCACGGCCCACTCCCCCGCCAGGGGCTGGACCAGCCAGGCGAGCTCGGGCCACTCCAGCGCGATCAGCGGGCGCGCGACCAGCTCGGTGACGCGGCCGCCCTCCAGGGACGCGACGCCGGCGGCGTCGTCGCCCTCGGTGCGCTCGTAGAAGCCCTTCACCAGCGCGACCCCGTCGCCGTCGAGCAGCGGCCCGAGCAGGCCCGGGACGAAGTGGGTGTCCCAGTCGAGCAGGTCGGCGTCCATGAACACGATCAGGTCGCCGCGGGTGACGAACAGCGACTTCCACATCGCCTCGCCCTTGCCGGGGTGGGTGCCGAGGTCGGGCCGGATCTCGCTGGAGCGGTGTACGACGGCACCCGCGTCCGTGGCCACGGCGAACGTGTCGTCGGTGGAGTCGGAGTCGATCACCACGATCTCGTCGAGCAGCGCCGTGGTCTCGAGCAGCGCCTCGCGGACCCGGCCCACCACGGCGCCGACCGTGGCCGCCTCGTTGCGCGCCGGGACCACCAGGCTGACCGTCTGCCCGGACTCCCGCTTGCGCCGCAGCAGCAGGTCGAGGTCCCAGTCCTGCCAGCGGTGGGTGCGGTCGCCGTACGAGGGATGGCTCATCGATGGCCAACCTAGTCTCCGGCGCGAAGCGCCCCGCGACCGCAACCAGGGCCTTGGCACGATGGCCCCATGTCTTACGGTCTGGACCGACGCGAGGAGCGCTGGGCCCACCGGCTCCCCGGGGCCTTCGGGATGGTGGCGGTGACGCTGTTCGTGCTGTGGGCGCTCGAGCTCGTCGACGCCGGCATGGACGGGCGCCTGGACGCCTACGGCATCCGGCCCCGCAGCGTCGAGGGCCTCGAGGGCATCCCGCTCGCGCCGTTCCTGCACGCGGGGTTCGGGCACCTGCTCTCGAACTCGCTGGTGTTCGCGGTGCTCGGGGTGGTCGCCTACGCCTCGGTGACCCTGGGCCGGTTCGTCGCGGTGATCGTGATCACCGCGCTGACCAGCGGCCTCGGCGCCTGGCTCCTGGGCAGCCCGGGAACGGTCGTGATCGGCGCCAGCGGGGTGATCTTCGGCCTGCTGGGGTTCCTGCTCCTGCGCGGCCTGGCCGAGCGCAGCCCCGGCGCGATCACGGTGAGCATCATGATGCTGCTCGTCTACGGCGGCACGATCACCGGTGTCCTGCCCGGACAGCCGTTCGTGTCCTGGCAGGCGCACCTGTTCGGGTTCCTCGGCGGGGCCTGGGCGGCGTTCCTGCTCCGGCGTACGCCGAACCGCTAGATGTCGGTGATCCTGATGCCGGCGTGCGCCTTGTAGCGCCGGTTCACACTGATCAGGTTGGCGGTCAGGGACTCCACCTGGTGGGCGTTGCGCAGCCGGCCGCCGTAGATCCCACGGACGCCCGGGATCGTCCCGGCCAGGTCCTGCACCAGGTCGCAGGCCTCGCGGTCCTCCCCCTCGCCCAGCACCAGGACGTCGGTGTCCACCTCGGTGAGCTCCGGGTCCTCGAGCTTGACCGCGGAGACGTTGTGGAAGGCACCGATCACGGTGGAGTCGGGCAGCAGCGCAGCTGCCTGCTCGGCGGCCGACCCCTCCTCGACCTCGAGCACGTAGGCGCCCCTCTTGTCGAAGCCCAGCGGGTTCACGCAGTCGACCACGATCTTGCCCGCGAGCTCCCCCGCGAGACTGCGCAGCAGGTCGCCGTGCCCGTCCCACGGCACCGCCACCACGACGATGTCGCCGGCCGTCGCGGCACCCGCGTTGTCGGCGCCGGTCACGGTGCCCCCGGTGGCCTCGGCCAGCGTGGCTGCGGCCTCCTCGGCGCGCTCGGCGCTGCGGCTGCCGAGCACCACCGGCAACCCTGCCGCGGCGAAGCGACGGGCCAGGCCGCGCCCCTGCGGGCCGGTGCCGCCCAGCACGGCGACGGTCTTGTCGTTCAGGGACTCGGGCAGGCTCATCTGGGTCTCCTCGGGGTCGCCTCAGGGGTGGCCTGCCATCCAACACCGCGCCCCCAGGGGCGCGGCGAGGGGGTCGGGTCGTGGACGCCTCTCCCACGGCACGATGCCGTGCCTACTCTGGACCGATGAGCGCCGTCCTGCCTCCCCTCGCCGTCACCGGTTCCACCGGCGCGCTCGGCAGCCGGGTGGCCCGCCGCCTGGCCGGGGCCGGCGTCGAGACCCGCCTGCTGGCCCGTGACCCGGCGCGCGTCCCCGACCTCGACGGTGCCGTCGCCGTGGAGTTCGTGGGCTACCGCGACCGGGACAGTTCCGCTGCCGCCCTTGCCGGCGTGGACACCTTGTTCATGGTCTCGGCGTCCGAGAGCGCGGACCGACTCGAGGAGCACCGGACCTTCGTGGACGCGGCCGCCCAGGCCGGCGTACGCCGGATCGTCTACACCTCGTTCTTCGGCGCCGCCGCCGACTGCACGTTCACGCTGGGCCGCGACCACTACGCCACCGAGCAGCACGTCCGGTCGAGCGGGATGGAGTGGACGTTCCTGCGGGACAACTTCTACCTCGACTTCCTGCCCGACATCGTCGGGGAGGACGGCGTGATCCGCGGTCCCGCCGGGGACGGGCTCCTCTCCGCGGTGAGCCGCGACGACGTGGCGGCCTGTGCCGCGGCGGTGCTGCGCGACCCCGGTGCGCACACGGGGGCCACCTACGACCTCACCGGTCCCGAGGCGCTGTCGATGGACTCGGTCGCGCAGGTGCTTTCCGAGGGGCTCGGCCGGGAGGTGCGCTACCACGACGAGACCGTCGAGGAGGCCTACGAGTCGCGCCGGCGCTGGCCCGCTCCCGACTGGCAGTACGACGCGTGGGTGAGCACGTACACCGCGATCGCCGCCGGGGAGGTCGCCGCGCTCAGCGACGACGTCGCGCGGCTCACCGGGCGGCCGCCGCTCTCGCTCCGTGACCTGCTGGGCCCGTCCAGAGTGAGCCCAAAGTGAGCCCGGAGTGAGCCGGAGTGAGCCCGCGTCCCGGGGATGGGACGATCGTCTCGACAGGCGGTCATCCATAGTCTAGTTGTTTGGTGCTTTTATGCTGATCGCGACCCACACCGAGGAGACCCGATGACCTACCGCCCCGAGACCCTGACCGTCCACGCCGGACAGGAGGAGCCCGACTCCGCGACCAACGCGCGAGCGGTGCCGATCTACCAGACGACCTCCTACGTCTTCAACGACACCGAGCACGCCGCGAACCTGTTCGCGCTCGCCGAGCCCGGCAACATCTACACCCGGATCATGAACCCGACGCAGTCGGTCTTCGAGGAGCGGATCACCCAGCTCGAGGGCGGTGTGGGTGCGCTCGCGACCGCCTCCGGCTCCGCCGCCACGACGTACGCCGTGCAGAACCTCACCTACGCCGGCGACAACATCGTCGCGATCTCCACGCTCTACGGCGGCACCTACGCGCTGTTCGCGCACACGCTGCCCCAGTTCGGGATCGAGGTCCGCTTCGTCGACCCGACCAAGCCCGAGGAGCTGGCCCAGCACGTCGACGAGAAGACCAAGCTCGTCTTCGCCGAGACGGTCGGCAACCCGAAGATCAACGTCGTCGACATCCGCGCCTGGGCCGACGCCGCGCACGCCGCGGGCCTGCCCCTGATCGTGGACAACACGGCGCCGACGCCCTTCCTGTGCCGCCCGTTCGACCTCGGTGCCGACGTCGTCGTGCACTCCGCCACCAAGTACATCGGCGGCCACGGCACCTCGGTCGGCGGTGTCATCGTCGACTCCGGCAAGTTCGACTGGGCCGCCCACGCCGACCGCTTCCCCGGCCTGACCCAGCCCGACGCCGCCTACCACGGCGTGGTGTGGACCGAGGCCGCCGCGGAGATGGCCTTCATCATCCGCGCCCGCACCGTCCTCCTGCGCAACACCGGCGCTGCCATCGCCCCGCTGAACTCCTGGCTGTTCCTCCAGGGCCTGGAGACGCTGCACCTGCGGATGGAGCGGCACAGCTCGAACGCGCTCGCCGTCGCCCAGTTCCTCCAGGGCCACGAGCTCGTCTCCTGGGTCAGCTACCCGGGCCTGCCGGACTCCGAGCACAAGGAGGTCGCCGACCGCACCTTCATCGAGGGCCGGGGCTACGGCGGCCTGGTCAGCTTCGGGGTGAAGTCCGGCCGCGACGGCGGCAAGCGGTTCGTGGAGGCGCTGAAGCTGTTCAGCCACCTCGCCAACATCGGTGACGCGAAGTCGCTGGCGATCCACAACGCCACCACCACCCACTCCCAGCTGACCCCCGAGGAGCTCGACAACGCGGGCGTCCCCGAGGACCTGGTGCGGCTCTCCATCGGCATCGAGCACATCGAGGACCTGATCGCCGACCTCGACCAGGCACTGACCGCTGCCAAGTGAGCACCACGGTGAGCAAGTGCCACTCGGCCTGGTGAGCACCCAGCGGGTCGTCCTGTACGACGAGGACGACCCGCTGGTGCTCTCCGACGGTTCCTCCCTGGGCCCGGTCGAGGTGGCCTACGAGACCTACGGGGTCCTGAACGCGGCCCGCGACAACGCCGTGTTCGTGTGCCATGCCCTGACCGGCGACGCCCATGCCGCCGGGCACCACGGGGACCCCGCGCGACCGGGCTGGTGGGACAGCCTGATCGGACCGGGCCGTCCCCTGGACACCGACCGGTTCTTCGTGATCTCCCCCAACCTGCTCGGCGGCTGCCGCGGCACCACCGGGCCGAGCTCGATCGACCCCGCGACCGGCCGGGCCTACGGGATGGACTTCCCGCTGTTCTCGATGTCGGACCTCGTCACCGTGCACCGGCGACTGCTCCGGCACCTCGGCATCGACCACCTGTTCGCCGCGATCGGCGGCTCGCTGGGCGGGATGCAGGTGCTGCAGTGGACGATCGACGCCCCAGGGCAGATCGACCGGGCCGTGCTGGTCGCGGCCTCCTCCCAGCTCTCCGCGCAGAACATCGCCTTCTCGGCCGTGGCGCGGACCGCGATCCTCTCCGACCCCGACTTCCACGGCGGGCAGTACGCCGCCGCCGGGACCCGCCCCGCCGCGGGGCTCTCGGTGGCCCGGATGATGGCGCACATCACCTACGTCTCCGAGCAGCTGCTCGACGAGAAGTTCGGCCGGGAGCGCCGCGACGACGGTCCGCCGCGGATCGGCACCGACTTCCAGGTGGAGTCCTACCTCGACTACCAGGCCCGCGCGTTCCTGGAGCGGTTCGACGCGCTGTCCTACCTCTACCTGAGCCGGGTGATGGACTACTTCGACCCGTTCGCCGACCCGACTGCGGCCGAGCAGGCGGCGGCGTACGGGACCCGGTTCCTGGCGATCTCCTTCGACACCGACTGGCGCTTCCCGACGCACCACTCGGTCCGGCTGCACGAGCAGCTGGCCGCCGCGGGGGCCGAGAGCCGGCACGTCGAGATCGCGTCGGTGTGGGGGCACGACTCGTTCCTGCTGCGCCCGCCCGGCTACCACGAGCAGGTCGCCGACTTCCTCGCCTGAGGTGTCCAGGCCGTGCGGGAGCGGCTAGCGTCGAAGCCAGACGCACTCACCCGCGAACGGAGTCCTTCGTGCCCGGTCTGGACCCTGCAGCCCTCGTCGAGCAGCTGACGCCGGAGGAGAAGGTCGCGCTCACGATGGGCGCCGACTTCTGGCACACCGCGGCGGTCCCACGCCTCGAGGTCCCCCGGGTGATGGTCGCCGACGGGCCGCACGGGCTGCGGATGCAGCCGCGGGAGTCCGACCACGTCGGGATCGGCGGCAGCCTCCCCGCCACCTGCTTCCCCACCGCGAGCGGGCTCGCCAGCTCGTGGAACCGCGACCTGCTCGCCGAGGTCGGTGCCGCACTGGCCCAGGAGGCGCGGGTGCAGGGCGTCTCGGTGATCCTCGGACCGGGGATCAACATCAAGCGCTCACCGCTGTGCGGGCGCAACTTCGAGTACTTCTCCGAGGACCCCCACCTCGCCGGCGAGCTCGCGCTCGCCCTGGTCTCCGCGATCCAGGAGCAGGGCATCGGCACCTCGCTGAAGCACTTCGCGGCCAACAACCAGGAGGACGACCGGCTGCGGGTCAGCGCGGAGGTCGACGAGCGGACCCTGCGCGAGATCTACCTGCCGGCCTTCGAGCGGGTGGTCACCGGTGCCCAGCCCTGGACGGTGATGTGCGCCTACAACAAGGTCAACGGCACCTACGCCTCCGAGCACCACTGGCTGCTCACTGAGGTGCTCCGCGAGGAGTGGGGGTTCGAGGGCCTGGTCGTCTCCGACTGGGGCGCGGTCCACGACCGGGTCACCGCGCTCGCCGCCGGGCTCGACCTCGAGATGCCGCCGGACAAGGGCCGCAGCGACGTCGCGCTGCTGGCCGCCCTGGCCTCCGGCGAGCTGGCCCCGGAGGTCCTCGACCTCGCCGTGCACCGGGTGCTCGGGCTGGTGGAGAAGGCGACCCCGGTCCTGGAGGCGACACCGCCCGAGCCGGCGTACGACGAGCACCACCGGCTCGCCCGCCGTGCCGCCACCGAGTCCGCGGTGCTGCTCCGCAACGACGGCGTGCTCCCGCTGTCGCTGACCGACGGGCAGACCCTCGCCGTGATCGGCGCGTTCGCCACCTCGCCCCGCTACCAGGGCGCCGGCAGCTCCCAGGTGAACCCGACCTCGGTCGACGTGCCGCTCGAGGAGCTCACGGCGCTCCTGGCCACCGGCGTCGAGGTGGTCCACTCCCCCGGCTTCACCTTGGGAGAGGACGACGGGATCGACGCCGCCCTGCTCGAGGAGGCCCGCGACCTCGCCCGTCGAGCCGACGCCGTGGTGCTGTTCCTCGGGCTGCCCGACGCGGCCGAGTCCGAGGGCTTCGACCGCACCCACCTGGAGCTGCCCGGCAACCAGCTCGCCGTGCTGGAGACCGTGGCCCAGGTGAGCCACGAGGTCGCGGTCGTGCTCGCCAACGGGTCCGTCGTACGCACCTCGGCCTGGGAGGACCGGGTCGGGGCCGTCCTGGAGTGCTGGCTCGGCGGCCAGGCCGCGGGCGGCGCCGTCGCCGACCTGCTCACCGGGGCCGCGAACCCGTCCGGCAAGCTCGCCGAGACGATCCCGCAGCGGCTGGAGGACAACCCGTCGTACCTGAACTTCCCCGGTGACTCCCGTCAGGTGCGGTACGGCGAGGGACTCTTCGTCGGCTACCGGTCCTACGACGCCCTCGGGCTCGAGGTCAGCCACCCGTTCGGCTTCGGCCTGTCCTACACCACGTTCGAGGTCGCGCCGCCCGAGGTCGAGGTCACCGGGTCCGTGGAGGACGAGGACCTCAGGGTGCGGCTCACTGTTCGGGTCACCAACACCGGGAAGCGCGCGGGCGCGGAGGTGGTGCAGGTCTACGTCTCCGACGCCGAGTCCAGCGTGCGCCGCCCGGACCGCGAGCTGAAGGGCTTCGCCAAGGTCGGCCTGGAGCCCGGGGAGTCGGACGAGGTCACCATCGAGCTGGACACCCGCGCGTTCTCGTTCTGGTCCACGCTGCTGGGCCGCTGGGTCGTCGAGGCGGGCGAGTTCGGGCTGCACGTCGGCACCTCCTCGCGGGACCTCCCCCACCGCTTCGTGCTGGCGCTGGACGCACCGCGCATCGCCGCACCGCTCGACCGGGACTCCACGCTGCACGAGTGGCTCGACGACGACCGCGGCCGCGCGGTCCTGCTCGACGCGATGGGCGACGGCCCGGCCGGCGACGTCCTCGCCGACCCCGCGATGATCCAGGTCGTCGGCACCATGCCCCTGTCCACCCTCGCCGGCTTCGGCATGGGCGGCCTCGACCACGACCTCCTCGACGACCTGGTCTCCCGCCTGGGCTAGCCCCAAGGTGGTCGAGCAGAAACGACCCAAGGTGGTCGAGCAGCGAACGAAGTGAGCGAACAGCCGAGACCACACGGGGCAACCCAACCGCCGAGAACTGTCAGTGCTCGGTGATGGCATTCACGCATGGCCGAGACCGCGGACCTCTCCCAGCGTGACCTCCTCGACGAGGTGGACACGCTGCGGCTGCGGCAGCGCCGGACCAGCGCGGAGCTGTTGCTGCTCGTCGCTGAGTTCGCGCGCCAGCACGGCGAGGGCACCGTCGACCCGGTCCGGGCGACGCTCCCCGGCCGGGAGCGGGCGGTACGGCTCGGCGGCGAGGGGACTCCGCTGGTGGCGGAGTTCGCTCCGGCGGTGCTGGCCGGGCGGTTGCAGCTCTCCGCCCACGCCGGCTCCCGGATGGTGGCCGACGTCCTCGATCTCGAGCACCGGCTCCCGCTGCACTGGGCCGGGGTGCAGACACTGGCGATCGACGAGCAGCACGCCCGGTTCGTGGCCCGTAAGACACGCACCCTGACCCCGGAGGAGGCGGCCTGCGTCGACGCCCGGGTGGCGCCGTACGCCGACGGGCGGCTGTCGTGGAGCCGGTTCGAGACCCTGGTCGAGGCCGCGATCGTGGCTGCGGATCCCGAGACCGCAGCGGCCCGCGAGCTCGCCGCCGCCCGGGAGAGGTTCGCGCGGACCACCCACTCCACCGAGCACGGGATGCGCGGCTTCTTCGTCCGGGCCGACTTCGCCACCATCGCCCGGATCGACGCCACGGTCGCCTACCTGGCCCAGGCCCTGCTCACCATGGGCGACGACTCGTCCCTGGACGAGCGCCGGGTCAAGGCGGTGCTGATCCTGGCCAACCCGGCCCAGGCGGTCCGGATCCTCGCCGGCTACGCCCGGGTGCGCGACCAGCTCCACGCCCGTGCGGACGCCGCCGCGGACGGGCTGGAACCGGAGCCGTTCGACCCTGCGGTCGTGCCCGCGGACCTCCTCGACGAGCGGCAGCTGCTCCCGGCGGTGTGGCTGTTCGTCCACCTCGCCGCCCAAGGCACCGACACGGCCACCCCGACCGGGCACCTCGGGCCGGTCGCGCGGGTCGAGGGCAGCGACCCGGTCACCGCCGACTGGGTCCGCCGCCACCTCGGCGAACGCTGCCGGTTCAAGGTCACCCCGGTCCTGGACCCGCTCGACCAGGTCCCGGTCGATGCCTGGGAGATCCCGCAGCGACATCGTCAGGCCGTGCATCTGCTGACGCCGGCCGACACCTTCCCCTACGCGAGCAACACCACTCGCGACATGCAGATCGACCACACCATCGCCTGGTCCCGGCAGCGCGCCGCGGACGGCGAGCAGCAGTCACGCGTCGGGAACTACGGCCCCATGATCGGCTTCCACCACCGGATCAAGACCCACGGCGGGTGGAGCGTGCGACAACCCCGCCCCGGCGTCTACGAGTGGCGCGACCCCCACGGAGCCCGCTACCTCGTCGACCACACCGGCACCCACCGCGTGCACCGGCGCACCCCCACCACACCAACCCGATACGACTCACCGCTGGAGGAGCGCCTCACCGCGCTGGCCCTCGCCTCCTGAGCCCGGGCGGCGCCCGACCAGCGCCCGAGCGCGCCGGGAGCACGCTGCACGCCCGGAACGTAGGCTCGGGCGTGCCAGCACCCCTGATCCGTACGGCCAGGAGGCCCCGTGTCCCGCGCAGCAACCCGATTCCGGACGATCCTGCCCAGCTCGGGTCGCGCCGCACTCGGTGCCACCATCGCCGGCGGCCTGGTCTCCGGGCTGGCGTCGGCTCCCGACCGGGTCACCCGGCTCCTGCGGCGCCGCTTCCCCACGGTGGCCGTGACCGGGATGACCGGGGTCGGCAAGACCCAGCTCGCCGACCGGCTCTCGCGGCGCACGGCCGGTGAGGGCACGGCGGAGGTCGGCTCCGCGGTGATGGAGCGCCGTACCCGCCGCTCCCCCAGGCTCCAGGGCTTCCGCTTCCTGGTCGTGCCCGGAGACAACGCGGCGACCCGGCTCAGCGCCCTCGACGAGGTGTTCCACGACGAGCCGGTCGACGGGGTGATCCACGTGGTCGCGAACGGCTACGCCACTCCACGGCGTACGGCGGGCACCACCGGCGCGGCGACCGCGACCCGCGAGCAGCAGCTCGCCGCGGAGCTCGAGGACTGGGCGATCACCGCCCACCGCATCGCCTCGATGGCCGTACGCCGGGACAAGCCCGTGTGGCTGGTCATCGCCGTGACCAAGACCGACCTCTACGCCGACGAGCTCGACGACGTCGTGCGCTACTACTCACCGGGCAGCGGGTCACCGTTCGGCGACAAGGTCGACGAGCTGCGGGCGCTGGCCGGCGGTGCGAAGCTCTCCGTCGACGTGCTCCCGGTGTGCAGCGTCGGCGGCGACCGGAAGTCTGCGGTCCCGTCCAAGCGGGCCAACGCGATGATCGACGCGCTCGCGGCCCGGCTGGACCAGCTCAGCGGCCACGCGTGAGCGCGGGGCGTGAGTCCACGCCCGCTCAGTCACCTGCCCGGTCCACGTAGGCCACCATCCGGTTGAACAGCGCCGTGACCGCGGCGAGGTCGGGCGTGTGCGGGTGGGCGCCCTGCTCGCCCGCGCCCGCGGTGGCGGCGAGCGCTCCCGAGGTCGGGGGTGCGCCGTACTGCTCGGCCACGGAGGCGCACACCCGGGCGGCGTCGTGGACCGCCGCACCGTCCACGGTCCACATGCTCTCGAAGAGCCGGAGCCGGTCGGGGACGTCGTACTGCCCGGGGAGCTCCCAGGCCGTGAGCGCCACGGGGAGGTCCAGCGCGTCGCACACCACCACCCACTCGCGCCGCATCGGCGCGTTCGGCGGCAGGGCGACCTCAGATGGCGCGGCCTCCACCTCCGGGTCGGTGAAGTCGGCGAAGACCGTGACGCCCGCGGAGACGCGTGCCAGCTCGGTCCAGCGAGGCTGCGCCGCGCGGTAGTAGCGCTCCTCCTGGAAGGACCCGTAGATCGCGGCCCGGTCGGCCTTGGCGCAGAACTCGTCCTCGATCGCCGAGGACAACGCGTCCAGCGTGGCCTTCTTCAGCCGGTGCACGCCGAGGTGGGGGTAACGCCGGCGCAGCAGCGCGAACACCGAGGGCGCCACCGGCACCGCGTCCTGCATCGCGTGCGCGATGGCCTGCTCGAGCCGGGTGCCGGCGTCCTGGTGCCGCAGCACGGCCCGGATGGTGGCGACGTCCTCCTCCCGGTACCGGCGGTGACCGCTGGCGAGCCGGCGCGGGACAGGGAACCCGTGCCTGGTCTCCCACATCCGCAGCGTCGCCGGGGCGACCCCGGTGCGCTCGGAGAGCTCCCCGATGGACAGGCTCCCGGCGCCGTCCACGGCTGGGTCGACTTGCGCATCGGTTTGCATCGAGTTCATAGTGTGATGATAAACCTCAACACCTTGTTGAGGTCAATGTCGAGGATTGGAGCCGGCCATGTCCACCGACCGCTGGGTCCCCCGAGCCGGGGCCACCACCACGCACGCCCACGAACGCGCCGGGCGTCCACGACTGATGCTCAAGCTCGAGGACCGCTGGGAAGGTCAGCAGCAACCGGTGTACTGGCTCGACCACCCGATGGTGCTGATCGGCTCCAACGAGATCTGCGACATCGTGCTGCCCGGCATCGAGCACGTGCACACGATGGTCTTCAACGACGACGACGACGAGTACGTGCTCAGCAACTGCGGACCCCTGGTCCGGGTCCACGGCGCCCCCGTCGCGACCTCGGCGATCCTGCGCACCGGCGCCCGCGTCGACATCGGAGAGCACTGTCTCGCCTTCTTCCGCGAGGAGTACGCCGACCACGGCCGTCCCTTCGGAGGCCGCATCGGCGGCGAGTTCGGCCACCAGTACGCCCAGCCCCCGCGCAGCGCCATCCAGGCGAACCAGCGCGACCGGTGAGGTTCCCGACCGGGATCCCACAACCCTGAACGAGGAGTGATCGAATGCGGGTGCTCGTCACCGGCGCCACCGGCTACGTCGGTTCCAGGCTCATCCCCGAGCTGCTGCAGCAGGGCCACGAGGTCCTCGCCGCCGTACGCCGGGAGGGGGCCATCGAGGACTACCCCTGGAGCCCGGAGGTCACGCCGAGGCCCTTCGACATCGAGGACCCGGACCTGATCCGCTCCGCCGTGGAGGGGGTCGACGCAGTCGTCTACCTCGTCCACTCGATGGAGTCCGGGGACTTCGTGACCAAAGACCTGCGCGCAGCCCGCCAGGTCGCCGCCGCCTGCGAGGACTCCGGAGTGGAGCGCATTGTCTACCTCTCCGGCCTCGTGCCCGACGACGGCCTCTCGGACCACCTGCGCTCGCGCCTGCAGGTCGAGGAGGTCTTCCTCGGCTCGGGCGTCCCCACGACCGTGCTCCGCGCCGCCATGGTGGTCGGGGCCGGCTCCACCTCCTTCGAGATCCTGACCCGGCTCGTCGAGCGGGTCCCGTTCACCCCGATCCCGGGCTGGATGCGGACCAGGCTGCAGCCGGTGGCGATCCAGGACGTGGTGCACCTCGTCGGGAGGGCCCTGCAGGGGGAACCCCGCAACCGGCACTACGACGTCGGCGGGGACGCGGTGGTCAGCTACCCCGAGCTGCTGGGCCTCGTCGCGGACGTCGCCGGGCTCCGCCGCCGCCAGTTCACGGTGCCGTGGGCCCCTCGGCTGCTCGTCGGCTGGATCGTCGCCTGGGCCACCGGGATGCCGCGGCCAACGGTGACCTCGCTGGTGCAGAGCCTGGCCCACGACATGGTGTGCGCCGAGGACGACGCGCGTCGCGAGCTGGCAGCGCCGGGACACCAGTTCGTCCCGCTCGTGGAGGCTTTCTCCCGCTCCCTGGAGGACAGTGAGGAGGAGGCCACCAGCCTTTTGGGCGACGTCCAGGCAGCTGCCTCGACCGACCCGGCATAGGCTCTCGTCCGCGCCGACTTGTGGCGCGCGGCCCGGGACGTTTGACTCGTCTTCCGCAGTGTCGAAGGAGCGAGATGAACGACGTACCCCGCCTGGCCGTCAACGAGGCCGCCGTCGAGGACGGTGGAGGTGACGTCGTTCCGGTGTTCTTCCTCTCCGACAGCACCGGGATCAGCGCCGAGACCATGGGCAACGCGCTGCTGATCCAGTTCCCCGACCTGCGCTTCGACCGGACCGTGATCCCGTTCATCTCCTCGGTCGAGGAGGCCCGGGCCGTGGTGGCCCGGATCGACGCGGTCCTCGACGAGAGCGCACGCACGCCACTGGTGTTCACCACCGCCGCCCGCGACGACGTGCGCCAGGCACTGCAGGAGACCCGGTGCCCGGTGATCGACTTCTTCGACCTGCACATGCAGAAGGTCGAGTCGATCCTCGGGACCAAGGGTGTGCGGATGGCCGCCCGGCTGCACGGCGTCGGCGACGTGCAGCGCTACAACAGCCGGATGCAGGCGGTCGAGTACACGATCGAGCACGACGACGGCCAGAGCGTGCGCGGCCTCGAGAAGGCCGACGTGGTCCTGGTGGCGCCCTCCCGGTGCGGCAAGACGCCCACCGCGATGTACCTCGCCCTCCAGCACGGACTGTTCGTGGCGAACTACCCGATCGTCGAGGAGGACCTCGAGTCCTCCGACCTGCCCCGGCCCGTGCGCAACATCCCGGAGAAGTGCTTCGGCCTGATCACCTCCCCGCAGCGCCTCTCGGCGGTGCGCCAGGAACGGCGTCCGAACTCCCAATACGCCTCCCTCGAGCAGTGCACGTTCGAGCTGCGGCAGACTCAGGCCATGTTCAAGCGGCACGGCCTTCCGGTGGTCGACTCGTCCACGAAGTCGGTCGAGGAGCTCGCCACCATGATCCTGCAGCGCCTGAAGACCATGAGAATGAGAACGTCGAAGTGACCGACCCGACCCAGGAGCCCACCGTGGAGCAGCACTCGCCCGTCAACGTCCGACCGTTCGCTGAGATCGGCCTGAGCGACATCGAGGAGGTCGGAGGCAAGAACGCCTCCCTCGGCGAGATGGTCAGCAACCTCTCCGACCTCGGCGTCCGCGTGCCCGACGGCTTCGCGACCACGGCCGAGGCGTTCCGCCGCTTCATCGGCGACACCGGGCTGGCCGAGCGGATCTCCGAGGAGCTCAAGGGCCTCGACACCGACGACACGCGCGCGCTCGCGAAGACCGGCAAGCAGATCCGCGAGGAGGTGGCGAACCAGCCGTTCCCCGAGGACCTCGAGGCCGACATCCGCGCCGCCTACGAGCAGCTCGTCGCCGGGCGTGACGAGGTGTCGTTCGCCGTACGCTCCAGCGCGACCGCCGAGGACCTCCCCGACGCCTCCTTCGCCGGGCAGCAGGAGACCTTCTTGAACATCAAGGGGATCGACGGCGTGCTCCAGGCGATCCGTGAGGTGTTCGCCTCCCTCTACAACGACCGCGCGATCGCCTACCGCGTCCACCACGACTTCGACCACGACGCCGTTGCCCTCTCCGCCGGGGTGCAGCAGATGGTCCGCTCCGACATCGGCGCCTCCGGCGTGATGTTCACGATGGACACCGAGTCCGGCTTCGACGACGCGGTCTTCATCACCTCCTCCTACGGCCTCGGCGAGGCCGTGGTGCAGGGCGCGGTGAACCCCGACGAGTTCTACGTCTACAAGCCCGCGCTGCGCGCCGGGCGCCCCGCCGTGCTCAAGCGCGGCGTCGGGAGCAAGGCCACCAAGATGGTCTACACCGAGGACGCGGCGGTCGGGAAGACCACCGAGTTCGTCGACACCGACGAGGCGGAGCGCCCGCTGCTCAGCCTCACCGACGACGAGGTCGAGACCCTGGCCCGGCACGCGCTCACCATCGAGGAGCACTACCAGCGCCCGATGGACATCGAGTGGGGCAAGGACGGCGTCGACGGCGAGCTCTACGTGCTCCAGGCCCGGCCGGAGACCGTGATGTCGCGCGCCGGGGTGCGCACGCGCTTCCGGATGGACGAGAAGGGCGAGGTCGTCGTGGAGGGCCGCGCGATCGGCCAGAAGATCGGCGCCGGCAAGGTCCGGGTGATGACCTCCATCGAGGAGATGCACGAGTTCAACGAGGGCGAGGTGCTGATCGCCGACATGACCGACCCCGACTGGGAGCCGATCA
This sequence comes from Nocardioides sp. Z38_18, assembly GCF_058215695.1. Taxonomy (NCBI): domain Bacteria; kingdom Bacillati; phylum Actinomycetota; class Actinomycetes; order Propionibacteriales; family Nocardioidaceae; genus Nocardioides; species Nocardioides sp. Z38_18. Next base: position 98,425 of record NZ_JBZAJE010000002.1, read on the forward strand.
TGAAGCGGGCCGCGGCCATCGTGACCAACCGCGGCGGGCGGACCTGCCACGCGGCGATCATCGCTCGCGAGCTCGGGATCCCGGCCGTGGTCGGGACCGGGGATGCCACCAGGAGCCTGGAGGACGGGCGCGCGGTCACCGTCTCCTGCGCCGAGGGCGACACCGGCTTCGTCTACGAGGGCGAGCTCGACTTCACCGTCGAGGAGACCGAGCTCTCCGCGATGCCGGAGATCGGCACCAAGATCATGATGAACGTCGGTACGCCGGAGCAGGCGTTCACCTTCGCCCAGCTGCCGAACGCCGGTGTGGGCCTGGCCCGGCTCGAGTTCGTGATCAACCGGCAGATCGGGATCCACCCCAAGGCGCTGCTGGAGCACGACAGCCTCGACGAGCCCCTCAAGACCCAGATCAGCGACGCCATCGCGGCCTACTCGAGCCCCCGGGACTTCTTCGTCAAGCGGGTCGCCGAGGGCGTCTCGATGATCGCGGCCGCGTTCGCGCCGGAGCCGGTGATCGTGCGGATGAGTGACTTCAAGTCCAACGAGTACGCCAACCTCGTCGGCGGCGAGCTCTACGAGCCCGACGAGGAGAACCCGATGATCGGCTACCGCGGAGCCTCGCGGTACCTCTCCGCGGAGTTCGTCGACTGCTTCGCGATGGAGGCCGAGGCGCTGAAGTTCGTGCGCGACGAGATGGGCCTGACCAACGTCAAGATCATGATCCCGTTCGTGCGGACCCTCGCGGAGGCCAAGGGCGTGATCGACCTGCTCGGCGAGCACGGTCTGGTCCGGGGCGAGAACGACCTCCAGGTGATCATGATGTGCGAGGTGCCCTCCAACGCGATCCTGGCCGCGGACTTCCTCGAGCACTTCGACGGGTTCTCGATCGGCTCCAACGACATGACCCAGCTGACCCTCGGGCTGGACCGCGACTCCTCCCTGGTCGCCGGGTCCTTCGACGAGCGCGACCCCGCGGTGAAGTTCATGCTCGAGCGCGCGATCACCGCGTGCCGCGAGGCCGGGAAGTACGTCGGGATCTGCGGACAGGGCCCCAGCGACTACCCCGACATGGCCGAGTGGCTGCTCGAGCTGGGCATCGAGTCCATGTCGCTGAACCCCGACACCGTCGTGGACACCTGGATCCGGCTCGGCAAGGCGACCGAGAAGAGCGCCTAGGAGCTCGGTTCGGCGGCGCTGGCCTCACGGGGGCCGGCGCCGCCGGTCCCCGGGGCGTCACCGGTCTCACCGGTGCGGGACTCGCGTGCGCTCGGCACCACCAGCGCCGAGGGGATCAGCACCAGCGCCACCACCAGCAGCGCGTCCAGGGTGCCGACGTGGTCGGCCACGAAGCCCAGCAGCGGCGGGCCGGCGAGGAACGCGCCGTACCCGATGGTGGAGACCACGCTCACCCGGGCGGCCGCCCGGCGGGGGTCGTCGGCGGCCGCGCTCATCCCCACGGGGAAGCCCAGCGAGGCGCCCAGGCCCCACAGCACGATCCCGGCGACGACCAGGACGGGGTGCTGGCCCAGCACGATCAGCAGCACTCCCCCGGCCGCGCCGACCATCGTTCCCCACAGCACCGGGACCCGGCCGAACCGGTCGAGCAGCACCGTGCCGAAGAGGCGTCCGGCGGTCATCGCGCTCACGAAGACCGCGAACCCCGCCACCCCGACCCAGTGCTCCACGTCGTACCCGTCGACCAGGGCCAGGGCCAGCCAGTCGTTGGCCGTGCCCTCGGTCAGTGCCAGCGCCATCACCATCAGGCCGATGAGCAGCGTCCGGGGCTCACGCCAGGCCTGCCAGGCCGAGGGCGACTTCTCGTGGTGCTCGGCCACCGGCTCGTCGGGGAGGTAGTTGCGGGTGGACACGGCCAGCAGCACGAACGAGACGACCGCGAGCACGGGCAGGTGCACCAGGGTCGGCACGTCCAGTGCGACGGCTGCTGCGCCCACCCCCGAGCCGACCACCGTGCCGAGGCTGAACCCGGCGTGGAAGCGCGGCATGATGTTGCGACCCAGGCGACGCTCCACCGCGGCACCCTCGACGTTCATGGACACGTCCCAGACACCGGTGCCGACGCCGTAGACGAACAGCCCCGCCGCGGCCGCCCACACCTGGTCGCCGGCCAGGGCGAAGGACACGACGAGCAGCCCGAGCACGCTGCACGCGCCACCGATGCGGGAGACCGCGACCGTGCCGAGGCGCTCGACGGCGGCCCCAGTGGTGGGCATCGTGCACAGCGAGCCACCCGCGATCGCCAGCAGCAGCAGCCCGAGCTGGCCGTTGTCGAGGCCCAGGGACTCACGCGCCTCCGGGATCCGCGAGACCCAGGTCGCGAAGATCAGTCCGTTGAGGAAGAACACCAGCCCGACGGCGTTGCGGGCAGAGAGAACCGGGGTCACGGGTCCAGCAGACCAGAGAGGGTCACGGCCCCGCCAATCGAGGGCTACTTCCCGCAGACCCCGCGCTTGGCCTTCTTCGGCTCGCAGTAGGTGGTCTTGAGGTACGGCGGCCGGATGATCCCCTTGTCGAGGCGGATCGTGCCCTTGCTGCCGACCCGCGGCACCCGTCCCTTGAGCAGCTTGCGCTGGCCGACCTTGACGGCCGTGACCGTGGACTTCGCGGTCGTGGTGGCACCCGTGACGACCGGGTCCTCGAGCTGGTAGGTCATCTTGATGACGAGATCGACGCCGCTGTTCAGGGTCTCGGTGACCATCCCCTCGTTGCTGATCACGAGCAGGCGGGTCTTGCCCGACCAGAACCCAGCGAGGGTGCTGAAGTCAGGCGCCGCGCGCTTGACCACCAGCAGCTGCTGCTCGGCCGGCTGCGCGACGGTCATCGCCTGTGCCTGCTCCCGCAGGAACGCCGCAGTCGTCGGGGCGGCGAAGATCTGGGACAGGAGCACGGCACGGGGACCGAACGCCCGCACCAGCTTGCCCTGGGAGAAGCAGCCGGCCAGGAGTGCGTCGCTGCCCTTGCCCAGGCTCCTCCTGCACTGCGGCATCGCCAGCAGGGCCTTGACCGTGGCCACGACGTTCGTCGGGCCGGTGTCGAAGGCGGCCAGCCTGAGGGCGGTCGCCCGGACGGTCGCCTGGAGCAGCCGCAGCGACTGGGTCGCCGGGGCTGCGCTGGCCGAGAGCGACAGCGAGGTCAGCGGCTCGAGGTCGGCGTCGTAGGTCGCCGTACCGCCCGGCGGCAGGAAGGTGCTCTCGGTCCCGAGGATCGGCAGCCACGGCGCGAACGCGCGCGAGGCCGCCGGCTCGTCGAGTGCCGGGACCTCGGGGTGGGCGAGCTGCACCGGGCTGAGCCTGCGGTTGGTGACCTTGACGACGCGCTTGCCGTCCTCGAGGCCGAAGCACCACAGCAGCGTCTGGCTCCTGGTGGAGGCGATCGAGTAGCCGCTCTCGCGGGCCTCGGGCTTGGCCTCGCAGTCGGGCTGACGCGTCTTCCGGCTGATCCCGCTGGCCATCCCCTTGCGCACGTCCGCCTGGAAGCTCGCCAGCGCGGCGTCGAGGTTCAGGGTCAGCACCCCGACCTGGTCGAGGCGGTTGGTCGTGTACTCCACGTGGCGCAGGTCGCTGGTGAGCTGGCCGGGCTTGAACGTCCAGGGCTGGTCCGCAGCGGTCCGCGTCGCGACCAGGGTCGGGACGTTGTCGGGCAGCGCGTTGTCGAGCTCGATGATCACCGTGACCGGCTCGACGAGCTGCTCTGCGGGAGCCAGGGTGAACACCGGCGAGACGAAGTCGAGGTCGACGCCGTTCTCGGCCCCTTCCGCCGTCTCGACGACCTCGAGCTCGACGTCCTCGGGAAGGCCGATCACCTCGACGCCGAGGTCCTCCGCGGCGGCGGCCTCCGCGTCCACCGACGCGTTGGCTGCGGGCCGTGGCAGCGGCGGGTCCGCGTCACCCCCACAGGCCGTCGCCGTCAGCACGAGCAGCAGGGCCACGAGGGCGCGCGCCGGCACGGAGCGTGCAGGGCGGGCGTGGAACATGTGTGACCCCTGTTGGCGTCTCGAATGGCGGGCGAGAGGAACGTTACGGGGATTTCAGTCCGTTATGGCCTTTTTGGCAGCACCGGCCCTCATTCGTGTCGAGTGCCGCGGCCAACGCCACGCGTGCCGCTCCTCCACCCCGCCCTTGCGCGGCTGCACTCGCTCCGACAGCCTTGGCACCCCTGGACCCGCGCAGTCCCCGGACGCCCGTGCCAGAAGCAGCCACCGAAGCACCACCCCCGACCCCTGGAGCCCCTTGATGAGTCAGGTCGCCAACCCCTCCCTGAGCACCCCCGCCACCTCGTCGGAGGAGCCCCGGTTCTCCCCCGTGGAGGCCGACCAGCTGCTCGCGCGGCTGCGGGCGACGTACGCGACGGGGCGCACCAAGTCCCTGGAGTGGCGTCACCAGCAGCTCGCCGCGCTCGGCCGGATGCTGGTGGAGTGTGAGGAGGAGCTCGTCGAGGCGCTGCGCAAGGACCTCGGCCGGGCGCCGTTCGAGGCCTGGGCGGCGGACCTGCGCGCCACCGGGCGCGAGATCGAGGACCTGCAGCGGCACCTCGGCCGCTGGGTCGAGCCGGAGCGGCGGCGTGCGCCGGCACTGCTGCAGCCCGGCAAGGCCTCGATCGTGCGCGAGCCGCTGGGCGTGGTGCTGATCATCGCGCCGTGGAACTACCCCGTGCAGCTGCTGGTCTCGCCGTTGGCGGCGGCGCTCGCGGCCGGCAACGCCGTGGTCTGCAAGCCCTCGGAGGTCGCTCCGGCGACCTCGGCCGCGATGGCGAGGTTCCTGCCTCGATACCTCGACCAGAGCGCGGTGGCCGTGGTCGAGGGCGGCATCCCGGAGACCACGCTGCTGCTCGACCAGCGCTGGGACCACATCTTCTACACCGGCAACGGGGCCGTCGGCCGCATCGTGGCCACCGCCGCCGCCAAGCACCTCACGCCGGTCACGCTGGAGCTCGGTGGGAAGTCCCCGGTGATCGTCACCGCCGACGCCAACATCAAGCTCGCGGCCAGCCGGGTCGCCTTCGCGAAGTTCCTCAACGCGGGGCAGACCTGCGTCGCCGCCGACCACGTCTACGTGCACGCGGACGTCGAGGAGGAGTTCCTCGCGGCGATGGGGCGAGAGGTCGCCAAGCGGTACGGGTCGGACCCGCGGGCCAGCAAGGACTTCGGACGGATCATCAACCCGGGGCACGCGCAGCGGGTCAAGAACCTGCTGGACCAGGGCGGCTACGAGGTCGTCTGCGGCGGACAGGTCGACGTGGAGGGTCGCTACATCGCCCCCACCGTGCTGCGTGACGTCACCCGCGAGGCCGGGGTGATGAGCGAGGAGATCTTCGGCCCGGTGCTGCCGGTGCTCAGGTTCGAGGAGCTCAGCGAGGTGACCGACGCGATCAACGCGGGCGACAAGCCCCTCGCGCTCTACCTGTTCACCTCCTCCGACGAAACCGTCGAGCAGGTGCTGGCGAACACCTCGTCGGGCGCGATGTGCGTCAACGACGCGCTCAGCCACCTGCTGATCTCCTCGCTGCCGTTCGGCGGGGTCGGCGGGAGCGGGTACGGCGCGTACCACGGCCAGGCGGGCTTCGAGACGTTCAGCCACCGCCGGGCCGTGTGGAAGCGGCCGTCGTGGCTGGTCGACGCACCGCTGCTGAACGCCCCCTACCCCCGCTGGAAGCGCGCGCTGACCCGTCGGTTCTTCTAGGACCATGACCGACCAGCGACAGGCAGGCTCGCCGACCACCCACCCCGCTGCGACCCAGTCCGCGCCGGCGGACGCGGCGAGACCCGAGATCGGGCCCGGCCGTGAGCGGCAGGGCATCGTCTACCGGGCCGGCGTGCTCGGCCAGGCTCCCTCGGTGCCGGTGGAGGCGGCCCTGCTGGAGGAACGTGCCCGGCAGGCGATGTCGCGCAAGGCCTGGGCCTACGTCGCCGGGGGTGCCGGCGAGGGCGCCACGATGCGGCACAACCGGTCGGCGTTCGCACGGTGGCGGATCGTGCCACGGATGCTGCACGGCACCAGCACCCGCGACCTGGGCACCTCGGTGCTGGGCACTCCCCTGCGCGCACCGATCATGGTCGCGCCGGTGGGGGCCGGAGCGCTGATCCGGCGCGACAGCGACGTGCACATCGCCCGTGGGGCCGCGGCCGCCGGCACGCCGTACGTCTTCTCCTCCCAGGGGTGCAGCCCGATGGAGGCGACCGCGGAGGCGATGGGCGACACCCCGTTCTGGTACCAGCTCTACTGGTCGATCGACGAGCCCCTCGTGGACTCGATGATCCGGCGCGCCGAGGCCGCCGGGGCCAAGGCACTCGTGGTCACCGTGGACACCACGACACTCGGCTGGCGTCCCAAGGACCTCAACCTCGGGTCGCTGCCGTTCGCGCAGGGCGAGGGCATCGCGCAGTACACCTCCGACCCGCGGTTCCTGGAGATCGTGCGTGAGCGCATCGCCGCGTCCGCCTCCCGGCCCGCGGAGAAGGTGAAGGTGACCGCCGACGCCATCCGCAGCCTGCTCTCGATCACCCGCAACCACCCGGGCCGGTTCCTGGACAACCTGCGCTCGAAGGAGCCGCGGGCGTCGGTGGAGACCTTCCTGGACATCTACTCCAACCCCGCGCTGTCCTGGGACCACCTCGCCACCCTGCGCAGCCGTACGACGCTGCCGATCCTGCTCAAGGGCGTCCTGCACCCCGACGACGCGGCCACCGCCCTCGAGGCCGGGGTGGACGGGCTGATCGTGTCCAACCACGGAGGCCGCCAGGTCGACCACAGCATCGCGTCGCTGGACGCGCTCGTCGCGATCCGCGACCGGGTCGGTCCCGAGGCCACGGTCCTGTTCGACAGCGGCATCCGTACCGGCGCGGACGTGTTCCTCGCCCTGGCGCTGGGCGCCGACGCCTGCCTGGTCGGCCGCCCGCACCTCTACGGCCTCGCGCTCGCCGGCGCCGACGGTGTCCGGCAGGTGCTGGAGAACATCATCGCCGAGCTCGACCTGACGATGGGGCTCGTCGGCGCCGCCGCCATCCCCGACATCACCCGCGACCTGCTGGTGGCCGCCGACCGGTGAGGCGCCCGCGTACGCGGCTCCCCCGCTAACGTGCGCACCATGCGCCTCAAGCCCGGTCGGCCCGATCTCGCGACCTACGCCGACCGGTTCGACGTGCCCCCGGCGCGGAGCGGGCTCGGGGTCACCTTCCTCGGCGTCGCGAGCCTGCTGCTCGACGACGGCGAGTCGGCGGTGATGACCGACGGGTTCTTCTCCCGCCCCAGCCTGCTCAGGACGGCGTTCGGGAGGCTCTCCCCCGACCTCGAGCGGATCGACTCCGCCCTGTCGCGTGCCGGGGTCGGCCGGCTCGACGCCCTTCTTCCGGTGCACACCCACTACGACCACGCGCTCGACGCCGCAGTGGTGGCCGAGCGCACCGGCGCCGTGCTGCTCGGCGGTGAGTCGGCGGCCAACATCGGTCGCGGCCACGGTCTCCCCGCCGACCGGATCCGGGTGGCGACGCCGGGCGAGCCCGTCACCTACGGGGCGTTCACGCTGACCCTGGTGGAGTCACGGCACTGTCCACCCGACCGCAGCCCGGGCCGGATCGAGGAGCCGCTCGTCCCGCCGGCCAGGATGTCGGCGTACCGGTGCGGGGAGGCCTGGTCGGTCCTGGTCGAGCACACCAGCGGGAGCACTGCCCTGCTCCAGGGCAGCGCCGGCTACGTCACGGGAGCACTGACCGGTCACGCGGCGCAGGTGGCCTACCTCGGCGTGGGTCAGCTCGGCGTGCAGAGCGAGGACTACATCCGCACCTACTGGGCCGAGACGGTCGAGGCGGTGGGTGCGAGCAGGGTCGTGCTGACCCACTGGGACGACTTCTTCCGCCCGCTCGACCGCGACCTGCGGGCCCTGCCGTACGCCGGCGACGACCTGCACGCGACGATGCGGGTGCTCGACGAGCTCGGCCGCGCCCAGGGGGTCGAGATCAGCTTCCCGACCCTGTGGCAGCGAGAGGACCCGTGGCGCCGATGACCGACCCCCGACCACGCATCACGATCCCCACCGCGCCCAACCTGCGCGACCTCGGCGGCTGGCCCACCGGGGACGGCGCCCGCACCCGCACGGGACTGGTCTACCGCTCCGCCGAGCTCACCGGGCTGACCGAACCCGACCTCGCGGCCCTCGCCGAGCTGGGCATCGGCGCCGTCTACGACCTGCGCACCACCCGCGAGATCGACGCCCGGCCCGATGTCCTTCCCGAGGGCCTGCCGGTGGAGCAGCTCGACGTGCTCGCCGACCGCGACACCTCGCCACCGGCCGAGCTGCGGGAGATGCTCACCCGACCGGAACTGGCCGGCGAGCACCTCGGGAACGGCCGGGCGGAGCGCCACTTCGAGGACGCCTACCGCGGCTTCGTGAGCCTGCCCTCGGCGCGCACGGCCTATGCCCGGCTGTTCACGGCGGTGGCGACCGCCGACGGGCGGGCCGTGCTCTTCCACTGCGCCAGCGGCAAGGACCGCACCGGCTGGGCGAGCGCCGCGCTGCTCCTGCTGCTGGGAGTGAGCGAGGAGGACGTGATGACGGAGTACCTCCAGACCAACACCGACCTGCTGCCGATGACCCAGCCCTGGCTGGACCAGTTCCGCGAGGCCGGCGGTGACCCCGAGCTGCTGCGTCCGGTCGTGGGCGTGCAGGAGAGCTACCTGGAGTCGGCGCTGGACCAGGTGCGGGCGTCGTACGGCGACATCGAGGGCTACTTCGTTCACGGTCTCGGTCTCTCCCTGGACACCGTGAGAACCCTGCGGGCGGTGCTGGTGGCGGGGCGTCCCTGACCGCGTCGGACGCCACCCCACCAACATCCCGGGCTGTCGGATCCGCCGCGACGGCTCTACCTTGGGTTCAACGCAACGAGGCACCCAGGAGATGTGATGGCACGGGAGTCCGACGCCGACGAGGCGGGAGCCCACGATGCCGGCAAGCTGTCCGAGGACGGTGAGCTGAGCGAGCAGAACGAGTCCGCCGCCGTGGGCCTCGACGTCGACAGGGCGGTCATCGAGGGGGACGAGCTCCCCTCGGCCCGGGTCGCCCTGTCCCAGGAGCGGATCGTCTCTGCCGCCCTGGCCTACATCGACGAGTTCGGGGTGGTCGGTCTCTCGATGCGCCGCTTGGGCAGCGTCCTCGGCGTGGAGGCGATGTCGCTGTACCGCTACTTGTCCGGCCGCGAGGCCCTGCTCGACGCCATCGCCGACGCCATGACGGACTCGCTGGCCGACGACGCGGACGTGATCGACCGGCCGAGCGCCGGCTGGCAGGACTTCCTCCAGCGACTCGCCCATGGCGTACGCCGGATGGCGCTGTCCCACCCCAAGGCCTTCCCCCTCGTGGCCTCCCGCCCCGCCGAGGCACCGTGGCTGCGGCCGCCGCTGCGCAGCTTGCACTGGGTCGAGGCATTTCTGCGCGGACTGATCGACGAGGGCTTCAGCCACGACGCCGCCGTGCGTTCCTACCGTAGCTTCAGCAGCTTCCTGCTCGGACACCTGCTGCTCGAGGTGGCCATGCTCGGCGCCGACCTCGGCCCCCTCGACGTGGTCGAGGAGGAGAACGTCGACGAGAGCGCTCCTCGCCATCCCACCGTGCGGGAGCTGCGTGCCGCCCTGACCGAGGACCACGCCGCCGAGGAGTTCGAGGAGTCTCTCGAGGACCTGCTGAACCGGATCGAGCTCATCCGGATGGAGTGCTGAGCCCGATCCGTCGCGTCAGCGGCCCGCCGCGCGGTCGACGCGGTCGTGGTACCGGTGACCGAGCTTGCCACCCAGCACGGCTGCCAGCAGGGTCAGGAGCAGCACGGCGATGCCCGTGATGGCCGCACCCCAGCTGAGTGCGTCCAGGGTGACCGGGATCCGGGGCAGGCTGACCCGGTCGAAGATGTTGTACTTCGAACCGAAGACCGCCCCGACGACGATCGCGGCGATCATCACCAGGAGCCCGATCAGCCATACCGCCACGCCCTGACGGCCACCGTCGAAGCGCGACATGCGACCTGCGACATAACCGCCTGCGTAGTAGGCAACCATCAGGACCACCCCCAGCACCACGGCGGCCGTGATCCCGATCGTCCCGGCCTGCCGTTGGGCGTCGGACTGCGTGAGGTTGCCGTTGTAGCCGACGGCGGCGCCGACCGCACCGACGATGCTCGTCAGCAGGATCGCCATCCCGATGGCGACGATCCAGCCGAAGAACGCGGCGCCGATGTTGAGGCCACCGAATTTCTCCCGGGCATGGTGCTCCTGGTCCCGGCGATCCCGGTGGTCCGGCCGGGACCCTTCGACGCCTCCGGTCTCGGCTCCGAGAGCGGAGGCTCCGGTGTCGCGACGTCCTGTGCCTGAGTCTTGGGACATGACGAGATTCCTTTCATGAGGAGTCCGGGTGGCGGTGAGGTCCGCTGCCGGAGCGAGCAGGCCGGGTGCCGCAGGCCGAGACCCGCGGCACCACGTGCCGTGTCTCAGCGGCGGTCGACGTCTCCCTCGACCTCGATGTTCTCCTTGCGGACTTCCTCGCTGACCGTCTCCTCGTCGGTGACGGTCTCCTTGCCCAGACGCACCCGCTCGACCGGCTCTGCGACCGTCTCGACGTTGACTCGCTCCTCGCTGAGGATGACCTCGTGCTCCTCCTCGGAGATCGCAGGCCCGTCCGTGGCGTCGCCGACGTTCGAGGCATCGACCGGCTCGGTCTCGAGGACGGCGCGCTCCTTGCGGACCGGCACGGAGACCGTCTCGGTCTCGGTCGTGACGTACTTGCGCAGCCGGGCGCGGCCGACATCCTGCTTCGTCTTGTCGACCTTGAGGTGCTCCTCCGACCTGGTCATCGCGTCGTCGGTGGTCGGGCCCGAGGTGTCGTGGCCCGCCCCTGCCACGCCACGGTCGGCCCGGCCCGTCTGGGCCTGTCCCGTCTGGGCCTGTCCCGTCTGGGCCTGTCCCGTCTGGGCCTGTCCCGTCTGGGCCTGTCCCGTCCCGGTCTGGGCTGCCTGGCCCTGAGCCGCCTGGGTCTGGCCGGCGTCACCGTAGCTGCGGCCGTAGTAGTCGTAGAGCCGGCGCTCGTCCGCCTCGTCGAGGTGGCCATCGTCGAGATCGACCTGCGGCGCGTCCTTCACCTTGCTCTTGGCGTGCGGGACGGTGACGTTCTCGCCATCGACCGAGGCTCCCTCTACCGGCACGAACGACTCCTTGTTGCCGAACAGACCGGTGTTGACAGTGAGGAACTCCGGGCGACCGGTCTGGTCGTCGAGGAACACCTGTCCCACCTTGCCGATCTTCTCCCCCTCGTTCGAGTAGGCGGTCCTTCCGATCAGGTCCTGGGCCTGGTTCTCATCCATTATTTCTGATCCTCTCGTAGGCTGCGGGTCTCGCATTCCTCTGGCGGTACCCGCAGCCTTACGTCGTAAACAGACTTCTCGAGCTTCACGTACGTCGTGACGCGCAGGTCCGGTGCGCCACCCGCCTCGGCAGCCGGGTCACCGGGAGGACCCACGAGCGGCTGTCCGGGGGGCGAACTCGACATCGCCCCCCGCCCGGCGTAGGAATGAAAGGCCGTAGCCCCACCTAGGACAGGAACCCCGAACATGGACGTAGCCCGCGCACGCACCCTGCTCGAGACCGAGCGGGCCGAGGTGGAGGCCATGCTCGCCGAGATCACCAGGTCCGGCACCCAGGACCGGGAGAGCGAGCAGGAGCCGGGAGACACCGGGGACTCGGCGCAGCCGCTGGAGTCCGAGGGCGTCGACGACGCGGTCGAGGCGTCCCTGCGGACCCGCCTCGCCGCCATCGAGCGCGCCGAGCAGCGCCTCGCCGACGGCACCTACGGCCTCTCGGTGCGAAGCGGGGAGCCGATCCCCGACGAGCGCCTCGAGGCCGTCCCCACGGCCGAGCTGACCGTCGAGGAGTCCGCGGAGAACCCCTGAGGGGCTCGGCTCACCCCGGCGTCAGCCGGGTGAGAGCAGGCGACGGGCGACCAGCACCTCGGGACCCAGCCCGGTCAGGTGCCCGACGAGGTCCTCGGTGGCGGCCTCGAGCTCGTCGTCGGTCATCGGGTCGAGCGCGTCGAGGATGAACAGCGCGGTGGTCGTCTCGTCACGCAGCTGGGTACGGCGGGCCTGTCGCCAGTTCCAGCGCCGGCAGGTCACCCCCGCGTCGTCGCGCCACACGACCTCACCGACCTCGGGGTGCTCGACCACCTCGGCTCCCCCCGCCACGGTGTCGAACGGCTCGCTGCCGCTGGCACGCACGAGCCGGGGCGGACCGGCGTACCGGGTGAGGTCCTCACCGCCGATGGGCAGCTGGTGGAGCACCGAGACGGCGTTGTAGAGGTCGGTGAGCCCGTTCACCCGTGGCAAGCCGTCGCCCGCTCGGCGCAGCAGCGCCTCGAGGCTGTTGCGAGTCCGTTGCGGCTTGGCCCCGAACGCCCGGTAGGCCTCCCGCCACGCGGCCACGTGCGGGAGCTGGTCGACGGGGTGAGCCTCGAGCGCCGCCACGGCTGCCCGCTCCGCGGCCTCGAGCGCCGCGATGCCGGCCCCGTCGCTCGGCCCGGGGACCAGCCCGTCGACGGCGAGCAGCATCGCCCGGTAGTCGGGCCGCAGCGCGAAGACGTCCGGGTGCACCTGCGCACCGGCGAGGAACCGGTCGAGCTCGGCGAGGTCAGCCATGGATGGACTCCATCTGTGCAGCATAGGCAGGCCCCGCACGGCCCCGTGTCAGAGCTCGGACTGAATCCCGGCCAGCAGCTGCCGTGCCATCACGATCCGCTGCACCTGGTTGGTGCCCTCGTAGATCTGGGTGATCTTGGCGTCGCGCATCATCCGCTCCACCGGGTAGTCGCGGGTGTAGCCGTAGCCGCCGAGCACCTGGACCGCGTTGGTGGTGACCTCCATCGCCACGTCGGAGGCGAAGCACTTGGCTGCCGCACCGAAGAAGGTCAGGTCCTTGTCGCCACGCTCGGAGCGACCGGCGGCGGCGTAGGTGATCTGCCGCGCGGCCTCCACCTTCATCCCCATGTCGGCGAGCATGAACTGCAGGCCCTGGAACTCCGCGATCGCCTTGCCGAACTGCTGGCGCTCCTTGGCGTACTCCAGCGCGTAGTCGAGCGCGCCCTGGGCCACGCCGACCGCCTGGGCGGCGATGGTGACGCGGGTGTGGTCGAGGGTCTTCATCGCGGTCGAGAAGCCGGTGCCCTCGGCCCCGATCATCCGGTCGGCCGGGATCCGCACGTTGTCGAGGTAGACCTCGCGGGTGGGCGAGCCCTTGATGCCGAGCTTGTTCTCCTTGGCGCCGAAGGAGACGCCCTCGTCGGACTTCTCCACCACGAACGCCGAGATCCCCTTGGAGCGCGCCTCGGGGTCGGTCACGGCCATCACGGTGTAGTACTCCGACTCGCCCGCGTTCGTGATCCAGCGCTTCACACCGTTGAGCACCCAGTGGTCGCCGTCGCGGACCGCGCGGCACTTCATGCCGATCGCGTCCGAGCCGGCGTCGGGCTCGGAGAGGCAGTAGGAGAACCCGCCCTCGCCGGCGGCCAGCTTGCCGAGGTACTTCGCCTTCAGCTCCTCCGAGCCGGAGATCTGCACCGGCAGCGAGCCCAGCTTGTTCACGGCCGGGATCAGCGAGGAGCTCACGCAGACCCGGGCGACCTCCTCGATCACGAGCACGGTGGCGAGCGCGTCGGCGCCGGCGCCGCCGTACTCCTCGGGGACGTGGGGTGCGTGGAAGTCCGCGGCCAGCAGCGCCTTCGCCGCCTCCTCGGGGTAGCGCGCGTCCTCGTCGACCTCGGCGGCGAACGGGGCGATCTTCGCCTCGGCGACGGCACGGACGGCCTCACGGATCGCCTGGTGCTCCTCGGACAACGCGAACAGGGGGAAGTCAGTCATGCCCTGATCCTACTGAGCGAGATCCGGCGCCTTCGACGGGCCGATCCCGGGCTCTCCGGCCTCCGCCTCGGTGTGCACGTCGCGCACCCCCAGCCGGGCGGCGTCCTCGACCCGGCGGGCGACCAGGCCGGCGTGGATCCCCCGACCCTGCCACCGCGGGAGCGTCGCTGAGCCGGTCAGGTACGCCGAGCCGCCCTCCACCAGCAAGGAGGCCACCGCGACGATGTCCCACCCGTCGAAGACGGCGTACGTCGTGCGCCCGGGCGCGGCCATCATCTCGCGGCACCACCGCTCCAGGTCCGCGTCCAGGGGCAGGTCGAGGCTCTCGGCCAGCACGCGCGCGACGTAGCGGTGCAGGTCCGGGCCGATCTGCTCGATCGGCAGGGGGCCGGAGTCCGATGCCACGTCAGGTGGCGGTGCGCCCGGTGGCCGTCACGATCCCCGCCTCCCGGGCGCCCCGGACCGTCGCCTGCAGCGTCGCCATCGTGTCGTGCTCGGGCCGCCAACCGAGCACCTCGCGTGCCCGGCTGGTGTCCATCACGACCGGGACCCTGGCTGCCTGGATCCACTCGACCTGGGACGGCATCGCCGGAAGCCGCCCGACCAGCTCGGCAGTCACGTCGACGGCCACTGCGGGGACCGGGATGCTGTGCCAGCCCAGCTCACGGGCCAGGTCGCGCATCGTGAACTCACCCTCGGCGGCGAGGTTGTAGTAGCCGGGCTCGCCCGCGCCCTCGACCGCGCGCACCAGTGCGTCCGCCACGTCGTCGGCGTGCACCAGCTGCATCGGGGTGCCGGGATCGAGGATGACCGGACCGGGCTGGGGCACCCGGTCGAGGAGGCTGCGGATGACCGCCGGCACCAGCGAAGGTGTGCCGAGGTAGGGGATGTTGCTCACCAGGGCGGGCGAGTCGGGACCGCCCACGACGCAGGGGCGGAACACGTAGGCCTCGACGTCGCTCCCCGCCAGCGAGTCCGCGAGCGTGGCCTCCAGCTCCGCCTTCTGCGCCGAGTAGTAGAACTCCTCGGTCCCTGCTGGCCCGACGTCCTCGTGGAGCGGCTGGGGGTTCGAGGCGTGGAAGCCGTACGCCGCCACCGAGGAGGTGTAGACGAGACGCTTCGCGCCCGCCGCCACGGTGGCCTCGAACACGTTGCGCGAGCCGGTCAGGTTCACCGCACGGCTCTCCTCGGGGGACCCGAAGATCAGGAACGCCAGGTGCACGACGACGTCGGCCCCCTCGACCAGCCGGTCGATCGCCTCCCTGTCGAGCACGTCGCCCTGGACGTAGACGGTCTTGGACAGCCCCTTGGCCTGCGGGTCGAACGGCCGCCGCGCCATTCCCCGGACCTCGGCGACCCGGTCGCAGCGCTCCAGTGCCCCCAGGAACGCGAGCCCGATCTCCCCGGTCGGGCCCGTGACCGCCACGGTCAGGCCTGCGGGCTGCATCGTTCCGGTCTCGCTCATGGTGCTCCTCGGCTCGTCACTGCGCTCGAACCTAGACGACGAGCCCCTCTCGTCGCAGCCCACGGGGGACCCCTGTGGGCACGGCCGGGTTAGCGTTGCCGCATGGCGAAGTGGCAGGACGACGAAGCGGTCCGGTTCATGCTCGACGAGTGCACCACCTGGGCGGTGGTGGGCCTGTCCGGTGACCCCAGCCGGACGGCGTACAGCATCGCCGCGCTGCTCCAGCAGCGCGGCAAGAAGATCGTCCCGATCCATCCCGACGCCCCCACGGTGCTGGGCGAGCAGGGCTACGCCTCGCTGGCCGAGGTGCCGTTCGGGATCGACGTGGTCGACGTCTTCCGACGCTCGGAGGCGGCCGGGCAGTTCGCGGACGAGGCGGTCGCCGTCGGCGCCAAGGCCGTCTGGTTCCAGCTCGGCGTCATCGACGAGGCGGCCTTCGACCGGACGCACGCGGCCGGCGTGCCGATGGTGATGGACACCTGCCCTGCCATCGAGTGGCGCAAGCGCCCGGCCGGCGGCTGAACCGTGCCGAGGTCGAGCCACGACCCGGAGCCGGGTCAGGACCTCGTCCTGCGCCCCGGGCCGGGACTGCCCCAGGGGCTGGTCGTCCCCGCGGGCGAGATCGTGGAGCAATTCTCCCGCTCCTCGGGCCCGGGCGGCCAGTCGGTGAACACCACGGACAGCCGGGTCGAGGTCGTCTTCGACGTGTCCGCGTCCTCGGTGCTCACCGACGCGATGCGCGAACGGGCGCTGCGCGCCCTCGGCTCCGGGCGGATCGTGGTCACCGCCTCGGAGCACCGCTCCCAGCACCGCAACCGCGTCGCCGCCCGCCAGCGCCTCGCGGACCGGCTGCGCACGGCGCTGGCCCCACCCGCACTCCCCCGGGTCCCGACCAAGCCGACCAGGGGCTCCCAGCGGCGCCGGATCGAGGGCAAGAAGCGCCGCTCCCAGGTCAAGGCGATGCGCGGCCGCGTGCGCGACTGAGCCTCAGCGACCCCCCGCCAGGATCTCCAGGTAGTGCGGGTTGGTCATCACCCCGAGCAGGTTGCCGAAGGGGTCGACCACCGAGGCGGTGACGAACCCCTCGCCGGCGCCCTGCGCCGTGATCGGCTGGTACTCCTTCGCGCCCATGGCCAGCAGGCGGTCGAAGGTGCCCTGGAGGTCGTCGACGTGCCAGTGCATCAGCGCGCCTCCCGGCTCGGTCGCCGAGGACGGCGGCCGGTAGCGGCTGTCGATGATGCCCAGCTCGGCCTGGTAGTCGCCGATGCGGAACTCGGCGTACGCCGTGCGCCCGTCGGGTCCCGGCACGCGGTAGTAGGCGTCCTGGCCCAGCAGGTCGGCGTACCACTCAACGGCCGCCGGCACGTCCTCGGCCCAGATGTTCAGCGTTGCGAATCCTCGAAGGCTCATCGGCCTTTCCTTTCCTCGGTGTCGGTGATTCCACGCTAGATCGACTTGCGGAACCTACGGTTCCTCAATGGCTGTCAGACTGGGCCGATGCTGGACACCTCGGTTCGACTGCTGCGGCTGCTCTCGCTGCTCCAGGCACGCCGCGAGTGGTCGGGGTCCGCTCTCGCCGAACGGCTCGAGGTCACCACCCGCACGGTGCGCAACGACATCGAGCGGCTCCGGATCCTCGGCTACCAGGTGCACTCCAGCACCGGGATCACCGGCGGCTACCGGCTGGGCGCCGGCTCGGTGCTGCCCCCTCTCCTGCTCGACGACGACGAGGCGGTCGCGGTGGCGCTCGGGCTGCGTGCCGCCGCCTCCGGGTCCGTGACCGGGATCGAGGAGACGTCGTTGCGGGCGATGACCAAGCTCGAGCAGACGCTGCCCTCGCGGCTGCGGCACCGGGTGGACGCGCTCCGGTTGGCCACCGTCTCCGCCGCGAGCCGCGGACCGACGGTGGCCGCGGAGACCCTGACGACCGTGGCGGCCGCCTGCCGGGACCACGAGCGGCTGCGCTTCGACTACCTCGGACACGAGGGCGAGCCGAGCCGGCGCGACGTCGAGCCGCACCGCCTCGTCTACACCGGGCGCCGCTGGTACCTCGTGGCGTGGGACCGCGATCGGGAGGACTGGCGCACCTTCCGCGCCGACCGCGTGCAGCCGCACCTGCCCACGGGCCCGCGCTTCGCGCCCCGCGAACCGCCCGAGGACGTCGTGCGCCACGTGGTCCGCGGCACCAGCTCCACCGGCTGGCCCCACCCCGCGCGCGTCCGGCTGCACGTCTCCGCCGCCGGCATCGGCGACCGGATCCCGCCCGCAGCCGGCCTAGTGACCCCCGAGGGCCCGGACCGGTGCGTGCTGGAGACCGGCAGCGGGTCCCTGGGCGACCTCGTCGGCTTCCTCACCAGCCTCGAGGTGGGCTTCGAGGTGCTCGACCCGCCCGAGCTGCGGGAGCTGTTCGCCGAGCTGGCCGAGCGCTACCGCGTCGCCGCCGGCGGCTGATCCCGCCGCAGCACGGCTGTCAGCGGGCGCTCAGAAGCCGGTACGGCGTGGCTTGCCCGCGGCCTCGCGGACGGTCCGGCCCTTGGCGTGAGCGGCGTCGCGCAGCTCGGCCTGGAAGTCGACCATCCGCTGCCGCAGGGCCGGGTCGCCCGCTCCCAGGATGCGTATGGCGAGCAGGCCCGCGTTGCGCGCGTTGCCCACCGCCACCGTCGCGACCGGGACCCCGGCCGGCATCTGCACGATCGAGAGCAGGGAGTCCATCCCGTCGAAGTACTTCAGCGGCACCGGCACGCCGATCACCGGCAGCGGGGTGACCGCGGCGAGCATCCCGGGAAGGTGGGCCGCTCCCCCGGCCCCAGCGATGATCACCTGGACGCCTCGACCGGCGGCCTCGCGGCCGTAGGCGAGCATCTCGTCGGGCATCCGGTGCGCCGAGACGACGTCGGCCTCGAAGGCGATGCCGAACTCCTCGCACGCCTCGGCGGCGGCCTTCATCACCGGCCAGTCCGAGTCGGAGCCCATCACGATGCCGACGCGGGCGGGGCCCTCGGGTGCTGCCGTGCCGCTCATTCGCTCTCCTCGCCGAGGTCTCCTGCAAACCATGCTGCCGCATGCCGCGCACGTTCGAGGCAGTCCTCGAGATCGTCGCCGTAGGCATTGACGTGTCCCACCTTGCGTCCCGGCCGCAGCTCCTTGCCGTAGAGGTGCACCCGCAGCCGCGGGTCGCGGGCCATCGCGTGCGGGTAGCCGTCGTAGAGGTGCCCGGTCTGGCGGTCGCCGCCCAGGATGTTGACCATCACCGTCCACGGCGCCCGTGCGTCCGGGGCGCCGAGCGGGAGGTCGAGCACCGCGCGCAGGTGGTTCTCGAACTGGCTGGTGACCGCGCCGTCCTGGGTCCAGTGGCCGGTGTTGTGCGGCCGCATCGCGAGCTCGTTGACCAGCACCTTGCCGTCGTTGGTCTCGAACAGCTCGACCGCCAGCACGCCGGTGACGCCGAGCTCGCCGGCGACCCGCATCGCGATCTGCTGTGCCTGCACGGCCAGCTCGGGGTCGAGATCGGGGGCCGGGGAGATCACCTCGTGGCAGATCCCGTCGCGCTGGGTGGAGGCGACCACCGGCCAGGCGGCGACCTGGCCCGAGGGCGAGCGCGCCACCAGCGCGGAGAGCTCGCGCCGGAAGTCGACACGCTCCTCGGCGAGGACGGCCGTGCCCGACTCGAAGGCGGCCGCGCAGTCCTCGGGGCCCTCGACGAACCAGACTCCCTTGCCGTCGTACCCGCCGCGCGTGGTCTTCAGGACGCAGGGCCACCCGCCCACCGACTCGGCGAAGGCCACGACGTCGTCGACGTCGGCGACCAGCGCGTTGCGCGGGCACGGGATGCCGAGCTCGGCCAGGCGGGCCCGCATCACGCCCTTGTCCTGCGCGTGCACCAGCGCCTCGGGGCCCGGACGCACCGCCAGGTCGGCCTCGAGCGCGTGCAGGTGGTCGGTGGGGACGTGCTCGTGGTCGAACGTGACGACCGCACAGCCGCGGGTGACCTCGCGCAGCGTCTCCAGGTCGGTGTAGTCGCCGACGAGCTGGTCGGGGATCACCTGCGCGGCGCTCACGCCGGGCGCCTCGGCCAGCAGGCGCAGCGGGATCCCGAGCGCGGCGGCGGGCTCGGCCATCATCCTGGCCAGCTGGCCGCCGCCGATCACGGCCACGGTGGGGGCCCGGCCCGGTGTCTGGCCCGGTGTCCGGCCTGCTGTCTGGCCCGATGTCGCCGCAGAAGTCACGCGCTGACCCTATCCACCGACCGCCGACGGCCGGACTCCCCTAGGGTCGTGCCATGCCACTGGACTCCCAGCGCACCAGCTACGTCCTCGTCGACGGCGAGAACATCGACGCCACGCTCGGCGCCTCGATCTTCGGTCGCCGCCCGAACCCCACCGAACGGCCCCGCTGGGAGCGGCTGCTCACCTTCGCGGAGGCCACCTGGCGCCAGCCGGCCAAGGGGCTGTTCTTCCTGGCGGTCAAGGACGAGCTGCCGATGAGCTTCATCCAGGCGCTGACCAGCATCGGCTACCGGCCGATCCCGCTGTCCGGGGCCCAGAACGAGAAGGTCGTCGACCTCGCGATCCAGCGCACGCTCGAGGAGCTTGCGCGCCGGGACGCCGACGTGATGCTGGTCAGCAACGACGGCGACTTCCTGCCCCAGATGGAACGCCTGCTCGACGGCCGCAGGGCCGGGCTGATGGCGTTCCGCGAGTTCAAGAACAGCGGGTTCACCTCGCTGATCGAGCGCGGCCTGGAGTTCTTCGACCTCGAGTACGACGTGCTCGCGTTCAACGAGCGGCTGCCGCGGCTGCGGGTCATCCCGATCGAGGAGTTCGACCCCGCCGACTTCCTGTGACCGGTGGCCGATCCCGCACGCGGGGTCAGCGGCTGGTGCGGCGTACGGCGACGGGCTCGAGGTCGCCGAACCCGCGCACCGGCCGGGCGGGCAGCACGCGCGTCTCGTAGCTGTCGCGGTCCAGCGCCGCGGCGGTGTGCTTGTCGGTGATCACCCGGTTGCGCCGCGCGACGGCGACCAGGCGTGCCGCCAGGTTCACCGCGGGGCCGTAGACGTCGCCCATCCGCAGCACCACGGACCCGGTGACCAGGCCGACGCGGACGTCGGGCAGCCGGGTGTCGCCGCCGATGACCTGGACGATGTCCCAGGCGATCTCCACCGCCGCTGCCGGGCTCGGCGCCAAGAAGAGCACGGAGTCGCCCAGGGTCTTCACCACTCGTCCGCGGTGCAGCGAGACCACGTCGTGGCTGCGCCCCTCGAACACCTCGACCAGGTCGCCGATCTCGTGCTCCGCGAGCTGGTTGGTCAGCGCGCTGAAGCTGACCAGGTCGGCGAACCCCACGGTGGCCTCGGCGACCTGCTCGTCGGCCGCGCTCTGGAGGCTGTCGACCCGGGTGACCGCGGCGAGCAGGTGCCGGCGCCAGACGTAGACCAGCAGCGCCTCGAAGTCGGGACCGATCGCCTTGACCAGGTCCAGTGCCTGGTCCCGTTGGGCCGCGGCGGTCGCGGACTTGTCGAGGACGGCGGACAGGGTGGCCACCTCCCACTCGGAGAGGCGGTCCATCGTCTGGCCGACCGCGCGGGTCATCCGCACGATCGTGTCGAAGTCGAGGCCGCCCTTCTCCACGATGGACGCGACCCGGACCAGCGCCTCCTGGTCGGCGCGGTTGAACGCGGGGGCGTCGCCGGCCTCTGGGAAGCCGAGCGCCCGCCACAGCCGCTGCGCGTGCTGGACCGTGAGGCCGGTCGGCTCGGTCACCTGCTCACCGGTCAGGTTGGGGGCCGAACCGATGATCGCGCGCTCGAGGTCCTCAGGATCCGTCATGGGTCCCGGAGGCGCTGGTGCGGTGGTAGAGCTCTTCGCTCACGGTCAGCTGGGCCTGCTCGACCCGGGGGATGTCGCGCAGCTCCACCCGGCCGAGCTCGCTGGCGTCGGAGACCACCAGGGTCCCGCATCCGAACATCCGGTCGATCAGGCTCTTCTCGTAGGAGACGTCGCTGATCCGGTTCAGCGGGATGTCGTGCCCGCGCCGGGTGAGCACCCCGGTCCGGGTGATCAGTCGCCGCGTGGTGAAGGTGTAGGTGGTCAACAGCCACTGCAGGAACGGCGCCACGCTGAACCAGACGATCAGCACCGCCGCGATCCCCCAGACCACCCAGCGCCACACGTCGGCGTTCGCGCCGTTCGGCAGGCTGGAGAGGTATCCCGCGAGACCGGCCACGACCAGTAGCGCCACCACAGGCAGCAGCAACGCCTTGACGTGCGTGCGGGTGCTCAGGATGACGTGCTCACCGTCGTTGAGCAGCTTGCGCGAGATGGCCACAGCGCGATCATGCCACGGTGCGGCTGCCGGGAAGTCGTGTCGCGAAAACCCGGCGGGGCCCGCGGCGGCGCCTCGGCTACTGCCTGCGGACGTGTACGACGTCCCCGGCGCCGAGGTGCTCCTCACCCTCCTCGGTGCGTACGACGAGCCGCCCGTCGGCGTCCACGTCCACGGCCGTCCCGAGCACCACGCCGCCGGGCACCTCGACCCGCACCTGCTGGCCGGGGGTCGCGCACAGCTGGAGGTAGACCTCGCGCAGGTCGTCACCGGCACGCCACCGGTCGTACCAGGTGCCCAGCTCCTCGAGCAGCGCGGTGAGCAGCGCGCTGCGGTCGACGGCACCGCCGGTGACGATCGCCAGCGAGGTGGCCTCGGGGACGGGGAGCTCGTCACCGGACTGCGCACAGTTGAGGCCGATCCCCACGACCGCGGCGGCACCACCGGGCCGCTCGACGCGCTCGAGCAGGATCCCGCCCAGCTTCTGCCCCCCGGCCAGCACGTCGTTGGGCCACTTCAGGTCGACGTTGGTCCCGGTGACCCGGCGTACCGCCCCGGCGGCGGCGATCCCCGTCAGCAGCGGGAGCCAGGGCCAGCGCTCGGCCGGGACCCCCTCGGGCACCAGCAGCATCGAGACCGTCAGCGACGCGCGGGCCGGGGTCTCCCAGGTCCGGCCCAGCCGACCGCGCCCGGCGGTCTGGTGCTCCGCGACCAGGACCAGCCCCTCCTGCTCGCCGCCGCGGAAGCGCTCGGCGACGTCTGCGTTGGTGGAGGTCGTCTCCTCGACCACCTCCACGCGCCAGCGTTCACCGGCCGTTGCCGGGCCAATCGGTGGGCGGCTGTCCTGCTGCTCGGTCATGGCCACTAGATTGACGCAGGAATCAACGGGTGGCTACACCGCCACGGACACCGGCCCGTCTCCACGGGGCCAGGAGGAGTCGACAGTCGTGAGCGCACAACCAGGTGCTGGCACCGAGGTCCCCGAGGACATCGACATCCACACCACCGAGGGCAAGCTGGCCGATCTCGACCGCCGGATCGACGAGGCGGTCCACGCCGGGTCGGCCAAGGCAGTGGAGAAGCAGCACGCCAAGGGGAAGTGGACTGCTCGCGAGCGGATCGAGCACCTCTTCGACGACGGCTCCTTCGTGGAGCTCGACGAGCTGGCCCGGCACCGGTCGGTGGCCTTCGGCCTGGAGAAGAACCGCCCCTACGGCGACGGCGTGATCACCGGCTACGGGACCATCGACGGCCGCCAGGTCTGCGTGTTCTCCCAGGACTTCACCGTCTTCGGCGGCTCGCTCGGCGAGGTCTACGGCGAGAAGATCTGCAAGGTGATGGACCTGGCGATCAAGACCGGCTGCCCGATCATCGGGATCAACGAGGGCGCCGGCGCCCGCATCCAGGAGGGCGTCGTCTCCCTCGGTCTCTACGGCGAGATCTTCCGGCGCAACGTGCACGCCTCGGGCGTGATCCCGCAGATCAGCCTGATCATGGGCTCCTGCGCCGGCGGGCACGTCTACTCCCCCGCGGTCACCGACTTCACGATCATGGTCGACGGCACCTCCAACATGTTCATCACCGGGCCCGACGTGATCAAGACCGTCACCGGCGAGGACGTCACGATGGAGGAGCTCGGCGGGGCCCGGACGCACAACACCAAGTCCGGCAACGCGCACTACATGGGCAGCGACGAGGAGGACGCCCTGGAGTACACCAAGGCGCTGCTCTCCTTCCTGCCCCAGAACAACCAGGACGACCCGCCGTCGTACGCGGAGTACCAGCTCGGCGGCGGCACGCTCGAGATCACCGACGAGGACCGTGCGCTGGACACGGTGATCCCGGACTCCCCGAACCAGCCCTACGACATGAAGTCGGTCATCGAGTCGGTGCTCGACGACGGCGAGTTCCTCGAGGTGATGGAGCTCTTCGCGCCCAACATGGTGATCGGCTACGGCCGGGTCGAGGGCAAGTCGGTCGGTGTCGTGGCCAACCAGCCGATGCAGTTCGCCGGCACCCTGGACATCGACGCCTCCGAGAAGGCCGCGCGCTTCGTGCGCACCTGCGACGCCTTCAACATCCCCGTGCTCACCTTCGTCGACGTCCCGGGCTTCCTGCCGGGCACCGACCAGGAGTGGAACGGCATCATCCGCCGCGGCGCGAAGCTGATCTACGCCTACGCCGAGGCCACCGTCCCGCTGGTCACGATCATCACCCGCAAGGCCTACGGCGGGGCGTACGACGTGATGGGCTCCAAGCACCTCGGAGCCGACATGAACCTCGCCTGGCCGACGGCCCAGATCGCGGTGATGGGCGCCCAGGGGGCCGCGAACATCCTGCACCGCAAGGAGCTCGCCAAGGTCGCCGACGACGGCGGCGACGTCGAGGCCCGCCGGGCCGAGCTCGTCGCGGACTACGAGGACCGGCTCGCCAACCCCTACGTCGCGGCCGAGCGCGGCTACGTCGACGCGGTGATCACCCCCCACGAGACCCGGGTGGAGATCGTCCGCGCGCTGCGCCTGCTCGCCTCCAAGCGGGAGACGCTGCCGCCCAAGAAGCACGGGAACATCCCGCTGTGAGCGACGAGGAGGGCGCCGAGGCCCCCGAGCCGCAGGCGCCGCTGCTGCGGGTCGTCAAGGGCGACCCCACTGCCGAGGAGCTGGCCGCCCTGGTCACCGTCGTCTCGGCGATGGCCGGAGCAGCCGAGGGTGAGGCCGGGGAGACCCGGTCGTCGTGGAGCAGCCACCACCGCAAGCTTCGGGCGCCCCATGCCCACGGACCTGACGTGTGGCGGCAGCACGCGCGCTGAGCCCTAGGGTTCACCCGCGTCCGCGTCCGCGACCGTCCAGGAGCCCACCGACTTGTCCTTCGCCAGCTCGCTCTTCCTCTGGTACTTCCTGCCCGCGATCCTGATCGTCCGGTGGGTGCTGCCGCACCACTTCCGCAACGCCGTGCTCGCGGTGTTCTCCATCGCCTTCTACGCCGTGGGCGGCAAGCAGTTCGTCCTGCTGCTCCTGGCGCTGATGGCGCTGAACTACCTCGCGGGCCTGGCGGTGGGCGCGGCCAGGAGCCGCGGGACCCGGCCCACGCCGCGGACGATCATGGTCCTCACGGTGGTGGCCGACCTCTCCGTGCTGGCCGTGTGGAAGTACCTCGGCTTCGCCTCCCAGGTCGCGCACACGATCGCGGAGAACCTCGGCCTCGGAGAGGTCAGCGTGATCCACCTGGCGCTGCCGATCGGGATCAGCTTCTTCACCTTCCACCACCTCTCCTACGTCGTCGACGTCTACCGCGGCACCCGGCCGCCGATGCGCAACCCGCTGACGTTCGCCACCTACATCGCGATGTTCCCGCAGCTCGTCGCCGGGCCGATCGTCCGCTACCACGAGATCGACGAGCAGTTGCGCAATCAGCGCAGCGACAAGCTCCAGGACTTCATCGACGGCTTCCCGCGGTTCGCTTGGGGGCTGACGAAGAAGGTGGTCATCGCCGACTCCCTGGCGCCCCTGGCCGACGTCGCCTTCGCCAGCGAGGACCCCTCCTTCACCACCGCCTGGATCGGCGCCCTGGCCTACGCCGGGCAGATCTACTTCGACTTCTCCGGGTACTCCGACATGGCGATCGGCCTGGGCCTGATGTTCGGCCTCCGGCTCCCGGAGAACTTCCGCCGGCCCTACTCCGCCGTCTCGATCACCGACTTCTGGCGGCGCTGGCACATGTCGCTGTCGCGCTGGTTCCGCGACTACCTGTACATCTCCCTGGGCGGCAACCGCCACGGCACCGCCAAGACCTACCGCAACCTGGTGATCGTCTTCTTCGCCACCGGGTTGTGGCACGGCGCGGCGTGGACGTTCATCCTGTGGGGGATCTACCACGGCGCGCTGCTGATCATCGAGCGCGCGACCGGGCTGGCACGCCTCGAGGGCTACGTCGTCGTACGCCGCCTGGTGACCTTCGTGCTGGTCGTCTTCGGGTGGGTGCTGTTCCGGGCCTCCGACCTGAACAACGCCGGGGTGATGATGCGCGCGATGCTCGTGCCCGACCGGCTGCGCGAGCCTTTCCTGGGCGCCTCCCCCGACCTCGTCCTGCTGCTCGACTTCCGGACCGTGGCGCTGCTGGCCCTGCTCCTGGCGATCGTGGCCCTTCCGGGGTCGCTGGTCGTGGGTCGCGTCATCGACGGCCTCGACGAGACCCCGCCCCGTCGACAGCTCGGTGCCCGGCTCGTCGCCCTGGCGGTCTCGCCGTACACCGCGCTCGCCGTGGTGGCCGGGTCCTTCAGCCCCTTCCTGTACTTCCAGTTCTGATGAGGACCATGGACAAGCCCTACCGCCTGCTCGCGCTGCTCGTCGCGGCGAGCTTCGTCTTCGGCCCGGCCGTGCTGTACGCCGCCGGCCAGCGACCCGTCGCGTTCGAGAACCGCCCGCTCGCCCCGGCCCCGGACCCGGCCGAGGGCTGGGACCTCCTCGACGCCGTGCCCGTGTGGGCGGCCGACCACCTGCCCGGGCGCCAGCAGGCCGTCCGGCTCAGCTCGTGGATCGACTACTTCGCGCTCGACTCGCTCCCCCGCACCGCCGCCACGATGGGGCGCACCGAGACGAAGCCCGACGGCGAGGTCGTCACTCGCTCACCCGAGGTCGTCCGCGGCAAGCAGGGCTACCTGTTCTACGGCCCTGAGTTCGACAGCGCCTGCGAGGCGGGCCCGGGCTTCGCCCGCGGGCTGCGCAACCTCGCCAGGCTCGCCGAGGTGATCGAACGGTCCGGGCGGTCGGTGGTGTTCGCGGTCGCACCCAACAAGTCCTCGGTGCAGCAGGACGCCCTGCCCGACGCCCTGCCCCACGGGGAGTGCGCGCGCCGCGGGATGGCTGGCCAGGCTGCCGCCCTCGACGCGATCGACCACCCCCGTTCGGTGCCGCTGCACCAGCGACTCGTCGCGAGGAGCGAGCGGGGCGAGCAGCTGTACTGGAAGACCGACACGCACTGGGGCAACCGCGGCAGCGCCGTCTTCACCGACCTGCTCCGCCGCAAGCTCACCGGCTCCGAGACCCCGCTCGCGCTGACCCCCACCCCTCAGGAGCGCCGCGGCGACCTGACCGTGCTCGCGGGGCTGTTCTTCCGCGAGCAGGCGCCGGGGGTGGTCGTCGACGGCACGTCGGTCACCGCCAAGCCGGGTAGTGCTCGCTACCGGCCCCAGAAGGACACCTACGGCCTGAACACCTGGCGCACCCGACCCGCCGCCGGGCTGGTCCCCGGTCGCACCCTGCTGGCGGGCGACTCCTTCGCCTACTACGGTCTGCCCACCCTGCAGCACGCGTTCGCCGAGGGCAGCTTCCTGTGGGCCGAGGCGAACCCGCGCGACACCCTGATCCGGGAGATCCTCAAGGCCGACACCGTGGTGCTCGAGATCGTGCAGCGCTCCGTCCACCGGACCACCCACCCGCTGGTGGACCCCCGGTTCCGCCGCGACCTCGAGGCCAGGCTGCAGAGCGAGTCCCGGCCTGTCGGGGCCGGCGACTAGGCTGCCCGATCGTGGCCACCCCTCCGCGTCTCGTACTCGCCTCCGCCTCCCCCGCGAGGCTCAAGACGCTGCGCAATGCCGGCCTCTCCCCCGAGGTGGTGGTCAGCGGCGTCGACGAGTCCCAGCTCGAGCACACCGAGCCGGCCGACTACACGCTGAAGCTGGCGCAGCTCAAGGCTGTCGCCGTGGCGGCCGGGCAGAAGCGGGCCATCGTGATCGGCTGCGACTCGGTCCTCGCCCTCGACGGCGAGATCCTCGGCAAGCCGGCCAGTGAGGCCGAGGCGATCGCCCGCTGGAAGAAGATGCGCGGCCGGGCCGGCGTGCTGCACACCGGTCACTGCGTGATCGACACCCACCGCGAGGTCTGGCTGGCCCGCTCCGCGGCCACCCAGGTGCGGTTCGCGCAGGTCTCCGACGAGGAGATCGAGGCCTACGTCGCCACCGGCGAGCCCTCAGCCGTGGCGGGCGCCTTCACACTCGACGGTCTCGGCGGAGCCTTCGTCTCGGGCGTGACCGGGGACCCCCACAATGTCGTGGGCATCAGCCTTCCCCTGCTGCGGCTGATGCTCGACGAGCTCGGGTTCGTGTGGACGGAGTTCTGGAACCGCTGACCCCGGCCCGGCGCCGAGCGCGATCGGGTTCCGCTTGAAGACGAAGCGGCGGAACGCCCAGAAGCGGAACGCCATCCCGAGGGCGGCCCCGACGACGTTGGCCGAGACGTTGTCGGCGAGCGCCGACTGCCAGTCCAGGACGTTGCGCGTGATCCACAGGCAGGCCATCGGGATGACGAACGAGGCCAGGTTCACCACGGCGTACTTCAGGGCACCACCGCCCACGCCCGAAGGCCGGCGGTTCTTGAACGCGTAGCGACGGCTCCCGTAGAAGCTCAGCCCCATCCCGACGCAGTTGGCGATGAACCAGGACGTCACCGGCCACCCGTTGAGCGGCCCGGGGTTGAAGGCCATCGGCACGCCGTGGACCAGGACGTTGAACAGCACCACCGCGACCACCGTGGCCCCGAGGTTCACCACCGAGAACTTGGCCGCCTCGCCTCCGATCCGGCCGAGTCTCAGTCCCATGGGTGCAGGCTACGCAACGAGTTGACAAGATGAACGCATGCGCGGCCTGATCCTCGCCGGTGGAACCGGCTCCCGACTCCATCCACTGACCCTGGGCATCAGCAAGCAGCTGGTCCCGGTCTACGACAAACCGATGATCTACTACCCGCTGAGCACGCTGATGCTCGCCGGGATCCGCGACATCCTGATCATCACCACCCCCCACGAGGCGGAGGGTTTCCAGCGGCTCCTCGGCGACGGCAGCGCCTACGGCATCTCGCTGACCTACGCCCAGCAGCCCTCCCCCGACGGGTTGGCCCAGGCGTTCACCATCGGCGCGGACTTCATCGGCGACGACTCCAGTGCCCTGATCCTCGGCGACAACCTGTTCTACGGCCCCGGCTTCGGGCGCAAGCTGAGCCGCTTCGAGACCCGCGAGGGCGCCACCGTCTTCGCCTACTACGTCTCCGAGCCCAGCGCGTACGGCGTCGTGGAGTTCGACTCCGACGGCAAGGCGATCTCGCTCCAGGAGAAGCCGCAGCGGCCCCGGAGCAACTTCGCCGTCCCCGGTCTGTACTTCTACGACAACGAGGTGATCGAGATCGCCCGCGGCCTGAAGCCCTCGGACCGCGGCGAGTACGAGATCACCGACGTCAACCGGCACTACCTCGACCGCGGCCTGCTCTCCGTGGAGGTGCTCGAGCGCGGCACCGCCTGGCTGGACACCGGCACCTTCGACTCGCTCAACGACGCCAACAACTTCATCCGCACCATCGAGCACCGGCAGGGCCTCAAGATCGGCGCTCCCGAGGAGGTCGCGTGGCGCCAGGGCTGGCTCACCGACGACGAGCTGCGCGAGCGCGCCGAGCCGCTGCTGAAGTCGGGCTACGGGACCTACCTACTGCAGATGATCGACCAGGACTTCTGAGGACGCCGCCTCCCAGCGCTCCTGCCAGTCCCCGATCGGCGCGATGCCGTGCTCGTGGAACCGGCGGTGTCCCAGCACGGAGTACGCCGGGCGCGGCGCCGGCCTGGTGAACGTCGCCGAGTCGGTGGGGCTGACCACGTCCGGCGACTGACCGGCCGCCTCGACGACGCACCGGGCGAACTCGAACCAGGAGGCCGTCCCTCCCGAGGTGGCGTGCCAGGTGCCGGAGGGGGCATCCGCCTCGACGAGGCGGATCATCAGGTCGGCGACGTCACGGGTCCAGGTGGGCTGGCCGACCTGGTCCTCGACCACGCTCACCGCTCCGCGCTCCGCCGCGACCCGGGCGATCGTTCGTGGGAAGCAGCCGCCGTGTGCGCCGTACAGCCAGGCGGTGCGCAGGACGAGGTGGTCCTCGGGCGCCTCGGCCCGCACGGCCCACTCACCGGCCGCCTTGGTGCGCCCGTAGGCCGACCGCGGAGCGAGCGCCGCCTCCTCGTCGTACGGGGTGGTGGAGTCACCGGCGAAGACGTAGTCGGTGCTGACCTGGACCATCCGGGCGCCGTTGGCCCGGGCCGCCCGCGCCAGCAGGCCCGCCGCGACCGCGTTGACCTCGAAGGCCTCGGCCTCCTGGGTCTCGGCGTCGTCGACCGCCGTCCAGGCAGCACAGTTGGCGACCACGTCGTGCCCCGCCACCGCGGCACCGACCGCACCGGCGTCGAGCAAATCGAGGTCACCCCTGCCCAGGGCAGTGAAGTCGATGCCACGGGCACCGAGCTCCCTGCAGAGGTCCGTGCCCAGCATTCCGCGCGCTCCTGCTACCAGCCATGTCACGCACTGAGGGTAGCGACCCGTTAATCTTCGGCGGTGATGGTTCGCCCGCTCTCCGTGTCCGGTGCCTTCGAGCTCACCCCTGTCCAGCACAGGGACGACCGGGGGGTGTTCCTGGAGTGGTTCCGTGAGGACGACTTCGTGGAGGCCACCGGCCACCCCTTCCGCCTCGCCCAGGCGAACTGCTCGGTCTCGGCCGCCGGCACCCTGCGCGGGATCCACTTCGCGCAGCTACCGCCCAGCCAGGCCAAGTTCGTCACCTGCGTCCAGGGCGCTGCCTTCGACGTGGTGGTCGACCTGCGCGTGGGGTCGGCGACCTTCGGCCAGTGGGACGCGGTCCTGATCGACGACGTGGACCGCCGGGCGGTCTACCTGCCCGAGGGGCTCGGCCACGCGTTCCTCGCGCTGGAGGACCACACGGTCGTGAACTACCTGTGCTCGGCTCCCTACGCGCCCGGCCGCGAGCACGGCATCCACCCGCTCGACCCGGAGATCGGCATCGAGTGGCCGACCACCGCCCGCGACGGCAGCCCCCTGCCCACGCTGCTCTCCCCCAAGGACGAGGCGGCCCCGACGCTGGCCGAGGTCCGCGACCAGGGCCTGCTCGCCACCTGGGACGAGGCGCAGGCCTTCACCGCCTCCCTGGCCGGCAGCACCGCACCGCGAACCGAGAGCTGAGCAATGGCTGCGCCGGTCCGCGTCTCGGTGGTGATCCCCACCTACCAGAACGCGCAGTACGTCCGGGCGACCCTCGAGTCCGTGCTCGCCCAGACCTACGACGACTTCGAGGTGGTCGTGGCCGACCACAGCTCCACCGACGGCACCTGGGAGATCCTCCAGGAGTTCGCCGCCGACCCCCGACTGCGCCTGCTGGTGACGCCGACCGGCGGCGGAGCCGAGCGGAACTGGAACAGGGTCACCTCCGAGGCCCGCGGTGAGCTGGTCAAGCTCGTCTGCGGCGACGACCTGCTGCACCCCGAGGCACTGGCCCGCCAGGTCGCCACCTTCGACGAGCACGGCGAGGGCGTGGCGATGGTCGTATCGGCGCGCGACATCGTCGACGCCTCGGGCAGCCCGGTGGTGCGCGAGCACGGCCTGGCGGGTCTCTCCGGGCGGGTCAGCGGCCGCGAGGCGGTACGCCGCTCGGTGCTGCGCGGGGCCAACATCTTCGGCGAGCCGTGCTGCACCATGATCCGGCGGCAGGCGCTCGAGGCCGCGGGCGGATGGCACGGCGACCCCGGCTTCATGATCGACCAGGCGACCTACTGCCGGGTGCTGCTCGACGGCGACCTCGCCACCGCTCCCGGGGCACTGGCGTCGTTCCGGATCAGCGCGACGCAGTGGAGCGTCTCCCTGGCCCGTGAGCAGGCCCGCTCCGCCGCCGAGATGCACCGGCAGCTCGCCGAGCTCGCCCCCGGGCTGCTGAGCCGGCGCGACGTACGCCTCGGCAACGCGCGCGCCACCCTGCGGGCCTTCCAGCGACGGCTGGTCTACCTCTACCTCGGCCGCCGGATGCACGCGCCGGCTACCTCTTAGGACGCCGCCTCGACCGCAACCGGGCGAGCCGCGGCCCGGCGGCCGCAGCCACGGACCACAGCAGTCCCAGGCCCAGGGCCAGCGTGAGCGTGGTGACCTCGATCCCCCAGCCGGGTGGGGACCAGCTCAGCTCGATCTCCTTGCCACTGGCGCTCTCGGGCACGTCGAGGGTGACCAGGTAGGAGTCCACGGGGTCCTTGGACAGCGAGGCCCCGTCGACGGAGTAGCCCGGCCAGTCCAGCCGGCTGAGCACGACCTGGCCGCCGCCCTGCGGCACGGAGCCCACGCGGAGCCGCACCGACCGGGTCTCCACCGAGGTCTCACGGACCTCCAGCCCCGGCGAGGTCCACACCACGCCGCCCGCGGGCGGCAGCACCTCGTCACGCACCCAGGTAACCGCCCAGCGGCTCTCCCCGCCCACCGACCAGCCCTTCGGCGGATCGAGCAGCCGTTCGCGCGGCCAGTTCTTCTTCACGAGGTGCAGGCTGCTGACCGAGAGGAGGTCGACGCGCTTGAGGCCCGTGACCGGCTCCTTGGAGAACAGCCGCCCGAGCGCCTCCGGGCACGTCCCACCGTGGTAGATGAAGCAGTAGCGGCGGTTGTACTCGGTGTACCCGATGGTGGTGTAGACGCTCTGCACCGGCTTGTCGGTGAGGAACCACGAGGACCCGACGAGCTGGTCGCGGGTGGCGCGCGGCCGCTCCAGGACCAGCTGCTCCGGGTCGCCGATCAGCATCGTGTCCCCCCGGGCGTCGGAGGCGACCTGCCGGTAGTCGGCGGGGTCCGCGGACATGTGCCGGTCCGCAGAGGACGGTGACGGGTAGTAGGCGTGCTGGACCACGACCGTGACCAGGCAGAACGCGGCTCCCACACCGGCGGCCAGCGGCCCGAAGCCACGGCGTTCGACCACTCGCCACATCAGTGCCAGCCCGGCGAGGACGATGAGCACCGAGACTGCGGTCATCGCCTTCTCGGTCCAGAACCTCGACACCACGAGGAAGCCCGCGGCCAGGACCCAGGCCGCGCTCATCACGAGGGCGGAGCGCCGCGGCCGGCGGTCGAGCGCCCGGGAGAGCAGCACCACCGTGACCAGCACGGCCACCAGCACGACCTCGGGCATCACCCTCAGTGGCCACCGGATCGGACCCATCTGGTTGGGCCCGATCGTCCAGGCCACGAACACCACGAGCAGCAGGTAGGCGCCGAGCATCGGCCGGAACAGCTCGCGCACCCGCTCGCGGTCGAGCCAGCACAGCATCGGCAGGAACCAGGCCACGAAGTGCACGGGCGCGAAGGCCGCGGTCGGTGACATCACGGTGGGCAGCATCGAGGCCAGCAGGCCCGGGACGTCGCCCTGCAGCCGGCCGTCGCTGAGCACCTCCCAGGTCCCGCGCGTGGTCACGCTCGCGGTGAGCAGGCCCGGCAGGTAGACCGTCACGGCCACGAGGCCGCTGAGCGCCCCGGCCACCAGGGTCCGGAGGAACGCGGCTCGCTGCCGGGCCACGGCCGCGTCCAGCAGGCACGCCAGGATGACCACGATCAGGTAGAGCGTCCCGTAGACGTAGCCCACGGAGACGATCAGGAACCCGAACAGCAGTGCCGGCGCGGGGCTGGCCGACCGGTCGGAGAGGCGCCTGAACGACCACCAGGCCCAGGGCAGCAGGGCCCAGACCATCTGGCCGGTCACCCACGAGGGCGACTCGAGGTACTGGGTGGCACCTCCGATGGTCACCGCCACCCCGCCGAGGTACGCCGCGGGCTTCGAGGCGCCGTAGGAGCGCGCCAGGACGTAGAGGCCCAGGGCCCCGCCCACGAGCAGTCCGGCCTTGAGCACGGTCACGAACACGACCAGGTTCGGCACGACCGTCGTGACCAGCGCGAACAGGATGGTCAGCGGGCTGAACAGTCCCCACTGCCCCTCGGCGACGAAGTTCCCCGCCCGCCAGGTCCCGAGGTCCAGCAGCGGCCAGGTGCCCTCGCGCAGCTGGGTGCCGAGGTAGTACCACTGCCCCACCGCACCTGCCTGGGTGTCGCCGGAGAAGTAGTAGCGCTGGTGGAAGAGCAGCGGCACCGCCGCGAGCACCAGGACCGTGAGCACCAGGGCGCCCGGCCACGCCAGGGCCCCCGCGAGCCTGGCCCGCGTGCGCTCGCGGGGCCGGGCAACGTCCGGGTCATCCCCCTCGACCGCGGTCCCTTGGTCGGTCACCGACTGGGTCATCTGCTTCCTTCGGGGTGGGAGCCGGCCAGCACCTGGGAGCGGACCGAGGCCAGCGTCGCCGAGATGCCCGCGGGCAGGGTCGTGCGCACGAACGCGGCCGTGTGCGGCCAGGCGACCGAGCGCAGGCGCAGGTCGTGCACCTGGAACCGTGCGTTGGGCGAGGTGCCCAGGACGACCGGCGGGCGCTTGCGGGTGACGTGGCGCAGGTCGCCGAGCACGGCGGCGATCGTGGTCGACCGCTCACTGGCCAGGACCTTCAGCGCCCGCGCGCCGCGGCTCGTCACCGCCTCCAGGCCGGAGACGGCCATCGCGGCCGCGTCGTCCACGTAGAGGTAGTCGCGCATGGTGTCGGTCGAGACGTAGACGCTCAGCGGCTGGCGGGTCAGCTGGGCCCGGCACAGCTGGGAGATCAGCCCCTGCGGCTTGGTGATGTCCTGGCCCGGGCCGTAGAGGTTGGAGAGCCTGCCCACCAGCAGGGCCGCGCCGGAGCGTACGGCGAACGCGGTCGCGATCTCCTCCGTCTCGAGCTTGGCGTTCCCGTAGGGCGACAGCGGGACGGGAGCGGTGTGCTCGGTGAACGGGGCACCGGCCGACCCGGCGTACACCCCGCCTGCGGAGGACGCCAGGAAGAGACCGCACGACCCGCTGCTGGCGTCCGGCTGCCACTGGCCGAGGAACTCCTCGAGCACCCTGACCTCGGCCGCGAGCTCCTCCGCGGTGCTGCCCACCACCCCGGCTCCGGCGCACCAGTAGAGCTCCCACCGCTCGGCAGGCAAGGCGGTGGCGGCCTCCAGCAGCGCCGCCACTGAACCACCGTGGTCCCCCCACGGGACCACGGTGGTGCGCACCTCCCGCCCCAGCGTCCGGAGACGGCGGCACACGCCGCTGCCGAGGAGCCCGCGGGCGCCCACGACCAGAGCGACCCGTCCGGGCCGCCTTCGGGTACGAGCAGCCTCAGGGGCGGGGTCGTGCGCGGCCAAGGGGGCCCCTCGAGGGATCCTGGGTGATCAGGTAGAGCGGCTTGCCCATCGCCATGTTGACCGCCACCCCGACGTACTCCGCGATCACGCCCAGGGAGAACAGAATCGCGCCCGTGGAGATCAGGATCACCACGATCAGCGAGGTCCAGCCCGCAGTCGGCGTCGGGTGGGTGAGCTGGTTGTAGACGAGGAACACGGCGAAGACGAGCCCGAGGAGGGCGAAGACCAGGCCGAGGATGCTGACCATCCGCAGACCGCGGGTCCCGCCGGTGAGCACCATCCGCCAGAAGTGCGAGAGCAGCTTGCGGGCCGAGTAGCCCGAGCGTCGCCCCTCCCCCTCGTCCCGCAGCTTGACCGGTGCAGTGGTCACGCCGTCGGCCACCCAGCCGAGCGCCACGTCGAGGTAGACACCCGAGCCGGCATAGGCGGCCACGCTGCGGCCGACCTCGCCGAGGATAAGGCGGTAGCTGTGGAACACCGAGGCGTCCACGCCCCCGCTGAGGCTCGTGACGACCCGCTTGGCTCCCCAGGACACGGTGTTGCGCAGCGGTCCGTGCGGAGCGGCGTTGGTGGGACGCGCGTAGACGACGCTGGACTGCCGCTCCAGCGCGACGTCGAGCATGCCCCCGATGTACGCCGGGTCGTGCTGGCCGTCCTCGTCCATCGTGACGATCCAGTCCGCCCCGGCCGAGGCCATCCCGGCGAGCGTGGCGGCGTGCTGGCCGAAGTTGCGGCTGAGCCAGATCGGGCGCACGAACGGGTGCGCCGCCTCCATCTCGCGGATCACCCTCGCCGAGTCGTCGGGACCGCAGTCGTGGACCAGCAGGACCTCAGTGACCCGGAAGGCGGTGCCGCCGGGCGAGGTCGAGGTCGCCGTGAACCGGGCGATCTCCTCGATGATCGCCGGGAGATGCCTGGCGGCCTGGTAGCAGGGGATCACGACGGATACCAGGTGCTCGCTCTCGTATGGGGCGACATCGGCTGGCACGAGCCCGACTATAGTCAAGGCCACAGGCGAACCTCGGGAGTGGACGGACACGGCATGGCGGCCCTCGAACCACCGTCCGAGGAGGCCCCACCCGGGCCGTTCCTGCGTCTCTTCAGGGACCGGCGGATCGCCTTCCTGATCGTGGGCGGCTTCAACACGCTCAACGGCCTGGCACTGTTCATCGCCTTCCACTACCTCCTCGGCGACGGGTTCGTTCGGTACATGGCGACGCTGGGCCTGTCCCACGTGGTCGCCGTGCTGTGCGCGTTCGTCCTCCACCGCAGGTTCGTCTTCCGCGTGAGCGGTCACGTCTGGACCGACCTCGCCCGGTTCGAGGTCGTCAACCTCGCCGCGCTGAGCCTCAACGCGGTGCTGCTTCCGGTCTTCGTGGAGGTGGCCGGTCTCCACGTCGTGCTCGCGCAGTGCGCGGCGGGCGGGCTCTCCGTCGTCTCCACCTACTTCGCCCACCGGCACTTCTCCTTCAGACGGCCGGCCGGGACGGCACTCGAGGACCTCAGGCCCACGAGAGGGACCGACCTCTAGGCTCACTCCATGAGCCAGGTCCGTCCCTGCCCCGTGTGCCAGCAGGTGGTCACTTCGCGCCGCCTCGAGATCCCGGAGCGGATGTTCGGGATGCCGGAGTCGTTCACCTACCTCGAGTGCGACCACTGCGGCTCGCTGTTCATCGAGGAGATCCCCGACTCGATGGGCCGCTACTACGACTCCTCGGCCTACTACTCCTTCGACGACGACCCGGCCTCGGTCATGGGCCGGGCAGGCGTGCGCCAGGTGGTGCAGCTGGTCGGGCGCTCGGTGCTCTTCGGTCCCCACCGCGCCGTGAGCAGGGCAGCGGCCGTGGTTCCCTCGCGGGAGTTCCGGACCCTGGTCTCGCTGTTCTCCTCGATCCGGCTCGCCGGGCTGCCCCGCGGAATGCAGACCTCCGTGCTCGACGTCGGCGCCGGTTCCGGGACGCTGGTCTTCGCCCTGGACCTGGTGGGTCTCGAAGGCGTCACCGGCATCGACCCGTTCGCGACAGGAGACCGACGGATCGGCAGGAGCGCCCAGCTCCTTCGCCGTGAGCTCTCCGAGGTGGAGGGCACCTGGGACCTCGTGATGCTGCACCACAGCCTGGAGCACGTGCCGAGCCCTCGCGAGACCTTGCAGCAGGCCCGCGAGCGCCTCGCCCCCGGTGGGCGGATCCTGGTCCGGACGCCCACCATCGACTCGGTGGCCTTCGAGCGCTACGGCACCTGTTGGCTCGGGTGCGACGCACCCCGGCACATGACCCTGTTCACCCGCCGGTCGATGGACCTGATGTGCGAGGAGCTGGGGCTGCGGGTGGAGGCGGTGGCGGACGACTCCAACGAGGCGCAGTTCTGGGCCAGCGAGCAGTACGCCCGCGACATCCCGCTCGTCTCGGAGCACTCCCACTTCATCGACCCCACGTCGTCGAGCTTCACGAAGGCGCAGATCCGGAGCTGGCGCCGGGAGGCAGACGCCCTGAACCGGCAGTCTCGGGGCGACCAGGCAGCCTGGGTCCTCAGCGTCGCAGACTGAGTCGGACGCCGACCATTCACTCCACCGGCAGGCCGAGTCCCCGCGCGATCAGCATCCGCTGCACCTCTGAGGTGCCCTCGCCGATCTCGAGGACCTTGGCGTCCCGGTAGAACCGGGCCACGGGGTACTCCTCCATGAACCCGTAGCCGCCGAAGACCTGGGTCGCGATCCGGGTCGCGGTCACCGCGGACTCGGTGCAGTAGAGCTTGGCCACCGCCGCCGCCTGCTTGAACTGCTGGTACGGCGCACCCGCGTCCTTAAGCGCCGCCGCCCGGTAGGTCAGGCCCCGGCTTGCGTGCAGCATCACCTCGAGGTCGGCGATCTGGAAGGCGACCCCCTGCTTGCGCCCGATCGGGCCGCCGAAGGTCTGCCGCTCCCCCGCGTAGGCCACCGACATCTCCAGGCACGCTTGGATGCAGCCGACCGAGAGCGCCGAGATCGCCACCCGGCCGTCGTCGAGGGTGGCCAGGAACTGGGCGTAGCCCCGCCCGCGCTCCCCCAGCAGGTGATCCGCGGGGACGCGCGCGTCCTCGAAGGACAGCGGGTGGGTGTCGGAGGCGTGCCAGCCGAGCTTGTCGTAGGCCTTCTCCGCGGTGAACCCGGGCGTGCCCGCCGGCACCATGATCGTGGAGATCTCCGGGCGCCCGTCGGGACGCTCGCCGGTGCGGGCGGTCACCGTCACCAAGCTGGTGACCTCCGAGCCGGAGTTGGTGATGAACTGCTTGCTGCCGTTGACCACCCACTCGTCGCCCTGCAGCTCCGCTCGGGTGCGGGTCGCTCCCGCGTCGGACCCGGCACCGGGCTCGGTGAGCCCGAAGCCGGCCAGCTTCTCCCCCGAGACCAGGTCGGGGAGCCAGGTGTCCTTCTGCTCCTTGGTCCCGTAGGTCAGGATCGGGTTGATCCCCAGGCCCACGGCAGCCTGCAGGGTGATCCCCATCGACTGGTCGACGCGGCCGATCTCCTCGATCGCCGCGCACAGGCTGGTGAAGTCGCCGTCCTCCCCCGCGCCGCCGTACTCCTCCGGCGCGGTGAGCCCGAACAGGCCGAGCTCGCCCATCTTGCGGACCACGTCGACCGGGAAGTGGTGGTCGCGGTCCCACTGCGCTGCGTGCGGGGCGATCTCCTTCTCGGCGAAGTCGCGCACGCTGCGGCGGAACTGCTCGTGGTCCTCGGAGAGCTCGAAGGTCATGTGCCGACCTTACGACTCGCGCCGGGCATGGGCGCGAGGAGCGGACGCCTAGACTGCTTCGGTGACGACGCAGAGTGCTACGACGAGCTTCTTCCCCGACGTGACGTCCTCGGAGAGCTCGCTGCGACGGTTCCTGCACGGCCTTCCCGGTGTCGACCAGGTGGGCGTGGAGCAGCGGGCAGCCGGGCTGGGCAGCCGGTCGATCAAGGCGGGCGCCAAGGAGGTCGCGATCGACCTGGCGATCCGGATGGTCGACCTGACCACGCTGGAGGGAGCGGACACTCCCGGCAAGGTGCGGGCACTCGCCTCCAAGGCGATGCGGCCCGATCCCGCCGACCCGACGTGCCCCCCGGTCGCGGCGGTCTGCGTCTACCCCGACATGGTGCCGTTCGCCAAGCAGACCCTGGGCTCCTCGGGCGTTCACGTCGCCTCGGTGGCCACGGCCTTCCCCAGCGGCCGCGCCGCCCGCGACATCAAGCTGGCCGACGTCAAGGACGCGGTCGAGGCGGGTGCCGACGAGATCGACATGGTGATCGACCGCGGCGCGTTCCTCTCCGGCCACTACCTGCAGGTCTTCGAGGAGATCGTCGCCGTACGGGAGGCCTGCGTCCGCCCCGACGGCACGCTCGCGCACCTCAAGGTGATCTTCGAGACCGGTGAGCTGCAGACCTACGACAACGTACGCCGGGCCAGCTGGCTGGCGATGATGGCCGGCGGCCACTTCATCAAGACCTCCACGGGCAAGGTGCAGCCGGCCGCGACCCTGCCGGTGACCCTGGTGATGCTCGAGGCGGTCCGCGACTTCCGGGCAGCGACCGGGCAGATGGTCGGTGTGAAGCCGGCCGGGGGCATCCGCTCCTCCAAGGACGCGATCAAGTACCTCGTGACCGTCAACGAGGTCGCCGGCGCCGACTGGCTGGACCCGGACTGGTTCCGGTTCGGCGCGTCCTCGCTGCTCAACGACCTGCTGATGCAGCGCACCAAGATCACGACCGGGCGCTACTCCGGTCCCGACTACTTCACCCTGGACTAGGAGACATCGTGGTTTCGACAGGCTCAACCACCTCGACCGCCGGCGGGGTCTTCGACTACGCCCCCGCGCCCGAGTCGCGGTCGGTGGTCGACATCAAGTCCTCCTACGGGCTGTTCATCAACGGCGAGTTCGTCGACCCCGCCGCGGGCGGGTCGTTCAAGACGATCTCCCCCAGCACCGAGGAGGTGCTGGCCGAGGTCGCCGAGGCGGACGCGGCCGACGTGGACACGGCGGTCAAGGCCGCCGGCAAGGCCTACACCCGGGTGTGGTCGCGGATGAGCGGCGCCGAGCGCGGGAAGTACCTCTTCCGGATCGCGCGGATCATCCAGGAGCGCGCCCGCGAGATCGCGGTGCTGGAGTCGATCGACAACGGCAAGCCGATCAAGGAGTCCCGCGACGTCGACGTCCCGCAGGCGGCGGCGACGTTCTTCTACTACGCCGGCTGGGCCGACAAGCTCGAGTACGCCCTGCCAGGAAATGGGCAGAGCGGGCCGAACCCGCAGCCGCTGGGGGTCGCCGGCCAGGTCATCCCGTGGAACTTCCCGTTCCTGATGCTGGCCTGGAAGATCGCCCCGGCGCTGGCGACCGGCAACACGGTGGTGCTGAAGCCCGCCGAGACCACGCCGCTGACCGCGCTGCTGTTCGCCGAGATCTGCCAGCAGGCCGACCTGCCCCCGGGCGTGGTCAACATCCTCACCGGCGCCGGGGCCACCGGCCAGGCGCTCGTCTCCCACGACGGCGTCGACAAGGTCGCGTTCACGGGCTCCACCGAGGTCGGCCGCGCCATCGCCAGGTCGGTGGCCGGGTCGACCAAGAAGGTCACCCTGGAGCTGGGCGGCAAGGCCGCCAACATCGTCTTCGACGACGCCCCGATCGACCAGGCCGTCGAGGGCATCGTCAACGGCATCTTCTTCAACCAGGGCCACGTGTGCTGCGCGGGCTCCCGGCTGCTGGTCCAGGAGTCCGTCGCCGACGACGTGCTCGAGCGGCTCAAGCGCCGGATGGGCACGCTGCGTGTCGGCGACCCGCTGGACAAGAACACCGACGTCGGCGCGATCAACTCCGCCGAGCAGCTCGCCCGGATCCGCGAGCTCTCCGACGTCGGCGAGGCCGAGGGCGCGGGCCGCTGGGCCCCCGCGTGCGACCTGCCGTCGCGCGGCTTCTGGTTCCCGCCGACGATCTTCACCGGCGTCACCCAGGCGCACCGGATCGCCCGCGAGGAGATCTTCGGGCCGGTGCTCTCGGTGCTGACCTTCCGGACGCCGAAGGAGGCGGTCGAGAAGGCCAACAACACGCCGTACGGCCTCTCCGCGGGCATCTGGAGCGACAAGGGCTCGCGCACCCTGTGGGTGGCCGGCCAGCTCCGCGCCGGCGTGGTGTGGTCCAACACGTTCAACAAGTTCGACCCCGCCAGCCCTTTCGGCGGCTACAAGGAGTCGGGCTACGGCCGCGAGGGCGGCCGCCACGGACTGGAGGGATACCTCAAGTGACACGCATCGACGTACGCAAGACCTACAAGCTCTACATCGGCGGGGCCTTCCCCCGCTCGGAGTCGGGGCGCTCCTACGAGGTCACCGACGCCAAGGGCAAGTTCTGGGCCAACGCCTCGCACGCCTCGCGCAAGGACGCCCGCGACGCGGTCACGGCCGCGCGGGCGGCGTTCGGCGGATGGTCGGGACGCACGGCGTACAACCGCGGACAGGTGGTCTACCGGATCGCGGAGGTCCTCGAGGACCGCCGCGAGCAGTTCGAGTCCGAGCTGCGCACCGCCGAGGGCCTCACCTCGGCCAAGGCGCGCACCTACGTCGACGCCGCCGTCGACCGGCTGGTCTGGTACGCCGGGTGGGCCGACAAGATCGCGCAGGTCACCGGCGGCGCCAACCAGGTCGCGGGACCGTACTTCAACCACACCGCCCCCGAGCCCAGCGGCGTGATCGCCGTGGTGGCACCCAGAGGGCCGCTGCTGGGGCTGGTCAGCGTGATCGCGCCCGTGATCGTCACCGGCAACACCGCGGTGGTGATCGCGAGCGAGCCGTACCCGCTCACCTCGATCACCCTCGCCGAGGTGATGGCCACCTCGGACGTGCCCGGCGGCGTCGTCAACGTGCTCACCGGCCCCCAGGCCGAGATCGGGCCCTGGCTGGCCGGTCACATGGACGTCAACGGCATCGACCTCACCGGGGTCGAGGACCCCGAGCTCGCGCGCAACCTCGAGATCGAGGCGGCCGAGAACCTCAAGCGCGTACGCCGCCCGCAGCCCGAGGACCTGCTGGCCGCCCCCGCGCTCGACCGGATGACCATCTTCCAGGAGGCGAAGACCGTCTGGCACCCGATGGGGATCTGAGGCCAGGGCGCCACCAACGGGATGAAATGATCCCCGAGTGCGCGCGCAGGTGATCGTCCTCGCCGGTCCCTCCGGGTCCGGCAAGTCCCGGCTGGCGGAACGGCTCGGGTTGCCGGTCCTCCGGCTCGACGACTTCTACAAGGACGGCGACGACCCGTCGCTGCCCCGGATCGACCTCGCCGGCGGTGAGCCGATCGTGGACTGGGACGACGCGCGCTCCTGGAACCACACCGCCGCGATGGCCGCGATCGAGGAGCTGTGCGAGAGCGGCCGCACCGACGCCCCCGTCTACGACATCGCGACCAGTGCGCGCACCGCCCACCGGGCGCTGGACCTCGCGGGGGCGGCGCACTTCGTGGCCGAGGGCATCTTCGCCCAGGAGATCGTCGCGGACTGCCGTGCCCGCGGCCTGGTGGCCGACGCCGTGTGCGTCACCCAGCAGCCCGTCGTGACGTTCCTGCGGCGGCTGGCCCGCGACCTGCGCGAGCACCGAAAGCCCCCCTTCGTGCTGGTCCGGCGCGGGCTGCACCTGCTGCTGGCCCAGCGCTCGGTCGTCCGGCGCGCGGAGGAGCTCGGCTGCCGGGTGCTCCCACCCGACGACGCGCACCGGCAGATCACGGCTCGGGTCCGACCTACCCCCTCCTACTGAGCACCACGCCAGTCCCCGGTCGCACACGCGCGGACACAAGTTCGCAGGGGTGCCTATGTTGCGCCGGTTTGCCCCATCGGAGATGCCGTGGCCGAGAACTTGTGTCCGCGCGTCTGCGTGCCCGAGAAGGCCTACCTAGCTCTGTTGCCGCACCGCGGCGTACCCGGGCTTGATCACCTCGTCGATCAACTGCAGCCGCTGGTCGAAGTGCACGAACGCCGACTTCATCGCGTTCACGGTCACCCACTCGAGGTCCTCGAGGTCCCAGCCGAACGCCTCCACCAGCGCGGACATCTCCTTGCTCATCGAGGTGCCGCTCATCAGCCGGTTGTCGGTGTTGACCGTGACCCGGAACCGCAGGTCGGAGAGGAGGCCGATGGGGTGCTCGTCGATCGACTTCACCGCGCCGGTCTGCACGTTGGAGTGCGGGCACAGCTCGAGCGGGATCCGCTTGTCGCGCACGTACTGGGCGAGCCGGCCCAGGCCGACCGTCCCGTCGTCGCGCACCTCGATGTCGTCGATGATCCGTACGCCGTGGCCGAGCCGGTCGGCGCCGCACCACTGGATCGCCTGCCAGATCGACGGCAGCCCGAACGCCTCGCCCGCGTGGATCGTGAAGTGGGCGTTCTCGCGCTGGAGGTACTCGAACGCGTCCAGGTGCCGGGTGGGCGGGTAGCCGTCCTCCGCGCCAGCGATGTCGAACCCGGCGACGCCGTCGTCGCGGTGCTGCACGGCCAGCTCGGCGATCTCGCGGGAGCGTGCCTGGTGCCGCATGGCGGTCAGCAGCTGCCGTACGACGATCCGCCCGCCCGAGGCGGCCATCGCCTCGTCGAAGCCGTCCTGGACGGCCCGCACGACCTCCTCCAGGGTGAGCCCCTGCTGCAGGTGCTGCTCGGGGGCGTAGCGGACCTCGGCGTACACCACCCCGTCCGCCGCCAGGTCCTCCACGCACTCG
The DNA here is from genome assembly GCF_058215695.1 of Nocardioides sp. Z38_18. NCBI lineage: Bacteria > Bacillati > Actinomycetota > Actinomycetes > Propionibacteriales > Nocardioidaceae > Nocardioides > Nocardioides sp. Z38_18. The sequence continues at coordinate 141,891 of NZ_JBZAJE010000002.1, forward strand.
CGCGCCACCCGGCTGAGGTGGTCGGCGCGCTGCATCACCGCGACGGTGTGGTCGAAGGTCTCCAGGTAGCGCACCAGGGAACCGCTGTCGGCGGACTCGGTGAACCAGCGCTGCAGGGACTCGGCGTCGCCGGCAGGCAGGTCGTGCCCGATCTCCCCGGCCAGCTCGACGATCGTGGCGGGCCGCAGGCCACCGTCGAGGTGGTCGTGCAGCAGCACCTTGGGGACGGCCCTGACCAGGTCGGGCGTGAGAACGATAGGTTCGGGCACAGACCCATTCAACACCCAGCCGATGAACGTCCCAGGAGGTCCCGCACATGCGCGTGTTCACCACGTCCGAGGAGATCGAAGCCGCCACCGGTGAGGAGATCGGGACCAGTGACTGGGTCGAGATCACCCAGGATCGGGTCGACCAGTTCGCCGACGCGACCGGGGACCACCAGTGGATCCACGTCGACGTCGAGCGTGCCAAGGAAGGCCCCTTCGGCGGCACCATCGCCCACGGCTACCTGACCCTGTCGCTCGTGCCGTGGCTCGGCAACCAGGTCTTCAAGCTCGACACCCCCGGCGCGAAGCTGAACTACGGCGTCAACAAGGTCCGGTTCCCCAACCCCGTGCGGGTCGGTTCCCGGGTGCGCGCCAAGGTCACCATCGGCGACCTCGCCGACATCCCCGCCGGCAAGCAGCTGACCTTGAAGTACGTCATCGAGATCGAGAACGAGGACAAGCCCGCCTGTGTCGCGGAGACCGTGGTCCTGCTGCTGAGCTGACACGGCCGGGGTTGGACAGTCCGCAGGTGCCCGCGGGGATTCGTAACTGGGTGTCCACGCTGGGGGCAGACTGTGCGGATGGCACCCGAGCGGGTCAACGCCTCGTCACCAGCGGATTGGCCAGTGCCGCAAGTGGCACGTCACGATGGGCGCACGTCCGCCGACCGATTGGCGTAGGAAATGGACATCGACAATCTTCCACCGCAAGGGCGGGTCGGCCTGGCACTGTCTGGCCCGTCCCAGGGTCGCATCGTCTTCCTGTTCCATGCCCCCGACAGCGGCCGAAGTCCCGAAGGCGAACTTGAGCCTCGTTGGGGATGGTGGACCTCTCTCGGGCATGACTTCATGCTTCCTAGGGACCTTGTCGAAGAGGCCCTCGACGAGGCCGACTTCTACTGGTTCTCTGAGCCGGAAGACTCTCTGCTTGAGTCGGCGATCTTCGCCCTGCGCCCGTTGGGTAGTTCAGAAGAGCAGCCACGCCGACGTTGGTGGTCCCGCCAAGGCCCCTCGTGACCGTTGGGGTCAGCAGAAACCCGTGAGGTAGAGGAGCTGGTTGCCGTCCTCGTCTTCTCAAACCCCGGCGTTCCACAGCGCATGTTCACCCAGCTGTTTGCTGGTGGGCTGCACGGAGATGACGTAAGGGCCTGACCTCAGCCCACGTCTTCGTTGGGCCGTCACCCTCGAACCACTCGAACTGACCGCTGCTGTACATGTGGAGGACCAAGGATGCGCCGGAGGCGACCAGCTCGCTCGCTCAGCGTTCTGCGTCAGCGAAGTGGCGTGCGATGCGGCGAAGCCTGAACTTGGTCACCTCCCACGAAACCGCCCCGCCCACCAGGCCAGCGAAGAAGTACCAATCCACCTGACGAAAGCGGCTGGCGACTACCAAGATGCCGAGGGCCAGCACATAGAAGGCGACGTCCGACGTCCGCAGGGGCGCATATTTCTCACTGACGCGCTCGTACTCGGCGGAAGGGTCAAGAGCCACGCCGCTCACTGTATGGAGCCTCCAGGACCACCGATGTCGAACGGAGCAAATCGGGACTCGCCGGCAACGTCCGCTCTTCGGGCTGGACCGCTTGTTGCTGGGCCTTCGGGACCCTCCCAGTCAGAGCTCGAGGAAGCTCTCCAGGCCGACGGTCAGCCCCGGGTGCCCAGTGATCTTGCGCAGCCCGAGCAGGACCCCTGGGGTGAACGAGACCCGGTCGAGCGAGTCGTGCCGGATCGTCAGCGTCTCCCCCACGCCGCCGAGGATCACCTCCTGGTGGGCGACCAGGCCGCGGATGCGCAGGCCGTGGACCCGGATGCCGTCGACGTCGGCGCCGCGGGCGCCCTCGAGGCCGGTGGACGTGGCGTCGGGGGCAGGGCCGAGGCCGGCCTCGGCGCGGGCGGCCGCGACCAGCTCCGCCGTACGACGTGCGGTGCCGGAGGGTGCGTCGGCCTTGTCGGGGTGGTGCAGCTCGACGATCTCCACGGACTCGTAGAACCGTGCGGCCTCGGTCGCGAACCGCATCATCAGTACCGCACCGATGGAGAAGTTGGGAGCCACCAGCACGCCGGTGCCCTCGCTGTCAGCCAGCCAGCCGCGCAGGGTCTCGAGACGGTCCGCGTCGAAGCCGGTCGTCCCGACCACCGCGTGGATGCCGTGGGAGACGCAGAACTCCAGGTTGCCCATCACCGCGTCGGGATGGGTGAAGTCCACGACCGCCTGCACCCCGTTGTCCACCAGCGTCTGCAGGTCGTCGCCCACGTCGACGCGAGCCACCAGCTCCAGGTCGCCGTCCTCGCGGGCGGCCTCCTCGACCGCGTCGCAGACCGCACGTCCGACCTTGCCCAGCGCGCCGAGCACGCCCACCTTGAGAGTCACGGGCTCAGGCTACCCACCGGCCGCGGCGGCCCCGCGGCCCCGTCGGGGGCTCAGCGAGCCTGGTAGGACAGGCAGTCGGCCTTGTCGGAGGAGCCGCCCACCTCGATCGCCGGGGCAAGGCACTCCAGGTCGGTGTTGTGCACGCAGTCCTGGCGCTGGCATGCCCCGACCTGGGCTACCACGTCGAGTCCGCCCTTGTCGTTCGTGGGCAGGAACGTGGCGCAGTTCGCCCCGGTGTCGATGCTCACGGCGAACGCGTGGCAGCCGTCGTGGTTGTAGCCACACGAGGTGGCGGTGCAGCCGGTGACGTGCGGCATCTCGAGGACGGCGCTCATGGTTCCTCCTGCAGGAATCGGGTCCAGAACACGGTCCGATCGACGGTAGCCCCGGCTTCCATGCCACCCCAGGAAGGTGATGCTCACCTTCGGCGCCCTCTCCCCGCTCAGGAACCGGGTCTGTCCGCCGTGCCGACGAGCTCGCCCGCACCGTCCCGGCGGACTACTCCACCGGCGATATGGGTACGCATCAAAGATGACCCACTCGGAGGATCAGAACCAAGATCAGGACAACCCGCCGTCGCGTGAAGGACTCACCGAGGCCCAGGTCTGGGAGTGGGCGGACGACCACTGGCAGGTCCGCGAGATCGCGCCGAACGAAGTTCCCAACCTCGGGGGCAGTCCCGACCCCGTGGACGAACCCTAGAGCGGGCTGACTAGCTGGCCGGGCCCACGGAGGCCAGCGTCTGCGGCCGGGTGTAGAGCTCGCGTGCCAGGGCGTGCACGTCCGCCACGGTGACCGACTCGAGGCTCTCGAGCACCTCGTCGACCGAGCGCAGCCGGTGCTGGAACAGCTCCGCCTCGCCGAGGCGGGTCATCCGGGAGCCGCTGTCCTCGAGGCTGAGCACGAGGCCGCCGCGGGCCTGTCCCTTGCCGCGCTCGACCTCCTCCTCGCTCAGGCCGGACTCGGCGACCTTGACGAGCTCCTCGCGCACGACGCGCAGCAGCGGCTCGGCCTTGGAGGGCAGCGAGCCCGCCGCGACGCCGACCATGCCGGCGTCGGAGTAGCCGAGACCGAAGGAGTAGACCGAGTAGGCCAGCCCACGCCGTTCCCGGACCTCCTGGAAGAGCCGCGAGCTGGAGCCGCCGCCGAGGGCGGTCTGCAGGATCGAGAGGGTGTAGCGGCGCGGGTCGGACCGGGTCAGGCCCTGCATCCCGAGCACGACGTTGACCTGCTCGAAGGGCCGGGTGGTGGACACCTCGCCATGCCGCAGCGGCCGGGGCCGCTCGGCGAGGCGTGGGCCCGCGGGCTTGGCATCGCCGGCGAGGAAGCCGTTGCGCCCGAACGCGCGCCGGGCACGGCGTACGACGTCCGCGTGGTCGACGTTGCCGGCCACGGCCAGCGTCATCACCTCGGGCCGGTAGCGCCGCTTGTAGTAGCCGCGCACCTGGGTCGCGGAGAGTGCCTTGATCGACTCGGCAGTGCCGGCGATCGGCCGGGCCAGCGGAGTGCCGGCCCAGGCCGTCGAGGCGAACAGGTTGTGCACCACGTCGTCGGGATCGTCGTCGTGCATGGCGATCTCGTCGAGGATCACCTCGCGCTCGGCCTCCACGTCGGCGGAGGTGAGCAGCGAGGAGGTGAGCATGTCGCCGAGGACGTCTAGCGCCATCGGCAGGTCCTCGTCGAGCACCCGTGCGTGGTAGCAGGTGTACTCGCGAGCGGTGTAGGCGTTGAACTCACCGCCGACCTCGTCGAAGGCCGCGGAGATGTCCATGGCCGAGCGGGTCGGGGTGCCCTTGAACAGGAGGTGCTCCAGGAAGTGCGACGCGCCGTTGAGCTGCGCCGCCTCGTCCCTGGACCCCACCTGCACGAACACCCCGACCGCTGCCGAGCGAACGCCCGGCATGTGCTCGGTGACGACGCGCAGACCGCCCTTCAGGACGGTCCGGCGTACGCCGTCAGGAAGACCCTTCAAGACCTTGCGGTCACTCGGAGTCGTCTGCGGAGTCGTCGTCCGAGGACGGGACCGTCTCGGCGTTCTGGTCCACGACCGGGATCAGCGACAGCTTGCCGCGGTCGTCGATCTCGCCGATCTCGACCTGGAGCTTCTGGCCGACCGAGACGACGTCCTCGACGTTGTCCACCCGCTTGCCACCGGCCAGGCCGCGCAGCTTGCTGATGTGCAGCAGCCCGTCCTTGCCGGGGAGCAGCGAGACGAACGCACCGAAGTTGGTCGTCTTGACGACCGTGCCCAGGTAGCGCTCGCCGACCTCGGGCATCGTCGGGTTCGCGATCGCGTTGACGGCCTGGCGAGCAGCCTCGGCCGCCTCGCCGTTCGTCGCACCGATGTAGACCGTGCCGTCGTCCTCGATCGACAGGGTCGCGCCCGTGTCGTCCTGGATCTGGTTGATGACCTTGCCCTTCGGGCCGATGACCTCGCCGATCTTGTCGACGGGCACGCGCACCGAGATGATGCGCGGCGCGTGCACCGACATCTCCTCGGGCTCGGTGATGGCCTCGGCCATCACGTCGAGGATCGCGATCCGCGCGTCACGGGCCTGGGTCAGCGCGGCTCCGAGCACCTCGGCGGGAAGCCCGTCGAGCTTGGTGTCGAGCTGGAGCGCGGTGACGAACTCCCGGGTGCCGGCGACCTTGAAGTCCATGTCGCCGAAGGCGTCCTCGGCGCCGAGGATGTCGGTCAGCGCGACGTACTCGAGCTTGCCGTCGATCTCGCCCGAGATCAGGCCCATGGCGATACCGGCCACGGAGGCGCGCAGCGGCACACCGGCCTGGAGCAGCGACAGGGTCGAGGCGCAGACCGAGCCCATCGAGGTGGAGCCGTTGGACCCCATCGCCTCGGAGAGCTGGCGGATCGCGTAGGGGAACTCCTCACGCGAAGGCAGCACGGGCAGCAGCGCGCGGCGCGCGAGCGCACCGTGGCCGACCTCGCGACGCTTCGGCGAACCGACGCGACCGGTCTCACCGGTGGAGAAGGGCGGGAAGACGTACTTGTGCATGTAGCGACGCGACTTCTCCGGGGAGAGCGTGTCCAGCTTCTGCTCCAGGGTGAGCATGTTCAGGGTGGTGACGCCCAGGATCTGAGTCTCGCCACGCTCGAACAGCGCCGAACCGTGCACGCGCGGGACCACGCCGACCTCGGCGGACAGCGTCCGGATGTCGGTGAGGCCACGGCCGTCCATGCGGACCTTGTCGCGGAGCACACGCTCGCGGACGAGCTGCTTGGTCAGCGAGCGGAACGCCGCGCCGATCTCCTTCTCGCGACCCTCGAAGTCACCGGCGATCTTCTCGAGCAGACCGGCCTTGATGTCGTCGAGGCGGTCCTCGCGCTCCTGCTTGCCGGCGATGGTCAGCGCCTCGGCGGTGTCGTTCTTCGCGGCAGCCTCGACGGCGGCGTACACGTCGTCCTCGTAGTCGAGGAAGATCGGGAACTCCTGGACGGGCTTGGCGGCCTGCTTGGCCAGCTCGGCCTGCGCCTCGATGAGCTGCTTGATGAACGGCTTCGCGGCGTCGAGGCCCTGGGCCACGATCTCCTCGGTGGGAGCCTGGGTGCCGGACTGCACGAGGTTCCACGCATTCTCGGGGGCCTCGGCCTCGACCATCATGATCGCGACGTCACCGGTGTCGGTGACCCGACCGGCGACGACCATGTCGAAGACGGCGTTCTCAAGCTGGCTGTGCGTCGGGAAGGCAACCCACTGGCCCTCGATCAGCGCCACGCGGGTGCCACCGACCGGGCCGGAGAACGGCAGGCCGGAGAGCTGGGTGGACAGCGACGCCGCGTTGATCGCGAGCACGTCGTAGGGGTGGTCGGGGTCGAGCGCCATCACGGTGATGACGACCTGGACCTCGTTGCGCAGACCCTTCTTGAAGGTCGGGCGCAGCGGGCGGTCGATGAGGCGGCAGGTGAGGATCGCGTCCTCGCCCGGACGGCCTTCGCTGCGGAAGAACGAGCCGGGGATCTGGCCCGCGGCGTACATCCGCTCCTCGACGTCGATCGTCAGGGGGAAGAAGTCGAAGTGGTCCTTGGGGTGCTTGCCGGCGGTGGTCGCCGACAGGATCATCGTCTCGTCGTCGATGTACGCCGTGACGGCGCCAGCGGCCTGACGGGCGAGCAGCCCGTGCTCGAACTTGATGGTGCGCTTGCCGAACTTGCCGTTGTCGAGAACTGTCTCGACAACTGTGATCTCGGGGCCCTCAGTCAAGGGATTCCCTTTCTCTTCGCGGAGCGAGCCGCGCGCTCTTGAGCCTGTGGCGTCAAGGCCGGTCTTCGATCGAGGCTCACTCTGTACCGAGTTCTTCCGGTTGCTCTTCCAGAGCACAGAGGGAGCCACTACCGGAGGCCGGCGTCCGCGGGCCGCTCCTGGGGATGTGTGGTGTGTTTTCAGTTGTGCGGTCTAGCAGAAACGCACCCACCGAGGTGGGTGCGTTCCGGGTTCAGCGACGCAGGCCGAGGCGGGAGACGATCGAGCGGTAGCGCTCGATCTCCGTCTTCTCCAGGTAGTTCAGGAGACGACGACGCTGGCCCACGAGCAGCAGCAGGCCACGACGGCTGTGGTGGTCGTGCTTGTGCTGCTTGAGGTGTTCAGTCAGGTGAGCGATGCGGTGGCTCAGAAGTGCGACCTGCACCTCGGGGGAACCGGTGTCACCCTCGCCGGTGGCGTACTCGGCGATGATCTTCTTCTTGGTCTCTGCGTCAGTACCGATCGACACGTTGAACTACCCATCTCTCTTTGGTCGTTGCGCGGCGCGCCGGGGCCTGTTCACCCGGGCACTATCTGTCCGCGGCCGTTGCACGGCAAAGTCACCCTTTGCGGGCAACTATCCAAGGCTATCAGCGCACCACCGGTGGGCGAAATCAGCAGCCCTGGTCGATCGGGTTGATCGGCGCACCCAGCGAGGTCCCGGGCACGTAGGCCTTCGCCGGCGTGGTCGCCCGGCTCACCGGAACCCCGGGAAGGCTCGCCGCGGGCACCTCGGTCCGGGGGAACTGCCCGACGCCGGGACGGTCCGTTCCGGCGAACGCGTCGGGATCGGGGTCGGGGGTCTCCGGGCCCTGGACCCGGCTCGGGACCGGGAAGACGTTGCGCGCCTGGCCGGCCGCCGTCGTCCAGGGGTAGTAGACACGCCCCTTGTCGACGGGCGTGCCGTCGACGTAGACGCACTCGGTCTGCGTCTGCACGTCGACCGGCTTCCCCGTCTGGTCGAACAGCTGTACGCCGACCAGCGGGCGCCCGGCGGCGTCGTAGGGGTAGATGTTGGAGACCCAGCGGCCGTCGGCGTACAGCCCGGCGCGATCGAACTCCCCCAACGCGTCGTTGCGCCCCTGCTCGTAGCTCGCGACGGGGTCGCCCCATCCGACCTCCAGGCTGGCCGGCGTCGCCACGCTGGTCACCGTGACCGGGAGGCATGCCAGCGCCAGCGCGTTCGCGGCGAGGAGCAGCAGCCGGCCGATGAGACCGCCGCCGGGGCGTCCCGGCCACAGTCGGCCACGGCCGATCTGGACGCTCACCAGCGCAGCGACGGCCAGCAGGACCCAACCCCACCCCAGCAACGACGGGATCGGGGACAGGCCGAAGTTGTAGGAGCCGCTGCCCCACAGCAGGTCGACGAGCTGCAGCGCCACCCAGGCCCGCAGCACCCACCAGGCGGGGCGAAGCGCCTGGGCCAGGCCCCAGGGGTCGCCGGGCAGGCCGGAGACCAACGTCTCCCACCGCAGGTGGGCTGCGTCGAGGAACGCGGTCACGCGCTCCACCGGCTTGCGGTGCGGCCGCACGGGTCGCATCTCCGGGTCGAAGCCCGCTGCGGCGCGCAGCTCGCGCGCGTAGTCCCCCGGGTCGGGCAGCGCATCGACGCCCTTGTCCTCGACCAGGTCGTTGAGGTCGGCCTCGAGCCCGCCGACCAGCTCCTCGCGCTCCTCCTCGGTGAGGTCCTCGAGCCGCTCACGGACGGCCCGGACGAAGAGCCGGATCTCGGGGGTGAACAGGACCGTGTTCATGCGGTGGCTCCTTGGAGGATGCGGGTGACGGTGGTGGAGAACGACGCCCAGTCGTCGCGCTGCTGCTCGAGCTGGGTCCGCCCGGCGGGCGTGATCCCGTAGTACTTGCGGTGCGGCCCGGTCTCGCTGGCCACGACGTACGACGTCAGTGCGCCGGCCGCGTAGAGCCGCCGGAGCGTGCCGTAGACCGAGGCGTCCCCGACGTCGTCGAGGCCTCGATCACGGAGCCGGCGGACGATGTCGTAGCCGTAGCCGTCCTCGTCGTCGACCACGGCCAGCACCGTCAGGTCGAGCACTCCCTTGAGGAGCTGGGTGGTGTCCACGCGCTGCACACTACTACGCGATGCGGAATAGTGTGCAGAGCGCTCATCTGCGTGTCGCGGACCGCAGCTCCTCGAGCGCCACCGGCAGCCCGGCCACCAGTGGAGCCAGGTCGGGCACCAGGTCGGGGCAGCCCAGCACGGAGAAGTTCATCCGGTCGACATAGGACCAGGCGGTGACGTTGAGCCCGATGCCCTCCAGGATCGGGCCGACGCTGAACAGGTCGCACAGCCGCGCTCCGGAGATGTCGATCTCCTCGCCCGGCCCGCGCACGTTGGAGACCACCAGGTTGAACGGCGACGGGTGCCGGGCGGCCGCACCACTGCGCGAGTAGAGCCGCATCACCGCGCTCAGCGGCGCCGGAGGCGCGAACTGCACCCAGTCCACGAGCATGTCGGGGCCGAGCGTGCGCTGGACGACCTTCGACTCCCGGGTGACCCGCGCGATCGCCTGCAGGCGCTCCCCCGCGTCCGCGACGTCGGTGGCCAGCGAGGTGAACAGGTTCGAGACGCGGTTCCCGCCCAGCCGCGGCGGGGCGCCCGGGGCGTCGGTGCCGACCGGCACGCCGGCCACCAGCGGCCGGTCGGGCAGCTCCCCCTCGCGGAGCAGCCAGCTGCGCAGCGCACCCGCCACGACGGCCAGCACCACGTCGTTCAGCGTCACCGAGTGGGCGCGCTGCACCTCCTTGAGGTCAGACAGGGACAGCGTGCAGGTCGCGAAGTTGCGCCGCGGGGTGAGCGGTCCGTTGAACCGCGTGTCCGGCACGTCGAGGATCGGCCGCGGCACCGCGACCGATGAGGTGCGCTTGTGCCGCAGCAGCGAGAGCACCGCGCTCACAGTCCGGCCCACCAGGCCCGGGACGCTGCCCAGCTGGCGGATCGCGTCCCACAGCGCCGAGCGCAGCTGGTCGCGCCGCGACGGGGTGGGCTCCAGCTCGAGCGCCGGCAGGTCACGCTCCCGCGCGGGTCGCGGGACCTCGTTGCCGGCGGCGCCGTCGACCAGCCCGGACATCAACGCGTTCGCCGCAGCCCCGTCGGCCAGCGCGTGGTGCATCTTGGTGATCACTGCCACCCGCCCGTCGTCGAACGGCTGGCACACGTGCATCTCCCACAGCGGCCGGGACCGGTCGAGCGGCGTACCGGCGACCTGACCGATCAGCTCCTCCAGGCCGGGCATCCCCCCGGTCACCTCGTGCCAGAACACGTGCCGGTCGGGATCGACCTCGCGGTCGGCGAGCCACAGCGGGTGGTTCAGGTGGAAGGGGGGCACCAGCACCCGGCGACGCAGCGGCGGCAGCTGGGCGAGCCGGGCCAGGAGCTCCTCGACCAGGCGGGAGAGCTCGAAGGGCTGGGCCGGCTGCAGGATCGCGACCTTGAGGGTGTGCATGTGCATCGCGGGCGTCTCCATGTAGAGGTAGCCCGCGTCGACACCCTCCATCCGCTCCACCCCCGAGAGTCTGGGGCGTGGACCCGCCGGCGGCAAGCGAGAACTGGAATGTGTTCCAGTTCTCGTTTCCAAAAAGGAGAACACGTTCTAGGTTGTAGCCCATCACGCCGCCGTGCCGTCGACGCCTGGAGCCCTCATGGACAACCTGCCCGAGGAGGACGGCGACCGCTCCCGGGAGGTAGGCCACCGCGACGGCGCGTACGTCGCCGGGCTGATCCCGCTGCTGCGGCTGGTGGTCAGGACCTGGTTCCGCTCGGAGGTGACCGGGATGGAGAAGGTCCCCGAGGGCGGCGCCCTGATGGTCTCCAACCACTCCGGCGGCCTGATCGCGATGGACGTGCCGATCCTGGCCGTGGCCTTCCACGAGGCGTTCGGGGCCGAGCGCCCGCTCTACGTGCTGGCCCACGACCTGTTGTTCCTCGGGGCGGCGGGGCCGGTGATGCGCCGGGTCGGCTTCCTGCCCGCGACCAGGCAGAACGCCCACGCCGTGCTCGCCTCCGGTGGCGTGACGATCGTGTTCCCCGGCGGTGACTACGACGTCTTCCGCCCCTCCGCCCGTGCGCACCTGATCGACTTCGGCGGTCGCCGCGGGTACGTCCGCACCGCCCTGGCCGCGGGGGTGCCGATCGTGCCGGTGGTCAGCATCGGCGGCCAGGAGAGCCAGCTCCACCTGTTCCGCGGTGAGCTGCTGGCCAGGCTGCTCAGGCTGGAGCGGCTGACCCGCACGAAGTACCTGCCGGTGAGCTTCGGCTTCCCGTTCGGCCTCACGCTGGCGTTCCCGCCGAACCTGCCGCTGCCCACGAAGATCCGCACCCGGGTGCTGGACCCGATCGACATCGTGGAGGAGTTCGGGCCCGACCCCGACATCGCCGAGGTTGACGAGGCGGTGCGGGAGCGGATGCAGACGGCCCTGAACGAGCTGAAGCGCGAGCGCCGCTTCCCGGTGCTCGGATGAACCGGCTGCGCGCGGCCCTGCACGCGCTGCGGATGCTGCTGTGGACCTTCCGCGTCCTGGTGGTGGCCGGGCTGGTCGCGCCGATGCGGCCGGACAAGTACCTGCGCCAGTCGGCGGTCCTGCGCCGCCAGGGCGCCAACGCGATGACCGGGATCAGCCTCTCGGCCGTCCGCAGTCCCGGCGCCGTCGGGCTGATCGACGAACGCGGCCAGCTGACCTGGTCCGAGCTCGACCGTCGCAGCGACGCCGCGGCCGTGGCGCTGGGCGAGCTGCTCGGCGACCGGTCGGGGACGCTGGGCATCCTGTGCCGCAACCACCGGGGCCTGGTCGAGTCGCTCTCGGCGGCCGCCAGGATCGGGGCGGACGCGCTGCTGCTGAACACCGGCTTCTCCGGCCCGCAGCTCGGCGACGTGCTGGAGCGGGAGAACGCCAGCCTGGTGGTGTACGACGAGGAGTTCGCTCCGCTTCTCGAGGAGGCCCGGTCCCGGGTGGACGGGCTGGTCGAGGTGCTCGCCTGGCGCGACGACCCCCACGCCCCCACGAAGGCGGACCACCAGCTCGACGTACTCATCGAGCAGCACCTCGGCGAGAGGCCCGCGACGCCGCCACGTCCGGGCCGGACCGTGCTGCTCACCTCGGGCACGACCGGCACCCCCAAGGGCGCCCGGCGCTCCGGCGGTGGCGCCGGGTCACTGGCCGCGATGCTGGAGCGGATCCCGTGGCGTGCCGGCCAGACCACGGTGGTGGCCGCGCCGATGTTCCACGCCTGGGGCTTCGGGCAGCTGGCGATCTCCGCCTCGATGGCCTGCACCGTGGTGATGCGGCGCAGGTTCGACCCCGAGGCGACCCTCGACCTCGTCGAGCGTCACCGCGCCACCGGGCTCGCGCTGGTCCCGGTGATGCTGGAGCGGATCATGGACCTGCCCGCGGAGACCCTGGACCGCTACCGGCTGGAGACGCTGCGGTTCGTCTCGGCCAGCGGGTCCCGGATGCGCCCCGACGCGGTGACCGCGTTCATGGACCGGTACGGCGACGTGGTGCACAACTCCTACAACGCCACCGAGGCCGGCCTGATCAGCACCGCCACCGCGGCCGACCTCCGGGTGGCCCCGGACACCGCCGGCCGCCCGGTCGTGGGTACGACGCTGCGCATCCTCGACGACGAGGACCGCGAGGTGGCGCCGGGCGAGGTGGGACGGATCACCGTGTCCAGCGACAGCCAGTTCGAGGGCTACACCTCCGGCGACACGAAGTCCTTCCACGACGACTTCATGGTCTCCGGCGACCTCGGCCGGGTCGACGAGGCCGGGCGGCTCTACGTGGTCGGCCGTGACGACGAGATGATCGTCTCCGGGGGCGAGAACGTCTACCCCCTGGAGGTGGAGGAGACGCTCGACGCCCACCCCGACGTCGTGGAGGCGGCGGTGATCGGCGTCGAGGACGAGAAGTTCGGCCAGCGTCTCGACGCCTACGTGGTGCTCCGGCCGGACGCAGCGGCCACCCCCGAGGACCTGAAGCAGCACGTGAAGAAGCACCTCGCCGGCTACAAGGTCCCGCGCCAGGTGGTGGTCCTCGACGACCTGCCCCGCAACGACGCCGGCAAGGTGATGAAGCGCCAGCTCCCCGGCTAGAGGGACCCGCCGGCAGGGGTGATCGGCTGCGTCATCGGGGTCTGGTCCGCACGGTCACGCTCGCGCAGCGCGAGGTAGACCGCCCGCACCCCCACGGCCCGCTCGAGCTGGCGCTGCACCTGGGAGAAGAACTGCTCCCGGTAGGTCTCGTCGGTCACCGTGGACACGGTCAGGTAGAGCCCGGAGAACGCGGCGAGGAAGACCGAGACCTGGAACAGCTCCAGGGTCACGTTCGGCAGCCACGGGATCGCGTGCACGCTCTCCTCGCCGATCCACGACCGGGTGACGTCACCGGTCATCACCAGCGACCCGAACAGCAGGAAGAACACGAACACCGACACGGCGATCAGCAGCACCTGCACGGTCTGCACGATCACCAGGACCAGCACCAGGTTCCACCGCTCGAAGCCGGTGACCTCGGCGTGCGCCCGCGGGTCGATCGCGGGGTCCGCGACCAGCTCGCGGGCGACCTGCTCCAGGGGCGTGCCGGCGCAGGCGCTGAGCAGGAACGCGTCGTCCACGTCGTCGTCGGTGCGGTCCACCTCCTCGGGCAGGCGCACCAGCAGGAACGCGACCGAGAGCACCGCGAACAGCAGCACGGTCAGCCACAGGACTCCCCCGTCCAGGGTGGCCGCGACCTGCCAGACCTCGGCGTTGATGAACAGGAAGGTCACGAACAGCAGCAGCAGCGGCAGCGCCCGGCTCATCATCGGCAGCAGCGTGCGCAGCCCGCCGAAGGTCCGCGACAGGGCCCAGGTGACGATCGGGCGCACGTGGAGCGCCGTGAGCGCGTACCAGACCGCGGCGAGCATCGCGACGGTCAGCAGGGTGGCCGGGGCCAGGCTGAGCTCCTCGGTGAACCAGGCCAGGCCCAGCCCCACGGCCGCGGCGACCAGCACGCCGGTCAGCAGCAGCGGCAGCGTGCGGCGCAGGCGCAGCGCCTCCCGGGCGGACCGGCGCTGCTCGGGCACGAAGTAGGAGAGGCCATTGCGCAGGAACCACGCGTCGGTCGCGGCCAGGGTCTCGACCGGCCTCGCGCGCCTCATCCCCGGTCCAGGCCCAGCAGGGCCCGAGTGCGTACGACGTCGTCGGCCATCGTCTCGAGCAGGGCGTCCACGCCCTCGAACTTGACCATCCCGCGGATCCGCGCGACGAACGAGATCGCCACCGTCTCGTCGTAGAGGTCGAGGTCGCGCGGTTCCCCGTCCGGGGTCTCGGGCAGCACGTAGGCCTCCACGCTGCGGTCGCGCTCCCCCGCGAAGGTCGGGTTCATCCCCACGCTGATCGCCGCGGGCAGCGGCTCACCGGCGGGCTGGCCCGTCGCGGGATCGAGCACGGTCAGCCATCCGGCGTACACCCCGTCGGCGGGGGCGGCGAGACCGCGGGCCGCGACGTTGGCCGTCGGGTAACCGAGCTCACGACCGCGGCGCTCGCCGCGCACGACCGGACCGACCACGGAGTGCGGGCGTCCCAGCGCCTCGGCGGCGCCCTCCACGTCCCCGCCGGCCAGGCAGGTGCGCACGTACGTCGAGGACCACACCTGCGGGCCGCCGTCGAGCTCGACGCCGTCCACCGCGAAGTCCTGGGAGCGACCGGCCTCGGCCAGCATCGCCACGTCACCGGCGGCACGGGCACCGAACCGGAAGTTCGCGCCCACCACCACCGCTGAGGCGTGCAGGCCCTGCACCAGCACCCGGTCGACGAACTCCTGCGGGCTCCAGGCGGCGATCTCGCGCGAGAACGGGATCACCAGCACGTCGTCGACCCCTGCCTCGGCGAGCAGGAAGCAGCGGCGCTCGATGTCGGTCAGCGCCTGGGGGGCGTGCTCGGGCCGCAGCACCGCCATCGGGTGCGGGTCGAAGGTCACCGCCACCACGGGCTGGTCCTGGGCGTCCGCGAGCTCGCGGGCGCGCCGGATCACGTGACGGTGACCGAGGTGGACCCCGTCGAAGTTGCCGATGACGGCGACGACGCGGCCGAGGTCGGCCGGCAGGTCGTCGAGGGAACGCCAGATTCGCACGGCGTGAACACTACTGGCGACGGCCTCAGACGAAGACCGCGACCGCCGCTGCCAGCGGATCGGTGGCGTCCGCGACCTGCTCGTAGAGGGCCAGGAACTCCCCATCGGGGGCGAAGACGGCCACGGGGCCGCCGTGCCCGAGCTGGACCGGCAGCTTGCGCCCGACGCGGACGTCGGCGGCCTGCGAGTCGTCCAGCTCGTACGCCGGGAAGCTGGCCCGGGCCGCCTGCGCGATCGGGAGCACGACCAGCTCCTCCTGGTGCTGCTCCAGCGTCCGCGCCTGCTCGATGCCGAACTCCCCCACCGAGGTGCGCCGCAGGGCGGTGAGGTGGCCGCCCACGCCGAGCCCGGCACCGAGGTCTCGGGCGATCGCCCGGATGTAGGTGCCGCTCGCACAGCGCACGGAGACCTCGACGTCCACCCCGTCATCACCGAGGCGCAGCTCGTGCACCTCGATGGAGTCGATCCGGACCTTGCGGGACGGCAGCTCGACCGCCTCCCCCGCGCGAACGCGTTCGTAGGCGCGGCGTCCGTCGACCTTGATCGCCGAGACGGCCGAGGGCACCTGCTCGATCTCGCCCACGAGCCCGCTGAGCGCCGCCAGCACCTGCTCGTCGGTGACGTCCTTCGTCGACGCCGTGGCGACCACCTCGCCCTCGGCGTCGTCGGTCGTCGTGGAGGCGCCGAGCCGGATCGTCGCGTCGTAGGACTTGTCGGTGACCAGCAGGTGTCCCAACAGCCGGGTGGCCCGGTTCACGCCGAGCACGAGCACGCCGGTCGCCATCGGGTCGAGCGTGCCCGCGTGGCCGACCTTGCGGGTGCCGGCAAGCCGGCGGACCTTGGCGACGACGTCGTGCGAGGTGATCCCGGCGGGCTTGTCGACCACCACCAGGCCGCTGAGCGGTCCCGCTGTCACTGGTCCCGGTCGTCCGTGGCCGCGGAGTCGTCCCCGGAAACGTCCTCGGACTCCTCGGAGTCCTCGGGGTCGTCCTCGGCCTCGGGCTCACGCGGCTTCTTGTACGGGTCCGGCTCCCCGGCGTACGCCCCGGCCCTGGCGGACTTGGCCGCCTCGGCGTCGGCCGCCCGCACCCGCTCGAGCAGGTCGTCGATCTGGCGCGCGGTCTCGGGCAGCGCGTCGTGGATGAAGTCGATCGTCGGCACGTGCCGCATCCCGAGCTGCTTGCCGACCTCGGAACGGATCAGCCCCCGGGCGGACGCGAGCGCTGCCGCGGTCCCCTCGAGATCCTCCTCGGCCCCGAGCACGGTGTAGAACACCGACGCCTGCAGCGTGTCACCGGAGACCCGAACGTCGGTGACCGTCACGAACCCCAGCCGCGGGTCCTTGATCCGCCGCTCGAGCATCTCGGCGACGATGACCTTGATCCGGTCGGCGATCTTCCTGACCCGTGGGTTGCTCATTTTTCTCTGGCCTGGCTTTCCGTGCGGCTGGGTTGTGTTGCCTGGTTGACGTTAACGCTGCGGCCCTCGGCCGCTCGTGGCGGTCGGCTGTGACGGTTCGCCCCACCAGCGACTCCGGCGGGCCGCGGAGCGGCCGACCGAGCGTGGATGGGACTGGCCCCCCGGAGCGAGGAACGAGCGGAGGGGTGGTTGCGAGGGAGGCCGCGCAGGGGCCCGCCGGAGTCGTCCGACGGGCGGCGGCAGCACCTCCCGGAGCGAGCGGTCGGGGGCCGCCCCAAACAAGGGCGACCCCCGATCACAGGACTCAGGTGCGCGGGATCTCCTTCATCTCGAAGGCCTCGACGATGTCGCCCTCCTTGATGTCGTTGAACCCACGGAGCACCAGACCACACTCGAAGCCCTCGCGGACCTCGGAGGCGTCGTCCTTCTCGCGCTTCAGGGAGGCCAGGTCGAGGTTGTCGGCCACGACCTTCCCGTCGCGGAGCAGGCGCACCTTGGCGTTGCGGCGGATCAGGCCGCTGGTGACCATGCAGCCGGCGATGTTTCCGATCTTGGAGCTGCGGAAGATCGCGCGGATCTCCGCCTGGCCCAGGGTCCGCTCCTCGTACTCGGGCTTGAGCATGCCCTTGAGCGCGGCCTCGATCTCCTCGATGGCCTGGTAGATCACCGAGTAGTACCGGATCTCCACACCCTCGCGGTCGGCCATCTCGGTCGCCTTGCCCTGCGGGCGAACGTTGAACCCGATGATGATCGCGTCGGAGGCGGCCGCCAGGTCGACGTTGGTCTCGGTGATCGCACCGACACCGCGGTCGATGACGCGCAGCGACACCTCGTCGCCGACGTCGATCTTGGCCAGCGCGTCCTCGAGTGCCTCGACAGAACCGGAGACGTCGCCCTTCAGGATCAGGTTGAGGTCCGGGACCGCACCCTTCTCCATCGAAGCCATGAAGTCTTCCAGGCTGCGGCGCACGCGACGCTTGGCCTGCATGGCCGCACGCTCACGCGACTCACGCCGCTCGGCGATCTGACGCGCGATCCGGTCGTCCTCGACCACGATGAAGTTCTGGCCCGCACCGGGAACACCGGACAGACCGAGCACCATCGCGGGCCGCGACGGGTCCGCCTGCTCGATGGTCTCGCCGTGCTCGTCGAGCATGGCGCGCACCCGGCCGTACGCCGGACCCGCCACGATCGAGTCGCCGACGCGGAGCGTTCCGCGCTGGACGAGGATCGTCGCCACCGGTCCGCGACCGCGGTCCAGGTGTGCCTCGATGACGAGGCCCTGGGCGTCCTGGTCGGGGTTGGCCCGCAGGTCGAGCGAGGCGTCCGCAGTCAGCACGACCGCCTCGAGCAGCTTGTCCAGGTTCAGGTGCGACTTGGCCGAGACGTCGACGAACATGACGTCGCCGCCGTACTCCTCGGGCACCAGGCCGTACTCGGTCAGCTGGCCGCGGACCTTGGTCGGGTCGGCGTCCGGCTTGTCGATCTTGTTCACCGCGACCACGATCGGGACACCGGCGGCCTTGGCGTGGTTGAGCGCCTCGACCGTCTGCGGCATCACACCGTCATCTGCGGCCACGACGAGCACCGCGATGTCGGTCGCCTGGGCACCACGAGCACGCATGGCGGTGAACGCCTCGTGACCCGGGGTGTCGATCAGCGTGATCGTGCGCTCGTCGCCGTCGACCTCGGTGCGGACCTGGTAGGCGCCGATGTGCTGGGTGATCCCACCGGCCTCCTTCTCCACGACGTTGGCCGTGCGCAGTGCGTCGAGGAGCTTGGTCTTTCCGTGGTCGACGTGACCCATGACGGTCACGACCGGCGGACGTGCGACCAGCGACTCCTCGTCGCCCTCGTCCGACCCGAACTGCAGGTCGAAGGAGTCGAGCAGCTCGCGGTCCTCGTCCTCGGGGGAGACGACCTCGACGGTGTAGTTGAGCTCCTCACCGAGCAGCTGCAGGGTCGCGTCGTTGACCGACTCGGTCGCGGTGACCATCTCGCCCAGGTGGAACAGCATCTGCACCAGCGAGGCGGGGTCGACGCCGATCTTCTCGGCGAAGTCGGTCAGCGAGGCGCCCCGGGCCAGGCGAACGGTCTCGCCGTTGCCCTTGCGGACGCGCATGCCGCCGATGGTCGGAGCTTCCATCTGCTCGAACTCTTGACGACGCGCGCGCTTGGACTTGCGTCCCCGTCGCGAAGGGCCACCGGGACGACCGAAGGCGCCCTGGGTGCTGCCGCGCTGGCCGGGACGACCGCGTCCGGGACCACCCGGGCGACCGCCCGGGGCTCCGCCCGGCGAACCGCCGGGACCACCGCTCATGCCGGGGGCACCGCCACCGAACCCGCCGCGGCCGGGAGGGCCACCACGGGCGGGAGCGCCGCCGGGGCCGCCACGGGCACCGCCGGGGCCACCACGAGCGCCACCGGGGCCACCACGAGCACCGCCGGGGCCACCACCGAAGGCAGCCGGGGACTTCGGCATCATCGCCGGGTTCGGACGGGGCATGCCGTCGCGCGCCGCGGCCGGGCGCGGCGGACGCTGGTCGTTCGCACCGGGGGCAGCAGGAGCCGCGCCACCGGGAGCCGCGGGCGGCGCACCGGGAGCGGGCGCCGGGCGGCTGCCCATGCCCTGGGTCGAGGAGAACGGGTTGTTGCCGGGGCGAGGAGCGCCGGGGCGGGCCGGGCGGGGCCCGGGCTTGAAGCCCGATCCCGCACTGGCGGCGGGCGCAGCCGGCTCTCCGCCGTCGGCGTCCGGTTCCGCGGCCGGCTGGGCCGGCGTCTCGGGAGCCGCCTCGGCAGCGGGCTTCGCTGCCTCGGGCTGGACGGGCTCGACGACCTCGGGCTCGGGCTCGGGGACCGCCTGGACCCGCGGACGGGGGCCAGGGGTGAACCGGGGCGCAGCGGGCTCGGCCTTGGCCGCGGGCTGCGCGACCTCGGGCTGCTCGGCCGGTACGGCGGCGGGCGCCTCCGGGGCGTCGGCCTGGGCCGGCGCGGCAGCCCCGTTCGTCGCCTCGGCCGGCTCTGCGGCGGGCGCGGCGGGGGCCTTCTTGGCCGCCTTCTTCGCTGCCTTGGCCTCGGCCTTGGCGGCGAGGTCGGCACCGTAGGTGTCGTTGAAGCGCTTTTCGACGAGGGGGTTGATGCCGGACGACGGCGCCTTCACGAACTCGCCGAGGTCCCCAAGGAGGCCGATGACCTCCTTGCTGGGAACGCCGTACTTCTTAGCCAGATCACTGACTCGGGTGTTTGCCACGTATTTCCTCCTGGTCCGTACCGACCCAGAAGGGCAGCGGACCGCTAGTTGATGTGCATGCTCATCGCGAAGTTCTCATCGCAGGCTCATGAGCTGATGCTCCAGTTCTTGTAGGCGCTTGACTAAGACGAATCTTGCTCGAGTTGCTGTCCTGCCTCGTCGAGATGCTCTCTCAACCGCTCGAGGCTCAGTGCTCCCCGGACCCTGGCATCATGCCGCAGAGCCCGCGAGAAGGCACGTTTGCGCTCGGCGAGCGACAGACATCGGGCAGTGGGGTGCAGGTGCGCCCCACGTCCAGGTGCGGTGCCGTTCGGGTCGGGTACGGCGAACCAGGACCCGGACTGCGATCCCTGGGTGTTCTCCGCGTCCGTCCCTGCGACGATCCGCAGCAACTCACGCTTGGTGGCCCGCTTCCGGCACCCGATGCACGTCCGTATGGGACTGTCGGAGTGCGTCGAGATGTCCAGTCGCGAATCCACCGGAACCCACTCTACCGGGGCGGCGCCCCAGAACCGAACCCGGTGAAGGTGAGCGCGAGCTGCGCCCGGAACAGGCGCAGCTGGGCGACCATCACACCGGGGTCCCCCACCGCCCGGGAGACGACGAGCCCTCCCTCGAAGACCACGTTGACCGAGTCGGCCAGCGCGTCGAGGTCGACGCCCTTCGCCGGGGCCCGGGTGAGCGCGATCTCCCCCAGCTTGGCGCGCAGGCGCCGGCGCCAGGCGAGCATCGCCTCGGCGAGCACCTCGAGGGTCTCGGGAGCGAACATCCCCGCCTGGTAGGTGTACGCCGCGAACAGGCAGCCCGGCATCTCCCCGGCCGAGCTCTCCGCCTCCTCGATGAAGAACCCGACGAACAGGTCCAGCTGCTGCAGCGGGTCCTCCACCAGCCGCTCGGCCCGGCCGAGCTTCTCCTCGAGGTGGCGGGCATCGCCCTCGGCCCACCGCCTGATCAGCGCGTCCCCGAGGTCCTGCTTGGAGTCGAAGTGGTGGAAGAAGGCCCCCTTGGTCGTCCCGGCCGCCTCGACGATCCGGTCCACGGGCGCCCCGGCGAACCCGCGCTCGAAGGTGAGTCGCTCCGCGGCGTCGAGGATCGCGGTGCGGGTCGGCGTGCCGTCGCGTGGCATCTGACCTCCTGGACCATCTGGTCGGTTAGGAGTGCCCAGCCTACCCAGCAGAGCACCTCGCACGGTCCAGACCGGCCTTGCCCAGGCGTGGGATCAGGCGCAGTGTCGTTCCATACCAATCAGTCTGTAACTGGAGGTTGCCATGAGCGTGCAGCAGCAGCAGGTCGACGAGAACCGGCTCGAGCAGGCCCTCGACCGCCTCGTCCGGGTCGTCAACGACGCCTCCCTGGCCCTGATGATCTCCCTGGGGCACCGCACCGGGCTGTTCACCGCCCTGGCCGGTCGCGGGCCGGTGGACAGCGCGGGCCTCGCCGAGGCGGCCGGGCTCCAGGAGCGCTACGTCCGGGAGTGGCTGGGCGCGATGACCGTCGGCAGGATCACCCATCACGACCCGGCGACGGCGACGTACTGGCTGGACGCGGAGCACGCCGCCCTGCTCACCGGCAGCGGTGGGCTCAACGTGGCGGCGACCGCGCAGTTCGTCCCGGTCCTCGCCGGCGTGGAGGACCGACTGGTGGAGTGCTTCCGCGAGGGTGGCGGCGTCGCCTACGAGGAGTTCCCACGGTTCCACGAGGTGATGGAGGCCGACTCGGAGCAGACGGTGCTCGCCGCGCTGGAGGAGGAGATCCTGCCGCTGGTGCCGGGGCTGAGCGAGCGGCTGCGCGCGGGCATCGACGTGCTCGACGTCGGCTGCGGCCGCGGGCGGGCCCTGCAGCAGCTCGCCGCAGCCTTCCCGGCGTCCCGGTTCACCGGCCTCGACCTCTCCCCCGACGCGATCGCGCACGCGGAGGGCGGCTCCTCCGGACTCGACAACCTCCGGTTCCTGGTCGGGGACGCCACCTTGCTCGGTGACCTGTGGCCGGCGCGGAGCTTCGACCTGGTGACCACCTTCGACGCCGTCCACGACCAGGCGCACCCGGCGCGAGTGCTGGCCGGGATCAGCGGCCTGCTCCGCGAGGAGGGCACCTACCTCGCCCAGGACATCAACACCTCGGGCTCGCACCACGGGGACCTCGACCACCCACTGGGGGCGTTCCTGTACACGATCTCGTGCATGCACTGCATGACCGTGTCACTGGCCCAGGGCGGCGACGGGCTGGGCGCCGCGTGGGGCCGGCCGATGGCCGAGCAGATGCTGGCGGGCGCCGGGTTCTCCGTACGCGCCCACCAGCTCCCGCACGACGACCAGAACCTGTACTACGTGTGCACCCGACCCCCGGAGGGGACCGGGTGAGCGGGGCCACGGGTCAGGCGGCGGGCGTGTTCGGGGCGACCGGCGCCTCGTCGGAGCGGATGTCGATCCGCCAGCCGGTCAACCGGGCGGCGAGCCTCGCGTTCTGGCCCTCCTTGCCGATCGCCAGCGAGAGCTGGAAGTCGGGCACCACGACGCGTGCCGAGCGGGAGGCCTCGTCGACGACGGTCACGCTGGAGACCCGTGCGGGGCTCAGCGCGTTGCCGACCAGGCGGGCCGGGTCGTCGGACCAGTCGATGATGTCGATCTTCTCGCCGTGCAGCTCGTTCATCACGGCGCGCACGCGCTGGCCCATCGGGCCGATGCAGGAGCCCTTCGCGTTCACGCCGGGCACGTTGGACCGCACCGCGATCTTGGTGCGGTGGCCGGCCTCGCGGGCGATGCCCATGATCTCCACGGTGCCGTCGGCGATCTCGGGGACCTCGAGGGCGAAGAGCTTCTTGACCAGGCTGGGGTGGGTGCGCGAGAGCATCACCTGAGGACCGCGCATGCCCTTGCGGACGCTGATCACCAGGCACTTGATCCGGGTGCCGTGCGAGTAGTCCTCGTCGGGCACCCGCTCCCCCGCGGGCAGCAGCGCCTCGAGCTTGCCGAGGTCCACCATCACGTCGTCGGGGTTGCGGCCCTGCTGGATCAGCCCGGAGACGATGTCGCCCTCCTTGCCGGCGAACTCACCGAACTTGCGCTCGTCCTCGGCGTCGCGCAGCCGCTGCAGCATGATCTGCTTCGCGGTGGTCGCGGCGATCCGACCGAACCCCTCGGGGGTGTCCTCGAACTCGCCGACGACGTTGCCGTCCTCGTCGAGCTCCTGGGCCATCACCGTGACGTGGCCGGTCTTGCGGTCCAGCGCGATGCGGGCGTTCTCCTGGCCTTCGTGCGACTTGTGGTACGCCGTCAGCAAGGCCTGCTCGATGGCCTCGACCAGCACCTCGAAGGAGATCTCCTTCTCCCGCTCGAGCATGCGCAGGATGCTCATGTCGATGTCCATCTAGTCGGTCTCCTTCTTGAACTCGATCTGGACCTTGGCCTTCTTCACCACGGCGTACTCGACCCGCTGCTCGGTGCCCTCGACGTCGAGGACGGCGCCTTCGTCGTCGGTGGTGATGATCCGGCCGGTCACGGGCTCCCCTTCGGGGAGGACCACCTTGACCAGTCGTCCAGTGTTGCGTCGCCAGTGGCGGGGAAGGGTGAGCGGTCGCTCGACCCCGGGCGAGGAGACCTCGAGGGTGTAGGGCCGCTCGCCCATGACGGTGCTCTCGTCCAGCACGCGGGAAACCTCTCGGGTGGCGTCGGCGATGTCATCCATCGTGACTCCGCCGTCCTTGTCGATGGCCACCCGGAGGACGCTGCGCTTGCCGGCAGTGGTCAGGTCCACGGCCTCGAGGTCGAGCCCCAGCTCCCCGAGGGGACCGGTGAGCTCCTCAGCCAGGCGATCTCTGGTGTCCGCGACGGGCATCTGTGCCAGGCCTCCCTGCTGTGTTGTTGTGGTCCGCTCAGCCTAGCGCCACTCGCCACGACCTCCGACCATTCCGGGGCCCGGGGCCGACCAGCCCTAGGATTCCCCCGTGGTCGACTCCCCCGCACTGCGTACCGCCCTCGGCGGCAGCTCCGTCTCGCGGCGGTCGCTGATCGCCCTCGCGGTGGCGGGCACGGCCGGGGTCGTCGCCAGCGGGTGCAGCGTGGACAACCCCGTCGACGACGAAGCGCCCGCGCGGCCCGCCGAGCTCGCACCCGACGTCGCGGTGGCCACCAGCGCCCTCGCCGAGATCCGCGCGGTCAGCGCCGCGGTGGCGGGCACGGTGACGCGGTTCCCCGCCCTCCGCCCGCAGCTCGCCGCGCTGGCGCAGATGCACCAGGCCCACGAGAAGACGCTGGTCGACGCGGTCCCGACACGGGCCCAGGCGTCAGCGAGCGCGACCCCGGCGCCGTACGCCGTCCCCCGCCGCCGCGAGCCGGCCCTGGCCCAGCTGCGCAGGCGGGAGCAGCGGCTGCACGACAGCCTCGCCGAGCTGGCCGTGCGCGCGGAGAGCGGCGACTTCGCCCGCCTGCTCGCGAGCATGGGCGCGGGCGTCACCCAGCGACTCGCGGTGTGGTCCTGATGACCCCGGTGGAGGCGTTGCAGAAGGCGCTCGCCGCGGAGCACGCGGCGGTGCACGTCTACGGACTGCTCGGCGCGCAGTCCTCGAAGTCGCGACAGCCGGAGCTGTTCACCCGGCTCGACCAGGCCTACGGCGACCACCGGGCCGCCCGCGATCACCTCACCGTGCTCGTGGCGGCGCAGGACGCGGACCCGGTCGCGGCGGAGCCCGACTACGAGGCCCCCGGGCCGACCTCCACCCCCGACCAGATCATGGACGTGGCCCGCACCATCGAGCAGCGCGTCACCCGCACCTACGCCGAGGTGGTGGCGAACACCGCCGGCACCGAACGCCGCTGGGCGATCACCGCCCTGGACTCCAGCGCCCTGCGCGAGATCGCCTTCGGTGTCCCCCCGAGCAACTTCCCCGGCCTCACCTGAGTCACCAGCTCGCGCGCGCCGGGCGCCGGCTCGGGCGAGCAGTTGCCTACGCTGACGCGGTGCCGATCGACCGGAGTCGCAGGGGACGGGCCGTGCGGAAGCGCAAGCGCCGGATGGCCGCCGTGGAGCACGACCTCAGCGACGAGCAGTGGAGTGCGCTGAAGCAGGCCTGGGGCGGCTGCGCCTACTGCGGTGCGAGTGACAAGCCCCTACAGCGCGACTGCGTGCAGGCCCTCTCCCGGGGTGGGCGCTACACGCTGGCCAACCTCGCGCCCGCCTGCGGCTCCTGCAACGCCAGCAAGTGCAACGACGAGGTGACCGGCTGGCTGCGGCGCAAGCGGCTCGACGAGCGCGCCTTCCTGGTCCGGCACGTGGAGATCCAAGCGGCTCTCGCGCTCCGGTTCGCGACCGACTGACCTCTCAGAGCCCGAGCAGCCCGGGGATCTCGACGAGCTCGTGGGCGACCGCGTTGGGGACCCCTACGGAGTGGCCGACCTGCTCGACGGGGATCACGCTGTGCGGGATGTGGATCGCCCTCAGCCCGGCGTTGCGAGCACCCCAGATGTCGTCGTAGAGCCGGTCACCGACGTAGACGCAGCGACCGGGCTCGGTGGCCCCGACGGCGTCCATCGCCGCCGCGAACGCCTCCGGCGACGGCTTCGTCCACGGCACCTCGCTGGTGTAGACGGCGCCGTCGATCAGGTCCAGCACCCCGTCGCGGCGGAACCAGTCCTCGTGCCAGTCGCGTGGCCAGATCGTGTTGGAGAGCACCCCGACCCGGATCCCCCGCTCGCGAAGCGTGGTGAACAACGGCTCGACCTGGGCGTCCGTGGTGGTGTGCGGCTCCCAGAACTCGCGGTAGTGGCCGAGCAGCTCGGGGTCGTGGGCGAGACCCGCCTCGGCGAACAGATCGGCCAGGGTGGAGCTCTGCTGGTGGTCGCGGCTGCGGCCCCAGATCACCTGGTTGGCGCGGTGCAGGGCCTCGACGTGCAGCTCGGGACCGCCCTCGGTCGCGACCACGGCGTGCGCCAGGGCCAGCGCCTCGGCATGGAAGTCGATGTCGTGCCACTGGGTCAGCGTGCCGCCCCAGTCGAAGATCACCGCGTCCACGCCACTCCTCCTCATCGGGCGCCCGCTCATCACGGGAGGTCCTGCGCACGCAGCGCCCTGCCACCACCCGGCGCCTCGGCGACCCGCAGCCGCGCTTCCTGGGGAGCATCGGTCCGGTCGCCGTTCTGTCCGGCGACGGCCAGCAGCAGCGGACCGTCCGCAGCCAGCGCCTCGGGCACGGCGCCCTCGGGCTGACCGGGCTCGAGCGCCGCCCGCAGCCGATCGTTGCGCGCCGCAGGGTGGGTGACTGTCTGTTGCATGGCCAGACCCTAGGGGCAGCCGGCTACGACGCGCCCTCTGGTCAATAATAGAGTGCTTGCTCTATTATTGACTGGGTGAAGACGAGCACCTACACGCTGCGTGACCGGGGCACCGACCTGGTGATCGAGACCTCGGTCGCGCGCGGGGAGAAGCGACCCAACCGGGCGCGCCTCCTCGTGGACGGCGTCGAGGTGGACGCCGGGGACGCCGAAGAGATCGGCCACGTGGACCTCGGCCAGGAGTCCGGACACCCTTCCCGGGTGACCTGGTGGTGGGTCGGGCGCGTCGCCGGCTGCGCCCGCGTGGAGCCGGGACACGGCGACGTACGCCGCCGCAGCGTCCCCTTCGCTCCCCCACCCGGCACCCGGGCCGCGAGGCTGCACGCGTGGGGTGAGGCACACCCGAACCTCTACGCCGCCCGGCACGTGGTCATCAACGTCGGCGGCACGCTCCTCGCGATCCTGGGCGTGAGCGCGCTGCTCCGGGCCCTGATCCCCGTCATCGACCTCGGCTGGTTGCCCGATGTGGACATCAACGCTCCGAAGTGGTTGGAGTACCTCGACCCGGGCCGCTACCTCGCACCCCTGTTCCAGTGGGTGCCGCCCCTGATCGACTGGCTGCTGGGGTGGATCCCCAACGTGGACCTCGGCTGGTGGAAGTACGTGATCGGCTTCCTGTTCGCGGTCTCGATCGCCGTGCAGGAGACCCGGCGACGCAAGCGGGTCACCGGGGAACGACGAGCCGCCGAGGGGGAGGACACTGATGAGAACCGTTGACCCCGCCCGCCATGCGGCCCGACGAGCAGCGATCCAGGACGCCGCCGCGGTCGTCTTCGCCGAGCGCGGCTACACCGGCGCCACGACCGCACAGATCTGCCGCGCAGCCGGGATCGGGTCGGGCACGCTGTTCCACTACTTCGGCGACAAGCGGTCGATCATGCTGGCGATCTTCGCCGAGGACGCGACCGTCAACAACGAGTTCATCGCGACCCTCGACGAGGACCACGCGATCGACGAGACGTGGCGCCTGCTCGCCCACCTGTGCCGCGACGCGGGTGACCCCTACGCTCCCGGCCTGGTGGGGGCGATGCTGCAGCTCGCCGTCAACGACGAGGAGTTCTCGGAGATGCTCGATGCGGGCGACGCACGGGTGCGCGCCGCGTTCGCGCGTCTGGTAGCACGCGCGGCCGCAGATGGGCAAGCCGACCCGGGGATCGACCCCGAGCGCGCGGGCCGGTGGCTGCTCGGCCTGGTGGACACGCTCTACCTGATGTCCGGCGACGCCGGGTTCGACGCGGACGCGGAGGTGGCCGAGCTGCGCCGGATCGTGGAGCGCTACCTCGCGCCGCGTGGGTGACGCGAGCGGCCCACGCTAGGAGCGCACCACCGCGACCAGGTGGTCGACCGCGTCGCCGACCGCGACCTCCTCGCGCTCCCCCGAGCGCCGGTCCTTGACCTCGATGTTGCCGTCCGCGAGTCCGCGCCCGACGGTGACGATCGTGGGTACGCCGATCAGCTCGGCGTCCTTGAACTTCACCCCGGGGCTGACCTTGGGCCGGTCGTCGTAGAGGACCTCGAGGCCGCGCGAGGACAGGTCCTCGGCGAGCTGGGCCGCGGCCTCGAAGATCGCCGGGTCCTTGCCGGTGGCGACGATGTGGACGTCCGCCGGGGCCACCTCGCGGGGCCAGATCAGGCCCAGCTCGTCGTGGTTGTCCTCCGCGATCACCGGGACCGCGCGCGAGACGCCGATGCCGTAGGAGCCCATCGTCACCGTGACGAGCTTGCCGTTCTCGTCGAGCACCTTCAGGTCCAGCGCCTCGGCGTACTTGCGGCCGAGCTGGAAGATGTGGCCCATCTCGATGCCGCGGGCGGTCGCGAGCTCACCGGACTCGCAGTTGGGGCACGGGTCGCCGTCACGGACCTCGGCGGCCTCGATGGTGCCGTCGGGGGTGAAGTCGCGGCCCACGACCAGGTCGAGCACGTGGCTGCCGGGCACGTCGGCGCCGGTGACCCAGCGGGTGCCCTCGACGATCCGGGGGTCGACGAGGTAGCGGATGCCGCTGCTCGAGGACTCGCCCAGCGCGGCGGGGCCGATGTAGCCCTTGACCAGCGAGGGGTGCTTGGCGAACTCGACCTCGTCCATCGCCTCGATCTCGGTGGGCTCCATCATCCCCTCGAGCCGCTTCTGGTCGACGTCGCGGTCACCGGGCAGCCCGATGGCCAGCGGCTCACGGGTGCCGTCGGCGTGCTTGAGCACGACCAGCACGTTCTTGAGGGTGTCGCCCGCGTGCCAGGGCCGGTCCTCGCGGGGCTGGTGCTCGTTGAGGTGGGCGACCAGGGTCGCGATCGTCGGGGTGTCCGGCGTCTTCTCCACGTGCGCGGCGGGCGCGTCGTCGTACGCCACCGGAGCGGGGGGCCGCACCTGGACCGCCTCGACGTTCGCGGCGTAGTCGCAGCTGGTGCACCGCACGTAGGTGTCCTCGCCGACGGGGCTGCTCGCCAGGAACTCCTCGGACTTGGAGCCGCCCATGGCACCGCTGGTGGCCTTGACGATCACGTAGTCGAACCCGAGACGGTCGAAGGTCTTCACGTACGCCGCACGGTGGGCGGCGTACGACGCGTCGAGGCCCTCGTCGGTGGTGTCGAAGGAGTAGGAGTCCTTCATCACGAACTCGCGTCCGCGGATCAGGCCCGCGCGAGGACGCGCCTCGTCGCGGTACTTGGTCTGGATCTGGTAGAGCCAGACCGGCAGGTCCTTGTAGGAGCTGTAGAGGTCCTTGACCACGAGGGTGAACATCTCCTCGTGGGTCGGCCCGAGGAGGTAGTCGCCGCCCTTGCGGTCCTTGAGCCGGAAGATGCCGTCGCCGTAGTCGGTCCAGCGGCCGGTCGCCTCGTAGGGCTCCCGGGGAAGCAGCGCGGGGAACTGCAGCTCCTGGGCGCCGATGGCGTCCATCTCGTCGCGGACGATCTGCTCGACCTTCTTGAAGACCCGCAGGCCCAGCGGCAGCCAGGAGTAGATGCCGGGTGCCGCCCGCCGGATGTAGCCGGCGCGGACGAGCAGCCGGTGGCTCGGGACCTCGGCGTCCACCGGGTCCTCGCGGAGGGTGCGGACGAACAGCTTGGACATACGAAGGATCACCGGGACAGGCTATCCGCGCCGGGCACGGTCCTCCGACCCGGTTGTGCCAGCACTCCCCCACGGACCGGACCACGCCTACGCTCACGCCCATGGACCTCGACGCCCTGGCCGAGCGGGCCCGCGCCCTGGCCGACAGCCGATCGGGGCGCGGGAGAGCGCTGCTGGGCCTGACCGGTCCCCCGGGCGCCGGGAAGTCGACGCTCGCCGAGGCACTGGTGGACCTGCTGGCGCAGCGCCACGACGAGCAGGCCGTGATCGTGCCGATGGACGGCTTCCACCTGCACGACGACGAGCTCGCCCGTCTCGGGCGGAGCGAGCGCAAGGGGGCGCCGGACACCTTCGACGTGCACGGCTACCTCGCCACCCTGCGACGGCTGCACGCGGAGACCACGCACCCGGTCTACGTCCCCCGGTTCGACCGCACCCGCGAGGAGTCCGTGGCCGGGGCCATCGCGGTCCTGCCCGAGCACCGGCTGGTGGTCACCGAGGGCAACTACCTGCTGCACAGCGACGGCGCATGGGCGCAGGTGCGGCCGCTGCTCGACGAGGTGTGGTTCGTGGAGGTGGACGAGTCGCTGCGCGTGGACCGGCTGGTCTCACGCCACGTCGCCCATGGAAAGGACCCCGGGTCCGCCCGGCACTGGGCGACGGTCTCGGACCAGGCCAACGCCGAGGTCGTCGCCCCTACCCGGGAGCGCGCCGACCTGGTGGTGCAGGTGGCCTAGGGCAGCGAGCGATCCGGATAGTCCGAGACGTTCCCGTTCCCATTCGGGCGAATTCACGACGGGAACGTCTCGGACTATCCGGCTCTGACGTGGGTGGACCTAGTCCCTGCCCGCGCGCCAGGCTGCCCGGATCATCGGGAGCTGGAGCGGGAGCCTTGCCAGGGTCAGGGCCTGGGCGGTCCGGTTGTTCGAGCGCAGGGCATCGCCGGCCATCTTCAGGTTGGCAGGGAAGACCCCCACCAGCAGGGCGGTGCTGGCGACCCCGGCCAGGCGGCGGGTGCGCGGGTACAGCATCCCGGCGGCACAGACCAGCTCGGCCACCCCACTGGCCAGGATCAGCTCGCGGTGGGCCGGGAGCGCCTTGGGCATCGCGGGGGCGAAGGTCCGGGGACGGACCAGGTGCACGGTGCCGGAGACGAGGAAGGCGCCGACGACGACGCGGGCGTCCACGGGGAGGGAGGAGGTCATCGCCGAAGGCTAGCCGCGCTCAGAACATCAAGGTGGCGAAGGCGCCGGCCTGTGAGAAGCCGACCCGCTTGTACGCCGCCCGCGCCGGGGTGTTGTGCGCGTTGACGTAGAGCGAGACCGTGGGCGCGATCTCGCGCAGGCAGGTCTCCACGACGGCCGCCATCCCGGCAGCACCGAGGCCCTGTCCGCGGGCCGCCGGGTCGACGTACACGCCCTGGATCTGACAGGCGCTCGGGGTCGCGCAGGCCACCTCGGCCTTGAACAGCACCTTGCCGTCCTCGATCCGCGAGAACGACCACCCGCGACCGATCAGCTGGTTGACCCGGGCCCGGTAGAGGTCCCGGCCACCGTCGACCTCCGGGGAGACGCCGACCTCCTCGGTGTACATCGCCACACAGGCGGGATAGAGGATCTCGGCCTCGGCCCTCGTCGTACGACGCACCAGCGGGTCGGGCCTCAGCAGCGGAGGCGTGCTGGTCACCAGGTGGGGCTGGTCCCAGCGCAGGTCCCGGGGGGCGGGCCAGTGCTCCCGCAGGCCTTCCCACAGCATCGCCACCGCGTCCTGGGGGCCCACGATCGTCGAGCTCCGCTGGACGGTGCGCGCCGCCCGTTCCGCGAACGCGGCACACGCGACCGCGGAGGCGTTCACCGGCACGAGGTTGGCGCCGACGTGGCACAGCGAGACCAGCCGGCCGTCCTCGGCGTACCCCCACATCTCACCGCCGAGCCAGCGGGTGTCGAGCTGGGTGATCCGGGTGCGGTAGTCGACGAACACGTTGGTGACCGGGTCCAGCGCGATCAGCGCCAGGGCCTCGGCGACATCACCGGGTCCCAGCACTCGAACGCTCTCGCTGGTCCGGACCACGCGGGGAGCCTACGACACAAGTCCCCCTCGTTCACCGCCGCGCGGCCCGCTGTGGGTCTACGGTGCCTGCATGCCCCAGAGCTGCCTGAGCGCCAGCGTCCGGATCCGCCCGGTTCACCTCGGCGTACGCCGCCCGTCCCTGGCTGCCGGGGTCCTGGTCACGCTCCTGCTCGGCCTGGCCGCGTGCGGCAGCGACACCGGGTCGGACGAGCCGGAGCCGCCCAGCCGGGCGGCCCTGGACTGTCGCGAGAAGTGGTCGGACCTGGAGCCGAAGGTCCAGGAGCCGGACGCAACGAGCACCCCCTCGGACCTCGCCTCCCGGTGGAACAGCGTCAGCGCCACCGTCGCGCACTACTCCGGGGCCGCGGGAAGCAAGGACTGCGGCGAGACGCTCGAGGAGCAGGAGGAGGCAATCGACGCGCTGGCCGCGTTCGGTGACCGGGTCGCACCCTTCGACATGGAGGCCCGGCTCGACCAGGTCAGGAGCGGTGCGCAGGAGTACGCCGCAGCGCCGCGGCCGACTCCCCCGTCCCCGAGCCCGGCCAAGGGGAAGAAGCCCGCCAAGGCGCCCCGGAACACCGCCCCGAGGCCCGCAGCGGTCGCAGCGGCCCTGAAGGTGCTCACCGAGCAGGCACCGCTGGCGAGCGGGCAGCAGGCGCCGGGCTGGCGGCAGGCCGGCGCGATCGATCTCGATGATCCGGCCGCCGTGGCCAAGGCGGTCAAGGACCTGGCGTTCCTGTCCTCGCAGAGCGAGGCCTACCTGGCGTGCACCACCGCGTTGACCACGATCCAGGCCGCGGCGCTCGCCGCAGCAGCCGCGGACTGAGCCTGCCGGGAGCCGGTCAGGAGATGCTGACCTGGGCGGTCGCGCCCTCCTCGGCCTCCATGCCCTCGGCGATCCGCATCGCCTCCTCGATCAGGGTCTCCACGATCATCGACTCCGGAACGGTCTTGATCACCTCGCCCTTGACGAAGATCTGGCCCTTCCCGTTGCCGGACGCGACCCCGAGGTCGGCCTCGCGGGCCTCACCGGGCCCGTTGACCACGCAGCCCATCACCGCGACCCGCAGCGGGACCTCGAGTCCCTCGAGCCCGGCGGTCACCTGCTCGGCCAGCGTGTAGACGTCGACCTGGGCGCGGCCGCAGGAGGGGCAGGAGACGATCTCGAGCTTGCGCGGGCGCAGGTTCAGCGACTGCAGGATCTGGATGCCGACCTTCACCTCCTCGACCGGGGGCGCGGACAGCGAGACGCGGATCGTGTCGCCGATGCCCCGGCTGAGCAGGGCGCCGAACGCGGTGGCGGACTTGATCGTGCCCTGGAAGGCAGGACCGGCCTCGGTGACCCCGAGGTGCAGCGGCCAGTCGCCGGCCTCGGCGAGGAGCTCGTAGGCGCGCACCATCACGACGGGGTCGTTGTGCTTGACCGAGATCTTGAAGTCGTGGAAGTCGTGCTCCTCGAACAGCGAGGCCTCCCAGACGGCCGACTCGACGAGCGCCTCGGGGGTGGCCTTGCCGTACTTCTCCATCACCCGCTTGTCCAGCGAACCGGCGTTGACCCCGATCCGGATGGAGGTGCCGTGGTCCTTGGCGGCCGCGGCGATCTCCTTGATCTGGTCGTCGAACTTCTTGATGTTGCCCGGGTTCACCCGTACGGCGGCACAACCGGCCTCGATCGCGGCGAACACGTACTTGGGCTGGAAGTGGATGTCGGCGATCACCGGGATCTGCGACTTCTGCGCGATCGCGGGCAGCGCCTCGGCGTCGTCGGCCGAGGGGCAGGCGACGCGGACGATGTCACAGCCCGATGCCGTCAGCTCCGCGATCTGCTGCAGCGTCGCGTTCACGTCGGAGGTCAGCGTGGTGGTCATCGACTGCACCGAGACCGGGTGCTCGCTGCCGACACCGACCTTGCCCACCTGGATCTGGCGGGTCTTGCGGCGTGGGGCCAGCACCGGAGGCGGAGCCTCGGGCATGCCGAGCGATACCGAAGTCAATTGCGTCTTCTTCCTTCTGGGTCGGACTACGTGAGCGAGACCGGCGCCACGATGTCGGCGAAGATCAGCACGACGCTCATCACCAGGATGAGCCCCGCCATCACATAGGTCACTGGTAGCAGTTTCGCACTGTCGACCGGACCTGGGTCGGGCCGGTTCAGCAGCTTGGCGAACCCGCGGCGGATCGCCTCGTAGAGCGT
This sequence comes from Nocardioides sp. Z38_18, assembly GCF_058215695.1. Lineage (NCBI taxonomy): Bacteria > Bacillati > Actinomycetota > Actinomycetes > Propionibacteriales > Nocardioidaceae > Nocardioides > Nocardioides sp. Z38_18. The sequence continues at coordinate 175,239 of NZ_JBZAJE010000002.1, forward strand.
GGTCGCGATCCCGCCACCGTCGAACGGCGGCAGCGGCACCAGGTTGATCAGTCCGAGGAACAGGTTCAGCCCGGCCAGGAGCAGCAGCAGGGAGAAGAACCGGCTCGGGACCGAGTTCTCGTCCATGGAGGCCATCTCCCCGGCGACCCGGCCGGCGCCGACCACGCTCATCGGGCCCTCGGGGTCGCGCTCCTCGAGGCCCACCGAGGCGCGCGCGACGTGGTAGAGCTTCACCGGCAGCGTGCCGATCGCCTTGAGCGTGGCCCAGGTGCCGTCGACCATCGTGGTGACGACGTAGCCGGGTCCCTGCCGCTCCCTGACCTGCTCGGGCACCACGCCGAGGAAGCCCGCCTTGGTGATCTTCTCCGGGTCGTCGGGGTTCGGCCGGGTGGACACGACGGTGGTGGGGTGGAGGGTCCGCTCGGCGCCGTCGCGCTCGACCACCACGCTGGCGGTCTTGTCGCCGTTGGCGCGGATCTCGCGCTGGATCTGCTCCCACGAGTCGATCCGGTGCCCGTTGAAGGACACGATCCGGTCGCCCGGCTCGAACCCCGCCGCCTTGGCAGGCGCGACCGGGTCCTGGGCCGTGCACGTGCGCTGCGGCTGGTCGGCGTTCGCCTCGGTGACCGCGATCACGCACTGGGAGACGCCGCTGATCTTGGTCGTGGGCGTGGGGATGCCGTAGCCCATGAACACCACGCCGAAGAGCAGGAACGCGATGACGAGGTTGATCGCCACCCCGGAGCCCATGATGATCACCCGCTGCCACCAGGGCTTGTTGTAGAACAGCCGGTCGTGGTCGTGGGGATCGACGAGCTCGTACTCGGCGGTCCGGACGTCACTGACCAGCTGGGCGAACATCCCGGTGTTGCGGTCGCGCACCATCGAGGGATCCTCGTCGGGAGCAGGCGGGACCATCCCGATCAGCTTGCAGTAGCCACCGAGCGGGATCGCCTTCACGCCGTACTCGGTCTCGCCCCGGCGCGTGGACCACAGGGTGCGGCCGAAGCCGACGAAGAACTGGGTGACCTTGACGTTGAACAGCTTGCCCGGGATCAGGTGACCCATCTCGTGCAGGCCGATCGAGACCGCGACACCCACGGCGAAGACGAGTACGCCGAGCACATACATCAGCACGGTCATGTCGGGGTGCTCATCGGGTGGGGTCCTTCAGTGCTTGGAGGGTCTCCGCGCGTGCCCAGGCATCAGCGGCCAGCACGTCATCGACGGTGAGTTCTCGCGCAGATCCTACGTCGTGGGTGATGGCGGCGTGCCGCTCCAGAACCCGGCCCACCGTGTCGACGATGTCGACGAAGGCGAGCCGGCCGGTGCGGAAGGCATCCACGCACACCTCGTTGGCCGCGTTGTAGACCGCCGGGGCGGTGCCGCCCCGCTCCCCCGCTGCGCGCGCGAGGCGTACGGCGGGGAACGCCTCGTCGTCGAGGGGGAAGAACTCCCACGTCTGGGGGCGTGACCAGTCGACGGGCGGGGCGGTCTCCGGGACGCGGTCGGGCCACGCCAGGCCGAGGGCGATCGGGATCAGCATCGTGGGCGGGCTCGCCTGGGCCAACGTGGAGCCGTCGGTGAACTCGACCATCGAGTGCACCACGCTGGTCGGGTGCACCACGACCTCGATGCGGTCGAAGGGGATGTCGAAGAGCAGGTGCGCCTCGATCACCTCGAGGCCCTTGTTGACCAGGGTGGCGGAGTTGATCGTGACCACCGGGCCCATGTCCCAGGTGGGGTGGTTCAACGCCTCCTCGGGCGTCACCTCTGCCAGCTCCTCGCGGGTGCGCCCGCGGAACGGCCCCCCGCTCGCGGTGAGCACCAGGCGGCGTACCTCCTCGGCGCGGCCGCCGCGCAGGCACTGCGCGAGCGCGCTGTGCTCGCTGTCCACGGGCACGATCTGACCCGGTGCGGCCATCGCCGTGACCACGGGACCGCCGATGATCAGCGACTCCTTGTTGGCCAGCGCCAGCGTGTTGCCCGCCTCCAGCGCCGCCACCGTGGGGCGCAGGCCCACGGCGCCGGTGATGCCGTTGAGCACCACGTCGCAGGCCAGGCCGGCGGCCTCGGTGGAGGCGTCCTCCCCCAGCCCGGAGTACGCCGGGGCGAACTCGGCCACCTGCTGCTCGAAGAGCTGCTCCTGGGAGCCTCCCGCGGTCAGCCCGACCACCCGGAACCTGTCGGGGTTGGCCCGGACGACGTCGAGCGCCTGGGTGCCGATGGACCCGGTCGACCCGAGGATGACGATGTCGCGGCGCTCACTCACCGCGTCAGTCTCTCAGCAGGTCCGCGGCGATCGGCTCAGACCTGCAGCAGCAGCCGCAGCTCGGCCGCGTCGTACGGCGCGGCCGAGGCGGCCAGCACCTCGATCTGCTCGGCGACGCTCCGCTCCGGGGAGTACGCCGCCTCCGGGCTCAGCACGCGGCACGCCGCGGGGTCGGTGCGCCCGGCGCGGATCATCGTGTCCCACTCCAGGTCCGGGTCCTGGACGTCCTCGCCGCGCACCACCCGCGGCCGCCCACTGTCGGGGACCTCGGAGCCGGCGGAGGCGAGCACGACCGCGGCGTCGGGGGCGTCGGTGGTCCGCACCACACCGCCGACCCGGGCCGCGGCGAGTGCGGCGACCACCGCGTCCTCGTCGGAGTCGAGGTCGATGACCACCGAGGATCCTGGCTCCACCCCGAGTGCGGCGAGCACCCCGCCCAGCGCCGCCACCTCCTCGAGCAGGCGGGCGTGGGTCATCGTGCCCATCACCGGGTCGTCGAAGCGCCCGGCGATCACGGCGGCGTCGAGCAGGGCGAAGCTGACGTTCGGGGTCATGGCTGCAGGCTAGATCAGCCCCTGTCACGCCAGATCAGCCCGCTGGGTCCTTGCGGCGCAGCGCCCAGGGCTCCAGCCGGCGGTAGCCCTTGACCGAGGCGCGCCGTACCCGGCGCAGCTGGAACTCCTCGCTGTCCTGCAGCTGGTCAGCCAGGCCACGGTCGACCAGCACCCGGCTGGGGCGGACCGTCGAGGTCAGCCGTGAGGCCACGTTCACCACCGGGCCGAGCACGTCACCGAGGCGCGCCAGGGCGGGTCCCCAGGCCAGGCCCACCCGGACCTCGGGGAAGCGGTCGTCGCGGCCGGACTCCTCGGCCAGCTCGAGCCCGATGGCGGCGATCGCCTCGGGCCGGTCGGCGACGAAGAGCAGCTCGTCACCGATGCTCTTGATGATCCGGCCACCGTGGGCGGTGATGATCTCCAGGGAGCGCTCCTCGAAGTGGTCGACCAGCTGGCCGATCTCGGTGCGGGTCAGGGAGCGGCTCTGGCGGGTGTAGCCGACGATGTCGGCGAACCCCACGCCCATCGTGGTTCCGGAGTCGTCCCCGACGGCCTCCTCGTCCTCGTCCTGGGGGGCGGCCAGGAGCAGCCTCGCCGCCGCCGCGAGGACGTGCCGGCGCCAGACGTAGTTCTGCAGGGACTCCACGGCCGGGGTGACCTCGTCCATCACCTCGCGGAGCTCGTCGAGGCTCATCGCGTCGGGGTCGACGACCTTCGCCAGCAGCCCCATCTGCCACTCCGCGAGGCGGGCGAAGCTGCGGCCAAGGGTACGCACCAGCGCGGCCTCGTCCTCGGGGCCGATCATCCCGACCGAGAGCAGCTGCTCGGTCAGCCGCAGGGCCTCGAGGTCGGCCGAGGTGAACGCCGGGACATCGGCGCCGACCGCGCTGAACCCCAGCGAGCGCCAGCGCAGGCGGGCCTCCTCGAAGGAGATCCCCAGCTCGTCGGCGAGCTGCTGACCGGTCAGCGAGGGCTCCTCGCCCAGCAGGAAGACCTCGAGACGGTCGACCAGCTCGCGACGATCTCGACGCTCCGGCACCGGCTCAGGCCTTGGACTCGCCCAGCCGGTCGCTGGTGGTCCCGCGCAGGGCCTCGCCGAAGGCGGGCACCTCGTCGAGCAGCTCGGTGAGCGACTCCTTGGTGAAGTGGATGACCTCCACCGGGGTCAGGCTGACCACGCTCGCGGAACGCAGCTTGTGTCCCACGATGGCCATCTCGCCGATGACGTCGCCGGGACCGAGGCGCGCCACCTCCTCCTTGCCCTTGCGGACCGCGACCTCGCCGTCCACGATCAGGTAGGCCTTGTCGCCGGGGGTCTTCTCCCAGATCAGCGACCAGTCGGCCGGCAGGCGCAGGTGGCGACCCTTCTTGATCACCGTCTTGAGGTCCTTGTCGCTCAGGTCCTCGAGCCGATTGAGCTTCTTGAGCTGGGCCGGCTGCGGCTCTTCGGCCATCTGGGACTCCTCATCAGGGCGGTTTGGTCGGGAGCATCCTCCCGTCAACCCCACCCGGTGTCCACCAGGCCACGGCCCGGCCGGACTCAGCCCTCGGCTGCCAGCTGGCCGCAGGCCCCGTCGATCTCGCGGCCACGGGTGTCGCGGACCGTGGTGGAGATGCCCTTGGCCTCGAGGCGGCGCACGAACTCGCGCTCGTCGGCGGGGTCGCTCGCGGTCCACTTCGAACCGGGAGTGGGGTTCAGCGGGATCAGGTTCACGTGCACCCAGCCCCAGTCGCCGTAGGAGTTCAGCACGTCGCCGAGCAGGTCGGCGCGCCAGGCCTGGTCGTTGATGTCGCGCATCATGGCGTACTCGATCGAGACCCGGCGCTTGGTCACCTTGGCGTAGTTCCAGGCGGCCTCGACGGTCTCCCCCACCTTCCAGCGGGTGTTGATCGGGACCAGCTCGTCGCGCAGCTCGTCGTCGGGGGCGTGCAGGCTCAGCGCGAGGGTCACCGGGATGCCCTCGGTGGCGAGCTGGTTGATCCTCGGGACCAGTCCGACGGTGCTCACGGTGATGCCGCGGGCCGACATCCCGAGACCGTCCGGAGCCGGGTCGGTGAGCCGTCGTACGGCGCCGATGACCGCCTTGTAGTTGGCCATCGGCTCGCCCATGCCCATGAAGACCACGTTGGAGATCCGGCCGGGTCCTCCGGCCACCTCGCCGCGGGCCAGCGACCGGGCGCCGGCCACCACCTGCTCGACGATCTCGGCGGTGGACATGTTGCGCTGCAGGCCACCCTGGCCGGTGGCGCAGAACGGGCAGGCCATCCCACAGCCGGCCTGGCTGGAGACGCAGATCGTGGTGCGGCCCGGGTAGCGCATCAGCACCGACTCCACGAGCGCGCCGTCGAAGAGCTTCCACAGCGTCTTGCGAGTGGTGCCCTTGTCGGCCTCCTGCGTCTTCAGCGCCGTCATCAGGTGCGGCAGCAGCCCCTCCACCAGCTCGGCGCGCTGGCCGGCGGGCAGGTCGGTCATCAGCTCCGGGTCGTCGACCAGGCGCGAGAAGTAGTGCGTGGAGAGCTGGCGTGCCCGGAACCCGGGCAGACCGAGCTCCTCGAGCCGCGCCTTGCGCTCGGCCGGGGTCAGGTCGGCGAGGTGACGCGGAGGCTTGCCGCGCCCCTTGGGCTCCTCGAAGACGAGGGGAAGGGTCTTGATCGGTTCAGTCACAACCGCCCCATCCTCCCATCCGCGGGGCCCCGGCCACCAATCGTGGCGCCACGACTCCCCCGGATGCTCCGCCCGGCCCGGGCACCAGGCTCAGTTGTAGCTGTTCACCAGGGCCGCGAAGAGCACCACGCACGCGCCGGCGGCGAGGATGAGCAGGATCGCCGTCCCGGCCAGGAGCCCCAGCGCGAACCACCGGGTCCGTTCCACCACGACCATTGTGATGAACCCGCCGAACAGCGCCAACCCGAGCACGGCGTTGATCAGCGAACCGGCACCGTAGTCGCCCCCCAGTGCGTAGGCGAGCTGGGACAGGCCCCCCGAGACCAGGGCGACCACGATCCAGGCGGGGATGGCCAGCAGCACCCCGATCCAGAACCTCCACGTGTTCGAGTGCCCGCCGGCCGGGCCCCCGGGCGGCTCCCCGGGAGGGCCGCCGTAGGGGCCGGGAGGGCCGCCGTACGGACCGGGAGGGCCTCCGTACGGTCCGGGAGGGCCTCCGTAGGGGCCCGGAGGGCCGCCGTACTGTCCGGGCGGTCCCCCGTAGGGAGGGGGCGGCTGCTGCTGCGACATCGGGTTCCTCTCGGGAAGTGGGCTCAGCGGAGCGACGAGACGATGCCACCGGCAGCGGCGAGCGCCAGGGCAGCAAGATAGAGCAGCACCAGCCGGGTGTCCCCCAACTTGCATCGCGACCGCAGCAGGCCCTCGCGTCGCGCCTTGGCATATCCCGCCACGGCGAGCAGCGAGAACCCGAGCAGCGCCCAGGGCCCGAGCAGCCAGCCCAGCAGCGCCACCGTCGCGAAGACGCAGAGCTTCAGCGGGTCGAACGGGGGTTCCGCGGCGTCGGCCGGGGGCGTGTCGAGGTGGGGTGGGCGCACCTGGCGGGGGTCGCTCACCGGCGGACCTTCGGCGTGGGCAGCACCGGGAGACCGGCCTGTTCGCGGGCGGCCGCGAGCGGCACCCCGACGGCGGTGGAGATCCGGCTCCGGGACAGCGGCGCCCAGGCCTGCACCGCGCAGAACGGTGCGCACTGGTGGTCGCCGCTGGTGCCGTTGACGGTGGCGACGTGGACGCAGCACTGGGTGAGCCGCTCCTCGATCATCGTGTTCATGTCCATGAACGGCTTCACCGTGACCCGCAGCACGCGTTCACCCAGCATCCGGCGCAGCCGCTCCTGCTGTCCCGGCAGCCTGGAGGCCGCCAGCGTCGCGAGCGTGCCGATGCCGAGGTCGCAGTTGCTGCAGATGTCGCTCCAGATGGTCGCCATCGAGGGATGCGAGAGCGAGCTCTGCTCAGAGAGCAGGTCGAGCAGCGACCCCTTGACGACCGCGCGCAGCTGAGCGGGGATCGCGTCGTCGGCGATCCGGTTGGCGAGCACGTCGGGCTCGAGGTCCAGCCACTGCTTGAGCCGGTCGGCGCCGATCAGCTCTACCAGGGACTTCCAGGTGCCGGAGTCGTCGCGCAGCAGGTAGCCCACCGAGCAGCAGTGCGGGTGCGAGCACGGCAGGGCGGTCATGTCGCGCCAGGTCACCTGGCCGGCCGTCTGCTCCTCGAACCGGGTGAGCACCCCGGTGTGGGTGAGCCGGTCCATCGGGTCCAGGCCGGCGCTGCGCCCGGACCCGAACACCGGCTGGATGGTGACGCCGCCGACGTACGGCGTGTCCAGCGCGCGCTTGATCACGAACCCGATCTCGTCGTCGTTGACCCCCAGGGTGGCGGTCATCGTCAGCGTGGTGAAGACGCCGGCCCCGGAGAGCCGCTCGATCGCCCGCTCCTTGAACCTGCGGATGTCCGCGCCGCGGTGGTGGGTGGACGCCTCGGCGGACTCCCCGTCGTACTGCAGGTAGATCTCCACCCGCTCCCGGTGACGGCGAAGCGTCGCCAGCAGCTCGTCGTCCTGGGCGATCGCCAGCCCGTTGCTGTTCACCAGCACGCGCACCACGGGGCGTTCCGCGACCGCGTCCAGCAGCTCGGTCAGCTGCGGGTAGAGCGTGGGCTCTCCCCCGCTGAGCATGAGCACGTCGATGCGGCCGTTCTCCCGCGCGATCCGCGCGTCGATCGAGGCGAGCACCTGCTCGAGCGGGACAACCGAGGCCAGCGCGGGGGCGGAGGCCGCGAAGCACGTGGGGCACTTGAGGTTGCAGTGGTCGAGCAGGTCCTGGAGCAGGATGCAGGTGTGCTGGGTCTGCATCTCGGGCAGCCCGTCGGCGTAGGCCGCAGGCACGGGGGCGAAGTTGCCGGCGAGATCGGGGGTGTGCACCTTGGTGGGAGCGGTCCACTGCTCGAGGTAGCTGAGGATCTCCGGGGACTCGTCGTACATCGTCCGGACCAGGCCGTGGGTGGAGCAGCCGCGCTCCAGCCAGATCCGGTCCTCGCGCTCGACCAGCCACCCCGAGAGCCGCTGCACCTCGGTCAGGGGCCGCAGAGGCTCCTCCTCGTGGCACAGCGGGCAGAACGCGTTCACGTAGCGGTGGATGCGATCTCCGCGCAGGGGCATCCCTGGTCCGGTGCGGGTGCTCACTGGGAAACAGGCTCCTCGGGTCGGTCACGACTGGGGGCTCCGGCACGCACGTGGAGCGCGATGCGGAGCAGGACGAACGGAACGGTGACGGCCAGGAACAGCTGCGGCCGGGTGAGCCCCTGCCAGACGACCTCGTTGCCCCGGGTGAACTCCACCAGGAAGCGGAAGACACCGTACGCCGCCACGAACCACACGAAGCTCTCCCCCGGCGGCAGGTCACGCCGCCGGAGCCAGAACCAGATCACCGCGAACGCCGCGAGATGGAAGACGATCTCGTAGACGAAGGACGGGTGCAGGGGCACGCCGGGTTCCGCACCCAGGCGGGCTCCGTCGGCCGCACCCAGGGTGATCCCCCACCCGGAGCCGGTCGGCGTCCCCGGCAGCTCGGTGAGCAGGCAGCCGACCCGTCCCACGGCCAGGCCCAGCGCGACCGCCGGGGCGAACAGGTCGCCGGTGCGCAGCTGGTAGCCGCACAGCCGCTTGGCGACGTGCACCCCCAGCCAGGCGCCGACCAGGCCGCCCAGGATGCTGCGGTTGCCGTAGGCCCACTGCTCGACCAGCGAAGCGTTCTCGCGCAGGTCGACGTGCTGCAACCAGGTGCCCAGCCGCATCAGCAAGGCACCGCCGACCAGGGCACCGGTCACCACGATCAGCAGCCGGTCGTCGGTGTGGCCGCGCCGCCGGGCCTCGAGCACGAAGACGACCACCGCGGCGAGCACACCGAGGCCCACGAAGAGCGCGTGGGTCGAAACCCCCCAAATGTCCGGCAGCACCGGGCCAGCCTTCCATGAAAGGGCACGGCTCGGCATGAGCCCGGCTACTCAAGGTGTCGGGCAGGATGTCGTCGTGGCGCAGTGGGTGCTCCATGTGGACATGGACCAGTTCATCGCGGCCGTCGAGATCCTGCGGCGGCCCGAGCTCGCCGGCCTGCCCGTGATCGTCGGCGGGCGCGGTGACCCGACCGAGCGCGCCGTCGTCTCCACCGGCTCCTACGAGGCCCGGGAGTTCGGGGTCAGGTCGGGGATGCCGTTGCGGATCGCGGCCCGCAAGTGCCCCGAGGCCGTGTTCCTGCCGGTGGACAAGGAGGCGTACGACGCCGCCTCGGCCGTGGTGATGGACACGCTGCGCGCCATCCCCGGCGCCGTGGTGGAGGTGCTCGGCTGGGACGAGGCGTTCGTGGGGATCGAGACCCCGGACACGCCGGGCGCCCCCGAGGAGGTGGCCCGGGCGCTGCAGGCCGACGTGTTCGCGGCCACGGGGCTGCACTGCTCGGTGGGGATCGGGGACACCAAGGTCCGCGCCAAGATCGCCACCGACTTCGGCAAGCCGCGGGGCAGGTTCCGGCTGACCCGGGAGAACTGGTTCGCGCACATGGGCGAGCGCCCGACCCGCGACCTGTGGGGGGTGGGCAGCCGGGTGCAGCAGCGCCTCGCGGCCCACGGGATCGAGACCGTGCGCCAGCTGGCCGAGGCGCCCGAGGAGGTGCTCGTGGCCGAGTTCGGCCCGAACACCGGCCCGCACTACGGCCGCCTGGGGCGGGGTGTCTCCAGCGCCACGGTCGACGACACCCCGTGGGTGGCCCGGGCACGCGGCCGCGAGACCACCTACCAGCAGAACCTGACCGGCCCGGAGATCCCGGAGGCGCTGCGGGCGCTGGCCGAGCAGGTGGTCGTCGACATCCGCAGCGAGGGGCGAGCCTGCGCCCGGGTGCACCTCAAGGTCAGGTTCGCGCCGTTCTTCACGGTGAACCGCAGCCGCAAGCTGGCCGAGCCCACCTTCGACGCGAGTGTGCTGGCCGGGACCGCGGTCGAGCTGTGGGAGCGGCTCGAGGACGACCGGCCGGTGCGCCTGCTGGGGCTGCGGGCCGAGATGGTCCCTCCGGAGGGTGGCTACGAGCCGCCGCGCACCCACGGGCGGCGTGGCAACCCCTGATCGCCGGCCGTGCTCAGAGCACGAGGTAGTGGAGCAGCAGCCAGATCGGCGCCACCGTCGCGAGCAGCGAGTCGAGCCGGTCCATGATCCCGCCGTGGCCGGGGATGACCTGGCTCATGTCCTTGATGCCGAGGTCGCGCTTCATCACCGACTCGCACAGGTCGCCCAGGGTGGCCATCACCACCGTGATCAGGCCCAGTGCCACCCCGACCCACCAGTCACCCTCGAGCAGGTGCACCACGACGAGGTAGCCGACGGCGACGCAGGCGATCGCCGAGCCGGCGAACCCCTCCCAGGACTTCTTCGGCGAGATCACGGGGGCCATCTGGTGCTTGCCGAACAGCACCCCGGCGGCGTACCCGCCGATGTCTGAGGCGATCGTGACCCCGATGAACGCGATCACGGCGAGCGCGCCGTTGTCCTCGGCGAGGAGCAGCACCACGAACGAGGCCAGGAAGGGGACGTAGACCAGCGTGAACACCGCGGCGCTCGCGTTCTGGACGTAGCCGTCCACCCCGCGCCGCAGCAGCCACAGCATCGTGACCAGCGCCGTGACCGCCGTGGTCGCCACCAGGGCCGGTGCCCCGAAGAGGTAGGCGACCAGGATCATCACCACGGCCCCGAGCATCAGCGGCTCCTGCGGGATGTCGATCCCGCGGGTCAGCAGCGCCTTGTGCATCTCCCAGACGGCCACGACCATGGCCACCGCCACCAGCGCCACGAACGCGAGGTTCGCGAACGCCAGCGTCAGCACCACCGCCGCGACGAGCACCACGCCGGAGGCGATCGCGACGGGGAGGTTGCGCCCGGCACTGCGCTTCTTTCCGGGCTTCTTCTCGGGGTGCACCGGGGCGGCCGGGGACTCTGTCATCTGGTCGTTCACACCTCGAGCAGCTCTGATTCCTTGTGCTTGAGCATGTCGTCGATCTGGTCGGTGTGCTTCTTGGTCGAGGCGTCCAGCTTCTTCTCGGCGCCGGTGACGTCGTCCTTGCCGACCTCGCCGTCCTTCTCCAGCTTCTCCAGCGCCTGCTTGGCGTTGCGGCGGATGTTGCGCACCGAGACCCGGCCCTCCTCGGCCTTGGACTTGGCGATCTTGATGTACTCCTTGCGGCGCTCCTCGGTGAGCTCGGGGAACACGCACCGGATCAGCTTGCCGTCGTTGGAGGGGTTCACGCCGAGGTCGGAGTCGCGGATCGCGCGCTCGATGGCGCCCAGCGAGCCGATGTCGTAGGGCTGCACCAGGATGATCCGGGACTCGGGGGCGGTGAAGCCGGCGAGCTGCTGGATCGGCGTGGGCGTGCCGTAGTAGTCAACGGTCAGCTTGGAGAACATCGAGGGGTTGGCGCGGCCCGCACGGATCGCGGAGAACTCCTCTCGCGTGACCTCGACGGCCTTGGCCATCTTCTGGTCGGCGTCCTTCAGGGTGTCGTTGATCAACGCATCTCTCCTGTTGCTGGGCCTGGTTGCTGCGACTAGTTGTGGTGCTCGGACGTGCGGGCGGCGTCGCCGGTGCTCACGAGAGTGCCGATCTTCTCACCCTGGACCACCTTGAGGATGTTCCCCTCGGGGTGCATCCCGAAAACGACCATCGGCAGGTGGTTCTCCATGCAGAGCGCGAACGCGGTGGCGTCGGCGACCTGCAGTCCCTGCTGGAGCGCCTCGGTGAAGGTGAGCTCGTCGTACTTCATCGCGTCGGGGTTGGTCCGCGGGTCGGCGTTGTAGACGCCGTCCACTCCGTTCTTGCCCATCAGCACGACCTCGCACTTGGTCTCCAGCGCGCGCTGGGCGGCGACGGTGTCGGTGGAGAAGTACGGCATCCCGGCGCCTGCGCCGAAGATGACCACCCGGCCCTTCTCGAGGTGGCGGATCGCCCGGCGTGGGATGTAGGGCTCGGCGACCTGGCCCATCGTGATCGCGGTCTGCACGCGCGTCTCGATGCCCTCCTTCTCCAGGAAGTCCTGGAGAGCGAGGCAGTTCATCACGATGCCGAGCATGCCCATGTAGTCGGCGCGCGCCCGGTCCATGCCGCGCTGCTGGAGCTCGGCGCCGCGGAAGAAGTTGCCGCCGCCGGTGACGATGGCGACCTCGACGCCCGACCGCACGACCTCTGCGATCTCGCGGGCGATCTTCTGCACGACGTCGGGGTCGACGCCCACCCGTCCACCGCCGAAGACCTCGCCCGACAGCTTGAGCAGGACTCTCTTGTAGCCGCTCATCCGACCCTCCAGGTAGTTGATGGCCGAAGGCCGGCCCGATGCCTGCAGTGTGCGTGCATCGAACCGGCCTCCAACGTGTACTGAGCCGCCAACAGGTGACGGATGGATCAGGCTCCGACCTCGAAGCGTGCGAATCGCTTGACCTGCACGCCGGCGGCGTCCAGGACTGCCTTGACCGACTTCTTGCTGTCGGTCACCGACGGCTGGTCGAGGAGCACGACCTCCTTGTAGAAGCCGTTCAGCCGCCCCTCGGTGATCTTGGCGATCGCCTGCTCGGGCTTGCCCTCCTCGCGCGAGGTGGCCTCGGCGATGGAACGCTCCCGCTCGACCACGTCGCTGGGCACCTCGTCACGCGTGAGGTACTTCGGACGCATCGCTGCGACCTGCATGGCGGCGCCGCGGGCGGCCTCCTCGTCGGAGCCGTCGTACTCCACCAGCACACCCACGGCGGGGGGCAGGTCGGAGGCGCGACGGTGCATGTAGGACACGACGGGACCGTCGAAGACGGCCACGCGGCCGAGCTCGATCTTCTCGCCGATCCGGACCGCGAGCTCCTTGACGATCTCCTCGACGGTCTTGTCGCCGATCTTGACCGCCTTGAGGGCGTCGGCGTCGGCCGAGGAGTCCAGCGCCCCGGCCGCAGCGTCAGCGATCTGCTGGGCAGTGCTGATGAAGTCCTCGCCCTTGGCGACGAAGTCCGTCTCGCAGTTGAGCTCGACGAGCACGTTGCCGGAGGTGGCCACCAGGCCGGCCGAGGCGGTGCGCTCGGCGCCGCGCTCGGCAGCCTTCTTGCCCAGCTTGATGCGGAGCAGTTCGGTGGCCTTCTCGAAGTCGCCGTCGGCTTCCTCGAGGGCCTTCTTGCAGTCCATCATGCCGGCGCCGGTGTGGTCCCGGAGCCTCTTGACGTCAGCGGCGGAGATCGCCACGTTCAGTCCTCCTTCGTCGTAGCGGTGCCCTCGGCGGGGAGCGCCTCGGACGGCTCCTCCACTGCGGTGACGGCAGGCGTCACGGCAGCGACGGGCGCGTCGGGCTCCTGCGCCGCAGGTGCCTCGGTGGACTCGGGGGCAGCCTCGGCCTTGGGGGCCTCGGCGGCCTCCTTGGCAGCTGCGCCCTCGACGGAGGCCCCGGTCGCCTCGGCGGCGGGGGTGTCCTCGGTCTTGGTGTCGCCACCGGTGGCGGCGACGGCAGCCTTGTCGGCCTCGCCCTGGAGCAGGTCGCGCTCCCAGTCGGCCAGCGGCTCGTCGGTGCCGATGCCCTTGGCGTCACCGTCGGTCTTGGCACCCGAGCGGGCGATCAGGCCGTCGGCGACGGCGTCGGCGATCACGCGGGTCAGCAGGCCGACCGCACGGATGGCGTCGTCGTTGCCCGGGATCGGGTAGTCGACGAGGTCGGGGTCGCAGTTGGAGTCGAGGATCGCGATGATCGGGATCTTCAGCTTGCGAGCCTCCTCGACCGCGAGGTGCTCCTTGTTGGTGTCCACGATCCACACGGCCGAGGGCGTGCGGGTCATGTCGCGGATGCCGCCCAGCGTCCGGTCGAGCTTGATCTGCTCGCGGCGCATGAAGAGCAGTTCCTTCTTCGTGCGGCTGGACCCGGCCACGTCGTCGAAGTCGACGTCGTCGAGCTCCTTGAGGCGGTTGATCCGCTGGTGCACGGTCTGGAAGTTGGTGAGCATGCCGCCGAGCCAACGCTGGTTGACGTAGGGCATCCCGACGCGGGTCGCCTGCTCGGCGATCGCCTCCTGGGCCTGCTTCTTGGTGCCCACGAACATGATCGTGCCGCCCTTGGCCACGGTGTCCTTGATGAACGCGTAGCTGGTGTCGATGTAGGACAGCGACTGCTGCAGGTCGATGATGTAGATGCCGTTGCGCTCGGTCATGATGAAGCGCTTCATCTTGGGGTTCCAGCGACGGGTCTGGTGCCCGAAGTGGACGCCGCTCTCGAGGAGCTGGCGCATGGTGACGACTGCCATGGGGATTCTTTCCTGTTGTGTCGGAGCACGCTGGCGCGCACCGACTGGTTTTCAGTTCGGTTGCAGGACGTCCCCGGTGTCGCTGGGGATCCTGCCCTGACGTTCGTGCGGGGCCCGACCCTGTTGCCAGGGACTGAGAGCCCTCGCCCGTGTGACCCCGTCCTGCCAGGATCTGCAGGACGGCACGGATACGAGCGTGCGAAGTCAACCCACACGGGTTGCTGGCATCACTCTATCGGTGCCCGGTGGGGATGTCGAAACGAGGACCGGCCCGGCCGGCTGGCCCGCACACCCCCGGCGAAGCCCTCCCCCGTCCACAGGCGCTCGGGTCGGACACCGGGCTCGTGGCCGCCCCGCGGCACGCTCCCACCATGAGCCTGCTCCCCTCCCTCGTCCTCACTGTCACGACCCTGTTGCTCCCCCTGCCCCTGCCCGTCCTGCCCCTGACCGTCCAGGCCGGGCCCGCTCCCGTGCGGGACGGCGCCTGGCCGCTCTCCCCCAGACCACCGGTGGCGGAGGGATTCGACCCGCCGGACCGGCCCTGGGGGGCGGGTCACCGCGGCGTGGACCTGCGTGGGCACGCCGGCCAGCCGGTGCACTCCTCCCTGGGCGGCACGGTGACGTTTGCGGCGACGATCGCCGGCCGAGGCGTGGTCGTCCTCGACCACGGCGGCGTCCGCACCACCTACGAGCCGGTGACCGCCGGCGTCCGGGTCGGCGACACCGTCGGTCGAGGCGGCGTCCTCGGCACCCTGCAGCGCGCCTCGAGCCACTGCTTCCCCCGGGTGTGCCTGCACTGGGGGCTGCGTCGCGGTGCGACCTACCTCGACCCGCTGACCCTGGTCGGGGCCGGACCCGTGCGGCTGCTGCCGCTCACCGGCGCAGGCCCGCTCGATCCGCCCGGCTAGTGGGCCTTGGCGGCCGCAGCCTTGGCGGCCTCGGCGGCCCGACGGGAGAGCGGGATCGCGGCGGTGATCGCCACGCCGACGAACGCAGCCGCCGCACCGACGATGAAGCACAGTCGGAAGGCCGACTCGGTGGGGATCTCGAAGCCGCCGAGGCTCTTGGTGGACCCGGTCAGGATCATCGCCATCACGGCCGCCGCGATCGTGGTGCCCATCGAGCGCATCAGCCCGTTGATGCCCACGGCGGAGGCGGCCTCGCGCATCGGGACCGCGGCGAGGATCAGGGTCGGCATCGCGGCGTACCCGATCCCGACACCGGCGGAGGCGATGCAGGAGGCGATCAGCAGCTCCCAGGGAGTGTGCATCAAGAAGGCGGCCACGACGTAGCCCGAGCCGAGCACGCCCGCACCCAGCATCAGGGTCCGCTTGGCGCCGACCCGTTGCATCAGGCCGCTGGAGACGGGGGCGAAGACCAGCATCATCAGCCCGCCCGGCGCCATCCACAGGCCCGCCTGCAGGATGGTCTGGCCGAGGCCGAAGCCGGTGGCCTCGGGCAGCTGCAGGAGCTGGGGCACCACGATCGCCTGGGCCATCATCCCGAAGCCGATGGCGACCGCGGCCAGGTTGGTCAGCAGCACCGCCGGCTGAGCCGTGACCCGGAGGTCGCACAGCGGCTCCTCGACGCGGAGCTCGTACCAGCCCCACACCAGCAGGACCACCACCCCGCCGACGAGCAGGCCGAGCGTGCGCGGCTGGTCCCAGCCCCAGGCGTTGCCCTTGGTGATGGCGATCAGGGTGGAGACCAGGCCGACGGTCAGGCCCAGCGCGCCGACGACGTCGAGGGTGCCCCCGTTCGCGTCCTCGACGTGCGGCACCACGGTCGCCACGGCGATCGTCACCACCAGCGCCAGCCCGGCCGAGAGCCAGAACAGCGCGTGCCAGCTGAAGTCCTGGGCCACCCAGGCCGACAGCGGCAGGCCGATGGCCCCACCGACGCCCAGCGTGGCGCTCATCGAGGCGATCGCCGTGCCGGTCATCCGCGGTGGCGTGACCTCCCGCATCAGGCTGATGCCGACCGGGATGAACCCCATCGAGAGGCCCTGCAGCGTGCGCCCGACCAGCATCGGGGTGAGCGAGTCGGCCATCGCGCACACCAGGGAGCCGACCATCAAGATGGCCGCGCTGACCAGGAGCACCCGCTGCTTGCCGAGCATGTCGGCCAGCCGGCCCGCGATCGGCATCGTCACCGCCGCAGCCAGCAGGGTCGCCGTGATCACCCAGGACGCGTTCGCCGGAGAGGTCGACAGCAGCTGCGGCAGCTGCGACTGGATCGGGATGACCAGGGTCTGCGTCAGGGACGCGCTCAGCCCACCGAAGCACAGCACGACGACCGTGACCATGGCCTTGGTCGGTGCGGGGACCGGGTCGGACCCGGTGGGTCGCGCGGCGGTGGCGGGGTCGGTGGACATGCGTTCCTTCACTCAGCTGTCGTGGGAGCGCGCCGGCGGCACCAAACGCTTGCGGAAGTCAACTATGCGACGCGGGGTGCGTCAATAAGCGTCCCGCGAGAGCGGCTGTGACCTGTCGCACTCTCAGGCCCGGGGATGCGCCAGCCGGTAGGCCTGACGCAGGCGGTCGGTGGTCACGTGCGTGTAGATCTGGGTCGTGGACAGGGAGGCGTGCCCGAGCATCTCCTGCACCGTACGCAGGTCCGCCCCGCCCTCCAGCAGGTGCGTCGCGGCGGTGTGGCGCAGCCCGTGGGGGCCCATGTCGGGGGCGTCGGGCACCTCGGCCAGCCGGGCGTGCACCAGGGTCCGGACCGCCCGGGGGTCGATCCGGCCTCCTCTGGCGCCGAGGAACATCGCGGCGCCGGCGCCGGGGCGGAACAGCTCGGGTCGGCCGGTCTCGAGCCACAGGCCGAGGGCCCGGTCCGCCGGCACGCCGTACGGCACGGTGCGCTCCTTGCGCCCCTTGCCCAGGACCCGGACGACGCGGCGGCTGCGGTCGACGTCGTCGACGTCGAGGCCGCACAGCTCCCCCACCCGGATGCCGGTGGCGTAGAGCAGCTCGAGGATCGCGACGTCGCGGCGTCCCACCGCGCTGCCGTCGTCGGCACGGGCCGCCGCAGCCTCGAGCAGCTGGCGCGCCTCGGCTGCGTTCAGTGCAGGAGGCAGCGGCTTGTGCGCCTTGGGGCTGCCCAGGGAGGCCCCCGGATCGGTCTCCGCACGGCCGGTGCGCTGCGCCCACGCGGTGAACACCCGGACCGCGGTGGCCCGCCGGGCCATCGTGGTCCGCGCCTTGCCCAGGGTCTGCTGCTTGGCCAGCCAGCTGCGCAGCGTCCGCAGGTCCAGCGTGCCCAGGTCGGTGTGGCCCAGAGCCGCCGCGTGCTCGAGCATGCCCTGCACGTCACCGACGTAGGCCCGCACGGTGTGCGCGGAGAGGTCCCGTTCCGAGGCGAGGTGCCGCTCGTAGGCACCCAGGGCAACGGCCATCGGCTCCGGCAGCTCCTGGGGGTCCTCCACGAGCTCACCCTACGAAGCCCGGGACCGGCTGCTGCGCAGGCGCGACCGGACCAGGTCTGCCCAGGTCACTGTCGGGCTCAGGCGGAGGGCGCCTCGGCGGCGATCCGCCACCGCCCGAGCGAGTGCTCGACCAGGCCGGCCCGGTGCAGCGCGACGAGGGCCTCCTTGGTGCGCCCGTGGGCGATGCCTGCTGTCCGGGCGATCGCGCCCGAGTCGACCGCCTGCACCAGGGGCACCGCGTCGAGGACCTGTCGCTCGCGCGCCGGCAGCCGGTCGCGTGCGTGCTCGGGCTCGCGTGGGTCAGTCAGCGTGTGGCTGCCCACCGGTCCCACCGCCTCGAGCACCTCCTCCCCCGAGGTGACCAGGAGTGCGTCCCTGGCCCGGATCAGCTGGTGGACGCCCGCAGAGGGTGCGCTGGTCACCGGCCCGGGCACCCCCATCACGGTGCGCCCGAGCCCGGCTGCCCAGCTCGCGGTGTTCAGGGCTCCGCTGCGCACGGCCGCCTCGACCACGACGGTTCCCCGGGCCAGCGCCGCGATCACCCGGTTGCGGGCCAGGAACCGGATCCTGGTGGGCGCGCACCCGGGCGGCGCCTCGGAGACGACCAGGCCGACGTCGGCGATGTAGTCGATCAGGTTGCGGTGCGCGACCGGGTAGGCACGGTCGACCCCGCAGGCCAGCACCGCCACGGTCGCACCCCGGGCCGCCAGCGCGCCGCGGTGGGCGGCCTGGTCGATCCCGAAGGCGGCGCCGGAGACGACCGTCCAGGACTCTCCCGCCAGGGTCGCGGCGATGTCACCGGCCACGTCGCCGCCGTAGCTGGTCGCCGACCGGGAGCCCACCACCGCCACCGCCTGCCCGGTGACCTCACTCAGACGGAGCGGGCCGCGGCACCACAGGCCCACGGGCACGCCGCCGCGCTCGTGCAGGTGCGGGGCGAGCGCGAGGCCCTCCACCGCCTCGGGCCACTCCGCGTCCAGCGGTACGACGAACCTGATCCCCCGCGAGGCGGCACGCTCGAGCTCTCTCAGCGGGTCGACCGACGCGAGCCGCTCGGCGAGGTCGGCGCCGAGCTGCTGGTCGGCCGCCTGCGTCTGCAGGCCGGTGAGCACCGTGCGCGCCCCCAGCTCGTGCACGAGGTCGGTCAGCCGGGGATCGCCCGGCTCCCCGATCCGCGACAGCACCACCCGGGCCAGCCGCTCCTCCTCGTCGCTCCCGGTCATGCCGACTCCCCCGTCGAGTCGACCGGGTGCCGCGTCGGCAGGCTGCTCAGCAGCAGCGGGTCCGCCGAGCGCAGTCGCAGGGCGACGTCGAGCTCCTCGACCCCGGGCCGCTCGACCCCGGCCAGGTCGGCCACCGACCACGCGACCCGGTGCACCCGCACGGCGCCGCGACGGGTCAGCCGGCCGGCGTACACCTCGGCGTCGAGGCGCAGCTTGGCCGCATCGGTCACCGGCCACTGCTCGCGCAGCACCGGTCCCGGGGCCTGGGAGTTCAGCCGCCACGACTGGCCGGCGTAGCGCAGGCTCTGGCGCTCCCGCGCGAGCGTGACCCGGCTCCGGATCGCCGCGCTGGGCTCGGGCACCTCGAAGGGCAGCGGCGCGACCCGCTCGTGCCTCACCGGCTCGACGAAGCGGGTGATGTCGACCCGGTCGGCGATCGGACCCGAGATCTTGCGGCGGTACTCCCGGCGCTGGAGCTCGGTGCACGTGCAACGGTGGTCGCGGGAGTAGGGGTGGTACTCGCCGCACCGGCACGGATTGCACGCGAACACGAACATCGCCCGCGCCGGGTAGGTGGCGTCCTCCTCGCCGCGGGAGATCGAGATCTCGCCGGACTCCAGCGGCTCGCGCAGGGCCTCGACCACGTCGGTGGGGAACAGCGGGAACTCGTCGAGGAAGAGCACCCCGAGGTGGGCCTTGCTCACCTCCCCCGGCCGCACCCGGCCACTGCCGCCGCCGAGGATGCCCGTGCGGGAGGCGGAGTGGTGCGGCGCGCGGAACGGAGGCCGCACGATGCCCGACGCTCCGGCCGGAAGCGTGCCGCACAGCGAGTGCACCGCCATCAGCTCGAGCGACTCGTCCTCGTCGAGGTCGGGCAGCAGCCCGGGGAGTCGCTCGGCGAGGGTGGTCTTGCCCGACCCCTTCGGCCCGGTGAGCATCAGGTGGTGCCCACCGGCGGCCGCGACCTCGAGTGCGTAGCGGGTGTCGGCCATGCCCAGGACGTCTGACATGTCGAGGTCCTCGAGGCGCTCCTCGCCGCGCCAGCTGAGCAGCGGCGCCCCTGAGAGCGCCTCCACCTCGGGCGCTTCCGGCGGCTCCTTCCCCATGAGCAGGGCCACCACCTGCGCCAGGGACCGGATCCCGAAGACGCGAACTCCCGGCACCATCGACGCCTCCCCGAGCTGCGGTTCGGGGACATAGACGGTCTCGATCCCCCGGGCAGCCGCCGCCATCGTCATCGGCAGGACGCCCGGCACGCACCGGATCCGGCCGTCCAGGGTGAGCTCACCGATCATCGCCGCGCCGCGCAGGGACTCCTTGGGGAAGTTCGGGTCCGCGGCGGCCAGCACCGCCACCGCGATCGCCAGGTCGAAGTGCGGGCCGCGCTTGGGCAGGTCAGCCGGGGACAGCAGGATCGTGGTGCGCCGCGTGTTGGGCCAGACGAACCGGCTGTTGTTCACCGCAGCCCGGCAGCGGTCGCGCGCCTCGGTGATGGAGGTGTCCGGACGACCCACGAGGGCGGTGCCGACGAGGCCGTCAGAGAGGTCGACCTGCACGTCGACGACGTGGCCGACGGCGCCGTGCAGCGAGACGGTGTGCGTGGTGGCGACCATCAGCCCACACCTCGCACGTGCTCGAAGTCGGCAGCGCCGCGTTCGGCGAGCAGCACCCCGACGAGGTCGATCCGGATCTCCGGCGGGTGGACGTCGTGCTCCTCGAGCCAACGGGCGGCGAGGCGACGCAGCCGGGCGCCCTTGACGGGTGTCACCGCCTCCAGCGGGTGGCCGTATGCCGTGGAGCTGCGCGTCTTGACCTCACAGAACACCAGGACGTCGCCGTCGCGGAGCACGAGGTCGACCTCGCCCAGGTCGCACCGCCAGTTGCGGTCGACGAGGACCATCCCCTGCTCGACCAGGCGCCGTGCGGCCACCCGTTCGCCGTACGACCCGAGACTGGTGTTGCGTGCGCCGCTGCTCATGGCGCCACCCCACCGGGTCCCGGGCCTCGGTGCGCTGCCGCCGGCGGATCCTGTGGACGAGGGGGTGCTGTGCGGGGCCTGTGCACGTCAGCCGGCCGGCGCTGCGATCCCGCTCCGCCGCGCGGAACCCCAAGCCAGGTCTCCGCAGACAGGTTTTCCCGATTCGTCCCCATTGACCGGTCGCTTTCGCCACAATGGTCCAGCATCCACGACATGGGCGGAACTGCCTTGCCTGCGATGCGTGAGGACAGGTGTGGACCATGTGGGTGCGACGCAGGCGCGACCAGCGCGGTGCCGTGGCCGTCGAGGCTGCCCTGATCACCCCGTTCCTGTGCATCCTGCTCTTCGGGATCATCGAGATGTCGCTGCTGATGCGTGACGCCGTGTCGGTCAACAGCTCGGTCCGGACCGGGGCCCGCATCGCCTCGGTCTCGGCCAACGCCGGTCCCGGCACCTGCGTCGCGAGCACGAACCCGCCGCCGTGCACGCCTGCCACCGCGCCGGCGCTGGCCCAGGCCGCCGCCGACGCGATCGCGCGAGCCGGCTCCGCGATGCCCAAGGACAGCATCGAGTGGGTGATGATCTACGACGCCAACGTGCACGGGTTCCCGTTGCCGGCCTCGAACAAGACCCTCACCTGCACCACCAACTGCGTGCGCTACGTCTGGGACAAGAACCTGGACAAGTTCCGGTTCGGGGGCGGCAGCTGGAACACGAAGACCACGGTCAACGCCTGCGTCAACGACCCCAACCGCAGCGCCGTGGGGATCGCCATGCGCGCCAACCACGCGTGGATGACCGGGTTCTTCGGCAGCGGTGTCGCGCTGAACGAGCGCAGCGTCATGCAGTTCGAACCACTGCCCAACGAGCAGTGCCTACCCAACAAGCACGCATGAGCACGCGGTGGCCGTTCCGGCGCGGGGCCAGGGACGAGAGCGGGTACGCCGTCATCCTGGTCGCGGTGTTCGCTGCCGCGGTGATGCTGCCGTTGTGCGCCCTCTCGGTGGACGTCGCGCGGATGTACGTCGAGATCGAACGGGTGCAGAACGCCGCCGACGCCGCCGCCATGGCCGGGGTGACCTTCCTCCCCGACGACCTGCCCGAGGCGGGGGACGCCGCGAAGGCCGTCTCCGCGCGCAACGGCTACCCCGACTCGGGACTGTCCAGGGTCGCCATCGGGCTCGGCGCGAAGCCGACCCAGCTGAAGGTGACCGTGTCCAGCACGATCACGAACAGCTTCGCGGCGGCGTTCGGGATCGGCACCACCACCATCACGCGCTCGGCACTGGCCGACTACAACGGCCCCGCCCCCATGGGCAGCCCGTGCAACACCTTCGGCAACGAGCCCAAGGCCGGAGCCGCGGAGACACTGGGCACGGGGAGCCAGCTCGTCGTACCTGTCGGCGGCGCCCCGTGCAGCACCACACCGAAGTTCTGGGGTGCGGTCGCCGGCCCCGAGACGCCGAAGGCGAACGGCGACGGGCTGATGACGCGCAAGTGCAGCAGTGGGAACTCCGGCTGCACCGGAACCTCCAACGACGAGTTCGACCCGCTCGGCTACTTCTACCTCGTACGCGTCGGCGCCGCGGCCGTGAACAAGCCGGTCTCGATCCAGATCTACGACCCGGCCTTCGTCGAGACCGGGGACAAGTGCGAGGTCGCCACCAAGCAGACCGACAACCCAACGGGCACCAAGCTGCGCGACAACATGAACAGCTACACCAACGACGGCAACGCCCGCTACGCCAAGACCGCGGGCCTCTTCTGCACCGGCGACGTCCTCAGCAACGACAACGCCGAGGCTCCCATCACCTCGTTCGTCCTCCGGCGCCCCACCGACACCTACCGTCCGGTCAACGGCACCCCGGTCACCGGCTGCGTGAAGCAGTACAAGGGCTACAAGGAGAACGACAACACCACCACGAAGCTCCGCCGGACCAGGGACAACAACCAGTCGAACGGCTCCTACACCGACGAGCTCGCCAAGGTCTTCCACCAGTGGGTGAACTTCTGCACCTTCACCCCCACCCAGGTCGGCGACCACTACCTGCAGGTACGCACGAACGTCGCGCTGGGCGGCTCGGCCGACGGTGCCGGCGGGTACTCCGGCTTCGCGCAGACCTACAACCAGATGGACGACAACAACAACGTCAAGGGCGACGGCAACAACCGGTTCGCCCTCCGGGTGACCGGTCCCAACAAGGCCGCGGTGTCGATCGCCGCCTGGGAGAACATGGGCATCTACGCGAACCTCGCGGGCGGCACCACCGAGTTCAACCTGGTCCGGGTGATCCCCGCGGCCGCGAGCAAGACCCTGCTGATCAAGTTCTTCGACGTGGGTGACGCCGAGAGCGCCGGCTCGATCAAGATCCTGCCGCCCACCGACTCGAACCTGCCCACGCCGCTGGTCGGCTGCACCGGCGCCGGCGTCTACAACGGGACGCTCACCAGCTGCCAGCTGACCGGCGTGGGCAGCAACTACAACGGGAAGTCACAGACGATCCGGGTCCCGATCCCGCCGTCGTACAACTGCACGTCCACCGCGACCGGTGGCTGCTGGTTCCGGCTCCAGGTGGCCTTCCCGAGCGGTGTCAGCGACACCACCACGTGGTCCGCCCGCGTCGAGGGCGACCCGGTCCGCCTGATCGAGTGACCCGGGCTCAGCCCTTGGGAGGCTCGATCTCGCTGTGGCTGAGCTCCTCGACGTTGACGTCCTTGAACGTGAGCACCTTGACGTTCTTGGCCAGCCGGCGAGCAGGCCGGTACATGTCCCAGACCCAGGCATCGGTCAGGGTGACCTCGAAGAACACCTCGCCCACCTCGGTCCTGGCCTTCACGTCGACCTGGTTGCACAGGTAGAAGCGGCGGTCCGTCTCCACGACGTACTTGAAGATCCCCACCACGTCGCGGTACTCGCGGTAGAGGTTGAGCTCCATCTCGGTCTCGTACTTCTCGAGATCCTCGGTGCTCATCGCAGAACCTCCTGCAGGTCGGCGTCTTCTGGTTCCCACAGCTCCAGCTGGGGCTCAAGACTGAGGGGCGGGGGGTCGATGATCCCGGCGGCTCGCCGCACGTTGACGAACCTCATCCGGTGGACGGGGCTGGGGCCGTGCTCCTCGAGCGCCTCGGTGTGCTCGGCGGTGCAGTAGCCCTTGTGCGTGGCGAAGTCGTAGGCGGGGTAGCGCTCGTGCAGCTGGCACATGATCCGGTCCCGGGTCACCTTGGCGATCACTGACGCGGCCGAGATGCAGGCGGCCACCCGGTCACCCTTCCACATCGCCAGGCCCGGCACCTCGAGGCCGTCGACGGGGAACCCGTCGGTGAGGACGTACGCCGGCCGCTGGTCGAGCCGCGCGAGCGAGCGCCGCAGCGCCTCGACGTTGGCGACGTGCATCCCGAGCCGGTCGCACTCCCCCGGCTCGACGACGACCACCGACCAGGCGAGCGCCCGGCGCAGCACCTGCTCGTAGCAGCGTTCGCGCGCCTTCGCGGTGAGCAGCTTGGAGTCGTTGAGCTCCGGGACCAGCCCGGACCTGCCCTCGGGCAGGATCACCGCGGCGGCGACGAGCGGGCCGGCGCAGGCGCCGCGTCCCGCCTCGTCCACCCCGGCGACCGGGGACAGCCCGGCACGGCGCAGTGCGCGCTCGTAGCCGTACAGGCCCGCGTCGCGGCGCACGGTCGAGCCGCGCGGCAGGTTGCCGACGGGTCCCGGAGCAGGAGTGGTCATCGGTTCGTCATCTCGAGTCGGGAACGTCCTCGAAGGTCTTCGGCCGGTCGATCAGCTCGCCCCGCTTGAGCGGCCAGATCAGGGAGAACACCTTGCCCACGACGAGGTCCTGGTCGACGAAGCCGCCGCCGGGGCCGCCCATGTGACCACGGGAGTCGTAGGAGAAGGGACGGTTGTCCCCCATCATCCACAGGTGGCCCTTGGGCACGATCCGGTCGAACTCGACCTCGGACGGGACGACCCCCTTGGGTAGGTACGCCTTCTCGTCCAGCGGCTGGCCGTTGACCGTCATGCGGCCCTTGGAGTCACAGCACACGATCCGGTCCCCGCCGACGCCGACGACCCGCTTCACCAGGTGACCGCCCGTCGGGTAGAGCCCGATCCGCTCCATGAACCCTGTCACCGGTGACCGGGACGCGGGTGTCTCGGCCCCGTCGAGCCAGCCGCCCGGGTCCTTGAACACCACGATGTCCCCGCGGCTCGGTGACGCGCTGCCCCAGTAGGACACCTTCTGCACCAGGATCCGGTCGTTCTCGACGAACTGCGGTTCCATCGAGGGCGAGGGGATGTAGAACGCCTGGACGAACAAGCTCTTGATGATGATCGCCAGCACGAGGGCGAGGCCGAGGAGCAGGATCGTCTCCTGCCACAACGGCATCGGCTTCTTCTGCGCCTTCTCGCCGGGCTCGTCGCCGGACCGGTCACTCGGGCCCAGGGTCTCGCCGACGTTCGTCACGATGAGAGCCTAACCGGCCCAGAGGGCCCGAGTCGCTCAGGAGTCGCGGCGCTCCTTGATCTTGGCAGCCTTGCCGCGCAGGTTGCGCAGGTAGTAGAGCTTCGCGCGACGAACGTCACCACGGGTGACGATCTCGATCGAGTCGAAGATCGGGGAGTGCAGCGGGAAGGTGCGCTCGACACCGACACCGAAGGAGACCTTGCGGACCGTGAAGGTGCGGCCGATGCCCGAACCCTGGACCCGGAGCACGACACCCTGGAAGACCTGGAGCCGCGAGCGGTTGCCCTCGACGACCTTGACGTGGACCTTGATGGTGTCGCCGGCCCGGAAGTGCGGGACGTCGTCGCGCTTGAGGGCGCCGTTGAGCTCGTCGATTACGTTCGACATGGTGTGTCTCCTCGTGACTGCCACAGGTCACCCACGGATGTGGTTGATTGATTCGGGTGGTCAGCGGTACGCCGTACGGCCCGCCCCCTGTGGCAGGTGGACCGTGAGCACCGACCGGCAGAAACCGGTCGCGTGTTCTGGCTCGCTGAGCCAAGGACCGATTTTGCCACAGGCGTGGGTCCGGGGGCGAATCGTCCTCGACCGGGTCCGCGCGGGTTGCTAGAACATTGTCATGGAGATCACGCGCGAACAGGTCCTCCGGTTCCGGATCCATGCCCAGCAGCTCGACCGCGAGGACACCGGCGAGACCTCCACCGCGGCTCGTGTGCTGGACCTCGGGGTGCAGGAGACCGGTCCCGACGGCGCGCTGTGGGCCCTCGCCCTGCGCGGGTTCACCCCGGATCCGGACGCACTGCTCACCGCCTGGACGATCCGGGGCGCCCCGCACGCCTACCGGCGCTCACAGGCCGCGGCGGTGGCCGCCGCCGTGGCACCGGTCTCTGAGGCCGATGCCGCCAAGCGGATCTACGCCGCCGCGAAGCCGCTCAAGGAGGCCGGGATCGCGGTCCTCGACGCGCTGGAGGTCATCGCCGAGGAGATGCGCGCGGTGGTGACCGCTCCCACCGTGAAGGGAGACCTGTCCGGCGCGCTGAACCAGCGCCTGCCCGAGCCCTACCTGCGCTACTGCCGGCCGTGCGACGCGATCCACCTCTTCGAGCAGCCGTTCCGGCTCGCGGCACTGAGGGCCGGGCTCGAGCTGCGGCCGCACACCTCACCGCCGGTCCTGGAGCCCATCCCCGGCTGGCGCGGGCCGGCGCCCACGGTCGACCCGGTCCTGGATCCGGTACGGGCGGTGCTGCGGCTCCTGGGTCCCGCGACCCCGCAGCAGGTCGCCGGCTACCTGGACTCCCCTGTCGCGGACGTGAAGGCGCGGTGGCCCGAGGACGTGGCCGAGGTGACGGTCGAGGGCGAGTCGCGCGACGTCCTCACCGCCGACGCGAGCACCCTCACCGACCCCCCGGACGTCTCCGGCGTGGTCCGGCTGCTCGGGCCCTTCGACCTGTTCCTGCAGGGACGTGACCGCGAGCTGGTCGTGCCCGACCCGCCCCGGCGCAAGGACCTGTGGCGCACCCTGGGCCGCCCGGGCGCGGTGCTTGTCGGCCACGAGGTGGCCGGCACCTGGCGCCCGCGGATGTCGGGCAAGAAGCTGCGGCTGGCCGTGGACCCGTGGTCGGAGCTCCCCGACCTCACCGAGCAGGCCGAACGGCTGGCGGCGTTCCGCGGCGTGAGCTTCGCGGGGTTCATCGGGACCGGGTAGTCCCTAGCCGCGTCTCCTGGTCAGGCGTACGGCGCCGGGCGCCTCCGGGGCCGGCCCGCGGAGGCGGTAGCCGGCGGCCCGGTAGAGGCGGAGGTGGCGCTTGCTCCCGGCTGCGGTGAGCAACGAGAGCTCCTGCACGTCGTCGGGAGCCGCGTCCTCGATCGCGGAGAGCAGGAACCGGCCGAGACCGCGGCCCTGCAGGTCGGGGGCGGTCATCAATCGGCCGATCTCCCAGGTCTCCCCGGTACGACGCCCGCGGACCGCGCCCACGAGCCGGCCCTCGATGCGGAGCACCAGGGTGGTCCACTGCGCCAGCCAGGCCTGCACGTCGGCGAGGTCCTCCGCAAGCACCGCCTCGTGGAGGTCGGGGCCCGCCTGCTGCGCCTGCGCCCAGCAGGCGCGCTGCAGGGTGAGCAGCTCGCCCGCGTCGGCGGGCACGGCCCGGCGGACCTGTCCAGCGAGGTCGTCGACGGTCACCGCCTGCGAGGCGTGGGCGAGGTCGGGTCGACGCTCGGCGGTGCGGCGTACGGACTCGGTGTGGCGCCAGCGGGCGATCCGCGCGTGGTCGCCGGAGAGCAGCACCTCGGGGACCTCGTGGCCCCGCCAGACCGCGGGCTTGGTGAACACGGGGTACTCCAGCAGCCCGTCGGTGTGCGACTCCTCGGCCAGTGACTCGGCGTTGCCCATGAAGCCGGGCAGCAGCCGGGCCACGGCCTCGACCATCGCGAGCACGGCCACCTCTCCCCCGTTGAGCACGTAGTCGCCGATGGAGAGCTCCCGGACCTCCATCCGCGACGCGGCCTCGTCCATCACCCGCTGATCGATGCCCTCGTAGCGCCCGCACGCGAACACGAGGTGCTCCGCGCCCGCGAGCTCGGCGGCGACCGCCTGGGTGAACCGCTCCCCCGACGGGGTCGGCACCACCAGGATCGTGCGCTGGGTGCCGCCGGCGGTGAGGTCATCGAGGGCGGCGCCCCACGGCTCGGGCTTCATCACCATGCCCGCGCCCCCGCCGTAGGGGGTGTCGTCGACGGTGCGGTGGCGGTCGTGGGTCCAGTCGCGCAGGTCGTGCACGTGCACGTCGACCAGGCCCTTCTGCTGGGCCTTGCCGAGCAGGGAGAGCCGCAGCGGCGCGAGGTACTCGGGGAAGATCGAGACGACGTCGAGGCGCACGTCAGAGCTCGTCGAGGATTCCGGAGCGGTCGTCGATGACGATCCTGCCGCCGCGGACGTCGACCTCGGGCACGAACACCGAGACGAACGGGAACAGGATCTCGCGGTCGGGCGCACGGATCACGAGCAGGTCCTGGGCAGCACCGTGCTGGACCCGATCCAGCTCGCCGACGACCTCTCCGTCGACCGTCTCCACCCGCAGCCCGACCAGCTGGTGGTCGTAGAACTCCTCGGGGTCCTCGGGCAGCTCCTCCGGGTCGATCGGGCAGGTGAGCTCGAGCCCCCGGGCGGCCTCGGCGGCGTTGCGCCCGTCGAGCTCCTCGAACCGGACCACCAGCTTGCCGCTGTGCGTCCGCGAGCCCGCCACCGTGAGGTCACCGCTCGAGGCCCGCAGCACCTGCCCCACGGCGAACCGGCGAGCCGGCTCGTCGGTACGCGGCTCCACGAACACCTCGCCCCTCAGCCCGTGCGCGGGCCCGATCCGCCCGACCACGACATAGTCCTCGGCCACTGCTGCTCCTTCTCGGTGACGTGGGTGGGTGGGCCGGTTTCCCAGGTGATGAACCCAAACTGCCTCTTCACACACCGCACGCGGTGTGTGAAGAGGCAGTTTGACCTCTAGACCTGGGAAACCGGCCGAGGCTCAACGCTGTGCGACTAGCGCTTGCGGTCGACGTCCACGAAGTCGATACGTGCCCCGCCACGGCCGGCCAGGGAACTGACCACCGTGCGGAACGCGGTGGCCGTGCGGCCTCCGCGCCCGATGACCTTGCCCAGGTCCGAGGGGTGCACGCGTACTTCGAGGATGGAACCCCGGCGCAGCTGCTTGTCCTCGACGACGACGTCGTCGGGGTGCTCCACGATCCCGCGGACCAGGTGCTCCAGGGCGTCGGCGAGCATCTGGGTCAGGCCTTCTCGGCGTCGGCCGCGTCAGCTGCGGGGGCCTCGGCGGCAGGGGCCTCGGTCTTCTCGGCCTCGGGCTCGTCGGCCTTGGCCTCGGCGGACTTGTCGACCGTGGTGGACTCGGTCATCTTCTTGGTCTTTTTCTTGGTCACCGCGTCGCCCTTGGGCTCGTTGGCGGCGTCCTTGAGGGCCTCGTTGAAGAGCTCCTGCTTGTCGCGCTTGGGCTCCTTGGTGCGGAGGGTGCCCTCGGCGCCCGGCAGGCCCTTGAACTTCTGCCAGTCACCGGTGACCTTGAGGATCGCGGCAACGGCCTCGGAGGGCTGCGCGCCGACGCCGAGCCAGTACTGCGCCCGGTCGGAGGTCACCTCGATGAACGAGGGCTCCTCCTTGGGGTGGTACTTGCCGATCTCCTCGATGACCTTGCCGTCCCGCTTCTTGCGGGAGTCGACGACGACCACGCGGTAGTGCGGCTGGCGGATCTTGCCCATGCGCTTCAGACGAATCTTGACGGCCACGTTTGTGGTGTCTCCTTGAGAGTGTGTAGTGATGGGGTCCGCGCATCCCGGTGGGGCCAGGTGCGGTGAAACCCGGTGGGCGTGCGCTGTCCGGGTGAGAGGGCCCGGGCGGCGTACGGCTCAGCCCCTTAGTCTGCCAGACATCGCCCGTCAGGCTGAAATCGCCCGTACGACGGTGGACTCCTCGCGCTCCAGGACGTCCCCGCGGAGCCCCGCGTGCTCGCAGGCGCCGAGGGTTCCGGACGCCTGGCGCCGGCTGGTCTCGATCAGCAGCGACCCCCCGGGAGCCAGCCACCCGGGCGCCTCCCGGGCCACTCGGCGGTGTACGTCGAGCCCGTCGTGGCCCCCGTCGAGGGCGACGTGGTGCTCGTGCAGCCGCGCCTCGGGCGGCATCAGGGCGATCTCGTCGGTGGGGACGTAGGGGGCGTTGACCACGAGCACGTCGATCCGCCCGCGCAGGTCGGAGGGCAGCGCGCCGTACAGGTCCCCCTCGTGCACCTGCCCCATCGTCACGTTGAGTCGGGCGCAGGCCACCGCGGCGGGGTCGAGGTCACCCGCGTGGACCTCGACGGCGGGCAGGCGGGCCGCGATCGCCACGGCGAGGGCCCCGGTGCCGCAGCACAGGTCCACCACGACCGGCCGGTCCGTCCGGGATGCCGCCTCGGTCGCCGGGCCGACGAGGGCCTCGGTACGCCGGCGCGGGACGAACACGCCGGGCGCCACCCTGATCCGCAGGCCGCAGAACGCGGCCCAGCCGAGCACCTGCTCCAGCGGCTCGCCGGTGACCCGCCGGGCGAGCGTCGAGGCGAGGTCCTCGGGCGACCCGGCCGCCTCCTGGAGCAGGACTGCCTCCTCCCCGGCGAACACGCAGCCGGCAGCACGCAGAGCCGCGACGACCTCCGGGTCGGGCAGCTGGTCGGGGTCAGCCGACGACGTTGCCACGCAGCACGATCCGCTTCGGCTCGGCGAGCACCCTGACGTCCTCCAGCGGGTCACGGTCGTAGACCACGAAGTCCGCGGTGGTCCCCTCGGACAGGTAGCCGTCCAGGCCGAGCCACTCGCGCGCACGCCAGGACCCCGCACCCAGCGCCTCCTCGGTGGACATCCCCAGCCCAGCGAGCGCGACCACCTCGCCGGAGAGGTTGCCGTGCCGGGAGACGCCGCCGCCGTCGGAGCCCGCGTAGATCGCCACGCCGGCCTCGTGCGCGGCCATGATCGTGTCGCGCCGGCGACGGTGCAGCTCGGTCATCGTCTCGGAGTACGCCGGGAACCTCTCGGCCCCGGCCTCGGCGTACTGGGGGAACTTCTCCAGCTGCATCACCGTCGGCACCAGGGCGGTCGAGCCAGCGACCATCTGGTCGATCAGGTCGGGGGTGAGGCCGGTGCCGTGCTCGATGCAGTCGATGCCGGCGTCGAGCAGGCCGGGCAGCACGGCCCGGCCGAAACAGTGCGCGGTGACCTTGGCGCCGTGCTCGTGCGCGACCCGGATCGCCTCCGCGAACGCCTCCGGCGGGAACGACGGGGCGAGGTCGCCCTCGTCACGGGAGATCCAGTCCCCCACCAGCTTGACCCAGCCGTCGCCGCGCTGCGCCTCCTGGGCGACGTACGCCGGGAGCTCGTCGGGCTCGACCTCGTGGGCGTAGTTGCGGATGTAGCGCTTGGTGCGCGAGATGTGCCGGCCCGCCCGGATCAGCCGCGGCAGGTCCTCACGCTCGTGGATCCAGGCGGTGTCGGCCGCGGAGCCGCAGTCGCGGATGAGTAGCGCACCACCGTCGCGGTCCTCGATGGCCTGCTGCTCGGTCGCCTCGTCGCTGATCGCCCCGTTGTCGTCGAGCCCGAGGTGGCAGTGCGCGTCGACCAGTCCCGGGACGATCCAGCCCTCGGCCACCGTCTCGGCGCCGGCCTGCGGCTCGTAGGTGACCAGCCCGTCGACGACGTACAGGTCACGAGCTTCACCGGTGGGCAGCACCGGCCCGCGAAAACGTTGAACAGCCATGGCGGGGACGTTACTACCGTCCCGGGCCGGAGCCGGTTTCACCTCCGCGTCAGGGCCGGAGCCGGTTTCCCAGGCCCAACCCCTACTTCAGGTACTTCGAGAGGTCCGGCAGCTGGGAGGGGTCGAAATCGGCGGGGAGCTCCTGGCCGGGCTCGAGGCCGAAGGCGCTGCCGGCTGCGGCAGGCTTCTCGGCGGCGCCGGACTCGAGCTGGGCCCGCTTGGCCGGGTTGCCGGAGACGCGCTTGCCCTTGGCCTTCTTGGCCTGGGGTGCCTGCCGGCCCTTGGCCTTCTTGCCAAGGCCCATGCCGGGCGCGCCGGGAAGGCCGGGGGCGCCGCCGCGGGCCATCTGCATCATCATCTTGCGGGCCTCGAAGAACCGGTCGACGAGCTGGTTGACGTCGGAGACCTGGCGGCCGGAGCCCTTGGCGATCCGGGCGCGGCGGGAGCCGTCGATCATCTTGGGGTTGGCCCGCTCGGCCGGGGTCATCGACTGGATGATCGCCTGGATCCGGTCGATCTCGCGCTCGTCGAAGTTCTCGAGCTGGTCGCGGAACTGGCCCATCCCGGGGAGCATCCCGAGCATCTTGGTCAGCGAGCCCATCTTGCGGACCTGCTGCATCTGGTCGAGGAAGTCGTCGAGGGTGAACTCGCCGCCCTGGCCCTGGAGCTTCGCCGCGGCCTTGGCCGCAGACTCGGCGTCGAAGGTCTTCTCGGCCTGCTCGATCAGGGTGAGCAGGTCACCCATGTCGAGGATGCGCCCGGCCATCCGGTCGGGGTGGAAGAGGTCGAAGTCGGTGAGCTTCTCGCCGTTCGAGGCGAACATCACCGGCTTGCCGGTCATCTGCGCGATCGAGAGCGCGGCGCCACCGCGGGCGTCGCCGTCGAGCTTGGTGAGTACGACGGCGTCGTACCCGACTCCGTCGAGGAAGGCCTGGGCCGTCCGGACGGCGTCCTGGCCGATCATCGCGTCGACGACGAAGAGCACCTCGTCGGGAGTGACCGCGTCGCGGATGTCCGCGGCCTGCTGCATCAGCTCCTCGTCGATGCCGAGCCGGCCGGCGGTGTCGACGATGACCACGTCGTGCAGGGTGCGCCGCGCCTCCTCGACACCGTTGCGGGCCACGGACACCGGGTCACCGACCCCGTTGCCCGGCTCGGGGGCGTAGACGGTGACTCCCGCGCGCTCGCCGTTGACCTGGAGCTGCTTGACCGCGTTGGGGCGCTGCAGGTCGGCCGCGACGAGCATCGGGCTCTTGCCCTGGCCCTTGAGCCACAGCGCGAGCTTGGCGGCGAGGGTCGTCTTTCCGGCTCCCTGGAGACCGGCGAGCATGATCACGGTCGGCGGGGTCTTGGCGAACCGCAGCCGCCGGGTCTCGCCGCCGAGGATCGAGATGAGCTCCTCGTTGACGATCTTGATGACCTGCTGCGCCGGGTTCAGCGCCTGGCTGACCTCCGCGCCACGGGCCCGCTCCTTGACCGCAGCGACGAACTCCTTGACCACCGGGAGGGCGACGTCGGCCTCGAGCAGGGCAAGACGGATCTCGCGCCCCGTGGCGTCGATGTCGGCCTCGGAGAGCTTCCCCTTGCCGCGGAGGTTCTTGAAGGTGTCGGAAAGACGATCAGAAAGCGTGGCGAACACGTGTGTTGTTCCTCAGGGGCCGGTGGTCAGGACCAGAGGACAAGGTTAGCCGCACCGCGTTCCTGGCCCTCATCGCGGCGCAAAGGTGTCCACCAGCGCCTGTCGCACCACGTGCGCCGCAGAGGCCGCCCGCTCCTCCGAGAGCGCCCCTGCGTAGGCCTCCTGGACGTAGAACGCGTCCACCGCCTGGGGCCCCAGCGTCGAGACGTGGGCCGACCTCACCGAGATCTCCATCCGCGCGAGCGCGGAGCACACGGTGTGGATCAGCCCGGGGCGGTCCGCTGAGCGCACCTCGATCACGGTCGCCCGCGGCGAGGCGTCGGGGCGTACGGCGACCGACGGCTCGAGCTTGACCGGGCGCACCCGGCGGAGCCGCTCGGCCGCGTCGATGCGACCGTCCACGATGGCCTCCATCCGCTGCCGGAGCAGGATGTCGTCGAGGCCGGTCTCGGCCACGTCCCACACCGAGACCCCGAACCCGTCCTGGGTCCAGGCACGGGCCGCACGCACCGAGACCTTCTGCAGCGCCAGGGTCGCGGCCGCGTCTGCCAGCAGACCGATCCGGTCGCGCGCCACGACGGTCAGCTGGCAACCGTCGGGCGAGTCGACCGCGACCACCGAGACCGCGTCGGGGTCGGCACGCACCCTCTCGGGGATCTCGATCTCCGTGGCGTCGTCGTCGGGGAGCGGCTCGTCGGCGAGTACCGCCCCGGCACGGCGTACGAGCGTCTTGACCAGGGAGGCCCGCCACCGGGTCCAGGCCTTCTCCGAGGTGGCCCGTGCGTCGGCCTCGGTCAGGGCCGCGAGCAGCTCGAGCTCCTCCCGGTCCGCGACCTTCGCCGTGACCAGCCCGATCGTGGCCGGGTCGTCGGGGTCGCGGGTGGTGGCCGTCTCGGGGAGCAGCAGATGCCAGCGGACCAGCGCCCCGATCAGCTCCACCTCGCGGCTGTCGAAGCCGATCCGCTCGGCGATCTCGCGGGCGATCGGCGCTCCGGCGACGCAGTGCTCGGTGAGCTGGCCCTTGCCGATGTCGTGCAGGAGCGCGGCCACCATCAGCACGTCGGGACGAGCGACGCGACGGATCAGCGCCGACGCCTCGATGCAGGTCTCCACCAGGTGGCGGTCCACGGTGAACCGGTGCACCACCGACGCGTGCGGCAGCAGGCGCACCCGCTCCCACTCGGGGAGGATCAGCTCGAGGGCACCGGTCTCGTCGAGGGTCTCCCAGACGCCGAGCAGCCCCGGTCCGGAGGCGAGCAGCCGCACGAACAGGTCGCGGGCCTCGTCGGGCCACGGGTCGGGAAGGGGCGGACTCTCCCGCACCAGGCGTGCGGTCGCCGTGGGTGCCAGCACCAGGTCGCGCTCGGCGGCCTCCGTGGCCGCGCGGAGCAGCAGCAGCACGTCCTCGGCCGGTTTCGCGCCGCGGTCGAGCACTACCTCCTCGTAGGAGACGGCCAGGCCCGGCGCGATCGGCTCCAGCCGCGGGCGTCGCGCACCCACGCTCGGGCGCCGTTGCACCGCCTCGGCGCGGCGCCAGGTCAGCCGGGAGAGGTGGGTCAGCCGCCGGGCGATCCCGCGGGTGTGCACCTGGGCCGCGCGGGCGTCGGGGAGGCCCAGCAGCGGGGCGATCTCCTCCCAGTACTCCGGTGCCACGCGGTCGGTCGCGCGGCCGGCCACCGTGTGCAGGGCGTCGCGTACGTCGAGCAGCGCCACGCGCGAGCGCTCCAGGTCGCCGTGCGGTACGTCGACCAGCCAGCTGGCCACCAGCGCCTTGAGCACCGTGGCGTCGCGCAGGCCGCCCACCGACTCCTTGAGGTCGGGCACGGAGGCGTGCGCCAGCTCACCGCTCGTCCGGCCGCGCGCCGCGACCAGCTCCTGCAGCTCCCCCAGCCGGGTGCGCGCATCGCGGCGCCACTGGGTGAGCACGGCGGTGCGCAGGCGCAGGGTCAGGTTCGGGTCGCCGGCGAGGTGCCGGGCGTCGAGCAGCCCGGTGGCGACCCGGAGGTCCGCCGCGGCCTGCTCGAGCACCTGGCCCACGGTGCGGACCGAGTGGTCGATGTTGGCGCCGGAGTCCCACAGCGGGTACCAGATCCGGGCAGCCCAGTCGCCCGTCTCGAGGCCGTCGTCGTGGACCAGGACCAGGTCGAGGTCGCTGAACGGGGCCAGCTCCTGGCGGCCGTAGCCGCCCACGGCCATCAGGGCGACGCCCGTCTCGGGGCACCCCGCGGTCTCGAACGCCGAGAGGCAGAGCTGGTCCGCAGCCCGCGTCCGTTCAGCGCGATCGGCTGCGCTCACGCGCGACCAGACGTGCAGTGGGGCCTGTGACCCAGCTGTCCCATCTCAGATGGCCGACTCGTCGCGGTCACCGGTGCGCACCCGGACCACGGCCTCGCAAGGCGTGACCCACACCTTGCCGTCGCCGATCCGGCCCGTGGCTGCGGCCCCGACGATGGCCTCGGTGACCGCCTCGACGTTGGCGTCGTCGAGCACGATCTCGAGACGGATCTTGGGCACCAGCGCGACGTCGTACTCGGCACCCCGGTAGACCTCGGTGTGCCCCTTCTGCCGGCCGTAGCCGCTGACCTCGCTCACGGTCATCCCGGTGACGCCCACTGCCTCGAGGGCCGCACGGACTTCTTCCCACTTGTGGGGCTTGATCACTGCAGTCACGATCTTCATGGCTCACCTTCTCAGTCCAGTGGTCCCACACGTTGAATGGCCCGCGGGCACGTTTCCCCCTTTCTGCAAGGGAAACGCGCCCGCGGGCTTCGATGGTCGAGCTCCGGCCGGGTGGAGCGGCCGGTCACCGCTCGGTCAGATCGCGGCTTCGTCGCGGTCGCCGGTGCGGACCCGCACCACGCTGTCCACGGGCGAGACCCACACCTTGCCGTCGCCGATCCGACCGGTCTGCGCCGACTTCACGACGATCCCCGCGACGTCCTCGACGTCGCCGTCGTCGACGACGATCTCGATCCGGATCTTCGGCACCAGGGCGATGTCGTACTCCGCGCCCCGGTAGACCTCGGTGTGGCCCTTCTGCCGGCCGTAACCGCTGACCTCGCTCACGGTCATCCCGGTCACCCCGAAGGCCTCGAGCGCTGCCCGGACCTCTTCCCACTTGTGCGGCTTGATCACCGCGGTCACGAGCTTCATGCGTTGACTCCTCTCGCCTCGGCGTTGGCCTGAGCGGCCGCGCCCGATATGCCATGGCCACTGCCTCCGCCGAGCGAGGCGAAGTCGTAGGCCGACTCACCGTGCTGGCCGAGGTCGATGCCCTCGTTGACCTCTTGCTCCTCGTCGACGCGCCACCCGATCGTGTACTTGATGGCGAAGCCGATGATCGCGGTGAAGACGCCCGCCCAGGCGATCGCCACCAGGGCGCCGAGCGTCTGGTCGCCCAGGGAACCGAAGCCGCCGCCGTAGAACAGGCCATCGATGCCGCCCGCGCCCTCCGAGGTGGAGAACAGGCCGATCAGCACCGTGCCGACGATGCCGCCGACCAGGTGGACGCCGACCACGTCGAGGGAGTCATCGAGGTTGAGCTTGTACTTCAGTCCGACGGCCCAGGCACAGACCCCGCCTGCGATGGCGCCGATGGCGATGGCACCCGTGATGTCCACGGCTCCCGCCGCCGGTGTGATGGCGACCAGGCCGGCGACGATGCCCGAGGCCGCGCCCAGGGTGGTCGCCCTGCCGTGCAGCAGCCGCTCGATCAGCAGCCAGCCGAGGATCGCTGCCATCGTGGCCAGCGTGGTGTTGGCGAAGGTCCGTCCGGTCTCGCTGATGAACTGCTCCATGTTGGCCGCAGCACCCTTCTCGGTCCCCCAGTCGTCACCGAAGACGATCGAGCCGACGTTGAAGCCGTACCAGCCGACCCACAGCAGACCCGCCCCGAGCATGGTCAGCGGGAGGTTGTGCGGGCGCATGGGGTCGCGCTTGAAGCCGATCCGCTTGCCGATGATCAGCGCCAGCACCAGGCCGGCGACACCGGCGTTGATGTGCACGGCCGTCCCGCCTGCGTAGTCCTGGGCGCCGATCTTCGTGCAGATCAGCGCCGCGTCGGAGCAGCTGAACACCATGTGCGCCAGCGGGAAGTAGGACAGGGTCACCCACAGCGGCAGGAACACGATCCACGCGGAGAGCTTCACGCGGTCAGCGATGGCACCGCTGATCAGCGCGCAGGTGATCACCGCGAAGGTCAGCTGGAACATCACGTAGATGTAGTCGGAGGTCTCCACGCCCTTGAGCCCGAACAGCTCGAAGGGGTTGGCGAAGAGCAGGCCGTCGCCACCGAAGGACATTGACCAGCCCCACAGGACGTAGATGATGCCGACGATCGCCATCGCGATGTACGACATCATCATCATGTTCAGAACGGACTTGGCACGGGTCATTCCGCCGTAGAACAACGCCAGACCTGGCACCGTCATCATCAAGACGAGCGCGGTTGCGATCAGCATCCACGCGTAGTAGCCATCCATGGAACCTCCAGTGGTGAGAGAGCAAACAGGGCCGCGCGCGCCGACGACTGCGCTGTCGTACGCCGCTTCCCCCGGGTTGGGCGCAACTCTCGTCTGCGCAGGTTTCAGTGGTCGGCGACGCGTGTTTCGCCTGCGTCACACCTGGCGCCCTTGTGTTACGGCCCGGTGAAATGCCCCCATTTCGGAAAAGGCCGTACGGGGCACGCCAACCGAACTTATGCTCCCCACTGTGGACACTGGCATCATCGACGCGACGGGAGCGGGTGTGAGCGCCTCAGCAGCCCCCGAAGTACGCCGCAAGCGTGGCCGTCCGCGCGACCCCGAGGCGGACGGGCGCATCCTCGCCGCCGCCTCCTCGCTGATCCTGTTGCACGGCTTCGACAACATGACCGTCGACGAGGTGGCCGCGACGGCCGGCGTCGGCAAGGCCACCGTCTACCGGCGCTGGGCACGCAAGGAAGACCTCGCCGTGGCGGCGATGGAGCAGCTCTACCGCGACGAGATGCCGATCCCGGACACGGGCACGATCCGCGGGGACCTGTTCGCGATGTACTCCGCGGCGCTGAGCTTCATCCACTCCCCCGCCGGCACGAACTACATCCGCACCACGATCAAGGAGTCGATGCGCGACGACCGGATCGCCACCCTGTACCGCGAGGCCAGCCAGCGCGCTGAGGCCAACGCCGTCGGGGTCTTCGAGCGGGCGATCGCCCGCGGCGAGGCGCGACCCGACATGCCGATGAAGGCCGCCGTCCAGCTGATCGTCGGCATCATGGCGAACCGCGCCATCTCCGGTGAGTCGATGCCGGGCATGGACGAGATCGACGAGCTCGTCGAGTTCGTGCTCCGCGGAGTCGGCGCCTAGCCCTGGTCCAGCAGGGCGTCCACGAAGGCCTCGGGGTCGAAGGGCGCGAGGTCGTCGGCACCCTCTCCGACACCCACCAGCTTCACCGGGACTCCCAGCTCACGCTGCACCGCAACGACGATCCCGCCCTTGGCGGACCCGTCGAGCTTGGTCAGCACGATGCCGGTCACCTCGACCACGTCGCGGAACACGCGGGCCTGGACCAGCCCGTTCTGACCCGTGGTGGCGTCGAGCACCAGCAGCACCTCGGAGACCGGCGCCTGCTTCTCCACCACCCGCTTGACCTTGCCGAGCTCGTCCATCAGCCCGGCCTTGTTCTGCAGGCGGCCGGCGGTGTCGATGACCACGACGTCGACGCCGCGCTCCACCCCCGCGCGGACCGACTCGAACGCCACGCTGGCCGGGTCGCTGCCCTCGGGACCCGTGACCACGTCGACGCCCACCCGCTCGCCCCAGGTGCTCAGCTGCTCGGTGGCCGCCGCCCGGAAGGTGTCGGCCGCACCGAGCACGACGCTCTTGTCCTCGGCCACCAGGACGCGCGCGAGCTTGCCCACCGAGGTGGTTTTGCCGGCGCCGTTGACCCCGACGACGAGCACGACCGCGGGAACCCCGTCCTTGGCGGTCGTGGCCAGGGAACGGTCCATGGCCGGGTCGACCAGGGCGAGCAGCTCCTCGCGCAGCACCGCCGCGGCCTCGGAGGCACCGACGCCCTCGACCCGCATCCGGCTGCGCAGCCGCTCGACCAGCTCCTGGGTGGGGGCCACCCCCACGTCGGCGGTGATCAGGGTGTCCTCGATCTCCTCCCAGGTGTCCTCGTCGAGGCGGTCGCGGGACAGGAGCAGCAGCAGGCCGCGGCCGAGGCCGCCCTGCGACCGGGAGAGGCGCTGGCGCAGCCGGACCAGCCGGCCCGCGGCGCCTTCGGGGCGCTCGAGGGTGGTGACCCCGGCGGACGGCTCCTCGGTCGGCGCCTCGGGTGGGGCCTCCGGGGTGATCGTGCCGCCGGGAGCGGTGGGCGGCAGGTCGCGCGACGGTGGCTGCCGGCGGCCGTTGATGAAGGCCACCGTCCCGATGACGACCCCCACCACGAGGATCGCGACGGCGAGGATGATCCAGATCAGGAGCTCACTCATGGCCGGCCCCCCGCAGACGGGGCGAGCTGGCAGGCAGGTGCGTGAGGGTTCATGAGGCGATCCAATCAAACAGGCGGCCGGACAGCCTCAGCGGTGCGTGCCCGACCGGTCTAGGCAGCCCCGCGGTGATGGTGATGAGGCCGTTCGTCCGTCACCGCGTCCCGGGCGTCCGGCACCGAGTCCTCGGCGTCCTCGAAGTCCTCGTCCGTCTCGGCGACGTACGCCGGAGCGAGCACGATGTCGGGCTCGAGCACCGGCAGCGCGTCCGCCCACCTGCGCAGGGACTCCCCGAACTCGGGTTTGTACGGCATCTCGAGACCACGGTAGGGATACGCGGCGTACAGCATGATCACTGCACTGATCCCGAGCGCAAACAGCAACATGAGCACGAACACGACCATGGGTGCCCCTCGGTTTGAAGCGATGGTCCGGCGTCATGTCAAGTCTCCACGCCGGCCCAAAGCGGCCCGAGTGCTCCCGTGGGGGCTGCTCAGTCGCGCAGCAGGGGTACGACGGCCGCGCGGATCTGCTCGGGAATCGGCCGCACCGCTCGCCCGGCGCCGGCCTCGCCGGTGTTGTCCACGTATACGTGCACGAAGCGCCCCTCGGCGGCGGCCTCGGCCCCCTCGCGCTCGGGATCTCCCTGGAACAGGCCGATCCGGTAGATCACCGAGGACGTGCCCACCTTGTCCACAACCAGCCCCATGTCGACCGGCGCGGGATAGCCCATCTCCGAGAAGTAGCGGCAGCTCACCTCCGCCACCACCCCGACCGCGTCCAGCGAGCGGATGTTCACGCCGGTCGCCTCCGTGAGGTGGGCGTTGACCGCGGTGTCGATCAGGTCGAAGTAGCGGGCGTTGTTCATGTGGCCGTAGACGTCGTCGTCGGACCACCGGGTGGTCGCCTGGCGCCACACGGCGTAGTCACTGCGGCGGGGGCGTGCGGGTCGCTCGGTCACGCGCATCATTGTGCCGGTCCCAGAGCGGGATCCCGCTCTCGGGTGCGCGCGCGGAGCAACGCACCGAGAGCGAGCACGAGCAGGAGGACGACGACGTTCTGGACCAGCTTCCCCGCGGGGTCCCCACCTGGGGGCGTCGGCACCAGGAACCCGATCATGGTGCGCTCCAGGACACCGCCGAACGCGAATGCCACCAGGTGCCGCGTGGTCCAGTCCGGCGATCTCGCACACCGGACCAGCAGGACCCCGGCCGTGATCGCCGACCCCCACACCATGACCAGTCCGACCCAGGAGGCCGGCGCCAGGTCGAAGAGCCCCATCAGCACGAACCCAGCGATGCAGAGCACGGCCGGCGCGCCGGCACCTCTCCCCTGGACCCTGGTAACCGGCCCACCGAGCGGGGTGAAGGCGGCGGCGGCCAGCGTCAGCGCCAAGGCGAGGGAGAGCCCGTACCTGGCCGTCGACACCTCGGCTTCGGGCCCACGCTCGTCGAAGTGGATCAACGTGGCGACCCCCACCGCGAGAGCGGTCAGCACGGCAATTCCCCACCGGCCCAACCACGGGCGCCCGCGTCCTGCCGGCAGCAGCGCCTCGACGACCACCATCGGCGCGGCCAGGCTCATCACCACGTGACCCAGGGCCCAGGACGACAGTGCGAGGACGCTGACGCCCGCGATGGTGACCCCGCGGATGTCACCCCAGAGCTCGATCTCCTCGGCCGTCTGCGGGATCCACAGCGACAGGTCCACCCACGTCGGCATCAGGACCCCGACGGCGCCGGCAAGCAGCAGCCGTCCGGGCCACCCACGACCGGTGCGTACGGCGATCTCGCGGATCAGCAGGCCCACCCCGCCGTACAACGGGGCCAGGAAGGCAATCAGGAACAACGTCCCGCCGAGCTCGCCGGTGATGTCGAGGTAGGACTGGATGATCTCGGCGAACACCGGTGCCCCGAACAGCAGGCAGAGCGCCCCGATGGTCCGAGTGCGCCCGTCTGCCAAACCCGGCGATTCGCTCACCCCAGGAACACTAGAGTGAACGCTCTATTAATGCACGACCGTGCGCGGGCGGGCCTCAGGCCGGCTGCTGCTCCCGGAGACGCTGGCTGATCACCGCGGAGACGCCGTCGCCACGCATGGTCACCCCGTAGAGGGCGTCGCCGACCTCCATCGTGCGCTTCTGGTGGGTGATCACCAGGAGCTGGGAGTTCTCGCGCAGCTCCTCGTAGATCTCCAGGAGCCGGCCGAGGTTGGTGTCGTCCAGAGCGGCCTCGACCTCGTCGAGGATGTAGAACGGCGAGGGCCGCGCCTTGAACAGCGAGACCAGGAACGCCACCGCGACCAGGGACCGCTCGCCTCCCGAGAGCAGCGAGAGCCGCTTGACCCGCTTGCCGGCCGGACGGGCCTCCACCTCGATGCCGGTGTTGAGCATGTCGCCGGGCTCGGTCAGCACGAGTCGGCCCTCGCCGCCGGGGAACAGCCGGGCGAACGTGGAGTCGAAGGCCCGGCTCACGTCGGCGTACGCCTCGGTGAAGACCTGCTCGACCCGCTCGTCGACCTCGGTGACGATGTCGAGGAGGTGCTTGCGGGTGTTGCGCAGGTCCTCGAGCTGCTCGGTGAGGAACCGGTGCCGCTCCTCCAGCGCCGAGAACTCCTCGAGCGCCAGCGGGTTGATCCGGCCCAGCTGGGCAAGCGCACGCTCGGCGCTGCGCAGCCGCTTGGTCTGCTCCTCGCGGTCGTAGGGCACCGGGGGCGGCGGCTCGGCGTCATCCCCCGCGGCCGACGTCTCG
The DNA here is from genome assembly GCF_058215695.1 of Nocardioides sp. Z38_18. Classification (NCBI taxonomy): domain Bacteria; kingdom Bacillati; phylum Actinomycetota; class Actinomycetes; order Propionibacteriales; family Nocardioidaceae; genus Nocardioides; species Nocardioides sp. Z38_18. The sequence continues at coordinate 217,613 of NZ_JBZAJE010000002.1, forward strand.
AGGTCGATGTGCGGGACCGGCTGGTCGGGGCCGTAGTCAGCGACCAGTCCCTCGAGGTCCATCCCGAGCTCCTCGAGGGCTCGCTCCTCGAGCTGCTCGATCCGCATCCGCTGCTGGGTGCGTGCCATCTCGTCGCGGTGCACCGAGCTGACCAGCTCGTCGAGCTCGCGCCCGAGGTCGCGCAGCCGCACCCGGGTCTCGCGCAGCTCCTGCTCACGCCCGGCGCGGGCCTGCTCGACGCGGGTCCGCTCCGCGGCGGCCAGCGCCACGGACTCCTCGAGCCGCGCGAGCACGACGGCCACGCCGCGGCCGACGGCCTCCGCGACCCGCCCCTCGCGCAGGAGCTGCTCGCGGCGGGCGATCGCGGCGGCCCGGGCCTCGCGCTCCCTGCGCGCCGTGCGCAGCAGCGAGTCGGCGCGGCCGTGCAGGGCTCGCGCACGCTCCTCGGTGGTGCGCAGGGCCAGGCGGGCGTCCATCTCGGCCGCCCGGGCCGTGCGTGAGGCCTCTGCGAGACGCTCGCGCTCGCCGGTGTCGGGCTCCTCCTCGGGGGCGTCCTCGGCCGCGGCGAGGCGCGCCTCGAGGTCGGCCAGCCCCTCGAGGTCCTTGTCGCGGGCCACCCGCGCCGCGTCGATCGCCTGCTCGAGGCGGGCCGCCTCGGCGCGGGCGTTGCGGACCTGGGAGCTGTACTGCCCGAGCTCCTCGGCGACGGCTGCCAGGGTGGCGTCCGACTCGTGGAGCTTCGCCAGCGCGACATCGGCCCGGCGCAGGGCCTCCTCGCGCTCGCGCTCGAGGGTGGAGACGTCGAAGGTGAGCCGCTCGACGGTGTGCGCCGCGGCGGTGAGCTGCTCGGTGGCCTCGTCGACCGCCGCCTGCACCTCGAGCAGGCTGGGCTGGGCCGAGGATCCGCCGGCGGCGAAGTGGGTGCCGAGCAGGTCTCCCTCGCGGGTGACCGTGGTGAGGTCCGCCGCGTCGTGCACCAGCGCCCTGGCGGCGGGAAGGTCCTCGACCACCGCCACCTTGTGCAGCAGCCGGGCCAGCGCAGGGCGGAGCTCGGCCGGGCACTCCACGACGTCCACGGCGTACGCCGCACCCGACGGCAGCCCGGGCCAGGAGGCGTCGTCGGCGCTGGCTCCGCCGAGCAGGATGCCGGCCCGGCCGAGGTCGTCGTCCTTGAGGTGCGCGATCGCCCCGATGGCGGCGTCCACGTCACGGAAGGCGACGGCGTCCGCAGCGCTGCCCAGGGCTGCCGCCACGGCCGCCTCGTAGCCGGTCCGGACGCTGAGCAGGGCCGCCACAGAGCCGAGCAGCCCGCTGACCGGCTCGGTGGCCGCGAGCAGGGCACCGGCGCCGTCCTTGCGGTTCAGGCCGAGCTCGAGGGCCTCCTTGCGGGCGGTGAGCGAGCTGCGCTCCCGCTCGGCAGCGGTGAGGTCGCCGCGGATCTTGGCCAGCCGGTCCTCGATGTCGGCGAGGTGGGCGCTGGCGGCCTCGTGCTCGGCGTCGAGCCCCTCCTCGCCCGCGTCGAGGCTGGCGACCCGGGACTCCAGCGAGGTGAAGTCCTGCTGGGCCCGCTCGGCACGCGCCACGACGTCGGCCTGCGCCTGGGTGAGGCGGCCGACCTCCTCCTCGGCGGCCGCCGCCCGGCTCCGCAGCCCGTTGACCTGGCCGTGCAGGCGCGCCATCCCCTCGCGGCGGTCCGCGGCAGCGCGCTGGAGGCCCGCCACCCGGCGCTCCTCCTCGGTGAAGGCCTGCTCGGCGGCCTGCCGAGCGGTGACCGCCGCCTCGAGCGCGGTCCGGTTCCCGGCCACCTCGGCGTCGATCGCCTCCTCCTGCGTGCGCGCACGGGCGGCCTCGGCCTCGAGCTCGTCGGGGTCGCGGCCGGCCGGCACCTCGGGCTGGGACGCGGCGTTGCGGACCCGCTCGGCCGCGAGGCCGGCGGTGCCACGGAGCCGTTCGCGCAGGCCGGAGAGCCCGAACCAGGTCTCCTGGGCGCGGGAGAGCGCCGGCAGGTCCTCGCGCAGCGCGGCCTCGAGGGCGGCCTCGGTCTCGCGGGTGGCGGCCAGGGCAGCCTCGACCTCCGCGCGACGCTCCAGCAGCACCGTCTCGTCGGCCAGCTCCTTCTCCAGGGCGGTGCGGGCGGTGACGAGGTCGTCGGCCATCAGTCGCGCCCGGGCATCGCGGACCTCCGCCTGGACCGTCTGCGCCCGGCGGGCGACCTCGGCCTGGCGCCCCAGCGGCTTGAGCTGGCGGCGGATCTCGCTGAGCAGGTCGCTGAGCCGGGTGAGGTTGCCCTCGGTCGAGTCCAGCTTGCGCAGCGCCTTCTCCTTGCGCTTGCGGTGCTTGAGGACGCCCGCGGCCTCCTCGATGAACCCGCGCCGGTCCTCCGGGGTCGCGTGCAGGATCGAGTCGAGCTGGCCCTGCCCGACGATCACGTGCATCTCGCGCCCGATGCCGGAGTCGCTGAGCAGCTCCTGGACGTCGAGCAGGCGGCAGTTGCTGCCGTTGATGGCGTACTCCGAGCCGCCGTTGCGGAACATGGTCCGGCTGATCGTGACCTCGGTGTACTCGATCGGGAGAGCACCGTCGCTGTTGTCGATGGTCAGGGTCACCTCGGCACGACCCAGGGGCGGGCGGCCGGAGGTCCCGGCGAAGATGACGTCCTCCATCTTGCCGCCGCGCAGCGACTTGGCGCCCTGCTCCCCCATCACCCAGGCGAGCGCGTCGACGACGTTGGACTTGCCCGAGCCGTTGGGACCGACGATGCAGGTGATGCCCGGCTCGAGGTCCAGGGTCGTCGAGGACGCGAAGGACTTGAAGCCCTTGATGGTGAGGCTCTTCAGGTACAACGTGCGCTCCCTGCCAGTCGTCGAGGTCCGACATCTGCTGGACGCGGCATCATCTCAGACCGGACAGGCCTGGCTCCGCGACGGGGAAGGTCAGCGCCTCGACCCTAGCCACCGGGGTGCGGTGATCCGGGGAGGCGTGCCGGTGTGTGCCCGAGGACCAGCCGGCCCCGTGAACGGGACCGCGTCGGACCGTGGTCAGGAGTGAGCGAGGCTTCCGTCGCGTGCGACCGCCTGGTCGACCGACTCGGAGGCGACCGCGGCGAGCGCGTCGTTCTCCTTCTGGAGCCGCAGCACGATCTGCTCGAGGTCTGCCACCCGCTGACGCAGGGCACGGTTCTCGAGCAGGAGACGGGTCGCCTCGCGAGGGTCGCCGCCGATGGAGCCGAGTAGCGCCTTCGCCATGAAATGTGCCTTCCGAAAAAGCCGAGATGTATGGCCCGCCCGGGCCGTCTACAAGAGTCTCATGGGCACGGCACCCCCATCAACCCCGCGGGCGGCGGGGAGCGGGCTGGCAGACCGGGCAGAAGAACGAGGAGCGGTTCATGAACGTGGCCCGGCGGATCGGCGTACCGCAGCGCAGGCAGGGCTCGCCCTCGCGGCCGTAGGCCTTCAGCGAGCGGTCGAAGTAGCCGCTCTCGCCGTTGACGTTGACGTAGAGCGCGTCGAAGGAGGTGCCGCCCTGGGCGAGCGCCTCCAGCATCACCGCGCGGGCGCCCTCGATGACCGTCCCCACCTCGCGCTTGCTGAGGCGGGATCCGGGTCGCTCGCCGTGCACCCGCGCCAGCCACAGGCCCTCGTCGGCGTAGATGTTGCCCACGCCGGAGACCACGTTCTGGTTGAGCAGCAGTCGCTTGATCCCCGACTGGCTGCGCCGGACCCGGGTCACGAAGGCGGCCTCGTCGAACTCCTCGTCCAGCGGGTCGCGGGCGATGTGCGCGATCTCGGAGGGGACCACCGCACCCCCGTCGGAGATCGCGAGGCCACCGAACATGCGCTGGTCGACGAAGCGCAGCTCGAGCGGCTCGCCGGCCTGCGGGGCGAGGACGAACCTGACCCGCAGGTGGCGCTCGTCGGGGGCGCCGGGCCGCTGCACCAGCAGCTGGCCGCTCATCCCGAGGTGGCCGAGGAGGGCGTCGCCGCCGTCGAGGGAGAGCCACAGGTACTTGCCGCGGCGGTGGGCGCCGGTGAACGACTGCCCGGTCAGGCGGGCGGCGAAGTCGGACGCGCCGCCGGCGTGGCGGCGTACCGGACGGGGGTGGAGGACCTCGACGTGCTCGATCCGGTGCCCCAGCACGTGGGCCTCCAGGCCGCGTCGTACCACCTCGACCTCGGGCAGCTCGGGCATCGCACCTCCTCGCGCTCGGAACAGGCCCCGAGTCCGGGAACCCCCTGGAGACCATCGAGTGGCCCATACTGTCAAAGTGCCTCCACCGGACGGCGCGGAGAGCCGACGTCCACGGGTCAGGGCGGGTCGCCCGAGACCTGCGCGCTGGCCGCTGAGGAGCGTGGCCGAACGCTGCCGCTACACCCTCCCGGGACTGTGGACGGCACTCGTCTTCGCGCTGCTCTCGTTCACGCCCTCGCTCCTCCCCCGACCGGCGGTCTTCCAGGGCGCCCTGGCCGGCATCGACGGGGCCCTGGGCTACGGGCTCGGGCTGCTCGGCGCCTGGGTGTGGCGTGAGTACGCCGACCGCGACCCCCGTCCACCCTCGGCGAGGTCCTGGCGCATCCTCGCGATCGCGGCTCCGGTGCTGGCCCTGGTCGGCACGCTGCTCGGCCTGCGCTGGCAGCGGCAGAGTGCCGACCTGATCGGGACCGATCCCGCGGGGCTGTGGTCGCTGCTGGTGGTCCCGGTGGTCGCAGGCCTGGTCTTCGTCGCGCTCGTGGCGCTGGCCCGGGCCGTGCGCACGGCGTACCGCAGGCTCTCGGCCCGGCTGCAACGCCACATGGGCAGGCGGGCAGCCCGGGCCACCGGCCTCGTGCTGCTGACCACGTTCCTGGCGCTGACGCTCACCGGGGTCGCGTGGAACTGGGCGATCAGCGCCGTCGACAGCAGCCTCGCGGTCAGTGACCTGACCACCCCGCGCGGGGTCACCGCACCGGAGACCGGCCTGCGCTCCGGCGGTCCGGGGTCGCTGATCGAGTGGGACACCCTGGGGCGCGAGGGCCGCACCTTCACCGGTCGAGGCCCCGACGCCGAGGACATCACGGCCCTGACGCAGGCACCCGCCCAGGAGCCCATCCGGATCTTCGCCGGCACCGCCTCGGCCGAGGGCACCGAGGCCCAGTCCAGGCTGGCGGTCCGGGACCTCGCACGCGCAGGGGGCTTCGAGCGCAAGGCGCTGCTCGTGGTGACGACCACCGGGAGCGGCTGGGTCGAGCCGAGCGCGGCCAGCAGCTTCGAGTACCTGACCGGTGGGGACTCCGCGATCGTGGCGCTGCAGTACTCCCACCTGCCGTCGTGGCTGGCCTTCCTCGTCGACCAGCGCAAGGCGCGCGACGCGGGCCGGGACCTCTTCGACGCGGTCTACAGCCGATGGTCAGGGCTCCCGGCCGACCAGCGGCCGAAGCTCTACGTCTTCGGCGAGAGCCTGGGCTCCTTCGGCGGCGAGAACGCCTTCAGCGGCGAGGTCGACCTGGGCAACCGGACCGACGGCGCCCTGTTCGCGGGCCCACCGAGCTTCAACCCGCTGTATCGCGACTTCGTGGACGGTCGCGACTCCGGCAGCCCCGAGGTGGAGCCGGTCTACCGGGACGGACGGACCATCCGCTTCGCCAACCGGGCCCGCACCTCCATCCCGCCGACCGACCGCGCCTGGAACGGGACCCGCGTCGTCTACCTCCAGCACGCCTCGGACCCGGTCACGTGGTGGAGTCCCGACCTGGTGCTGAACCGGCCGGACTGGCTGGAGGAGGACCGGGGTGCCGACGTCTCGGACTCGATGCGCTGGGTGCCCCTCGTCACGTTCTGGCAGGTGTCGGCCGATCTCGCCCTGGGGTTCTCCAACCCTCCCGGGCACGGGCACAACTTCAGCGGTGAGCACATGGATGCGTGGAACGCGATCATCCGGCCGCAGGGATGGGGTCCCGCCCAGCTCGAGGAGCTGCGTGGGTTGCTGCGCCGTGGGTAGCCGGACCGCGGGGCTTGAGAAGCCTCAGGCCTGGTCCGCGGTGTGCTCGTCGACCGACGGCGGCAGCTCCTTGCTCAGGGTGCGGTAGGCCGACTCGGCCGCCTGCTGCTCGGCCTCCTTCTTCGACCGGCCCACGCCGTGGCCGTGCAGCCGGTCGGCCACCCTGACCTGGGCGGTGAACGTCTTCATGTGATCGGGCCCCGCGTCCTCGATCACGTACGCCGGGACGCCGAGGGCGTGCAGGGCGCTGAGCTCCTGCAGGCTCGTCTTCCAGTCGAGGCCGGCGCCCATGGCCGCAGCGGCCTCGAGCATCGGGTCGAAGAGCAGGTGGATCAGCCGTCCGGCGCTCTCGAAGCCACCGGAGAGGTAGACGGCGCCGATCAGCGCCTCCACCGTGTCGGAGAGGATCGAGGCCTTGTTGCGGCCGCCGGTGGACTCCTCGCCCTTGCCGAGCCGGATGTGCTCGCCGAGCCCGATCGTGCGGGCGACCTCGGCCAGGGCGCGGGCGTTGACCACGGCTGCCCGCAGCTTGGCCAGCCGTCCCTCCGAGAGGGTCGGGTGGGTCACGTAGAGCGTCTCGGTGATCACCACGCCGAGCACGGAGTCGCCGAGGAACTCGAGCCGTTCGTTGGTCGGCAGGTTGCCGTTCTCGTAGGCGTACGAGCGGTGCGTCAGGGCAAGCTCGAGGAGCTCGGGATCCAGAGTGGGATTCCCGAGCGCCTCACGCAGCTCGTTGCTGTCGGGCCGACCCGATGCTGACAACCTGGAGCTCGTGGTCAGAGGACCTGACGGCGGTCAGCCTTGGCGCCGTACTGACCACACTGGGGGCAGGCACGGTGCGGCAGGTGCTTGGAGCCACAGGCGGGGTTGGAACAGGTCACGAGCGAGGGCACGACGGCCTTCCAGGCAGAACGACGGTGCCGCGTGTTCGAACGCGACATCTTCCGCTTCGGGACAGCCACGGTTGCTCCTTGAGTTCGAGGAAAGTTCTTGGGTGATGCGGTCTTCGGCGGGTGCCGACGGTGGTGCTGGTGGTGCTAGTCCTGCTCCGGCTCCACCGCGACGTTGCCGAGGGCGGCCCACCTGGGGTCCACCGGCTCGTCGTGGTGGTGCTCCGGGTCGTCCGCGAGCCGCGCGCCACACTCGACGCACAGACCCGGGCAGTCGTCCCGGCACAGCGGCTGGAACGGCAGTGCAAGCACCACCGCGTCCCGCAGCAGTGGCTCGAGATCGATCAGATCGTCCTCGAGCCGGCTGACCTCGTCGTCCTGTTCGTCACCGCGTGCTGCGTCTCCGGAGTCGTCGTAAACGAACAGTTCCTGGAGGTCGACCGAGATGTTGTCCGTGATCGGCTCCAGGCACCGTGCGCACTCCCCTTCCAGCACGGCTTGCGCCGTGCCGGTGACGAGCACACCTTCCATGACCGCCTCGAGCCGCAGATCGATGTCGATCTTGCTGCCCTCGGGTACGCCCAGGATCTCGATGCCAAGCTCTGCAGGTGCTTCGGCGGAGAATGTCTTCTTGCGTTGCGACCCCGGGCGGCGGCCGAGCTCGCGGGTGTCGAGCACGAGCGGCGCTCTCGGGTCGAGACTGCGCAAAGTTTCACTTCCGTCTTGGTACATGCAGAACCTGCGGCAGTCTACCGGCGACCCGCCACCGAGCCAAAACGCGGGAAGATCCTCCCGCGTGAGGTGGATCAGGAGCCGTCCTCGGCGGCGCGCTCCGCGAGCCGCTCGGTGAGCCGGGTGAGCACGTCCGGCGGGATCAGTCCGGAGACGTCTCCCCCGAACGTGGCAACCTCCTTGACCAGCGAGGAGGCCAGGAAGGAGTACTCCGGGCTGGTGGGGATGAACACGGTCTCCACGTCGACCAGCGAGGAGTTCATCTGGGCCATCTGCAGCTCGTAGTCGAAGTCGCTCACCGCCCGGAGCCCCTTGACGATGGCGCGGATGCCGCGCTCCTCGCAGAACGTGGTGAGCAGGCCCTCGAAGCCCGCCACGGTCACGTTGGGGAAGTCCGCGCAGGCCTTCTCGAGCATCGACATCCGCTCCTCGGCCGTGAACAGCCGGGCGCGGGACTTGCTCTTGTTGACCCCCACCGCGACGACGACCTCGTCGAAGAGCAGCGAGGCCCGCGAGATGATGTCGATGTGGCCGTTGGTCACAGGATCGAACGATCCCGGGCACACGACTCTGCGCACGGGGCGCTCCTCATCAGGGTTCGGGGACATCGGCGCGAACGTACCAGAGCACCGTCTCGCCGTACTTGCGCTCCCGGTCGCGCACCAGTCCCGGTGGCCACGCCGGCTCGGGGCTGCGCACCGAGCGCTCGACGACGAGCACGGCTCCCGCGGCGAGCCACCCCTGGTCGAGGAGCTGGGCCAGGACGGCCTCGAGGTCCGCGTTCTCCAGCGGGTACGGCGGGTCGGCGAACACCACGTCGTAGGGAGCCAGCGGCGGCTGTCCCAGCACCCGCGCCACCGGAAGGGCGAGGGTCTCGACCTTGTGGAAGTGCAGGGCGGCGGCGTTCTCCTGCACCAGCCTCGCCGTACGCCGGTCCGACTCCACCGCGGTCACCACGCCGGCACCACGTGACATCGCCTCGAGCCCGACCGCTCCGGAGCCGGCGTAGAGGTCGAGGAAGCGCAGGCCCCTCAGCGAGCCCAGGTCGGACTCCAGCGCCGAGAACAGCGCCTCGCGCACCCGGTCGGAGGTGGGCCGGGTGCCCTCGCCGGGGGGTGTCTTGAGCCGGCGGCCGCCCGCGGAGCCGCCGATGATGCGGGTCATGTCTTCTCCAGGTACTCCGCCTGCTCGGACTCCTCGAGCAGGCGGGTCGCGGCGGCCAGGGCAGGGGTGCTGGACAGGTCCGGGTCGGCGGCCAGGTTGGCCTTGGCCGCGGCGCGGGCACGGGTGATCACGTCCTCGTCGCGGAGCACCGAGAGCAGCTTGAGCCCCGAGCGGCCCCCGCTCTGCTCGCTGCCGAGGACGTTGCCCTCGCGGCGCTGCTCGAGGTCGATGCGGGAGAGCTCGAACCCGTCGCGGGTCCCGGCCACGGCGAGCAGCCGCTCCATCGAGGGGCCGGCCGGGTCCGCGGCGCTGACCAGGAGGCAGAGACCGTTGTGCCCGCCCCGGCCGATCCGGCCACGGAGCTGGTGCAGCTGGGAGACGCCGAAGCGGTCGGCGTCGAGGATGACCATCACCGTGGCGTTGGGCACGTCGACGCCCACCTCGATCACGGTGGTCGAGACGAGCACGTCGACCTCGCCCGCGGCGAACGCCTGCATCACGCGGTCCTTCTCCTCGGGCGCGAGCCGGCCGTGCAGCATCTCCACGCGCAGCCCCGAGAGCGCACCCGCGGCCAGCTCCGGCGCCAGCTCCTCCACCGCCCGCAGCGGCACCTTGACCTCGGGGTCCTCAGTGCCCTCGTCGGGGTCGATCCGGGCGCACACGACGTAGGCCTGGTGGCCGGCCGCGACCTCCTCGCGGACCCGCTCCCAGGCGCGCTCGAGCCACTCCGGGCGGGCCAGGATGGGGACGACGGTCGTCTGCACCTCGCCGCGGCCGGCCGGGAGCTCGGAGAGCGTGGAGGTGTCGAGGTCCCCGAAGACGGTCATCGCCACGGTGCGCGGGATCGGGGTCGCCGTCATCACGAGCACGTGCGGCGGGAGCCCGGCCTTGGTGCCGAGCGCGGCGCGCTGCTCGACCCCGAACCGGTGCTGCTCGTCGACCACGACGAGGCCGAGGTCGGCGAACTGGACGTGCTCCTCGAGCAGGGCGTGGGTGCCGATGACGATCCCGGCCTCCCCGCCCGCCGCCTCGGCCAGCGCCTGCCGGCGGGCGGCGGCGTTCAGTGAGCCGGTCAGCAGCGCGACGCGGGTCGCGCCCTCGGCACCGCCGAGCAGGCCGCCCTCGGCGAGGTCACCGAGCATGCCGAGCATGGAGCGGTGGTGCTGCTGGGCGAGCACCTCGGTGGGGGCCAGCAGCGCGGCCTGCCCGCCGGAGTCGACCACCTGGAGCATGGCGCGCAGCGCGACCACGGTCTTGCCCGACCCGACCTCGCCCTGGAGCAGCCGGTGCATCGGGTGGCCGAGGCCGAGCTCGCCTGCGATCTCCTCCCCCACGTCGCGCTGCCCCTGGGTCAGGGCGAACGGCAGCCGCTGGTCGAACCGGTCCAGCAGCCCGCCGGGCCTGCCCGGTCGCGGGTTCGCGACGGTGGACTCGACGGCCGCGCGGCGCCGGGCGAGCACGGTCTGGGTGATGAACGCCTCGTCGAACTTGAGCCGCTTCTCCGCGCTGGCCTTCTGGGCGTAGGTGTCCGGCCGGTGGATCCAGCGGTACGCCGGCCCGGCCGCGATCAGGTCCTCGGCCTCCCGCACCGCCTCCGGGAGGACCTCCGGCACCTCCTCGACGAGGTCGAGCGCCATCCGGATGGTGTCCTCGAACTGCCAGGTGTTCACCCCCGCCACCGAGGCGTAGAGCGGGATCAGGTCGGGCATCTCGGCGAGGTCGTCACCGGGACCGCCGTACATCCTGGAGGCGGGGTTGGTCAGCTGCCACTGGTGGTTGAACCACTTCAACCGGCCGCTGAAGACGCCCACGCTCCCGACGGGCAGCTCCTGGGTGGCGCGCCAGTCGGCGGTGGTCTGGTGCTTGTCGAAGTAGGTCAGCAGCAGGCTGCCGCCCTCCGCGCGGACCCGCACCTCCAGCCGGTAGGCGGTACGCCGGGTGCGCTTGTCCTGGTAGGGCTTCTGCGCCGACGAGACCACCTCGCCCACCAGGGAGAGGATGTCTCCCTCGGTGAGCTCCTCGAGCTCGCTCAGGGAGCCCTTGCGCACGTAGCGGCGCGGATAGATGCCGAGGAGCTGGCCGACGGTCTCGACGCCGGTGGCCTTGACGATCTTCTTGTAGTGCTTCCCCCCGACCGCCGCGACGGGTGAGTCCCACGAGACCTGGACCACTACTCCACCGCCATCAGCAGGGGGTAGCGCTCCTGCCCACCCTGGTAGAGCACCACGTCCACCCCGGGATGGGCCCGCTGGACCCAGTGCTCGCAGGCCTGCGCGAGGTCGCCCGCCTCCGATCCGGCCACGAGCGTCACCAGCTCGCCGCCGCCACCGAGGAGACGCTCGAGCACGCCGGTCGCGACCTCGTAGAGGTCCTCGCCGACGATGGCGAAGTCGCCGTGCACCACGCCGAGGATGTCGCCCACGGCACAGGGACCGGCGGTGGTCATCGCCTGCTTGGCGGCCACCGTGACCGCGCCGTCGCGGGCGCCGCGCGCCGCCGAGGTCATCTGCACCACGTCGCTCTCCAGCGGGCGTCCGGGCTCGTGCACGGCGAGCGCGGCGATGCCCTGGACCTGGGCCCGCGTGGGGATCACCACGACCTGCACCCCTCTGGCCTCGGCCTCGTGGGCCGCCGCCTCCGCGACGCCGATGGTGTCCGGGTCGTTGGGCAGGACGATGACCTCCTTGGCGCCGGTCGCCTCGATCGCGGCCAGCACCTCCCCCGTGCTCGGCCTGCTGCCCGGTCCGCCCCGCAGGACCTCCGCGCCGGACTTCTCGAACAGCTCCGCCAACCCCGGGCCGGCGGCCATGATCACCAGCTTGCGGCCCTGGCGCTCGGACCGCTTCTGCCTGGCCCGGGCGACCTGCTCGGCGAAGTGCGTGACCGCGATCCGTCGCGGCACCCCCGCACGGATGCCGGCCTCGACGGCAGCGCCCACGTCGTCGACGTGGATGTGCACGTTCCACAGTCCCTCGCCACCGACCACGACCAGCGAGTCGCCCAGCGGCGCCAGCTCCTCGCGCAGCTGGGGGATGTCCTGGTCGTCGGCCTGCAGGAGGTACATCACCTCGTAGGCGGGGCCGTCCTCGGTCAGGTCGTCGGTGGGCACCCTGACCACCGGGATCGCCGGGTGACCGACCCGCGGCGTGGCCGAGGCGGCCCGCTTGCCGGTGATCGCCGACTCGGCGGAGTCGAGCACCACGCACAGCCCGCGGCCGCCGGCGTCCACCACCTCGGCGTCCTTGAGGACCTGCAGCTGGTCGGGAGTCCTCGCCAGAGCCTCGCGGGCAGCGGTCGCCGCGGCGCGGACGACGTCGCCGAGGCGGTCCTCCGGCACCTCCGCGGCCTCGGCGGCCGCCTGCGAGGCGGCCCGCGCGACGCTGAGGATCGTGCCCTCCACCGGCTTGCCGACCGCGGAGTAGGCGGCGTCGGTGGCCAGGGCCATCCCCTCCGCGAACACGGCCGCCGACCGGTCACCGGGCCCGGCCTGGCCGATCCGGCGCAGCAGGGCCCCGACGAGCTGACTCAGGATCACCCCCGAGTTGCCCCGGGCGCCGAGCAGCGCGCCGCGCGAGTAGGCGTGCAACGCCGCACGGAGGTCGTCGGGGTGCTCCTCGAGGGCGTGGACCAAGGCGTCCCGGGCCGACTCCACGGTGAGGAACATGTTGGTGCCGGTGTCGCCGTCGGGCACCGGGTAGACGTTGAGGGCGTCGATCTCCTCACGCGCGGCGGCGAGCCCGTCCACCGCGAGGTCGGCGAACCGGCGTACGACGTCGAGGTCGAAGGTGGCGACCTCTTCGCGTGCTGGCATACGTCGTACTCCTGGCGGGTGAGGGTGAGGGATCACCGTAGTTGTTCAGTCTCGATTCGCGTCGAGACACGGCTCTGAGTTAGTCTCGTGAGGTTGTCCGGACCGCTCACTTCGGTGAGTTCCGGACCCCCCGATCTGAATCCCAGAACTATCCGAGGAGTGCACGGTGGCTGCCGTCTGCGACATCTGCGCCAAGAAGCCCGGTTTCGGCAACAACCGTCCCTGGTCGCGCAAAATCACGAAGCGTCGCTTCGACCCGAACATCCAGCGTGTGCGCGCGACCGTGAACGGTGCGCCCAAGCGTCTCAACGTCTGCACCGGCTGCCTGAAGGCCGGCAAGGTCACCCGCTGACCGTCTGACAACACTGCCTGACGGCGCACCCTGCTACTCGGGTGCGCCGTTTCGCTGTACCCGGATCCAGCGGCCGAACGGCTCAGCCGAAGTGCGACCAGCCCGCCGGGCCGTCGTACGCCGCTCCGTCGACCGTGATCCCGGCGACATCGTCGCCGGCCTGCGTCACCTGGCCGATCACGGTGAACCCCTCGGGCAGGGCCACGCCCGCGGGGAAGGTGGCCGCGATCGCGTGGTCGTCTCCTCCCCCGAGGATGAACCGCATCGGGTCGACCCCGAGGGCCGAGCCCACGGCGTGCATGGCGTCGGCGAGCTCGAAGGCGTCGCTGCGCACGTCGATCACCACGCCCGAGTCGCTCGCGATGTGCCCGAGGTCGGCCAGCAGCCCGTCCGAGACGTCGATCATCGCGGTGGCGCCACCGTGGGCGGCGAGCGGTCCCGCGGCGTAGGGAGGCCGGGGCCGCTGGTAGGCCTCGACCAGGGCGCGTGGGGAGCGGAACCCGCGGCCGAGCACCGCGAGGCCGGCGGCGGCCCAGCCCTGGCGGCCGGCCAGTGCGACCACGTCGCCGGGCTGGGCGCCGCTGCGCAGCACGGGCGCCACCTCGCAGGTGCCCATCACCGTCACCGCGACCACGACCTCGCTCGCCGTGGTCAGGTCGCCGCCGACGATGCTGGCCCCGACCAGGGCCGCCTCCTCCGCGATCCCGTCGGCGAGCTCGAGCATCCAGGCGACCGGTAGGTCCTGGGGAGCCCCGAGCCCGACGGTCAGCGAGTGCGCCGTACCGCCCATGGCGTTGATGTCGGAGAGGTTGGCGGCCGCCGCCTTGCGACCGATGTCACGTGCGGGTGCCCATTCGCGGCGGAAGTGCCGGCCCTCGACGAGCAGGTCGGTGGAGACCACGACGTGTCCCCGCGGCGTACGCAGCACCGCGGCGTCGTCCCCCGGGCCCACGAAGACCTGCGCTCCCTGCTCGAAGCGACCGGTGAGGGCGGTCACCAGACCGAATTCCCCCACGTCGGCCAGGGTGGCGCCGGCGGCGAATTGCGAGGAGCTCATGGACCCATCCCACCAGACCCTCCCGACGTCCCCGGCGGGGCCGTCGGTTCCACCCCGGCAGGGTGTCGGGTAGGTTGCGAGACGGTTCCGACGTACTTTTCCGATCCACCGAGGGAGTGCCACATGGTCGTGCAGGCCTACATCCTGATCCAGACCGATGTCGGCAAGGCCGCCGAGGTCGCCCAGCGGATCACCGAGATCAAGGGCGTCGTCCTCGCCGAGGACGTCACTGGTCCCTACGACGTCATCGTTCGTGCCGAGGCCCGCAACGTCGACGAGCTGGGCAAGCTCGTCGTGGCCAAGGTCCAGACGCTCGAGGGCATCACCCGCACGCTGACGTGCCCCGTCGTACACATCTGAGCCTCCCGCCGCGACGCCTGCTGCCCCGGCAGCACGCTCGACCCGGACGCCCGTCAGCCCTCGGGCTGGCGGGCGTCGTCGCGCTCGTCGTGCTCACCGGCTGCAAGGTCGGCGTGCCGGACACCGACGTGCCCGCGTCCCAGCGCGAGGCGTGCGCCGCCCTCGTCGACGACCTGCCCGACTCGGTCTCGGACCAGGAGCGGCGCGAGACCAAGGGCAATCCCCTCGGCGCCGCCTGGGGCGACCCGCCCATCGTGCTGCGCTGCGGCGTCGGCGAGCCCGAGGACTACGACCCGATCGTCGGCTGCCAGACGGCCAACGACCTGGACTGGTTCGTCCCCTCCGAGGGGATGGATGACCAGGACGTCGACGTGGTGATGACCACCTACGGCCGGGTCCCGGCCGTCGAGGTGCGGCTCCCGGCGCGGTACCGGCCCCCGGTCGCCGCCATGGTCGACCTGGCCGACGCCATCGAGGCGCACACCAAGGTGGTCAAGCGCTGCTCCTAGAACCCCATGTAAATCGGGGTTATGGACGCTCGACAAGGGCCGTGCCGGGTGGAAACCGTGCACAGCCCTCGACAAGTCGCTGCTAGCGCAGCCCGGTGCTCCGCTCGGTGGCCAGCTGCACCAGCCGCTCGACCAGCTCGGGGTAGGTCAGCCCCGAGGCCTGCCACAGCAGCGGGAACATCGACGTGGCGGTGAAGCCCGGCATCGTCTCGACCTCGTTGAGCATCACCCGGCCGTCCGGGAGCACGAAGAAGTCGACGCGGGCCAGGCCCTCGACGTCGAGCGCCTCGAAGGCGCGCACCGCCAGCGTGGTCACGCTCTCGGTCACGTCCTCGTTCAGGGAGGCGGGGATCTGGAAGCTCTCCTCGAGGTACTTCGCCTCGAAGTCGTAGAACGCGTGCTCGGCGCCCACCTTGATCTCGGCGATCTCGCTGGTCTCGGGGTCACCGCCGCCGAGTCCCTGGAGCACGCCGATCTCCACCTCGCGGGCGTTGACCGCCGCCGTCTCGACGAGCACCTTCGGGTCGAAGCGCCGGGCCTCCTCGATCGCCGCGTCGAGCCCCTCGGCGCTGTCCACCCGGGTGATGCCGAAGCTGGAGCCGGCCCGGGCGGGCTTGACGAACACCGGGTAGTCCAGCGCCTCCACGGCTTCGCGGACCGCGGCCGGGTCCTTCTCCCACTGGCGCGGGCGCACCAGCACGTAGGGCAGGACCGGCAGGCCCGCGGCCAGGAAGACCTGCTTCATGAAGTGCTTGTCGGTGCCCACGGCGCTGGAGAGGACGCCGGCGCCGACGTAGCGCACGCCGGCCATCTCCAGCAGGCCCTGCAGGGTCCCGTCCTGGCCCCAGGGCCCGTGCATCACCGGGAAGACCACGTCGACCTCGCCGAGCACCTTGGGGACGTCCCCGGGCTCGGTGACGACCAGCCCCTGACCGTTGACCAGGGTGATCTCCCGCTCCCCGGACACCGAGGGCAGCTCGCCGCCGGGGCCGAGCGCGAGGTGGCCGGGCTCGACCGACTCGAGCACCCAGCGGCCGTCCCGGGCGATGCCGACGGGAACGACGTCGTACTTGTCCTTGTCGATCGCGGCCAGCACGCTGCCGGCCGAGATGCAGGAGATGGAGTGCTCGCTGGAGCGCCCGCCGAAGATGACCGCCACACGCGGCTTGCGGGCCGGTACCGAGGAGCTGCTCACCCGCCCGACCCTACCGGCGGAGCCCCTGACAAATACGCTGGCGACATGCGCCCTGCCACCCAAGCTGTCCATGTCGGTCGTCCACCCCACGAGGCCGACCAGCCGCTGAACACGCCGATCACGATGGCCTCGACGTACGTCGCGGGTGGTGACCGCGAGTACGGCCGCTACACCAACCCCACCTGGACGGCTTTCGAGGACGCCCTCGGGGCGTTGGAGGGCGGCCGCTGCCTGGCCTTCTCGAGTGGCCTGGCAGCCGTCGGGACGATCTTCGACCTGGTCGGCAACGGGGAGAAGGTGGTGGCCCCCCGGCACTGCTACAACGGCGCCCTGATGCAGCTCGGCGACCTCGAGCTGCGCGCGCGCGTCGCTCCCGTCCTGGTCGACATCACCGACACCGAGGCCGTCAGCGCCGCTTGCGAGGACGCCTCTCTGGTGTGGCTGGAGTCCCCCACCAACCCGGCGATGGAGATCGCGGACATCCCCGCGATCACCGAGGCCGCCCACCGGGCCGGCGCCTACGTGGTCGTCGACAACACCTTCGCGACGCCGGTCCTGCAGCAGCCGCTGGAGTGGGGCGTCGACCTGGTGGTGCACTCCGCCACCAAGTACATCTCCGGGCACTCCGACGTCCTCATGGGGGCCGTGGTCACCCGCGACGACGCGCTCCACGGGGTGCTCAAGGGCCGCCGCGACCTCTACGGGGCGATCCCCGGCACCTTCGAGGCCTGGCTGGCGCTGCGCGGGCTACGGACCCTGCCGCTGCGGATGGAGCGGGCCCAGGCCAACGCCCAGGAGCTCGTACGCCGGCTGCGGGAGCGCCCCGACGTCGCCGAGGTCCGCTACCCGGGCTTCGGGGCGATGATCTCGATCGTGCTCCCCCACGGCGGTGCGGCCGACCTCGTCCAGCACGGCACGCAGCTCTGGGTCTACGCCACCTCGCTCGGCGGCGTCGAGTCCACCCTGGAGCGGCGCCGCCGCTGGAAGTCCGAGCCCGGCAGCATCCCCGAGGGCCTGCTCCGCCTCTCGGTGGGCATCGAGGACGTCGAGGACCTCTGGGAGGACCTCGAGCAGGCGCTGGACTCGGCGAAGGGCTAGCGAGCGCCGTACCGCTGAGTCAGTCCCGCTCGTGCTTGGTGTCGCGGGCGATGAAGGCGTACATCATGTCCCGGGCGCTCATCTCGCCGGCGACCACGGCGGCCACGTGCTGGGCCACCGGGGCGTCGACGCCGTTGCGGTCGGCGAGGTCGTAGATCGAGGCGCACGACTTGGCGCCCTCGGCCACCTGCCTGGTGGAGGCGACGATCTCCTCGGTGGTCATCCCCTGGCCGAGCTTCTCGCCGAACGTGCGGTTGCGCGAGAGCGGGGAGGAGCAGGTCGCGACGAGGTCGCCGAGGCCGGCCAGGCCCATCAGGGTGAGCGGGTCGGCGTCGAGCTTCATCGCCAGGCGGGCGGTCTCGGCCAGGCCACGGGTGATCAGCGAGGCCGTGGTGTTGTCGCCGAAGCCCAGGCCCACCGCCATCCCCACGCACAACGCAACCACGTTCTTGTAGGCGCCGCCGAGCTCGCAGCCGAGGACGTCGGTGCTGCGGTAGGGCCGGAACGCCTGGGAGTGGCACAGGTCCTGCAGGCGCGCGGCAACCGACTCGTCGGCACAGGCGATCACGCTGGCCGCGGGTTCGCGCAGGGCGATCTCGCGGGCGAGGTTGGGTCCGCTGACGACCGCGATCCGCTCGGGACCGGCACCGGTGACCTCGGCGATCACCTCGCTCATCCGCTTGGTGGTGCCGAGCTCGATGCCCTTCATCACCGAGACGAAGACCGCGTCGCTCGGCATCACGTCGGTCCACTGGCCGAGGTTGTGGCGCAGGGTCTGCGAGGGCACGGAGAGCACCACGAACTCGGCGTCGGCCGCGGCCTCGGCGGGATCGGTGGTGGCACGGATGGTCTCGGGGAGCTCGATGCCCGGGAAGTACTCGGCGTTCTCGTGACGCTCGTTGATCGCCTCGCACACCTCGGGCCGGCGTCCCCAGATGGTGACGTCGTTGCCTGCGTCGGCCAGCACCAGGCTGAACGCCGTGCCCCACGATCCGGCTCCGAACACCGCGACCTTGCTCATCCCTGGTTCCACCGCTTCTTCTTGAGAGGGTTTCCGATCTCGGTCACGCCCGACTGCCTCGGGTCGAAGCGTACGGCGGGCGCCTGCTCGCCGCGCAGCTCCTCCACCAGCGACGTGATCGCCGCCATGATCCGGTCCGTCGCCGTGTGCAGCAGCTCGGCCGTGACCGGCTGGCCGAGCAGGTCGTCGAGGTCGACCGGGTCGCCGACCTTGTAGTGCGCCGTACGCCGCGGGAACACGTGCGGGCGCAGGGTGTACGCCGGAAGGATGTCCTGGGCCCCCCACTGACCGACCGGGATAACCGGCGCACCGGTGGCCAGGGCGATCCGGGCCGCGCCGGTCTTGCCGCGCATCGGCCACCCGTCCGGGTCCTTGGTGATGGTGCCCTCGGGGTAGACCCCGATGCACTCGCCCTGACGGACCGCCTCGACGGCCGCCTGGAACGCACTGGCGGCCCCCTCGCTCATCCGGGAGACGGGGATCTGGCCCGCGTCCCTGACGATGTGCTTGACCACCGGCGTGCGGAACAGCGCGTCCTTGGTCAGGTAGCGCACCAGGCGCCCGTGCTCGTAGAGGAAGTGCCCCAGGGTCAGCGGGTCGATGTGGGAGATGTGGTTCACCGCCACCACGCAGCCGCCGGTGGCCGGGATCTTCTCGCCGTCGATCCAGTCCCGCCTGGTCAGCGTCAGCAGGGTGGGCTTGACGATGACGACGACCGTCCCCCACGCCCAGCCGAGCTTGTGCTGCAGCCGCCGAACCTTCGCCACCAGACCTCCTGATCTCCCGTCCCTGCGTCTCGCGACCCTACGCCCTGACCACCTCCGGAGACGCTGAAGCGGGGCTGACCCGCGCCCGTTCGTGTGGGCTCGTCGCCCTCGGCCGCGACGTGCTGAGAGGATCGGGCCGATGCCCCAGACGTTCGCGCTCCTGATGCCGGTGAAGACCCTCACCCTGGCCAAGTCGCGTCTGGAGGTACCCGCCCCGGACCAGAGGGCGCCCCTCATGCGCGCCTTCGCGCTCGACGCGATCACCGCGGCACGCGAGGCGGCCTCGGTCACCCAGGTCTACGTCGTGACCGCCGAGCCGGGCTTCGAGGTCGACGGCGCGATCCGCCTCGAGGACGAGGGCGCCGGCGACCTGAACCGGGCCCTGGAGCTCGCCTCGCTGCGGGTGCGACTGCTGCACCCCCACCTGGGAGTGGCCGCGATGTGCGCCGACCTGCCGTGCCTGACCTCCGCGGACCTCGACGTCGCCCTGGGGTCGGGGGTCACCCCGCGCTGGTTCGTCGCGGACGCCTCCGGGGACGGTACGACGCTGCTCGCCGCCGGTCCCGGTGTGGACCTCGATCCTCGTTTCGGTGCGGACTCGGCCCACCGCCACGAGGTCTCCGGGGCCAGGCCGGTGCGCGCCGAGGTGCCGACGTTGCGCATGGACGTCGACACCCGGGCCGACCTCGCCCGGGCGATGCGCACCGGGGTGGGTGCGCACACCGCGCAGGCGCTCGGCCCGGTCGACCTGCCGCGTTCGTGAGTCCCCGGGCCCGGACGCACGAACGGCGGTGACCCTTCCGGGTCACCGCCGCTGCGCTGGGGCGTGGTTCAGGACTTCTTCGCGGTGCTCTTCTTGGCCGGGGACTTCTTGGCGGTCGAGGAGCTCGTCGACTTCTTCGCCGGCGAGGACTTCTTGGCCGCGGACTTGGCCGCCGTGGACTTGGTGGCCGAGCTCGACGAGGCCTTGGTCGCGGCCGACTTCGTGGTGGAGGCCTTCTTGGCGGTCGAGGTGCTCGTCGACTTCTTCGCCGGCGAGGACTTCTTGGCCGTGGACTTGGCGGGAGCCTTGGTAGCAGCCGACTTCGTCGTGGAGGCCTTCTTGGCGGTCGAGGTGCTCGTCGACTTCTTCGCCGGCGAGGACTTCTTGGCCGTGGACTTCGCAGGAGCCTTGGTCGCCGACGACTTCTTCGCGGCCGACTTCTTGGAGGTCGACGACGAGCCGGCCCCGGTGGCCTTCTTCGCAACAGCGGCCGTCTTGCGCACGGTCGGCTTCGCGGCAGCCGGGGCCGCCTTCTCCACCGCGGCGAGGGTCAGCTTGGGCAGCTTCTTGGCTCCGGAGACGACGTCCTTGAGCTGCGCACCGGCCTTGAACGCCGGAACGGCCTTCTTCTTGGCCTTGATCCGGTCACCGGTCGCGGGGTTGCGCACCCACCGGGCGTCCCGGACGCGCTTCTCGAACGAGCCGAAGCCCGTGATGGCGACCTTCTCGCCGCGAGCGACCTCGCGGGTGATGGTGTCGAGCACCGACTCGAGCGCGTGCGCGGCCGCCTTGCGGTTGCCTTCGTAACGAGCTGCGAGCGCGTCGATCAACTGACTCTTGTTCACAAGCTTCCCTTCCGTGAACGTCAGCCGAGCCACGATGCCCGACTAATCCCTTGCACGCTAGGGAAAAGTGACACCCACCACAATGGGAAAGGGGCGTGTCGCAGGAGTTGTTCTGCGGAAAACCCCATCAGATCAGTGAATTGTGGCCGGTTTCCACGATGGGCGGCTCTTCTCGAACCGCTCGATGTCCTCTTCGTGCGAGAGCGTGATGCCCACGTCGTCGAGTCCTTCCAGCAGCCGCCACCGGGTGTAGTCGTCGATGTCGAAGGAGTCGACGATCGCGTCAGGACCCTCACCAGCCTTGACGGTTCGCGTCTCCAGGTCGACGGTCACGGTCGCTCCGGGGAACTCCTCGAGGTAGTCCCACAGGCGCTGCACGACCTTCTCGTCGACCTGCGCGGCGACCAGTCCGGCCTTGCCGGAGTTGCCGCGGAAGATGTCGGCGAAGCGCGGGCTGATCACGGCACGGAACCCGTAGTTCTGCAGGGCCCACACGGCGTGCTCGCGCGAGGAGCCGGTGCCGAAGTCGGGTCCGGCGACGAGGACCGAGCCAGCGGCGTACTCCGGCCTGTTCAGCACGAAGGCCGGGTCGGCGCGCCAGCCTGCGAAGAGCCCGTCCTCGAAGCCGGTCCGGGTGACGCGCTTGAGGTAGACGGCCGGGATGATCTGGTCCGTGTCGACGTTGCTGCGGCGCATCGGGACGCCGACACCGGTGTGGGTGCGGAACTTCTCCATGCTCAGGCCTCCTTGCCGATGGGGCTCGTGGTCGCCGGCGCGGGCAGGTCCGCGGGCGAGCTGAGGGTGCCGCGCACCGCGGTGGCGGCGGCCACGGGGACCGAGACGAGGTGCGTGCGTCCGCCCTTGCCCTGGCGTCCCTCGAAGTTGCGGTTCGAGGTCGATGCGCTGCGCTCACCGGGGGCGAGCTGGTCGGGGTTCATCCCCAGGCACATCGAGCAGCCGGCGCCACGCCACTCGGCCCCGGCCTCCTTGAAGATGGTGTCGAGGCCCTCCTCCTCGGCCTGCATCCGGACCCGGAACGAGCCGGGTACGACGAGCAGCCGGGTGTCCGGGTCGACGGTCCTGCCCTGGAGGATCTCCGCGGCGAGGCGCAGGTCCTCGATGCGGCCGTTGGTGCACGAGCCGACGAAGACCGTGTCGACCTTGACCTCGCGCATCGGGGTGCCGGCCTCGAGCGCCATGTACTCCAGCGCCTTCTCGGCGCCGATGCGGGCGTCGGCGTCCTCGAACCCGGCCGGGTCCGGGACCACGCCGCCGAGCTGCACACCCTGGCCGGGGTTGGTCCCCCAGGTGACGAACGGCGTCAGCGTCGAGGCGTCCAGGACGATCTCCTCGTCGAAGACCGCGTCGTCGTCGGTGACCAGGGACTTCCAGTGCTCCACGGCGGCGTCCCAGTCGGCACCCTTGGGCGCCTCGGGCCGGCCCTTGATGTAGTCGAAGGTCGTCTGGTCGGGAGCGATCATCCCCGCCTTCGCGCCCCACTCGATGCTCATGTTGCACACCGTCATCCGGGCCTCCATGGAGAGCGCCTCGATGGCGGGGCCGCGGTACTCCACGATGTAGCCCTGCCCGCCGCCGGTGCCGGTCTGCGTGATCAGGGCCAGCACCAGGTCCTTGGCGGTGACGCCCTCGGGCAGGGAGCCGGTGACCGTGACGGCCATCGTCTTGGGGCGGGCCTGCATCAGCGTCTGGGTGGCGAGCACATGCTCGACCTCGGAGGTGCCGATGCCGAACGCGATGGCGCCGAAGGCCCCGTGGGTGGAGGTGTGAGAGTCCCCACACACGATCGTCATGCCGGGCTGGGTCAGGCCCAGCTGCGGGCCGATGATGTGCACGATCCCCTGCTCGACATCTCCCAGTGGGTGAGAGCGCACGCCGAACTCGGCGGTGTTCTTGCGCAGAGTGTCCACCTGGGTGCGCGAAACGGGGTCGGCGATGGGTTTGTCCCAGTCCAGGGTGGGGACATTGTGGTCCTCGGTAGCCAGGGTGAGGTCGGGGCGGCGTACGGTGCGACCTGCGAGCCGCAGCCCGTCGAATGCCTGGGGTGAGGTGACCTCGTGGATCAGGTGGAGATCGATGTAGAGGAGGTCCGGCTCGCCCTCGGCGCTGCGGACGACGTGCTCGTCCCAGACTTTTTCCGAAAGCGTCTTACCCATATCCGAATCCCTCCTGGTTCGTTCATCATGCTGAACAGTTCTCACAAAGACGTGAGCCCGATCCTAACCGTTGCATCCCATACTACGAGACGGCAGTATTAGAATATGGACAACACAAGTGGAGTCGGCGTCCTGGACAAGGCCGCCCTGGTACTTGCTGCACTGGAGTCAGGTCCTGCCACCCTCGCCGGACTGGTCGCCGGCACAGGATTGGCGCGTCCCACGGCCCACCGCCTCGCGGTCGCCCTCGAGCACCACCGGCTGGTGGCACGCGACATGCAGGGGCGCTTCGTCCTCGGCCCACGCCTCGCGGAGCTCTCGGCCGCCGCCGGCGAGGACCGCCTGCTCGCCACCGCCGGCCCGGTGCTGGCCCGCCTGCGCGACATCACCGGCGAGTCCGCCCAGCTGTGGCGTCGCCAAGGTGAGCACCGCGTGTGCGTCGCAGCGGCAGAACGCCCCAGCGGCCTGCGCGACACCATCCCGATCGGTTCCCAGCTGACCATGCGCGCGGGCTCCGCCGCCCAGGTGCTGCTCGCCTGGGAGGACCCCGAGCGGATGCACCGCGGGCTGCAGAACGCCGCCTACTCCGCGACCGCCCTGGCCGGCATCCGTCGCCGTGGCTGGGCGCAGTCGATCGGCGAGCGCGAGCAGGGAGTCGCCTCGGTGTCCGCACCGGTGCGCTCCCCCAGCGGCAAGATCATCGCCGCAGTGTCTGTCTCGGGACCCCTCGAGCGGCTCTCCCGCCAGCCCGGCCGGATGCACGCACCCGCCGTGCTCGCGGCCGCCGAGCGCCTCTCCGAGTCGCTGCGCCGCGCCGCGGCCGAGTAGCACCCACGAGTGACGGCCTCCAGCCACGGGGGCCGGCCACCCGGTCCGGCGGGTTTCGGACACGGCAACCGCAGAGGGTGTGCTGCACGGCGCCGGATGGCACAGTGCGCCCATGAGCCAGGCAGCCGGCAGGAAGCGCGTCCTCGTGACCGGCGTCCGCGGCAAGACCGGCGACCCGCTGGCGAGACTTCTCGCCTCCCGCCCCGAGGTCGAGGTCCTCGGTGGCAGCAGTGACCCCTCCGCTGTGCGCATCGACGGAGTCCGGCCGATCGCGTTCTCCTGGGACGACCCGGAGGGCTGGGCAGCGGCAGTCGAGGAGACCGACGCGGTCTACGTCGTACGCCCGGACCGGCCGGAGGCGCCGGAGCTGATCCGCGACCTCCTCGCCCGGACGCCGGCGACTTCTCGCGTGGTGCTGCTCTCGGAGCAGGACGCGGACTCCGTCGGCCCCGAGGGCTGGGCGCCGCGTGCCGAGCGCGCCGTCCGGGAGAGCAGTCACGACTGGACCATCCTGCGCCCCAGCTGGTTCATGCAGGTGTTCACCGATCCTCGCTTCTTCCGCGACCAGATCGTCCGCGGCGAGGACCTGGCGTTCGCCGCCGGCGGCGGCCGGATCGCGTGGATCGACGCCCGCGACATCGCCGCGGTGGCCGAGCAGGCCCTGCTGGACGGCCGTCACGGCGGCCGGACCTACGAGCTCACCGGCCCGCGAGCACTCGCACTGACGGAGACCGCCGACCACCTCTCCCGCGTGGTCGGCCGCCCGGTCGAGATCCGCGAGGTCTCGGTGGAGGACGCCGTGGCCGGGACCGAGGGCTTCGAGCGCGACCTGAACGTCCTCACGTTCGAGCGGGTCGCCGCAGGCAGCTTCGCGACGGTCACCGACACGGTGGAGCAGGTCACCGGGACCCCCGCACGCAGCCTGGAGACCTTCCTGCTGGACAGCCGATCCACGCTCTCCGGCACGACCGGGAACGGATGACCCGATGACGCGCACTCGCGCAGTGGCTCGCGAGCGCGACACGGGTCATTCACGCCCGCGCGGCTCGCCGGGGCCTAACGTGTGATCAGCCCCAGGGTTTAAGTGTAGTCTTCCACTCGACTTTCATTCCTGGGATGTCCGATCGGAGCCCACATGCCCCCGGCCCTCGTGTCCGCGATCGTCACCGACGAGCACGTCGTCATCCCGGCCGCAGGCCACGACCCGGTGGTGGTCTCCTTCGACGGGAGATACGTCTGGTCGTTCGTCCCCGACCGTGACGGCGTCCGCACCCGCGCGGGCCGCCGGATCGACTGGCCCCAGGTGATCCGCCCCCTGCTCGACGGCACCACGCACGTGCGGCTGGCCGGCAGCGACGACGAGCAGGTGCACTTCGACGGCCCGGTCTCCTTTCGTGGCAACACCGCGCGGCTGGAGCTGCGGGACGCGCACGGGCACCCGCTGGCCCTGGACAAGGCCGGGCACCTGACCCGGGTCTTCTCCGAGACCGGCGACGACGTACGCCGGCAGATCGCCGAGGGCACGGCACGCGCGATCGCCGACCTGCGCGACAAGGTCGGGATCGACGCCCACGTGAGCTACGGCTGCCTGCTCGGAGCCGTCCGTTCCGGGGCGATGATCGGGCACGACTCCGACTCCGACCTCGCCTACCTCAGCGCACACACGCACCCGGCCGACATCATCCGCGAGTCGTTCCGGATGGAGCGCGAGATGCGCGAGCTCGGCTGGAAGGTGGTCCGGATGTCCGGGGCCGACCTCAAGCTGTTCCTGCCGCTGTCCGACGGGAGGAACGTGCACGTCGACGTGTTCGGTGCCTTCCACGTCGAGGGCGTCTTCTACCAGCTCGGCGGGCGCAGCGGCCACCTCCCCCGCGAGGCCCTGACCCCCGCCTCGACGGTCGTCCTCGAAGGCGTGGAGCTGGCCGCGCCGGCGGACCCGGAGGCGGTCCTGGAGTTCCTCTACGGGCCGAGCTGGCGGGTCCCGGACCCGGCGTTCCAGCCCGTCGACCCCCTGCCTGGCCTGCGCCGCCTCGACGGGTGGATGCGCGGCTTCCGCACCCACGTCATCCCCTGGAACGAGCTGCTGCGCTACCGCAAGGACGAGATCCCGCGCAAGGGATCGACGTTCGCCTCCTGGGCACGCTCGCGGATGCCCGAGGCCGCCGTTGTCGTCGACCTCGGCACCGGCAACGGCCGCGACGCCGCCTGGTTCAAGCGGCAGGGGCACCGCGTGGTCGCCGCCGACTTCGCCGGCACCGCCGTACGCCAGGCCGCGCGCAAGCTCTCCCGCGGCGACCAGGAAGCCGACGTGCGCGTCCTGGTGCTCAACGACACCCGGTCGGCCCTGCTCATCGGTGCGGAGCTGTCCCGTGAGAGCGAGCCGCCGTGGCTCTACGCACGGGGCCTCGCCGGGTGCCTGGACCAGGAGGCCCGGCGCAACCTGTGGCGGCTCGGCTCGATGGCCCTGCGCCGCGGCGGCGCGCTGTTCCTGGAGTACGCCGAGACCGGCAAGGGCCTCCCCGGCGTGACCACCGACGGACTGGTCAAGCGGCTCGACACCGACGAGCTCGTGCGCGAGATCGAGGCCGCCGGCGGCCGGGTCGTGCACCGCGAGTCCGGCCCCGGTCTCGACCTCTTCGACCAGCCGGACCCCCGCACTGCCCGCCTCGAGGTCCGCTGGACCCCGGAACCATCCACCCACCACCGTTCAGGAGCCGCCATGACCAGCGACAGCACTCCCCCGCCCCGCGGGCTGCTCCGCACGGCAGCCTCGTTCCCCGAGCTGGTCCGCGACCTCAAGGAGGCGGTCCACGAGAACCGGCGGCTCAACCGGCGCATCGCCGAGCTCACCGACGTGGTCGCCGAGCTCCTGATCCCGATCGCCGACCGCGACGAGGCCAAGGTGCAGGAGCTGCTGGAGAACTACCGCCGCACGACGCTCGCCCCCTGACCCCCCGCTGGCGCTGCTCAGAACAGGCCGCTCAGAACAGGCCGCTCAAAAGAGGGCGTCCTGCTCCAGCTCCAGCAGCAGCTGCTTGCGCGGGATACCCCCGGCGTAGCCGGTGAGCATCCCGTTCGCCCCGATCACCCGGTGGCACGGCACCACTATGGGAACCGGGTTGCGGCCGTTGGCCAGCCCCACCGCTCGCGACGCGGCGTTGGTCATCCCGAGCCGACGGGCGATCTCGCCGTACGACGCGGTCTCGCCGTACCCGATGAGGCGCAGCTGCTCCCACACCCGGTGCTGGAAGTCGCTGCCCCGGGGGGCCAGCGGCAGGTCGAACTGCTTCAGGTCCCGGGCGAAGTACGCCGCCAGCTGCTCCACCGCGCTGAGGAGCAACGGGTCGTCGTCCACCCGCTCACCGATGGGCAGCCCCACCGGCGACGCCTGGAACGGCGTGTACTCGATCGCCGCGATCGCCCCGTCCCGGGCCACGATCCGCAGGTCGCCGACCGGGGATCTCGTCACGGTCCACATCGTCGTCATCTCCTGCTCCCTCGTCCTCACCCTATGTCCGCCTCTCTCCCTGGTCGCAGGTCCCCGAGCACGACCGACCACAGCCGCATCAGCGCGTAGGAGCGCCACGGCCGCCAGCCCTCGCTGCGGCTCACCACGTCCGACAGCCCGAGCCGGCGGGCGGCGTTGCGCACGCCGACGTCGGTGGGCAGGAACGCGTCCGGGTCGCCGAGCGCGCGCATGGAGACGTAGTCGGCCGTCCAGGGGCCGATGCCTCGCAGCGCCAGCAGGGCTGCCCGGGTCCCGGCCCGGTCGGCGCTGCGGTCGAGCCGCACCTCACCGCGCTCCAGCGCGGCGGCGAGACCGGTGAGCGCCCGGGCGCGGGAGCGGGGCATCCGCAGTGCGGCCGGGTCCTCGGGGTCGATCGCGGCGAGCCGCGCGGCCGTCGGGAACAGGTGCGTCACCTCGTGGTCGCCGTCGAGACCCAGCGGGTCGCCGTGTTCCTCGACGAGGCGCCGCGTTGCGGTGCGGGCGGAGGCGAGGCTGACCTGCTGTCCCAGCACGGTCTGCACCGCGAGCTCGGCACCGTCGGGGTGCCCGGGGACGCGCAGTCCAGGTTGCGCCGCCACGAGCACCGCGAGCACCGGGTCCTCGGCCAGGGCCTCGTCGACCGCACCCGGGTCGCAGTCGGCGTCGAGCACGCGTCGGGTGCGCTCCATCGCCGGTGCGAGGTCCCGGGCATCGGCCAGGGTGAACGTGCAGGGCACCTGTCCCGGCGTCGCCTCCCCGAAGTGGACCCGGGCCACCCCGGGGCCGTGCGGGAGCCGCAGCGCGCGTTCGTACCAGCCCGGCCCGGTGGCCTCGAGCCCCGGCACGGCGTGGACCGCGAGGAAGAAGTGCAGGGCGTCGCCGGCGAACGGCTCGCGGACGGCTATCCGCGTGCGGATCGCGCCGGCGCTGCTCCCGTGGCGCCGGGAGGCTGCCCCTTGCCGCAGCCGCGTGGGCGAGGCGGCGTACACCTCGCGGACGGTGTCGTTGAACTGCCGCACGCTCGCGAAGCCGGACGCGAACGCGATCTCGGAGAACTGCAGGTCGGTGGTCTCGATCAGCACCCGCGCGGTCTGGGCGCGACGCGACCGGGCCAGTGCCAGTGGGCCGGCGCCGAACTCGCGGGTGACCAGCCGGTTGAGCTGCCGGGTGGAGTACCCGAGGGCACCGGCCAGGCCCTCCACCCCCTCCCGCTCGACGACGCCGTCGGAGACCAGGCGCATCGCCCGCGAGGCCACGTCCGCCGCGATGTCCCACTCCGGGGACCCGGGGGTGGCGTCGGGCAGGCACCTGCGGCAGGCCCGGAACCCGGCACCCTGGGCGCTGGCCGCGGTGCGGTGGAAGGACACGTTGCCCCGCCGCGGGGTGGTCGCTGGACAGGACGGACGGCAGTAGATGCCGGTGGTGTGCACCGCGGTGTAGAAGATCCCGTCGAAGCGACGGTCACGTCCCTTCACCGCGCGGTAGCAGGCGTCCTGGTCGAGCTCCATGCCTCCAGTCTGCGCGCGTGGACCTCCCGGTGCTAGCGGGAATCGGACGCAGGTGTGATCAGGTCTCGGGCAGGGCGGCGAAGGCCGCCTTGGCGTCGTTGTACCACCCCAGCGACTTCTTAGGGTGCCGCCAGCGGGACTTCATGGCGTCGCGTGCTTCCTGGTGGGAGGCGTCGCCGGCCTTCTCCGCCTCCTTGAGGTGCTTGTCCTGGGCCGCGATCACGTCGTCGGCCGTCTCTCCGTGGTGGGCCAGCTCGCAGGGGCCGCCCAGCTGGCGACAGGTCATGGTCTTCATCTCAGTTCATCTCCGGTTCTTCCTGGGTGTGCTCTCACTCCTACGACGATCGCGACAGCGCAGGTGTGACCGAGAAGCTGAACGGCGAGACGACCTTCACCGCGGGTCCCCTGCCCTGCGCTTGCGGACCTGCGTGAGCAGGTCCTGGTCGGCGCGGAAGTCGATCCGGCGTACCCGTCCCCCGGCCACGGCGAAGTCGAAGGCCACCCGGGCCACGCCGCGGTCGAACCAGGCCGCCCCGGGCCGGTCGCCGAGAAAGACCGGCAGCGCGGACTGCGCCGCTCCGTTGAAGAACGTGGCCACCTCCTGCTGTCCCTCCATGAGCGCCGGGGTGCCGAGCAGGACCGCGGCCTCGTCGCCGACCACGACGACGTCGGGGGCGAGCAGCTCGAGCAACCGGGTGAAGTCACCCTCGCGGGCGGCGGCCATGAAGGCGTCCACCACCGCCCAGTCGGCCAGCTGGTCCTCTCCCGCCGGCTGGACCACCTTGGCGCGCGCCCGCGAGGCGAGCTTGCGTGCGGCCACGGGCGTGGTCTCGAGCACGGCCGCGATCGTGGGGAACTCGAAGCCGAAGCTGTCGTGGAGCACGAAGGCCACCCGTTCTCGAGGCGAGAGCCGGTCGAGCACCACCTGCAACGCCACCCCGACCGTGTCGGCCAGGGCGACCTCGTCGGCGGGGTCGGCGGAGCCGGCATGGTCGGCCTCGGGACTGCCCTGCAGCTCGGTCTCCAGGTCGGCGTGCGGCACGGGCGAACGCGACCGAAGGCGGTCCAGGCACAGCCGGGTGGTCACCGTGGTCAGCCAGGCCGGCAGGTTCTCGATCACGGTCTCGGTGCCGTGCAGTCGCAACCACGCCTGCTGCACCACGTCCTGCGCCTCGGCCGGGTCGCCGAGCACCTTCGAGGCAAGACCCTGCAGCCGCGGCCGCTCGGCCTCGAAGGCTCGTGTCTGGTCGTCCTCGTCCATCGTGCCCACCACCATTTCCCAAGTCGCGCTCGAGAGGAAGACGTACGGCGGGACCCGGATGTGACAGGAACGACGAAGGGTCCTGCCCAGCTCTTGGCTGGTCAGGACCCTTCGTGTTGGTACCCCCGACGGGATTCGAACCCGCGCTACCGCCTTGAGAGGGCGGCGTGCTAGGCCACTACACAACGGGGGCCTGGCGATCTTGCTGAGAACCGACGAGACTCTATCGTTCGCTAACTTGTGAACCAAATCGTCGTGTTCGCTGGGGTACTAGGACTCGAACCTAGACTAACTGGACCAGAACCAGTCGGGCTGCCAATTACCCCATACCCCATGGGTTCGGCTCGCCCAGATCACCGGGCGAACCGAGGCACAAACATACACACACGCCCGGGCCCGCCACCAATCGGGGCGGTGTGACGTTGTCGTCTCCCCGCGTTCACGCGGCCTGCGGCTGGGTGCCGGGCACCGCGGGCGGTGCGGTCTTGTTGCGCAGCCCCATGCTGCGCGCCACGAGCAGCACCAGGACGAGGTAGACGCCGTTCTGGACGATGGTCACGGGTGTCTGCCACCAGGACACCTCCGAGACCGTCAGGGCCCCCTGGAGGTCGCCGAAGAAGATCGCGATGGCGAACGCCAGCAGGTTGTTGAAGATGTGCAGTGCGATCCCCGCCTCGAGCCCGCCGACCAGGATCACGGTGGCGCCGGCCATCAGGCCGAACGCGAACCGGTCGAAGAACAGCGGGGCGTTCTGGGCGCCGTGCGCCAGCGCGAACAGCGCGGAGGTGGCCAGGAGCGCGAACCCGACCGCCATCCGCACGGCCGCCTGCCGACTCAGGCCGAACGTCTCCGCGATCCCGTGGGCCAGGGAGCCGAACGCCTGCATCAGGTAGCCACGGAAGGCGTACTCCTCACCGAGCGCCTGCAACGGAGTCGTGAGCAGGATCACGATGCCGGTGGCCACCAGCCGGCCGGTGATCTCGTTGGGCTCACCGCTGACGCCGCTGGTGTTGTCCGGCAGCAGTGTGCTGAACAACACGGAGGCGATCAGCGCCACCACGGAGAGACCGAGGCAGGCGAAGAAGAACCCCCAGCGCATGCCGGGCATCACCGAGGACAGCCAGCGGGGCCGCAACCGGTGCAGGTAGCGGACGACCAGCATCGCCACCAGGGTCAGCGAGGCCAGGCTGAGGTTCAGGTAGAGCATCGAGGCCGGGGTGACCGAGGTGAGGCTGGCGGAGTCGAAGAAGCGATCCGCGAACGGCCCCGAGCCGCCCTCGACCGCGACTCCGAGCGCCAGGATCGGCATCAGCACGATCGGCATCAGGATCATCCCGCCCACGGCCAGGACCAGGATGCCGACGACCGGCCTCCACCAGGCGTAGTCCCAGGTGCGCAGCATCAGCGGGTACAGGCGCGGCTCCGGGTGCGGGTGCGCGATCTCGCGCTGGCTCCACTGCCGGGGAGCAGGTCCGTAGCCCGGCGCGGGGGGCTGCGGCGGGGGCGGGAAGGCCATCAGGGCTGCTCCCTCGCCACGTCCGCGGCGGCGAGAGGAGCGGCGTCGAGCCGAGCCAGCGACTGCTCCCTGCCGAGCAGCTCGAGCGACTCGAACAGGGGCGGGGAGACCCGGCGTCCGGTGACCGCGACCCGCACGGGGCCGAACGCGTTGCGCGGCTTGAGGCCGAGCTCCTCGACCAGCTTGGCGCGCAGGGCCTCGTCGATGGCGGCGGTGTTCCACTCGGGGATCGCGGCAAGGGCATCGCGTGCCGCCGCCACCACCCGGAGCCCGTCCTCGGTGAGCACCTTGGCCACGTCGGTCTCGTCGTAGACGACCTCGTCGAGGAACAGGAACGCCAGCATGTCCGCGCCCTCGCCCAGGGTGCCCACGCGCTCGTGGATCAGCACGCAGCCCTCGGTGATCTTGAGGCTCTCCTCCGGGGTCGGCGGGTCCTCGACCAGGTCGGCCTCGCGCAGGAACGGCAGCAGCCGCTCCTCGAGCTCCTCGAGGGGCAGCAGCCGCATGTGCGCGGCGTTGATGGCCTCGAGCTTCTTGAGGTCGAACCGGGCGGGGTTGGGGTTCACCCGGCGGATGTCGAAGGCCTGCGCCATCTCCTCCATCGTGAACACGTCGCGGTCCTCCGCGATCCCCCACCCGAGCAGCGCCAGGTAGTTCAGCAGCCCGGCCGGGAGGAAGCCGCGTTCGATGTACTCGCTCAGTCCAGAGCCGGCGTCGCGCTTGGAGAGTCGCTTGTTGCCCTCCCCCATCACGATCGGCAGGTGGCCGAAGCGCGGGGAGCCGGTGCCGATGCCCAGCGCCTGCAGGGCCGCGTAGACCGCGATCTGCCGCGGCGTCGAAGACAGCAGGTCCTCGCCGCGCAGCACGTGGGTGATCCCCATCAGCGCGTCGTCGACCGGGTTGACCAGCGTGTAGAGCGGGTCGCCGTTGGCGCGCACGATCGCGAAGTCGGGCACGTGCTCGGGCAGGAAGGTCACCTCGCCGCGGACGAGGTCGTCGAAGACGATCGGGCCGTCGGGGATCCGGATCCGGACGACGTGGGTGCGTCCCTCGGCCTCGAAGGCGCGTCGCTGCTCGTCGCTGAGGTCACGGCAGTGGCCGTCGTACCCCTGCACCTTGGAGCCGGAGGCCTTGCGGCGCGCGTCGACCTCCTCGGTGGTGCAGAAGCAGTCGTACGCCGAGCCGGACCCACGCAGCTTCGCGACGATGTCGCGGTAGATGTCGAACCGCTCCGACTGCTTGTAGGGGCCGAACTCGCCACCCACCCCGGGGCCTTCGTCGTAGTCGATGCCGAGCCAGGCGAGCGAGTCGATCACCGAGGCGTAGCCCTCGGGGGTGTTGCGGGCGAGGTCGGTGTCCTCGATGCGGAGCACCAGCGTGCCGCCGTAGTGACGTGCGAACGCCCAGTTGAACAGGGCCGAACGCACGTTGCCGACGTGCAGGTTGCCGGTCGGCGAGGGTGGGAACCGCACCCGGACCTGCTCGGGGGCGAGGCTGCCCAGGACTGGATCTGTCATCGTGAGACCACCTTGTTGCTCAGGTTGCCGATGCCCTGGATCGAGATCTCGACCTCGTCACCGGGGTTCATGGGACCGACGCCCTCGGGGGTGCCGGTGAGGATCACGTCGCCCGGGAGCAGCGTCATCACGCTGGACACGTGGGCGATCAGGGTGGGGACGTCGAAGATCAGGTCGGAGGTGCGTCCGTCCTGCTTCAGGTCCCCGTTGAGGAAGGTCTGCACCCGTAGGTCGCTCACGTCGAGCTCGGTCTCGATCCAGGGACCGAGCGGGCAGAACGAGTCGAAGCCCTTGGCGCGGGTGAACTGGCCGTCCTTCTTCTGCAGGTCGCGCGCGGTCACGTCGTTGCCCACGGTGTAGCCGTGGACGACGTCGGCGTACTTCTCCTTCGGCACGTCGCGGCAGATCCGGCCGATCACGACCGCGAGCTCACCCTCGAAGTGCACGTTCTCGCTCTGCCGTGGGTAGAACACCGGGTCGCCGGGGCCGACGACACTGGTGTTCGGCTTGATGAACATCAGCGGCTCGTCGGGGACCTCGCCACCCATCTCCGCGGCGTGGGCCG
Source organism: Nocardioides sp. Z38_18 (assembly GCF_058215695.1). Lineage (NCBI taxonomy): Bacteria > Bacillati > Actinomycetota > Actinomycetes > Propionibacteriales > Nocardioidaceae > Nocardioides > Nocardioides sp. Z38_18. Next base: position 251,007 of record NZ_JBZAJE010000002.1, read on the forward strand.
CGTAGTTGCGCCCGATGCCGACCACCTTGCTCCGCGGGAGCACCGGCGAGAGCAGCCGGGCGTCGCTGAGTCGGACCACCTCGTCGGTGGGCTGGAGGCCGACGTAGAGCGGGTCGCCCTGCAGCGGCGTGATCACCGACTCCTCGTCGGGGATGCCGAAGTCGTCGATGTCTCCGGTCACGATGCCGAAACGTGGGTCGTCACCTGTGGTGAACCTGGCGATGCGCATCCACCGAGCCTATCGACCGGTCGGCACCGCGGACGCATCAGCGTGCCGGCTGTGGAGATCCCCGGTCCGGCCGGTGCCGCCGGTGCGGCCACGGAGACCGGGATGTCGGCGCGGACGCCTAGGTTGGGGTTCATGGTGCGTGGACGTCCCGAGCCCGATCCCGCGCTCGTCACGCGGGTCGCGGAGCTCGCGATGCGCCTGCCCGGCGCCCACGAGGAGGACGCCTGGACGGGTGTCCGCTGGCGGGTCCGGCAGCGGACGTTCGCCCACGTCGTGGCGCTGCACCACGCGGATGCCGCCGATCGGCTCGGGGTCACCGACGGTCGCCCGGTGACGGTGGTGACCCTGCGCAGCATCGGCGAGGAGCTGGCTGCGCTGGTGGCGATCGGGCCGCCGTACCTCTCGTTCTTAGGAGACGACGTGGTCGCCGTCGTGCTCGACGAGGCCACCGACTGGCGCGAGGTCGGTGAGCTGGTGACCGAGAGCTACCGCCTGCTCGCGCCGGCCGGACTCGTCCGGGAGCTCGACGAACCGGCCACCTAGGGTTGGGTCCCGTGGAGATCCTCGACGAGCAGACCTGGCGCGCGCGTGCCCGCGCGCACGGGGAGCGCGTCGACACCTGGGTCCAGCCCCACCTCGAGCGCAGGCGGCGCGGCCAGAAGCACCCCGTCCACGACTTCCTGTTCACCTACTACTCCCAACGGCCGGCGGCCCTGCGCCGCTGGCACCCGGGTTGGGGCGTGACGCTCGTCGACGGAGCGGAGTACGCCGGGCTGAAGGGCTACCAGAGCCGGATAGTCCGAGACGTTTCCGTCGTTGCAGCGACCGAATCACGACGGGAACGTCTCGGACTATCCGTCTCGGTGGACCATCTCGAGTCGCAGCTCCCCGTCATCGAGTCGATCCACCGGCTGTTGGTGGCCACTGCGGGACGGCCGCCCACCCTGGGCTGCTTCGGGCTGCACGAGTGGGCGATGGTGCACCGGACCGACGAGGTGCGCCACGACTGGCCGCTCCGGCTGGGCGGAGCCGCCACCGACCGCGTCGTGGAGACCAGCAGGATCACCTGCTCCCACTTCGACGCGTTCCGCTTCTTCACCGACACCGCCCGGCCGCTGAACACCCTGCAGCCCGGGCACGAGGACCGCGCCTCCTTCGAGCAGCCGGGCTGCCTGCACGCGGGCATGGACCTGTACAAGCACGCGTTCCGGCTCACTCCCCTGATCGCCTCGGAGCTGGTCGCCGACTGCTTCGCGCTGGCGTGGGAGATCCGCGAGCTGGACATGCGCGCGTCGCCGTACGACTTCGCCGGGCTCGGCTTCACCCCGGTGCCGATCGAGACGCCCGAGGGCCGCCAGGAGTACGTCGCCGCGCAGCGCGGCTTCGCCGAGCGGGGAGCCCCGCTTCGCCGGCGGCTCGTCGAGGAGTGTGAGCGGCTGCTGGCCGCTGTCCCGGCCTGAGCCGCGACACCTGCCGCGGACGGCTCCGCGCAAATAGCATGCCTGCGTGCAGGTACGCGTACTGGGAGCGGTGGAGGTCCGGCTCGAGGAGCTGGACGTCGACCTCGGAACCCGCAAGCAGCGGGCCCTGCTGTCGGCGCTGGCGTTGCACGCGGGCCGCACGGTCCCGGTCGACACGCTCGTCGACCTGGTCTGGGGCGAGCGGCCGCCGGAGGCGGTGACCGCGGCGCTGCAGTCCTACATCGCCCGTCTGCGCCGGGTCCTCGAACCCGACCGGGCGCCCCGGGCGCCGTCGCAGGTCCTGGTGACCCGGCCGGGCGGCTACGCCCTGCGGGTCCTCGACGGCACCCTCGACGCGGCGTGGTTCGAGGCCGAGGTCTCCGAGGTGCACCGTCGCGTCGGAGCCCTCTCCGCGACCCCGGGCGGCCTGGATCGGGTCCGCGAGGAGGAGCTGCACGAGCTCGCCCGCCGGCTGCGGGCGGCGCTGGACCTGTGGCGGGGCGAGCCGTACGCCGAGCTCGAGGACGCCCCCGCGGTGCAGGCCCAGCGGGCCCGGCTCGAGGAGCTGCGCCTGGTCGCCCTGGAGGACCGGGCCGTGATCGAGCTCGCCACCGGGCAGCACGCGACCGCGGCCGCGGAGCTCGAGTCGCTGGTCCAGGCCCATCCGCTCCGGGAACGGCTCTGGGGGCTGCGGGCACTGGCGCTGACCCGGTCGGGACGCCAGGCCGACGCCCTCGACGCGCTGCGGCAGGTCCGGACCCTGCTCGCCGAGGAGCTCGGGCTGGAGCCGGGCGCCGAGCTCCGGGAGCTGCAGGCCGCCGTGCTCCGCCAGGACCCCTCGCTCGACTGGGTCGGCCGGCTCGCCGAGCCCGAGCCACAACCCGGACCCCACCCCGGCCCGCCGCTCGAAGACGCGGCTGCCTCGTCCGAGGAGGCTGCGTGGCCCCTGGTCGGCCGCGACCAGCAGCTCGCCGGCCTCGTCGAGCTCCTCGGCCAGGCCCGGGAGGGACGACCCCGGTTCGCCGTGCTCACCGGTGAGCCCGGGATCGGCAAGAGCCGGCTGTGCGACGCCCTCTCCGACCGGGCCCGGGAGGCAGGTGCCCGTGTGCTCGTCGGCCGCTGCTCCCAGGACGAGGGCGCCCCGCCGCTGTGGCCGTGGGCCGCGATCCTGCGCGGGCTCGGCGAGCAGCTGCCCTCCGAGGTGGCGGCCGGCAGCGAGGACTCCGCCGGCCAGTTCCGCGCCTGGGAGGAGATCGTCGACGCCGTACGGCGGGCGGCTGGCGACCTGCCGCTGCTGCTGGTCCTCGACGACCTGCACTGGGCGGACGCCTCGACGCTGCGGGTGCTGCGCCTGCTCGTGGAGACCGCCCGGGTCGAGCGCCTGATGGTGGTGACCACCTGGCGCGACCAGCCGGCACCGACCGGGGCCCTCGCGGAGGTCGCCGAGGTGCTCGCCCGCCGCCACGCCTGGCGTACGACGCTGACCGGGCTCGACGCCGAGGACGCCGGCCGCGTCGTCGCCTCCGTCGCCGACCTCACGCCGTCCGGTGCGCAGGCGGAGGCGCTCTGGCGGCGTACGGAGGGCAACCCGTTCTTCCTGGTGGAGTGTGCCCGGCTCGCCCACGACCGCGGCGACCTCGCCTCGCTGCTCACCGAGGCCGATCCCCCGGCTGCGGTGCAGGACGTGCTGCTCCGCCGGGTGGGCTCCCTGCCCGAGGACACAGCCCGCGCGCTGCGGACCGCGAGCGTCGCCGGGCGCCAGTTCGACGTGGCCACGTTGGCGCTGGTCCTGGACCGCGACGAGGAGAGCACCCTGGACGCGCTCGAGCCCGCGCTGGCCGCCGGCCTGCTGCGCGAGGACGGCGTCGACCGGTTCCGGTTCGCGCACGCGCTCGTCCGGGACACCCTCTACGGCTCGGTCTCGCGATCCCGGGCCGCCCGGTCGCACGCCCGGTTCGCGCAGGCACTGCGGGACCGGCCGGAGCGCGAGAGCGAGGTGGCCCGGCACTGGCTGGCCGCCGGTCCCGCCCACGCCGCGCAGGCGTGGCGAGCGTGCGTGGACGCGGCCCGGCGCGCCCACCGGGTGTTCGCCTACGAGGAGGCCGCCTCCCTGCTCCACGACGCCGTCGACGTCTTCGCCTCCGACCCGGACGCGTCCCGCCTCGAGCTGCACGACCTCCTCGTCGCCTACGCCCGCGCGCTCCAGCTCTCCGGCAACTGGCTCGAGCTCAGGCCGACCGTGCACCGGGCGATCCAGGCCGCGCACGAGCTCGACGACCTCGACCGGCTGGTCCACGCGGCCACCATGTCCCTGGACGGTGCTCTGTGGCAGGCCTCCACCCAGGGCGTGGTCGACCCGCTGGTCGTCGGTGCGCTGCGGGACGCGCTCGACCGGCTGCCTCCCGGCGACGGCGACGCGCGCTGCCGGGTGATGATCGCCCTGGCCGGCGAGATCTACTACGCCGCGACCCCGCAGGAGCGGGAGTCCCTGGCCGAGGACGCGGTGGCGATGTCGCAGCGCCTCGGCGAACCCCGCCTGCGGCTGTGGTGCTGCCTGACTGCGGCGACCACGATCTGGCGCGGCGCCAACGCCGAGCGCCGCCACCAGCTCCTCGACGAGGCGTGCGCCCTGGCCCGCGAGCTCGACGACCAGGCCGCACTCTCCACGGCCCTGACCCTGCGGGTCGTCGCGGACTGCGAGCTGGGCCGCCTCGAGCTCATGGACGCCGGGGTGCGCGAGGCGCGCGCCCAGGCCGAGCGGCAGCGCCACTTCTACGCCGAGCTGGTCCTGGACGGCCTGGAGATCCCATGGCTTGCGCTGCGGGGCGACTTCGCCGGCGCCGACGAGCGGCTCGACCACCTCGCCGGCCTCCGCGAGCGGGTGCAGCACGCGATGTACGACCACACGGTGGCGGGGTCGCTGGCGATGAAGCTGATGTGGACCGGTGACTACGAGCAGCTGGCGCAGATCTTGACGCTGATCGACCAGAACAGTCCCCTGCCCGTGCAGACGTTCGTCTCCGCGATCCTGTGCCGGATGGGCCGCTTCGACGAGGCCCGGGACTACCTCTCCACCAGCGAGGCCGAGCACCACCTCGACACGTGGTTCTCCCCGCTGATGTGGGCGACGTCGGCGGAGTCCGGGCTCCATCTCCGGGAGCCCGGACTCGCGGCCCCGGCGTACACCCACCTCGCCGAGCTGGCCGGCCGGCCCGCCAGCACCGGGTCCGTCGCGGCCATCGGGCCCGTGGACGCGTTCCTGGCGATGGCCGCCGAGGCGACCGGCCGGCGAGAGCTCGCCACCCGGCACGCCGAGGACGCGCTGCGCCTGTGCGAGCGATGGGAGATCCCGGTCTTCGCCGCGTGGTTCGCCGGGGTCCGGGCGGCCCACGGGTTCTGAGCCGACCCGGCTCGAGGGGTCAGGCGGCCCCGGAGAGGTGCCGGGTCGCCCGGGCCTCGAGGCGCTCGAACCGGCCCCGCGCCAACCGGAGCAGCAGCGCGAACGGGAAGCCGAACTCGGCCAGGACGCCGCGGAGCTCGGCCTCGGGCATCTGGTGGGCGACCCAGGGCAGCATCCTGAGCAGCGCGGAGAGGCTCTGGCCCTTGGTGAAGTTCTCCTTGGCCATGTCGTCCCACTGCTGCTGGGTGAGGTGCTTCTGCACCATCGTCATCGCGTCGGTCTCCTCGTGGCGCAGGTGCGCGGCGAGGCAGTCCCGGGCCGCGACCAGGCTGTCCGCGAGCCGGCGTACGACGTCCTCGTCGCTGGTGCTCACCACCTCCTCGAACCCGGCCGCGCACTCGGCCAGGATCGGGTCGATCAGCGCGTGCTCGGCCTCCATGTCGGCGAGGGTGGCCCGCTCGCCGGGGTCGGCGTACTCCAGCAGGAGGGGCCACAGGCCGGCGTCCTCGCCGGAGTGGTGGTGGTGCAGGTTGGCGCTGAACAGCTGCCAGCGCTCGGCCAGCGCGCGCCAGGCGTCACGGTCCTCCAGCGGCGTCACCGGGGCCGCGTCGGCGAACATCGCGAGGTCGCGGCGGAACGCGAAGTGCATCACGTACATCATCCGCACGTCGACGGGGCCGGGCGGCGCCGCCTCCTGGCGCGGCAGCAGGTACTGGTCGGGATGGGCGGTAGCCATGTCCATCGTGGTCCTCTCGGTCAGCACGCTCCCTGCGCGCTCTGGGAGCACCTTGCGCCGCGCCGCTTGAGGGTCACTTGCGGCTGACTTGCACCGGCCACCGGTCCGTCGACCCGGTCCGGGCGCTCACCACCCGGGCGGGGTGCGGTCGCGCCAGGGCATGGCCGCCTCGACCTGTGCGGAGAGGGACAGCAGCGTCGCCTCGTCACCGGGGCGGGTCGCGAGCATCACCCCGACCGGCAGTCCGTCGGGGGTCTGGTGGGTGGGCAGCGAGATCGCCGGGCTGCCGGTGACGTTCCACATCGAGGTGTACGGCGTGAACCGCTTCTGCGCCTCGAAGTCGCCCGCCGGGTCCTCGTCGTCGCGGATCGCCCCGACGGGCAAGGGCGGGACCGCGAGGGTCGGGGTGAGCACCGCGTCGTACGCCGAGACCGCGGCCAGGGTGCCCGCGGCGACCCGGCGCAGCTCCCCGATCGCGAGCCCGAACTCGGGGCCGCTCACCTCCGTGCCGCGGCCGGCGAGCCAGCTGGTCAACGGGCGCAGGCTCGCCCGGGCCTCCTGCGGCAGGTTGACCACCGAGAGCGCGGTGAGCACGGCCCAGCAGGTCTCGAAGACCGGCACCGAGGCCCGCGGCAGCGGGACGGCGATGTCGACGACCTCGTGCCCGGCCGACTCGAGCAGCCGGCTCGCGTCCTCCCAGGCCGCGAGGCACTCCGGGTCCACCGCGGTGTCCGCGATCACCGGCGCGCTGAACCGGGCGATCCGCAACCGGCCCGGCTCGCGGTCGCACGCCGCCAGGAACGACTCGGTTCCCTCGGGTGCCCAGAACGGGTCCCCCACCGCGCGGCCGGCCATCACGTCGAGCAGCGCGGCGGCGTCGCGGACGGTGCGGGCCAGGGACCCGTTGGTGGCCAGGCCGACGGGGTCGCCGTACATCGGTGCTCCGGAGATCCGCCCCCGCGTGGGCTTGAGGCCGACGATCCCGCAGCAGCTCGCGGGGATCCGGACCGAGCCGCCGCCGTCGGAGCCCTGGGCCAGCGGCACCAGGCCGCCGGACACCGCGGCCGCCGCACCGCCGCTGGAGCCGCCCGCCATCCGGGTGGTGTCCCACGGGGTCACCGCCGGGGGCGCCCCCTCGGGCTCGGTGTAGCAGGGCGAGCCGAACTCCGGCGTGCTCGTCTTGCCCAGGCTGACCAGTCCCGCGACCTCGATCCGCCGGACCACCTCGTCGTCGAAGTCGGGGACGTGGTCGGCGAAGATCGGCGAGCCGAAGCTGCTGCGGACCCCGTTGGTGGCGTTGAGGTCCTTGATCGCAGTGGGTACGCCGGCCAGCGGACCGTCCCCGACGGGGCGCGCGGACCGTGCCCGGTCGGCGGTGACGGTCACGAAGGCGCCCAGCCGCTCGGAGTGCTTCTCGATGCGGGCGAGGTGATGCTCGACCAGCTCCGCCGTGGAGGTCTCCCCCGCCCGGATCGCGGCGCCCTGCTCCAGTGCGGTGAGGTCGTGCAGCTCGGTCATGGCCGCGACGCTACCGCTCTGCGGCGCAGTGCCCAGGCGTCCGGCTCAGGCGCCGTGGCGCCGCAGCCCGAAGGTGAGGCTGTCGCGCAGCGCCCGCCAGGACGCCTCGATCACGTTGGGCCCGACGCCGACCGTGACCCACGACCCGACCCCGTCGGTGGTCTCGATCAGGACCCGGGTGATCGCGTCGGTGCCGTGGCCCTGGTCGAGGATGCGCACCTTGTAGTCGATCAGCTCGAACTTCACCACCTCGGGGTAGAGCTGCTCGATCGCCTGCCGCAGCGCGTGGTCCAGTGCGTTGACCGGGCCGTTGCCCTCGCCGGTGGTGACGATCCGGGCGCCGCCGGCGCGCAGCTTCACCGTGGCCTCGGAGACCGCCTCGTCGCCGGGGCGGGTCTCGGTGATCACCCGCCACGACTCGGTGTCGAAGTACGACGGACGGGCGCCCTCGACCTCCTCGACCAGGAGCAGCTCGAAGGACGCGTCCGCGGCCTCGAAGGTGTAGCCGCGCGCCTCCAGCTCCTTGACCCGCGCGGTCACCCGCTTGACCAGCTCGGGGTCGAGCACGAAGCCCAGCTCGCGGCCCTTGAGCTCGATCGAGGCGCGCCCGGCCATGTCCGAGACGAGCAGCCTCATGTCGTTGCCGACCCCCGCGGGGTCCATGTGCTGGTAGAGGTCCGGGTCGACCTTGATCGCGCTGGCGTGCAGGCCGGCCTTGTGTGCGAACGCCGACGTCCCCACGTAGGGCTGCCGCGACGCCGGCGGGAAGTTGGTCACGTCGGCGACGGTGTGCGCGATCCGGGTGGCCTCGCGCAGCATCCCCTCGGGCAGGACCTGCCGGCCCACCTTGAGCTCGAGGTTCGCCACCACGGTGACGAGGTCGGCGTTGCCGGTCCGCTCGCCGTACCCGTTGAGGGTGCCCTGCACGTGTGTGGCCCCCGCTCCCACCGCGGCGAGGCTGTTCGCGACCGCGCAGCCGGTGTCGTTGTGGCAGTGGATCCCGACCCGGACCCCGGTGGTCTCGACGACGTCGCCGACCACGTCGGCGACCCAGTCGGGCAGCATCCCGCCGTTGGTGTCGCACAGCGCGGCGACGTCCGCGCCCGCCTCGGCGGCCGTCCGCAGGACCTCCAGCGCGTAGGCCCGGTTGGCCCGGTAGCCGTCGAAGAAATGCTCGGCGTCGAGGAAGACCCGCTGGCCCTCGGCGCGCAGGTGGGACACCGTGTCGCGCACCATCGCGAGGTTCTCCTCGAGCGTCGTACGCAGGGCGAGCTCGACGTGGCGGTCGTGGGACTTCGCCACCAGCGTCACCACGCCGGCGCCGGAGTCACGCAGCGCGGCGACCAGCGGGTCGTCGGCCGCCCTGGTCCCGGCCCGGCGGGTGGCGCCGAACGCCGCCAGCTCCGCGTGCTGGAGGTCGAGCTCGGTGCGGGCCCGCCGGAAGAACTCGGTGTCCTTGGGGTTCGAGCCGGGCCAGCCGCCCTCGATGAACCCCACGCCCAGCCGGTCGATCTGTCGCGCGATCGCCAGCTTGTCGGCCACCGAGAGGTTGAGGCCCTCCTGCTGCGCGCCGTCGCGCAGGGTGGTGTCGTAGACGTGGAACAGGTCGCTGGTCATGGTGGTGGCCTTCTCGTGGGGCAGTTGCTGGGGAGCTCGTGCCGGCACCCGGAACGCAAAAGACCTCCTGTGGGGAACAGGAGGTCGGCGCGGCGGGTCCTGGCTGGTCCAGGAGCCGTCGCGCTAGGCGATGATGATGCGATGCAGCACGCGGCCGAGTCTGCCACATGCTCGCTGGGGGCCCCGGCCCTGCGGGCACCCCGGTGACCGGACCGGCTCAGCGGACCATCATCCGGTTGACTGCGGCGCGGCCGGCGCCGTACCGGTTGACCAGCTGCACCCGGTAGCAGGTGGAACCGGTCGCCTCGGCGCGCGGGTCCCGCCACACCCCGGCGGCGGCGGAGGCGTACGTCGTGCTGGCGTTCGGCGGGACGGCGCCGCAACGCTCGGCGGTCCAGGACCGGATCAGGACCCGGGTGCCCCAGGGGATCGAGGCGGGGCGCGCCCAGGTCACGGTGACGGGGGTGTGGGCTCCCCCGGTGACGGCGACCCGGGCCAGCGGCGCGGGCAGTGGGTCGATCGGGCAGTAGCCGTTGGGGGCCCAGGCACGGCCGCCGTAGATCCTCACGAACCGGCCGACCAGGGCACCGTCGATCGTGCGGCACTTGTAGAAGCCGGGCATGCTCGCCGGCAGCACCCCGCAACCGTCCACGTCGAGCACCGGGGACATCAGCGAGCACGGGGCGGAGGTGTGCTCGAAGCCGAGCACGTGACCGAGCTCGTGGGCGAAGATCCCCATCACCTGCACCCGGCTGTAGGCGTCCAGCGAGCTGACGCGGTTGTAGGTGGAGCTGAGCTGGACCCTGGCGCGCTTGGTCCGGCCGACGGTCGCCATCCCCGCGGCGCCGCCGATGTTGGCCATCGAGATCCGCAGCTTGGCCTTGCGGGGCTTGGCCGCGCGGACGAACTTGATGCCGCCGCCGCTGGCGTTCCACTTCGCGATCGCGGTGGACAAGCTCCAGTCCCACTTCGCGGGGACCGACTCGGTGTAGAGGATCCTGCGGCCGTTCCAGGCGAACGGCGCGCGGCGGGCGCGGCCGGCGGCGTGGGCGTGGGCGGTGTCCCCGTGGAAGCTCAGGGTGCGGCGCTCCTTGGCCGGCTTCGCGGGCTTGGCGGCGGGCTTCGCGGCCGCGGCGGCCTTGGTCACCACGGCGCTGGCCGGCGTCACGGCCACGACAGCGGGAGCCGCGACGAGCGCGAGCACCAGTGCCACCAGCAGGGCTGCTGGTCGCATCGACGAGGACTTCTGGGTGGGCACGTGCCAATAGTGCGACAAGCGCGCTACCGGCCCAATAGTACCGATTTTGCGCACTAGACCAGGGTGAGAATGTTCGAGTCGTTCCTTGTGCAGCGGCCCGAATGCTGCTGTAGGGCGGCTCGCTCAGCCCCAGGGCGCGGCCAGGGACGGCGCCCAGTTGGGGCCGTCACCGAGCAGCAGGCCGACCAGTACGGCGGTCCCGAGCAGGCACGCCCCCGCGACGACCCAGCCGCCGAACTCCGAGCGGCTCGTGCGTCGCACCAGACCGCGGGTCGTCTCGCGCACCCGGCCCGAGCCCGGTCCCCACCACAGGGCGGGGGCGAATCCGATGCCGGCGAGGAGCAGCCCCACCGCCGCGGGCTGACCGAAGAGGTAGCCGAGGGAGAACATCGCCAGTGCGGTCAGTCCGGCCCCGGCGATCAGCGACACCGTCCCGAAGGAGGCGAGCAGCAGGTAGCCCGGGGTGGACACGGCGGTCGTCGGGACGTCGTACCAGCGCGGCCGGCCACGGATCAGCCGTCGCCGGCCGTGCCGCTGGCGCGCCACCGAGGCGGTACGCAGGCCCAGCACCACGAGGGTCACCAGCGCCGTACCGAGGTAGGGGGCGTAGGCCACCAGGGCACCGCTCAGGGCGCCGAGCCCCACCAGCTGCAGCAGCTGCTGGGGACGGCTGCTCTCGCGCGGCGTCGGGGCGAGCCAGGGTGCGGGACCCGGTTGGACCTGGTCCCGGAACTGGTCCCGGAACTGGTCGCGAGCCGGCGGCGACAGCGGAGCCGGCTCGGTGACCGCCTCCGGGGGCTGCGCGGGCACCGCAACCACGGGTGACGGAACCACGGGTGACGGGGCTGCGGGCGGGTCTGCGGGTGCCGGGTCCGGGGGCAGTACCCGGGTCACCGGGGCAGGATCCGCCTGCGGTGACGCCGGACCGGCCGGCGCAGCCCGTGCAGCCGGCGCGAACGGCATCGTCCACAGCTCGGGGGCGGGGGCGGGACGCGCGGCCATGCGCGCGACGTGCTGCAGCTCGCGCACCGTCGAGCGCAGCTCGGCCACCGTCGGCCGCTGCAGGGGCTCGGGTGAGAGGCCGGCGCGGAGCAGCTCGGCGATCGGGTCGGGCACGCCCTGCAGGTTGTGCTCGCCGCGCCGTACCCGGTCCATCACCGCCATCGCCGGGCCGGTGCCGTACGGCGGCCGGCCGGTGGCCGCGTAGGCGACGGTCGCCGCCCACGCGTGCACGTCCGCGGCGGGAGTGGCCTCGTCGCCGTAGAGGATCTCGGGAGCGAGGTAGCCGGGCGTGCCGAGCAGCCACCCGGCCTGGGTGAACCGCGCGTCGTCGGCCAGGCGGGCGAGGCCGAAGTCGATCAGGACCGGGGAGCGACCCTCCATCAGCACGTTGGTGGGCTTCACGTCGCGGTGCAGCACGCCCACCCGGTGGACCGCCTCCAGCGCCTCGGCCAGCCCGTCGGCGAAGTGCAGCAGGTCGGCGCCCTCGACCGGCCCCTCCTCCGCCACGTGGTGGTAGAGCGAGAGCCCCGGCACATAGCGGGTGACCACGAAGGGCACCGGGCCGTGCGGGTCGGCGTCGAGGATCTCCGCGATCCGCGGGCTGATGATCCGGCGCAGCGAGCTGACCTCCCTGGCCAGCCGCCCACGGGCCTCCACGTCGCCGACCACGTGGGGTCGCAGCACCTTGAGCGCCACCCGGCGGCCGTCCGGCGCCAGGGCGAGGTGGACCACGCCCATCCCGCCCTCGCCGATCAGTGCCAGCAGTCGGTAGTCGCCGACGCGCGCCTCTTCGGGCGGGGGCGTGGGCAGGTTCGTCACCGGCCCAACGGTAGTCGGGCCATCAGCAGACCCGGTGCATCCACCCGAACGCGTCGTCGGCGCGGCCGTACTGGATGTCGACCAGGTCCTGGCGGATCTCCTTGGTCAGCGGGCCGGCCTCGGTGGAGCCGCCGACCTCGCCGCCGGCCCACTTCAAGGTGCCGACGGGGGTGACCACCGCAGCGGTGCCGCAGGCGAAGACCTCGGTGATCTCGCCGCTCGCGACGCCCTCGCGCCACTCGTCGATCGAGAACTTCCGCTCCTCGACCCGGTAGCCCTTCTTGGTGGCAAGGTCGATGATCGCGGAGCGGGTGATCCCCTCCAGGATGGTCCCGGTCTCGGGGGTGACGATGTGCCCGTCCTTGAAGACGAAGTACATGTTCATCCCGCCGAGCTCCTCGACGTACTTGCCCTCGGCGACGTCGAGGAAGACCACCTGGTCGCAGCCGTGACCGATCGCCTCCTGCTGCGCCACCAGGGAGCTGGCGTAGTTGCCGCCCGTCTTCGCCGCACCCATGCCACCGCGTCCGGCGCGGGTGTACTCCTCGGTCAGCCACAGCCTGAGCGGGGTGAGCCCGCCCGTGAAGTAGGACCCCGCAGGCGACGCGATCACCATGAACGTGGCGTGCTGGGCCGGCCGCACCCCGAGGAACACCTCCGAGGCGATCATGAACGGGCGCAGGTAGAGGCTCTTCTCCCCCTCCGGCGACGGGACCCAGCGGTGGTCCACCCGCACCAGGGCGTCGACCGCCTGCACGAAGTCCTCGGGGTCCAGCACCGGGAGCGCCAGCCGCTGCGAGGACCGCGCCATCCGCTTCGCGTTCTCCTCGGGCCGGAAGGTCCAGATCGACCCGTCCGCGTGCCGGTAGGCCTTCATCCCCTCGAAGATCTCCTGCGCGTAGTGCAGCACCGCGGAGGCCGGGTCGATGCTCAGCGGCCCGTACTTCGTGATCCGGGCGTCGTGCCACCCCTGCTCGCGCGTCCACTCGAGGCTGAGCATGTGGTCGGTGAAGTAGGTGCCGAACCCGGGGTCGGCGAGGATCTCGGCGACCTCGGAGTCGTTGCGCGGTGCGTCCGAGACGGTGGTGGTGATGTCGAGCGTCATAAGGGCACGCTATCTCTCGTCGATGTGGGTTTCGGAGTCACTCTCGGTGGCGCAACGGGGCCGGAACCACCACGGGGTCGGCTCCGGTCGTGCCGCCCAGCACCCCCTCAGTCGCTTGGCGGCCCGCGTCGCTCGGACTTCCCTGCCGTTCCCGGCCTGGTCTTCTCGCGCCGCGCGTCGCTTTTACGCTCCCTGTCGGGGGCCCTGGCCGTCCCGCCCGGAGCCGGGTTCGGCGGGTCCGGCACCGGGCCGCCGGGGCCGGGGCCGGGCAGCCCCGGTGACGAAGGGCCGGGGTCAGCCAGCGACGCGGGCGGCCACGGAGTCGCCGATCTCCGAGGTGCTGCCGCGCTCGCCGCCCTCGCGAGCGGCCAGGTCGGCCACGACCGCGTCCTCGACCTTGGCGGCTGCGTCCTCGAGGCCGAGGTGGTCGAGCATCAGGGCCACCGACAGGATCGCTGCCGTGGGGTCGGCCTTCTGCTGGCCCGCGATGTCGGGGGCCGAGCCGTGGACCGGCTCGAACATCGACGGAGCGGTCCGGTCGGGGTTGACGTTGCCGCTGGCCGCGAGGCCGATACCACCGGTGACGGCCGCCGCGAGGTCGGTGATGATGTCGCCGAACAGGTTGTCGGTGACGATCACGTCGAACCGGGCGGGGTCGGTGACCATGAAGATCATCGCGGCGTCGATGTGCATGTAGTCCACCGTGACCTCGGGGTACTCCGCGGCCACGCTCTGCACGAGCCGCCACCAGACCTGGCCCGCGTTGACGAGCACGTTGGTCTTGTGGACCAAGGTCAGCTTGCCGCGGCGCTTCTGGGCCCGGCGGAAGGCGTCGCGCACCACGCGCTCGACCCCGAAGGCGGTGTTCACCGACACCTCGGTGGCGATCTCGTGCGGCGTACCGGCGCGGAGGACACCGCCGTTGCCCGTGTAGGGGCCTTCGGTGCCCTCCCGCACGACGACGAAGTCGACGTCCCCGGGGGCGGCGAGGGGTGAGGCCGCACCGGGGAAGATCCGGTTGGGTCGCAGGTTCACGTAGTGGTCCAGCGCGAACCGCAGCTTGAGGAGCAGGCCGCGCTCGAGGAGCCCGGCCGGCAGCTTCGGGTCGTTGGGCTTGCCACCGATGGCGCCGAGGAGGATCACGTCGTGGTGGCGGATCTCCTCGAGCACCGAGTCCGGGAGCACCTCGCCGGTCGCGAGGTAGTGCTCCGCGCCGAGCTCGTAGCGGGTGGGCTCGAACTTGACGCCGGTCGAGGTGGCCTCGAGGACCTTGAGGGCCTCTGCGGTCACCTCGGAACCGATCCCGTCACCGGGGATGACGGCAAGCTTCACAGACTCGTTCGTGGGGGGCATGGACCAGATGCTAGTGGACCTGCATCAGTTGTCGTCCGGGCGCTGTCCCCCGTTGTCACGCAGGTCGAGCGCGGCCTGGAGGGCCTGCCTGCTCCACGAGCTGTCCGGGTTGTTCCTGGCCGGTCCCCACTCGGGGTACATGTCGTACATCGTGCTTCTCCTGGAGTTGAGTCAGTCTTGAAAGGGGACTCCGGGAGGAGAGGAACCGCTCGACGCCGATGGATCACAAGGGCGGATGCGGTTCGCGAGAAATCAGGGGTGGGACTTCTGTGTCTCGCTCGCGGAGGGGTTGAGAGGCCTGTCGGCGGGTACGCCGAACTCCGCGGCGAGGTGGCCTATCGAATCGAGGCCCCGCCACGGCGGCAAATAAGTACGAAGTTCCTCCGCATGATGTGCGCAAGCCTACGCCTGCCTCCCAGCCGTTCGAAGCCGGGGACACGCCGCATCTCGCGATTCGAGACGACCGTCTCGTCGTTGGGATGGCCCGAGGGATTTGCGAGACTCGGGGCATGAGTGCTCCGCCTGAGGTCCCTGAGATCGTGTCCCGGGCGTTCGCGGTCTCGCGCCGAGCCGGCTACGTGTCCTTCTGCCGCAACGAGACCGGGCGGCTGCTCGCGACCCTGGCCGCCACGAGGTCCGGGACGATGGCCGAGTTCGGCACCGGCGCCGGCGTCGGCACCGCCTGGCTGCGCTCCGGCGTACGCCCCGGCACGCAGATCATCTCCGCGGAGGTGGACTCGGACCTCGCCGTCGCCGCGCAGGAGATCTTCCAGGACGACCCGCAGGTCGAGGTGCTCGCCGCCGACTGGTCGACGCTGCGCAACAAGGGGCCGTACTCGCTGCTGTTCCTGGACCCCTCGGTCCCCGAGGACGCCGACGTCGACGTGGTGGCCGACCTCGTCGAGCCCGGCGGCATCGTCGTGCTCGACGACTTCGCCCCCTGCCAGATGTGGCCGCCGATCACCGACGGCCGCGTCGACATGCTCCGCGAGAACTGGCTCCTCGACGAGCGCTTCGCCGCCGTCGAGGTGATGGTCGCCCCCGACGCCAGCGCCCTGATCGCCACCCGCCGCTAGTCACACCTCAGGGCGCCGCGCGGGCAGCTTCGCCTCGTTGAGCTCGACGATGCAGCGCGGCAGCATCACCTGGACCAGCGGACCGATCGCGAGGGTGTAGAGCACCGTGCCGACGCCCACGACTCCACCGAGGGCCCAGCCGACCGCGACCACCACGACCTCGAGGCAGGTGCGCACCACCCCGATGGGCATGCCGGTCCGCCGGTGCAGGCCGGTCATCAGCCCGTCCCGGGGACCGGGGCCGAACTGCGAGCCGATGTAGACGGCCGTGGCCAGCGCGTTCAGCACCACCCCGGCCACCATCAGCGCGGCGCGCTCCCAGAGCACGTCGGGGGTGTCCAGCACCTTGATGGTCGCGTCCGCGACGAGCCCGACGACCAGGGAGTTCGCGATCGTGCCCAGCCCCGGGGGCTCGCGCAGCGGGATCCACAGCAGGAGCACGACCAGGCTCATCACGATGACGGCGGTGCCGATGCTGATCGGCAGGTGCTCGGCCATCCCCTGGTGCAGCACGTCCCAGGACGCGTTGCCCAGCGTCGCCTGGATCAGCATCGCCAGGGTGATGCCGTAGAGCACCAGCCCGAGGGTGAGCTGCACCAACCGCCGCGGCAGCCGGCCCGCCCGGAGCTGGGCAACCGGGCCGAGGCGGGCCAGGTCGCGCACCCGACGGGGCACCGCGTCCCCCAGGGACTCGAGAGGGGGCTGGCTGGTCATTACCTCATTGGATCGCGAAGTGGTCTGGTCGCAAACATCCAATGCTGATTCACTGGTCTGCATGTCCCGCCTGATCTCGGCCCCCCGGATCGCCACCCTCCTCGGCGACTTCGACCGCTCCCCCGCCTACCGGGGCCTCGCCGAGGGACTGCGGGTGCTGATCACCGACGGCCGGGTCCCGGTCGGCGTACGACTTCCCAGCGAGCGCGACCTGACCGGGGCGCTCGAGGTCAGCCGGACCACGGTGACCCGCGCCTACGCGCAGCTGCGCGAGCACGGGTACCTGGTCTCGCGCCAGGGGTCCGGGAGCGTGGCCAGCCTCCCGGCGACCCGCGGGCACCGTGGCGACCACCTGCTGCCGCCGGGAGACCTCCCCGAGGACAAGATCGACCTCACCTGCGCCGCGCCGCTGCCCGGTCCGGGGGTGCTCGCCGCCTACGAGCGTGCGGTCGCGGAGCTGCCGGCGTACCTCGCGGGGACGGGCTACTACCCCTCCGGGCTGCCGGCGCTGCGCGAGGCCGTCGCGTCGTCGTACGCCGCACGGGGGCTGCCCACCAGCCCGGACCAGATCATGGTCGTGCCGGGGGCCATGGCCGGTGTCGCGATCTCGGCGCGGGCCCTGCTCGGCATGGGTGACCGGGCCGTCACCGAGAGCCCGACCTACCCCAACGCGATCGCGACGCTGACCCACTCGGGGGCGCGGATCGTCGGCGTCGACCTGCCGCGCGACGAGACCGACACCGACGCCCTGACCACGACCCTGCGCCAGGTGGCTCCTCGGGTCGCCTACCTGATCCCCGACTTCCACAACCCGACCGGCTCGCTGATGGGCCCTACCGGGCGGGCCGCGGTCGCCCGGACCCTTGCGCGGACCCGCACCACCCCGATCATCGACGAGTCGATGGTGTTGCTCTCCCTGGACGGCCAGGAGATGCCGCCGCCGTTCGCGTCGTACCTCGAGGACACCGTGAGCGTGGGCAGCCTGAGCAAGCCGTTCTGGGGCGGCCTGCGGATCGGCTGGATCCGGGTGCCGCCTGCACGGATGGACGCGTTCTTCCGTGCCCGGCTGACGCTGGACCTCGGGGCTCCCCTGCTCGAGCAGCTCGTGGCGACCGATCTCCTGCGCGACGGCGAGGACCTGCTCGGCCACCGGCGCGAGCAGCTGCGCGCCTCCAGGGACGCCGCCCTCGTCGCCGTCGGCCAGCACCTGCCCGACTGGCGGCCCACGCGGCCGACCGGGGGCCTGAACCTGTGGTGCGAGCTCCCGGACGCGCTCTCCACGGCGCTGGTGCCCCGCGCCGAGCAGCGCGACGTCCTCCTCGCCTCCGGGCCCAGCTTCGCGCCGGAGGGAGGCCTCGACCGGTTCGTCCGGCTCCCCTACACCCAACCGGCGCACGTGCTGGTCGACGCGATCGCCCGGTTGGGCCTGGCCTGGCGCGAGACCGTGGCCGACCCCGGCTTCACCCCCCGCCTGGCCCCGAACCTGGTGGCCTGACCGGGACGTTCGTGCCCGCTCGGCGAACTACTCGGAGAGGTCGACCCCGCGGACCATGTCGGCCGAGATGGAGGTGCGGATGTCCTCGAGCACCTCGGCGGTGACGGCGGAGTCGACGGAGAGTGCGACGAGGGCCTGGCCGCCCTTCTCGGCGCGGGAGACCTGCATGCCGGCGATGTTCACCCCGGCCTCGCCGAGGATGCGGCCCAGGGTGCCCACCATGCCGGGCCGGTCCCGGTAGGTGAGGAAGGCGAGGTGCTCGGTGGGCTCGAGGTCGACCACGAAGTCGTTGACCTCGACGAGGCGCTCGCGCTGGCCGATCCCGATCAGGGTGCCGGAGACCGAGACCTGCGACCCGTCGACCAGGGTGCCGCGCAGGGTGATCAGGTTGCGGTGGTCGGGGCTCTCGGAGTCGGTGATGAGCCGGACCTCGGTGCCGCGCTCGGCGGCGAGCAGGGGTGCGTTCACGTAGGAGACGTCGTGCTCCACCACCTCGCCGAAGACGCCCTTGAGCGCGGCGAGCTCGAAGACCTTGACGTCGTGGTCGGCGATCTCGCCGCGGACCTCGACGTCGATCTGCTGGGCGACCTCGCCCGCGAGGGCGGTGAAGATCCGGCCGAGCTTCTCCACCAGCGGGATCCCGGGGCGCACGTCCTCGGCGATCAGGCCGCCCTGCACGTTGACCGCGTCCGGCACCAGCTCGCCGGACAGGGCGAGGCGGACAGACCTCGCCGCGGCCAGGCCGGCCTTCTCCTGCGCCTCCGCGGTGGAGGCACCGAGGTGCGGTGTCGCCACGACGTTGTCCAGCTCGAACAGGGGCGAGTCGGTGCACGGCTCCTGGGCGAAGACGTCGAGGCCGGCGGCTGCGATCCGGCCGGTCTTGAGGGCGTCGTACAGCGACTTCTCCTCGACGATCCCGCCCCGCGCAGCGTTGACCAGCACCAGGCCGGGTCGGGCCAGCGCGAACTGCTCCGCGCCGATCAGGCCGATCGTCTCGGGGGTGCGGGGCAGGTGCACGCTGATGAAGTCCGACTCGGTCATCAGCTCCTCGAGGGTGACCATCCGTACGCCCATCTGGGCCGCGCGCCCGGGCTGCACGAACGGGTCGTAGGCGATCACGTCCATGCCGAACGCGGCCAGCCGGTGCGCCACGAGTACGCCGATCCGGCCCAGGCCCACGATGCCCAGGGTCTTCTCGAACAGCTCGGTGCCGGTGAAGTTGCTGCGCTTCCACTCCCCCCGGGTCAGCGCGGCGTGCGCCGGGCTGATGTGCCGGGCGGCGGCCAGCATCAGCGCGACCGCCAGCTCCGCGGCGCTGGTGATGTTGGCGGTCGGGGCGTTGACCACCATCACGCCGTTCTGGGTCGCGGTCCGCACGTCGATGTTGTCCAGGCCGACCCCGGCACGTGCCACCACGCGGAGCCGCCGCGCCGCACCCAGTGCCTCGGCGTCGACCCGGGTCGCAGAGCGCACCAGGATCGCGTCGGCGTCCACGATCGCCGCCAGCAGCTCGGCGCGGTCGGCGCCGTCGCAGTGCCGGATCTCGAAGTCGGGACCCAGGGCGGCCACAGTGGCCGGGCTGAGCTCCTCGGCGATGAGTACGACGGGCCGCGGACGGGTGTGGGTCACAGGGTTGGTCCTCGCATGGTGGACGGGATGCGTGGCCCGAGAGCCGCGGAGCACGGTGCCGTGCGGAGCCTCAACCCTACCTGCTGAGCCGTGCCCTCGAGCTCAGACCGGGCACCCGTCGGGACCGCAGATCTCGCCGTCGGTCGCCGCGGCGCCCACGTGCTCCAGCGTGGGGTGGGACTCGCTCCAGGCACGCTCCAGCACCTCGAGGAACGTGTCGGCGGGCTGGGCGCCGGAGACGCCGTACTTGCGGTCCACGACGAAGAACGGGACCCCGGTTGCGCCCAGGGAGGCTGCCTCCCGGACGTCGGCCTCGACCGCTTCGGCGTACTCCGCGCCGGCGAGCACGTCCTCGACCCGGGCTGGGTCCAGACCCGCCTGCTGCGTGACGTGGCGCAGGACCTCCGGGTCGGCCACGTTCTCCGCCCGCAGGAAGTACGCCGCGAGCAGCTCCTCCTTGAGCACCGACTGCAGTGCCGGCCCTCCGGCGTCGAGCGCGAGGTGGAGCAACCGGTGGGCATCGACGGTGTTCGCGCGCTGGGCCTCGGAGAGCCGGAAGATCAGCCCTTCCTCGGCGGCGACCGCCTCCACCTGCTCCAGCATCCGGCGACCGGCCTCCGGCCCGCCGCCGTACTTGTCGCCGAGGTGCTCCGCGACCGTCTGGTCGGGGACCCGCGGCGAGGAGGGGTCGAGCTCGAAGGAGCGGTAGACCACCTCGACCTCGTCGCGGTGCTCGAACCGCGACAGCGCCGTCTCCAGCCGCCGCTTTCCGATGTAGCACCACGGGCACACGACGTCCGACCAGATCTCGATCCTCATGTGTCGCACAACCACGCCGCGGGGTCCCGTGTTCCCGCCGCCCCCGGCGCGCACCCCCGGCTCCCCTGAGGCACCTCAGGGACGGCTCAGGGGTGAGTCCAGCAACCTCCCTGATGTGGCCGGACCCCGTCGGCGACGAGGCTCGGACCATGATCACGGTTGATTCCCTCACGAAGACCTACGGCCGCTTCACCGCCGTCGACGACGTCACGTTCACCGCCCGTCCCGGACGAGTGACCGGCTTCCTGGGCCCCAACGGGGCCGGCAAGTCCACCAGCATGCGGGTGATGGTCGGGTTGACCCCGCCCACCTCCGGCGACGTCCGCATCGACGGACGCCTGTACGCCGACCTGCCCAACCCGGGCCGCGAGATCGGGGTGCTCCTCGACGCGTCCGCGCAGCACGCCGGGCGCACCGGCCGCGAGATCCTCTCCATCGCCCAGCGCACCATGGGGATCCCCAAGGCGCGGGTCGAGGAGATGCTCGACCGGGTGAGCCTCACCGAGAACGAGGCCGGCCGGCGGGTGCGCAACTACTCGCTCGGCATGCGCCAGCGGCTCGGGATCGCCACGGCGCTGATCGGGGACCCCCGCGTGCTGATCCTCGACGAGCCGGCCAACGGCCTCGACCCCGCAGGGATCCGCTGGATGCGCGACCTGCTGCGCAGCTACGCCGACCAGGGCGGCACCGTGCTGCTCTCCTCGCACCTCCTCCACGAGATCGAGGTCATCGCCGACGACCTGGTGCTGATCGGCAACGGCCGCATCGTCGCCCAGGGCACCAAGGCCGAGCTGCTGCAGGCGGCCGGGACCGTCGCGCGCAGCGCCTCGCCCGACCGGCTCGCGCACGCGCTCGAGGCCGCCGGCATCACGGCGGCCGCGTCGCCCGACGGGTCGGTGCGCACCAGCGCCGACGCCGCCCGGGTGGGCCAGGTCGCCCTGGCCGCCGGCATCGCCCTGACCGAGCTCCGGTCCGCCGACGGAGCAGGGCTCGAGGAGATGTTCCTCGAGCTCACCGCACAGTCACAACGAGAAGGAGCAGCAGCATGAGGTCATTCCAGGAAACCGCCCGTCACGCCCTCGCCGACGCGGCGTCCCCGGATGCGGCCGGCCTGCCCGTCGAGCGCGGGGCGGCCCGGAGCGCCGCCACCCGGGCCGAGCCCGCTCCGATCCCGCTGGGCCGGGTCGTCGGGGTGGAGCTGCGCAAGATGTTCGACACCCGGTCGGGCTTCTGGCTGCTGGCGAGCATCGGCATCACGGCCCTGCTCGCCACCGGGGCGGTGATCTTGTTCGCTCCGGAGTCAGAGCTCACCTTCGAGACCTTCGCCAGCGCGATCGGCTTCCCGATGGCGGTGATCCTGCCGATGATCGCGATCTTGTCGGTGACCAGCGAGTGGAGCCAGCGCAGCGGGCTCACCACGTTCACGCTGGTCCCCCACCGCGGCCGCGTCATCTGGGCCAAGGCGATCTGTGCGGTGGGCGTCGGTGTCGCCTCCATGCTGGTCGCGCTCGTGGTGGGAGCACTGGGCAACGTGGTCGGCACGGCCATCACCGGCACGGAGACCGTCTGGAACGTCTCGGTGACCGAGTTCGCCCTGATCGTGCTGGCCAACGTCCTCGGCCTGCTGATCGGGTTCATGCTCGGGGTGCTGATCCGCAACTCGGCCGGCGCGATCGTGGCGTACTTCGTCTACTCCCTGGTGCTGCCCACGATCTTCGGGATGCTGGCCGCCTTCCAGCAGTGGTTCGCGGACCTGCAGGCCTGGGTGGACTTCAACTACTCCCAGACGGCGCTGTTCGACGGGACCCCCTCGGGAGAGCAGTGGGCCCAGCTGGGCGTCTCCGGTGCGATCTGGCTGGCTGCTCCGCTCGCGGTGGGGCTCTGGCTGGTGCTGCGCTCGGAGGTGAAGTAGCCGACCCGCCCCCGAGGCGGTGGTCCTCCCCTCGTCGTGGCGGGCGGGGTGGAGGACCACCGCCTCGGTACTGTCGGTCGGGTGCGACGGATCCGTGACTACGTGTTCGTCCGGCACGGCCAGAACTGGAAGCTGCTGTTCCGGTTCGCGGCCGTGGGCGGCACTGGCGTCGTGGTGAACCTGCTGGTGGTGATCGCGTGCAACAAGCTCGGCGCCGATCCCGACCACGTGGCCGTCGACCTGCCCGGCACCGACTTCAACGTCCGCTGGTACCACGTCTACGCCACGCTCGCGTTCCTGGTCGCGAACCTGTGGAACTTCCAGCTCAACCGGCGGTGGACCTTCCGCAGCTCGGTGCACGCCAGCTGGCGCCGCGAGTACGTCCCCTTCCTGGTCGTGGGGCTGGCGGGCCTGCTGGCCAACCTCGGGCTGCTGACGCTGATGCTCCACCCCGGTTCGCCCCTCGCCCTGCCGAGCGGGATCTTCGACGACTCCAGCGGCTTCCGGACCCGGCTCTACTGGGCGCAGCTGATCGCGGTCGGCTTGGTCACGCCGCTGTCCTTCGTGCTGAACAAGGTGTGGACGTTCTCCTCCGTGCGTGGGCTCTCGCGTGAGGCCGCCCGCCGCCCCTGAGTCGTCTCAGCCGGGCGTCGTCTCAGTCGGGCAGCAGCGACAGCGAGGGCGCCCGGGCGATCGAGGTGCAGCGCGAGTCCGCGGTCGCGTCCGGCCGGGGGTCCGGCACGGGGTGTGCCCGGCTCTCGTCCGCGCGCAGGAACACCATGGCCCCGCAGATCCGCGCGACCGGGCGGTAGTGCTCCCTGATCGCCGCGCCGATCGAGCCGGGCGGAGGCGTCCGGCGTACGGGCGCGAAGCTGACCACCCAGGTCGGCGCCTCCGGCCCGGCCAGCAGCCGCTCGAGCCGGCGACCCCGGGGATCGAGGGTGCGGGCCGGGAGCGCCCAGAGATGGGGGTACGGCGAGTCCAGGCCCGCGGCGTAGTTGACGTTCGACTGCCCCGGGAGGGTGACGATGGTGTCCTGCGGCGCGGACACGTCGGCGATCGCCTCCCCCACGAGCTCCTGGGCGGTCCGGGGAGGCGACGTCAGCAATACTGCCCAGGCGATCACGGCGCTGATCCCCGCAGCCACGCCCAGGACACGGATGAAGGACCCCCGGGCCGCCACGATCCCGGTCAGGGCTGCGACCGGCACCACGGGCTGGATCAGGTAGTGCAGCCAGTAGCTGGTCCCCGCGGCCACGGAGAACACGTCGAAGGCGAGCACCGCCAGGAGCGCCAGCACGTAGGCGTCGCGGTTGCGTCGCCGGAGTCCCGCGACGGTGACCCACACCGCGAGCAGCAGCAGCCCACTGAGCAGCGCCGCGGTGGTCATCGCGCCGAGCCGGTCCCAGGAGAACGCGGACTCCGACCCGACCCTGGACGCGGACGCCTCGGCGGCATCGAGGCGGAAGGGGTACATCGCGTAGAGGACCGGGCCCAGGCGGGTGCCGTGGGCCAGGGTCCAGGCGGCCACCACGGCACCGCCGGCGAGCGCGCCCGCCGCGAACGCAGCGGCGTGCCGCAGGGCGTCATCGGGGCGCAGCGAGCGCGAGAGCAGCCTCGCGAGCAGGGCGACCGCCACGAAGACGAACACGTCGGCGAGGTTCTGCTTGGTCAGGATCGCCGCGACCGCGAGCACCCCGCCCACGGACTGGAGCAGCAGCCCGCGGCGCCCGCCCGTGACGAGACCGCGCACCACGCACCCGATGCCGGCGGCGACGAACGGCGCGGCCACCAGCTCCCCGTCGACCATGAACGACCAGTGCAGCGGGGTGCAGAGGAGCGCTGCCCCCGTCACCGCCGCCCACCGGGCAGCGCGGTTTCCCGCAACCGAATGGGCGATCCAGGCGACACAGGCCACGGTGAGCGCCGCGGCCAGGGCCCCGAGGAGGCGCAGGGCGAGCAGGCCCCCGAGCCGCTCGGCCAGGCCGTAGAGGGTGATCAGGACCGGTGGCCGGTCGACCCAGTAGCCGCCGTACAGCCCTCCGTCGGCGGCGTGGCCCCCCAGGCGCCACCCACCACCGACCAGCAGGAACCCGCCCTCGTCGGGCCAGGCCGGGAGGTCGAGGAGCGGGATCCGGAGCGCGATGGTGGCGACCACGGCACCGCCGACGACCCAGCGGGTGGCGCGAGCGCCGTCGCTGCGCACCTCGCCGGGTCCCATGCAGCACAGGTTGCCACGTGGGGATGAGCGAAAACCTGGTGTTCAGCGCCTCGCGGCGCCCGTCTCAGTCCCTGGCCCCGGCACCCGTGTCGACCCTCGGGTCGTCGTCCGTCCCGCCGCCAGCTGTCGCCGTCCGGGCGCGGGACCCTGCGGTCAGGGCACCGATGCCGACGCCGAGGCCGGTGACGACCAGCAGCAGCCCGGCGATGCGCCACCCCTGCAGGCCGGACTCGTAGCGCCGGACCTCGCGGTAGCTCGCGGCGGTGATGGGGCACCCGGACGCGTTGTCGACGAACCCCGAGGGCGGCGATCCCGGCGCGAGACAGGTCGGCTCGGGCTTGCGCAGGTCCTGCAGGGCGAACGACGCGATGCCGAGCACCACGAGGACTGCTGCCACCACGACAGCGGGAGTGCGAGACATCTGACGACCTCGTGCGGTGGTGCCCGAACAGGTCCGGGCGACGGCGGCTGGCGGCCCGAGCCAGGGCAGGCAGAGGCTACCGGTCGCCGCCCGATCCGGTCACGGCTGTTCACGTGTCAGATGGACCAGCCAGTCCCGCCCGGTGTCGATCAGGGCGTAACGCCGCGCGCCGCCCCGTCCGTGCAGCACGAACACGAACCGCCGCTCGTCGCGGTTCTCGAGCTCCCACCAGCCCTCGTCGGCGATCCGCTTGTCGGCGTCGGTGTACGACGCGTGCCCGAGATCGTGGTCCGCCACCGCCACGGCGAGCCGGTCCCGCCGTACGTCGTCGGGCAGCCCCTTGGGCACCGCCCACGACCGCAGCACCCCGCCCTCCTCGAGCCGCAGGTCGAAGTGGTGGGTCGGCTTGTCGTGCTCGTGGAGCACGAAGACCGGGCGGTGGGTCATCTGGTGATTGTGGTGGGCGGGTGGGACGGTTTCCCAGGTCATGAACCGGAACTGCCTCTTCACACACCGTGTGAGGTGTGTGAAGAGGCAGTCTGGGTTCATAACCTGGGAAACCGGGAACCCCGTCAGCGGCCGGCGGTGCCCTCGACGTAGTCCGAGTCGTGGCTCTTGACCCAGGCCATCAGCTTGCGAAGCTCGCGACCGGTCTCCTCGATCGGGTGCTGCTCGCCCTTGGCGCGCAGCTCCTTGAACTCCTTGGCGCCGTTGTCCTGGTCGTCGATGAAGCGCTGCGCGAAGTTGCCGTTCTTGATGTCCTCGAGGACGGCCTGCATGTTCTCCTTCACGTGGGCGTCGATCACCCGGGGGCCGGAGACGTAGTCGCCGTACTCCGCGGTGTCGGAGACCGACCAGCGCTGCTTGGCGATGCCGCCTTCGTACATCAGGTCGACGATCAGCTTCAGCTCGTGGAGGCACTCGAAGTAGGCGACCTCGGGCTGGTAGCCGGCCTCGGTGAGGACCTCGAAGCCGTACTGCACCAGCTGGCTGGCGCCACCGCAGAGGACGGCCTGCTCACCGAACAGGTCGGTCTCGGTCTCCTCGGTGAAGGTGGTCTTGATGCCGCCGGCGCGGAGGCCGCCGATCGCCTTGGCGTAGGAGAGGGCGAGGTCCCAGGTCGTGCCGGACTCGTCCTTCTCCACCGCGACGAGCACGGGCACACCGCGGCCGTCGACGTACTCGCGACGCACGAGGTGGCCGGGGCCCTTCGGGGCGACCATGAACACGTCGACGCCCTCGGGCGGGGCGATGTAGCCGAAGCGGATGTTGAAGCCGTGGCCGAAGACGAGGGTGTCTCCCGGCGCGATGTTCGGCTCGACGGACTCGGTGTAGAGCTTGCGCTGCACGTGGTCGGGGGCGAGGATCACGATCACGTCGGCCTCTTCGACCGCCTCGGCCGGGGTGAGCACCCGCAGGCCCTCGGCCTCCGCCTTGGCGCGGCTCTTGGAGCCCTCGGGCAGGCCGATGCGGACGTCGACACCGGAGTCGCGCAGCGACAGGGAGTGCGCGTGCCCCTGGCTGCCGTAGCCGAGCACGGCCACGTTCTTGCCCTGGATCAGGGACAGGTCAGCGTCGTCGTCGTAGAACATTTCAGCCACAGGGGCTCTCCTTCATCTCGTGAATCTTGTTGGCTTGGTGAGGGTTGTGGACGGCTCCGGGGCGGCAGGACGCTTGATGAGCGTCCATAACCCCGATTTACATGGGGTCAGCCCGGGATCGAGTACGCCGCAGGGACGGACACCGGGACCGGGCGCAGGGTGCGCTCGGAGATGGAGCGGCTGCCCCGGCCGATGGCGACCATGCCCGACTGGACGAGCTCGCGGATGCCGAAGGGCTCGAGCACGGCGAGGAAGTCCTTGAGCTTGGCGGCGTTGCCGGTCACCTCGATCGTGACCGCGTCGAGGGCGACGTCGACCACCTTCGCGCGGAACAGCTGCACCGCGTCGAGGACCTGCCCGCGGGTGTCCGCGTCGGCCCTGACCTTGACCAGCAGGAGCTCGCGCTCGACGGACTCGCGGTCCTCGAGCTCGACGATCTTGATCACCTCGACCAGCTTGTTCAGCTGCTTGGTGACCTGCTCGAGCGGTGACGACTCCAGGCCGACCACGATCGTCATCCGGGAGATCTCGGGGTGCTCGGTCGGGCCCACCGCGAGGGAGTCGATGTTGAACCCCCGCCGGCTGAACAGGCCCGCGATGCGTGCGAGCACGCCGGGCTTGTTCTCCACGAGCACGGAGAGCGTGTGCTTGTGCGTGCTCATCAGAGATCGTCCTCCTCGAACTCGGGGGCCAGGTCACGGGCGTACTTGATCTCGTCGTTCGAGGTCCCGGCTGCGACCATCGGCCACACCATCGCGTCCCGCTCGACCCGGAAGTCGACCACGACCGGCACGTCGTTGATCTCCATCGCCTTGTTGATCGTGGCGTCCACGTCGGAGGGGTGGTCGCAGGACAGCCCGACGGCGCCGTACGCCTCGGCGAGCTTCACGAAGTCCGGCACCCGCTTGGACTGGAGGTCGGTGTTGGAGTAGCGGCCCTCGTAGAACAGGGTCTGCCACTGGCGGACCATGCCCAGCGACTCGTTGTTGATCACGGCCACCTTGATCGGGATGCCCTCGATCGTGCAGGTGGCGAGCTCCTGGTTGGTCATCTGGAAGCAGCCGTCACCGTCGATCGCCCACACCGTGGTGTCGGGGCAGCCGACCTTGGCGCCCATCGCGGCCGGAACCGCGAAGCCCATCGTGCCGAGGCCACCGGAGTTGATCCAGGTGTTCGGGTGCTCGTACTGCACGAAGTGGGTGGCCCACATCTGGTGCTGGCCCACGCCGGAGACGTAGATGGACTCGGGTCCGGAGATCGCGCTGAGGCGCTCGATGACGTACTGCGGGGCCAGGCCCTCGGCGGGAGCGTCGTACCCGAGCGGGTACTGCATCTTCACGCCCGCCAGGAACTTCACCCAGCCCTCGTAGTCACCGGTGGTGCCGGTGTCCTGCGCGGCCTTCAGCGCCATGATCAGGTCGGAGATCACCTCGCGGGCGTCACCCACGATCGGCACCTCGGCGAACCGGTTCTTGCCGATCTCGGCGGGGTCGATGTCGGCGTGGATCACCTTGGCGCCGGGGGCGAACGAGTCCAGGTTGCCGGTGACCCGGTCGTCGAAGCGGGCGCCGAGGCTGATGATCAGGTCGCTCTTCTGCAGCCCGGCGACCGCCGCGACGGTACCGTGCATGCCCGGCATCCCGAGGTGCTGGGGGTGGCTGTCGGGGAACGCGCCACGAGCCATCAGCGTGGTGACGACCGGGATCCCGGTGAGCTCGGCCAGGGTGCGCAGCTCCTTGGCCGCGCGCGAGCGGATCACGCCCCCGCCGACGTAGAGCACCGGGCGGCGCGACTCCAGGATCAGCCGGGTCGCCTCCCGGATCTGCTTGGAGTGCGGCCGCGTCACCGGCCGGTAGCCGGGGAGGTTGAGCTCGGTCGGCCAGGAGTAGGTGGTCTCGGCCTGCAGCGCCGACTTGGCGACGTCGACCAGCACCGGGCCGGGGCGTCCCGTGGAGGCGATGTAGAAGGCCTCGGCGACCACGCGCGGGATCTCGGCGGCGTCGGTGACCAGGAAGTTGTGCTTGGTGATCGGCATCGTGATGCCGCGGATGTCGGCCTCCTGGAAGGCGTCGGTGCCGATCATGCTGGCGCCGACCTGCCCGGTCACCGCGACCATCGGGACCGAGTCCATGTAGGCGTCGGCGATCGGGGTGACGAGGTTGGTGGCGCCGGGCCCGCTGGTCGCCATGCAGACGCCAACCTTGCCGGTGGCCACGGCGTAGCCCTGGGCCGCGTGTCCCGCGCCCTGCTCGTGCCGGACGAGGATGTGCCGGATCTTGGAGTCGTAGAGAGGGTCGTACGCCGGCAGGATCGCCCCTCCGGGGATCCCGAAGATGCTCTCGGCACCGGCACTCTCCAGGGACTTGATCAGGCTCTGCGCGCCGGTGACGCGCTCGCCCTCGGTTCCCTGCTCGGACATCGCACTCCTCTTCCTGCCTGGTTCAACCTGTCGTGTTTCGGCCAACAAAAAACCCCTCGAGCCTGTCGGCGAGCGAGGGGTGGACGCGTGGGGCGGAGGGTTCAGGCCCTCAGCTCACGCGTCGCGTGCGTACAAGGAGATCGAAACGCATGGGCACAAGGATGCCCTCGCACCCCTCACTGCTCAACTCAGTGTGCCATCAGTCCCGACAGGCGAGACACGTGCCCGCATCCTGAACCTAGTCACGCCCCTGCCAGGTGCAGATGCACGCTTGGTTGCCGTCGGAGTCGGCGAGCACCCAGAAGGCCGGGGCGTACTGGTCGGTGACCAGCCTCCCACCCGCCTCGAGCGCCGCCTCGATCCGGGTCTGGGCCACGTCGTGCGGCACGGAGACGTCGAGGTGCCAGCGCTGCCGGCCCTCGTCCTCGGAGTCGGTGGGCTGGAACCACACCGTCGGCGTGCGGGCTGCGGCGTCGGTGACCTGGTCGTCGTCGGAGGCCTCGTAGCCGAGGATCGCCGACCAGAACGGGGAGATCCGCCCCATGTCGGGGGTGTCGAGCGCGAGCTCGATCACGTCCGGCGCCCGGTCGGCCGTGGCCACCCCGGCCTCGTCGGCGAGGTCGCTGATGGTCCGGGCGAGCCGGATGTCGCGGGCGGTGATCGCGTTGACGTCGTGACTCTTCAGCGACACCGTCACGTGGGGGTAGCGAAGGTCCACGTCGGGGTGGTGGTCCGCGGCGTCGGCCGCCTCGGCGATCCGGGACACCAGCGCCGCGCCGGTGCCGAAGTCACCGGTCTCGTAGCGCACGGTGAGGCGGTCGAGCACCTTGCGCCAACCGGCCAGCCCCGACTCCGCGATCTCGGCCCCGGTGAGGGCCTTCCTGTCCTCTGCTGCCTTGCCCTGCGCCATCGCTGGCTCCTCTCAGTGTCGGTTCACCTGGTGTCCAGGCGCGCGTGCTGCCGCCCATGCTCGTCGAAACCGGCCGGTTCCAGCCAGGTCTCGAAAGCCGTCCTGATCCGCGGCCACTCGTCGTCGGTGATCGCGAACCACGCGGTGTCCCGGTTGCGCCCCTTGTAGACCACGGCGTTCCGGAAGACGCCCTCGAAGGTGAACCCGAGCCGCTCCGCAGCCCGGCGCGAGGGCTCGTTGAGGGAGTCGCACTTCCACTCGTAGCGGCGTACGCCGGCCGAGCCGAAGGCGTGCGCCGCCATCAGGTACATCGCCTCGGTCGCGGCGGTGCTGCGCCGCAGGGCCGGACCGTAGGTGATGTTGCCGACCTCCGCGGTCCGGTTGGCGTGGTCGATCCGCAGCCAGGTCGCGACCCCGACCGCGGTGCCGTCGGGGAGGACGATCGCCAGCGGCACGGTCGCCGGGAGGGCGTGCAGGTGGTCGAGGTATGCGGTGAACTCCGCCCGGCTGTCGAAGGGGCCCGCCGACATGTAGGTCCACACCGAGGGCGGCGAGTCGACGCACAGCGCGGCGTACAGCGCGTCGGTGTGCTGCTCGGCCAAGGGCTCCAGACGGCAGCTGCGGCCGGTGAGCGTCACCGGCCCCAGGGGGACGCCGGCGACCGGGTCGACGGGGTCGCCGACCGGTTGCCCGTGCACGTTGAATCGCATGCGCTGAGCCTAGAGTGAACAGATGACCGCCTCCCCCCTCCTGCGACTGATCCGGGACTCGGTGATCGGGGAGGACCACGTGATGCGCACCCCGTACGGCGACCGGCGGGTGACCTACGCCGACTACACCGCCTCGGGCCGCGCGCTGTCGTTCATCGAGGACTTCATCCGCGACGAGGTGCTGCCGAGCTACGCGAACACGCACACGGAGTCCAGCGGCACCGGCCTGCAGACCACTCGCCTGCGCGAGGACGCCCGGAGGATCATCCACGAGGCGGTCGGGGGCGACGAGGAGACCGTGGTGATCTTCGCCGGCTCCGGGACGACCGGTGCGATCTCCAAGCTGATCGGCGTCCTGGGCCTGCGGATCCCCTCGGCGCTGGAGGACCGGTACTCCCTGCTGGAGCAGATCCCGCCGCAGGAACGGCCGGTGGTGTTCATCGGCCCCTACGAGCACCACTCCAACGAGATCCCCTGGCGCGAGTCGATCGCGGACGTCATGGTGATCCCGCAGGACGCCGACGGCCACATCGACCTCGACGCGCTGCGCGCGGCCCTCTCGGACCATGCGGAGCGGCCGCTGAAGATCGGCTCGTTCTCGGCCGCCTCCAACGTCACCGGCATCGTGTCGAACACCGAGGCGATCACCCGGATCCTGCACGAGCACGGTGCCCTGTCCTTCTGGGACTTCGCCGCGGCGGCGCCGTACGTCGACATCGAGATGTGCCCCGGCGGCCCACAGGACCGGGCGGCGTACAAGGACGCGGTCTTCCTCTCACCGCACAAGTTCATCGGCGGCCCGTCGACCCCGGGGGTCCTGGTGGCGCGACGCGAGCTGTTCGGCAACCGGGTGCCCGAGGTCCCCGGCGGCGGCACGGTGGCCTACGTCAACGACGACGACCACGCCTACCTGCCCGACCCCGAGCACCGCGAGGAGGGCGGCACTCCCGCGATCATCGAGTCCATCCGCGCCGGCCTGGTCTTCCAGCTCAAGGAGGCCGTCGGGGTGCCGGCGATCCGCGCGGCCGAGGAGCGGTTCCTGGGCCGCGCCGTGGCCGCGTGGCGCCAGGAGCCCGCGATCGAGATCCTGGGCAACCTCGAGGCGCCGCGGCTCTCGATCGTCTCGTTCGTGGTGCGCGCGCCCTCGGGCCGCTACCTGCACCACAACTTCGTGGTCGCGCTGCTCAACGACCTCTTCGGCATCCAGTCCCGTGGCGGCTGCTCCTGCGCCGGGCCGTACGGCCACCGGCTGCTCGGGATCGACATGGCGCAGAGCCGGGAGTTCGAGCGCGAGATCACCGGCGGCTGCGAGGGCATCAAGCCCGGGTGGGTGCGGGTGAACTTCAACTACTTCCTCTCCGACACCGTCGCCGACTACATCGTCGAGGCGGTGCGCCTCGTGGCACGCGACGGGTGGCGGCTGCTCGGCGACTACCGCTTCGACACCACGAGCGGGGTCTGGACCCATCGCGACGGCCTGGTCGAGCCGCCGCTGCGACTGACCTCGATCACCTACGACGAGCAAGGGATGCACCCGCCGACGTCGCAGCTGACCGGTGACGAGTCCCTGCTCCGGCAGCACCTGCTCGACGCCGAGGAGATCCTCGCCGGCGCCGCCGAGCCCGACCTCACTCCCCCGGCCTCGGTCTCCGCCGACTTCGAGCACCTGCGCTGGTTCGACCTGCCCGCCGTCTCGGTAGCGCGCTGAGTGGCCGAGGACCTACCAGCGCCGTAGGAGGTGGTGGACCGTTCCCTCCCAGTCCGGGGCAATCGGGTCCGCGACGAAACCGGCCGCGACGGCGCATCGGCGGCTCGCGTGGTTGTCCTCGTCGATCCCGAGCGCGAAGACCCGCACGTCGGCCAGCTCCGGGGCCTCGACCCAGGCACGGAGCATCGCGGCGCCGTACCCCTGGCGCCACCGGCCCGGGTCGATGACGTAGGCGCTGCCCATCGCAGGCCCGGGCTCGACGCTGCTGACCACTGGTCGTTCGGGGTCCGAACCGTCGTACGAGGCCCAGGTGTCGTAGACCTCGCCACCGAGGTACCCGACCGGGACCCTGCCGGCCCAGGCGAGCCAAGCATGGTTGCGCAGCACCTTGCGGCCGCGGAACTCCTCGCCTGCGACCTCGCGTGCATCCAGGCGCAGCGCTCGAGCCGGCCACTCCGGGCCGCCGAGCCGCAGCTGGACCTCGGGGTCCTCGAACCACGCGCTCACGCGGTCGAGGTCGGCCGGCTCGAACGCGCGGAGCACGAGTCGGGTAGCGTCGGGAACCGCGGGCATGGTCGTCACGCTAGTCAGGGGTGACTAGCCTCGACCTCATGTCAGTCGTGAAGATCAACGCCATCTCCGTCCCCCCGCAGGCGCACGAGGAGCTGGAGAAGCGCTTCTCCAACCGGGCCCACAGCGTCGACGGCACCCCGGGGTTCCTCGGCTTCCAGCTGTTGCGGCCGGTCAAGGGCGAGGACCGCTACTTCGTGGTGACCCAGTGGGAGGACGAGGAGTCCTTCGCCGCCTGGCGCGACGGCCCGGCGATCGACGCCCACTCCGGTGAGCGCGCCAAGCCGGTGGCCTCGGGCGCGGACCTGCTGGAGTTCGAGGTCGTGATGGACGTGCGCCCCAGCTGACCCACTAGGTCGCGACGAGGTCGGGCATCGCGGGGTTGACCGCGATCTCCCAGCGGAAGCCGTCCGGGTCGGCGAAGTAGCCGGTGTAGCCGCCCCACTCGCGATGCCGCGGGCCGCTCACCTCCGCCCCCAGCGACCGGGCGAGGTCGAGGATCTCCTCGACCTCGGCCTCGGTCGCCACGTTGTGCGCCAGTGTGACCGGCACCGCGCCCTGGCCGCGGCGGATCGGGCCGACCTCGGACTCGAAGCCCTGCTCGGACCACAACGACAGCATCAGCCTCTCCCCTGCCCGGATCATCAGCACCTCGCCGGGGACGAACACCTCCGGGCTCCACCCGAGCCCGTCGACGTAGAACGCCCGGGTCCGGTCGAGGTCGGCGACGGCCAGGGTGATGAAGCTGATCCGCTGGTCCATCGCGGTCAGAGGGCCCCGTCGGCGAGCAGCGCGTCGAGCTTGGCGTAGCCGTCGTTCACACCGACGTCCATCCCGCTGGACAGCATGCCGTCGCGGGCCTCGAAGCTGTCGATGAGCGAGGTGGCGTGCAACCGGGTGACGCCGTCGCCGAGCTCCTCGAACCACATCGTCTCGAGCGAGACGCCCTCGGGCATGCCCTCGAAGGTGAAGGTCTGCACGAGCCGGTTCTCCCCGACCTCGTGGAAGCAGCCGTGGAAGCCGTACTCCTCGCCCTCGTGGATGTTGGTGAACCGCCAGCTGCCACCGGTGCGTGCGTCCCAGTGGTCGATCCGGGTCTCGATGCCGTCCGGGCCCACCCACTTCGCGTACAGGTCGGGGTCGGTGTGCGCCCTGAGCAGCTGCGCCGGGGTGGCGCGGAAGTCGCGGGTCATCCGGATCAGCGGGACCGACGGGTCGGCCTCGATCGTGGTGGTGCCGTCGGCGGTCTTCATGGTGGTGCTCATGATGCGGTTCCTTCCCTGCGGGTGTCGGCGTCGAGACCGTTCTCGGCGTCGTTCATCTCGGCCAGCACCGCGTCGAGACGGCGGTACCTCTCCTCGGCCTGCTGGCGGTAGCGCTCGATCCACTTGGTCATCAGGTCGAGCACGTCGGCCTCGAGATGGACCGGTCGGCGCTGCGCGTCCCTGCCGCGCGTGACCAGGCCTGCCGTCTCCAGCACCTTGAGGTGCTTGGAGACCGCCTGCACGCTCACGTCGTACGGCGCGGCCAGCTCACCGACGGTGGCGTCGCCCTCGGTCAGGCGGGCGACGATGTCGCGGCGGGTCGGGTCGGCCAGTGCGGCGAACACCTGGGACAGCTGATCGGGCATCTCGTCCTCAACTGATTGGTTGAATAAGTCGAGCCTAGGAAACAGCAACGCCCCTTGTCAACCATTCGGTTGACAAGGGGCGTCGCAGGCGCGGAGCGGGACTAGCCGCAGACGGCCCCGTGGGCCGCCGACTGCACCAGCTTGGCGTACTTGCCCAGCACGCCCTTGGTGTACTTCGGCGCGTTCGGGGTCCAGCCGTCCTTGCGGGCGGCGAGCTCGGACTCCTCGATGGCGACGTCGAGCGTCTTGCCCGCCACGTCGAGGGTGATCTGGTCGCCGTCGCGCACGAACGCGATCGGACCGCCGTCGACGGCCTCGGGGGCGATGTGGCCCACGCACAGGCCCGTCGTACCGCCGGAGAAGCGGCCGTCGGTGATCAGCAGGACGTCCTTGCCGAGGCCGGCTCCCTTGATGGCGCCGGTGATCGCGAGCATCTCGCGCATGCCCGGTCCGCCCTTGGGACCCTCGTAGCGGATCACCACCACATCGCCGGCGGTGATCTGCCCCTCGGTGAGCGCGTCGAGCGCGGCCCGCTCGCCGTCGAAGACGCGGGCGGTGCCGGTGAAGGTGGTGTCGTCGAAGCCCGCGGACTTCACCACGGCACCGTCGGGCGAGAGCGACCCGCGGAGCACGGTGATGCCGCCGGTCTTGTGGATCGGGGCGTCCATCTGGCGCAGCACCTCGCCGTCGAGCGGCTTGGGCGCGAGCGCCTCGAGGTTCTCGCGCATCGTCTTGCCGGTGACCGTGAGGCAGTCGCCGTGCATCAGCCCGGCGTCGAGCAGCGCCTTCATCACCACGGGGATGCCGCCGATCTTGTCGACGTCGTTCATCACGAAGCGCCCGAACGGCTTCAGGTCGCCCAGGTGCGGCACCTTGTCGCCGATCCGGTTGAAGTCGTCGATGGTCAGCTCGACCTCGGCCTCACGGGCGATCGCCAGCAGGTGCAGTACGGCGTTCGTGGAGCCGCCGAGCGCCATCACCACGGCGATCGCGTTCTCGAAGGCCTCCAGGGTCATGATCTGCCGCGCGGTGATCCCCTCGCGGAGCATCCCGACCACGGCCTCCCCCGAGCGCTGCGCGAACCCGTCGCGCCGGCGGTCGACGGCAGGCGGGGCGGCGGACCCGGGCAGGCTCATCCCGAGCGCCTCGGCGACGGCCGCCATCGTGTTGGCGGTGTACATCCCGCCGCAGGCACCCTCACCGGGGCAGATCGCGCGCTCGACGCGGTCGACCTCCTCGCGGGTGATCTTGCCGGCGAGGCAGGCGCCGACGGCCTCGAACGCGTCGATGATCGTCACGTCGTTGCCGTCGACCTGGCCCGGCAGCGTGGACCCGGCGTACAGGAAGACCGACGCGAGGTCGAGACGGGCGGCAGCCATCAGCATCCCGGGCAGGGACTTGTCGCAGCCCGCGAGCAGCACCGAGCCGTCCAGCCGCTCGGCCATCATCACCGTCTCCACGGAGTCGGCGATCACCTCGCGCGAGACCAGCGAGAAGTGCATCCCCTCGTGGCCCATGGAGATGCCGTCGGAGACCGAGATGGTGCCGAACTCAAGGGGGAACCCGCCCGCTGCGTGGACACCGACCTTGGCCGCCTTCGCGAGCCGGTCCAGGGACAGGTTGCAGGGGGTGATCTCGTTCCAGCTCGAAGCAACCCCGATCTGCGGCTTCACCCAGTCGTCGTCACCCATGCCCACCGCGCGGAGCATCCCCCGGGCCGCGGCCTTCTCCAGGCCGTCGGTGACGTCGCGTGAACGGGGCTTGATGTCGGGTGCGGAGCCCTGCGGAGAATCCTGCTGTGTCATGAGGTCGAGACTACTTCGGCGCCGTCGCACCCGGTCCTCCTGGTTCGCCCCTGGACCACTCTCGACACCCGGAGTAACGGGTCTCACTGCGCCGATCGCCCCGCTGGTCATAGCCTGATTGGGTGACCCCACCGACCGACGCCCCCGACGGCGATCACGGTCCAGTCGTCGACTGGGCCGACTACGACGCCATTCTCTTCGACCTAGACGGCGTGGTCACCCCCACCGCCGAGGTCCACATGCGTGCCTGGGCGGAGATGTTCAACACCTTCCTCGAGGAGTACGCCGAGGCGCACCCGGACACCGACGCGGACCTGGCTCCCTACACCGACGCCGACTACTTCGCCCACGTCGACGGGAAGCCGCGCTACGACGGGGTCCGCGACTTCCTGGACTCCCGGGGCATCTCCCTGCCCGAGGACGGCGGCTCGGACGACGAGCCCACCGTGACCCGGCTCGGTGACCGCAAGAACGACGCGTTCAACCACGTCCTGGAGCGCGACGGTGTCGTCGCCTACCCGGGCTCCGTGGCCCTGCTCGACCACCTCCGCGACCTGGGGATCCCGCTCGCCGTCGTGTCGAGCTCGGCCAACGCCCCCGCGGTCCTGGACTCGGCCGGGCTCGCCGACCGCTTCGCCACCGTCGTCGACGGCCGCGTCGCCACGGAGCTCGGCCTCGCCGGCAAGCCCGCCCCCGACACCTTCCTGCACGCGGCCGAGGTGCTCGGCACCACCGCCGCCGGATCCGTGGTGCTCGAGGACGCCGTCTCCGGCGTACGCGCCGGACGTGCCGGCGACTTCGGGCTGGTCGTCGGCGTCGACCGGGGTGCGGGTGTGCAGACCCTCACCGACGCAGGTGCCGACCTCGTCGTGGCCGACCTCGCGGAGACGGTCCCCGACACGAGCGGAGCCCGGGCGTGAGGACCCGCCACGTCAACAGCGACCCCCTCGACCGCGGACGGTTCCCGGTCGACCCCTGGCGGCTCGTCGAGCTCAACCACGACCCCGAGGACCTCGGCGTCACCGAGACCCTGTTCACCGTCGCCAACGGCTACCTCGGCATGCGCGGCAACCCCGAGGAGGGCCGCGACGCCTTCGCCCACGGCACCTTCATCAACGGCTTCCACGAGACCTGGGAGATCCGGCACGCGGAGGCGGCGTTCGGCTTCGCGCGGACCGGCCAGACCATCGTCAACGCCCCGGACGCCAAGCTGCTCAAGCTCTACGTCGACGACGAGCCGCTGACCCTCGGGACCGCCGACGTGGAGCACTACGAGCGCTCGCTGGACTTCCGCGACGGCGTACTGCGGCGCTCCCTGATCTGGCGCACCCCCTCGGGCAAGCGGGTCCGGGTCGAGTCCACCCGGATGGTCTCGATGACCCAGCGCCACCTGGCGGTGCTCACCCTCGAGGTCACCATGCTCTCGGGCGACGCCCCCATCGTGATCTCCTCCCAGCTGCTCAACCGGCAGGACGGCAAGGACGAGTACCACGACACGGTCCAGCCGATGGGCGATCAGGTCGATCCGCGCAAGGCCTCCGGCTTCGAGGGCCGGGTGCTGGTGCCCCGGATGCACTACGCCCGCGAGGACCGGATGCTGCTGGGCTACCAGTGCACCAACTCCCTGATGACGATCGCCGTGGCTGCGGACCACCACCTCGAGACCCCCGACGACTGCGAGACGATCCTCAGCGACGACCCCGACCTCGCCAAGAGATCCATCCGCGTCGACGCCAAGGAGGGCAACACCATCCGCCTGGAGAAGACGGTGGCCTACCACACGTCCCGGGGCGTGCCGGTGCGCGAGCTCTCCGACCGGTGCGACCGGACCCTGGACCGGGCTGCGCGCCACGGCGTGGAGCACTACCACCAGGAGCAGCTGGACTGGTACGAGCGCTACTGGGCTGCCACCGACGTGGAGATCGACGACGAGGTGCTCCAGCAGGCGATCCGGTTCAACCTGTTCTCCATCGCCCAGGCGAGCGCGCGGGCCGACCAGCAGGGCGTCCCCGCCAAGGGGGTCACCGGCTCGGGCTACGAGGGGCACTACTTCTGGGACAGCGAGATCTACGTCGCGCCGTTCCTGAGCTACACCCAGCCCGACGTGGCGCGAAACCTGCTCCACTTCCGCACCCGGATGCTCCCCGCTGCGCGGCACCGCGCCCGCGAGATGGCCCAGGCCGGAGCGCTGTTCCCGTGGCGCACGATCAGCGGCGAGGAGGCCTCGGCGTACTACGCGGCCGGCACCGCACAGGTGCACATCGACGCGGACGTCGCCTACGCGCTGACCCAGTACGTCGCGGCGACCGGCGACTGGGGCTTCCTGGTCCGCGACGGGATCGACATCCTCGTGGAGACCTCCCGGATGTGGGCCGAGCTCGGCTTCTGGCGCAGCAACGGCACGCCCTCGTTCCACATCCACGGGGTCACCGGCCCGGACGAGTACACCACCGTGGTGAACAACAACCTGTTCACCAACGTGATGGCTCGCTTCAACCTCGAGCAGGCCGTGGAGGCACTGGAGCGGATCCGCGAGGAGCACCCCACCGAGTACGCGCAGTTGGTCACCCGCCTCGACCTCGACGACGACGAGATCGAGGAGTGGCGCGCGTGCGCGAAGGGGATGGCGATCCCCTTCGACGAGGGCCTCGGCATCCACCCCCAGGACGACTTCTTCCTCGACCGCGAGGTCTGGGACCTCTCCCAGACTCCCGACGAGCTGCGGCCGCTGCTGCTGCACTACCACCCGTTGGTGATCTACCGGTTCCAGGTGCTCAAGCAGGCCGACGTCGTCCTCGCGCTGTTCCTGCAGGGCGACCGGTTCACCGCCGAGGAGAAGCGCGCCGACTTCGAGTACTACGACCCGATCACCACCGGCGACTCCACGCTCTCGGCCGTGGTCCAGTCGATCATCGCGGCCGAGGTCGGCTACCACGAGGTCGCCCACGACTACTTCCTGCAGGCGCTGTACGTCGACCTCGCGAACCTGCACGGCAACACCGTGGACGGCCTCCACGTCGCTTCGACCGGCGGCGTGTGGAGCGCGCTGGTCTTCGGCTTCGCCGGCATGCGCGACCGCGACCGCACCCTGTCCTTCGACCCGCGCCTGCCCGCCTCGTGGCCCCGGCTGCGGTTCCCGCTGAAGTGGCGCGGCTCCCAGCTGCGCGTGGAGCTGACCCAGGACGAGATCGCGTTCACCGTGGAGTCGGCCGGGGAGCCGGAGGGGGTGGGGCTCTCGGTGCGCGGCACGGAGTACGTCGTCACCGTCGAGGAGCCCCTGCGGGTGCCGCTGGAGCACCAGGGCGACCGCATCGACGGACTGCTCGGGGACAAGCCCATCCTCGGTGGCACCCGTGCCGACGGCACCCGGATCACCGCGGGTGTCCCGGAGCCGATCGACTTCGACGACCTGGGCGGCGACCTGGGGACCGATACGGCAGCGGCTCCGGTGGAGGTGCCCCCGGTCCCGCACGTGTGAGGGCTCAGAGGGCGGCGGCGCGCAGCGTCATCACGTCGGGGAGGTCGGAGACGACCTGGCTCCAGGACTCACCGCCGTCGGCGCTGCCCCAGACCGCGCCGTTGCGGGCACCGAAGTAGATCCCGGAAGCGTCGTGGGCGTCGGGCCACATCGCGTCGCGCATCACCGCGACGTAGAAGGAGTCGGGCAGGCCCCGGTCCAGCTCCTGCCAGCTCTCCCCCGCGTCCCGGGACCGCCACACGCGGGCCCTGCCCCCCGGCGGGTATCGGCCCGCGCCGTTGCCGATCGGGAAGACGTAGACGGTGTCGGGCTCGTGCGGGTGCACCACGATCGGGAAGCCGAAGTCGGAGGGAAGGCCCTCGGCGATCGAGGTCCAGGAACCGCCCTCGTCGTCGGAGCGGTATACCCCGCCGTGGTTCTGGAGGAACAGCCGCTCCGGGCGTGAGGGGTGCCGAGTGACCTTGTGCACGCACTGGCCGAACTCCGGGTACTGCTGGTCCTCGGGCAGGAAGTCGGCCCGGATGCCCTGGTTGCGCGGCGACCACGACCCGCCCCCGTCGGTGGTCTGGTAGACCCCGCCCGTGGAGATCGCGACGGTCACCGAGTCGGGGTCGGTGGGGTGCGGCAGGATCGTGTGGAACGCCTGGCCGCCGAAGCCGGCCCCCCACTGCGGGCGGTGCGGGTGGTCCCACAGGGCCTGCTCGAGGGCGAACGTCTCGCCCCGGTCGGTGGACTTCCACACCGCGCCGGGCTCGGTGCCGGCGTACACCACGTCCTCATCGGCTCCCGGGGCGAGCTGCCAGATGCGCTCCACGCTCGCGTCGGTCCCCTCGGGGAAGCGGACCCCGCCGTCGGCCGACTCGTGCCAGGTCTCGCCGAGGTCGTCGGAGTGGCGGACGCGGGGACCCAGCCACATCGAGGACGCACCGGCCAGCAGCCGGGGCGTCGGGCCGCGGGTGTCGATCATGCAGGAGTAGACCTCCTCCATGTCGAAGTGCGGCCCCGTCCAGGTCCAGTCGGTCCGCGCTGCGTCGGAGCGGCCGATCCACAGCCCCTTGCGTGTCCCCACCATCAGCACCGTCTGC
Organism: Nocardioides sp. Z38_18; assembly: GCF_058215695.1. Lineage (NCBI taxonomy): Bacteria > Bacillati > Actinomycetota > Actinomycetes > Propionibacteriales > Nocardioidaceae > Nocardioides > Nocardioides sp. Z38_18. The sequence continues at coordinate 291,707 of NZ_JBZAJE010000002.1, forward strand.
ACCAGAACCCCGCCTCTCGCATATTCCTATTAGGAATAGTAGCCTGACCCCACCATGGGTCAAGACCTGCCGGTGACGGCGTACGCACTGCTGGGGCTGCTCACCTTCGGCGACTCGCTGACCGGCTACGAGCTCAAGCAGCGCGCCGACCGCACGTTGCGCTACTACTGGGTCTCCCCCGCGATGAGCCAGGTGTACAGCGAGCTCGAGCGGCTGCACGCGCACGGCCTGGTACGCCGGTCGGGGGACGGCCGGACGTCGTCGTACGAGCTGACCCCGCAGGGTTCCGAGGCCCTGACCCGCTGGCTGCGCGACTCGCCCGTCGGCTTCCCGGTGCTCAAGCACCCCGTCGCGCTGCGCCTGCTGCTCGGCGCCCTGGTGGAGCCGGCCACGGTCACTGCCATGCTGCACGAGCACCTCGAGGCGCTGGAGCGCGAACGAGCCGACCTCGAGCAGGTGCGGGTCTCGCTGCGAGGGGTCGACCGCGACGGGGAGGCGTTCCGCTACCCGGCGCTCGTGGCGGACTGGGGGCTGTCCTACTTCGAGCACGAGCGCACGATCATCGAGGACCTGCTGCAGCGGATCAAGGACGGCGCCTGACCGGCGTTGTTCACACACTTGTCACACACCTGAGACCTCTCGGACTCCCCCACTGCCTAGCGTCTCGTTAACGACGTTGAGCACACAGCGCGGAGCAGCCAGGGGAGATGCACATGAACCAGATACTCGACTCGATGATGCGGCCCGTGACCAGGTGGGCCGAGCACAGCCAGCAGCAGGCGTGCCGCAACGCGATGGTGGCCTCCACCGCCCTGGCCGAGGTGCGGGCCGAGTGGGACGACGCCCAGGACTACGTCGAGACCACGCTCGCCCGGCGCAGTGCGAGCTTCGGCGAGGCCCACTCCCCGCACCGCGTGGCCCGGCTCGGCTGAGCCCACCGCGCGGACCGGGGCCGCGCGGCACCTCCAGCATCCGAGACGTGCCCGCTCGCCTGTTGGTGATCTCGCGCACGAACCGGCGCGGCCGCCCGGGGCCTGGGGCACAATCCCGCCATGGCTACCCCCGCGCCCCTGCACCTCGCGCCGTCGGACGACGACGGCCTGGCCCTGCGCTACTACACCGTGACCAGCGCGGACGGCACCGAGCTGCAGGCGTGGACCAACGACGCGGACGGGCCCACGGTGCTGTTGTGCAACGGCCTCGGCACCAACCCCTACGCGTGGCCGGCCCTGCTCGAGCCCGGGTGCGGAGTGCGGGTCATCTCCTGGAACCACCGCGGCACCGGGGAGTCCGAGCGACCGAGCGACCCCGAGCGAGTGGGCGTCGAGGCGTTCGTCGAGGACGCGGTAGCGGTGCTGGACGACGCGGGCGTGGACACCTGCGTGGCGATGGGCTGGTCCATCGGGGTGAACACGATGTTCGAGCTCGCCGTCACCCACCCGGAGCGGGTCACCGGCCTGTTCGCCGTGGGCGGGGTCCCGGGCGACACGTTCTCCTCGATGGGCGCCCCGATCCTCGTGCCGCGAGTGCTGCGCAAGCCGATCGCGGTCAACGTCGTGCGCGGCCTCAAGCTGGCCGGCAAGCCGCTCACCGCGGTCGCCTCCCGGCTGCCGATCGGGCCGACGACCTACCGGGTGCTCTCGCACTCGGGGTTCATGCTCTCGATGCCGGACCCCGAGCTGGCCCGGCACGCGATCCGAACGTTCCTGACCACGCCGATCGACTGGTACATGCACCTCGCGCTGCACTCCTCGCTGCACGGGCGGGTCTCGCTGCGCGACATCGCGGTGCCCACCAGCTTCATCGCCGGCAAGTACGACATCCTCGCCTCCGCGCACGACATGTCGACCGCGGCCGCACGGATCCCCGGCGCCAGCTACACCGAGCTGCCCGCCACCCACTTCATCGCGATGGAGCGTCCCGACGAGGTGCACGAGGCACTGCTCGAGCTCCTGGACCGCGTGTCCCAGTAGGGCGCTGGCTACGCTCGCGAGATGTTCCGGCTCGCCTCTCCCCTGGTCCTGCTCACGTTGCTCGTCTCCGGGCTCATCTTCGGGCTCGCCGGCTGCGGTGCCGACGAGGAGCCCCGCGCCGGCGACACGCCTGCTCCGGACCCCGGTTCGTCGAGCAGCACGTCGCCGTCGGCCAGCGCCACTCCCTCCGCGCCGCCGAAGGTGTCGGCCCGGCCGAAGGTGATCGGCACGGTCGCGGAGAACCTCGAGGCCCCGTGGGGGATCGCGTTCCTCCCCGACGGTACGGGCCTGGTGACCGAGCGGGACAGCGGCAAGGTCTTCACCGTCGGCGGCGGCAAGGTCGACCAGGTGGGCACCGTCGACCAAGCGGCACCCAACGGCGAGGCGGGCCTGCTGGGAGTGGTGGTGTCCCCGTCGTACGCCGAGAACCAGCAGGTGTTCCTCTACGTCTCCACCGACGAGGACAACCGCGTCCTGCGCACCACGCTGCGCGACGGGAAGCTCGGCGCGCTGAAGCCGGTGCTCACCGGCATCCCGCTGGGCAGCAACCACGACGGCGGCCGGATGATCTTCGGGCCCGACGGGATGCTCTACGTCTCCACCGGCGAGGCCGGCCAGCGCGACCTCGCCCAGGACCGCGACTCCCTCGGCGGCAAGATCCTGCGGATCACCCCCGAGGGACGGCCGGCGCCGGGCAACCCCTTCCCCGGATCCCCCGTGTGGAGCTGGGGCCACCGCAACGTCCAGGGACTCGCCTTCGACGACGACGACAACCTGTGGGCCTCCGAGTTCGGCGACAGCACCTACGACGAGCTGAACCTGATCGAGAAGGGCCGCAACTACGGCTGGCCCGTGGTCGAGGGGATCGGCAGGGAGCCCGGGATGACAAACCCGCAGGTGACCTGGTCCACCGACGAGGCCTCCCCCTCGGGGCTGGCGTTCCTCGGCGGGCGGCTGTGGCTGGGCGCCCTGCGCGGCGAGCAGCTGTGGCGGGTGGACGTGAACGGGAAGAAGGCGAGCGGGGAGAAGGGATTCCTGGTCGGCAAGTACGGCCGGATCCGCACCGTGGCCGCCGCCCCCGACGGCAACCTGTGGGTGAGCACCTCCAACCGCGACGGTCGTGGTGACCCGGCTGAGCAGGACGACCGGATCCTGCTCGTCCGTCCCTGAATCCTGGTCAGGCCTGGTTGACGCTGGCCCGTCGTACGGCGCGGCGCAGGGTGGCGAGCACGGCGGGGCCGAGCAGCACCAGCGCGATCGAGTTGGTGATCGCCCGCCCGGTGTCCCAGCTGCCCGTCGAGGTGAGCAGGGTGTAGATGCCGAAGCGGTGGAGGTTCTCCAGCAGCGGCGCTCCGGGGACGAACGAGATTCCCCCGGTGTGCCCGGGGAGCTCGATGCCGAGCAGAAACGGCCAGCTGGACATGTTCATCGCGAGGCCGAAGGCGTAGGCGGCCACGACCCCGTAGGCGATCAGCATCGCGATCTCCCAGCGTCCGGTGACCCGGCGCGGCAGCAGCCCGGCGCCCATCCCGACCCACGCCGAGGCGAGCATCTGGAACGGTAGCCAGGGGCCGACCCCGCCGGTGAGCAGCGCCGAGGCGAACAGCGAGGTGCAGCCGAGCACGAACCCGAACCCGGCCCCGAAGACGCGCCCGCCCAGGATCAGCAGGAAGAACACCAGCTCGACCCCGGCCAACCCGGCGCTGAGCCCTCGCATCACCGCGTTGATCGCGGTCAGCACCCCGAGCATGGCGAGGACCTTGGAGTCCATCCCGCCCTCGGTGAACTCCGCGAGGCAGACGAGGATCACCACCGGGAGGAGCAGCACGAACACGAACGGCGCCTGGACCGAGCGCCCGTCCTCGCCCACCCTGACCAGCAGCGGCCACACGAACATCAGCACCCCGGCCAGCGAGGCGATCCCCAGCACCAGCAGGGACCTGGGTCGCAGCGGCACCGCCGCCGACGCGCGTGAGGTGATCCGGAGCGTGGCGCTCACCGCAGCGCCCCTGCCGCGACCACCTGGTCGACGGTGAGCCAGCCCGGCCCGAGGACCTTCTGCACCTGGGGCGCGAACGCCGGCGACTCCGCCACCACCCGTTCGGTCGGGCCCTCCGAGACCACCTCGCCGTCGGCGAGCACGACGACCCGGTCGGCCACCTGGGCGACGAACTCCACGTCGTGGGTGGCCACCAGGACGGTCCGGCCGTCGGCCTTGAGCGAGGCGAGGATCTCGCCCAGCGCGGCCTTGCCCGGGTAGTCGAGGCCACGGGTCGGCTCATCGAGGAAGATCACCCGCGGCTCCGCGCACAGCACGACCGCGAGCACCAGCGCGAGCCGCTGTCCCTCGGAGAGGTCACGTGGGTGCAGCGCGGGATCGATGCCGGGTGCCAGCCGGTCCAGCAGTGCGCGGGCACGTCCGGGCGCGGCCGCGTCCCGGTCCGCGGCGGCACACTCCTCCTCGACGGTCTCGAGGTAGAGCAGGTCGGCGGCCGTCTGCGGCACCAGCCCGACCAGCCGCCTGCGCGCCGGCGCGGAGAGCTCGGCGGGGTCCTTGCCGAGGACGGCCACGGAGCCGCCGCTGCGCTTGCGGCTGCCCTGCAACGCCCACAGAAGGGTGGACTTGCCCGACCCGTTGCGGCCCATCAGTGCGACGACCTCGCCTGCGTCGAGGTCGAGGTCGACGCCGCGGACCGCCTCCTGCCGCCCGTAGCTAACCCGCGTCCCGCGGGCGGCGAGCAGCCGCTCCCTTGTCCTGTCCGGGCTGGGGCTCGGGGCCGGCGCATGCAGCTGAAGGGGTACGGCGCGCCGGCGGGCGTCGCGCACGCTCAGCGGCAGCGGTGACCAGCCGGCCCAGCGGCCGAGCTCCACGATCGGCGGGGCGACGGGCGAGTCCGCCAGCATCTGCGCGGGGTCACCGGCGACGATCCGGCCGCCCTCGACCAGCACGATCCGATCGGCGAACGGCACCACTCGCTCCAGCCGGTGCTCCGCGAGCACCACGGTGACGCCGACGTCGTGCACCAGCCGGGTGAGCGTGGCCAGCACGTCCTCGGCGGCGGTGGGGTCGAGCGCGGAGGTGGGCTCGTCGAGCACGAGGAGGCGCGGGTGCATCGTCAGCACCGAGCCGATGGCCACGCGCTGCTGCTGTCCTCCCGACAGGGTCCGCAGGTCGCGGCGGCGCAGCTCGGCGATCCCGAGCAGGTCGAGGGTCTCCTCGACCCGGCGGCGCATGGTGGGTGCGTCCAGGCCGAGCTGCTCCATCCCGTAGGCGAGCTCCTCCTCGACGGTGTCGGTGACGAATCCTGCGGTCGGGTCCTGGCCGACGTACCCGACGAAGTGGGCGCGGTCTCGGGGCGGCAGGTGCAGGATGCTGGCGCCGTCGAGCAGGACGTCGCCGGTGAGCCGGCCCCCGGTGAAGGTGGGCACCAGCCCGTTGAACACCCCGAGCAGGGTCGACTTGCCCGCGCCCGTGCGGCCCGCGACCAGGACGAGCTCGCCCTCCTCGAGGGTCAGGTCGACGTGGCTGAGCACGGGGTCACCGTGGTAGCCGAAGGTGAGGTCACGCAGCTCCAGCACCGGCCACCTCCTCGACGCGGGTGACCGACTGCGACTGCAGGGGCTGCGGCGCCACCAAGGCCGCGACGAGCCCGAGGCCCACGACCACGAGCATGCCCGCGCTCATCGCCGGGACGGTGTCCAGCGCGGGGTGCAGCAGCGCGTCACCGCGCAGCACGCCGAGCACCCCGGCGGCCACGGCGAGTCCGCTCCCGGCGACCAGCAGCTCCTCCGGGCCCCAGTGGTCGGGGCGGTACCGGGTGCGGCGTACCCGACGGCCTGCGGACCAGAAGCCACCGGCCGCGAGCGCGATGCCGCCGAGCAGGCCGGGGACGGCCAGCCACTGCGGGGCGGTCTGGTCGAGCAGCGCGTAGGTGCCGACGCAGATCCCGGCGAGGCCGGCGATCATCAGCGCACCCGTCGTACGCCGCTGCCCACTGGTGAGCTCACCGGCTCGCCCGTAGCCGCGGGAGTCCATGCCGGCCGCCAGGGACATCGACCGCTCGAGTGCGTCCTCCATGACCGGCACGACGATCCCGCGCAGCCTCCCGATGCGACCACCCGGGACGCCGCGGAGCTGGCGCGCCGCACGCACCCGGCCCAGGCTGTCGGCCATCTGGGGCAGCAGCGCCACCGCGACCACGATGGCGGTACCGATCTCGTAGAGCGCCGGCGGCATCGACTTCAGCAGCCGCTTGGGGTTGGCCAGCGAGTTCGCGGCACCGACGCAGATCACGATGGCCGCCAGCCGCATCCCCTCGTAGAGACCCGCCAGCACCGACTCCAGGGTCACCGTCCCGAGCAGCCGGATGCCCGCGACCCACTCCGGCAGCGGGATCTCCGGGAGCTCCAGGAGGACGAAGCTCCCCGCGCCGCCGCCGAGGAGCACCCGGAAGAGCACCCGGATGCCGATGATGACCAGACCGAAGACCAGGTAGAGCCGGAACGACCGGGACCACGGGTGGTCGGACTTGCGCAGCGAAACAGTGAACCCGGCGACCGCCACCAGGAGCAGCAGCAACAGCGGGTTGGTGGTCGCGGTCGCCGCGGCGGCGAGGCCCAGCGCCCAGAGCCACCAGGCCCCGGGGTGCAGGTCCCTCGCCGGCCGGGACGTGGTGGTCATGCTCCCTGGCGCCGCCGGGTCACCATCACGGCGCCCACTCCCGCCGCGAGAGCGACCACGCCCAGGATCGGGACCCAGACCGGAAGACCGTCGTCCTCATCGGACTCGCTGGACTCACTGGACTTCGCGGCCGGCTCGGTCTCCGCGCTCTGCGGCGCCGCCGCACCCGTGGGCTCGGCTCCCGGTGACGCAGCCACCCGCGGGAACGCCGGCTTCTCGGAGGTCTGCCAGGCGAAGCCGACGTAGTCGCCGTCCTTGACCTTCAGCTGGTCGGCGCCGGTGGAGGCGTAGTCCCACTTCCCGTCGGCTCCCACGAACAGGCCCCAGTAGGCGTTGCCCGGCGGCATGTCCTGGCACTTGACGTCGGCCGGCAGCTTGTCGACCTGGCAGGCGACGCCGGGGAAGGCGCCGACGGGGGTCAGGTCGAAGCCGGCCTCCTCGAAGACCGCGGTCGCGGTCTTGCCCGCACCGTCCTGGACGCACTCCTGCTGGACGCCGTCACCGATCCCCTGGAAGTCGACGACGACGTTGACGCCGTCGCCTTCGCAGTACCCGGCTGCCTGCGCCGGGGCGGCGGTGAAGCCCACCCCTGCGAGGACGGAGAGGAGGAGTACGACCAGGGCTCGCCCGGGGTACGTCGTGATGTTCATGGTGGTCCTTCCCGCTGCAACAGCGGGAGCGACTGCCACCAGGACAGGGCCACCCGCTGCGTTCCGCGACAGCGTGCGTGGAGTGACGTCCACATCGGGTGCTCCGGCTCGCCGCACGAGGCGGCTCACGGTTGCGGGTCAGCGCCGGAGTTGCACCGGCTTCCCCCGTCTGCGGGCGTGACATTGACTTGTAGTGGGTGCCCGAAGGCCGGGCAACCGTAACACCAGTTCAGGGAGGTCTGAGCCGGGAGAGGCGAGAGGTCCTAGGCACCCCTCCGGTTGCGCAGCCACACCCCTCCGCCAGCGGCGCCGGCGAGTACGACGATCAACGTCGCCGGCACCCACAGCGGCAGCCCGCCGTCCTCCCGGTCCCCGAGCGACCCGTCCGTGGTGGCGCTGGCGAGGCCCTCCCCCGCGTCACCTCCGGAACCGGCCGCCGGGGTCGCACCGCTGTCGGGGCTCGTGGACGGCGACCCCAACGCCGAAGGAGCGTTCGTGGAGACACTCGCGCCCGCCGAGGGAACCGCTGCCGACGGGACCCCCGAGGCCGCCGGTCGTGCCGGCCCGGACTGGCCCGGGACCTGTGGCTTCGCCGTCGGCGCCTGCACGTTCCCCTGGTCCGGGGCCTCGCCGGGCGCCTTGGTCGGCTTGGTCGGCTTGGTCGGCTTGCTCGGGGCGGCCGGCTTGCTCGGTTTGCTCGGCTCGGCCGGTGCCTTGGTCGGGGCCTTGGTCGGGGCCACCGGGGCCCTGGCAGAAGGAGGCACACCAGGAACGTCGGTGTCGCCGCCGTTCTGGAAGCTCCACGCCACCGACCCGCCGTCGGGGACCTTCAGGGTGGACACCCCCGCGCTCGCATAGCTCCAAGTGGAGGCGCCCTTCTTCGCCCAGAACAGCCCCCAGTAGGCGTCCGCAGGCGAGGTGGTGGAGCAGTCGGCGCCCGCGGGCGCGGACTTCACCCGGCACACGAAGCCGCCCGAGCCGCCGACGTACTCCAGCGGGAACCCGGCTGAGGGAAAGATCGTGCTGGCGTACTTCCCACCTCCGTCGGGCGCACACGCGGTCTGGACGCCGCCTCCCGCGCCACGCCCGAAGTCGACGACCACGCTGACGCCACCGGCCGCGCTGCACTGTGCTGCCGACGCTGGCGGCACGACTCCCACCAGGCCGGCCGCCACGGCGAGCGCCGTGACGACCAGCCCGGTGAGGGTGTGCCTGCGCATCCGCGAGGTCACCGGACCACGCGGATCGTCCGGGCACCGCGGCGGATGTCGCCGAAGGCTCCGTAGGCGGCAATCCGTTTGACGCCCTTGGCGCGGCCGACCCGGAACTGCGCCTTGAACACACCCTTCGGTGAGGCGACCCCGCGACGGGTGGGCTTGCCCTTGTAGTACACGGTCGTCTTCTCACCCGGTGCCAGCCCGGCCACGGTGACGGTGACCAGCCGGGAGCGCTTGATGCGCTTCTTCGAGGTCCGCACCGCCAACTTCTTCGCGCCCAGCACCTTGACCGTGCGCGAGGCGCGGTGCCCGTGGTCGTCGACGACGGTGTAGGTGCGGGTCGCCGTACCCGCGGGCAGGGTGACGTTCTTCCTCCAGGTGGGGCCGGTGGCCGTGCCGGTCGTGGTGGCGACACCCGGGCCGGACAGCGTCAGCCGGTGACCCGCCCTGGTGCCCGAGACGCTCAGCGTGAGCGTGCTCCTCGCCTTCCGGTAGTCCGCGGGAGCCACCAGGCTCAGCGACCCGGTCGCGGAGGACGGCAGCCACCGCAGGGCCGAGAGGCTCTGCGCGGTGGCACGGACGAACACCGTCCGGCTGCGCTCGTCGAGGCCGTCGGCCGCAGCCTCCTGGTAGCTCGCGTCGTCCACGGCGACCGCCCCGATCTCGGCTGCCAGGCGGGCGGGGCCACCGTGGCGAGCCTGGTGCCGGTAGAGCCAGGCCGCTGCCTTCTCCGACGCGGCGTTCCCACCGAGGGCGCGTGCCGCGAGGCCGGTCGCGTTCGCGTTGCCGGCGCCGGACGCGCTCCACGAGCCGTCGGCCCGCTGCTGGCCGGCCAGCCAACGCCGCGCCTTGGCCACCGCGGCCGACACGGCCGGGTTCCCGGTGACCGACGCCAGCTCGACCACAGCGAGCGCCGTGGCGTCGACGGAGGGGGCACTGGTGCCCTCGACGCAGTCGTTGCCGGTGGTGAACGAGTCACGCAGGTAGCCCGAGGGACACTGCTGGCGGAGCAGGAACGAGGTGACGTCCGCGGCCTTGGTCGATCCCGCGGTCGCGAGGGCGCGCGCCGCGAAGACCTGGGAGACGACACTGTCGTAGGCGCCGGTGAGCGCCCCCGCCCGGCCGGTGCTGGTGTCCACCTTGGACTCGACCCGCCCGACCAGGTCCCCGGGACCGAAGGTGGCGGGGTTGCGCCCGGCCAGGTCTGCGAGGACCAGCAGCTTGGCGGCCTGACCGGGCCCGTAGCCGGCGTACTCCGCTGCGTCGTCCTCGACCGCGTCGGTCATCTTCTGGACCGCTGCCGGCTGCTGGCCAGCCTCGACGAGGGACTCGACGGCGTCGATGGTCAGGCCCTGGTCGTCGTAGAGGACCCAGTCCCCTGAGCCGGCGTCCGCGTAGCCGCTCTGCAGCAGGCCGTTGCTGGCCTGAGCGACCAGCCAGGCTGCCCCTGTCTGGACACCCACCGGGTCGCGCGGGGCGGCCTGGGCGGGCGTGGTGGCGAGGATCGCGCCGGAGATGACCAGGCCTGCGGAGGCGACGTACGCCCCGAGCCTGGTGGTGGTGCGCGCAGTTGTGCGCATGAGTTGGTTCCTTCCCGCTGCACAGCGGGAGGCACACATGACTCGTGGACCACCCGCTGCTTTCCACGACAGCGTGTGTTCGAAGACGTCTGAAGTGGGTGCTCCGGCTCGTCGTCACTGCGAACAGATGACGACCTACGGTTGCGGGTCAGCGCCGGACTTGGACCGGCTTTCCCCAACGACGAACGTGATGGATGTGGAGTTGTGGCCCCGACGGGGCTGGCCGGACCGTAGCACGCCGAGCGGGCGTGAACAGACACGCCAGGTGGTGGGCCGGGCGTACGCGACCCCAAGGTGGTCGAGCAGCGAGCGCAGCCTTTCGCGACCACGCCGGGTGCGGCGGGAGGCAGGGTACGACGACCCTCCGATCGGGCGTCTCACGACCCCAAGGTGGTCGAGCAGCGAGCGCAGCGAGCGGCCAGTCGAGACCACGCCAGGCGAGCCGGAGGGCAGAGGTACGACGAGCCTCGGGTCGGGCGTCCGGCGACCCCAAGGTGGTCGAGCAGCGAGCGAAGCGAGCGGCCAGTCGAGACCCCGCCAGGTGATCCTGCACGTGCATCTCTCCGACGCAGCGATCCGCGGCGACGGCCTCCACATCGCCCGGGTCGAGAGCACCCGCACGGGGGTCACCGCCGAGCAGGTCCGTCACCCCGAGTGGTCTCGACTATCCGCTCGACCACCATGCGTCGCGTGCCCCGGCGTACGGCTGCCTGTCGAGTCGCCTGGAGTGGTCTCGACTATCCGCTCGCTTCGCTCGCTGCTCGACCACCATGGGGTCGCGTGCCCCGGCGTACGGCTGCCTTTCGGGTCACCCTGAGTGGTCTCGACTATCCGCTCGCTTCGCTCGCTGCTCGACCACCATGGGTCGCGTGCCCCGGCGTACGGGTGCGTATCGAGTCACCCCGAGTGGTCTCGACTATCCGCTCGTCTCGACTATCCGCTCGCTGCGCTCGCTGCTCGACCACCATGTGCTGGCTCGCTGCTCGACCACCATGGGGTCGCGTGCCCCGGCGTACCTCGACGACCTCGCTGCTGGGACTGGCTAGGCGAGGCGTTCCAGGATGAGCTCGCGGACCCGGCCGGCGTCGGCCTGGCCGCGCATCTCCTTCATCACCGCGCCGATCAGGGCACCGGCGGCGGCCACCTTCCCGTCGCGGATCTTGTCGGCCACGTCGGGGTTGGACTCGATCGCGCGGTCGACCGCGGCGCCGAGGGCACCGTCGTCGGAGACGATCGCGAGCCCGCGGGCCGCGACCACCTCGTCGGGGGTCCCCTCACCGGCGAGCACGCCGTCAAAGACCTGGCGGGCCAGCTTGTCGTTGATCGCGCCCTCGTCGACCAGGGCCTGGATCCGGGCCACCCCGACCGGGGTGATCGGCAGCGCGGAGAGCTCGGTGCCGAGCTCGTTGGCGCGGCGGGCGAGCTCGGAGAGCCACCACTTCCGGGCGCTCTGCGGCGAGGCGCCGGCGGCGATGGTCTCCTCCACTAGCGGCAGCGCCCCGGCGCCGACGGTGTCGCGCATCTCGAGCTCGGAGAAGCCCCACTCGGCCTGCAGCCGGGCGCGGCGCTCGCGGGGAGGCTCGGGCAGTGCCAGCCGAAGCTGCTCGACCCATTCGGGGTCGGGCGCGACCGGCACCAGGTCGGGCTCGGGGAAGTAGCGATAGTCGTCGGCGTCGGACTTCTCACGGCCCGAGGTGGTGACCCCGGTGTCCTCGTGCCAGTGCCGGGTCTCCTGCAGGATCGAGCCACCGGAGGCGAGGATCGCGGCCTGGCGGCCGATCTCGTAGCGAGCGGCCCGTTCGACCGAGCGCAGCGAGTTCACGTTCTTGGTCTCGGTGCGGGTGCCCAGAGCGCCGGTCCCGGCCGGGGCCAGCGACAGGTTGACGTCGCAGCGCAACGACCCCTGCTCCATCCGTACGTCGGAGACGCCGAGCCCGAGCAAAAGCTCGCGCAGCTGGGCGACGTAGGCACGGGCCACTGCCGGCGCCTTCTCACGCGCGCCCATGATCGGCCGGGTGACGATCTCGATCAGCGGGATGCCCGCACGGTTGTAGTCCACCAGCGAGTAGTCGGCGCCGTGGATGCGCCCGGTGGAGCCGCCGACGTGCAGCGACTTGCCGGTGTCCTCCTCCATGTGCGCGCGCTCGATCTCCACGCGGAAGGTCTCCGGGCCGTCCGGGCCGGCGATCTCGACGTCGGTCCAGCCGTCGAAGGCGATCGGCTCGTCGTACTGGCTGGTCTGGAAGTTCTTCGGCATGTCCGGGTAGAAGTAGTTCTTCCGGGCGAACCGGCACCACTCCGCGATCGAGCAGTTCAGCGCGAGGCCGATCCGGATCGCCGACTCCACGGCCTTGGCGTTGACCACCGGCATCGAGCCGGGCAGGCCCAGGCACGTGGGGCAGGTGTGGGTGTTGGGCTCGCCGCCGAAGTGCGCCGGGCAGCCGCAGAACATCTTGGTGTTGGTGTTCAGCTCGACGTGGACCTCGAGGCCCATCGCCGGGTCGAACTTCTCGAGCGCCTCCTCGAAGGACAGGTTCTCGACCGTCGTGGCTGAGCTGGTCATCGTGTGAGCCCCTTGTCGAGCTTGTCGAGCTGGTCGTCGAGCTTGTCGGGATCGAGCATCGGGCCGCCCCACTGCTGCTCGAGCACGGCCTCCAGGGCAGCGCCGACGCGGTAGAGCCGGTCGTCAGCCAGGGCCGGCGCCAGGACCTGCAGCCCCACGGGGAGGCCGTCCTCCTCGGCGAGCCCGACCGGCAGCGAGATGCCCGGGATGCCGGCGAGGTTGGCCGGGATGGTGGCGATGTCGTTGAGGTACATCGCCAGCGGGTCGTCGAGCTTCTCGCCGAGCTTGAAGGCCGTCGTCGGCGACGTGGGCGAGACGAGCACGTCGGCCTGCTCGAACGCGGCCTCGAAGTCGCGACTGATCAGGGTGCGCACCTTCTGGGCCTGGCCGTAGTAGGCGTCGTAGTAGCCGCTGGAGAGGGCGTAGGTGCCCAGGATGATGCGGCGCTTGACCTCGTCGCCGAAGCCCTGGTCGCGGGTGGCGCGCATGACCTCCTCGGCGCTGGGCGCGTCCACGCCCTCGGGCAGGACCCGGAGGCCGTAGCGCATCGCGTCGAAGCGGGCGAGGTTGGAGGAGGCCTCGCTCGGCATGATCAGGTAGTACGCCGCGAGCGCGTGCACGAAGCTCGGGCAGGAGACCTGCACGACCTCGGCCCCGGCCTTGACGAGCAGCTCGACCGCCTCATCGAAGCGCTGCTGCACGCCGGGCTGGTAGCCCTCGCCGCCGAGCTCGGTGACCACGCCGACCCGCAGGCCGCTGAGGTCGCCCAGCGCGCCCGAGGTGGCGGAGTCGACCACCGGCGGGACGGGCTGGTCGATGCTGGTGGAGTCGAGCGGGTCGTGGCCGCCGATGATCTCGTGGAGCAGGGCGGCGTCGAGCACGGTGCGCGTCACCGGCCCCGCCTGGTCGAGCGAGTTGGCCATCGCGACCAGGCCGTAGCGCGAGACGCCGCCGTAGGTCGGCTTCACCCCGACCGTGCCGGTGACCGCACCCGGCTGGCGGATCGAGCCACCCGTGTCGGTGCCGATCGCGAGCGGGGCCTCAAAGGCCGCGACCGCGGCTGCGGAACCACCACCGGACCCGCCCGGGATCCGGTCGAGGTCCCAGGGGTTGTGGGTCGGTCCGTAGGCGGAGTGCTCGGTGGAGGAGCCCATCGCGAACTCGTCCATGTTGGTCTTGCCCAGGATCGGCAGGCCGGCTGCCTTGAGCCGGGCGACCACGGTGGCGTCGTACGGCGGCACCCAGCCCTCGAGGATCTTGGAGCCGCAGGTGGTGACCAGGCCCTCGGTGGTGAGCACGTCCTTGACCGCGACGGGGACACCGTCCAGCGGCGACGCGAGCCGGCCCGCGGCCCGGCGCTCGTCGGAGGCCGCGGCCGCGGCGAGGGCGCCCTCGGCGTCGACCTGCAGGAACGCGTTGACCTCGCCGTCGACCGCAGCGATCCGGTCGAGGAACGCCTGGGTCAGCTCGACGCTGGTGGTCTCGCCCGATGCGAGCGCCTCAGCCAGGGCAGCACCGCTGCGCTGGACCAGGGGAAGACTCTTCGCGGCGCTCACTGCTCGTCACCCAGGATGCGGGGAACGGCGAAACGCTGGCCCTCGACCGCAGGGGCACCGGAGAGCGCCTGTTCGGGGGTGAGCGAGGGACGTACGACGTCCTCGCGGAACCGGTTCACCACCGGCAGCGGGTGCGAGGTCGGCGGGATGTCGTCAGCCGCGACCTCGCTGATCGAGGCAACGGACTCCAGGATCACCGAGAGCTGCGGAGCCAGGTGGTCCAGCTCCGCGTCGTCGAGGTCGATCCGCGCGAGGTCCGCGAGGTGGCGGACCTCCTCGCGGGTGATCCCCTCGGTGGGCTCAGGCATGGGTCGACCCAGCAATAGCAAGCATGGGCACCATCCTAGATGTGGCGCGTCACGCCCCACTTCCGGGCGGGTCGGGCCGGGCCGCCTGGTTCGGGGTCAGCGCCGTGCAGGCACAGCGCCAGCCTCCAGGTCGGCGGACGAAGACGTCGGTGGTCCACTCGTCGGCCGCGAACGGCTCGTTGCGCCACTCCCCGCGGTTGGTGCCGTGGGACAGGACGACGGCGATGTCGCCGTACACCCTGGCGTCGAGCAGCTCGAAGGCCATCTCGGAGTGGGTCAGGTCGCCTGACTCGACCATCGCGAGGAACGACCCCCGATCCCCCGGCCCACCTTCGGGCCCGACGATCACCCAGTCAGGCTCGGCGAAGGAGCCGATCCTCACCGAGTCGTTGGAGACGATGGCTTCCGCCCACTGGTCGAGCAGAGCCTGGAAGGTGGCGCGATCCTCGATGTCCATGCCATCCATCATCGGTGAGGCGTCCCCCTCGCGTCTTGGACGAAAGGGCGGGGCGCAGTTCCCCACCAGGCGGCGGATACGGTCGGGACCACAGACTGGAGGCACATGTACCGGCCCGAACCTGCGTCAGCACTGCGGTTGACCGCGCTGCTCTTCGCCCTGCTCCTCGTCGTGAGCGCCTGCTCCTCCACCGGCAGCAAGAATGCTGCGAGCACCGAGGAGAACGCCCCGTCCGCCCCTGCCGGGTCGATGACCTACGTCGCGCTGGGCGACTCCTACACCTCCGCCCCGCTGGTGCCGGTCACCGACGTGGCCAACGGCTGCTTCCGGTCCTCGAACAACTACCCCACGCTGGCGGCGCGCGAGCTCGGCGTCACGCTCGTGGACCGCAGCTGTGGCGCCGCGGAGACCAAGCACCTCATCGCCAGCCAGTACGCCGGAGTGGCCCCCCAGCTCTCCGCGCTCGAGGCCGGGACCGACCTGGTGACCATCGGGATCGGCGGCAACGACGGCGGCGTGTTCAACCAGCTGGTGAGCCGGTGCACCGAGCTGCGGGCCCAGGACCCGGCCGGCGCCCCGTGCGAGCAGGAGATGACGGCGGGCGGCGAGGACAGACTGCTCGCGACCCTGGCGCAGACGGCACCGCGGATCACCTCCGCCGTGCGCGAGGTGCAGCGGCGCTCCCCCGACGCGAAGCTCCTGGTGGTCGGCTACCCGGAGATCATCACCGCCGACGAGACCTGCGCCCAGCTGCCACTGGCCCGGGGCGACTACGCCTACGCGGCGAAGATCAACCGCGCGATGGTCACGATGCTGCGGGAGTCCGCGGAGACGACCGGGGCGACCTACGTCGACGTGTTCGGCGCCAGCAAGGGACACGGCATCTGCTCCAAGGACCCGTGGTTCAACGGTGCGGTCACCGACCAGAAGCGGGCAGCGGCCTACCACCCGTTCGCCGCGGAGCAGGCCGCCGTCGCGAAGCTGGTCGTCGCGGCGGCGAAGGGCTGAGCCTCACACCGAGCCGTTCTCGAGCAGCCGCTTGAACCCGGCCTCGTCCAGGATCGGCACGCCGAGCTGCTCGGCCTTCTCCGCCTTCGAGCCGGGGCTCTCCCCCACCACCACGTAGTCGGTCTTCTTGGACACGCTCGAGGACGCCTTCCCGCCCCGGGACAGGATCGCCTCCTTGGCGCCGTCGCGGCTGAACTCGACCAGCGACCCGGTCACGACCAGGGTCTTGCCCTCGAGGGTCCTCGGGGTGGACTCGTCGCGCTCGTCGGCCATGGTGACCCCGGCGGCCTCCCACTTGTCGACGATCGCGCGGTGCCAGTCGACCGCGAACCAGGCCACCACGGCCTCCGCGATCGTGGGCCCGACCCCCTCGGCCGCGGCGAGCTCGGCCTCGGAGGCGCCACGGATGGACTCCATCGAGCCGAACTCCCCCGCCAGCGCCCGGGCCGCCGTGGGACCGACGTGGCGGATGGAGAGCGCGACCAGGACCCGCCACAGCGGCGCCTGCTTGGCCTTGTCGAGGTTGTCCAGCAGCCGCCGGCCGTTGGCGGAGAGCACCGGTTGGTCGCCCTCGCCCTTCTTCGGCGCCCGGGTGAACAGCGGGGCCCGGAGCAGCTTCTCGGCGCCGAGGTCGAACACGTCGCCCTCGTTGTCGATCACCCCCGCGTCCAGCAGTGCCACCGCGGCCTCGTAGCCGAGGCCCTCGATGTCGAAGGCGCCGCGCCCGGCGACGTGGAAGACGCGCTCGCGCACCTGGGCGGAGCAGAACTGGTGGTTGGGGCAGCGCAGGTCCTTGTCGCCCTCCTTCTCCTGGGCCAGGGGCGTGCCGCAGGCCGGGCACTCGGTGGGCATCACCCACTCCGCCAGGCCCTCGGGACGCAGGCCGAGGACCGGCCCGAGGATCTCGGGGATCACGTCGCCGGCCTTGCGCAGGATCACGGTGTCGCCGGGGCGCACGTCCTTGCGCTTGACCTCGTGGGCGTTGTGCAGGGTGGCCATCTCGACCGTGGAGCCGGCCACCTTGGTCGGCTCCATCACCCCGAACGGGGTCACCCGGCCGGTGCGGCCGGTGTTGACCTCGATCGCGAGGAGCTTGGCGTTGACCTCCTCGGGCGGGTACTTGTACGCGATCGCCCACCGGGGTGCTCGGCTCGTCGAGCCCAGCCGCCGCTGCAGGCTGACGTCGTCGACCTTCACCACAACACCGTCGATCTCGTGCTCCACGTCGTGGCGGTGCTCGCCGTAGTGCTCGACGAACTCCTCCACGGCCTTGAGCCCCTGGACGACCTTCGCGCGGTCGCTGGTCGGCAGGCCCCAGGCCCGCAGTGCGGCGTACGCCTGCGACTGGGCCTTCGGCTCGAAGCCCCGGCGAGCCCCGATGCCGTGGCAGACCATCCCGACCGCCCGGGTCGCGGTGACCTTGGGGTCCTTCTGGCGCAGGGAGCCCGCGGCCGCGTTGCGGGGGTTGGCGAACATCGGCTTGCCGGCGTCGACCATCGCCTCGTTGAGCCGCTCGAAGGCCTTCACCGGCAAGAACACCTCGCCGCGGACCTCGATCAGCTCCGGGACCGGGAACTCCTCGCTGGACTTCAGCCGGTGCGGGATGGAGTCGATCGTCTTGACGTTGGGGGTCACGTCCTCGCCGGTGCGGCCGTCGCCACGGGTCAGGGCACGCACCAGCCGGCCGTCCTCGTAGAGCAGGTTGATCGCGAGGCCGTCCACCTTCAGCTCGCACAGGTACGCCGGGTCCGTGACGCCGTCACGCCCGAGGCGAGCGGCCCAGCTCTCGAGCTCCTCGAAGGAGAACGCGTTGTCCAGGCTCTCCATCCGCTCGAGGTGGTCGACCGGGGTGAACTCGGTGGAGACCGCGCCCCCGACCTTCTGCGTCGGCGAGTCGGGCGTGCGCAGGTCGGGGACCTGCTCCTCGAGCTCCTCGAGGCGCCGCATCAACAGGTCGAAGTCGGCGTCGGAGAGGGTCGGGTCGTCCTTGACGTAGTAGCGCCACCGGGCGTCCTCGACCTGCTCGGCAAGCACACGGTGCTCCTGGCGCAGGTCGGCGAGCGGGTCCTGCTCCGTGGTGTTGTCACTTGAGCTCTGCGTCTCGGTCACGGGGACCATCTTGCCGGGTGGCGCCGACAGGTGCCGAGCCGGACGAACGAAGATCGACGCGCCCGCAGCGGAATGCCAGCGGCCGGGAATTGGTTGCTACCCGCAATGTCTTCCTCCAGAACCGAGACCGGCGCGCGCCGGGTCCCGCTCCTCGTCGGCCTGCTGTTCGGGCTCGCAGGGCTGGGCAGCTCCTCGGCCGCGATCGCCCTGCCCGTGATGGGCGCCGACCTCGACGTGTCCACCGGTGTCGGTGCCTGGGCGATCAGCCTCTACGTGCTGATGCTGGCCGTGACCACCGCGCTCTACGGACGCATCTCCGACCTCGTCGGGATCCGGCTCCCCCTCGTCGCCGGGGTCACCTTGATGACCGTCGGCGCGCTGGCGGGGGCGCTGGCCCCCAACTTCGGGGTGCTGCTCGTGGCGCGTGTCTTCCAGGGCGCGGGCGCGGCCGCCGTACCCACCCTGGGCGTGGCAGTGGTGAGCCGGCTCTACTCCGGCTCGGCGAAGGGCGCGGCCCTGGGGCGTGTGGCCGGGCTGGCGGCAGCCGTGAGCTGCCTGGGCCCGCTGGCCGGCGGCCTGGTCGAGGGGCTCTTCGGCTGGCGCGCGGTGATCGCGCTCCCGATGCTCGGGATGCTGCTGGTCCCCCTGCTGTGGCGCTCGGTCCCGACCGAGGGCAGTGGCGCCCGGCTCGACCTGTTCGGCGGCGCCCTGGTCGCCGCGACCGCCGCCGGTGTGGTGCTCGTGGTGCAGTCGCCCTCGACCGGACCGGTCGTGGGCGTCGTCGGCGCCGTGCTGGCCGTGGTCGGCGTACCGGCCGTGGCCGCGTGGGTCCGCCGCCGTCCGCACGGCTTCCTGCCGCTCACGGTCATCCGGAACCCCGCTGTCGTGCGCAGCGCGCTGGCGGCCGCGGCCGTCCCTGCTGCCTGGTTCGGGCTGCTGATCGCGGTCCCGGCCGTGATGGTGGGCCAGGGCTGGGAGCCGTGGGAGGTGGGCGTGGCACTGGTCCCCAGCGCGGTCGCCGGGCTGCTGGCACCCCGGCTCGCCGGCCCGTTGCTCGCCCGGGTCGGCTCGACCCGGTCGCTGGCCGTGGCCGCGATCCTGTCCGTGGTCGCGATGCTCGTCGCCTCGCTCGGCGCCCACGTCGCCTCGGCCACGCTCATGGTGCTCGCGGTGGTCGTGGTGACCGTGGCGTTCGGCCTGGGACAGCCCGCGCTGATGGAGGCGGTCGGGGACGCGGTGGGCGACGACGTGCGCGGCGTCGCGCTCGGCGTGGCCAGCCTGTTCTTCCTCGTCGGCGGCGGCATCGGCTCAGCAGTGGTCGGGGGCCTGGGGTCGGTGCTCGGGATGCCCTACGCCCTGCTCCTGATCGCGATCCTGCCGGTCGCCGGCCTCCTGGGCCTGGTCCCGCAGCTGCGGGTCGCACCCGTGGGCCGCGTGCTCGACTGACCCACTCCAGTTCGACGCGAGCCGAGCCGAACAGGCATGGTGGGCGACGTCACGGCCACGGAACGAAACATCTGCGACCCCGGATGCGTCATACGACGTGGACCCACCCTCGACCCCACGGGACACATGGCACAGGAAACCGATGAACAACCCAAGCTAGGCATCTCCCCGGCGCAGGTCGCGGGCAGCGCCCTGGCGGCCGTCTCCGGCGCTGTCCTCGCCTCCTTCGCAGGCGTGACCGGCACCATCATCGGCGCCGCCGTCGGCAGCATCGTCGCCACGGTGGGAGCCGCGATCTACACCTGGTCGCTGCGGCGGACCAGCGCCGCCGTACGCCGCCGCGCCGCCCAGGTGCGCCAGACGGCGCTGCTGACCGGCCAGCAGCCGCGGACCGTGGCCCAGGGCCCGATGCGCTCCAGGAACAACACCGACGACCCGACCCCGGCGGAGCAGGCGGCTGCGGACGCGGAGGCGGACCAGGCCGACGAGGACCAGGACTCCGTGCGCCGTGCGCTGCCGTGGGGCAAGCTCGCCATCGCGAGCGTGGGCGTCACCGCGCTCGCCCTGGGCGGGATCACCACGTTCGAGGCGGTCACCGGGCAGCCGATCTCCTCGCTCGTGGGCGGGGACGACAGCAAGGGCACCACCGTGGGCAACGTCGTCGGCAAGAAGGAGCCGGCCGCCCCGCAGAAGCAGCAGCCCACCGAGGAGCGCAACACACCCCAGGACGAGTCCTCCCAGGCGCCGGAGCCCGAGCAGGACTCAGAGCCCAGCGAGGGTCCCGCGCAGCCGGAGAACTCGACGCAGCCCGAGCCCAGCGCCCCGGGCGAGCCGCTTCCGCAGCAGCCGGCTCCCTCGAGCGAGCCCGAGGGAGCCCCGCCGGCGGAGCCGTCCCAGGCCCCCTGACCCGGCCCCCTGAGGGGGCCGGGCGGTCAGCCCACCAGTGCGGTGCTGATCGCCTCGACGAACGCCGGGAGGTCGTCGGGGTTGCGGCTGGTGATCAGGGGGCCGTCCACGACGACCTCCTCGTCGACCCAGGTCGCGCCGGCGTTCTGCAGGTCCAGCGCCAGGCTCCCGAAGCTGGTCAGCCTGTTCCCCTCGGCGAGACCTGCGTTGATCAGCAGCCAGGGTCCGTGACAGATGACCGCGACGACCTTGTCGGCGTCGTAGGCCTCCTTGACGATGCTCTGGGCGTCCTCGTCGAGCCGCAGGTGGTCCGCGTTGACGGTCCCGCCGGGCACCACCACGGCGTCGAACACCGAGATGTCCACGTCGCTGAGGCTGCCGTCGACCTCGACCTTCTGGGTCTGCGTGGTGTCGCCCTCGACCGCCTGGATCGCGTTGCCGCTCGAGGAGTACACCTTGACCTCGGCCCCCGCCTTGGCGAGCTCGTCACGAGGCGTGACCAGCTCGGCCTCCTCGAAGTAGTCGGTCGCGATGATGGCGATCCGCTTGCCGTCCAGGTCGTCCATGTCACTCCTTCTCATCGGTTTGCCTGTGTCGTACCCAGCCGGGATCGATGACAAGCACGTCAGCCGATCTCGGCGGCCGCTTCCTGCAGTGCCCGCAGCGTGCCTGCGGCGTACGACGCACTCGCGCCCGCCATCCCGCACGACGGGGTGAGGACCAGCCGGCCCGCCACCTCCTCGGGGTCGAAGCCGAGCATGTCGAGCAGGCGCAGCACCCGCTCCAGCGGGGCCTTGACGGCCGGGACGTTCTCGCCGGTCGAGGCCACCACGCCCAGGAAGACCGTGGAGCCCTCGTCGATGGCGACGGCCAGGTCCTCGTAGGCGTCCACCGGCAGCACCGCGAGGTCGACCGAGACTCCCCCGGCACCCGAGCGCCGCAGCAGCTCGATCGGTACCTCCGCCGCGCAGCAGTGCACCAGCGTCGAGCGGGAGCCGGCCGCACCGAGCACCCACTCCAGGGACTCCTGCGCCTCCGGCGGCTTCACCGAGCGGTGCCGGCTGAACCCCGACGCCGTGGGCACCTGTCCCCCGAGGACGTAGGGCAGCGCGGGCTCGTCGACCTGGAGCCACAGCTCGGCGCCCGGCACGCGGCGCTGCACGTCGTCGAGGTGGACCGCGACCCCTTCGGCGAGTGCCTGCGCCAGGTCGCGCCTGGCGCCGAGGTCGGAGAGGACCTTGTCGCCGCGGGGCTTCTCGACGGTGGCGGCCAGCGTCCAGGGCCCGGCCACCTGGACCTTCAGCGGACCCGCGTAGCCCTGGAGCTGCTCCTCCAGCACGTCGAGGTCCTGCGCCAGGAGCGAGCGCGCCCGACGGTGGTCGACGCCGGCGGCGTCGGTGAGCCGCCAGCCCGCGGGCTGCAGGTCGAAGCCGAGGTGCGCCACGACCGCAGCCGCCCGCCCAGTCAGGTCGGCGGCCGGTCCACGGGCCGGGAGCTCGGGCAGGAACGGCATCCCGGTCAGGGCGTCCGCCGCGACCTGCACCGACCTGGTGAAGTCCACGCCCGGCATCGAGCCGATGCCGGTGGCCGCGGTCACGTGGTGGTCCTGTGGGGGCCGGCGGGACCCCACAAATGTTGGATCGGAACGTCGAAATGGCCGCTCAACACGTCACAACCCAACATTTGTGGGGACGGGACCCGTCCGCCGGGTGGAGGTGATCGTGGCCGAGCCGACCACGCGGGAGCCGTCGTAGACCACCACGGCCTGGCCGGGGGCGATGCCGGAGGCTGGGTCGAGGAGGTCGACCTCGACGTTGTCCTCGACGACGGTGAACCGGGCGCGGTGCTCGGCGCCGTGGGCGCGCAGCTGCACCGAGCAGTCCAGGGGTACGCCGGGAGCAGGGGCCGTGCCGCACCAGCGGGGACGGATCGCCTCGAGGCCGGAGACCTCCAGGGACTCCCGCGGGCCGACCGTGACGGTCCCGGACACAGGCTCGATGTCGAGCACGTAGCGGGGCTTCCCGTCCTCGGCAGGGGTCCCGATCCGCAGGCCCTTGCGCTGCCCGATCGTGTAGCGCCAGGACCCCTCGTGCTCGCCGAGCCGCTCGCCGTCCTCGGTGACGATCGAGCCGCCGCTGTTGACGCCTCGGCCGGACTCGGCGAGCTTGTCGGCCAGCCAGCCGCCGGTGTCCCCGTCGCTGATGAAGCAGATGTCGTGGCTGTCGGGCTTGGCCGCGACCGCCAGGCCGCGCCGGGCGGCCTCCTCGCGGATCACGGACTTGGGGGTGTCCCCCAGCGGGAACATCGAGTGCGCGAGCTGGTCCTGGGTGAGCACACCGAGCACGTAGGACTGGTCCTTGGACATGTCCTCGGCCCGGTGCATCTCGATCAGCCCGTCGGCGCCGGTGCGCAGCTGCGCGTAGTGCCCGGTCACCACCGCGTCGAAGCCGAGCCCGATCGCCCGGTCCAGGACCGCGGCGAACTTGATCTTCTCGTTGCAGCGCAGGCACGGGTTCGGCGTACGGCCCTCGGCGTACTCGCTGAGGAAGTCCTCGACGACGTCCTCGTGGAAGCGCTCGCTCATGTCCCAGACGTAGAACGGGATCCCGATCACGTCGGCGGCGCGGCGGGCGTCGTTGGCGTCCTCGATGGTGCAGCAGCCGCGGGCACCGGTCCGGTAGGACTTCGGGTTGCGGGACAGCGCGAGGTGGATGCCGGTGACGTCGTGGCCCTGCTCGGCGGCGCGAGCAGCGGCGACCGCAGAGTCGACGCCGCCCGACATGGCTGCGAGGACCCGCATCAGCGCCTCGAGGACTGGGTCGCGTTGCGGGCGCGGGCCACGACCGGGCCGATCGCCGCGACGAGCGCGTCCACGTCGTCCTGCGTGGACGTGTGCCCGAGCGAGAACCGCAGCGAGGACCGCGCGAACTCCTCCGAGGAGCCCATCGCGAGCAGGACGTGTGAGGCCTGGGGCACGCCGGCGTCGCAGGCCGACCCCGTGGAGCACTCGATGCCGCGCGCGTCCAGCAGCATCAGCAGCGAGTCGCCCTCGCAGCCGGGGAACTCCAGGTGGGCGTTGCCGGGGAGCCGGTGCTCGGGGCCTGGTTCCGGGTCGCCGTTGCAGATCGCGTCCGGCACCTCGCGGCGTACGCCGGCCACGAGCTCCTCACGCAGCACGGAGAGCCGCTCCGCGAGCTCGGGCTGCTGCTCGACGGCCAGCTCGCAGGCCACCGCGAACCCGGCGATGGCCGGGGGGTCGATCGTGCCCGAGCGGATGTCGCGCTCCTGGCCACCGCCGTGCAGCAGCGCGGTGGGGTGCAGCTCGCGCCGCACGAGCAGGGCGCCGACCCCGTAGGGGCCACCGATCTTGTGCCCGGTCACCGTCATCGCGTCCACCCCGGACGCCTCGAAGTCCAGGGGCAGCTGGCCGAGCGCCTGCACGGCGTCGGTGTGCACGGGGATGCCGTGCGCGTGGGCGATCTCGACGACCTCGCGGATCGGCTGCACCGTGCCGACCTCGTTGTTGGCCCACATCACCGTCACCAGCGCGACGCTGTCGGGGTCGGCCTCCAGCGTCGCCCGGAAAGCCTCGACGTCGAGGCGCCCGAGCTTGTCGACCTCGACCAGCTCGACCTTGGCGCCCTCGGTGGCCAGCCACAGCAGCGGGTCGAGGACGGCGTGGTGCTCGATCGGGGTGCTCAGGATCCGCACGCGGCGCTGGTCCTCCGCGCGCCGGGACCAGAACAGGCCCTTGACGGCCAGGTTGTCGGCCTCGGTGCCGCCGGAGGTGAACACCACCTCACCGGGACGGCACCCCAGGGCACGGGCGATCGTCTCGCGGGACTCCTCGACCACCCGCCGGGCATGGCGGCCCGAGGCGTGCAGGGAGGACGCGTTGCCGACCCGGCCGAGCTGGGCAGTCATCGCGGCTGCCGCTTCGGGGAGGATCGGCGTCGTCGCCGCGTGGTCGAGATAGACGGTCATCGCTGGCCCAGCCTACGGCGTACCGCGTGGTGGTCCGGTGGCGCAGCCGGATTGACACAATGCGTGGTACGAATGAGACTCGGCGGGTGATCACCATCGATGCCCAGTCACCCGAGCCGCCGTACGTGCAGGTCCGCGAGCAGGTGCGCGCCCAGGTGGCCTCCGGGGAGCTGGCGCCGGGCACCAAGCTGCCGACCGTACGCCGCCTGGCCGGCGACCTCGGGCTGGCGACCAACACCGTCGCGCGCGCCTACCGGGAGCTGGAGGCACTGGGCGTGATCGAGACGCGTGGGCGCGCCGGCAGCGTGGTCACCGGAGCCGGAGTGGACCGGGCGGCGCGCCAGGCGGCCCACGAGTACGCGGCCACGCTGCGCTCGCTGGGACTGGACGCGGAGGCAGGGGTGGACCTGCTCAGGCAGGCGTTCGACTGAGAGCCCTCAGGCGCGGTGCCGACCGGCCGGCACCGCGACCGCGCGCCGCTTCCTCGACCGCCACGCCAGCCCGGCCCCCGGGACGACCAGCGCCGTCGCGAGCAGCAGGACCCACAGGCTCACGGTCGCGCCCGTCATCGGCAGCGCCACCTGCGGGCCCCCGGCCAGCGGCCCCAGGACGGCCGAGCCGGAGGACGGGCCGGCGACTTGGGTGTGCCCGGCGTCGCCGGCTCCCACCGTGCCCGGCGGACCGGCGACGACGGTGCCCCCGTGCGCGGACTGGGCGTGCAGACGGGTGCCGAAGGAGACGGTGTCGGTCATCGTCGAGTTCGTCGCGGCCTCCGGGAGCGTGACCGTCATCCGCAGGGACCAGGTGGCCCCGGCGGGCATCTCGTCGGTCAGCCGCACGCCCGCGTCCAGCGCGGAGAAGGGGCCGCTCCACAGCGGCACCGGGCCCGACTCGTCCAGCCGCTCGACCCCGACCTGCAACCACCCGGAGAGCTCCCCTCCGTCGGCCTCGCAGCGCTCGTCCGGCTCCCGGGTCTCCGGTCGCACGCACCCGTTCTCCTCGTCCGTGACACCGAAGGAGGACAGGTCGACATGGGCTTCGGAGGGCGAGTCGTTGCGTAGCCCGAACGTGGCCGCCCGCGTCAGGCCGGGCACCAGCCGGCCCACGTCCAGGAGCGGAGCACCCGGTTCGTGAGTGAAGCCCCGGCCGTCACCCGGCACGTCGACGAGCAGGCCCGGAACCGCGGCGGTAGCAGGCGCAGCGGAGCTGCACAGCACGGCAACCACGGTCGCGGTCAGAACCAGCAGGCGGCGCAAGGTCATCCCTCGTCTCGGGTCGGTCAGGGACCCGTCACTGTGCCAGCGCCACGTCCGTGCGACATCCCCAATCCTGAGGAAACGCGGCTCCGCGTCGCTTTCAACAATTCTGGTGATGCGACGGACGCGGCCCGACGGCGAGGCTCTGGGCAATCGCAAACCACCGCCGCGACTGCGGCATCTGCAGGGGAGAAAAACCATGAACAAGAAGATCCTCCGGGGCAGCCTCGCCGGCGTCGCCGTCATCGCCCTCGCAGCCGGCGGCAGCACGCTGGCCGCATGGTCCGACTTCGACGAGATCACCGGCAACAAGGCAGGAGCCGGTGTCCTGAAGCTGAACCTCGGCCCGAACGGGAGCAGCGACTTCAAGTTCGACGAGGTCAAGATGGCCCCAGGCCAGATCGGGACCCAGCGCAACGTGTACGTCGCCAGCAACGACGGCGACTCGACGCCCAGGGGCAAGCTGTTCATCAGCCTCAAGGATGTGAAGGGGATC
Organism: Nocardioides sp. Z38_18; assembly: GCF_058215695.1. NCBI lineage: Bacteria > Bacillati > Actinomycetota > Actinomycetes > Propionibacteriales > Nocardioidaceae > Nocardioides > Nocardioides sp. Z38_18. The sequence continues at coordinate 317,897 of NZ_JBZAJE010000002.1, forward strand.
GAGGACGGCTGCAACGGGAACGCCGAGGTCCTCGCGGACCCCGACTGCGCCGACACCTCGACCGCCGGCGAGTTCATCAGGGACGCAACCCTGCAGGTCACCTCCTACGCGGTGAACAGCCCCGGACTGTGCAACCAGGACTCCCAGCCCTCTGGCAAGATCGTGACGGGTCAGCAAGGCCTCTTGCTGAATGCGCCCCAGCCTGCGCACGAGGTCACGGGTGACGGCACCGTAAAGTACGGCCTCAATGGCGTGAATCTCTCCTCCCTGGCTCCCGGCCAGGGCATCTGCGTGTCGATGACGCTGAACCTCGGCCGCCAGGTCTCCAACGCCTCGCAGGGCGACGCCGCCTCGTTCATCACCAGGTTCGAGCTCGAGCAGGCTTAGTCCGGCACGCCGAAGACTCCGAGCGCCTAGCGCCACGCAGGTGGGGCCGTCCCAACACCGGCCCCACCTGACCGCCCGAACCGGACACGAGAGCGAGCAGGACCATGGCACGGGACACCACCCCCCGCACGGCGAGGCAGGCAGCGCAGCTGCTGGCTCGCTGGGTGACCCGCCTGGTCCTGCTCGCTTTCGCGCTGCTCGTGATCAGCGCGCTGGTTGTCGTGGTGGTGCTGCCCCGCGCCACCCACGGAAGCGCCCTGACCGTGCTCACCGGCAGCATGACACCGGAGATCCCGGTCGGCTCGGTCGTGGTGATCCGTCCGGTCGACGCCGGGACGCTGGGTGTCGGCGACGTGGTCACCTACCAGGCCGAGCCCGGCAAGCCCGTCTTCATCACCCACCGGATCCTGAAGATCGACACCACGACGACGCCGACGACGTTCGTCCTGAAGGGCGACGCCAACCGCGGGGCGGACCTCGACCCCGTGGTGCCCGACCAGATCCGCGGTCAGGTCTGGTTCCACGTCCCCTACCTCGGCACCATCCGCGACGCCCTGCACGGCAAGGGCGGCATCACCCTGGTCGCGATGATCCTCCTCGGCGGCTACGCGCTGAGCCAGCTCAGCGCGGGCCTGCGGGACCGCAAGGCGCAGGCCGCTCCCGGCACGGCCGGGGCCGGCGACATCGCGGTCAACCGGTTGCTGGTCCTGGCGCACCTGGACAAGCGGCGGTTCACCTCGCGCACCGGCCTCTCCCCCGACGACCTCGCAGACCGGTGGTCGGCCGCGGTGGTGCACGAGGACGACACCAGCTGCCTGTTCCTCCTGACGCCCACACCTGAGGCGGTCGCCGTCACCCTGGAACGGCTCCACGACGTGCAGCCGCTGCAGCTCCGGATCATCGACCAGCCCGGCGCCCTGTCAGGTATCGAGGCCAGGACGCTGACGCAGACCCGCGGGGAGGACCACCGTGCGCACGCATAGAGCAGCGGCCGGAGCCGCAGCTGCACTCGCCGCCCTCACCCTCGGCGCCGCGCTCGGTGGTTCGCCCTCGACGTACGCCGCCTACTCCGACCACGTCGAGGTCCGGAGCACCGCCGGGGCCGGTGTCTGGGCCCCCGACCCGCCCGCAGCCTGCGGCCCGGGCGAGAGCTACGACGGCGTCCTGTGGGGCACCACCGGTGACGACGTCCTGCGCGGCGGACCCCGACCGCAGATCATCATGGGCCTCGGTGGCGACGACGTGCTCGAGGCCGGCAGCGGCCAGGACTGCCTGGTCGGCGGCCCCGGCGACGACCGGCTCCGCGGCACCGGCGCGCACGACATCCTCATCGGCGGCCCCGGCCAGGACCACCTGTCCGGCGGCCCCACCCTCGACCACCCGGCCGTGGGCATGCCTGTCTCCCCCGCGGCAGGCATGCCCACCTCTCCTTCGGCACCGGAGCCGGCCCCCGAGACGGCCCAGAAGCCGACGCCCACCCCGACGCCTGCCCCGCAGGCCCCCGCTGCGCCGGTCGTCCCAGCCCCGGTCGTCCCAGCCCCGGCCGCCCCGGAAGCACAGCCGCCCGAGCCGGGGGCGGAAACGCCCGAACAAGCCGTCGCGGACGCCCCAGAGGACTAGACCGTCCACCGGGACGAACAACCTTCTACAGTGTCGAAAAGGACGTTCCGCCCGCCTGAAACGGCATGTCAGGCCGTTGGGAGGCCCTCGGCGGCGCTCGCGCGACGCCCTGTCGGCATGCATCCTCCTCCCATGGGGGGAAACCAAGGCGCTTCGACAGCGGCGCCGCCACACCCGGTGCCGGTCATCGCCGGCGGTCTGGGCATCGCTGTCGTGCTGCCGGGACTTCTCGTCACCGGCCACCTCCGGACGCCGTGGGACCTGACGCTTCCCGGTGGAACGGCGAGCTGGGTGGTCACGGTCGCCTGCCTGGCCGCCGCGCTGTTCCTCGCCGCCGGGGTGCTGCGACTGGTCACCTGGAGGGTGACCGGTGACCCCCGCAGCGAGCTCGTCGGCGCGGCTCACGTCCTGATGGCGTGCATGTGCCTGCCTCTGGGGGCCCTCGGACGCGTCATCGCCCCCGACCACGAGGCCTTCATGCTCGGCGTGGCCCTGCACGCCGTGGTCTCCGTTACGGCGATGTGGCTGGTGGCCCGGGCCCTGCGACCCACCGAGGAGCCCACGCCCGAGCAGTCCCGCCGCTTCGGTGACCAGCTCATCACCCTGGGCACCGGCGCACTCCTCCTCGTCGCGGTGGTCGAGGACCTCGCCGTGCTGGCCGCCGGGGCCGGGCTCGACCGCTCGACGCTGGCCCGGGCTGTGGCCGTCACGGTGGCGATGGGTTGGGTGCTGCTCAGCGCGCGGGCCGCTCTGGACGTGAACCACTGGGCCCGGCAGTCCGCCCCTCTGCTGTGGGGGATGGGGCTCGCGCAGATGGTGAGCATGGTCGACAGCGGTCGCACGACCGGCTGGACGCTGGCCGGCGTACTCGTCTGCGCCGCGGTGGCAGCGGCGGCGACCGTGCTCGCCGTGACCGCCTTCGGGGAGGCCCTCACCACCGAGGCCGAGGAGACCACCGAGCTCGCCCGCTGGCGCGAGCAGCTCGCCCACGACGCCCGCAGCGCCTGCCTGGGCCTGCGCGCCGCGATGGAGATCCTGGAGCGGTACGACGGCCGGGTGGATCCCGCGGTCACCGCCAGCCTGCGGGTGGCCGCGCTCCAGGAGGTCGGCCACATCGAGCACCTGCTCACGCGCTCGTCCACCGAGCCGTGCGAGACCTTCGACGTCACCGAGGTCGTGCGGGCGGTCTCCGCGGCGGCACGACCGCTCGGCACCCTGGTCACCGTGCACGGTGACCCCGCGACGGGGCACGGGCGCGCTCAGGACCTGGTCGCGGTGCTCAAGACGCTGCTGGTGAACGCCCAGACCCACGCACCGGGCAGCGCGGTGACGATGCGGGTCCGCGCCACGTCGTCCGGGGTGGTGATCGCCTGCTCCGACAACGGTCCCGGGCTGGGGACGGCCGACCCGGCACGGCTCTTCGAGCGCGGCTACCACTCCTCCGGCAGCCCCGGCTCGGGCCTGGGCCTGCACCACGCACGCGAGCTGATGCGCGACCAGGGCGGAGACCTCGTGCTCGCCGCCACCGGCTCGGGAGCCGGCTTCGAGGTGCTGCTCCCCTCCGCACCGGCACCGCAGGGCACGCGCCCCACGGCGCACGTCCCGGCCCAACGCACCCGCTCCACCGTCGCGGCGGCCGCCGCCCTGACCCCCCTGACCCCGGTCGGCACCCGATGAGCCTCGCCAGCACCGAGACGCGAGAGCCGGCGCCGGACCACCGGCCACACGTGGTGCTCGTCGACGACCACCAGCTCCTGACGCAGTCGCTGGCCGTGGCCCTGGAGATGGAGGGGCTCTCCTGCTCGGTGGCGCCACTGCAGGACCGCGACGGCCTGCTCCGGACCGTGGCCGAGACCGCAGCCGATCTCGTGCTGCTCGACCTGGACCTCGGGGGCGCGCTGGGAGACGGCTCGCTGCTCGTCGCGCCGCTGGTGCGCTCCGGCGCCCGTGTGCTCGTCGTCTCCGGGTCCGTGGACCCCGACCAGATCGGCCGCGCCATCGAGAACGGCGCCGTGGGGGTGCTGGACAAGGCAGCGACGTTCACCGTGCTCCTCGACACAGTGGTCGCCGCGGCCAGGGGCCGGCAGGTGCTGGACCCCACGCGGCGCAGGGACCTGGTCGAGGAGACACGCGCCCGGCGTGCCTGCCACAACGAGGCGGTGGCCCCCTTCGAGCGGCTGTCCACTCGCGAGGACGAGGTCCTCCGGGCGCTCGCCGAGGGGCACTGCGTCACCACGATCGCGGAGGCGGCGTACGTCTCCGAGGCGACGGTGCGCTCCCAGGTGCGGGCGGTCCTGACCAAGCTCGGCGTCACCTCCCAGCTGCAGGCGGTCGCGCTCGCGCACCGCTGCGGGTGGCTACGGCAGCGGTGACTGCCCAGGTGACTGAGCCGTGAAGTGCACCTCGGTGTAGGCCGAGCGCCACTCGGTGACCTCGGCGCCCACGGCCTCGGGGTCGTCCTCACGTAGTCCGCGGGCGAGGAAGCCCGCCAGCGTGGGCATCTGGTCCTCGCCCATCCCGAGGCGGGTGAGCTCGGGCGTCCCGATCCGCAGTCCGTTGGTGTCCCCGGGCACGGCCGCCGTCGGGAGACCGATGCCGCAGGTGAGCAGGCTGGCCCGCCGGAGCCGGCGCGAGGCGTTCTGCCCGCCGCCGTACGCCGCAGCCAGCACCGCGAACTGGTGCGACTCGGTCCGGCCCCGCTCGGTGGCGAACACCGGCACGTCGAGCAGCTCGAGCTCCCCGGCCAGCCGCGTCGCGTTGGCCACCATCGCCGTCGCGTAGCCGGGGCCGGCGGCCACCCAGTCGTTCATGGTGACGGCCAGCGCGGCGATCCGGCCCGCGTCGGAGTTCGCGGTCAGGCCGGGGTAGGCGATCGCGTCCAGCCGGCGGGCCAGCTCCTCGTCGTCGGTGACGACGAGTCCCCCGGCCGGGCCGCCGAGGCTCTTGTAGGTGCTCATCGTCATCAGGTGCGCACCCTCGCGCAGCGGGTTGGGCCAGGCACCGCCGGCGATCACCCCGCACAGGTGGGCGGCGTCGAAGAGCACCTTCGCGCCCACCTCGTCGGCGATCTCGCGGATGGCGGCGACCGGGTGCGGGAGGAGGTTCAGGCTGCCGCCGATGGTGATCAGCCGGGGCTTCTCGGCCCGGGCGGTGTCGGCGAGGGCGTCGAGGTCGACGGTGTAGCTGCCCGGGTGCACCTCGGCCGGGATGCTGCGCAGTCCGTAGAGACCGGCGGCGCCGGGACCGTGGTGGGTGACGTGGCCGCCGATCTCGGCCGGCGGGGAGATGATCGAGTCGCCCGGGGAGCAGGTGGCCATGAACGCGTACAGGTTGGCCAGCGCGCCCGACCCCACGCGCACCTCGGCGAACCTCGCGCCGAAGACCCGGGCGCTGAGCTCGGCCGCGATCACCTCGATCTGCTCGATCGCCTCGAGGCCGGTTTCGTACTTGTCGCTCGGGTAGCCCAGGCTCGCCCGCGACCCCAGGCCCCGCGAGAGCAGTGCCTCGGCGTGCGGGTTCATCACGTTCGTGGCCGGGTTGAGGTTCAGGCAGTCGCGGTCGTGGATCCGGTGGTTCTCACCGACGAGGCGCTCGATCTCGGCGTACGTCGCGGCCGGGTCCAGACCCGCGACCGCGGAGCTGACCGCGCTCACCCGCTCCTCGACGAGGGCGGGGGTCCAGGGGCGAGGCGCGAGGCTGCGGGTCACGGGTGCCGACATGCAGCACAGTGTGGCCTCAGCCGCGGGGTTTGTCCGGTTGCACGCGCAGTGTGTGCAGGGTCGTCGCCAGCATCTCGTAGTGCCCCACCAGCAGCAGGAACTCCAGCCGCGCCCGCTCGTCGAGCTCGGCGCACAGCGCAGCCCAGGTGCGGTCACTCAGGTCGCGCTCGCGGTGCAGCTCGTCGGTCGCGGTCAGCAGCAGCCGCTCGCGTGCGGACCAGCCAGGGTCCTCGGGCCCCTCGGTCACCCGGTCGATCTCGGCCTCGCTCAACCCGGCCCGCCGGCCCAGGCGACGGTGGTGGGCGAGCTCGTAGTCGCTGCGCGCCAGGGTGGCGACCCGCAGGATGACCAGCTCGCTCTCGCGCCGGGGCAGCCTGCCGCCGGGCATCAACCGTCCGGCGAAGTGCAGCCACCCCCAGAACAGCCCCTTGTTGCGCCCCAAGGTCAGGAAGATCGCCGGCGGCTCGGTGCCGGTGACGCGGCCGGCGGCACCCGCGAACAGCCAGGTCACGATCCCGACGTCGCGGCGCCTCCCGGGCGTCAGTCGCGCGGTGCTCATGCGGCCTCCTCGCGCCGGGCGGCCTGGACGGCGGGAAGCGCCTTGTTGGCGCCGTAGTTCATCCCGCGCATCAGCAGTGCGTAGACGCGGGGCAGGTGCCGCTGCACCGCGTGGATGAGCCAGATGTCGCGCGAGGTGTAGACCCAGTACCGGTTGCGGCGTACGCCTTCGAGGATGGCGGCCGCGGCCTCCTCCGGGGTGGCCGCCGAGTCGCGGAAGTGCTTCTGCAGCCGCAGGAACGCCTTGCCGCCCTTGTCCACCCCGGCGATGTCGACGGTCTCGGTCAGCGGGGTGGCGACCGCGCCGGGGCAGACCAGGCTGACCCCGATGCGATGCCGCCGCAGGTCGAAGCGGAGCACCTCGGAGACGCCGCGCAGGCCGAACTTGCTGGCGCTGTACGCCGCGTGCCACGGCATCCCGATGATGCCCGCCGCCGAGGACACGTTGACCACGTGTCCGCCGCGACCCGCCTCGATCATCGGCGGCACCAGCGTCTCGATCACGTGGATCGGGCCCATCAGGTTGATGTCCACCAGCCGCTGCCACTGCCGGTGCTCCAGCGACTGCACGGTCCCCCAGGTGGAGATCCCGGCGATGTTCATCACCACGTCCATCGCGCCGTGCTCCGCGGTGAGCCGGGCCGCCACGGCACGTACCGCCTCGTAGTCGGAGATGTCCGCGGCCTGGACGAGGCCGACCTTCCCACCGGCCTCGCGGATCTCCCTCGCGGTCTGCTCGACCAGGTCGGCCTGGACGTCGGTCAGGTGGACCCTGGCTCCCTGCTGGGCGGCCAGCTGCGCCGTGGCCCGGCCGATGCCGCTGGCGGCTCCGGTGATGAACACGTCCTTGTCCGCCAGCGTGCGGGTCCTGCGCTGCAACATGGGTCTCCTCGAGGTGTGGTGGTGCACGGTCAGCGGTTCAAGGGGGGTGGCGTGTGCTGCGCGCCGCGCCAGTGCCCGCCCCCGGGGCGGCAGTGCCCCTCGGTGTTCAGGGGCTGCCGGTCGGTGGAGGTGGGGTCGCGACGCGGGGTGCCGTAGGAGCACTGGCGCTCGCCCTGGAGCAGGAGGTCCACGTCGAGCCAGCCGTCGTTGAAGGCCGAGGAGAACCGGGACGCGCCGTAGTCCAGGCTCGTGGTGAGCTCACGCACATGCGGGTCCCTGTCGGCCAGCAGCCCGGTCAGCCGCCCCAGGGCGGCGAGGGTGCCGGGCAGGACCTCCTCGAGGTCCTCGGCGAGCAGCGCCATCGTGTCGAGGTCAGCGGGCGCCGTGGCCAGGATGCGCCGGAACTCGGGGTCGAAGTCCGCCAGCCAGTCGGTGAACTGCTTGGCGGAGCCGGAGAACTGGGCGAGCTTGTCGCGGTGGCTGGCCAGGACCTCCCCGGTGATCCTCCCGTTGCGCAGCAGCCGGGCCGTCTGCGGCCACGCCTCATCGAGGGTGGTGGTCAGCTTCTCGGTCGAGTCGAGCAGGGAGTCGAGCTCGCCGTCGATGCCGCCGGTGGCCAGGGTGAGCTCGTCCAGCACCACCCGAAGGTCCTTCTCGTCCACGTGCGAGAGCACGTTGTCCAGGCCGTCGGCTGCCTGCGCCAGCGAGACCGGCAGGTCGTCCGCGGTGGCCTTCACGACGTCGCCGTCGGCGAGGTACGGGCCCTTCGCAGCGTCCGGCTGGAAGTCCAGGAACTGCTCCCCCACCGGCGAGAGGCTGCGCACGGTGGCCCGTGCGGTGCGCGGGACCCGGGTGTCCTCACGCAGCGAGACGGTGGCCACGGCGCGCCCGTCCGCGAGGCCGACGTGGGTCACGGTGCCCACCCGGACGCCGCGGTAGCTGACGGGCGAGCCGTCGAAGAGCCCGCCGGTGCGGGGCAGCTGGACGGTGACGCTGTCCGGCCGGCGGGTGAGCGGGACGTCGAGCACGACGCCGAGCAGGTACGCCGTGCCCACGACGAGCACCGTGGAGAGTCCCACCACGCTCATCAGGGAGCGGTTCAGGTAGCGCCTCATCGGGTGCCTCCCGCCGGGGCGAGCGTCCCGCCGAGGCCCGGCAGCGCGGGCAGCTGCGGGAGCCCGGGAAGCTGCGGCAGGCCGGGGACGGCGGGCAGACCGGGCACGGCGGGCAGACCGGGGAGGACGCCGCCCGGCTCGCCGGGTTCGACGGCGCCGCCACCGTTCCCGCCCAGGACGCTGTCCATGTGCAGCAGGAACTTCAGGTTGAGGTAGTCGGTCGGGGAGCGGTCGTCGATGCGCAGCGCGAAGTCGTTGATGATGTCGAGTCCCGGCACGATCTCTCCCTGCGCACCGAGCACCTCCTCGAGCACGGGCCCCAGCTCGCGGACCACCAGGGTGAGGTCCGCACGGGTCCGATTGACCAGCCGGTTGGAGACCAGCGCCAGCCGGTCGCTGTGCCGCAGCAGCCGGGCGAGGTCGTCGGTGTTCTCGGTCAGGGCGCGGGCTGCCGGGCGCAGCTGCTCCAGCGCCTTGTTCAGCGTCACCTCACGCCGGTCCAGGGTCTTGGAGGCGCGGTTCAGCGCGACCAGCACGCGGTCGATCTCCCGGGTGCTGCGCAGCGCCTGCCGCAGGAACTCGTCGGTCTCCGAGAGCAGCCCCTTGGTCACCCCCACGCGCCCACCGAGCGCGGTGTTCAGCTCGGAGACGATCGTCTGCACCTGGCCGAGGCTGCCCCCGTTGATCAGCAGCGAGGCCGAGGCGAGCGTGTCCTCCACGGTGGCCGAGGTGGTCGCGGCGGGCCCCTCGACGAGCGCGTTCTCGGCCAGGGGTGCGCCCTTCTCGGCGGCGAGCACGTCGACGTACATCTCGCCCAGCGCGGTGGTGTAGCGCAGCCGGAAGGCGCTGCCCTCACGGAGCCTGGTGGTGTCGTCGATCGCCATGTCCACGCGGGCCCGGTAGTCCTCCGGACTGACCCGCAGCACCTTGCCGACGACCACTCCGCCGAGCTTCACCGGTGCCCCGTCCGGAAGGTTGAGCGCGTCGTCGAAGACGGCGCTCAACCTCCACTGGTCCGACCCCACCACCGAGGGGCGCACGCTGGCGCCGACCCCGCAGCCGCCGGTCAGCAGCGCGCCCGCGAGCACCGCGACCAGCGTGACCGCCCACGTCCCTGTGCGCCTCATCGCCCCGTCCCTCCCAGCACGGCGCCGAGCAGGCCGCCGAACAGGTCACCGACGTCCGGGTCGGTGCCGAGCTCGGCACACACGAACGGCAGGGCCCCGCAGACCTCGCCCGTGACCTCCTGCGCCGGCGAGAGGTGCTCGACCGGCATCTTGACTTGCAGCCGGTCGTTGTCGCCGATCGCGTCGCCGATGTTGCGGAACGTGAGCGGGGAGACCTCGACGGCCTCGGCGAGCTCCTTCTGGTGCTCGAGCAGGCTCGTGGTCACCTTCGTGAGCCCCTTGAGCGAGCCCTTCAGCTGGACCCGGTGGGTCTTGACGAAGGTGGCCAGGGACCGCAGCGCCCGGCTCAGGGACAGCAGCGAGCGGCCGAAGTTGTTCCGCTCGTCGGCGAACAGGTCGGTCGCGTCGCTCACGCTGGTGATGAACTCGTCCACGACGCCCCGGTTCTTCGCCACGAGCGCGGTGAGGTCGTCGAGCCCGTCGATGGTGCCCACGAGCTCCCCGCGATGACCCGACAGGGCCTTGGCGGCGGCGGAGAGCTCCTTGACGGTCGCGTTGGCGTCGGCTCCGCGCCCCTGGAGCGCCTCGGCCCCCGCGGACAGCAGCCCCTGCAGGGCCTCGGCGTTCCCGTTCTCGCCCGCGATGCCGGTGCTGAAGTCCCGCAGCGAGGCCAGCACCTCGTCGAACTCGACGGGCGTCCGGGTCCGGGTGACCGGGATCCGCGCTCCGGACGCGAGGCGCTTGCCGGGGGCGAAGGCGGGGGTCAGCTCGACGTAGCGGTCGGTGGCCACCGACCTGGCCACCACGACGGCGCCCACGCTCGCCGGGACGTCGACGTCCTCGCGGAGCTCGAGGCGGACCTCGACGACCTTGCCCTTCGGCGTGATGTCGGTGACCTCGCCGACGGGTACGCCGAGCACGCCCACGTCGTTGCCCACGAACAGGCCGGCGGAGTCGTCGAACTCGGCGACCACCTCGAGCGTGCCTCCGCGCATCGGCGCGCAGCCGCCGGTGGCCAGGAGCAGCGCCAGGGCCAGGACCAGCGCCAGGGGCCTGCAGCGGGGGCGGGTCATCGGCAGTCTCCCTTCAGCACGCACTCCAGGTTGTCCGGGGTCGCCCCGGGGATGTACTGGTCCAGCCACGGCCCGGTGCCGGCAGCGTTCGCGAAGTAGCGCGCGGAGACGGCCAGCGACTTGACCGTCCGCCCGACGTTCTTCTCCTGCTTCTGGAGCAGGGCGATCACCTTGTCGAGGTCCCGCAGCGTGGGGCCGATGTCGGCCTTGGTGTCCTCGATCACCCCGCGGAGCTGGTCGCCGAGCTCGGCGAGGTCGCGCAGCAGCGCGTGGATGGTCGCGCGCCGGGCGCGCAGCGTGTCCAGCAGGAGGTCCGCCTGCCTCATAAGCGGGATCAGGTCGCTGCCGCTGTCGCTGAGCTGTCGGGTCACCCGGCGGGCCGCCACCAGCAGCTCGCCGAGCTGGCCGGACCTGTCGGCGATCACGGTGGAGAGCTGACGGACGCCGTCGAGCGCGGGCCCGAGCTCTCCGCCGGAGGCCTCCAGGGTGGTGGCGAGCTGACCCAGCGACCTCTCGATCGTCACCGTGTCGAACGCCCCCATCTCCGGCACGCCCTGGTCGATGACGTCCTGGAGGTTGAACGGGACGCGGGTGCGGGCCAGGGGGATCGTGTGCTCGCGCAGGTCGCCGGAGCCGCGGGGCGTGACCATCAGGAAGTGGGTGCCGAGCAGGGTCGCCACCTTGACCTCGGCCTCGGTGCGCGAACCGAGGTCGATCGCCTTGTCGAGGATGAACCGCACCCGGACCTGGTTCTTCCCGAGCTCGATCGCCTTGACCTCGCCGACGCCGACGCCGGCCACCTGGACCTCCTCCCCGACCCGCAGCCCGCCGGTGTGCTCGAGGACGGCGGTGTAGCTGTCCGAGCCGGGTGAGAGCCGGGCCATCGCCAGCACCAGCACCCCGGCCAGGGCGACCACGGCGAGGCCGACGAGCCCCACGCTGAAGCGATCCCGTTCGGCCAGCAGCTTCATGCGCACGCTCCGGTGTAGGGGCCGGACTCGCCGACCCAGACCTTCTGGCCCGCCACGGCGACGCCGAGGTTGCACAGGTAGACGTTGAGGAAGCCGCCGTAGGACATCGTCCGGGCGAGCGAGCTGAACATGAGGGGCAGCCGCTCCAGCGCCTTCTCCAGGCGCGGCTGCTCCCGGGCGAGCAGGGCCGTGGTGTCCTTCAGTGCCCGGACGTCGCGCTTCAGCCCGGGGCGCAGCTCGTCGAGCAGCGAGGTGGTGCTCTCCACGAGCTCGCCGAGGTGGTCGATGGAGTTCGCGAAGGTCTTGCGCTCCCCCGCCAGCCCGGTCATCAGCTTGCGCAGCTGGACGACGGTGGCGTCGAGCTCGGAGGACTGGTCGTCGAGGTTCTGCAGCACGGGGGTCAGGTTGGCCAGGACCTCGCCGAAGATCTCGTCCCGCCCGGCGAGGTACTTCGTGGCGTCGGCGGTGTTGCGCAGCAGCGACTCCACGGTGCCGGACTCCCCCTGCAGCACCGCGATCATGTTCCTGGCGAGCTCGTTGACCTCGGCGGGCTCGAGCACCGCGAACAACGGCTCGAAGCCGTTGAGCAGCGCGGTGAGGTCGAAGCCGGGGCTGGTGTTGGCCAGCGCGATGTCCGAGCCCGCGGGCAGCACCCGGCCGCGCTTGCCCTCGGCGGGTGCGCTCAGCGCGAGGTACCGCTGGCCCAGCAGGTTCTGGTAGCGCAGCGTCAGCTGGGTCCGCTCGTGGACGACCTGGTCCGCCCGGATCGAGAAGCGCACCCGGGCTCGGGTGTTCTCGACCACCTCGATCGAGTCGACCCGCCCGACCTTGACGCCGGCCACGCGTACGTCGTCGCCCGGGCGCAGTCCGCTGACCGCCTCGAACCGGGCCGACCACTCGGTCACGTCCCCGCCGGGGGCGTTGGTCATCATCCGCAGCAGCCCGACGAACAGCAGCCCGGAGACGACCGCGAACACCGTGAACTTCACCAGGGTGGGGCGCATCCCGACCACGCTCAGCACCCCCGTCCGCGGTGGGAGCCGAACCGGGGACAGTCCGCGGACCCGTACCCGGGATCCTCCTGGAGCTGCAGGTTGCCGTCGATCTGCAGGTAGCGCCCCTGCTTGAGCGCCAGGTTGAACCCGTCTGCGAGCCCGATCACCGAGACCACCCCGTCGACGAGCTGCACCCGTCCGTCGTAGAGCGCGTCCACGACCACCGCACTGCGCACCAGCACGTCGACCAGACCCTTCTCGTTGGCGCTGAGCACGCCGGAGGTCTTGGAGAAGGTGCGCGAGCCGCTGCGGACCAGGTTCTTGAAGTCGGCCTCGCGGTCGACCAGGGTGCGGGCCGCCACGAGCGCGTTGTCGGTGGCGTCGAACAGGTCGGGTGCGTAGCGCGCGAACGCCTCCAGGTTGGTCGCGAGCAGCTCGAGGTTGCGGCGTACCAACGGCATCTGCGGGTTCAGCCGGGACAGGTAGCGCTCCAGGACCACGATGCTCCGGCCGAGCCGCTCCCCGTTCCCGTCGAGGGCTCCCGCGAGGCCCTGCAAGGTGCTCGCGAGCCGTGCCGGACCCAGCGCGCCCACCACCCGGTCCAGGCCGTCGAGGACGGTCTGGAGCTCGAGGGTCTGCTTGCTGGTGTCCTGCGGGATGCGCTGCCCGGCCCGGAGCGAGCCGGCCCCGGCACCAGTCCTCCCGCCGCGGGAGACCAGGTCGACGAACGAGGTCCCGAACACGCTCGCGGGCAGGATCCTGGCGTGTACGTCGCCCGGCACCTCCTTGGCCACGCTCGGGGTCAGGCGCAGCGCGACCGCCACTGTGGAGGCTGCCCCCAGGTCGCCGTCCGCGCGCTCCAGGCTCGCCACCTTCCCGACCAGCACCCCCTTGTACTTCACGTCGCTGCCAGGGACCAGCGCCCCACCGGCGGTGTCCACCAGCACGGTGGCGTCCAGGCGGTCGGTGAAGGTGCCGCGGCCGAGCAGCACCAATCCACCGACCAGCATGGCCAGGGCGGTCAGGAAGACGGTGCCGCGCGCGGCCAGCGTGGACCGGGCGGGCTCGCGGTCGCGGGAGCGCAGGAGGTCGAGGAGGCTCATCGGGTCAGCCCGAGATCCGGAAGCCGGGGTCGTTGCCCCAGAAGACGAGGGTGAGCAGCATGTCGACCAGGACCACGATCACGATGGACGCGCGGATCGCCCGGCCGGTGGCCTCCCCCACGCCCTGGGGACCGCCGGAGGCGCGGAAGCCGTACCAGCAGTGGATCACGGTCACCAGCAGCGCGAACACCAGGATCTTGACCACCGAGTAGGCCACGTCCCGCCCGGAGATGAACGTGTCGAAGTAGTGCTGGTAGGTGCCCGGCGACTGGTCGAAGAGCACGGTGACCGCAAGCATCGAGGCGATCCAGGAGCCGATCAGCCCGATCAGGTAGAGCGGGAGGATCGCGAACATGGCGGCGAGCACGCGGGTGGTGACCAGGAACCGCAGCGGGTGGACTGCCATCACCTCGAGCGCGTCGATCTCCTCGTGGGTGCGCATCGACCCGATCTGGGCGGTGAACCGGCAGCCGACCTGGGCAGCCAGCGCCAGGGCGGCGACCAGCGGTGCCAGCTCCCTGGTGTTGACCGAGGCGGAGACGAACCCGGTCAGCGGGGCGAGGCCGACGAGCTCGAGGCCGGAGAACCCCTCGATGCCCAGCGAGGTGCCCGCGGAGACCGCGAGCAGCACCATCACGCCGATGGTGCCGCCGCCGACGACGATCGCACCCGAGCCCCAGCTGATGTCGGCCAGCTGACGCAGCACCTCGGCGCGGTAGTGGCGCATCGTGTAGCGCACCGAGCCCAGGGTGCGCAGGGCGAAGGTGATGACGTCACCCGCGGTGACCAGGGTGTCCGTGGCCACCCGCTGCATGCTCCGCTGTGCCATCGCCGTCGCCTACGCGATCCGCTGGGGCACGAGCATCACGTAGGCCTGGGTCATCGCCACGTTCACGATGGCCAGCACGATGAAGCTGAGCACGACCGACTGGTTGACCGCCTCGGCCACGCCTCGTGGCCCACCTGTCGCCCCCAGCCCCTTGTGCGCGGCGACGATCGTGGCGAGGAACCCGAACACCGCGGCCTTGAGCTCGGCGAGCAGCAGGTCGGTGGGTGCCGAGAACGCGACGAAGGAGCTGAGGTAGGTCCCCGAGCTGACGTTCCCGCCGCCCACGTTGAGCGCGTAGCCGGTGCCGATCGCGGTCACCGCGACGACCACGTTGAGCAGCAGCGCCACCCCCACGGCGGCGACGATGCGCGGGGCCACCAGCCGGTTGACCGGGTTCAGGCCCATCGAGCGGAGGGCGTCGACCTCCTCGCGGATGGTCCGGGCACCGAGGTCGGCGCACAGGGCGGAGCCGACCGCCCCGGCGATCATCAGCGAGGTCACCAGCGGCGCTCCCTGACGGAGTACGCCGACCCCGTTGACCGCTCCGGAGAAGGAGGAGGCGCCGATCTGCGCGGCGACCCCGCCCACCTGCACCGAGACGATCACGCCGAAGGGGATCGCGACCAGGATCGTGGGCAGCAGCGAGACCCGGGTCATGAACCACGCCTGGAAGAGGCACTCGCTCCACGAGAACCGGCGCCCCACGATGTCGGTCGCCGCCGCCTTCACCCCCTCCACGGCCAGCACCATCATCGAGCCGGTGGTGACCACTCCCGCGCGGGACCGCGTGCGCAGGCCCGCGCTCATCGTGCTCACGGCTCGACGACCAGGTCCAGGAACGACGGGGTGGTCGCGTTGTGCTGGATCCGGTAGATCCCGCCGAGCAGGTTGCCCTGCAGCATGGGCGGCGGCAGCAGGTGCGGCGTGTCCCCGGTCTTGACCAGGATCCGCAGCTCGTGGCCCGCGGGGACGGTGTGGAAGACCGGGCGGATCTCCACGTCGTGGCGCACCGCCGGCCCCACGGGGACGGGCCGCGCGGACTCCTTGGTGTAGGCGCGGTGCGGCAGGATCCAGCCACCCGGGAGCCCGGGCCAGCTCTGCTCCTTCACGACCGTTCGCTGCGAGCCGAGGAGGTCGCCGCTGCTGATCTCCAGCGAGGTGCCGTCGGGAGCCACGTCCTGGAGGTCGACCGAGAGCATCGTGTCGGGGCGGGTCGAGGTCAGCTCCAGGGCCAGGCCCGCGGGGCCGGCCAGTCGCAGCGGCTTCGCCAGCGGGCCGGTGGTGTAGCTGACCTCACCGGGCTTGTCGAAGGCCGTGTCGGGGAAGGGCTTGCAGGCCTTGTACAGCTCCCGGAGCGCACCTGCTCCCCATTGGTTCAGCGAGGTGCTGCAGCCCAGCGAGAGCCCGGTGTAGGCGATCGTCGAGGAGCCGGTCGCGGCCGTCGGCTTCGCCGTGGCCAGCTTCCTTCCCGGCTGGAGGTGCAGTCGTCTCGTCGTACCGGCCTCGCTCGGGTAGGAGGCTCGGCGGTAGCTCGCGCCGCCGGGCTCGATGACCTGCATCGGCTTCCTCGTGTCCAGGATCCCGGTGTCCTTGCCCTTGAGCCACTGGTCGAACCAGGCCAGCTGCACCCGGTCCAGGTCCTGGCCCTCGCCCTGGTTGCCGTGGTCCCAGGGCCCGAACATCAGCTGGAACCGCGGCGAGACCGGCTGGTCGCGGAGCATCGGGGCCGTCACCGAGCGACCGGCCCAGGCGTTCTGGAGGCCGCTGTAGAGCAGCGGCTCACCTCGCTGGAAGACGTCGAAGAGGCCGCCGACGAGGTGCACCGCGACGCCGTTCCTCACGATCTGCGGGAGCACCCGCTGCGGGGCCCGGGCCTGCCAGTAGGCGCTGTCGTAGACGCGTCCCTGCTGGAGCACGGCGTCGAGGCCGGTCTGGAGCTCGAACGGGATGCCGGCCATCGCGTGCTCGACGGAGAGCAGCGCGGCCTCGAGTGGGTTGTCGGCCCGCTCCGCCAGCGGGGTGAGCGTGCGCAGGCCGAAGTACAGCGCGATCAGCCCCAGGCTGGACTCCATGTTGACCAGGCCACCGCTGGAGAACAGGTCACGGAACGGGTCGGCCGCGGTGGCGATCGGGAAGATCGCCTTGAGCGGGGAGTTCGGGCCCACCTCCGCGGCGGTGAACATCTGGTCGATTCCGAGGTAGGAGCCTCCGGTGGCACCCACCTTGCCGGTGCTGTTCGGGAGCTTCGCGGCCCAGCGCACCAGCTCGGCGCCGTCGCGCGCCTCCACCTCGCCGAAGAGCTGCGACTGCCCCTGGCTGCCGCCCGTGCCGGCGACGTCGACCACGGCGAAGATGTAGCCGCGCTTGATCAGGTAGGGGCTGGCCGGGTCCTGCACCTTCTTGCCGTACGGCGTCTGGACCAGGATGACCGGGAACGGTCCCTTCGCCGGGGTGCTCGTCCCGGGCTCCGCCGGCGCCAGCACCCGGGCGCGCAGCACGCGACCGTCGCGCATCGTGATCGGGATGTTCTCGGTGGTGACGATGTCGTAGCGCTCGGGCCCCGGCGCCCAGCCCGCCCCGGTCGCCGCAGTCGCCCCGGTCGCCGCCGTCTGGCCGAGCACCGGTGCCAGCACCGCCACCAGGGCGAGGACGGTGGCGGCGAGCGCGGCGCGGAACAGCCGCGTCCGGTCCTCGGGGCGCGAAGTGTGGTGGGTCACATCGCCTGTAACGTCCGGTGTATCTGTGAGTTACGCCTCGATTGGGATTCACTTCCCCGCGGACACGTCTCGGAACGCGCGCTCACCCGGGTGCGAGCAGCAGCCGTGCCACCAGTGCCTGGTGGTCGGAACCCGGCACCGTGTGCACGCTGGTGGACACGGCTGCGACCTCCTCGCTCAGCAGCACGTGGTCGATCGTGAGCAACCGCCAGGGCACCCGGCCCCCGGCCACCGACCTCTCCCCCGCCGTCGGCCAGGTCGGCTGCCAGCCTGCGTTCGCCTCCACCGCGGCACTGTGCAGCCCGGTGTCCAGCAGGTCGCGCATCACGCCGTGGTCGAGGGTGGCGTTGAAGTCGCCGACCAGCACCTGCGGTCCCCGCACCGCCGTGGTCGCGGCACGCAGCACCTCG
Source organism: Nocardioides sp. Z38_18 (assembly GCF_058215695.1). Classification (NCBI taxonomy): domain Bacteria; kingdom Bacillati; phylum Actinomycetota; class Actinomycetes; order Propionibacteriales; family Nocardioidaceae; genus Nocardioides; species Nocardioides sp. Z38_18. The sequence goes on from NZ_JBZAJE010000002.1 coordinate 335,403, forward strand.
AAGTCGTGGCGCCAGCCGGCGTTGCTGATCAGCGGCATCGTGGTGTGCACCGCCGTCAGCCAGAACGGCGTGGGAGCCGCCACCCACATCTGATGGGCTCCGGAGCCGACGTCGAGCTGCCGTTCCCGGCTCAGGGCGTACGCCGAGAGCACCACCGTGCCCCGGGCACCGCTCACGGCGCGACCGGCCTGGTGGGGCAACGCGCTGTCGGGACCACCGATCCCTCGGCTGGCGAGCGCCCGCACGGCCTCCGGCGTGGCCTCGGAGAGCACGACCACGTCGGGGTCCTCGCGCTCCACCATGCGAACCGTGGCCTCGAGGTCGGCACTGCCCAGCTGCAGGTTGAAGCCGATCACGACCAGGTCGGGATCCCCGGTCCCGGCTCTGCCGGCGAAGGACGGCGCCAGCCAGGCGGCGTGCAGCGCCAGCCCCGCCAGGGAGAGCACCACGCCCGTGGTGAGCACGCGTCGCGCGGTGGTGGTCGTCGCCCGGCGCTGCAGGCAGAGCAGCGTCACCAGGGCCAGCGCGTAGCCGAGCACCGCCCACGGGGCGAAGGAGGCGGTGAGCGCGAGGAGCTGCACCTCGGAGCCCAGCACCCTCGCCAGGGAAAGCACCAGGCAGCCGGCCAGGACCGCCAGGGCGACGAACGCCCCGGCGTACCTGACCGGCTGCCTGGTGGTGCTGAACGGTCTCACGACCGCACTGGGACCGGATCAGCCCTTGCGCTTGGTGATGTCCTCGGTGGCGGTGGGCAGCACCGTGTGCAGGTCACCCACGACGCCGAAGTCGACGAGCTCGAAGATCGGCGCCTCCTCGTCCTTGTTCACCGCGACGATGGTCTTGGAGGTCTGCATCCCCGCGCGGTGCTGGATGGCACCGGAGATGCCGGCCGCGATGTAGAGCTGGGGCGAGACGACCTTGCCGGTCTGGCCGATCTGGAAGGCGTGCGGCTTCCAGCCGGAGTCGACGGCCGCACGCGAGGCGCCGACAGCGGCACCGAGCGAGTCGGCGAAGTTGTCGACCTCGTCGAAGTTGCCGCCCGTGCCACGACCACCGGCGACCACGATCGCGGCCTCGGTGAGCTCGGGGCGACCCGATGCGGCGCGGGGCTGGGAGGCCACGATCTTGGCCTTCTTCGCCGAGTCGGAGATCGTCGCTGCGAACTCCTCCTTGGCGCCGGCACCCTCGGACTCCTCGGGAGCCGCGGAGTTGGGCTTGACCGTGATGATCGGGGTGCCGTGGGTGATCTTGGACTTGACGGTGTAGCTGCCGGCGAAGACCGACTGCGTGGTCACCGGGCCCTCCTGCACGTCCACGGCGTCGGTGATCACACCGGAGCCGAGCTTGATCGCGAGGCGGCCGGCGATCTCCTTGCCCTCGGAGTTCGACGGGATCAGGATCGCCGCCGGGCTCGTCTTCTCGGCGAGCTGCTGGAGCGCCTCGGCCTTGGGGGCCACGAGGTAGCCCTTGATCTGCGCGTCGTCGACGACGTAGACCTTCTCGGCGCCGTACTTCTTCACCGACTCCACGACACCGTCTGCGGCGTCAGCCGCACCGATGAACACCGCGGAGGGCTCACCGAGCCGCTTGGCGATGGTGAGCAGCTCGAGGGTGGGCTTGCGGACCTTGCCGCCGACATGGTCGACGAGTACCAGAACTTCAGACATTTCTTCGATTCCTCCGAAAGACTCAGCTGCGCAGAAGGGGGGTCAGATGAACTTCTTGGACGCGAGGAACTCGACGAGCGCCTTGGCGCCCGACCCGTCCTCGTCGGCGACGACCTCGCCCGCGGTGCGCGGCGGACGCTCCTCGGTGTCCTCGACCTGGGTCCAGGCGGCGGCGAGGCCGACCTCGCCCGCGTCGACGCCGATGTCGGCCAGCGACCAGGTCTCCAGCGGCTTCTTCTTCGCGGCCATGATGCCCTTGAAGGAGGGGTAGCGGGCCTCGCCGGACTGGTCGGTCACCGACAGCACGAGCGGTGCGGTGGCGCCGATGACCTCGGTGGAGGTGTCGCCGTCACGCTTGATCCGGAACTCCTTGCCCTGGCTCTCGATCACCGAGCCGAGCGTGACCTGCGGGAGGTCGAGGCGCTCGGCCAGCATCGCCGGGATCACGCTGCCGGTCGCGTCGGTCGAGGCCATGCCGCAGACGATCAGGTCGACCTCAGCCTCCTCGCCGAGCTTGCGGATCGCGCCGGCCAGCACCGCGGAGGTGCCGAGGTAGTCCGAGCCGGCGATCGCGTCGTCGACCACGTGGACGCCCTTGTCGGCACCCATCTGCAGCGCCTTCTTGATCGCGTCGGAGGCGCCCTCGGGACCGACGGTGAGCGCGGTCACCGTGGAGTCCTCGTTCTTCTCCTTGAGCTGCAGGGCCTGCTCGACGGCGTACTCGTCGAGCTCGGAGAGCAGACCGTCGACACCGACCCGGTCCACGGTGTTGTCGGACTCGAAGTGCCGATCGGCGGTTGCGTCGGGAACGTACTTCACACAGATGACAATGTTCATGACTCACACGGCCCGAAGTGGGCCCCTCCTGAACTAGAGACGGATGAGGTTTCTCGCGGAGAAGCTGCATGCTTTGCCGGCGGCCTCGGTTGAGGTTACCGCCGAGTTGCCTACCTGGGCACAGGTGCACCGGGTGGGGTCAGTCACAGTGATGCGACTGCCCGGGGAACGTTAGCCGGAAGGTCTAGCGCGAGCTCTTGGGCGCGATCACGTTCGCGAGCACCCGGCCGATCACCAGGTAGACGACCGCAGCGATGCCCCAGTTCAGCAGCGCGTTCTTCGCCTCGGCGTTCTTGCCGGTGAAGTCGAAGATGCCCTCGTCACGGCTGAACGGACCAGAGACCGCGTCGGCCACGCTGGTGATGAACTCGACGATCGTGTTCTGCTCGTTGATGTTGTTGCGCAGCACCACGAGCACCGCACCGAGGGCGAGGATGGTCGCCAGCGCCGCGAACACGATGCGTACGACGCGGGCCGCACGGGACCGGACCGCCGCCTGGGAAGCAGAGAACCGGTCCTTGCGGGTTCCCTCGGATTCGTCGGTGCTTGCTTTCGGCGACACGGGGCGCTCCTGGTGGTCAGCGAGATCGGATGAGGCGGTCAGCGACCCTCGAACTGGGCCTTGCCGGGCCCATTGTGGACGAAGGAGTCCATTCCTGCGCTGCGGTCTTGCGTAGCGAACAGGGCGGCGAACTGCTGGCGCTCGATCTCCAGGCCCGTGTCGAGGTCGACCTCGAGCCCCCGGTCGATCGATTCCTTGGCCGCGCGGACGGCGTACGTCGCCGCCTTGGTGAACTGCGCGGCCCAGGCCACCGCCTCGTCGTAGACCTGTTCGGCCGGCACGACCTTGTCCACGAGACCGATCCGCAGCGCCTCGTCGGCCTTCACGAAGCGGCCGGTGAAGATGATGTCCTTGGCCCGGCTGGGCCCGACGAGCCGGCTCAGCCGCTGGGTTCCGCCGGCTCCCGGGATGATCCCCAGCAGGATCTCCGGCTGGCCCAGCGTCGCGTTGTCGGCAGCGATCCGGATGTCGGCGCACAGCGCCAGCTCGCACCCACCGCCGAGGGCGTAGCCGGTGACCGCGGCCACGACGGGCTTGGGGATCCGGGCGACGGCGGTGAAGGAGCTGGTGAGGCCGTGGGAGCGCTTGACCATGTCGGTGTGCGACATCGCGGCCATCTCCTTGACGTCGGCCCCGGCCGCGAAGACGCGCTCGCCGCCGTAGATCACGACCGCCTTGACGTCGTCGCGCTCGGTCGCCTCGGCGGCGGCCGCGCGGATCTCCTCCTGCATCTGGGCGTCGAGCGCGTTCATCTTCGGGCGGTCCAACCGGATGGTGCCGACCCCGTCGGCGACCTCGAGACGGACGAACTCCCCCATGACTGCTCCTCACACGTAGACGGCTGTGCGGTCAACCTATCCCCGACCGGCCCGGTTCAACCTCCGGCGGACCTCTGGACCCGAGGGGCCGGCATTCATACGGTGGGTCGATGGCCCAGAGCACCGCGGCGGAGGCAGAGCCCCACGCACTGAGGTCCACCGGCCGGGTGGGCTTCCTGGGCGCCATGTTCCTGATGGCGACCTCGGCCATCGGGCCGGGATTCCTCACCCAGACCACGACGTTCACCGTCCAGCTCGGCGCCGCGTTCGCGTTCGCGATCCTGGTGTCCCTGCTCGTGGACGTGGCGATCCAGCTCAACGTCTGGCGCATCGTCGGAGTCTCCGGACGCCGGGCCCAGGACCTGGCGAACGCCGCGCTCCCCGGCAGCGGCTTCCTGCTCGCCGCGCTCGACGTCTTCGGCGGGCTGGTCTTCAACATCGGCAACGTCGCCGGCACCGCGCTCGGCCTCGAGGCGCTCTTCGGGCTCGACGTGGGGGTCGGCGGGGTCGTCTCGGCACTGGTCGCGGTCGCGGTGTTCCTGGTCCGCCGGGCCGGGTTGGCGATGGACCGGCTGGTGGTCCTGCTGGGCGTGCTGATGCTCGGGCTCACGACGTACGTCGCCATCAGCACCACCCCGCCGGTCGGGGACGCACTGGTGCAGTCCGTGGCGCCGGAGACGATCAGCTTCCTCGCGATCACCACGCTGATCGGCGGCACCGTCGGTGGCTACATCGTGTACGCCGGCGCGCACCGCCTCGTCGACAACGGGATCCAGGGCGTGGAGAACGTCCGCGAGATCACCCGCGCCTCGGTCCTCGGCATCGCGATCACCGGGCTGATGCGGGTGGCGCTGTTCCTCGCGGTCCTCGGCGTGGTCACCTCAGGGGCCTCCATCGACGAGGGAAACCCCACCGCCTCCGCCTTCGACGCGGCGCTCGGCGACGTGGGCAAGATCGTGTTCGGCGCGGTGATCTGGAGCGCGGCGATCACGTCGGTGATCGGGGCGTCGTACACCTCGACCTCGTTCCTGAAGGTCCTCGGCGGGTGGGTCACCCGGTGGGAGCGGTGGATCGTGGTCGGCTTCATCGCCACCTCGACGCTGCTGTTCCTGCTGCTCGGGGCCGAGCCGGTGAAGCTGCTGGTCTTCGCCGGCGCCTTCAACGGGCTGATCCTGCCTGTGGGCCTCGGGCTGCTGCTCTGGGTCGCCGCCCGCCGCCGGGACCTGATGGACGGCTACCGCTACCCGAGGTGGCTGATCGCGATCGGCGCCGCGGCCTGGGTGCTGACCATCTACCTCGGCTACGAGTCGCTGACCGGGCTCGGGGACCTGTTCGCCTGACCCACCTCGCCCGGGGGACATAATCAGCCGAATGACTCCAGGGACGTGGTCGGCGACCGACGAGAGCGTCGCGGTGTGGCCCGGGCGCGCCTGGCCGCTCGGCGCGGCCTGGAGCGAGGAGTCCACCAACTTCGCGGTGTACTCCCCCGAGGCGACCGCGCTGTGGGTGGCGCTGTTCGACGAGGACCCCGCCACCGGCGAGCTGGTGGAGACGCGGTTCGAGCTCACCGAGCACACGCTCGGGATCTGGCACGGAGCGCTGCCCGACCTTCCCCGGGGCCAGCGCTACGGGTTCCGCGCCGACGGCCCGTGGGACCCCGACGCCGGACTGCGGTTCAACGCCGCCAAGCTGCTGCTCGATCCCTACGCCCGCGCGGTCTCCGGCGGGTTCCGCACCGACCCGGCGGTCTTCGGGCACGTGCGCACCGACGACGGGGTGGACCACCTCTCCCTGCGCGACGACCGCGACTCCGCGCCGTACGTCGGCAAGGCGGTCGTGGTCCACGACGAGTTCGACTGGGGCGAGGACCGCCCGATGCAGCGGCGCTGGCGCGACACCGTCATCTACGAGCTGCACGTCAAGGGCTTCACGAAGCTGCACGACCGGGTCCCCGAGGAGCTGCGCGGCACGTACGCCGGGCTCGGGCACCGGGTCGTCACCGACTACCTCAACGACCTCGGCGTGACCGCGGTGGAGCTGCTGCCCGTCCACGAGTTCGTCTCCGAGCCGCGGCTCGCGGAGCTCGGCCTGACCAACTACTGGGGCTACAACTCCCTCGGCTACTTCGCCCCGCACGCGGCGTACTCCTCCTCCGGCGACCGCGGCCAGCAGGTCACCGAGTTCAAGCAGATGGTCAAGGACCTGCACGCCGCGGGGATCGAGGTGATCCTCGACGTGGTCTACAACCACACCGCCGAGGCCGGGGCGGACGGGCCGACGCTGAGCTTCCGCGGGCTCGACGACCTCGGCTACTACGCCCGCAGCTCCCCCGACCCCCGCGACCGGCACCAGCCGGACACCTACTGGGACATCACCGGCTGCGGCAACACCGTGGCTGCCGACCACCCGCCTGCGCTGCGGCTGATCCTGGACTCGCTGCGCTACTGGGTCACCGAGATGCACGTCGACGGGTTCCGGTTCGACCTGGCCTCGGCCCTGGCCCGAACCGGCCACGAGGTCGACATGGCCTGCCACTTCCTGACCACGATCGGGCAGGACCCCGTGCTGCGGCACGTGAAGCTGATCGCCGAGCCGTGGGACGTCTCCAGCGACGGCTACCGCGTCGGGGAGTTCCCGCCGCCGTGGGTGGAGTGGAACGACCAGTACCGCGACACGATGCGCGACTTCTGGCGCTCCTCCGGCGACGGCGTGCGGACCGTGGCCACCCGGCTGGCGGGCTCCTCGGACCTCTACCTCGACGACGGCCGGTCGCCGTACGCGTCGATCAACTTCATCACCGCCCACGACGGCTTCACCCTGCGCGACCTGGTCTCCTACGACCACAAGCACAACGAGGCCAACGGGGAGGGCAACCGGGACGGCACCGGCAACAACCGCTCCTGGAACTGCGGCGTCGAGGGCGAGACCGACGACCCCGAAGTGATCGCGCTGCGGCACCGCCAGGCCGCGAACCTGATCGCGACGCTGTGCCTGTCCGCCGGGGTGCCGATGATCACCGCCGGCGACGAGCGCGGCCGCACCCAGCGCGGGAACAACAACCCCTACAACCAGGACAACGAGATCTCCTGGGTCGACTGGCGACCCGACGACGCCTGGCTCGGCACCTTCGACATCACCCGGGCGGCGCTGCGGATCCGCCGCGACCACCCTGCTCTGCGGCAGCGGCACTGGTTCGAGGGCCGTCCCACGATCGTCGGCGGACCCAAGGACCTGGCCTGGATCCACCCCTCGGGCCGCGAGATGACCGGCGACGACTGGCTCGACGGCGGCCTGCACGTGATCGGGATGTTCGTCTCCGGCGACCCGCTCCGCTCCCCCGGCCCGCGCGGGGAGCAGCAGCACGACAGCAGCTTCCTGCTCTGGCTCAACGGCTCGCCGCAGGAGTGCACCGTCACCTTCCCCTCCAACCAGTGGGTCCAGCGCGGCGTCGTCGTGCTCTCCACCGACCCGGGCAACCCGATCGGGGTCGAGGTCACCGCCGGCGCCAGCACCGTGCTGGCGGCGCGGAGCCTGGTGCTGCTCGAGCAGACCTGAGCCGGCGTACGCCGGGCCGCGGGATCAGTCGCGGGCGGTGAGGACGAGCGGCTCGCCCTCGGTGACGGCGATCGTGTGCTCGGAGTGGGCGCCCCGGGAGCCGTCGCGGCTGCGGATCGTCCAGCCGTCCTTGTCGGTGTAGATCTCGTCGGTGGTGTGCAGGAACCACGGCTCGATGGCGATCACGAGGCCGGGCCGGAGGGCGTAGCCGCGACCGGGCCGGCCGTCGTTGGCCACGTGCAGGTCGCCGTGCATGGTGCGTCCCACGCTGTGCCCGCCGAACTGGAGGTTCACCTTGAGCCCCTCGGCGTGGGCGACCTCGCCGATGGCCGCGGAGATGTCGCCGAGCCGGTTGCCGGGGACAGCGGCGGCGATGCCGGCGTCGAGCGCACGGCGGGTGGTGTCGATCAGCGCGAGGTCGCGCGGGTCCGGCGTACCGACGACCAGGCTGAGCGCGGAGTCCGAGACCCACCCGTCGACCGAGCAGGCGAAGTCGAGGCTGAGCAGGTCACCGTCGCGCAGGGCGTAGTCGTGGGGCAGGCCGTGCAGGACGGCGTCGTTGACCGAGGTGCACAGCGACTTGCCGAACGGCATCGCCCCGAAGGACGGGTGGTAGTCCACGTAGCAGGAGACCGCGCCCCGCTCGCGGATCATCCGTGCAGCGAGCGCGTCGAGGTCGAGCAGGTTCACGCCCACGTCGGCCGCCGCCTCGAGTGCGGTGAGCACCTCGGCGACGAACCGGCCGGCCGGCTTCATCTGCTCGATCTCGGCCGGGCTGCGTAACTCGATCACGTGGCGAGCCTAGGCCAGGACCACCAGACCGAGCTCGGCCGGCGAGGCCAGCGCGGGGTGCCGGGGCAGGACCCGCACCGTGTAGCCGAACGAGCCGGCGCGGTTGAGCTGGACGTGCCCGTCGAAGCGGTAGCGGCCGCCCTCGTAGTTCTCCCCCGGGGTGAGCGAGGTGGTCGTGGTGTCGACGAGCTCGTCCTCGCCCCTGACCCGGCCGTGCACCACCTCGACGTCGACGTCGTCGGGCGAGAGGCTGCCGAGCGAGACGAAGACGTGCAGGTCCATCCCGCCGCCGATCTCCGGGGCGTCGGAGAGGCCCTCGGTCTCCACGTGGTCGATGTGCACGCCGGACCAGCCGGCGAGCACGCGCGACTTCCATCCCGCGAGGTCGGTGGCCCCGGCGTAGGAGTCGTTCATCGCCCGCGAGGAGAGCGCCGCAGGGGCGTAGAGCCGCTCGACGTACTCGCGCAGCATCCGCGTGGAGAGCACCTTGGGGCCGAGCGACTTCAGCGTGTGCCGGACCATCTCGATCCACCGGGGCGGCACGCCGGTCTCGTCGAGGTCGTAGAACCTCGGCGCGACCTCGTTCTCGATCAGTTCGTAGAGCGCGTTCGCCTCGAGGTCGTCACGCAGGTCGGGGTCCTCGACACCGTCGGCCGACGGGATCGCCCAGCCGTTGCTGCCGTCGTACCACTCGTCCCACCAGCCGTCGAGGATGGAGAGGTTCAGGCCGCCGTTGAGGGCCGCCTTCATCCCCGAGGTGCCGCAGGCCTCGTAGGGCCGCAGCGGGTTGTTCAGCCACACGTCGCAGCCGGGGTAGAGCGGCTGCGCCATCGCGATGTCGTAGTTGGGCAGGTAGGCGACGCGGTGCCGGACCTCGGGGTCGTCGGCGAGCTGCACGATCGCCTGGATCAGCTTCTTGCCGCCGTCGTCGGCGGGGTGCGCCTTGCCGGCCATGATCAGCTGCACGGGCCGTTCCGGGTGCAGCAGCAGGCGCTTGAGCCGCTCGGGGTCGCTGAGCATCAAGGTGAGCCGCTTGTACGACGCCGCCCGCCGGGCGAACCCGATCGTGAGCACGTCGGGGTCCAGGGCCGTCTCGGTCCAGCCGAGCTCCGCCTGGGACTGGCCTCGCTTGATGCAGGACTTGCGGAGCCGGGCGCGGGCGTCGAGGACGAGGCGCTGGCGCAGCTCGCGCTTGGTCGCCCACAGGTCGACCGACGGGACCTCGTCGACGACGTTCCAGACGTCGGCGGCGTCGGAATCGGTGTTCGCACCCTGCTTGCGGGCGAGCTCGAAGACCTCGCGCGCCACCCAGGTGGGAGCATGCACGCCGTTGGTGATCGAGGTGATCGGGACCTCGGCCTCGTCGAAGGCCGGCCACAGCCCGTTGAACATGCCCCGGCTGACCTCACCGTGCAGCTCGGAGACGCCGTTGGCGCGCTGGGCGAGCCGGAAGCCCATCACGGCCATGTTGAACACGCCGCTGTCACCACCGCTGTAGTCCTCGGCGCCGAGCCGCAGGATCCGGTCGGTGGGTACGCCGGCCACCGGGCTCTGCGCGCCGAAGTACTGCTCGATCAGCTCGCGGGGGAACCGGTCGATCCCGGCGGGGACGGGGGTGTGCGTGGTGAACACCGTGCCGGCGCGGGTGACCTCGACGGCCGTGTCGAAGTCGAGCCCGGGCCCGCCCTCGGCGACGGTCAGCTCGCGGATCCGCTCGAGCCCGAGGAAGCCGGCGTGGCCCTCGTTGGTGTGGAACACCTCCGGGTCCTCGGCGCCGGTGATCCGGGAGAAGGCGCGCAGGGCACGGACGCCGCCCACGCCGAGCAGCAGCTCCTGGAGCAGCCGGTGCTCGGTGGTGCCGCCGTAGAGCCGGTCGGTGATCTCCCGCAGCGGGCCGGGGTTCTCCTCGATGTCGGTGTCGAGCAGCAGCAGCGGGACCCGGCCGACGTGGGCGACGAACACCCGCGCGGTCAGCTCGGCGTCCCCCGGGACGGAGATGTGCACGTGGGCGGGCGTGCCGTCGGCCTCGCGCAGCAGCGTGATCGGCAGGCCGTCGGGGTCCAGCACGGGGTAGCTCTCCAGCTGCCAGCCCTCGCGGGAGAACTGCTGGCGGAAGTAGCCGTACTTGTAGAGCAGGCCGACGCCGATCAGCGGCACCCCGAGGTCGCTGGCGGTCTTGAGGTGGTCACCGGCGAGGATGCCGAGACCGCCGGAGTACTGCGGCAGCACCGAGGTGATGCCGTACTCCGGGGAGAAGTAGGCGATCGCCTTCGGCAGCGCAGCGCCCTCGTCAGCCCGCTTCTGGGCCTCCTGGAACCACCGGTCGCCGGTGAGGTAGCCCTGCAGGTCGGCCTCGGCAGCGCCGAGCAGCTGCAGGAACGTCGCGTCGCCGGACAGCTCCTCGAGCCGGGCGGTGGACACGGCGCCGAGCGTCTTGACCGGGTCGTGGCCGCTCTCGCGCCAGATCTCGGGATCCAGCGCCGCGAACACGTCCTGGGTCTCCGGGCTCCACGACCACCGCAGGTTGGTGGCCAGGTCCCCCAGCGCTCGCAGCGGCTCCGGCAGCACCGGACGGACGGTGAATCGTCGAATGGCTCGCACCGGAGCACGCTAACCCAACTCTTGGAACGATCAAACCGTGGGTTGCATCACGCCCATCCGCAATGGACCCGTTTGCGTCATCGGCCGGACTTCGTAAGTGTTGGGAGCATGGTCAACACCCGCATCGGGCGCATCCCGGTCATGGACGTCAAGCCCCTCGTCGAGTGCGGGCGCTACCCCGCGAAGGCCTCGGTGGGCGAGTACTTCGACGTCACGGCGCTGGTCTTCCGGGAGGGACACGACCAGCTCGGCGCCGAGGTCGTGCTCATCGACCCCGGCGGCGTACGCCGGCCTCCGCTGCGGATGCACGACGTCGGCGGCGACGAGGTGTCGCGGATGGCGGCCACCGTGTGCCCCGACGTCGAGGGCGCCTGGACCTTCGAGGTGCAGGCCTGGAGCGACCCGCTCGGGACCTGGCTGCACGACGCCGGCATCAAGATCCGCGCAGGCGTCGACGTGGAGCTGATGTTCACCGAGGGCGTGCTCCTGCTCCAGCGGGTGCTGAAGCAGAAGCTCGACAAGGCGGAGAAGGCGCTGGTCAAGGACGCCGTGAAGGGGCTCGGAGACACCAGCCGTCCGGCGGAGGCCCGGCTGGCGGTCGCGGAGTCACCGGCCCTGGCCCAGGTGTTCGCCGCGCACCCGCTGCGCGACCTGCTCACCACCGAGGGACCCTTCCCGTTCTTCGTCGACCGCGAGCGGGCCCTTTTCTCCAGCTGGTACGAGTTCTTCCCGCGCTCCGAGGGCGCCCACGTGGACAGCACCGGTGCCGTGGTGAGCGGCACCCTGCGCACCGCCGCGGAGCGGCTCCCGGCTGTCGCCGCGATGGGCTTCGACATCATCTACCTGCCGCCGATCCACCCGATCGGCGAGGTGAACCGCAAGGGACGCAACAACACCCTCACGCCCACCCCCGAGGACGTCGGCTCCCCGTGGGCGATCGGGAGCAGGCACGGTGGCCACGACGCGATCCACCCCGACCTCGGCACGATCGAGGACTTCGACGCTTTCGTGGAGCAGGCCCGTTCCGTCGGCCTCGAGGTCGCCCTCGACTTCGCCCTGCAGGCGGCGCCGGACCACCCCTGGGCGACCGAGCACCCGGAGTGGTTCACCACTCGTGCCGACGGGACCATCGCCTACGCCGAGAACCCGCCGAAGAAGTACCAGGACATCTACCCGATCAACTTCGACAACGACCCCGAGGGGATCTACGCGGAGGCCGAACGGGTGCTGCGCCACTGGATGTCGCACGGCGTGCGTGTCTTCCGCGTGGACAACCCGCACACCAAACCGGTGGCGTTCTGGGAGTGGCTGCTGGGCCGCATCCGGGCCACCGACCCGGACGTCATCTTCCTCTCCGAGGCGTTCACCAAGCCGCCGATGATGCACGCGCTCGGGATGGTCGGGTTCCACCAGAGCTACACCTACTTCACCTGGCGCAACACCCGCCACGAGATCGCGTCGTACCTCGAGGAGGTCTCGCACGAGTCCTCGGCGTTCATGCGCCCGAACTTCTTCGTGAACACCCCCGACATCCTGCACGCCTACCTCCAGCACGGCGGTCCCCCGGCCTTCCGGATCCGCGCCGTGGTCGCGGCCACCGGGTCGCCGAGCTGGGGGGTGTACGCCGGGTTCGAGCTCTACGAGCACCTCGCCCTGCGCCCCGGCACCGAGGACTACCTGGACTCGGAGAAGTTCCAGATCAGGATCCGCGACTGGGAGGCCGCCGAGCGCGAGGGGACCACGCTCGCGCCGTACCTCACCCGGCTCAACGAGATCCGCCGCGCGCACCCGGCGCTGCAGCAGCTGCGCAACGTGACGATCCACTCCAGCGACGACGACGCGGTGCTGGTGTACAGCAAGCGGGTTTCGACAGGCTCCCCCAGCGGGCATGACACGGTGATCGTGGTGGTCAATCTCGACCCCCACGGACCACGCACCACGACGGTGCACCTGAACATGCCCGCACTCGGGCTGGGCTGGGAGGACACCCTGAACGTGCACGACGAGATCAGCGGCCAGGACTGGCAGTGGGGCGCGCACAACTACGTCCACCTCGACCCCTTCGTGGAGCCCGCGCACGTGCTCTCGGTCAGGACGCCGGTGTGAGCGAGGTCTCCAGCGACGCGACCGAGAGCGGCGTACTCCCCAGCACCAGCGGTGGACCCACCGCGGCGCACTTCGAGCAACCCGACTGGTTCAAGACGGCCGTGTTCTACGAGGTGCTGGTGCGGTCCTTCAAGGACTCCAACGGCGACGGCGTCGGCGACTTCCGCGGGCTGACCGAGAAGCTCGACTACCTGCACTGGCTCGGCGTGGACTGCCTGTGGGTGCCGCCGTTCTTCTCCTCGCCGCTGCGCGACGGCGGGTACGACGTCGCCGACTACACCAACATCCTCCCCGAGGCCGGGACCGTGGACGACTTCCACGAGTTCCTCGACGAGGCGCACAAGCGCGACATCCGCGTGATCATCGACTTCGTGATGAACCACACCAGCGACCAGCACCCGTGGTTCCAGGCCAGCCGCGAGGACCCCGACGGGCCCTTCGGCGACTTCTACGTGTGGTCCGACACCGACGAGCTCTACGAAGAGGCGCGGATCATCTTCGTCGACACCGAGCCCTCCAACTGGACCTGGGACCCGGTCCGCCAGCAGTACTACTGGCACCGGTTCTTCTCCCACCAGCCGGACCTCAACTTCGACAACCCCAAGGTGATGGAGGCGATGCTGGAGGCGATGAGCTTCTGGCTCGACATGGGCCTCGACGGCTTCCGGCTCGACGCCGTCCCCTACCTCTACGAGCGCCCGGGCACAAACGGCGAGAACCTGCCCGAGACCCACGAGGCGCTGCGCCAGGTGCGCCGCTACGTCGACGAGCACTACCCCGGCCGCGTGCTGCTCGCGGAGGCCAACCAGTGGCCCTCCGACGTCGTCGACTACTTCGGCGGCAAGCGCGACCCGGAGTCGGGCGAGTACCTCAGCGCCGGCGACGAGTGCCACATGTGCTTCCACTTCCCGGTGATGCCGCGCATCTTCATGGCCGTACGCCGGGAGAACCGGTTCCCGATCTCGGAGATCCTCGAGCAGACCCCCGCGATCCCCGACGGGTGCCAGTGGGGCATCTTCCTGCGCAACCACGACGAGCTGACCCTCGAGATGGTCACCGACGAGGACCGCGACTACATGTGGGACGAGTACGCCAAGGACCCGCGGATGAAGGCCAACATCGGCATCCGCCGGCGGCTGGCTCCCCTGCTCGACAACGACGTGAACCAGATGGAGTTGTTCACCGCGCTGCTGCTCTCCCTGCCCGGGTCCCCCGTCCTCTACTACGGGGACGAGATCGGGATGGGCGACAACATCTGGCTCGGTGACCGTGACGGCGTACGCACCCCGATGCAGTGGACCCCGGACCGCAACGCGGGCTTCTCGGTCGCCACCCCGGGCCGGCTGCACCTACCGGTGAACCAGGACCCCGTCTTCGGGTACCAGAGGGTCAATGTCGAGACCGAGCTGGACAACTCCTCCTCGCTGCTGCACTGGACGCGGCGGATGATCCAGGCACGCAAGCAGCACCCCTGCTTCGGCCTGGGCGGGTTCACCGACCTCGGAGGGTCCAACCCCTCGGTGCTCTCCTACGTGCGGGAGTACACCGACGAGACGGGGTACACCGACACCGTGCTGTGCGTGAACAACCTGAGCCGGTTCCCCCAACCGGTCGAGCTCGACCTGCGGCGCTGGGAGGGCGTGCGGCCGGTGGAGCTCCTCGGCGGGGTGCGGTTCCCCGAGGTGGGCGAGCTGCCCTACCTGCTCACCCTCGGCGGCTACGGCTTCTACTGGATCCGGCTCCCGCAGGCCGAGCCCCAGGCCGAGGCCCTCGGCGAAGGGAGCCCCGCGTGACCCTGGACGACCACACCCCCACGACATCCACCACCCCGTCCCCGGGCACCGAACCGCTGGAGCAGGCCCTGGTCGACTTCATCGGCGAGGCCCGCTGGTTCGGCGGCAAGGGTCGCGCCTTCTCGGTCACCGACGTGCGCGTGGCCCAGCTGCGCGAAGGCGAGCCGCGGGTCAGCATCGCGCTGATCACGCTCTCCTTCGAGGACAGCTCCGCCGGCCCGGGACAGGTCGCGGAGACCGCGGTCTACCAGGTCCCGGTGTCGTCGTACACCGAGGCGCAGGAGCGGCTCGGGCACGCGTTCATCGCGATGGTGGAGGACCGCCACGTCTACGACGCGCTCCACGACCGCGCGGCCACCCACCTGTGGCTGGAGGCGTTCGCCGCCGCGGCCGCCACCGGTTCGGAGCAGCTGGGCCCCGAGGTCACGTTCCACCGCTGCGGCGAGCACGACCTGGATCTCACCGCCCACTCCACGCTGTTTCGCGGCGAGCAGAGCAACTCCTCGGTGGCCTACGGCGACGACTCCCTGATGAAGGTCTTCCGCCGGATGACGCCGGGGGTCAACCCTGACATCGAGATCCACGAGGCGCTGACCCGCAGCGGGACCCACAGCATCGCCGAGCTCTACGGCTGGGTGGAGCTCGAACCGGTCACCCCGGACGGCGAGCGGCTGCAGCTCGCGATGCTCTCGCAGTTCCTGCGCACCGCCAGCGACGGCTGGGAGCTCGCCCTCGCCAGCGCTCGCAACCTGTTCGCCGAGGCCGACCTGCACGCCGACGAGGTGGGCGGGGACTTCGCCGGCGAGGCCCACCGCCTCGGCGTCACCGTCAGCGAGATCCACGAGCTCCTGCGCGATCAGTTCGGCACCGAGCCGCTCGACGCGGCCGCCACCGCCGAGGCCATGCGGCAGCGCCTGGCCGACGCGGTGGGCGTGGTCCCGGAGCTCGCGGGGCACAGCGAGACCCTGCACGAGGTGTTCGCCCACGTGGCCGACGCCTCCGGCGACGTTCAGCGCATCCACGGCGACCTCCACCTGGGCCAGACCCTGCGGACGTCGCTGGGCTGGAAGCTGGTCGACTTCGAGGGCGAGCCCGCCAAGCCGCTCGCCGAGCGACGGCTGCCGGACTCCGCCTGGCGCGACGTCGCGGGGATGCTGCGCTCCTTCGACTACGCCGCGAAGTCCGTCGCGAAGGACCTCTACTCCTCCGAGGATCCCGGCCCCCAGATCAGCTACCGCGCCAAGGAGTGGCTCGACCGCAACCGCACCGCGTTCCTCGAGGGGTACGTCGAGCGGCGGCTGGAGCGCGGCGAGCCCGGCCTCACCGACAGCGAGCGACTCCTCATCGACGCCTACGAGGCCGACAAGGCCGTCTACGAAGTCGTCTACGAGGCGCGCAACCGTCCCAGCTGGCTGGACATCCCCCTGCAGGCAATCGACCGGATCGGAGACCGTTCATGAGCGAGACCACGATCGGCGAGTTGGACGTCCACCTCATCAACGAGGGCCGCCACGAGCAGCTCTGGCAGGCGCTGGGCGCCCACGTGGTCCCCGGCGGGACCGTGTTCCGGGTCTGGGCACCTTCGGCGCTGGAGGTCCAGGTCCGCGGCGAGTTCAACGGCTGGGACGGCGGCAGCAATCCGCTGGTCCACGTCGGCACCTCCGGCGTCTGGGAGACCTTCGTCCCGGGCGTCGCGTCCGGCGACGGCTACAAGTTCCACATCCGCGGAGCCGACGGCGTGTGGCGCGACAAGGCCGACCCGATGGCCTACTACACCGAGGTCCCCCCGGCGACGGCGTCGCGCGTCTTCGAGAGCAAGCACGTGTGGACCGACGACGAGTGGATGGCCGTGCGCGCCGCCGAGTCACGTCCCGAGCAGCAGCCGATGTCGATCTACGAGGTGCACCTCGGCTCGTGGCGCAAGCGCGAGGGCGGCGAGCCGCTGAGCTACGACGACCTGGCCGAGCAGCTGACGGCGTACGTCGTGGAGATGGGCTTCACCCACGTCGAGATGCTGCCGGTGATGGAGCACCCCTTCGGCGGTTCGTGGGGCTACCAGGTCACGTCGTACTACGCCCCCTCGTCGCGCTTCGGCGACCCCGACGGCTTCCGCCGGCTGGTGCAGGCCCTGCACAACGCCGGGATCGGCGTGATCGTCGACTGGGTCCCCGCGCACTTCCCCAAGGACGAGTTCGCGCTCGCCCGCTTCGACGGGACCCCGCTCTACGAGGACCCGAACCCGAGCCGCGGCGAGCACCCCGACTGGGGCACCTACGTGTTCAACTTCGGGCGCAAGGAGGTCCGCAACTTCCTGGTCGCGAACGCGCTCTACTGGCTCGAGGAGTTCCACGTCGACGGCATCCGCGTCGACGCGGTGGCCTCGATGCTCTACCTCGACTACTCGCGCCAGCCCGGCGAGTGGGAGCCGAACATCCACGGCGGCCGGGAGAACCTCGAGGCCGAGCACTTCCTCAAGGAGCTCAACGGCACCGTCTACAAGCGGGTCCCCGGCGCGATCACCATCGCCGAGGAGTCGACCTCCTGGCCCGGCGTCACCCAGCCGACCTCGGCGGGCGGGCTGGGCTTCGGGTTCAAGTGGAACATGGGCTGGATGCACGACAGCCTCGACTACATCTCCCGCGACCCGGTCCACCGCGGCTACCACCACAACCAGCTCACGTTCAGCATGGTCTACGCGTTCTCCGAGCAGTACGTGCTGCCGATCAGCCACGACGAGGTCGTGCACGGCAAGGGGTCCCTGCTGCGGAAGATGCCCGGAGACCGGTGGCAGCAGCTGGCCAACGTGCGCGCGTTCCTGTCCTGGCAGTGGGCCCACCCGGGCAAGCAGCTGATCTTCATGGGCACCGAGTTCGCCCAGGACCAGGAGTGGGCCGAGCAGCGCTCACTCGACTGGGGGCTGCTGGAGGACCCCGACCACATCGGCGTGCAGCGCCTGGTGACCGACCTGAACAGCGTGTACGCCGGCTCGACGGCACTGTGGTCCCAGGACACCGCTCCCCAGGGCTTCCAGTGGATCGAGGCCGACGACGCCAGCCACAACACGGTGGCGTTCGTCCGGTGGGGCTCGGACGGCAGCGCCCTGGTCTGCATCACCAACTTCTCCGCGATCCCCCACGAGGGCTACCTCCTCGGGCTGCCGTTCGCGGGTGAGTGGAGCGAGGTGATCAACACCGACGCCGAGATCTACGGCGGCTCCGGCGTGGGCAACCTCGGCACGGTCACCGCCCACGAGACCGCCCACGGCGGCCAGCCCGCATCCGCCCGGCTGCGGATCCCTCCCCTCGGCACGCTGTGGCTCAGCAGCCAGCGCCGTTGAGTCGCGCCGTGTCCGCCGAGCTGACCCCGATCGCCCCGGGCGTCGTACGCGTGTCCTGGACCGCAGACCTGCAGGCGAAGGGCCTGCGTGCGTCGGCCGACGAAGTACGCCGCGTCGTGGAGTCGGCGTTCAAGGGCGGCAGCACCCGCGTGGAGACCCACGTGGACCCCGACGACGAGGCGGCGCAGCGGGTGGCGACGTTCGCCGGTCTGATGCGCGAGGGCGTTGCCAGAGGCGTCTCGGACGAGTCCGACCGGATCGTCTACGCACGCCTGGCCGACGACACCCCGTTGGAGGACCCCAAGGGCTTCCGCTCGCTGCTGAACTCCTTCCTCCCCCGCAAGCGCGCGATCAGCCAGCTGTTGGTGCGCTCCACCGACGGTCGGGTGCTGCTGTGCCAGCTCACCTACAAGCGCGACTTCGACCTGCCCGGCGGCGTCGTCGAGGTCAGCGAGTCCCCCCAGCTCGCCGTGGAGCGCGAGGTCGAGGAGGAGCTCGGCCTGAAGGTCACCGCGGGCCGGCTGCTGCTCACCGACTGGCTGCCCCCGTGGGGCGGCTGGGACGACGCGCTCTGTCTGGTCTTCGACGGCGGCGAGCTGGACGCGGGCGTCGTTGACACCATCGTCCGCCAGGAGCGCGAGATCCGCTCCGTCGGCTTCTACACCCCGGCCGAGGTCCGCGAGAAGTGCGCCGACTTCACCTCCCGGCGAATAGACGCAGCCCTCCGCAACCTCTCCGACACCCCCGGCCCGGCGTACACAGAAAGCGGCCGCGGCCTCCCCACCTGAGCACGTCGCTGGGCTGGTCGAGCAGCGAGCGGAAAGTCGAGACCACGCCGGGGGCGGGGTACGCCGGGGCGGGGTACGCCGCTGCGCCGACCACTAGGTGGTCGAGCAGCGAGCGAAGCGAGCGGACAGTCGAGACCACGCCGGGTGAGCCGGCAGCCAGACGTACGACGGCAGAGGCTCCGTGCTCGCAGACGTGCGCCGGGGACACGCGACCCTAGGTGGTCGAGCAGCGAGCGAAGCGAGCGGACAGTCGAGACCACGCCGGGTGAGCCGGCAGCCGGACGTACGACGGCAGAGGCTCCGTGCTCACAGACGTACGCCGGGGACACGCGACCCTAGGTGGTCGAGCAGCGAGCGAAGCCTTGCGTCGAGCAGCGAGCGCCAGCGAGCGGACAGTCGAGACGAGCGGATAGTCGAGACCACGTCGGGTGAGGCGAGAGCTAGAAGTACGCCGAGGGGCGGGCGTACGCCGGGGCGCGCGGCCCCTAGCCCGGGTGGAGAACACCGCACCGGGGTCAGCGCCGAGCAGGTCCGCACCTGGTGCGCCAACCCGGACACGGCGGTGACCGTGAAGCCGGTGATCGACCTCAACGACCACATCAGTGTGAACGCCTACGAGGTCCCCGACCGGTTGGACCCGGCCGGCGCGCAACTGCGACTCCGAGCATTGTGTGCCGCATGACCGGGGTGGGACCACGTGCAGTTGCAACATCGCGCCGATGTGCCGGAAGCACCATCGGCTGAAGACACACTCGACCTGGGGCTACACCACGTTGGAGCCCGGGACCTTCTTGTCGACCAGCCCGCACGGGCTCCAGTTCCTGCGAGATCACCACGGGACAGTTGATGTCACCGCGGATCGGCCGCCGCCGCAGCCAGACGCACCACCGCACTTCTACTGACTCAGCCCCTCTGCGCGGCGTGGGTCTGCCTGCTGCCTCGCCTGAGTGGTCTCGACTGTCCGCTCGCTTCGCTCGCTGCTCGACCACCGTTGTGGTCGCGTGCCGCGTCGTACCGACGGCCGGATCTCGCTGCCGGCGTACGTGTGCCTGCGGGCTCACTTGAGTGGTCTCGACTATCCGCTCGCTCCGCTCGCTGCTCGACCACCTTGGGGTGGCGTGCCCCGGCGTACGCCTGGGACCACCGTGGGTCGCGTGCCTGCGGTCAGTCGTCGTCGGGGGGGTCGGTGGGGCGGGGGGCGATGGTGCGCCAGCCGGTGCGCAGGACCTTCTGGAGCATCTGGGCGTTGATCCAGGCGGTTGCGGTCCAGACCAGGACCCAGACGATGCCTGCCGGCCAGGAGAGGTCGCCGGGGTCGGCGCCGGAGGCGAAGCCGACCGCCAGGCTCGCGTAGAAGGCGACCCACAGCGCGAGGAGGCTCAGCGGGAGCGCGAGTACGACGAGCGCGAAGTACCACGCCTCGGAGCCCTCCACGAGGGCCATCAGGGAGACCGCGCCGACCGTCGTCACGTAGAGCTGCCCGATGCCGGAGAGCGGCGTCGTGGCGAGCGTGGTGGCGGGCCCGTCATCCATGGTGAACATCGTGGCACGCTGAGCCAGTGCGTGGGCGGCCAGAAGCCCTCAGAAGAGCGCGGAGGCGAGGTCCCGGCGGGCCCGGATCACCCTCGGGTCGTCGTTGCCGACGGCGCCGAAGAGCCCGATCAGATGCGTACGCGCGGCGTCGCGCTCGTTGCCGGACGAACGTCCCACCAGCGCGACCAGGCGGGCGAACGCGTCCTCCACGTGCCCGCCGAGCAGGTCGAGGTCGGCCACGAGCGTCTGGGCGTCGACGTCGTCCGGGTTCGCCGCGGCGGCGGCGCGGGCCTTGTTGAGGTCCACCCCCTCGGTGCGCTGGAGCACCTTGGCCATCGCCAGGCCGGCTGCGGCCTCGGTGTCGGCCGGGTTGGCGTCGACCAGCTTCTGGTACTCCGCGACCGCACCCACGATGTCGCCGCGCTCGAGAGCGTCCTGGGCCGGGAAGTAGCGGGGGTCGAGCTGCTCCTCCCCCGTCTCCTCGTCGATGGTCCCGGTGCCGCTGCGCGGCTGGTGGCGACCGGTGACCCCGCTGGCGGTCAGCTGCTGGAGGACCGAGGTGAGGGCCTGCCGGAGGTCCTCGAGGGGAGCCGAGTTCTGCAGCAGGGGCACCGGTCGGCCCTGCGCCACCAGCACCACCAGGGGCACCGAGGGGATCTGCATCGCCTGGGCGATCTGCGGGGAGGCGTCGATGTCCACCCGCCCCAGCAGGAAGCGCCCCTCGAACTCCGTGGAGAGGGTCTGGATCGACTCGGCGAGCTGCACGCTCTCCGGCGACCGGGAGGGGCTCTCGAAGGAGAGCAGGACCGGCGCGGTCCGCGACGCCTCGAGCACCTCCTGGAAGTTCTGCTCGTTCACCCGTACGGCGTACGCGTGGCTCTGCGGGACGGATCCGGAGGCGTCCTGGGCAGATCCCTGCAAACCAGACAAATCAATCGCACCGGGGCGGGAAAAGGGCTGCTGGGTCATATCTCCATCGTCTCAACTGGTCGCTTGCGCTGTGCGGGGTCTCGTGAGGTGACGATACTGAACCCGTGGGAGAGGCAGAACGGCCTGGGTCGGTCGTGCCCGCCTCCCTGCGCACTGCCCTGTGGGTGACGGCGTTCACGCTGGCCAGCCTGCTGGGCCGCGCCGTCGTCGTCGGCCCGGAGCAGATCGGGCTGGTGTGGCCCGCAGCGGGCGTGGCCGTCGTCTGGCTGGCCAGCAGCAACCGGCGCCTGCTACCGATCGACGTCGCACTGATGTCGGCCGCCACGATGTTCAGCCTCGCGGTGACCGAGGGCGGCGTCATCCGCTCCGTCCTCTCGCTCTCGGTCGTCTTCCAGACCCTGGTGGCGCTGTGGCTGCTGCGCCGACTGGTTCCCGGCATCTGGGGGACGGGCGGGCGCGTCCCGCTGACGCGCCTGGACCAGTTCGGCCGGGTCCTGGTGGCGATCACCGCCGCCGCCCTGCTCACGGCCGTGCTCCGCTCCGCCGTGAGCTCGCTGGTGCTGTCCACCGAGAGCCTGGACCTCCTGGTCGGCAGGTTCGGGCGGCAGGCCTCGGCGATGGCCACCGTCGGCGTCGCCGGCCTCCTCCTCGGCGGCTGGATCACCGAGCGACGCGACCGGGGCCTCCCCCTGGTCGAACCCACGCCGCGGTCCTCCCTCGCCCACCTGCTGGGCATCGAGTCCGTGGCCGCCCTGATCTTCGTCGCGTTCTGGCTGACCCCGGAGATCCCGACCACCTACGTCCTCAGCCTCACCGTCGTCTGGGCGGCGCTGCGCTTCAGCCCCCTGGTGACCGCCCTGCACTGCCTGGTCGTCGGCGTGACCACCGTGTTCATGACCATCAACGGCTTCGGGCCGATCGCGAACGTGGGCGACCCCACGACGCGCGCCCTGATGGCCCAGCTGTTCGTGGTCGCCCTGATGGTCACCGGCCTCACGATCGCCCTGATCCGTCGCCAGCTCACCGAGTCGATCACCCGACTGGAGACCTCAGAGGCGGCCCTCGCGCTGCGGGCCGACGAGCTCGACCTGGTGATGTCCCACCTCGACGACGGCGTGGCGATCATCGAGGAGGGCGGGCGGGTGCTGCACACGAACCCCGCCATGCGTACGTCGTTCGGCTCCGCCCCCGACCAGCCGTTGGACCACGTGGACGCGGAGTCCCGGCGCGCAGGCCAGACGTACTACGCCGACGGCCGCCTGGTCCCGGAGGCGGAGAAACCCCACTCCCGGGCGCTGGCAGGCGAGTCGGTGGACGGGGAGGAGTACCGCCACGTGAGCCCCCAGGGAACGGTCAGGTGGCTGCAGATCTCGGCGTCCCCGGTCCCCCACGCCCCCGGCACTCCACGGCGGGCGATGGTGGTGGTCCGCGACATCACCTCGGTCACCACGCACCGGGAGTCCCTGATCTCGTTCGCCGGCACGGTCGCCCACGACCTCAGCAACCCGCTCAACGTGATCGACGGCTGGGCCGAGCTCCTGGAGGAGGACTTCTCGGCGGGCGACACCCCCCTCGCCGTCCGGTCGGCGCCGATGGTGCAGCACATCCGCGCCAGCGCGGCCCAGGCGCGAAGCCTGATCCGGGACCTGCTCGCCCACACGGTCGCCCGCGACCAGGCCCTGGACTGCGAGCCGATCTCGCTGTCCGTCCTGGTCGAGCACCTCGCCGCCGCCCGTGACCAGCCCGGCAACGGCGGCGAGATCGTGGTCGGCGACATGGTGGACGTCTGGGCCGACCGGCTGCTGCTGAGCCAGGTCCTGGACAACCTGATCGGCAACGCGTTCAAGTACGTCGCACCCGGGACCGTGCCGCGGGTGTTCATCGAGGCCTGCCGGATCGACAGCGGCTGGGCGCGGGTCACCGTGCGCGACAACGGGATCGGGATCCCGCCCGCGCAGCGCGAGCGCATCTTCGACCGGTTCCACCGGGCCCCCACCGACGGCTACCAGGGCACCGGTCTCGGGCTGGCGATCTGCAAGCGCATCGTGCTGCGCCACGGCGGCAGCATCTCGGTCAGCGCGAACCCGGACGGTGTCGGCAGCTGCTTCGAGCTGACCCTGCCGATCACCGCCCAGGCGCTGCAGAGCGCCACCTGAGCGATCCCCCCCAGCCCGTGGCTCAGAAGCGCGCGGGCTCCCGGTACTCGCCCCACTCGCGGCGCAGCGCGTCACAGATCTCGCCGAGCGTCGCCTCGGCGCGGCACGCCTCCAGCATCGCGGGGATCATGTTGCGGTCCTCGCGGGCGGCGGTGAGCATCTCCTCGAGCGCCGCGGTGATCGCGGCCTGGTCGCGACCGGTCCTGCGCTCGGCGAGGATGCGCACCTGCCTGGTCTCCACCTCGTGGGAGACCCGCATGATCTCGAGGTCGCTGGTCACCGACTCGGGGAGCACGTTGACCCCGACGACCTTCTTCTCCTTCTTCTCCAGCGCGATCTGGTAGGCGAAGGCGGCCTCGGCGATCTCGGCCATGAACCAGCCGTCCTCGATCCCGCGCAGCAGGCCCTGGGTCACCGGGTCGCCACCGTTGCGAGCCGACTCGGCGAGCGCCTCGGTCTGGTCGTGGCGCAGGCTGGAGCCGCCCATCTCCAGGATCTTGTCGAAGATGGCGTTGGCCTCGGCCTCGATCTTGTCGGTGAGCGCCTCGACGAAGTACGACCCGCCCAGCGGGTCCGCCACGTTGACCACGCCGGTCTCCTCCATGATCACCTGCTGGGTGCGCAGCGCGATCTCGGCGGCCTGCTCGCTGGGCAGTGCCAGCGTCTCGTCGAGGGCGTTGGTGTGCAGCGAGTTGGTGCCGCCCAGCACGGCAGCCAGAGCCTGGATGCCGGTGCGCACGACGTTGTTGTAGGGCTGCTGCGCGGTCAGGGAGACCCCCGCGGTCTGCGTGTGGAACCGCATCCACTGGGCCTTCTCGGTCTTGGCGCCGTAGACGTCACGGACCCAGCGGGCCCAGATGCGACGGGCCGCCCGGAACTTCGCGATCTCCTCGAAGAAGTCGAGGTGGCTGTCGAAGAAGAAGCTCAGCCCGGGGGCGAACTCGTCGATGTCCAGGCCGCGCGAGAGGCCGAGCTCGATGTAGCCGAAACCGTCGGCCAGGGTGAAGGCGAGCTCCTGCGCAGCCGTGGAGCCGGCCTCACGGATGTGGTAGCCCGAGACGCTGAGCGGCTTGTACGCCGGGATGTTCGTCCCGCAGTACTCCATCAGGTCGCCGATCAGCTTCAGGTGCGGCTCGGGCGCGAACAGCCACTCCTTCTGGGCGATGTACTCCTTGAAGATGTCGGTCTGCAGGGTGCCGTTCAGCTTGGTGGTGTCGGCGCCCTGGCGCTCGGCGGCGACGAGGTACATGCAGAACACCGGCACGGCGGGCCCGCTGATCGTCATCGAGGTGGTGACCTCGTCGAGCTTGATGCCGTCGAAGAGCACGTCCATGTCGGTGGCGGAGTCGATCGCCACGCCGCAGTGCCCGACCTCGCCGAGGCTGCGCGGGTCGTCGGAGTCGCGGCCCATCAGTGTGGGCATGTCGAAGGCCACCGAGAGGCCGCCGCCGCCGCGGCCCAGGATCATCTTGTAGCGCTCGTTGGTCTGCTGGGCGTTGCCGAAGCCGGCGAACTGGCGGATCGTCCAGGTGCGGCCGCGGTAGCCGGTCGCGTAGAGGCCGCGCGTGTAGGGGAACTCCCCGGGCCACTCGGACTCGTCGGTGCCGTACGCCGGCTCGACCTCCACCTGCGACAAGGTGGTGAAGTCGGCGTCGCGGACCTTCCCACCGCTCAGGGCGGCGTCGTAGCGCTGCTGCCAGCGCTGGCGGGCGTTCGGAGTGGCGGAGGAGTCCATGAGGGGATCGTAGGTCCCACGGGTGCGCGCGGACCACAGCGTGACGAACGCCTCAGTGGTCGAGTCCGATCAGCAGCATGTCGGCGACCAGGCGGAGCAGGTGGTCCCGGTCGAGGTGCTCGGGCCGCTCCAGCGCGATCCGCAGGCACGCGTTCAGGGTTACACCCATGGCGAGGTAGAGCCGGGCGTCGAGCTCCTCGCGCGGCAGCCCAGGCTGGTGCCGCAGCACGAACAGCCGGGTGAACTCGGTCAGCTGGCGCTCGATCTCCGGCAGCGTGTTGGCCTGGGAGCCCAGCGGCACCTCGTCGATCAGCGCCACCAGCAGCGCCCGGTGACGCTCCAGCCCGGCGACCAGGGTCTCCAGCACCCGCTCGATGCCTTCCCGGGGACCTGCGTCCAGGGAGTCCAGGATCGCGGTGGTCAGGCTGCTCAGGATCTCCTGGTTGACCCGCTCGCGCAGCTGCTCGACCAGCTCGGTCTTGTCGGCGAAGTATCGGTAGAGCGACCCGATGCTCACGTCCGCCTCCGCGGCCACGCGGTTGGTGGACATCGCGGCGTACCCCTCGCTGGCCAGAACCCGAGCAGCGGCCTCCAGGATCCGGTCGATCATCTCCTGGGAGCGGCGCTGGAGGGGTCGTCTGCGCAGGTGGGCGCCCTGGTCGGCACTCATGGTGTCCGCTGGGCAGAACGCGAGTAGAAGTCGAGCATTTGCTCACTTTAGGGTCGAGGCATGTCCTCGACAACCCCGGCACACCTGTCCCCCGGCCGCTTCGTCGACCTGCCGACCCCGACCCGTTGGCGCTCCTCGCCCGAGTGGTCGGACCGGGTAGCTGCTCCGCTGAAGCTGGTCGCCGGGCCCGGCGCGGTGCCCGGACCCGAGGAGACGGCCCGGCTGAAGCGGGGGCTGCTCGAGCGCGACGACGTCGGGGACACGTTCGTGCGCGCGGTGCGAGAGGACCGCACTGCGACGATGAAGCAGTTCCGGCAGGCGCTGCACCACGGCGTGGACTCGGTGCCCGACGCACCTGAGCCGCTGCGCGCGCTGTTCGACGCGGTCGAGACCCGGCCCGACTGGGTCGACGACGAGCTGCTCGAGCGCGGGGCCCGGTTCACCCGGCGGTTGGGCTGGGACGCCAACGACATCCTGGGCTTCGGCTCCCTGCTCGGCGGCTACCGCAGCGCCGCCGCCCTGGAGCCGCTGGTCCGCTCCGGGCGGCTCTCCAGCGAGACCACGCTGCAGCGCGTCGGCGAGACCGGCGCCTGGTGGCTCGCGGTGACCACGCCCGGCGGCCTCGCCCGGACAGAGCCCGGCTGGCAGCTGACCGTGCACGTCCGGGTGATGCACGCCTTCGTCAACTACCAGCTCGAGCGGGCCGAGGACTGGGAGTGGGACCTGCGCGGGGTGCCGATCAACGCCTACGACCAGGCCAGCACGCTGGGCACCTTCTCCACCTCCTACCTGCTGCACGCACGCCTGCTCGGCATCCGGGTCCCGCGCCGCGACTCGGAGGCGGTGATGCACCTGTGGTCCTACATCGGGTGGCTGATGGGGGTGCCGGACGAGTGGCTGCCGCGCACCGAGCGCAAGGGCCGCACCGTGCTCTACCGGATGCTCTCGGCCGATCCCGGCCCCGACCGGAGCAGCCGCGAGCTGGCCGCCGCACTGATGAGCGCGCCCGAGCACTACCCCGACATCCCTCGCTGGCGGCGCACCTACGAGCGCGAGCGCGGCCTGAGCGCCTCGTCGGTACTGGTCGGCCCCTCGGGGATGAAGGAGCTCGGCCTCCCGGTCCGGCCGCCGTGGTACCCGGCGTATCGGATCGCCGCGAACCTCTTCTGGACCCACCTGGTCGGCCGGCTGCCCGGCGGCAGCCAGGCGCTGGACCGCCGCGCCGCGCGCGCCCTGGTCCGTCACGACCGGCTCCTGTACGGCGACAAGCGCCCCGGAATCGGCGTCGCGGACCCCTCCGTCGGCAACAGCTGACGCCCAGAAGCCGGGACCCGTCGAGGCGCACCGAGGTGGCGCAGTAGTCTCCGGATGGATCACCGGAGCCCAACGAGGAGAGTCGTGCCAGACGTCAAGCCGCTGCAGAAGGTGCTGATCGCCAACCGTGGCGAGATCGCAGTCCGTGTCATCCGCGCATGCAAGGACGCCGGCATCGGCAGCGTGGCGGTGTACGCCGAGCCCGACCGCGATGCCTTGTTCGTGCGCCTCGCCGACGAGGCCCACTCCCTCGAGGGCGCCACCCCGGCGGACTCCTACCTCGACATCGCCAAGATCGTCGCCGTCGCGGAGAAGTCCGGCGCTGACTCCGTGCACCCCGGCTACGGCTTCCTCGCCGAGAACGCCGACTTCGCCCAGGCCGTGATCGACGCCGGCCTCGTCTGGATCGGCCCCACCCCGGCCGCCATCGACGCCCTCGGCGACAAGGCGAAGGCCAAGCACATCGCGGAACGGGCCAAGGCTCCCCTGGCCCCCGGCACCAAGGACGCCGTCAAGGACGCGGACGAGATCATCGCGTTCGCCGAGGAGAACGGCCTGCCGGTGGCGATCAAGGCCGTCTACGGCGGCGGTGGCCGCGGCCTCAAGGTGGCCCGCACGATCGAGGAGATCCCGGACGCCTTCGAGGCGGCCGTGCGCGAGGCCGTCGGTGCCTTCGGCCGCGGTGAGTGCCTGGTCGAGAAGTTCCTCGACAAGCCGCGCCACGTGGAGACCCAGTGCCTCGCCGACAAGCACGGCAACGTCGTGGTCGTCTCCACCCGCGACTGCTCGCTGCAGCGCCGCAACCAGAAGCTCGTCGAGGAGGCCCCCGCGCCGTTCCTCACCGACGCCCAGCTCACCGAGCTCTACGAGAGCTCCAAGGCGATCCTGCGCGAGGCGGAGTACGTCGGCGCCGGCACCTGCGAGTTCCTCGTCGCCGCCGACGGCACCATCTCCTTCCTCGAGGTGAACACCCGCCTCCAGGTCGAGCACTGCGTCTCCGAGGAGGTCACCGGCATCGACCTCGTCCGCGAGATGTTCCGGATCGCCGCCGGCGAGGAGCTCGGCTACGACGACCCGGAGATCCGCGGCCACTCCATCGAGTTCCGGATCAACGCCGAGGACGGCGGGGCCAACTTCATGCCCGCTCCCGGCACGCTGACCAAGTGGTCGCCCCCCGCCGGACCCGGCGTCCGCGTCGACGGCGGCTACGAGGAGGGCGAGACCATCCCCGGCGCCTTCGACTCCCTGATCGCCAAGCTGATCGTCACCGGCCGCGACCGCACCCAGGCACTCGAGCGGTCCCGCCGCGCGCTGGCCGAGTTCGGCGTCGACGGGATGCCGACCGTGATCCCGTTCCACGCGGCCGTGGTCTCCGACCCCGCCTTCATCGGCACGCCGGTCGAGGCGCCCGAGGACTTCAGCGTCTACACGCAGTGGATCGAGACCGACTTCGACAACCAGATCACCCCGTACGCCGGCGACTCGGCCGAGGCGCCTGAGCCCGACGAGCGCAACAAGGTGACCGTCGAGGTCGGCGGGCGCCGCCTCGAGGTGGTCCTCCCGGCCGGGCTCGCCAGCATGGGCGGGGGCGGCGGCAACGGCAACAAGAAGCCGAAGCGCGCGGGCGGCAAGAAGGCCGGCGCCGCCGTGTCCGGCGACTCCGTGACCTCCCCGATGCAGGGCACCATCGTCAAGGTCGCCGTCGAGGAGGGCGCGACCGTGGCCGAGGGCGACGTGATCGTGGTGCTCGAGGCGATGAAGATGGAGCAGCCGCTGAAGGCCCACAAGGCCGGCGTCGTGTCCGGCCTCAAGGCCGAGGTGGGCTCGGGCGTCACCAACGGCGAGGTCGTCTGCGAGATCAAGGACGCCGAGTAGCCGATCGAGTGTGACCCACCCGTCGGGCGTGGATGGTGGCCCCGGACGAATTGTTTGGTAAGTTAATGCACCAGATTACTAGACTTTACGGGTGGTGCACATGCACGAAGCTGCGCGGGGCGAAGGCGATTGCTGCGTGGTGGTGGTCGGGGCCGGTGCTGCCGGCACCCTGACCGCCTCCCACCTCCTCACCAGCCTGTCGCAGCGCTACCAGGTCGTCCTGGTGGACCCCTCCCCCACGACGGGTCGCGGCGCGGCGTACTCCACCGGCGACGACCGGCACCTGCTCAACGTCCCCGCGAGCGGGATGAGCGCGTTCCCGCGCGACCCCGAGCACTTCTTCCGCTGGGTGCGCAACCACCACGACCCCGGCGCCCAGCCGCAGGACTTCGTCCCGCGCCGGGTGTACGGCGACTACGTGGCCGGGCTGCTGAGCACGGCGGCGGAGTACCCCGGCAACGCCCGCCTGGACCGGCGTACCGACTCCGTGACCGGGCTGGACCGCCGCGGCAACGCGTTCGTGGTCCGGCTGGCCTCGGGCCAGTCGGTCGTCGCGCGTGCCGTCGTGCTCGCCACCGGCGCCACCCCGGGCACCGACTGGGCACCCGCGCAGCTGCGCGACAGCGAGCTGCTGGTCGATGACCCGTGGACCCAGGAACTGCCCGAGGGCGACCTGCTGCTGGTCGGGACCGGGCTGACCATGGTCGACGTCGCCATCGCCGCCGATGCGCCGGGACGCACGCTGCACACCGTCTCGCGCCGCGACCGGCTGCCGGCCGTGCACCGGATGCCGACCACCCCGGCGGTGCCCCCGCCTCCCGGGATCACCCGGATCGGCTCGCTCGCCGAGCTGCGCGAGGTGGTCCGCGACCACGTGGAGCGCACGGTGGAGGAGACCGGCGACTGGCGCGCGGCCCTCGACGGCCTGCGACCGGTCACCGCCCAGCTGTGGCAGGGGCTCGACGAGGAGGACAAGCGCACCTTCACCGCGCGCGACGCCCGCGAGTGGGACGTACGCCGGCACCGGATGCCCCCGGTGACCGCCGGCCGGCTCGGTGCGATCGCCGCGTCCGGGCGCCTGGTCCGGCACGCCGGAACGGTGACCGACGCCCGCCCCACGAAGTCCGGGGTCGAGGTGACCCTCAGCGACGGCCAGCGGCTCGAGGTCGCCGGGGTCGTCAACTGCACCGGCCCGGTCGGCACGGTGGCCAAGGACCCGTTGTTGGTCACGCTGGCCCGCGACGGCCTCGTCCGGCCCGGGCCGTCGGGCCTGGGCATCGACACCGCCGACGACGGCCGCATCCTCGGCGTACTTCCTCCCAGCGTGCCGTTCCACGCCCTGGGCACCCTGCGGCGCGGCAACCTGTGGGAGACCACGGCGATGCCCGAGATCCGCGAGCAGGCCTACGAGGTCGCCCGTGCGGTCGTGCGTGCACTGCAGGGCGAGACCAGCCGGCGGCCCGTCGACACCTACGGGCTCACGCTCACGACCGAAGGCGCGGCGGCCGCGGCGTACAACGACGCGCTCGGGCGGCTGCTCCGCCTCCAGGACGGCGTCGAGGCGGGCCTGGAGGCCGCCGTGGCGCTGGACCCGGGCTTCGCCCACGCCCACGCGGCCCTGGCGTTGCTGGGTCACGAGTGGGGCGCGACCGGCTCCTGGCGCGCCTCGCTGCGGGCCGCCCACATCGCCGCGGCCGACCGCGACCTCGACGACCGCGAGGTCAGCTTCCTCGACGCCGTCACCGTGCGGCTGCGCTCCGATGAGCCCACCGGCGCCGCCGCACTCCTCCGGCACATCCGGCTCTTCCCGCGCGACGCCCTCGCGGTGAGCGTCGTGGTCCCGACGGTCGCCTTCGGCGGCCTCACCTCGGGTCCCCAGACGGCCGCGCTCGTGGAGGGTCTCGGTCGCAGCTACGGCGACGACTGGTGGTACGCCGGGCAGCTCGCGTTCGTGCGCCAGGACCAGGAGCGATGGGCCGAGGCGGAGGCGCTGGCGTCGTACGCCCTGTCGGTGGAGCCGGCCTCCGGCCACGCCGCGCACGCGCAGGCCCACGTGTTCTACGAGACCGGCCGGCACACCGAGGGACTGGCCTGGCTCGACGAGTGGATCCGCACCCGAGGCCCTGAGGCCAACCACCGCTCGCACTTCTCCTGGCACGCGGCGCTGCACGAGCTGGCGCAGGGCGACCTGGCTGCGGTGCGCCGTCGCTACGAGCGCGAGCTCTCCCCGCCCCAGGTCACCGGCTCCCGGGCCCTGGTCGACAGCGGCTCGCTGCTGTGGCGCTGCCAGGTCACCGACTCCTGGCAGGGCGTGCTGCCCGGCGCCGCGGTGTGCGAGGCCGCTCCGGACGGCTGGCTGATCAGCCCTCCGACCGCGTTCGCCGCGCTGCACTCAGCACTCAGCCTCGCCTCCGCCCGGGACCAAGTCGGCCTGGCCGCCTTGCGGACCACCTCGCTCGCGCACGCCGACGCCACCTTCCGTGAGGTCGTCGCCCCCGTGTGCCGCGCACTGCAGGCGATGGTCGAGGGCGACCACGGCTCCGCGGTCGTGCATCTCGAGGCGGTCCTCCCCCGCG
Source organism: Nocardioides sp. Z38_18 (assembly GCF_058215695.1). Classification (NCBI taxonomy): domain Bacteria; kingdom Bacillati; phylum Actinomycetota; class Actinomycetes; order Propionibacteriales; family Nocardioidaceae; genus Nocardioides; species Nocardioides sp. Z38_18. The sequence goes on from NZ_JBZAJE010000002.1 coordinate 367,048, forward strand.
CCGAGGCGCTCGGCGGGAGTGCGGCCCAGCGCGACGTCCTGGAGGACACGCTGATCCACGCCCTCGTGGCCTCCGGCCAGGCCGAGCGGGCGGCAGCGGTGCTGGACCGGCGCCTGAGCCGTCGCCCGTCCCCCCTGGACGCCCGGCGCCGTACCGCCCTCGCGACTGACGTCACGAGGACCCGGGGCTAGTTCTCCGGGTTCGGGACAGGGGGGCACCACCTGCCCCACGATGGTGGCGTGCCCGACGACGACCGGCTGCCGTTCGCCCTGAACGACCACGACGTGCCGCTGCACGTCGGCAACTTCTTCTACTACGTGCGGGCTGTCCGTCGCGGTGAGACGTTCACCGGTGGCCCCAGCGGCCTGGAGGAGCTGCTGGTCCTGGTGCCGCTGTACCTGGTCTTCGGCAGGCTCATCGAGCGGTGGCAGGAGCAGCAGCCCTGGAAGGTCGGCGTGGTCCGGATCGAGGGCGACCGCTGGGGTCCGACCGGATCCGTCAAGGTCGTCCACAAGGAGCCGGGGACCGGCCTGGAGGTCCCGACTGCCCGCATCGCGGAGCTCGCCGAGCTTGTTCGCGCCGGGGAGTTCGCGGGCTGATTCGCGCGCTCGCTGGCGTGGGTCTCGGGTCGGGACGCATGGCCAGGCGTCGTTTCGCGGCTCTCGGCAGGAGCCGCGAGATAGTTCTCCACAACCTCGAACAGGTGCTCGATTGTGTCGGTGATCACACCTAGAGTTGGTTCATGGCCGGCACCAAGACCCTCTCCGCTCCAGAGGTGCTGGACGCCGTCCGCCAGGCTCGCGCCGACAAGCAGGCCGCCGAGATCCGCGAGCTGCAGCGGACCGTCGACTGGGCCCTGCTGCACCCCTGCCCCGATGACGAGTGGCCCGCGCACTGGGGCCAGGTCCCCGCCGACGGTGAGCACGTCTGCACCCTCGCCGGACCCGGCGCGCCCCTGGTCTCCGAGCTCGCCGTCGCCGGCCTGGGCGCCGCCCTGCACATCACCCTGGACGCCGCCAGGCAGCTCCTCGCCGACGCCCTCGAGCTCGCCTACCGGCTGCCGCGGCTCTGGGAGCACGTCGTCGCCGGGCGGGTCCCGGCCTGGCTCGCCCGCCAGATCTCCCGGCACACCCACGACCTCTCCGAGGAGGCGGTCGCGTTCGCGGACCGGCTGATCGCCTCGACCCCGGCGAAGGTCCACCTCGTCGACGCCGAGCAGCTGGTCGACGAGGCGCGGCTCTACTTCGACCCCGACCGCGCCGCCGACGAAGAGCAACACCGCCGCCAGGCCCGCGGGGTGCACCTCCACCGCACCGGCCGTACCTCCCCCGGCACCACCGACGTCGCGATGACTCTCGACACCCCCGACGCACTGCTGTTCGACCAGACCCTGAGCCGCATCGCCGGCGAGCTCAAGGGCCTCGGCGACACCGACCCCCTCGACGTGCGACGGGCGCGGGCGGTCGGGATCCTCGCCGATCCGCAGTACGCCCTCGACCTGCTCTCCGGGCGCGACGCCGCGCCCTCACAGGGTGGGACCGGCAACCTGGATCTCTACGTGCACCTCACCCCCGCCGACCTGATCGGCACCGGAGCCTGCACGATCGAGCACTACGGCGCCGCCACCACCCGCCTCCTCGAGGAATGGCTCGCCCGGCACGCCGACGCTGGCGGCAAGGTCGTCCTGCGGCCCGTCATCGACCTCGACGCCGGGAGCGCCGACCCCGCCGCCCGGCCGGTCGACGCACACGACCCACCCGCGGCCATGCGCGAGCTCTGCGTCCTTCGCGACGCCCACTGCGTCTTCCCCGGCTGCCGCCGCGACAGCAGGAGCTGCGACCTCGACCACATCACCGCCTACCTGTCGATGGACGACGGCGGACCACCGGGCCAGACACATCCCGGCAACCTCGCCCCACTGTGCCGGAGCCACCACCGGCTCAAGACGTTCACCGCCTGGGACTACAAGCGCCTCGACGACGGCAGCTACACCTGGACCTCGCCCACCGGCCACCAGTACGTCGTCCGGCCCGTGTCGCGGCGGCCGCCCAGCGCTTCACCCAGCTAGTCGCGCAGTCCCGGGTGGACCCTGGCGAGCACCGAGGCGAGGAGCCTCTTCGGGGCGACCGTGGAGAAGGCGGCGCCGACCTGGTTGGCGAGGCCGGGGATGATCACCAGGGTCCCGCGGTCCAGCCCCTCGACGGCGGTCTTGGCGACCTGGGTCGCCGGCACCCACATGATCGCGGGCAGGGCGCCCTCGGCCTCCCCCTCGCCGAAGCCGGCCGCCTCCCCGAACCCGGTCTCGACCGGTCCGGGGCACAGCACGCTGGCCGTGACGCCGGTGCCGCGCAGCTCGGCGTGCAGGCTGCGGGTGTAGGAGAGCACGAAGGCCTTGCCGGCGCCGTACCCCGCTTGCCCGGGAAGCGGCTGGAAGGCGGCGGTCGAGGCCACGTTGAGCACGGCCCCGCTGCCCCGCTCGACCATGGCGGGCAGGAACCGGGAACACAGGTCGGCGACCGCGGCGACGTCGACCTCGATCATCCGCAGCTCCGCCTCCGGGTCGCTGCGGTGCACCGGGCCCAGGGTGGAGAACCCCGCGTTGTTGACCAGCACCTGGGGAGTCAGACCGCGCGAGTCCAGCTCGGGGAGCAGACCGGCGCGGTCGGCACGGTCGGCGAGGTCGGCGGGTACGACGTGCGCGGTGGTGGGCAGCTCGTCGGCCAGGGCCTGCAGCCGCTCGGCCGACCGGGCCACCAGGACCAGCTCGTGACCGCGCCGGGAGAGCTCCCGGGCGATCTCGGCGCCGATCCCGCTGGAGGCTCCGGTGATCACGGCGACATGGGCGGATTTCGGGGAGGGGAGGGCCATTCCGGCAGCCTAGGACCGGCCTACTGACGGGTAGAAGAAAAGTCGAGGGAAATCTCATGAAAAACGTGAGGAGGACTTCAAGTTCAGGCGGGAAACATGATTGACTCCTCACATGACCCAGCTCCCCCCCACCACGCTGACCCAGGACCACGCCACACCCGAGCGGGGCCGCACCCTGGCCGACCGCCTGATCGAGGGCGAGGAGTTCGCGATCACCTTCGGCGGACAGGGCACCGACTGGTTCGCGACCCTGGCCGAGCTCGTCGAGGAGCACGCCGACACCTCCCGGGTGAGCACCCTGGTCGAGGAGTCCGCCGCCCGGATCGCGCCGGTGGCCGGCGAAGTCGCCGCCGCCCTCCCGCGCCCGTTCACCCCGCACACCTGGCTCGCGCAGGAGGTCACGCCCGCGACCGCGGACACCGTCAACCCTGCCCTCGGCATGCCCGGGGTGCTGCTGACCCAGCTCGCCACCCTCGACCTCCTCGCCGGGGAGGGCTTCGACCTGACCAGGGTCGCGCCCGTCGCGAGCGTCGGGCACTCGCAGGGCATCTTCGGCGTCGCGGCGCTCGCCGGCCGTCGTGAGGGCGACCGCGACAGCGACGTCGACCTGATGGCGATAGCGCGCCTGATCGGTGCCGCGGCGGCGATCGTCGGCCGCCGGGTCGGCCTGGTCCCGCACGGCGAGGACTCCCCCATGCTCGCGATCAGCGGCGCCGACCTCGACCAGGTCCGCGACCTCGTCGCCGGCGTCTCCGAGAACGGCGACGCCGCCATCGTCGCCGCGGTCAACGGGCCCCGTCGCGTCGTGGTCAGCGGCACCATCGACGCGCTGCGCCGCGTGCGCACCGCCGTCGAGAAGCGCGCCGCCGCGGAGGCGGCACAGATCGACGCCAAGACCCGTGGCGGCCGGGCGTTCGCCCCGACCCTCGAGCCGATCCGGGTGGCCCTCGGCTTCCACCACCCCGCCCTCGCTCCCGCCGTCGCGATGGCACGCGACTGGGCCCAGGCCTGCGGCCTCGACGCCGGCCTCACCGAGCACCTCGCCCGCGCGATCTGCGTGGAGACCGTCGACTGGCCGCGCGAGCTCACCGACGCCGTGGGCCCGGAGACCCGCTGGGTCGTGGACCTCGGTCCCGCCGACCTCTCCGCCAAGATGACCGCCCGCTCGCTGCGCGGGCGCGGCGTCACCGTGCTCCCGGCCGCCACGGCCGCCGGGCGCGACCAGCTGTTCACGCCGGGCGCGACCGTGCCCGAGGCGGCCGACTGGTCGGCGTACGCACCCAGGCTGATCGACCGCGGCGACGGGTCCCCCGTCGTGGACACCAAGTTCACCCGCCTCACCGGGAAGTCGCCGATCCTGCTCGCCGGGATGACCCCGACGACCGTCGACCCCGAGATCGTGGCGGCCGCCGCCAACGCCGGCCACTGGGCAGAGCTCGCCGGCGGCGGGCAGGTCACCGAGGAGATCTTCAAGGCCAACCTCGCCCGGCTCGGCGAGCTCCTCGAGGAGGGCCGCACCGCCCAGTTCAACACCCTGTTCCTGGACCCCTACCTGTGGAAGCTGCAGGTCGGTGGCCAGCGCCTGGTGCAGAAGGCCCGGCTCGCGGGCGCCCCGCTCGACGGACTGGTGATCAGCGCCGGCATCCCCGAGCTCGAGGACGCCGAGGCGATCATCGAGGACCTGCACGAGTCCGGCATCAGCCACGTCGTGTTCAAGCCGGGAACCGTCAAGCAGATCAAGCAGGTGCTGTCGATCGCGCGTGCGGTCGACACCAACGTGATCATGCACATCGAGGGCGGCGTCGCCGGGGGCCACCACTCCTGGGAGGACCTCGACGAGCTCCTGCTCGCGACCTACCCCGACCTTCGCTCGGTCGAGAACCTGGTGGTCTGCGTGGGCGGCGGCATCGGTACGCCGGACCGCGCGGTCGACTACCTCACCGGCGCCTGGGCGACCGCGCACGGCGAGGCGGCCATGCCGGTCGACGGCGTGCTGATCGGCACCGCCGCGATGGCGACCAAGGAGGCCACCACCTCGGCCTCGGTCAAGCAGCTCCTCGTCGACACCCCCGGCATCACGACCGCCGTCAACGGCGGCTGGGTCGGCGCGGGCCGCAGTGACGGCGACGTCACCTCCGGGCGCAGCCAGCTCGGTGCCGACATCCACGAGATCGACAACGCCGCCTCGCGCTGCGGCCGCGTCCTCGACGAGGTCGCCGGCGACGCCGAGGCAGCCGCCGCCCGCAAGGACGAGCTCGTTGCCGCGATGGCCCAGACCTGCAAGCCCTACTTCGGCGACGTCGCGGAGATGACCTACGAGCAGTGGCTGCGCCGCTACGTGGAGCTCTCGGGCCCGACAGGCTCGACCAGCAAGGGCTGGGTCGACGTCACGTTCCGCTCCCGCTTCGAGGCGATGCTCGACCGCGCACTGGCGCGCGTGCACCCCGCGACGGCCGGTCCCATCGACCGTCTCGACGCCGATCTCGACTCCCCCTCGGAGGCCATCGACACGCTCGTGGCCACCCACCCCGAGGCCCTCAGCTGCCGGCTCCACCCCGCCGACGTGCAGTACTTCCTCGAGATCTGCCGTCGGCCGGGCAAGCCGGTCAACTTCGTCCCCGTGATCGACGCCGACGTACGCCGTTGGTGGCGCTCGGACTCGTTGTGGCAAGCCCACGACGAGTCCTACGGGGCCGACCAGGTGATCGTCATCCCGGGCCCTGTGGCCGTGGGTGGCATCACCGTGGTGGATGAGCCGGTGGCCGACCTGCTCGACCGGTTCGAGGCAGCGATCGTCGAGGACCTCCGTGGTCACGACGTCTCCTCCCACGCTGCCGTGAGCCGGAGCACCGTGGGTTCCGGCACCACGCCCCTCGACGCCGCGTTCACCTCCCAGGACGTGGTGTGGGCCGGGCGCGTGGTGCCGAACCCGCTGCACCGCCTGAAGGGACTCCCCCAGGGGACGACCTTCGAGCTGGTGCCCGACGGTGACGACGCCGCGATGCTGCGGGTCCCCCTCTCGAAGGGTGACCTGGAGCTGCGCGTCGACCTGTCCGGGGTCTCGAGCGGGCGGCTCCCGGTGATCTCCACCGAGGCGGCCACCGAGGCGATGGGCGCCCTGCTGGCGCTGACCGCCGGCGGCACCCTGCCCGAGGTCGTCGAGGACACCGCCGTGCTGGAGGCGACCTGGACCACCGACCGCGCTGCGGACCACATCGGCGTCACCAGCCCCACCCGCACCCGCCGCGGCGACGCCGTCGCGGACCCGCAGGAGCAGTCCGTCCCCGACGCCCTGGTGGGCCTGACCTGGCCGGCCGTCTTCGCCTGCATCGGCCCCGTCGAGGGCCTCCTCGACCTGGTCCACCTCGACCACCGGATCGAGATCTCCAAGGTGCCCGCCGACGGCGACGCGCTCACCGTCACCGCACGCCGCAGCAACGTCGCGGACACCAGGGCCGGGCGCGTCATCACCGTCGACATCACGATCACCGACGCCTCCGAGCAGGACGCGACCGTGGCGACGCTGCAGGAGCGGTTCATGGTGCGCGGCCGCGTCGGCACCGCCGAGCTGACCGCCCCCCGGTCGCTGGCCACCGACGTGCAGGACACGCCGCGGGCCCGGATGGACCGGTTCAAGGTCACCGCACCCGAGCACATGGGTGCGTTCGCCGCCGTGAGCGGCGACCACAACCCGCTGCACACCGAGCCCGCCGCCGCCCGGCTCGCAGGCTTCGACGGCCCGATCGTGCACGGGATGTGGCTCTCCGCCGTGGCGCAGCGTGCTGCCGCCTCGGTGGGGGCGACCCACCACCCGCGGCCGATCCGCAGCTGGTTGACCCGCTGGGTCTCCCCGCTGCTGCCCGGCGCCGAGGTGGAGATCACCGTCGAGCGCACCGGCGTCCTCGGCGGGGACACCGCCGTCGAGGTCACCTGCCGCGCCGACGGCGAGCTGACCATGGTCGCCGAGGCACTGGTCGCGGCACCGCGTACGACGTACGCCTTCCCCGGCCAGGGGATCCAGAGCCAGGGCATGGGCCTGGAGGCACGCACCCGCTCCGCCGCGGCCCGCAAGGTCTGGGACCGCGCGGACAGCCACACCCGGGAGGCGCTCGGCTTCTCGATCCTCGCGGTCGTGCGCGACAACCCGATCGAGCTGTGGGCCGACGGCGAGCTGCACCGGCACCCCGACGGCGTGCTGTTCCTGACCCAGTTCACCCAGGTCGCGATGGCGACCCTCGCGGTGGCGCAGGTCGCCGAGATGCGTGAGGCCGGCGTCTTCGTCGAGGGTGCGATCACCTGTGGCCACTCGGTCGGCGAGTACAACGCGCTGGCCGCCGTCACCGGCATCCTCCCGCTGGAGGCGCTGCTGGAGATCGTGTTCCGCCGCGGCATGGCGATGCACCACCTGGTGCCGCGCGACGCGCAGGGCCGCAGCAACTACCGGCTCGCTGCGATCCGCCCCTCGCAGATCGACGTGGCCGACGACGACGTCTCGGCGTTCGTCTCGGAGGTCGCCGCGTCGTCGGGTGAGTTCATCCAGATCGTCAACTACAACCTGCGTGGCTCGCAGTACGCCATCGCCGGCACCGTCGCCGGCCTCGAGGCGCTCGAGGAGGTCGTCGAGGAGCGCCGCGCCCGGGTGGGCGGCAAGCCCGCGTTCATCCTGGTGCCGGGCATCGACGTGCCGTTCCACTCCTCGGAACTGCACGCCGGGGTCGAGGACTTCCGGCAGCGTCTCGACGACCTGCTGCCCGCGGTGATCGACCCGTCGCTGCTGGTGGGTCGCTACATCCCCAACCTGGTGCCGCGGCTGTTCACCCTGGACCGCGACTACGTCCAGGAGGTCGCGGACCTCGTCGACTCCCCGCTGCTGAAGCCGGTCCTCGAGGACTGGGCCACCTGGGAGGCCGACCCCGCCCGCCTCGGGCGCGCCCTGCTGATCGAGCTGCTCGCGTGGCAGTTCGCCAGCCCGGTCCGCTGGATCGAGACCCAGGACCTGCTCTTCGGCGCCCCCGAGCACGGTGGCCTCGGCATCGAGCAGTTCGTCGAGGTCGGCGTGGCCAACGCGCCCACGCTGGCCAGCCTGGCGGCACAGACGACCCGGCTCCCGTCGTACGACGGGGTCGCGCCCCGGATCGTGAACTCCTCGCGCGATGCGGCTGTGGTGTTCGCGACCGACACGCCCATGCCCGAGGAGGAGCCGGAGGAGGTCTCGACCGCCGAGGCCGCACCGGCACCGGAGAAGACCGCCGCGCCCGCCGCTCCTGCTGCACCGGTGGCCGCTGCCGGGGCGGAGCGGCCCGCGGACCTGAGCTACACGGCCGCGGACGCGACCCGGACCCTGGCCGCACTGCGGACCAAGGTGCGCCCGGACCAGATCGGTCCCGCCGACACGATCGAGGCACTGTGCGACGGCGTCTCCTCGCGCCGCAACCAGCTGCTGGTCGACCTCGGTGCCGAGCTGTCACTGGGTGCGATCGACGGCGCGGCCGAGGCGGAGTGGAAGGCACTGTCCGCGACCGTGACCAAGCTGGCCCGCACCTACTCCCCCTTCGGGCCGGTGCTCACCGAGGCCGTCAGCGAGCAGCTGCGCAAGTTCGCCGGTGCGGCCGGCAGCAAGCCCGCCGCTATCGCGGACCGGGTGCGCGAGACCTGGCAGCTCGGCCCCGGCTGGGTGGCGCACGTGTCCGCCGAGCTGGCCGCCGGCCTGCGCGACGGGGCCTCCACCCGTGGCGGGTCGCTGACCTTCTCGAACGGCTCGGGACCGATCGACCTCTCCGACCTGAACGCCGTCGTGGACCACGCGGTCCAGGCCGTCGGCCAGGCGCAGGGTGTCTCCGTGAGCATGCCCGCCGCCGCAGGTGGCGAGGGCGGCACGGTCGACTCCGCTGCGCTCGACGAGCTCAGCGGCACGATCATCGGGCACGACGGCATCCTGGCCTCCACGGCCAGGCACCTCCTCGGCAAGCTGGGGCTGGCCGAGGACGGCGTCGCCGCCGAGGAGCAGGACCTCGACGCCGAGCTCGTGCAGCTCGTCGAGTCCGAGCTGGGCACCGACTGGGCCCGCAAGGTGGCGCCGTCCTTCGACGCCAGGCGCGCGGTCCTGTTCGACGACCGCTGGGCCTCGGTGCGCGAGGACTTCGCCCGGGTGTGGGCCGGTGACGAGGACGCGTGGACGCGCAGCTTCGTCGGTCTCGACCCCGCGGCCCGGGCGCAGGCAGGCTGGTGGCTGGACCGCGCCCGTCGCGAGCAGCGCACCGACCTGGTCTCGTTCTACGGCGGCGCCATCTCGGCGGCCGACCGTGACCTGGAGTGGGCCGACGACGTCGCCGTGGTGACGGGTGCTGCTCCCGGCTCGATCGCCGGCGCCGTGGTGGCCGACCTGCTCCGCGGGGGCGCCACGGTCGTGGCGACCACCTCGCGCCTGGACAAGGACCGGCGGGAGTTCTTCCGCGGCCTCTACCGCGACCACGCCTCGAACGGCGCCGCCCTGTGGGTGCTGCCGGCCAACCTGGCGTCGTACGCCGACGTCGACGCGCTCGTGAAGTGGATCTCCTCCCCCGTGGTGGAGTCCGCCGGCGGCATGAAGACCGAGCTGCGACCGGCACTCTCCCCCACGCTGGTGTTCCCGTTCGCGGCCCCGGCCGTGCAGGGGACCGCCGCCGACGCCGGCCCCCGGGCCGAGGTCGAGTTCCGCGTCCTGCTCTGGGGCGTGGAGCGCCTGGTCACCGGCCTGGCCGCCCAGGGCGCCGAGCACAAGCTCGGCCGGAGGGTGCACGTCGTACTGCCCGGCTCGCCCAACCGTGGCCGCTTCGGCGGCGACGGCGCCTACGGCGAGGCCAAGGCCGCGTTCGACGCGTTCGTGCAGCGCTGGCAGGCCGAGCGCGACTGGTCCGCGCGGGTCTCCCTGGCCCACGCCCACATCGGCTGGGTCCGCGGCACCGGCCTGATGGGTCACAACGACCCGCTGGTCGACGCCGTGACCGAGGCAGGGGTCCGCACCTGGTCCCCGGCCGAGATGGCCGCCGAGCTGCTCGAGCTGTGCAGCGCCGAGTCCCGGCGTACGGCGTCCGAGGCACCGATCGTGGCCGACCTCACCGGCGGCCTCGGCGAGGCCGACCTCGACCTGGCCGCACTGGCCAGGGAGGCGCAGGCCGCAGCGTCGAGCCCGGCCGCCGACGAGCCCGAGGCCGAGAACGTGCTGCACGCGCTGACCCACCCCGCGGGCTACGGCGTCGTCCAGCCCACGATGGACTGGCCCGAGCTGCACACCGCCCCCGAGGACATGGTCGTGATCGTCGGCGCCGGCGAGGTCGGCCCGATGGGGTCCTCGCGCACCCGGTTCGAGCTCGAGGTCGAGGACCGCCTGTCCCCGGCCGGTGTGCTCGAGCTGGCGTGGACGACCGGGCTGATCGTCTGGGAGCACGAGCCGGTGGCCGGCTGGCACGACGTTGCGACCGGTGAGCCGCTCACCGAGGCCGAGGTCGTGGAGAAGTACGCCGAGCAGATCGAGGGCAGCGTCGGCATCCGCCGCTACCGCGACGACGGGGCGATGATCGACGGCACCGCGCCGCTGATGGTGCCGGTGTTCCTCGAGGAGGACACCTCCTTCGTGGTGCGCACCCGCGACGAGGCCGACGCGATGGTGGCGGCGTCTCCGAAGCACACCCGGATCACCCCCACCGCGGACGGCGACTGGCTGGTCACCCGACTGGCCGGCAGCGAGATCCGGGTCCCCCGCAGGTTCAAGCTCTCGCGGTTCGTGGGAGCCCAGATCCCGGACGGCTTCGACCCCAAGGTCTGGGGCCTCGGCTCGATGACCGAGTCGACCGACCGGCTGGCGGCCTGGAACCTCGTGGCCACGGTGGACGCGTTCATCTCGGCCGGCATGGAGCCTGCGGAGCTGCTGCGCCACATCCACCCGACGAGGTTCGCCAACACCCAGGGCACCGGCATCGGCGGGATGCAGTCCACCCGCAAGATGTACGTCGACGCGCTGCTCGGTGAGCAGCCGCCGAACGACGTGCTGCAGGAGGCGCTGCCGAACGTGATCGCGGCGCACACCGTGCAGTCCTACCTCGGTGGGTACGGCTCGATGGTGCACCCGGTCGCCGCGTGCGCCACCGCCGCCGTCAGCGTCGAGGAGGGTGTGGACAAGATCCGCCTCGACAAGGCCAGCGTGGTCGTCACCGGCGGCTTCGACGACCTCGGCATCGAGGGCATCCTCGGCTTCGGCAACATGAGCGCGACGGCCGACACCGCCGACATGCTCGCCCGGGGCATCGACGAGCGCCACGTCTGCCGGCCCAACGACCGTCGTCGTGGCGGGTTCGTCGAGGGCCAGGGTGGCGGCACCGTCGTTCTGGCCCGCGGTGACGTCGCGGCGGAGCTCGGGCTTCCCGTGCTCGGGGTCGTGGCGTACGCCGGTTCCTTCGCCGACGGCATCCACACCTCCATCCCCGCGCCCGGCGTCGGGGCCCTGGGAGCCGGGATCGGTGGCGCCTCCTCGCCGCTCGCCAAGGGCCTCGCCGCCCTGGGCCTGGGCGCCGACGACGTGGCCGTGGTGTCCAAGCACGACACCTCGACCGCGGCCAACGACCCCAACGAGTCGCAGCTGCACGAGCGGCTCGCCGGCGCCCTGGGGCGCACGGTGGGTGCGCCGCTGTTCGTGGTCAGCCAGAAGTCGCTGACCGGTCACGCCAAGGGCGGTGCTGCCGCCTTCCAGCTGATCGGGCTGTGCCAGATGCTGGCCGGCGGCGTGGTCCCGCCCAACCGCGGGCTGGACTGCGTCGACGAGGTCCTCTCGGAGAACGAGCACCTCGTCTGGCTGCGGCAGTCGCTGGAGACCGGCCCGATGCGGGCCGGGCTGCTGACCAGCCTCGGCTTCGGGCACGTCTCGGCGCTGGTCGCGGTGGCGCACCCCGGCGCCTTCGTGGCCGCGCTCACCCCGACGCAGCGGCAGAGCTGGCAGCAGGCGGCCACCGAGCGCCTGGTGGCCGGCGAGGCACGCAGGCTGGACGCCATGTGCGGCGGCGACCCGCTGTTCCGCAAGGCCGAGAAGCGCCGGTTCGCCGACAGCGACCTCAAGCGCACGAAGGCCGACGAGACCGCGATGCTCATCGACCCGCGTGCCCGTCTCGGGGCGGACGGCGTCTACGCCCGGGCCGATTCCCGGGCCACAACTGGGGTCCAGGCATGACGGGCGTGGCCCCGGAGATCGTGGAGGCCCTGCCGGAGACTGCCGGTGTCGGCGTCGACCTCGTCGGCGTCGAGGCGTTCGCCGAGCAGCTCGACCAGCCCGGCACCCGGTTCGCCCGCTCGTTCACCGCAGGTGAGCGGCGCGCGGCCCGGGCCGGCTCGGACGGAGACTCCTCCCCCGGCTCGTTCCGGGAGGCCGAGAGCCTCGCCGCCCGCTGGGCGGCCAAGGAGGCGGTGGTCAAGGCGTGGTCGAGCACCTGCTTCGGCCACCCCGAGGTGATCGACCCCGAGCACGTGGACCTGCGCGAGATCGAGGTCCGCACCGATGCCTGGGGCCGGCCGGCGATCCGGCTGCACGGCGCCATCGCGGAGTCGATGGCCGGCTACCGGGTGCTGGTCTCCCTCTCCCACGACCCCACCGCCGGCCCCGGCGGCACCGCCATCGCGTTCGTCGTGCTCCAGCAGGAGGGCTGAACCCATGTCCCACCACGTCACCACCACGCTGCCCGGCCTGGTCGTGCGGACCCTGGTCGCCGACGGCGAGCGGGTCCGCGAGGGCCAGGGCATCCTGATCACCGAGACGATGAAGTGCGAGCAGACGCTGGTCGCTCCCGTCGACGGCACCGTGGCGCTGTCCTGCACGGTCGGCGACGTCGTCGAGCCCGGTCACCTGGTCGCCCTGGTGACACCGGTGCGCGCCTCGAAGCCCGCTCCGGTGAACCTGCGCGGTCCCCGTCCCCTGTCCCCGCAGGCGGTCGTCGACCTCGTCTGCGGCCCGCACGCCGACCCCCGTCTCGGGCCGTCCGCGCGCAGCGGCACATTTGTGGAGTACGACCTCGCCGAGACCCCCGCGATGTTCGCCAACCCCTCTCCCGGGGACAGGCTGGTGCGCGTCGAGCCGGGTCACCAGCGGGAGTGCGGGGTGATGATCGGCGTGATGACCCACGTCGTCGACGGCCACCCCGACGGCATCTCGCGCGTGTGGATCGGCGGCGACCCCGGTCGCTCGATGGGTGCGGTCGCCGAGGCCGAGTGCCGGCGGATCCTCGCCGCCATCGACCTGGCCGAGCGGCTCGGCGTACCCCTGGAGTGGGTGGCGATCTCCGCGGGCGCCCGCATCGCCTGGGACTCCGGCACCGAGAACATGGACTGGTGCGCGGCGGTGGTCGCGCGCCTGATCACGTTCACCCAGGGTGGCGGCCAGGTCGTCGTCGTGGTGAGCGGGATCAACGTCGGCGCGCAGTCCTACTGGAACGCCGAGGCCACCATGCTCGGGCACCACAAGGGCATGCTGATCATGCTGCCCGACCAGGCGATGGTGCTCACCGGCAAGCGCGCGCTGGCCCTGTCCGGTGGCGGCACCCACGCGACCGACGCCCACATCGGCGGGTACGACGAGGTGATGGGCCCCAACGGGCAGGCCCACCACAAGGCGGCCACGATGATCGACGCCTACCGGATGGTGTTCTCCCACCACTCCCTGTGCAGCCGTCGTCGCGACGGCCAGGCCCCTGCGGTCGCGTCCAACGACCCGCTGGACCGCGACATCACCTCGGACCGCTACACCGAGACCGAGCCGTTCGAGACCATCGGCGAGGTGCTCGACAAGGTCACCCACCCGGGCCGCAAGCAGGCCTTCGCGATGCGCCTGGTGATGGGCTCGGTCGTGGACCGCGACGCCCCCGTGCTCGAGCGCTGGACCGACATGGCCGACGCACGCGGCACCATCGTGTGGGACAGCCGGATCGGTGGCTCACCGGTCTCCGTGGTCGGGATCGAGGCACGGCCGGTGAAGTCCGACACCGGCGACCACTGGCTCTCCGCCTCCACGCTGCACCCGGAGGGCTCGCGCAAGGTCGCCAAGGCGATCAACGCCGCGTCCGGCAACCGCCCGGTCGTGGTGCTCGCCTCGCTGTCGGGCTTCGACGGCAGCGCCCGTTCGATGAAGGGCCGCCAGCTCGAGTTCGGCGCGGAGATCGCCCGCGCGGTCACCAACTTCGAGGGCCCTCTGGTGGTCGTGGTCCTCGGGCGCTTCCACGGTGGGGCCTACGTGGTGTTCTCCAAGGCGCTCAACCCCGACGTGCGGATCCTCGCCCTCGACGGTGCGTTCGTCTCGGTGATCGGCGGTGACGCCGCGGCCGGCGTGGTCTTCGCCGGGGAGCTGAAGAAGCGCGAGGCCGCCGCCATGGCCGAGGACCCGTCCCAGGACCCCGTTGCCGTGCACCGCCGCGAGCGGGCCGCCCTGGCCCGGAAGTTCGACGAGGTCCACGACGTGCATCGCGCCGCGAAGGTGGGGTCGATCGACGAGGTGATCGACGTGCACGAGGTGCGCTCCAGCGTCGCCCGGCTGATCGGGGCCGGGGTCGCCGACGCACCCACCCTGACCGGGGGCTGGGTGCCGGCCAGGCAGCTGGTCCCGACCGGGCAGATCCCCGACACCGCAATCGTGACCGGGGTCGACGCCGGCTGGAACTCCGGCGTGGGCGCGGTGGTCGAGGAGCGCTGACCCCGGGGGCGTTGACTGCCGTTACTCACGCGAGTAACTTTTTACTCATGCGAGTAACAGAGTCCGGCGAGACCCGCTCCCCCGCCGCGACGGCCAGGCGGGCCCAGATCGTCGCGGCGACCATCGAGGTGATCGCCGAGCTCGGGCTCGGCCAGGCCTCGTTCAGCCGGATCGCGGACCGGGCCGGGCTCTCCAGCACCCGGCTGATCTCCTACCACTTCGCCGACAAGGACGAGCTGATCGGCGCCGTGACCCGGACGGTGCTCGAGGACATCACCGCGTACGTCGCCGGGCACATCGAGACGGCCGAGCGCGACGCAGAGGCCAGGGGGGTCCCCAACGCCACCGGCATCCTGCGCGCCTACATCACCGGCAGCGTCGAGTTCATCGCCGGCCACCGCTCCCAGATGCAGGCCCTGATGCAGATCGTGCTCTCCGGCGCTGCCGCCGGCGCAGTCCCCACCGGGGAGCAGACCAGCACCCCGCTCGAGGGGCTGCTGCGTCACGGCCAGTCGACCGGCGAGTTCCGTGACTTCGACGTGGTCCCTGTGGCCGCCGCCGTCCAGCGCTCCATCGAGGGATTCGCCTTCCTGCTCGCGGCGCAGCCCGACCTGGACCCCGACCTGCACGCGACCGAGCTGGTCGAGCTCTACGTCCGCGGGGTGCGGGGTGACGGACCGGGCGCGTCATGAGCACGCCGGCCGCGGAGCGGAGCAGCACCCGTCCGCGCTGGCTGCGTGTGCTGCTCGTGGTGCTCGACTTCGTGGTGCCGGTGGCGTTCTTCTACCTCCTGCGTGCTGCCGGGGTGAGCGCCTACCTCGCCCTGCTCGTGGGCGCGGGGGCCTCGCTGGTGAGCGCCGCGGTCAGCCTGGTCCGGGGCCGCCGGCTCAACGGCGTCGCCGCGTTCATGGCGACCATGATGCTGCTGAGCACGCTGGTGGCGCTGGTCGGCGGCAGCCCACGGTTCCTGCTGGCGCGGGAGGCGTGGCTCACCGGGGTCGCCGGGGTCTGGTTCATCGCAAGCTGCCGGATCGCACCGCGCCCGCTGGCCTACTCCTTTGCCCGCGCGGTGGGAGAAGGGCGCTTCGGCTGGCCTCCTGACTGGGAGCGCCACTGGCACCGGGCACCACGCTTCCGCCGGATGTGGCGCGTGGCCAGCCTGGCGTGGGGCGTCGGCACCCTGGCCGACGCGGCGCTGCGGTGGGTGATGGCGTACTCGCTCCCGATCGACCTCGTCCCCGTGCTGACCCAGGTCCTGCTCGTGGCCACGGCCGTCGTGCTGTTCGTCGGGACGAACGTCTACTACGTCGTCTCGGGCGCGATGAACCCTCGCTCCCGGCTCTACGAACCGGCCTGAGTCAGCTGGTCGAGAGCTTCTTCTTCGCAGCCTCGGCCTCGGCGGCCATCAGGTAGCCGGTCAGCATCGTCTTGAGCTGGACCACCGCGTCGGGGTGCGACTGCCCGTCGCGGATCGAGAAGTTCAGCATCGAGTAGGTGACGTGCACGAGCACCTCCGCGATCACCTGACGGTCGGCGATCTTGGAGCCCGGCGTGAGCGGGGCGAGCAGTCGGGTGACGTGCGCCGCGAGCTCGCGCTCGTGCTCGGCGGCGATCGCCCGGGTCGGCGGGGTGGCCTGCATCGCCAGCCAGACCGCGCGCCGCGACGGGTCCGTGCGCCACAGCAGGGCGAGGTGGTCGAGCAGCCGCTCCAGCAGCTGCGCCCAGTCCAGGCTGGGGATCTCGGCCGCGAACGCCTCCAGCTCGGCCTGCACGTTGGCGGTGTCGAGGCGGTCGAGCTCGCAGATGATGGCGTACTTGTTGCCGAAGAACTGGTAGAGCGTCCCGATCGGCACGCCTGCCCGCAGCGCCACCTGCTCGGAGGTGAACGACTCGAACCCGACCTCGACCAGCAGCGCCCGCGCGGCCCGCAGGATGTCGTGGAAGCGCCGGCGGCTGCGTTCCTGCGACGGTCGACGGCGCGGCAGGAACTCCGCGGGGTCGTGCGCCTGGGTGGTCATGACCTTCAGGTTACTTCGAAGTAGGCCCTGGAGGCGGGACTTTAGGCGCCACGCACGCCCTTCGAGACGGCTGCGCCGCTACCCCCAGTTCTCGGCCTTCGTCAGGCAGAACGGGTGGCCCGACGGGTCGAGCAGCACGCGCCAGGTCTCCCCCGGCTGCGGGTCGGCGAGTGTGGCGCCGAGCTCGACGGCGGCCCGCTCGGCCTCGTCGAGGTCGTCGACGGCCAGGTCGAGGTGGAACTGCTTGCTGCCGTTCTCGTTGGGCCAGCCGGGGGCGGCGTACCCCTCGACGCGGCCGAAGCCGAGGGCCAGGTCGGGGCCGGTGAGCATCGCGTACTCCTTCTCCGCGTGCTTCACCTCCCAGCCGAGCAGGCCGGACCAGAACCGGGCGCTTTCCTCGGGATCGGCGCAATCGAGAGTCATCATGGCCAGCCGTGCGGCGCTCATCGGGAGTCTCCTTCGTCTCGGGTGTGTCCCTGCAGCCTCCTAGGATCCGAGGGGTGCGCGATAGGAGAAAGGCGACAGGCCCCGCCCCGACGGCGACCACCGCGGGGGTGCTGCGCCCCGACCAGTTCGCCCGACACGCGCACCTCGAGCGCGCCGTCTGTGCCCCCGACCTGGCGCCCTGGGTGGAGAACTACTGGTCGCTGCGCTGGGAGCTGCCGCCCGGCACCTCCTACCTGAGCTCCACGCTCCCCCACCCTGCCTGCAACCTGAGCGTCGAGCGCGGCGACCGGCGCGCGGAGGTCGGGGAGGAACCCGTGGTGGTCACCGGGGTGGTGACCCGGCGCTTCGACGTGACGATCCGCGACCAGGGCTGGGTGTACGCCGCCAAGTTCCGCCCCGGCGGGCTGGCCGCCCTCACCGGCAGGCCGGCGCGGCCGCTGCGCGACGCCACTGTGCCGGCGCATGATGTCCTCGACCCCACGATCACCGCGCCGCTCGCCGGCCTCGGGCCCGACCACTCGGGCGAGGAATGCCGCCACACCTTCGACGAGGTCCTCAGCCGCATCGCCACGACGCCCTCTCCGGAGTATCAGCTCCTTCTCGACGTGATCACGGCGATGCTCGAGGACCGCTCCCTGATCCGCGTCGCCCAGGTCGAGCAGCGTTGCGGCGTGGGCACGCGCTCCCTGCAACGACTCTTCGAGCGCTACGTCGGCGTCAGCCCCAAGTGGGTCCTGTCCCGCTACCGGATGCACGACGTGGTCACCGCGCTCGACGCCGGGTACGCCGACTCCCTGGCCGACCTCGCCGCCACCTACGGGTGGTTCGACCAGGCCCACTTCACCCGCGAGTTCACCGAACTCGTCGGCGTGCCCCCTGGGGCGTATGTACGACGGGAGGGGTAGGGGTGACTGGAGGGTTTGTCATCTGACCCTGATGGCGCTTCCCGCGTAAGCATCGCCGCGGATCTGCCGACGAGCCGCATCGAGACTCAGCCGTGCGCCAGCCCCGCGACGTCACGCGCGCCGCCCCCGCTACCGAGTGAGGACCACCCGCACTTTCCCCTTGCCGTTCTTCTTCACCGACATCACGGCGCGCTCGAAGCGGACCTGGAGGCGCTTGCCGACCCGCTGCTGGGATGTGACCGGGAAGCCGAGGCGGGCGGGACCGCCGCGGCGGGCGTAGACCTTGACGAACTTGCCTCGCAGCTCGCGGGCGGCCACGCCGTTCCTGGCGTAGATGCGGCCCTTCTTGAAGTTCCGGGCGCGGCCGCCGGGCACGGCGTACTCCGGGCCCTTCGGCTTGCCGAGCACCGAGCGGTTGCCGCCGAGGGCGCGCCAGCGCTTCGTGATCGCGGACTCCGGAGCGGGCGTGACCGCTCGCGGCGGCGTCACCGCTCGCGGCGGGGTGACCGAACCGGTCGCACCGGAGCCGAACCGGAACCAGTGCGAGCGCAGACCGAACTTCGAGCGGAAGGTGGTCCCGCTGAGGGTGACGTTGCTCTTGCTGCCGTCGAGGACCAACTGCTCCACCCGGCCGGCCCAGTCGCCGTTGCCGTCGCGGCGGGTGACCTTGATCCGCTGCAGGGTGCCCACCCCCGGATAGGCCTTCTGGATCGCCGCGCGGGTCAGCGACTTGGTCCAGGTGTGCACCGGGTTGCCGCTGTGTCCGTCGTAGGGGTCGGCCTTGGCGACGAGGTACGGCATGTTCCCGGCGGCGAGCCAGCCGCCGCTGCTGGAGCCGAACTGCGTGAACGCGGGCTTGCCTTGGTGGGCGAGGATCTGGCCGGCGGTCGCGGCGACGGCGGCGTTGCCGCGCGCGTCCTCGGCGGCCAGTCCGCCGTACACCTGGCAGGAGGTGGTGTCGCAGGTCTGGTAGTGCCGGTTCAGGTTGTCGGCCCGGTCGCGGGCGGCGTACGTGCGCGCGGCGACGGCCTGCGCCTGCACGGCCGCGGGCGCCCAAGAGGTGGGCATCTCGCGCGGGACCACGCCGCGCACGTAGTCCTCCAGGCTGACCACGTTGACCGTGTCGGAGCGGCTCAGTCGCAGGGTGCCGCGGTAGGTGCGGGTGGTGCCGGCGACCCGGAGCGTGAGGGCGGCGGGGCCGTGGAACTCGGCCTCACCCTTCAGCGTGCGGTGCGCGCGCCAGGCGCCGTTGTCGTAGTCCAGCACGGTGTTGGCGCCGACCGTGCGGAGCCGCCAGGTCTTGAGGCCGGCGATCGCGGGCAGCGCGTACGACGTGCCGCTGGCCACCTCGCGGACCGCGAGCCTGGCGGCGGGGAGCACCCGGACGTCGTTGTCGGTGTCGGCGGAGATGAGCGCGCGGATCGTCCCGCCAGCCGTCGCGGGCGTGGTCCCCGGGTAGTAGAACGCGAGGATCCGGCGGTGATCGAGCCCCTGCTTGGCGGCCCCCTGGGCGCCGTACTGCGACATCCCGCGGCCGTGGCCGAAGCCGTGACCGGTCACCGACACTTTGCCGTTCGCCGGGACCTGGTAGCTCTCGGAGACCGCGCGAGCCGCCGCGTGGGCAGGGCTCGGAGCGAGGGCGCCGGCCGCCGCCGTGGCGAGCACCACGACTCCTGCGGCCGTGACCCGGAAGCGGTGTGCAATGGAAGACATCGTGACCCCGGTGACCCGTCGAGAACAGGAACCCGGTCAGTATCACCGCTTCTTGCGCGGCATTTGTCCGCTTTTGGAAAACCCGGTGAGGATCAGACGGGCGAGTGGTGCAGCCTTCGCGCGGCCTCGGCGACCGAGCCGCTCATCGAGGGGTAGACGGTGAAGGCGTGCGCCAGCTGGTCCACGGTCAACGACTCCGCGACCGCGATCGAGATCGGGTGGATCAGCTCGCTGGCCCGCGGCCCCACCACCACCCCGCCGACGACGATCCCGGTGTCAGGCCGGCTGAACAGCTTCACGAAGCCGTCGTGCACGCCCTGCATCTTGGCCCGGGGGTTGCCGGCGAGGTCGAGGCGCACGCACTCGGCCTGGATCTCCCCCTCGTCGACGGCCTTCTGCGACCAGCCGACGGTGGCGATCTCGGGGGCGGTGAACACGTTGGAGGAGACCTGCTTGAGCTCGATCGGGGTGACCGCGTCGCCGAGAACGTGCCGCATCGCGATCCGGCCCTGCATCGCCGCGACACTGGCCAACATCAGCACGCCGGTGCAGTCGCCGGCGGCGTACACCCCGCGCGCGGTGGTGCGCGAGACGCGGTCGACCATCACGAAGCCGCCGTCGTCGACCCGTACGCCGGCCTCCTCCAGGCCCAGGTCGTCGGTCTTGGGG
Organism: Nocardioides sp. Z38_18; assembly: GCF_058215695.1. Lineage (NCBI taxonomy): Bacteria > Bacillati > Actinomycetota > Actinomycetes > Propionibacteriales > Nocardioidaceae > Nocardioides > Nocardioides sp. Z38_18. The sequence goes on from NZ_JBZAJE010000002.1 coordinate 387,372, forward strand.
ATCGAGCCGAGCGCCAGCAGGCAGTGGGACCCGGTCACGGTGCGCCCGTCGGTCAGCTTCACCGTGACCTCGTCGCCCTCGCGGGTCACCGACTCCATCCGCGACCTGGAGAGGACCTGCATGCCGCGCCTGGTCAGCACGTCCTCGAGGACGGTCGCCGCGTCGGCGTCCTCCCCGGGCAGCACCCGGTCGCGCGAGGAGACCAGGACGACCTCGATGCCGAGAGCCATGTAGGCGCTGGCGAACTCCGCCCCGGTGACCCCCGAGCCGACCACGATCAGCTTCGAGGGGGTCTCGGTGAGGTCGTAGACCTGCTCCCAGGTGAGGATCCGCTCCCCGTCGGGCTGGGCGGTCGGCAGCGTCCGCGGGGCCGCGCCGGTCGCGAGCAGCACGGCGTCGGCCTCGAGGGTCTCGGTGCCGCCGTCGGGCAGCTCGACCTCGACGGTGGAGGGACCGCGGAGCCGGCCGCGGCCGACCAGCACCTTGACGTCCTCGCGCTCGAGGCGCCGGCCGATGTCGGCCGACTGGTCGCCGGCGAGCCGGAGCACCCGCTTGTTGACCCGGGCGAGGTCGACGACCACCTGGTGCGCGGCGTCGCCCTGCCGGTCCTCGAAGCTGACGCCGAGCTCGGGGGCGCCGGCGAGGTCGGTCATCAGCTCGGCGGTGGCGATCAGCGTCTTGCTCGGGACGCAGTCGGTGATCACCGCCGAGCCGCCCAGCCCGTCGCTGTCGACCACGGTGACCTCGGCCCCGAGCTGCGCCGCGACCAGCGCCGCCTCGTAGCCGCCCGGTCCGCCGCCGATGATCACGACGCGGTTCGCCTGCCCGAAGTGAGGTGTCGTCACCACCTCATTGTGTCGCATGTCCGCCCGTCCGGTGGCGCCCCTTAGTCTTGCCGGGTGACACGCCGCTGTCTGATCCCGCAAGGAGCTCGATGACCCTGTACGCCGCCTACGGGACCAACCTCGATCCCGCGCGGATGGGCGAGCGGTGCCCGCACTCCCCGTTGCGCGGCACCGGCTGGCTGATCGGGTGGCGTCTCACCTTCGGCGGCGAGGAGCACGGCTGGGACGGCGCGCTCACCACGATCGTCCAGGATCCCTTCGAGCAGGTCTTCGTGGCGATCTACGACGTCACCGACGAGGACGTGCACGCGCTCGACGGCTGGGAGTCCGCGGACACCGGCCTCTACCGCAAGACCAAGGTGCGGGTCTCCACGATGGACCAGGAGGTCGTCGTCTGGGTCTACGTGCTCGACGCGTTCGAGGGCGGCCTCCCCTCGGCCACCTACCTCGGCACCCTCGCCGACGCGGCCGAGGCCGCCGACGCCCCCGCCGACTACGTCAGCGCCCTGCGCTCCCGCCCCTGCCGCTCCAACTTCGGCGGCTGAGCCACCAACTAGGCTCCGTGTCGTGACCCAGACCTACACCGAAGCCGCTGAGGAAGCCGCCCGCGTGCTCGCCGAGAAGACCGGCGTCGCGCGGCACGACGTCGCCCTGGTGATGGGGTCGGGATGGCTGCCCGCGGTCGACGCACTGGGTGAGTCCACCGCGGAGATCAGCTCCACCGACCTGCCCGGGTTCGCGCCGCCGGCGGTGGCCGGGCATGCCGGCAAGATCCGCTCGGTGCGCTCCGGGGACCGCAACCTCCTGGTGTTCCTGGGGCGGACCCACTTCTACGAGGGGCTCGGCGTGCGCCCGGTCGTCCACGGCGTACGCACCGCTGCGGCGGCCGGCTGCCACACGGTCGTGCTCACCAACGGCTGCGGCGGGCTCGACGAGCGCTGGTCCCCCGGCACGCCCGTGCTGATCTCGGACCACATCAACCTCACCGCGACCTCGCCGATCGAGGGTGCGAACTTCGTCGACCTCACCGACCTCTACAGCGCGCGCCTGCGCGAGCTGTGCCGCGAGGCCGAGCCGACCCTCGACGAGGGCGTCTACGTGCAGCTCCCCGGCCCGCACTACGAAACCCCGGCGGAGATCGGGATGATCCGCGCCATCGGCGGCACCCTGGTCGGGATGAGTACGACGCTCGAGGCGATCGCTGCCCGGGAGGCCGGGATGGAGGTGCTCGGCATCAGCCTGGTCACCAACCTGGCCGCCGGTATCACCGGGGAGCCGCTCAACCACGCCGAGGTGCTCGAGGCCGGCCGGTCCGCCGCGACCCGGATGGGCGACCTGCTGGGCGGCATCGTCCCCCGCATCTGAGCCGCACCCTGGCCCACCTGTCTAGCCGTGCACCGCGGACGCGCCGTTGACATCGTGTGAAGCACCCCGATATCGATGTCGGACACGAACTCGGAGGGCACATGAGCGATTCGGACACCAAGGACGAGAGCACGACCGACGAGAACGAGGACTCCGGCACCGGGCTCGACGTCGAGTCCGAGCCCGACGAGGAGACCAAGAAGGAGATCGAGGAGGAGCGCGAGCGCCGCCTCGACCCGGAGAACCGCCCCGACAACGTCGAGGTGGACAACACCCCACGCGACTTCGACGTGGAGCGCGGGCAGTTCAAGGACAGCGACGACTACGACGACAACGAGCCGGCGCCGTTCAGCGATCCCGAGGACCCGAACAACGACGACGCCTGACGGTCGTCCTGCGCCCTCGCGAGGACCAGAGGCGTAGATTCGCCTGATGCCCAAGATCATCGGTGCCACCCTCGAGGAGCACCGGCTGCAGATTCGCCGTCGCGTCTTCGCGGCGTTCGAGCAGCTGCTCGCCGAACGCGGTTTCGATGCCCTCACGATGGCGGACCTCGCCGCTGCGGCGGGGATCGGGCGCACGGTGATCTACAACCACTTCGCCGACAAGGACGCTGTGGTCGTGGCCTTCGCTGCGGACGAGACCACGCGCTACCTCAATCGGCTCGAGATGGAGCTGGCCGGTGTCGAGGACCCGGTCGAGCGCCTGCGTACCTATGTCCGCCACCACGGGACCGCGGCCCAGGACTTCCATCTCGGGCTGGGGCCGGAGCTCTACAGCATGCTCTCGCGCGAGTCCGCGGGTGCGATCCGTGAGCATGTGGTGGCGCTCGAGGACGTGCTCCGCGAGATCCTGGTCGAGGGGATGGACTCGGGCGTGTTCGCCCGCACGGACCTTTCGGCCGCCGTGTCCCTGGTGCACGCGTGCCTGCAACCCCGACACCTCGACGCGGACGCCGTGGAGGCGTTCGTGCTGCGAGGTGTCGGGGTCAGGTCCTGATCGGCAACCGGACCAGGCGGGCTACCTCCGGGTGACCGTCAGCGTCCGGCTCCCCGACGAGGGAAGGTAGTTGCCGGAGCCGAGGTACCTCAGCTGTGCCTTCCACCTGCCCTTGGCCACCTTCGGCAGGGCGATGTTGACCCGGCCGCTGGCGAACCAGCCGCTGGTGACCACGCGGCGCTTCTTGCCCTTGCTGAGCACGACCTGCACCTTGCCGCTCGCCGCGGGCGAACCCGCCCGGGCGGGACGTACGGCGACGGTGAGGATGCCGGCCTGCTTCTTGGTGGCGCGTCGGGCCACGGCGTGGCTGAGCACCGTGGCGCCCTTGGCGATCACGACCCTGCGGGTGACCGTGGCGGGCTTGCGCACCGCGTCCCCGCTGTAGCTGAAGGTGAGCACCCGCGCGCCGGCCCACAGGTTCTTCGGCAGCACGAACCGGGCGGTCCCGCCGGACAGCGTCGCCGTCCGGGCCGTCCCCGCGCCGCTCAGCCGGACGGTCCCGGTCCCGGAGGCGACCTTGACGACGTACGCCGGGGAGGTGGCCAGCGCAAAGCTGGCGGGTCCGCTGATCGAGACGGCTGCCGCGGAGCGGAGGGCGGAGTAGTCGATCGCCAGCGGGGTCTCGGTGTCCTGGCTGGCGTCGGAGTAGCTGTGCGCGCGCCAGGTGTAGACCGAGTAGCGCTTGCTGCGGTCGAGCTTGGCGGCCGGGACCGTCAGGGCCCTGGTGAACTCGCCGGCGGTGATCTGGCTGCCACTGACCCAGTCGACGGCGACGAACGAGGCCATCCCGTGCTCCCGGTCCGACACGTCCGGGAGGCCGCCCGAGGGGGCCACCCCGACGTAGACGCCGTCGTCACCCGGGTTCGACCCGGGGCTGAAGCCGATCCCCGAGACCTTGACCTGCACACCTCCGGTCGGGCTCTGCGAGGTGATCGCTGCGGTGACGTCGGGGGCTCCCAGCTGCGCGACGATCTGCGCCGGCCTCTTCTTCTCCGCGGTCGCGCTGGTCGCATGGAAGTGTGCGCGCACACCCTTGGTCAGCTGACCCAGGAAGGAGGGGGCGAAGGACTTGCCGTCCACTGGGGTGCCCTCGGCCAGCTCGAGCCTGGTCGCATCCGCGCTGCCGGCGGGCAGGACCCCGTCCCAGGCCGGCGTGGTGGTGCGCGTCCGGTACCCGCCGGTGTCGGCCACGGTGCCGGTGGTCCCGAACGTGGTCACCACCACCTGTGCCGGGTCCGTGGAGGCCTCGGAGCTGCCCATGCCGGCGGCGTTCCTCGACGAGACCTCGGCCTTGAGGCTCCCGCTCCCGTCGGCGTTCACGGTGACCGTCGGGTTCGCGATCGTGACCCGGTAGTACTCGGTCCCGGAGTTCACGAACGCGCCGGTGACCGATCCCGCGTACGTCGTGGTGACGACGGCGTCGGAGCTGACGGTCGTGGTGCCGCCCGGGAAGGTGACGACGCCGTCGGCGTCCTCGAGCGCCCCGCCGCTGAGCACGTGGGTGGAGAGGTGGTCGTCGAACTGCTGCGAGATCTCCCACTTCAGCACCGGCGCAGCGGCCGTGGCTGCCGAGGCCGGAGCCGCCGTCAGGGTGAGGGACGAGGCGACCAGCGCCGTGACGGTGGCCGAGGCCCAGGTCAGCGAACGGCGCCGCGACTGCGCGCGTGGCAGCCTCGGGGTGGTGGCGGGCATGGTGTTCCTTTCAGAGGGGTGGGTCAGCCGCGAGGGCGCGGCTGGGCGGTGCGGAGGAAGAACAGGGGCCGGCGCCCGAGGGTGGCGAGCGTGACCAGCCCGGCCACGACGAGCAGGCCCAGCCCGGTCGCCCACCAGGCGCTCCCCGTCCCGGAGCCGGCACCTGCCGGCGGGGTGGCGACGAGTCGCAATGGCACCGCAGCCCCGGGGCCGGAGGTGGCGGCGACCGCGGCAGCCATCGGCGGGAGCACCTCTGCACCGGCGACGGGCACTGGTGCCGGCAGCACCGGAGTCGAGCTGGGTGGGAGCTGCGCCGAGGAGGTGCCCGCGACCGACGAGCTCGCGGTCGCTCCGGAGGCACCCGACGCGCTGCCGGCCGCGACAGCAGGTGCCGGCGGCGCCGCGTTCTCCACGACCGGTGCGGCCGGAGGCGCGGTGGGCACCGGCGCGGCCGCCCCGGGTCCGAAGGAGACGGTCACCGGGAGCGCGACCTTGTAGGCGTCCGTGGAGGCACCGGTCGAGCACCAGTACGCCGCCGTGCCGACGCGGTTCATGTAGCTGATGAACGACTGCGGGAAGGACCCGAAGGCAGCCCCACCGGCTTCCTGTCCGACGCCGGACACCGTGACGCCGCGGTAGGCGGCGTCGGCCGTGAACCCGTCCTCGCCCAGCTCAACCCCCGGCAGGTCGGCCAGGGTCACCCGCTGGGCCGGGAGCGGCTCCCAGAGCGAGGTGTCGTCCTGGGAGGACCCGTAGCCGCTCAACGTCGCGGTGAGGCGGCCCTTCCCCTCGGCGACCTCGAGCACAGGGTCGGAGACGTAGAAGAACGACATGCCGGAGTAGAGGAGGACGGTGAAGTCGCCGGTCCACTCGAGCTTCGCGGTCCCCGCCACCCGGTCGACGGTGCCGCTGCCACCGGAGAGGACCACCTGATGGTCACTGAACTTCCCGGAGGTCGGGGCGCCGAGGGGGCTTCCGTCGGCAGTGGTGGAGAGCCCAGCCCAGGTGGCCGGCTTCCAGGAGCTGCCGTTCGACTTCTCGACCGCCACGTTGCCGACGGACTGGCGCCAGTCCCCGCGGGCCAGGGTGGTGCCGCCCCGGCCCGGGTTAGGCACCTTGCCGGCCGAGAAGAAGTTCTGGGTCCCGGGCGCCCACGCCGAGTTGTTGGCCTCGTTGCTCAGGCCCCATCGGAGCACGGCGTTCTCCAGGGTGGTGGCCTCTGCGGCGTCCGCGGCTGCGGCCGGCCCACCGACCAGGGTGGTCGAGGCAGCGACGAGACCGGCGAGGAGACCGGCCAGCCCGATCCGGAGTCCGGTACGGCGTTCACGCGGCGACATGACGCCTCCTGACGCGACGTACGGCGAGCAGCACTGCCGCGAGCAGGACGAGGGCCGCGGCGATGACGAAGGCCTTCTCCCACCACGAGGCACCGTCGGTGGACTCGGCTCGGGCCTGGTCCGAGGCGACCGCGAACCGGACCGACGGCGCACCCTCGATCCCGACCAGTCGCAGCTCGTGGGTGCCGGGCGCGGTGTCCGCCGGCACCTGGAGCAGCCCGGCCACCTGGCCGGTCGCTCCCGCGGTGAACGGCCCCGCCCCCGCATCGCCGTCGTCGAGCACCGCGCTGACCTGGGCACCGGGACGGATCCCGGCAGCGGTGAAGGCAAGGATCTTGCCTGCTCCCGCCGAGGCCCGGTCCACCTCAAGCTTCGCTGCGCCTCCCGCTGCCTTGGCTGTCCCCGCCTTTTCTGTCCCAGCCTTTTCTGTCCCGGCCGTCGCGGTCCCGGCCGTCGCGGTCCCGGGCGCCGTTGCGGTCCCGGGCACCGTTGCGGCGCTGGTGCCTGCCTCGTCGGTGGCGGCAGCAGCCTGCTGGCTCGTTCCCGCCGCCTGGGAGGAGGTCTTCGCCGAGGAGCCACGGTGGAGGTCGGCGACCGTGACCGGCGTGAACGTCTCGTTGACCCGGTTGTCGACCCCGTGCGCACCGAAGGTGATCACCCCGCACCTGACCTTGCGGCAGTCGACGGTCCGCACGCGGTTGTTCGCGTCCACCGTCTTGAAGGTGGCGCCGGGGACGTTGATGGTGACCGACCAACTGCCGTCGGCGCCGAGCGTGCCCCCGTTGGCCGACTCGGCCGTCTCCGTCCCCGGGAACGCGACGAAGCGCTGGTAGCCCGCGTTGGCCTTGGTCTGGGAGTCCGGCACGTAGAGCCTGGTGCCGTCACCGTCGGCACTGGGGCGCCAGTTGCCGGAGACGGTGCCGAAGACCACGTAGATCCCGCCGAACCCGTTGCGGACCGAGCTGAACCCGGCCCCCTTCACCGTCAGCCTGGTGGTGTACGTCGGGTCGACCTTCCGGGTCCCGAAGTCGTTGGTGACGGTGACGCGAGCGGCGGCGCTCGCCGGCGGGCCGGGCAGGAGCAGCAGGCCTAGCACCAGGCCTGCGAGCGGCACGAGTGCGATCAGGGGGCGGGCACGCATGGGGGGTTCTCCTTCGTGGCGGGGCGGTCAGGACTGCTGGCCAGGTGTCGGCGCAGGGGTACGACGAGGAGCTGCCCCGCGTGGCGGACCACGTCCACCGGATGCCCGTAGACCTCCTCCAGCAGGGCGGGGCGGAGCACGTCCTCGGGGGGCCCCACCGCGCGCACCCGGCCGCGGTGGAGCACGCACAGCCGGTCGGCCCAGGCTGCGGCGAGCGACAGGTCGTGGAGCACCACCCCGACTGCGCAGCCGGCCGTGGCCAGCTCACGGGCGACGGCGAGGACCTGTTCCTGGTGACGGATGTCGAGGGCTGCCGTGGGCTCGTCGAGCAGCACCAGTGGCGTCTCCTGCGCGAGCACCCGTGCGAACGAGGCCCGGGCGCGCTCACCGCCGGAGAGCGAGGGGAAGAACCGCTCGGCCAGGGCGGTGACGTCGGCCCGGAGCATCGACTCCTCGACCACGTCCTCGTCGCGCTCCTCCTCGGGCGTGCGGTGCCACGGGGTCCGCCCCATGGCCACGACGTCCCTGACGCGGAACCCGAACGCCAGGTGGGTCTCCTGGAGCAGCACGGCCCGGCGCCGCGAGGTCACCCGCGCCGGGGCGCCGAGCAACGGGTCGCCGTCGAGGTGGGCCGTGCCGGCCGTGATCTCGAGGTCGCCGGCCACGGCCCCGAAGACGCTGGACTTCCCGGCACCGTTGGGGCCGACGAGCACGACCACCTCGCCGCGCCGGATGTCGAGGTCGACCTCGGTGAGCACCGGGTTGCCGGCGAGCACCACGGAGAGTCCGCGCACCTCCAGCCCGTTCATGGCCAGCCCGTCCATGGCCAGCCCGTTCACGACCAGCCTCCCGACGTACGCCGGGTCCGGCGCAGCAGCCAGAAGAAGAACGGACCGCCGACGAGCGCGGTGAGCATGCCGATCGGCAGGTCGGCGTAGGCCACCAGCGTGCGCGCCCCCAGGTCGGCGAGCACCATCAGCACCGCGCCGCCGAGGGCGCACGCGGGCACGAGCACCCGGTGCCCGGGGCCGACCAGCATCCGCACCAGGTGCGGCACCACCAGCCCGACGAAGGCGATGATGCCGGCGAAGGCCACCGCCGCGGAGGTGAGCAGCGCGACCAGCACGATGACCAGCAGGCGCAGGCGTTCGACGTCGACACCCACGTGGCGGGCGGCACGGTCACCCAGGGAGAGCAGGTCCAGCTGGCGGGCGAGCAGGCAGGCACCGACCAGCCCCACCGCGGCCAGCGGCGCGATCACCCCGACGTACTCCCAGCGGCTGCCGTTGAAGGAACCGAGCGTCCAGAACACGATCTCCTCGCGGGCCTGGGTGTCGCCGAGGAACATCATCAGGGCCATCCCGGCGCTGGCCATCGCATTGACCGCGATCCCGGTCAGGACCAGGGTGACCACCTCCGTACGGCCACCGTCGCGCGACATCACGTAGACCACGAGCGTGGTCACCAGGCCTCCGACGAAGGCGAAGGCCGCTGTCGTCCAGGCACCGAAGACGGCCAGGTTGAAGACGATCACCGCAGCTGCGGCCAACGCCGCACCCGCGGACACCCCGACCACCGCGGGCTCGGCGAGGGGGTTGCCGAAGACGCCCTGCATCAGGGCCCCGGCGCTGGCCAGCGAGGCTCCCACGACCAGGGCGGTCGCCACCCGGGGGAAGCGCACCTGCCACAGGGTGTTCTCGCCCTGGGGGTGGGTCGGCACCGGGCCCAGGTCGAGGCCTAGCCGGCGCATGATCGAGCCGATCACCTCCGAGGCAGGGATGTCGAGCTGTCCGCGCCCGGCGGCGGCGACCACGACGACCACCAGCGCGACGCCCAGCACCGAGAACAGCCACCCGGGGGCGAGCAGCCGCTGTCCCGAGGAGCCGGATGCCCGCACCGATCCGCGGGGACGCGTCAGGACGCTCACTGCACCGCCTCGGGGGCGTAGACCGCGACGGCGAGCGCGTTGAGCACGGACGCGACGAGGGGACCGAAGCCCAGGATCTGGGAGTCCTGCATGTCCACCACCCGGCGGTTCTGGCCGGCCGGGGTCTGGGCGAGCGCGGGCAGCCGGTCCAGGAGGCCGTCCACTCCCCCGACCGAGGTCAAGCCGTTGGACATCATCAAGATGAGATCGGGCTGGGCGGCCACGATGCCCTCGTCGGTGACCGGCTTCATGCCGTTCCAGTCGATCTCCTCGGCCACGTTGTAGAGCCCGAGGGAGTCGATGAGCGAGTCGGCTCCCGAGCCTTCGCCGAACATGTAGTAGACGCCGCTCTTGCCGCGCACGTAGAGGAAGACCGTGCGCAGCTTGTCCCGGGTGGTGGTGGGAGCAGCCTTTGCGACCGCCGCCCGCACCTTGGCGACCTGCGACTCGGTCCGCTTCACGAGGGCCTGCCCCGCGGCAGGGACGCCGAGCGCCTCGGCGACCTTGGTGGTGAACGAGTCCAGGTTCTCCAGGCTCCTCTTGGCCGGGAGCACCACGACCGGGATGCCCGAGTCCCGCATCTGCAAGATCACGTCCCACGGCCCCAGGGAGGTGTCGGTGAGGATGACGGTCGGGTCGAGCTCGAGGATCGACTCCGCGCTGAGGTCGTGACCGTGGGCGGTGACCAGGGGCAGGTCCTTGGCCTCCTCGAACTGGGTGGAGACATCGCGTCCGACCAGCCGGTCCCCCAGGCCCAGCTCGGCCACGGTGCGGGCCGTGGTGCCGTAGACGTCGATCGCGAGGATCCGGCTGGTGTCCTTCACGGTGACCCTGGTGCCCTGCTCGTCGGTCACCGTGACCGGCAGTGCCGGCGCGGCGTCCTCGGCGACCGGCTCGACGTCCGGGTGCGAGAGCCGGGCGGTGGAGGGCCCCTTCCACTGCCTCGGGTCCTCCAGCGCGGAGACCGAGGCGAGCTCGGGGGCGGCCTTCCCGGACCCGCTGGTGCTCGCCGCGGTGTCCCCACAGCCCGCGACCGTCGCCGCGACCAGGATCACCGCGGTCACCACCCGAGGAGCTGATCTCCCGGGACGCGGGCGGGTTGGCGTGCGCAATGGGGGTCCTCGGTTCTCGGGCAGGTCCGCACAGGCGGAGCAGTCGGCGGCGCAGGGTGTCTCTCAGCGCGAATGAAGGCTACCCTAACTTAGGATGGCCTTGCCTAACTAGAGGGTTTATGTGACAGACTGTCATCTTGGATCTGACAGTCCGTCAGCAACTCCACCCGCCCACGACGACAAGGTGTCCAGATGAGCGTTCTCCACGAGACCGGCCTACTGACGGACTCGCTCTCCCAGGCGATGCGCGAGGGTTCGCGCGTCGAGCACCAGGAGGCCGAGGACTCCAGGTTCATGACGGCGCTCCTCGCCGGCCGCGTCGACGAGGCGGGGTACGCCGGCTACCTCAAGCGACTGCGCACCGTCTACGCGGTGCTCGAGGACGTGGGCCGCACGCACGGCTCCGACCCCCTGGTCGCAGCGGTGGCGGACCCGGCCCTGGAACGACTGGAGGCGATCGAGGCCGACCTCGCGTTCTGGAGCACCGACCCCACGGCCCCGGTGTCGAGCCCCGCCGCGGACGACTACGCCGAGCGGGTCCGGGCGTCCGCGTCCTGGGGAGGGCTCTTCGTCGCCCACCACTACACCCGCTACCTCGGCGACCTCTCCGGCGGCCAGGCCATCGGACGCATCCTCAAGCGCGAGTTCGACCTCGGCGAGGACGGGCACGGGATCGCCTTCTACGACTTCGCCCAGATCCCGAAGCCGAAGCCCTACAAGGACGCCTACCGGGCCCGGCTCGACGCCGCCCCGCTCGACGCCGCGCAGAAGGCCCTGGTGGTGCACGAGGTGAAGGCGGCGTTCCGCCTCAACCAGGCCCTCTTCGCCGAGCTCGACGCCACCCTGGAGGAGCACCGCCGCACTCCGCGGGCCGACTGATGCTCAACTAGCCTGCGAGGATGCGAGTCCTCCTCACCGGCGCGGCCGGCTCGATCGGCAGCGTCCTCCTACCCGGTCTGAGCACCCTCGGCCACGAGGTGGTCGGCGCCGACCTCCCCGGCCATGGCAGCGACGTCGACCTCGACTGCACCGACCCCGTGGCCGTCGACGCCGCAGTCGAGACGATTCGGCCCGAGGCCGTGATCCACCTGGCCGGGATTCCCACCGAGTCCTCGCTGCCCGACGCCCTGGGTTCCCACGTCATCACCACCGCGGCCCTGCTCGAGGCGATGGTGCGTCACGGCGTACGCCGCATCGCCTACGCCTCGAGCAACCACGCCGTCGGCCGTACCCCTCGCTCGGACCTCCTCGGGGTCGAGGCGAACGGCCGCCCGGACACCTTCTACGGCGTCAGCAAGGTCGCGGCGGAGGCACTGCTGCAGCTCTACACCGACCGGCACGGGCTCGACACGATCTGCACCAGGATCGGCTCGTTCCTCCCCCGGCCCACGACGCGTCGCCAGCTGAGCACGTGGCTCTCCCCCGACGACGCGGTGCGGATGTTCCACGCCACGCTCACCGCACCGAAGCCGGGACATGCGGTGCTCTACGGCGTCTCGGCGAACACCCGCGGGTGGTGGGACCTCGCTCCCGGGCGCGCGCTCGGCTACGACCCCCACGACGACGCCGAGGACTTCGCCGCCGACATCGAGTCCGGGCCCGAGACCGAGGCCGACCGCCTCGAGGCGGCGCACGTCGGTGGCCCCTACGCCACGGCGGAGTTCGAGCGTCCCGCCTTCGACACCGGTCGTTGACTTCGAGCCCACTCCAGGGGGCACACTGGACCGGTGACTGCGCTGAGCATCGCCGAGGCGGCCCTGGAGACGGGCCTGACGCCCGACACCCTGCGCTACTACGAGCGCGACGGGCTGATGCTGGCCTCGGTGGAACGCTCCTCCTCGGGACACCGCCGCTACGCCGAGCGCGACCTCACCTGGATCCAGATGATCACCAGGCTGCGCTCGACCGGCATGCCGATCCGCGACGTACGGCGCTACGCCGAGCTCGTCCGCAGCGGACCCGGCAACGAGCTCGAGCGGCTGACCCTGCTCAAGGCCCACCGGCGCCGGGTCGAGCAGCAGCTCGCCGAGGTCACCGGGCACCTGCGCGCGATCGACCACAAGATCGGGCTCTACGAGGGCCAGGTCGACCAGCGCCGCTGAGTCGCCCGCCCGGGTCTTGACCTGGAGCGCACTCCAGGTCGTTGAGTGGTTCCATGACGATCAACCAGCGCACTCTCGGCCAGTCAGGATCCAGCCCGCTCACCGTCTCCAGCCTCGGGCTGGGTTGCATGGGGATGTCGGAGTTCTACGGGACTCCAGACGAGCAGGGCGGCATCGACACCATCCACCGGGCCCTCGGCCTCGGGGTCACCTTCCTCGACACGGCCGACATGTACGGGCCGTTCATCAACGAGCAGCTCGTCGGCAAGGCGATCGCGGACCGTCGCGACCAGGTCCAGCTCGCCACCAAGTTCGGCAACAAGCGTGGCCCCGACGGAGAGCGCCTCGGCATCGACGGCTCGCCGGAGTACGTCCGCCAGGCCTGCGACGACTCGCTGCGCCGCCTCGGCGTGGACCACATCGACCTCTACTACCAGCACCGGGTGGACCCGACCGTCCCGATCGAGGAGACCGTCGGCGCCATGGCCGAGCTGGTGCAGGCCGGCAAGGTCCGCCACCTCGGGCTCTCCGAGGCCAGTGCCGCGAACATCCGCAAGGCCCACGGCGTGCACCCGATCACCGCCCTCCAGACCGAGTACTCCCTGTTCTCCCGCGACATCGAGGACGAGATCCTCGGCGTGATCAGGGAGCTCGGGATCGGACTGGTGCCCTACTCCCCGCTGGGCCGAGGACTGCTCACCGGGTCGATCACCCGCGACTCGGGTGCCGACGGCGAGGCCGACAGCCGGCGCTCGCCGTACTTCCCGCGCTTCCAGGGCGACGCGCTGGAGGCCAACCTCTCCCTGGTGGAGAAGGTCAAGGAGATCGCGGCCGGGAAGGGCGCCACCCCGGGCCAGCTCGCGCTGGCGTGGGTGCTCGCCCAGGGCGAGGACGTCGTGCCGATCCCGGGCACCAAGCGGGTGCGCTACCTCGAGGAGAACGTGGCCGCGACCGACCTCGAGCTCACCCCCGAGGACCTCAGCGCCCTGGAGCAGGCGGTCCCCCGGGACGCGGTGGCCGGCGAGCGCTACGGGGACATGTCCAGCATCGACTCCTGAGTCGGGACGGCTGGGCATGGCGGCGCCATTACCGATCGGTAACATGACGCCATGACCCAGCTCGTCACCCACACCGTCACCGACGGCATCGCCCACGTCCGGCTCGCCCGACCGGAGAAGCTCAACGCGCTGACGTTGCAGACGCTCGACGAGCTGGTGTCCACGGCCCGCACGCTGCGCCGGGACCGTTCGCTGCGCGCGGTCGTGATCAGCGGCGAGGGCGACTCCTTCTGCGCCGGGCTCGACTTCGCCGCGGTGCTGAAGTCGCCCCGCGGCATCGCGGGCGCGTTCACGCCCCGCCCCTGGCGCGGGACCAACACCTTCCAGGAGGCGTGCTGGGCCTGGCGCCGGCTGCCCGTGCCGGTGATCGCCGCGGTCCACGGCCACTGCTACGGCGGGGGGCTGCAGATCGCGCTCGCCGCCGACTTCCGGATCGCCACGCCGGACTCGGAGTGGTCGGTCCTCGAGGGACGCTGGGGACTGATCCCCGACATGTCCGGGGTCCGCTCGCTCTCCGAGCTGGTCGGCATCGACACCGCGAAGCTGCTCACGATGAGCGCACGCAAGGTCTCCGGCAAGGAGGCCCGCGAGCTGGGCCTGGTCACCGACCTCGCCGCGGACCCCGAGGCCGCCGCGGACGAGCTCGCCCGCGAGCTCGCCACGAAGTCCCCCGACGCGCTGGCGGCGGCCAAGCGGCTCTTCGACCAGACCTGGACCTCCTCGCCCCGGCGCACGTTCGCCCGCGAACGCGCCGAGCAGCTGGTCCTCCTGGTCGCCGCGAACACCAAGGCCGCCCGCAAGGCCGCCTTCGCGAAGGCGGCTCCGCAGTTCGGACCGCGCGCGAGGCGCTGACCACCCCCGGCTAGGTTGGGCGCATGGCTACCACCGCACTCGGAGACACCCCTGCCCACACTGTCGGAGAACTGCCCGCCGTGGGCGACCAGGCTCCCGACTTCACCCTGGTCGACGCCGACCTCAAGGAGTTCAGCCTTGCCGACCTGACCGGTCGCAAGGTGCTCAGCATCTTCCCGAGCATCGGCACCGGCGTGTGCCAGGCGAGCGTCCGCAAGTTCAACGAGCTCGCCTCCGGGCTCGAGGACACCACGGTGCTCAACGTCTCGGTCGACCTGCCGTTCGCGATGACCGCGTTCTGCGGCGCCGAGGGCCTCGAGGGCGTCCAGGTCGGGTCCGCGTTCCGCTCCTCGTTCGGCGAGGACTACGGCGTCCGGCTCACCGACACGAAGTTCGAGGGCCTCCTCGCCCGCGCCGTCGTCGTCCTGGACGCGGACAACGTCGTCGTGCACAGCGAGCTCGTCCCCCAGATCGGCCAGGAGCCGGACTACGACGCCGCGGTCGCAGCCCTGTCCTGAAGCCTCTCCCGCAGGCCGCGCTCGGCGCCCACCATCATCCGGTGGTGGTTCCAGCTGAGCAGCGGCTTGGCGGTGTACGACGCCATCACGAACATCGAGGCCTCGGCGCGTACCTCCTGCTCGAAGCGCAGCGAGGTGCGCGCCGAGCCGTCTGCCCGCTCGGACAGGTGGTACCTCGCCCAGCCCCGGATCGGGCCGTCGATGCGCACCTCCAACAGGTCGAGGTCGCGGCTCACCGCCGTGAGCTCGAGCTCGAGGTCGTAGGGCAGCGCGGAGCGGCACACCGCCAGCGCCCGGTCGTCGTCGAGCTTGGCGACGGCGCGCACCTGCGGCCACCAGTCGCCGTAGTGCTCGAGATCGACGAGCACGGCGTGCACCCGCTCACGTGGCGCCGCCACGTCCAGGGAGCTGGAGAACCGGAAGCTTCGCGCAGGCATGGGCACCAGTATGTCCATCGGTGGGAGCCCGATCGGGCTGGGTGGCGATGATCTAGCCTCGGGCCCATGACCCGCCGGACCGACCACACCGATGCCGACCTGCTGGATCGTGCCCGCGCCTGGGCCGCCGAGGACCCCGACCCCGCGACCAGGGCAGAGCTCGCGGAGCTGGTCGGTCAGGGCCCTTCCGCCGAGCTCGCGGACCGCTTCGACGGCACCCTGGAGTTCGGCACCGCCGGGTTGCGCGGTGCGCTCGGGGCGGGTCCCAACCGGATGAACCGGGTCGTGGTGCTCCGCGCGGCGGCCGGCCTGGCGGCGTACCTCACGGCGAGCGGAGCGCCCTTGGGCGCCCCCGTGGTGATCGGGTACGACGCCCGGCACAACTCCGAGGTCTTCGCCCGCGACACCGCCGAGGTGATGACCGGCGCCGGCTTCCGGGCCATGACCCTGCCGCGGCCGCTGCCCACCCCCGTCCTCGCGTTCGCGATCCGCGAGCTCGGCTGCGTGGCCGGGGTGATGGTCACCGCGAGCCACAACCCGCCCCAGGACAACGGCTACAAGGTCTACCTGGGCGACGGCAGCCAGATCGTCGCACCCGCCGACGAGCAGATCGCCGAGCAGATCGCGGCCGTGGGTCCGGTCGTGGACATCCCCCGCGGCGACGGCGGCGAGGTCCTCGGTGACGACCTCCTCGACCGCTACCTGAAGACCGTCGTCGACCTGGTCGGCGCCGGACCGCGCGACCTCGACATCGTCTACACCCCCCTGCACGGCGTCGGCGGGGCCACGGTGCTCACCGCGCTGCGCGAGGCCGGGTTCAGCGAGCCGCGCGTCGCCACCGCGCAGTTCGAGCCCGACCCCGACTTCCCGACCGTGCCGTTCCCCAACCCCGAGGAGCCCGGCGCGATGGACCTCGCGCTGGCCCTCGCCGAGGAGGTCGGCGCCGACCTCGTGGTCGCCAACGACCCGGACGCCGACCGGTGCGCGGTCGCGATCCCCGGAGGACCCCACGGCTGGCAGATGCTCCGCGGCGACGAGGTGGGGGCGCTGCTCGCCCACCACCTGCTCGGCCTGCGGCGCGAGGGCGTCTACGCCACCTCGATCGTCTCCTCGTCGCTGCTCGGCAAGATGGCCGTCGCCGAGCACCAGCTGTACGCCGAGACGCTCACCGGCTTCAAGTGGATCGGACGGGTGCCCGACCTGGCCTTCGGCTACGAGGAGGCGCTCGGCTACTGCGTCGACCCCCGGCACGTGAAGGACAAGGACGGTGTCTCGGCGCTGCTGATGGTCTGCGACATCGCCGCCCGGGCCAAGGCCGCCGGCCGGACGCTGCGCGACCTGCTCGACGACATCGCGAGCCGCTACGGACTGCACGCCACCGACCAGCTCTCGGTGCGGATGGACGACGTCGCGTCCATCGCGGCGGTCGTCGACCGGCTGCGTGCAGCTCCCCCCGCCTCGCTGGGCGGCCTGGCGGTCCTGGGGGTCGACGACCTCTCCGCGGGCGGCAACGGCCTGCCCCCGACCAACGGCCTCCGGTTCCGGCTCGCCGACGACGGCCGTGTCGTCGTACGCCCCTCGGGCACGGAGCCGAAGATCAAGTGCTACCTCGAGGTCGTCGTCCCGGTGCGAGAAGACGCCGTGGACGCGGCCCGGATCAACGCCGTCGGGCGGCTCGACGCGATCCGCAGCGACCTGCAGGCGGCCGCCGGCCTCTAGGGGGAGACCTCGCCCCGCTCCGTGTGGTGCGGGCCCCGCCCGCGCAGGCCCGCCCGGGTCACCACCCGCTGAATGGTCAGGTTGCGCTCGTCGGGGCGCGGCACGTAGCGGATGTCGCGCAGCCCCTGGGCCTGCGCCGCGGACTCGAAGACGAAGTGACCGAAGTCGAGGATCCGGCCGTGCAGGGGCTTGTCCACCGAGATGTCCAGGATCCGGCTCAGCGGCATCGTGGCCTCCTTGCGGTTGAACAGCCCGTGCACCCGGAAGACCCGCTGGTTGGTGACCACGAACCGGTCGATGTTGCGCTGCAGGGCCTTCAGCACGCCCCACCCGACCAGCACGGCGCCCACGACCAGGGGCACCCAGCCCAGCTCGAGGGAGGCGAACGGGACCTGGGCCCAGCACAGGATCCCGGCGAAGACCAGCAGGCCGGGGAGCAGGTAGACGACCCAGTGCTTGTGCACGATGTCGACCACGACCTCGTCCTCGTCCCGCAGCAGCCGGGCGCCGACCGAGGGATCGGTCAGCCAGGCGACGACCCGCCTCATGGTGCGCTCAGCTGCTGACCGACTGGACGAACCGGATGATCGCGTCGAAGAGCTTGACCAGCAGGTCCCAGATCGTGCTGGTGGCCTCCTTGGCGCTGGCACCGAACCCGTTGGGGTCCTGCACGAGCCAGAAGCCGAGGAACAAGATGACGAGGAGGCCGACACCCTTCTTCAGCGCGCCGTCCATCGGTTGCTCCTTGTGTCCGGGGGAAGACCGTGGGCACCAGAACGCGCCCACGACAGAGTTGTTGTACCAAGAACGCGCCACGATTCGACTCAGGCGCGCCTGGAACCGCCCGATATCGAGGCTCACCGGTCCGGTGAGCACCGAAACGCGGAGACGCCGGGGCTAGCCCGACCCCGACTCGAGGCTCTCGAGCAGCAGGTCGGACGCCGCGTAGGGGTCGCTCTTCCCGGCGACGACCTCGGCCGCCAGCTCGTCGAGCGCGGCGTTCTCGTGCACCCCGCGCCACTGCTCGCGCAACGCGGTGACGGCGATCGCCTCGATCTCGTCCCGGGCCCGCCGCAACCGCCGCGCCTCGAGCTCACCACTGGCCTCCAGGTGCGCCCGGTGCCGGTCGATCGCGGCCACGACCTCGTCGACGCCCTCGCCCTTGCTCGCGATGGTCTTGACGATCTCGGGCTGCCAGGCCCCCTCGGGACGGTCGGCCAGCGCGAGCATCCCGCGCAGCTCCCGGCGTACCTGGTCGGCACCCTCGCGGTCGGCCTTGTTGATCACGTAGAGGTCGCCGATCTCGAGGATCCCGGCCTTGGCCGCCTGGATCCCGTCACCCATCCCGGGGGCGAGCAGCACGATCGTGGTGTCGGCCATGGCGGCGATCTCCACCTCGCTCTGGCCCACGCCCACGGTCTCGACGAGGATCACGTCGCAGCCGGCGGCGTCCAGCACGCGCAGCGCCTGCGGGGCCGCCCAGGAGAGACCGCCGAGGTGCCCGCGCGAGGCCATCGAGCGGATGTAGACGTCCTTGTCGAGGGCGTGGTCCTGCATCCGCACCCGGTCACCGAGCAGCGCTCCCCCGGAGAACGGGGACGACGGATCCACCGCGAGCACGCCCACCCGCTTGCCCTGCGCACGCAGGGCGGTGACGATCGCCGCGGTCGAGGTCGACTTGCCGACACCGGGAGACCCGGTCAGCCCGACGATGTGTGCGCGCCGGCCGCCGGCCGTGCCGGTGTACGGCGCCAGCCCGGCCATCACCTCGCGCAGCAGCGGCGAGGCGTCCTCGACCAGCGAAATCAGCCGTGCGACCGACCTCGCGTCCCCCGCCCTGGCCTTCTCGACCAGTGCGGGTACGTCGCCGGTCGACCGTCTGCTCATGCCCCTCTCGCTCAGGAGGAGGGAACCTTGATGACCAGGGCGTCACCCTGGCCACCGCCACCGCACAGGGCGGCCACCCCGGTGCCGCCTCCGCGGCGCTGGAGCTCGAGGGCGAGGTGGAGCACGATCCGGGCGCCGGACATGCCGACCGGGTGACCCAGGGCGATCGCGCCACCGTTGACGTTGACCTTCTCGTCGGGGATGCCGAGCTCACGCGCGGAGGAGATGCCGACCGCGGCGAACGCCTCGTTGAACTCCACGAGGTCGACGTCGTCGGCGGAGATGCCTTCCTTCTCCAGCGCCTTGGCGGTCGCCGCGGCGGGCTGGAGCTGGAGGGTGGAGTCGGGGCCGGCGACCTGGCCGTGGGCGCCGATCTCGGCGATCCAGCTCAGCCCGAGCTCCTCGGCCTTGGCCTTGCTCATCACCACGACGGCGCAGGCGCCGTCGGAGATCTGGGAGGAGGAGCCCGCCGTGACGGTGCCCTCCTTGTTGAAGGCGGGGCGCAGCTTGCCCAGCGACTCGGCGGTGGTGTCGCCACGCACGCCCTCGTCCTGGCTGACCACGACCGGGTCGCCCTTGCGCTGCGGGATCTCGACGGGGACGACCTCCTCGTCGAAGACACCGTTCTTCCAGGCCTGGGCGGCCTTCTGGTGCGACTGCGCGGAGAACTCGTCCTGCTCCTCGCGGGTCAGGTTGGCGCCGGCCGCGTTGCACTCCTCGGTGAGCAGGCCCATGGCCTGCTGGGTGGTCTGGTCGAAGAGCGCGTCGTAGGCCATCGAGTCGACGAGCTTCGCGTCGCCGAACTTGGTCCCCTCGCGGGACTTCAGCAGCAGGTGCGGGGCGTTGGTCATCGACTCCATCCCGCCGGCCACGACGACGTCGTGCTCCCCGGCGCGGATCATCTGGTCGGCCATCGCGATCGCGTTTATGCCGGACAGGCACACCTTGTTGATGGTGATCGAAGGCAGCGACATCGGCAGGCCCGCGGCGACGCCCGCCGTACGGGCAGCGTTCTGGCCGGCACCGGCCTGGATGACCTGGCCCATGATCAGGTAGTCGACCTGGTCGCCGGACACGCCGGCCTTCTCCAGGGCCGCCTTGATCGCAACTCCGCCGAGCTCGGCGGCGGACAGGGTCTTCAGGCCCCCGAGGAGGCGTCCGATCGGCGTACGGGCGCCGGCGACGATGACGGATCCACCATTGGTCGATGACATGGGAGTGCCTCCTGTAGAGCAGTCTGGTCGTCCGACAGTACCCAGCAACGGCCCGCAGGTGCAGGGGGGTCCGGCTCCGGGTGGTGTTCGACCCGTCACACCCCGTTGAGGCCGCAGCGCCCACTGGGCGAGGATGCGCACATGAGTACCCCCACGTCAGCCCCGCTGGACATCCCGGCCCACCTGTTCACCTGCATCGACCACGTGGGCGTCGCCGTCCCGGACCTCGACGCCGCGATCACCATGTACCGCGAGAAGTTCGGCATGGAGGTCACCCACGAGGAGACCAACGAGGAGCAGGGTGTGCGCGAGGCGATGGTGGCCGTGGGCGACCCGTCCGACCCCAAGGGCTCCAAGATCCAGCTGCTGGCCCCGCTGAACGAGCAGTCGACCATCGCGAAGTTCCTCGACCGGTCCGGCCCGGGCCTGCAGCAGCTCGCCTACCGCGTCACCGACGTCGACCAGGTCAGCGCGATCCTGCGCGAGCGCGGCCTGCGACTGCTGTACGACGAGGCTCGCCGGGGCACCGCGAACTCGCGGATCAACTTCATCCACCCCAAGGACGCCGGTGGCGTGCTCGTCGAGCTGGTGGAGCCCGCCGGCGCCTGAGCCTCCCTCTCCCCGGGGCGGGGTCCACCCCCTTTCCCCGGTTTTTCGGGCCAACCCCTCGCTGTCCGTTTCGTTCCCGTGGTGAAGTGGTGGCACCCGTCGAGACACCGAGGACGCCCGATGACCACGATCCAGGACGACACGCCCCCGACCGAGCAGAGCGCGGCGCTCCTGGAACGGGCGCTGTTCGAGATCAAGCGGGTGCTGGTGGGCCAGGACCTGATGGTCGAGCGGATGGTCGTGGCGCTGCTCGCCCGGGGACACCTGCTCCTCGAGGGCGTTCCCGGCGTCGCCAAGACCCTGGCCGTCCGGACGCTCGCCGAGGTCACCGGCGGCAGCTTCCACCGGTTGCAGTTCACCCCCGACCTGATGCCCGGCGACATCGTCGGGACCCGGGTGTGGCGCCCCTCCTCCGAGACCTTCGACATCGAGCTCGGGCCGATCTTCGCCAACCTGGTGCTCGCCGACGAGATCAACCGGGCCCCGGCGAAGGTCCAGTCCGCGCTGCTGGAGGCGATGGCCGAGGGGCAGGTGAGCATCGGCGGACGCACCTACCCGCTGCCGGAGCCGTTCCTGGTGATGGCCACGCAGAACCCGATCGAGTCCGAGGGCGTCTACTCCCTGCCCGAGGCCCAGCGCGACCGCTTCCTGATGAAGGTGGACGTCCGCTACCCCGATGCCGCCGAGGAGCTCGCGATCCTCCAGCGGATGAGCGTCGACCCCCCACGCGCCCGCGAGGTGCTCAGCACCGAGGCCGTGCTCGACCTGCAACGGGCCGCGGACCGCATCTTCGTCCACCACGCCGTCGCCCAGTACGCCGTGGCCCTCGTGATGGCCACCCGCGAGCCGGCCCGCTACGGCCTGGAGCCGATCGCCCCCCACGTCGAGTTCGGGGCCTCCCCCCGAGCCACGCTCGGTCTCGTCGCCTCGGCCCGGGCACTGGCCCTGATGCGCGGTCGTGACTACGTGCTGCCCCGTGACGTGTACGACGTCGCGAGCGACGTGCTCTCACACCGGCTCGTGCTCACCTTCGACGCCATCGCCGACGGGGTGGACGCGCGCCAGGTGGTCGCCTACCTGCTCTCCGTGGTCCCGGCTCCCCAGATCGCACCCCACGACGACGCTGCCGGCGAGCGGGAGACCGGAGCAGCGTGAGGTCCCTGGCCGAGTCCCGACGCGCTTTCGCAGCGCTCGAGCTCGCCCTGAACCGGCGGCTCGCCGGCACCCTGTACGGCGCCCGCGAGGGCACCCGCCTCGGTCCGGGAAGCGACCCCGAGGAGGTCGTCCCCTACCGCGCGGGCTCCGACGACGTACGCCGCATCGACTGGAACGTGACCGCCCGGAGCCAGGAACCCCACGTGTGGCGCACCCGGGCCGAGTACGAGCTCGAGACCTGGGTCCTGGTCGACGAGACCGCCAGCATGGACTTCGGGACCGTCGAGATCGAGAAGGGCGAGCTGGCGGCCTGGGTCACCGGCGCGATCGGGCTGCTCAGCGACGGCCCCGGCAACCGGATGGGCGTGGCCCACCTCGGTGAGGACGCGGTGCGCTGGTCGCCGCCACTGCCACCGCGCCAGGCCGCGGTACGCGCCATGTCGGGCCGCGGGCCGACCGGCCATCGCGGCCGGGCAGTGCCCCGGACCCCGGTGGCCCCCGGGCTCGCGCCCGCACTGACCGCGCTCGACGCCCGGCAGCGCCGACGCGGGGCCCGCGTGGTGATCAGCGACTTCGTCGAGCCCGACGGCAGCACCGAGCGGCCGTTCTCGTGGGAGCAGCCGCTGCGGCACCTCTGCGCTCGCCACGACGTGCTGGTCGTGGAGATCCTGGACCCCCGCGAGCTGGCCCTGCCCGACGTGGGGCCCGTGGTGCTGATGGACCCCGAGTCCGGCCGCCGCTCCGAGGTGTGGACCTCCTCGGCGCGCCTGCGCGAGCAGTACGCCGCCCTCGCCGCCGCCCATCGTGAGAGCGTCGCCGCAGCCGTCCGCGCCTCGGGTGCCCAGCACGTGCTGCTACGCACCGACCGCGACTGGGTCGGTGACCTGGTCTGGTTCCTGCGCCGCGACCAGGCCCGCAGGAGCGGAGCGCCACGGATGAGGAGCCGGCGATGAGGCTGCTCTCCCCCTGGTGGCTGCTGCTGCTCGTGCCGGTGGCGGCGCTCGCGGTGGCCTACGTGGTCCAGCAGCGCCGCCGCAGCCGCTACGCGGTCCGGTTCGCCTCGCTGCCGATGCTGGAACGGCTGATCCCGCGCAGGCCCGGGTGGCGGCGCCACGCCCCCGCCGCCGTGCTGCTGGCCGCCTTCGCACTGATGGCACTCGCGGCGGCCAGGCCGGAGATGGACGTGCGGGTCCCCCGGGAGAACGCCACGGTCATCGTCGCGGTGGACGTCTCCTTGTCGATGAAGGCCACCGACGTGTCGCCGAACCGGCTGGACGCGGCCGCCGAGGCCGCGACCCGGTTCGTCGAGGACCTGCCCCGCGGGTTCAACGCCGGCCTGGTCACGTTCTCGGGGGTCACCACCGTGCTGGCTCCCCCCACCGCGGACCGCGACGACGTCGTCGCCGCCCTCAACGACCTCGACCTGTCCACCCGGACGGCGATCGGCGAAGGGGTCTTCACCTCGCTGGAGCAGGTGCAGCTGATGGCGGCGCGGGCCGACCAGGCCGGCGTACCCGCCCACGTCGTGCTGCTCTCCGACGGCACCAACACCACCGGGCGCACCCCGCAGGAGGCCGCGCGAGCGGCCCGCGAGGCCGGGGTGCCGGTCTCCACCATCGCCTACGGCACCCCCGACGGGACCGTGGAGAGCGAGGGGCAGCTGGTCAGCGTGCCGGTGGACGAGGCGACGCTCGCGGCGCTGGCCGCGGAGAGCGGTGGCCACGCCTACACCGCCCGGAGCAGCGACGAGCTCAACGAGGTCTACGACGAGGTCCAGTCCTCCATCGGCTACCGCGAGGAGCCCCGCGAGGTCACGCAGTACGCCGCGGCCGCCGCCCTCCTCCTCGGGCTGCTGGCCGCGGCCCTCTCGCTGCGCTGGTTCTCGCGCCTGCCCTGAGCCGGTCCGGGGTCCTCGGTCGCCCCCGCCGCTCCCGGTAGCCAGATAGGTCACACCGGGCTGACACGGGGGCTACTCGCCGGTAGATTCCGCCGCAGCCCAACCGGACCGACGACGTCACCCCCCACAGGAGCCCCACGTGCAGAAGATCCTCGAGGCCATCCTCGCCGGCGACACGAGCAGTGAGGAGTACGCCGCCCTCGAACTCCCGGAGTCCTACCGGGCCGCCACGGTCCACAAGGACGAGGTGGAGATGTTCGAGGGTCTCGCCACCCGCGACAAGGACCCGCGCAAGTCCATCCACATCGAGGACGTGGCCCTGCCCGAGCTCGGCCCCGGCGAGGCGTTCGTCGCCGTGATGGCCAGCGCCATCAACTACAACACCGTGTGGACCTCGATCTTCGAGCCGGTCTCCACGTTCGGGTTCCTGGAGCGCTACGGCCGGATGTCGCCGCTGTCCAAGCGGCACGACCTGCCCTACCACGTGGTCGGCTCCGACCTCTCCGGCGTGGTGCTCAAGACCGGCCTCGGCGTGCACTCCTGGAAGCCCGGCGACGAGGTCGTCGCGCACTGCCTCTCCGTCGAGCTGGAGAGCCCCGACGGCCACGGCGACACGATGATGGACCCCGAGCAGCGCATCTGGGGCTTCGAGACCAACTTCGGCGGCCTGGCGCACATCGCGCTGGTCAAGTCCAACCAGCTGATGCCCAAGCCGGACCACCTGACCTGGGAGGAGGCCGCCTCCCCCGGCCTGGTGAACTCCACCGCCTACCGCCAGCTGGTGAGCCGCAACGGCGCCGGGATGAAGCAGGGCGACAACGTCCTGATCTGGGGCGCCAGCGGCGGGCTGGGCGGCTTCGCCACGCAGTACGCCCTCAACGGCGGCGCGGTCCCGGTGTGCGTGGTCTCCAACGAGGAGAAGGCGGCGATCGCCCGCAAGATGGGCGCCGAGCTGATCATCAACCGCTCCGAGGCCGACTACAAGTTCTGGAAGGACGAGCACACCCAGGACCCCAAGGAGTGGCGCCGGTTCGGCAAGGACATCCGCGACCTCACCGGTGGCGAGGACGTGGACATCGTCTTCGAGCACCCGGGCCGGGAGACCTTCGGCGCCTCGGTCTACGCGGCCCGCAAGGGTGGCACGATCGTCACCTGTGCCTCGACCAGCGGCTACATGCACCAGTACGACAACCGCTACCTGTGGATGAACCTCAAGCGGATCATCGGCTCGCACTTCGCCAACTACCGCGAGTCGTGGGAGGCCAACCGCCTGATCGCCAAGGGGATGATCCACCCCACCCTGTCCAAGACCTACACCCTGGACGAGGTCGGGCAGGCCGCGGTCGACGTGCACCAGAACGCCCACCAGGGCAAGGTCGGCGTGCTCTGCCTGGCACCCGAGGAGGGTCTCGGCGTCCGCGACGAGGCGCTCCGCGCCAAGCACCTCGACCAGATCAACGCGTTCCGCGGGGTCTGACCACCCGGCAGAACAGGTGAGGTTTCAACGACCTCCTGCGCCTCACGACACCCGGCAGCACCACTGGTGCTGCCGGGTGCCGCCTTTTCCGGCACCTTTTTTCGGGACTACGGCGAGTCGGACGGGTCGCGGTCGGAATCGCTTTGGCAATGGGCGAGACTGACGGCGTACGTCGGAACCACCAATGCCGGATGGAGAAAAGATTCATGAGCGACCCGATGCGCGACCAGGGACTGTCCATCTTCGACAACGACCCCGAGGACGGGGACAGCACCAGGGACTCCGCCGACGAGGCGACCCAGGTGATCCCCGTGGTCAGCGAGAAGCCGGGCGCCGCACGCTCCGGGCAGAAGACCGCCAACAAGGTCGCCGAGAGGCCACTGCCACCTCCCCCGGCAGCCGGTTCACGCCCCCAGGCCTCCGGCAGCACCGGGGCGCGTCCCGCCCCCACCCAGCGCTCCGAGCCCCCCGCCGCGGCACAGCTCCCGGCCCTGCCGACCGTGCGTCGCGGTGGCTACGACACCGGCGCGGTGGACCGGCTGCTGCGTGCCACGGCCGCGGAGAAGGCCGGCCTGACCGCGAGCCTGACCGAGGCCCAGAGCCGCCTCGAGGCGCTCGAGGCCGAGGTCGAGACGCTGCGCGTGAAGGTCGACGAGAACGAGAACCCCACCTACGCAGGTCTCGGCGGCAAGGCCAGCGAGATGCTGCGGCTCGCCGAGGAGCAGGCTGCCGACGTCCTCGAGGAGGCCAACGCGCAGGCCGCGCAGGTCCGGCACCAGGCCCAGCGTGACGCCGCCGCGATCACGTCCGAGGCCGAGGCCGCTGCCGAGGACATGCGGGTCGTTCAGACGCGCGAGCTCGAGGAGACGCGCAGCCGCACGATCGCCGACATCGAGGCACACCGGGTGCGCGCGCTGGCCGAGGCCGACGACCACCTCGCCTCCGCCAAGCGCGAGGCCGAGCAGCACCGCCTCGCCGCCGAGCAGGAGACCAACGCACTGCGCACGAGCACCGCACGTGAGGCCGAGCAGGCACGCGCCGCGGCCGACCGCGAGGTGCAGGAGGCTCGGCGCGAGCTGGCAGTGGAGAAGGAGCGGCTGACCCGCGAGGCGGCCGAGCACCACGACTCCGCGTCGGCCGAGACCCGGCGCCTGGTGGCCGAGGCCGAGGAGCGCGCCAACGCAGCCGAGCAGCGGGCCCGCGAGGCCATCGAGGCAGCCAACTCCCACCGCGACCAGGCGGCCCAGGAGGCCGAGCAGCTGGTCAGCCGCTCGCGCCGCGAGGCCGAGCAGATCGTCAGCGCCGCGAAGAAGCAGGCGGACGCGCTGCGCAACAGCGGGCACGCCGACTCCGAGCGCGAGCTGCAGGTCCTGCGGGCCGAGGTCTCGCGCCTGACCCGCCGCCGCGACTCGATCACGGCCCAGCTCGCCGCGCTGCGCGACGTGGTCGCAGGGTTCGGCACCGACGACGAGAGCTGAGGTGACGGTTCCCGGGTCCGGCGGACCGACCCCCGAGCCTGAGTCGGCTGCCTCGCAGGAGGCACCCGGCCCCGGGAACACAGTCACTGGATCAACCGGCTCGACCGACGCGAAGCGGACTCCCCCGCCCCCGCCGGCGGCTCGGCGCCCGATGGGCACGTGGGGCCGCCACCCGTTCGTGACCGGCTTCCTGCTGGCCGCGGGCGCGCTGGTCGCCTACTGGGTCGGCGGGCTGATCCTGCACGCCAGCTCGGTGATCGTGCTGATCGTCGTCGCCCTGTTCATCGCCTTCGGGCTCAACCCGGTGGTGCGCTGGCTGGTCGGTCGCGGCATCCGCCGTTCCATTGCGGTGCTGCTCGTCGCGCTGGCCTTCGTGGCCGCACTGGCCCTGTTCGTCCTCGCCATCGCTCCGGTGGTCGCCGACCAGGTCACCGCGCTGTCCAACAGTGCCCCCGGCTGGTTCGACAAGCTCCAGCACAACCGTCAGATCGAGCGCCTGGACGCGAAGTACGACGTGATCGACAAGGCCAAGGACTACGTCCTCGGCGGCGACCTCACCAACAAGCTCTTCGGCGGGGTCCTGGGAGTGGGTCTCGCGATCCTCTCGGCGCTGGGCAACGCGTTCATCGTGATCGTGCTGACCCTCTACTTCCTGGCCTCCCTGGACCGGGTCAAGGCCGCCCTCTACGAGCTGGCTCCCGCCAGCAGCCGCCCCCGGGTGGCCAGCCTCGGCGACCGGATCCTGGAGGGCATCGGCGGCTACGTCTCCGGCGCCTTCCTGGTCGCGCTGTGCGCCGGCGTCTCCACGTTGATCTTCCTGTTCATCGTGGGCCTGGGGCAGTACGCCGTGGCGCTGGCCGTGGTGGTCGCCATCCTCGACGTGATCCCGATGATCGGGGCGACCCTGGGAGCGATCGTGGTCAGCGCGATCGCCCTGGCCACCGACGTCGAGACCGGGATCTTCTGCATCATCTTCTTCCTGATCTACCAGCAGGTCGAGAACTACCTGATCTACCCGAGGGTGATGTCGAAGTCCGTGGACATCCCCGGCGCCGTCACCGTGATCGCCGCCCTGATCGGTGCCAGCCTGCTCGGCGTCGTCGGCGCGCTGCTCGCGATCCCCACCGCCGCGGCGGTGCTGCTGCTGGTGCGTGAGGTCTTCGTCCGCAACCAGGACGCTCTCTGACGCAGGCCTCGCCTCAGGCCGAGAGCCGCCGGACCATGTCGACGACCACGTCCGGCTGCTGGGAGTGCACCCAGTGCCCCGCGTCCTTGACGACCACCTTGCGCGTGCGCGGGAACAGCCGACGCATCAGGTCGTCGTGCTCGGGACGCACGTAGCGCGAGTCGGCCCCGGCGACCCACAGCACCGGCCCCTCGTACGGCGCCACGTCGCGCAGCTCGTCCTCGGGCCACCCGCTGAGCACCTCGAGGTCGCGGCCGAGGACGTCGAGGTTGACCTGCCAGCCCCAGGTCTCACCCTCGCGGCGCAGGTTCTGGAGCAGGAAGTCGCGCACGGTCTTCTCGGGCACGGCGTCCGCCAGCGCGGCGTCCGCGTCGGCCCGGCGCTCGACCGCGTCCAGGTCGAGTCCCTGCATCGCCTCGACGTAGCCCTCGAACTCGCCACGTCCGCCGTACGCCACGGGGGCGATGTCGACCACGCACAGCCGCCGCACCAGCCGCGGGCTGCGCAGCGCGGTCACCATGGCCGCCTTGCCGCCCATCGAGTGCCCCACGAGCGTGACCGGCTCATCCTCGCCGAACATGCCCTCGACGAGGCCGGCGATCTCGTCGGCCACCTCGAGGTAGTCGAAGCGCTCCGACCAGGGCGAGCGGCCGTGGTGGGGCAGGTCCACCAGCACGACGCGGTGATCGGGCGCGAGCGCCTTGGCCACCCCCGTCCAGTTCCGGCCCTGGCCGAACAGGCCGTGGCAGAAGACGATCGGGGATCCGCCGTCGCCGTACGTGGTGGTGTGCAGGGTCACCAGGGCATTGTGCCGCGTCGGCCCGCCCCCGCGACCACGCGGGTCAGGCCGACCAGCGCACGGACTCCTCGACGATGTCGGCGAAGGCGTAGACACCACGCAGGTCGACGCGGTGGGAGAGCAGGGTGCTCACACCGTGCTTGTGCCGGGTGGCGAGATCTGTCTGGGTGGACTCCCGGACAGGACGTGCGAGCTGCTCCTCGATTGCGGCGATGTGATCCATCACGGTCCCTCTCCATGGCCTGGCGTGAGCCTGGAGAGTGTCAGGCGAAGATCACCGCACGGTTGACGGACGGTTTCGTGCAGGTCACACCTTCGGGGCGGCGCTAGAAGTCGAAGCCGTCGAAGAGGTCGCCGATGCCGTCGAACATCCCGCCGATGCCGTCCCCGATGGAGCCGAGGCCCTCACCGAGGCCTTCACCGATGGCGCCGATGCCTTCACCGAGCCCGTCGAAGCCGCCCCCGAACAGCAGCCCCATGAACATGAAGTCCATCGGGCCGAAGCCGCCGAAGTAGCCCGCGGCGTAGGGCTGGTAGGCGCGACCGCCCTGGAAGTAGGGCACCCGGCGGTTGCCGACCATCACCTTGCGGATGTCCGGCTCCGCGCCGACCTTGACCCGCTCGGCGTCGAGCGCGCACGCGGGTACGTCGCGCTGGGCCCCGCCCGGAGGGGTGTAGGGGACGTCCTCGACCGAGAGGCCGTGGCGCGGGTCGAAGAAGCACGGGGGCCTGCGGGTGGGCAGCGGCAGACCTGCGACGCGGGCGCGCACACAGGCCATGGCGTACTTGCCGTCCTCGAGGATCTCGGTGACGCCCTTGACGTGCTCGGGCTCGGTGATCTTGTCGGCGGCACGCTTGGCGGCCTCGTAGGAGTCGAGTGCGCGCTGGTAGTCGGCGTGCTGCCCGGGGTCGAGCTCCCGCCCGGCCATCTCCATGTCCAGCACCTGCAGCTCCTCGCCGAGCGCGGTGACGTCCTCGAACGCGAACTGGCGCACCGGGGCCAGCTCGGCCTCCTTGCGCTCCAGCGCACGGCGCTGGGTGCTCTTGACCACGAGGACCACCACGAGGGCTGCCACCGCCAGCACGATGAGGAAGATCAGGAAACCCATGGCCTCAGGTTACGTCCCCGTCCCCAGCGGGGGTCAGCGCTTGCTGTAGTCACGGAACCCGCGCTTGGTCTTGCGGCCCAGGTAGCCCGCGGTGACCATGTGCTCGAGCAGCGGCGCCGGCGCGAAGCCACGCTCACGGAACTCCAGGTAGAGCTCGCGCTGGATCGCCAGCGACACGTCGTTGCCCACCACGTCGAGCAGCTCGAAGGGGCCCATCGGCAGGGCACAACCCTGCTTCATCGCGGTGTCGATGTCGTCGGCCGTCGCGTAGTGCGCCTCGAGCATCTTGATCGCGTCGTTGAGGTAGGGGAACAGCAGTGCGTTGACGATGAAGCCCGCCCGGTCGGCGCAGGAGACCGCGACCTTGCCGACCTTGGCGCACAGCGCGCGGGTCGTCTCGGCGACGTCCTCGCTGGTGGAGACCGTGCTGACCACCTCCACGAGCTTCATGATCGGCGCCGGGTTGAAGAAGTGCATCCCGACGACGTCCTGGGGCCGGCTGGTCGCCTGCGCACACGCGATGACCGGCAGCGAGGAGGTCGTCGTCGCGAGGATGGCGCCCGGCTTGCAGATCTCGTCCAGGTTCTCGAACAGCGTGGTCTTGATCTTGAGGTCCTCGGCGATCGCCTCGACGGCGATGTCGACCTGTGCGAGGTCGTCGAGCGACGTCGAGCCGGTGAGCCGGCCCAGCACCTCGGCCTTGACCGACTCCTCGAGCTTGCCGCGCTGGATCGCCTTGTCCAGGGAACGTTCGATCGTCGCCTTCACGGCGTCGACCTTGTCCTGGGAGCGGCCGACGTAGATCACGTCGTAGCCGGCCTTGGCGAAGACCTCCACGATGCCGGTGGCCATCGTGCCGGTGCCCACGACGCCGACGAGGTTGATGTCGTGGCGCAGCTGCGGCTCGTCGTCGGCCGACGGGGTTCGGTCGTCGGCCACCACGACGGGGCTGTCGGGCGCCTCGTAGGTGTAGAAGCCCTTGCCGGTCTTGCGACCGAGGAGGCCGGCGGTGACCATCTGCTTGAGGATCGGCGCGGGTGCGTGCAGCCGGTCCCGGCCCTGGCGATACATCGTGTCCAGGATCTCGTACGCCGTGTCCAGGCCGATCAGGTCGAGCAGCGCCAGCGGACCCATCGGGTAGCCGCAGCCGTAGCGCATCGCCGCGTCGATGTCCTCGCGCGTCGCGTACCGGTTCTCGTACATCGACACCGCGTGGTTGAGGTAACCGAACAGCAGCGTGTTGGCGATGAAGCCCGCCTTGTCCCCGCACACGACCGGGTTCTTGCCGATCGTCTCGACCAGTGCCGCGGCGTCCTCGAGCACGTCGGGCGCGGTCACCACGGTGCGCACGATCTCGACGAGCTTCTGCACCGGCGCGGGGTTGAAGAAGTGCACGCCGATGACCCGGCCGGGGTGCGAGGTGGCCGAGGAGATCTCGGTGACCGAGAGCGACGAGGTGTTCGTCGCCAGGATGGTGTCCGGGGAGACGATCCCGTCGAGCTCCCGGAAGATGGCCTTCTTGATCGAGGCGGACTCCACGACTGCCTCGACCACGAGGTCGGCGTCCTTGAGCTCCTCCATGCGGGTGGCGAAGGAGACCCGGCTGCGCAGCTGCTCCGCGTCCTCCTCGCTCAGCTTCCCGCGGGAGACCGCACGATCCGTGGAGTGCTGCAGGTGCTGGCGGCCCCGGTCCACGGCCTCGTCGTCGATCTCCACCCCGACGACGCTGTAGCCGTGGCGGGCGAACACCTCCGCGATGCCGGCACCCATGGTGCCCAGTCCGACTACGCCGATGGTCTTGAAGTCACGTGCCATGGCGGCATCCTCGCACGATCCTCACTGGGGCCGACAAGGTCCCTTCTCACATGGTCCCCGGACCGTGCCCGCGCTCAGCTGGTCATCGGCTCCGCCTTGGCCAGCTGATCCACGAGGCCGACCACCTCGGCGGCACAACCCCAGCTCAACGTCACCCCGGCGCCACCCTGGCCGTAGCAGTGCACCACCCGTCCCTGCGCCTCGAGCCGCACCGCCGGGCGCACGGGACGCAGACCCACCCGGTGGGCGAGGACGGTGGCCCCGGCGAGCTCGGGAACCAGCTGCGTGGCCCGGCGCCAGATGTCGGCTGCCGTGGCCGGTGAGGCGGTCCGGCTCCAGTCGCCGGCCTCGTCGGTGCCACCGACCACGACCTCGCGCCCGCGCGGCACCACGTACGTCGGTCCGGCGGCGTCGAGGTGCCAGCGGTCGACCTTGACCCCGGAGACGAGGACCACCTGGCCGCGCACGGGCGTGACCTCGGCGTCGCCGGCCAGCAGCCGTGACCCGAGCCCGGCGCAGTTGACCACCACCTCGCCCTCCCGGTCGGGCGGCAGTGCCGGCAGGCTCATCCGGGTGACGGTCCCGCCGAGCTCCTCGAGCCGCCCGTGCAGCCAGCGCAGGTAGACCGGCATGTCGGCCACCGGCGCCGGGAACGACCACGCGTCGGCGTACCCCGCAGGTGGCGGCGTCCGGGCCAGGTCGGGTACGGCGCCGACCCACCACGGGTCCGGGGTGGGCTCGCGGAGCACCTCGGTCCCCGGCCGCATCGTCACGCCGGTGTCGGGCCCGCCCTCGCCGGAGGCCAGCGCACGGAACACGTCGTACGACGTCGCAGCCCACCGGGTGACCCGGTCCTGCGGCAGCGCCTTGTAGGGGTACCAGAGCGCGGCGGCCACGACCGAGGTCGTCTCCAGCGGCAGGTCGCGGGCCAACACGTCCACGCGATGGCCGGCCTCGGCCAGCCGGACCGCGCACGTGAGGCCGGTGACTCCGGCACCCACCACGACGACTCTGCTCGGCCCACGACGCACCGCGCAAGCATGGCAGGTAGATTCACCGATCGTGAGAATCGTGGTGGCACGCTGTCAGGTCGACTACGCCGGTCGGCTCAGTGCCCACCTGCCGATGGCCACGCGGGTGCTGATGCTCAAGTCCGACGGCTCGGTGCTCGTGCACTCCGACGGCGGCTCCTACAAGCCGCTGAACTGGATGAGCCCGCCGTGCACCGTCCGCGAGGGCACCACCGAGGACGGTCAGGTTGAGTGGACGGTGGCAGCCAAGACCGGCGACACCCTGCGCATCCTGATCGAGGAGGTGCTCCACGACTCCCGCCACGAGCTCGGCGTGGATCCCGGCCTGCAGAAGGACGGTGTGGAGAAGCATCTCCAGGAGCTGCTCGCCGAGCACCCGGGGACGCTGGCCGAGGGCCTGAGCCTGGTACGCCGGGAGTTCCCCACCGCCATCGGTCCGGTCGACCTGATGTGCCGCGACAGTGACGGGCGCTCGGTCGCGGTCGAGATCAAGCGGCGGGGCGAGATCGACGGGGTCGAGCAGCTGACTCGCTACCTCGAGCTGCTCAACCGCGATCCGGCCCTGACCCGCAAGGGCCCCGTGGCCGGCATCTTCGCCGCCCAGGAGATCAAGCCCCAGGCGCGGGTGCTGGCCGAGGACCGCGGGATCACCTGCGCCGTCGTCGACTACGACGCCCTGCGCGGCATGGACGACCCGAGCCAGCGGCTGTTCTGAGCTCTGCCGGGGGCGCGCCTCAGCTGCCGGCGTGCGCGGGGCGCAGCGGGAAGGTCATCCGGAAGGTGGTCCCCCGGTCGTTGCTCTGCACGACCTCGATCGTGCCGGCGTGCGCCTCCACGATGGCGAGCGCGATCGTGAGGCCCAGTCCCGCGCCCGGCTTCTGCTGGGCCACCGCGCTGGGGGTGCGGAACAGCCGCTCGAACAGGGCGTCCGGGTCCTGGTCGCCGATGCCGACGCCGGTGTCGATGACGTCGATCTCGGCCGAGGTGCCCCGCGAGCGCAGCACCACCCGGACCCGCCCGTCGGCGGGCGTGAACTTGATGGCGTTGGAGAGCAGGTTGTCCATCGCCTGGCCGAGCCGGTCGCGGTCGCCGTACATCGGGACGGCGATGCCCTCGGTCTCCAGCGACAGGCTGAGCGTCGCCTCCTCGGCGCGTGGGCGCGCCGCCTCAACGGCCTCGCGGACCACGCGCTCGAGGTCGATCTCCGCCGAGCGGATCGCGAGGCCGGACTCCTCGATGGTGACCAGCGTGAGCAGGTCGTCGACCAGGCGCAGCTCGCGCTCGGCGCTGCGCATGATCACCGACAGGAACCGTTGGCCCTGGGGGCTGAGCTCCTCGAGGTCGGTCATCAGCTCGCCGTAGCCGATCATCGAGGTCAGCGGCGTACGCAGCTCGTGGGAGACCGTGGCGAAGAACTCGTCCTTGACCCGGTCGGTCTCCTCCTGCATCCTGCGGCGCTCGGAGATGTCGCGGATGGCCGCCGAGACCAGCAGCCCCTCGTCGGTCTCCAGCGGGGAGAGCGTGACCTCGATCGGGAACTCCGACCCGTCCTTGCGCCTGGCGTGCAGGTCGCCGGCCAGCCCCATCGGGCGGGTGCGCGGTTCGCTGACGTAGCCGTTGCGGAAGGCCATGTGCATGCCGGAGTAGCGGTCGGGGACGAGGATCTCCACCTGCTCTCCCACGAGCTCGGCGCGGCCGTAGCCGAAGAGCTCCTCGGCCTGGGCGTTGACCAGCACGATGGCCCCGTCGCGGTCGACGATGACCATCCCGTCGGGGGCGGCCTCGAGCAGGCCGCGGAAGAGCTTGGTCTGCCGGTACTTCTCGTTGGGGTCGCGGATCCCGATAGCCACCATCGGACCGCGCTCGGTGAGGGCAGGCGTCAGGGTCAGGTCGACGGTGTGGATGTCACCGGTCGAGTGCCGGAGCTTGGCGTCACGGACGGTGATCTCGACGTTGTTGGCCACCACGGCGTTCACGGCGACGTGCTGGAACTCGTGCATGGTCTCGCGACCGAACTCCTGCACCTTGAGGCCCTTGATCACCTCCGCCGAGAACCCGAGCAGGTCGCACGCGCCCGCGTTCGCCAGCAGCACGATGCCCTCGCCGTCGGCGAGCACCATCGGGTCGTCGGAGTTGAGGATCGTCCGGGACAAGGCGTCGTACTCCCATTGTCCCGCGTCGTACAGGTGCTCCATCTAGCTCCGCCCTCGATCGTCTGGCCCGAGGCGGCCAGGCCAGCCAGCCGCACGTGACGTCCATGCGCACACTACGACGCGTGCGGCACGGATAAGGCGTTAGTTCAAGTCACGTCCGGATTGATCCAGCATCAACTAGACCAGTTGGTGCGCATCTCGGATCGCACGCACGATACCCGCCATCGCCTGGGTCAGGGAGAAGTCCTTCGGCGTGAACACCTCGGCGACCCCCATCTCCTTGAGGAGCTTGGCGTCACGGGTGGGGATGATGCCGCCCACGATCACCGGGACGTCCGCGATCCCGGCCGCGCGCATCTGCTCCAGCACGTCGGGGACCAGCTCCATGTGCGAGCCCGACAGGATCGAGAGCCCGACGCAGTGCACGTCCTCGGCGACGGCCGCGGCGACGATCTGCTCCGGGGTCAGCCGGATGCCCTGGTAGACGACCTCGAAGCCGGCGTCGCGCGCTCGCACCGCGACCTGCTCGGCGCCGTTGGAGTGGCCGTCCAGGCCGGGCTTGCCCACGAGCAGGCGCAGCCGTCCACCGAGCTCCTCACCGGTCGCGCGCACCTGCTCGCGCACCTCGGTGAGCTCCTGCCCGGCCTCGGCGACACCGACGGCTCCGGAGACCCCGGTCGGGGCCCGGAACTCGCCGAACACCTCGCGCAGGGTCGCGGCCCACTCCCCCGTGGTGGCGCCCGCGCGGGCAGCGACCAGGGTGGCCTCCATCAGGTTGGCGTCGGTCTTGGCGGCCGCAGCGAGTGCCTCCAGCGCGCGGTCGACCTCGGCCTGGTCACGCTGCTCGCGCCAGGCCTCGAGGCCGGCGATCGCGGAGCGCTCCGCCTCCGGGTCGGCCGCCTGGATGGCGGCGTCGAGGTCGGCGGTCAGCGGGGAGGGCTCAGTGGTCTCGAACCGGTTCACCCCGACCACGACGTCCTCGCCGTTCTCGATCCGCGACCGGCGGGCGGCGTGCGAGCTGACCAGTGCCTGCTTCATGTAGCCGGACTCGACCGCCGCGATGGCGCCGCCGAGTGCCTGGACGCGGTCGATCTCCGCCCGGGCCTCCTCGACCATCTCGGCCACCTTGGCCTCGATGACCTTCGAGCCCTCGAAGATGTCGTCGTACTCCAGCAGGTCGGACTCGAAGGCCAGCACCTGCTGCAGCCGCAGCGACCACTGCTGGTCCCACGGGCGGGGAAGCCCGAGGGCCTCGTTCCACGCGGGCAGCTGTACGGCGCGGGCGCGCGCGTTCTTCGACAAGGTGACGCCGAGCATCTCGAGCACGATGCGCTGCACGTTGTTCTCCGGCTGGGCCTCGGTGAGCCCGAGCGAGTTCACCTGCACGCCGTAGCGGAAGCGGCGCATCTTCTCGTCCTGGACGCCGTAGCGCTCGCGGGTGATCTCGTCCCACAGCTGCACGAAGGCGCGCATCTTGCAGGTCTCCTCGACGAAGCGGACCCCCGCGTTGACGAAGAACGAGATCCTCCCCACCGTCTTCTCGAAGTCCTCCTCGGAGACCTGCCCGGAGTCCCTCACGGTGTCGAGCACGGCGATCGCGGTGCACAGCGCGTAGGCGAGCTCCTGGGTGGGAGTCGCCCCGGCCTCCTGCAGGTGGTAGCTGCAGATGTTGATCGGGTTCCACTTGGGGATCTCCTTGACGGTGTAGGAGATCACGTCGGAGATCAGCCGCAGGGAGTGCTCGGGCGGGAACACGTAGGTCCCGCGGGAGAGGTACTCCTTGATGATGTCGTTCTGGGTGGTCCCCGCGAGCTGGTGGGCCACCTCGAGCGGCTCCATGTCGGGGTTCTGCTCCTCGGCCACCACCTGGTAGAGCGCGAGCAGCCACATCGCGGTGGCGTTGATCGTCATCGAGGTGTTCATGCCGGTCAGCGGGATGTCTGCGAACAGGCGGCGCATCTCACCGAGGTGCGGGATCGGGACCCCGACCTTGCCCACCTCGCCACGCGAGAGCGGCGAGTCCGGGTCGTAGCCGGTCTGCGTCGGCAGGTCGAAGGCGACCGAGAGCCCGGTCTGCCCCTTCGCCAGGTTCATCCGGTAGAGCTTGTTCGACTCGACGGCCGAGGAGTGACCCGCGTAGGTGCGCATCACCCAGGGGCGGTCCTTCTCTGGCCTGGCGTTGGCGGTCATGGGGTGAGGGTAGGCCCGCAGGTGCCGCCGGGGCACGCCGTGTGGACTGTCTCACCTTGCGGCATCGGTCA
This sequence comes from Nocardioides sp. Z38_18, assembly GCF_058215695.1. Taxonomy (NCBI): domain Bacteria; kingdom Bacillati; phylum Actinomycetota; class Actinomycetes; order Propionibacteriales; family Nocardioidaceae; genus Nocardioides; species Nocardioides sp. Z38_18. The sequence goes on from NZ_JBZAJE010000002.1 coordinate 424,547, forward strand.
CACCGCGGGCGTGGCGCGCGCCGACGGGCTAGTCCGGCATCCGGGTGACGTCGGCCCCCACAGCGGTCAGCGTCTCCGCGAACCAGGGGTACCCGCGGTCGATGTGCTGCGCCTCCGCGACCAGCGTCGTGCCCTGGGCGGCCATCCCGCCCAGCACCAGCGCGGCGCCCGCACGGATGTCGTGGGCCACCACCGGTGCACCCGAGAGCAGCGGCACTCCCCTGACCACCGCGTGGTGACCGTCGGTGCGGACGTCGGCGCCGAGCCGGGCCAGCTCCTGGGTGAACATGAACCGGGCCTCGAAGACGTTCTCGGTGATCATCGCGGTCCCCGAGGACACCGCGGCGAGCGCCATCGCGAACGGCTGCAGGTCGGTGGGGAACCCGGGGTAGGGCAGCGTGGCGACGTCGAAGGACGCCAGCCGGTCGTGGACGTGCACCGAGAACCCGGTCTCGGTGGCGTCGATCTGCGCGCCGCAGGCGGCCACCTTGTCGAGCACGATCCCGAGGTGGTCGGTGACTCCGCCCGCGATGTGCAGGTCGCCGCCCGCGATCGCGGTGGCGAAGACCCACGTCCCGGTCACGATGCGGTCGGTGACCGTGGTGTGCTCCACCGGGTGCAGCCGGTCCACCCCGTGGATCACCAGCGTCGAGGTGGACACGCCCTCGATGACGGCGCCCATCGAGACCAGCATCGTGCACAGGTCCACGATCTCCGGCTCCCGCGCGGCGTTGTCGATCGTGGTGGTGCCGGAGGCCAGCACCGCCGCCATCACGAGGTTCTCCGTCGCGCCGACCGAGGGGAAGTCGAGCCACAGCCGCGCGCCGCTGAGCCCGTCGGGGACCTCGGCGACGACCTGCCCGTGCTCGATGCGCACGACCGCGCCCAGCTCCTCGAGCCCACGGATGTGCATGTCGAGCCCGCGCGAGCCGATCGCGTCCCCGCCGGGCAGGGTCACGCTCGCACGGCGGCACCGGGCGACCAGGGGGCCCAGGACGGAGATCGATGCCCGGAGGCGGCGTACGAGCTCGTAGGGGGCCTCGTGCTCCAGCTCCTCGGGCACCTCGATCGTGACCTGCCCGGCGGAGGAGCCAGACGCCGCGTCCACGGCGGCCGGGTGGCGGATCTCGACCGCGCAGCCGAGCCGCTGGAGCAGCTGTCCCATCACAGTCACGTCCAGGATGTCCGGCACGTTGTGGATCACCGAGCGGCCGGGCGCCAGCAGTGCGGCCGCCATCAGCTTCAGCGCGGAGTTCTTGGCTCCACCGACGTGGACGGTCCCGGACAACGGTCGGGTGAGCGGACCCTGCGAGACCACGCGGATGCTGCCCATGCGCGCAACTGTAGTGAGGGCTTCTAGGGTGGGCGCATGGTGAACCTGACTCGCATCTACACGCGCACCGGCGACGGCGGCAGCACTCGGCTGGGCGACATGAGCGAGACCACGAAGACCGATCTCCGTCTCCAGGCGTACGCCGACGTGGACGAGACCAACGCCCACCTGGGCCTCGCGCTGGCCACCGGCGGCATCGACGAGGACGTGGTGGCCGTGCTCACGCACATCCAGAACGACCTGTTCGACGTCGGTGCGGACTTCTGCACGCCGGTGGTTCCGGACCCGGAGTACCCCCCGCTGCGGATCGAGGCCGACTACGTGGACCGCCTCGAGGCGTGGTGCGACCACTACAACGAGCAGCTGCCCAACCTGCGCTCGTTCATCCTCAACGGGGGCACCGTCGCGGCCGCCAACCTGCACGTCGCCCGCACCGTGTGCCGGCGTGCCGAGCGCTCCGCCTGGGCCGCCCACGAGCAGTACGCCGACTCGATGAACGTGCTCGCGATCAAGTACCTCAACCGCCTCTCCGACCTGCTGTTCATCCTCGCCCGCCACGCCAACCGCGACCTCGGCGACGTCCTCTGGGTCCCCGGCGGCGAACGCGGCACCCCCACCCCCTAGCCCCCGCCCCCCAAACCCCGCCGACCGGGCAGAAACGTGCCGCCGCAGCTCGCCGAGCGGGCAGAAACGTGCCGCCGCGGCTCGCCGAGGGGGCAGAAACGTCCGGCCCTGGACGCCGACTCCGTGTCTACGACGGCACGCAATTGCCCGGTCGACGCCGTACGACGGCACGCAATTGCCCGCTCCGCGCGCTACGGCGAGACGTAACTGCCCGGTCGGCGAGCTAGCGGGAGGGGCGGGATCCCGGGGGGCCGGCCTCGAGCCAGGAGGTGAGGCCGGTCAGCGAGCTCGGGCTCATCGCGAACTCGACGTCGCCGTGCGGGGTCGCGCAGACCACGACCACGTGGCCGGCGTACAGCGCGGACCGCTCCTGGCCACGGGGCTGGCGCTGGGAGACGAACGTGAGGTCGTTGCGGCGCCAGGAGCGCTTCGGCTTGGGCAGCGGGGAGAAGATCCGGTACCAGTCCAGGGAGTCCTCGCGGTAGCGCCCCATGCCCAGGACCCACCCGCGTCCCTCGGGCTGGCTGGTGTCGCGGACGCTGAGCTCGAAGGTGCCGCCGTGGCGCGAGAGGAACCGCCTCCGCAGCACCAGGGCGAGGCCGAACAGGGCGAGCAGGAGCAGCACGGCACCAGCTGAGTCCAACAGCCATTGCCAGAGCGGCATCGATCCTCTTCTCGGCGTCTTCGATGCGTGAAGGGCCAGCCTAGGAGATGCCCGAAATGGACCGAGGGCCGCCCCGTTCTACCGGACGGCCCTCATGGTCAGGTCCGGCTTCTCGGCAGCCGGCGCCGTGTTGCTAGGAAGCCGTCTCCGCGGCGCGCACACGCGCCTCGTGCCGGCGTACGGCGGCCAGGGCGTCGTCATCCATCTCGCCGTGCTCGCGCGCGCTCTCGAGGTCGCGGCGAGCCTTCTCGAGGTCGATCTCGTGCGCCATCTCCGCGTGCTCGGCGAGCACCGAGACCCGGTTGTGCGCGACCGAGAGGAACCCGGCGTCCACGGCCGCGATCCAGGTCTCCCCGTCGGTGGTCTGGACGTCGACGACGCCGTCCACCATCAGCGAGAGCATCGGCGCGTGGTTCGGCAGGATGCCGACGTCGCCCTCCGTGGTGCGGGCGACGACCATCTTGGCCTCGCCCGACCACACGAGCCGGTCGGCAGCGACCAGCTCGACCCGGAGAGCGTCGTCGCTCACTTGGAGTCCCCGCCGGTCTGCTTCTGGATCTCCGCCCAGCGCTTCTCGACGTCGTCGAGGCCACCGCACATGAAGAACGCCTGCTCGGCCACGTGGTCGTACTCACCGTCGGCGATCTTGTTGAACGCCTCGATGGTGTCGGCCACGGGAACCGTGGAGCCCTCGATGCCGGTGAACTGCTTGGCGACGTAGGTGTTCTGCGACAGGAACCGCTGGATGCGGCGGGCCCGGGACACGATGATCTTGTCCTCTTCGGAGAGCTCGTCGACACCGAGGATCGCGATGATGTCCTGGAGCTCCTTGTTGCGCTGCAGGATCTGCTTGATCCGGATGGCGCAGTCGTAGTGCTCCTGGCCGATGTACTGCGCGTCGAGGATCCGCGACGTCGAGGTCAGCGGGTCCACCGCCGGGTAGATACCCAGCGATGCGATCTCACGTGAGAGCTCGGTGGTCGCGTCGAGGTGCGCGAACGTCGTGGCCGGGGCCGGGTCGGTGTAGTCGTCGGCGGGCACGTAGATCGCCTGCATCGAGGTGATCGAGTGACCACGCGTCGAGGTGATCCGCTCCTGGAGCACGCCCATCTCGTCGGCGAGGTTGGGCTGGTAGCCCACCGCGGAAGGCATCCGGCCGAGCAGCGTGGAGACCTCGGAACCGGCCTGGGTGAACCGGAAGATGTTGTCGATGAAGAGCAGCACGTCCTGGTTCTGCACGTCGCGGAAGTACTCCGCCATCGTCAGCGCGGACAGCGCGACCCGCAGGCGGGTGCCCGGCGGCTCGTCCATCTGGCCGAAGACGAGGGCGGTCTGGCCGATGACGCCGGCCTCTTCCATCTCGACGATGAGGTCGTTGCCCTCACGGGTGCGCTCGCCGACCCCGGCGAACACCGACACACCACCGTGGTCCTTGGCGACTCGGGCGATCATCTCCTGGATCAGCACGGTCTTGCCGACGCCGGCACCACCGAAGAGGCCGATCTTGCCGCCGAGCACGTACGGCGTGAGCAGGTCGATGACCTTGATGCCGGTCTCGAACATCTGGGTCTTGGACTCGAGCTTGTCGAAGGAGGGGGCCTTGCGGTGGATCCCCCAGCGCTCCTTGACGTCGAGCGTCTCGCCCTCCTCGAGGTTGAGGCACTCGCCGAGGGTGTTGAACACCTTGCCGAGGGTGACGTCGCCGACGGGCACCGTGATGGGGCCACCGGTGTCGCGCACCTGGGCGCCACGGACGAGGCCGTCGGTCGGCTGCAGCGAGACGGCGCGGACCATGCCGTCACCGATGTGCAGGGCCACCTCGAGGGAGAGGAGGCGCTGCTCGCCCTGCAGCTCGAACTCGACCTCGAGCTTGTTGTAGATCTCGGGGATGGAGTCGCTCGGGAACTCGACGTCCACCACGGGGCCGGTCACACGCGCGATCCGGCCGATCCCCCCGGCCGAGTCCTGGTCGTTCTTGGTCTCTTCAACAGTGGCAGTCATGTCTCTCACTCATTCCCGGCGTTGGCGTCGGCCAGCGCGTTGACGCCACCGACGATCTCGCTGATTTCCTGGGTAATGCCGGCCTGGCGGGCCTGGTTGGCAATTCGGGTGTACTTCTTGATCAACTCGTCCGCGTTGTCCGTGGCGGACTTCATCGCCCGCTGGCGAGCGGCGAGCTCGGAGGCCGCGGCCTGGAGCATCGCGAAGAAGATCCGGCTCTGGACGTAACGCGGCAGCAACCCGTCGAGCACCTCGGCCGCGGACGGCTCGAACTCGTAGAGCGGCAGCACGTCGGCCTCTTCGGGCTTCTCCTCGCCCTCGACGACCTCGAGCGGCAGCAGCCGTACGGCGGTCGGCTCCTGGGTGAGCATCGACTTGAAGCGCGTGTAGACCACGTGCACCTCGTCGACGCCGCGCCCGCCCTTGTCGTCCTCGCCCGGCTCCTCGTCGCTGTCGCGCAGGAACGCGGAGATCAGCGTCTCCCCCACCTCACGCGCGATGTCGTAGGTGGGCTGGTCGGAGGACCCGGTCCACGTCTTGACCACGGGGCGGTCGCGGAACTTGTAGTAGCCCTCGCCCTTGCGGCCGCAGATGTAGGTCTCGATCTCCTTGCCCTCCTCGCGGAGCTTCTCCGCAAGGCGCTCGGCCTCCTTGAGCACGCTCGAGGAGTACGCCCCGGCGAGACCCCGGTCGCTGGTCACGATGAGCACGGCGGCCCGCTTGGGGTCCTCCGGCTCCGTGGTCAGCGGGTGCTCGACGTTGGAGAAGGTCGCGACAGCGGAGACGGCACGGGTCAGCTCACGGGCGTACGGCGAAGCCGCCTGTGCCCGCTGCTGCGCCTTGATGATCCGGGACGCAGCGATGAGCTCCATGGCGCGCGTGATCTTCTTCATCGACTCGGTCGACTTGATCCGCGCGCGGTACTCACGCAGCGACAGTGCCATGTGGGGTCACCCTCGCTTCTGCTTGACGATCTGCTCCTGCTCGACGTCCTCGTCCTCGAGCGCCTCGGCCTTGGCCTCGGTGCCGGGCTTGATCGAGTTGCCCTCGGAGGTCTCGAACTGGTCGAGGAAGTCGTCGTAGGCGCTCGCGACGCCGTCCTCGTCCTCGAACTTCTGGCTCTCGCGGATGCCGTCCAGGATGCCCTCGTGCGAGCGGTGCAGGAAGTCGATGAACTCCTGCTCGAAGCGGAGCACGTCCTCGGTCGGGACCCGGTCCAGGCGGCCCGACGTACCGAGCCACAGCGAGACCGTCATGTTCTCGAGCGGGTACGGCGAGTACTGCGGCTGCTTGAGCAGGGCCATCAGGCGCTGCCCGCGGTCCAGCTGCTGGCGCGAGGCGGCGTCGAGGTCGGAGGCGAACATCGCGAACGCCTCCATGGCGCGGAACTGCGCCAGGTCGACCTTGAGCGAACCGGTGACCGACTTCATCGCCTTGGTCATCGCGGCGCCACCCACACGGGAGACGGACACACCGACGTCGATGGCCGGGCGCTGGTTGGCCGCGAACAGGTCGGACTGCAGGAAGATCTGACCGTCGGTGATGGAGATGACGTTGGTCGGGATGAACGCCGAGACGTCGTTGGCCTTGGTCTCCACGATCGGCAGACCGGTCATCGAGCCGTGGCCCAGGTCGTCGGAGAGCTTCGCGCAACGCTCGAGCAGCCGGCTGTGCAGGTAGAACACGTCACCGGGGAACGCCTCGCGGCCCGGCGGGCGGCGCAGCAGCAGCGAGACGGCGCGGTAGGCGTCGGCCTGCTTGCTCAGGTCGTCGAAGACGATCAGGACGTGCTTGCCGTCGTACATCCAGTGCTGGCCGATGGCCGAGCCGGTGTACGGCGCGAGGTACTTGAACCCGGCGCTGTCGGAGGCCGGTGCGGCGACGATGGTGGTGTACTCCAGCGCGCCGGACTCCTCGAGGGCGCCACGCACGGAGGCGATGGTCGAGCCCTTCTGGCCGATCGCGACGTAGATGCAGCGCACCTGCTTGTCCGGGTCACCGGAGTCCCAGTTCTGCTTCTGGTTGATGATCGTGTCGATCGCGATCGTCGTCTTGCCGGTCGAGCGGTCGCCGATGATCAGCTGGCGCTGGCCGCGGCCGATCGGGGTGAGCGCGTCGATCGCCTTGATGCCGGTGGCGAGGGGCTCGTGGACCGACTTGCGGGCCATCACGCCGGGGGCCTGGAGCTCGAGCGCACGACGGGTGTCGCTCTCGATGTCGCCCAGGCCGTCGATCGGGATGCCGAGCGGGTCGACGACGCGGCCCATGAAGCCGTCACCGACGGGGACCGAGAGGATCTCGCCGGTACGGCGCACCTTCTGGCCCTCCTCGATGCCGGAGAAGTCACCGAGGACGACGACACCGATCTCGCGGGTGTCGAGGTTCAGGGCGATGCCGAGCGTGCCGTCCTCGAACTCGAGGAGCTCGTTGGCCATCGCCGACGGCAGACCGGACACGCGGGCGATGCCGTCGCCGGCCTCCGCGACGGTGCCGACCTCTTCCTTGCTGGATGCCTCCGGCTGGTAATCGGACACGAAGCGCTGCAGCGCGTCCCGGATCTCCTCCGGACGGATCGAAAGCTCCGTCATTTCCTTGTCCCTACTCTCTGGTGCGTCAAAGCGGTGATCTGAAGTTCTGCGGTGGTGCTGGTCAACCGGTGGCTCAGCCCGCAAGCCTGCGGCGAGCGTCGTCGAGCCTGCCGGAGACGGTGCCGTCGATGACATCGTCACCGATCTCGACGCGCATGCCACCCATGATGCCCGGGTCGACCACGACGTTGAGGTGCACGGTGCGGCCGTACTGGTTGCTCAGGGCGGCTGCGAGGCGCTGGTACTCCGCCTCGGTCATCTCCTGGGCCACGCGGACCTCGGCGACGCGCTGGCCGTGAGCCTCGGCCGCGATCTTCTGGTAGTCCTCGATGGCGACGGTCACGCTGCGGTGACTGCCCGACAACGCCTGCTCCGCGAGGCGCAGCGTGGCGTCGAGGGTCTTGCCGCCGAGGATGTTGCGCAGCAGCGTCCGCTTGTCCTCGACCGAGCGGGCCGGGTCCGAGAGGGCGGTACGCAGGTCGGCCTGCTCGTTGATCAGGTTCAGGACGGAGAAGAGCTCGTCGGAGAGCCGGCCGTCGTCGTCCCCGGCCGACTTCACGACCGCGATCACACCGAGGTGGTCGAAGGCGTCGGCGAGGTCGCGGGGCCGGGCCCAGCGACGCTCCACCGCGTCCGCGACCATGTCGAGCGCTGCTCCGGACACCTTGCCGTCGAGGATCTGGCGAACCAGTCCCGACTTCGCGGACTTGTCCGTCGCGGCGTCGGTGAGCACCCGGCGCAGGCCCGGCTCGGCGCGCAGCATCGTGCTGATGCCGAACAGGTCCTCACCGAGCTGCGCGGCGTCGGACTCGCCGACGCCCTCGAGCCGGTCGCCCAGGGCGACCAGCGCGTCGGCCGACGGGCCCCGCAGGTCGGAGGAGTTCGCCATCAGCTGGCTCCGGTGGCGCTCGAGCCGGCGTCGCTCGCCTCGTTGTGCAGCTCGAGGTCCGCGAGGAACCGGTCGACCACGCGTCCGGCACGCTCGTCGTCCTCGAGGCTCTCCCCGACGATGCGACCTGCCAGTGACGTGGCCAGGGTGCCGACCTCGGCCCGCAGCGAGGCGATCGCCTGCTGGCGCTCCGACTCGATCTGGGACTTGCCGTTCTCCACGATGCGCGAGGACTCCTCCTGAGCCTGCTCACGCATCTCGGAGACGATCCGCGCACCCTGCTCGCGCGCCTCCTCGCGGATCCGCGAGGCCTCGTGACGGGCGTCGGAGAGCCGCTGCTCGAGCTCGGCGAGCTTGGCGTCGGCCTCGGCCTGCTTGGTCTCGGCGGCCTTGATCCCGCCCTCGATGGCAGACGTGCGCTCGGCGAACGTCTTCTCGAAGTTGGGCAGCACGTACTTCTTTGCGAGGAAGTAGAGGATGCCGAACACCACGATCGACAAGACGATCTCGATCGGGTGCGGGATCAGCGGGTTCAGCTCTCCCGCCAGCGGGGTCACATACATGTGCTCGGTCCTTCGTCAGGGGTCTTCGGTCAGAGCACGAACGCGAGGGCGATACCGATGATCGCGAGCGCCTCGGCAAGCGCGAAGCCCAGGAACGCGATCGTCTGGAGACGACCCTGTGCCTCAGGCTGGCGGGCGACGCCGTTGATGTAGGCGGCGAAGATCAGACCGACGCCGATACCTGGGCCGATGGCGGCCAGGCCGTAGCCGATCATGTTGAGGTTTCCGCCCTCGATAGCCATAGGAAGCACGGCTAGTTCCTTTCGATTGGTTCAACTGGTTCGTGGTATTCGATTGTGTGCTGCGACTCCCGGCGTGGGCCGGGAAGTGTGGGGCCCGAGGGCTGGCTCAGTGCTCCTCGGCGATGGCGCCGGAGATGTAGAGCGCACTGAGCAGGGTGAACACGTAGGCCTGGAGCGCCTGGACCAGCAGCTCGAGGAACGCGATCGCGATGAACATCAGCCAGGCCACGATGCCGACCGGCTTGACGAGGCCCTCGCCGTGGATCAGCAGGTACTCACCACCGAGGGCGAAGAGGATCAGCAGGATGTGGCCGGCCAGCATGTTGGCGAAGAGTCGCAGCGCCAGCGTGAGCGGGCGGACCAGGATGTTGGAGAAGAACTCCAGCGGGATCAGCAGCGCCAGCATCGGCCCCGTGACTCCGGGCGGCACGGTCTGGTGCTTGAGGTAGGCGAAGACGCCGCCCTGCGCCTTGATGCCGGCGATGTTGTAGACCAGCCAGCTGATCAGCACCAGTCCGTAGACCAGCCCGGCGCGCGAGAACGTGGGGAACTGGATGAACGGGATCGTCGCGAACAGGTTGTTCACCAGCACGAAGAAGAACAGTGCGAACAGGAACGGCACGAACCGCATGAAGTCTTTGCTGCCGATGATGTCGCGGCCGAGCGAGTTGCGCACGAAGCCGTAGCCGAGCTCGCCGACGTACTGCATCTTCCCGGGGACCATGGCGCGCTTCGCACCGGCGGCCCGGAAGAACACCACGATCAGCACAACGCTCAGGACGAGCATCAGCATCGGCTTGGTGACGCCGAGGTACATCTCCTGACCGAGGAACGTGAACGTGTGGTCGGGCCCGACGGGGGGCAGGTTGAAGTCGCCCGGACCAGGCGGGGTGAAGCCCTCGCTCGGGGCGAGGAGCAACGGGGTGAGGCTCACTGCAACTCCTGTGTCGTGACGGTCTTCGTCGAAGCTTGTGTCTTGGTCGGGTCGGGCTCGATGTTGAACCGCCGCCAGGTCATGAAGATCCCGAGGCAGGCACCCAGCAGGATCCCGACGGCCACCAGGAACGAGGTCCCGAGCCACCGGTCTGCCAGCCAGCCGAGGATTCCGTAGAACCCCACTCCGGCCACCAGATAGCTGAAGGCCACCCAGGGGTCGCCCGTTCGGAATTCCTTGCGCCCCGGATCTTGGTGAGCCATTGCGGTGGGAGCGTAGCAGTCGCGTGCGGTCACGGGGCACCCACCTCTCGCCGCTCGGGCAGGGACTCCGGGAGCTCGACGTCGTACGCCGGGACGCGTGCCCTGGCCGAGGCAGCGAGCTGCGCGACCTGCCACGTCACGGTGGCCACGATGACTCCCGTGGCCAGCCAGCCGGCAGCAAGGGTGGTGCCCAGGGCACCGGAGGACTTGAGCACCGCGAACACGGCGGCGACCAGCGCCACCTGCAGCGCGTAGGTCGTCATCGCGACCACCAGCGCGGTCTGGGGCGCCATCCGGGTCGCGGTCTCCACCACGAGCGAGCCGGCCATGAACAGGCACAGTGCGATCGAGCCGCCCACCAGGGCACCCATCGCTCCCGGGGAGCCCGCGGAGATGCCGCCGAGCACGGTGACCACAGCCCCCGCGACCAGGACGCACAGCCCCGCGACCACGAGGACCTGGGGGGTCCCTCGTCGCAGCAGCCCCGTGGCGGGGCGGGCGGTCGTCGTCATTGGCGGCCTCATCGTCGTCGTCTGGTGACCCTAACCTCGCTCGGAGACGTTGTCATTCGGGCGGGTGGCGGTGCTTGTGAAAATTAGCACAAAGTCTGGTACATCAGGAAATCGACGCCGGTCCCGGGCGCTGGACGCGCGGCAGGATGAAGGTGAGAGCCACGGTGGCGAGCGTGACCGCGGCCAGCAGCGCCCACGTCAGGGCCCCGGAGTACAGGCTGACCAGCACTCCCCCGAAGGCGATCAGGCCGGCCCACAGGTACATGATCAGCACCGCGCGCCGCTGGCTGTGGCCGATTTCCAGGAGCCGGTGGTGCAGGTGCTCCTTGTCGGGCTGGTAGAACGCCTGCCCCCGGCGGGTACGGCGCACCACCGCCAGCACCAGGTCGGCCAGCGGGACGATCAGTATCGAGATCGGCAGCAGGATCGGCAGCAGCATCACGAACCAGCCGTCGCCGCCGCCCTGCTCGACCGAGACGCTGGCGAACTGGCCGGTGAGGGTGAGCGCCGACCCGGAGAGCACCAGGCCCAGCAGCATCGAGCCGGAGTCGCCCATGAAGATCCGTGCGGGGAAGAAGTTGTGCGGCAGGAAGCCCGCGCAGGCCCCGCCCATCGCGGCGCACAGCATCGCCGCGGTGATCGCCAGGGTCTCGCCGTTGGCGTCGGCGAGCTTGTAGGAGAACAGGAAGAACGCGATCGCGCCGATCAGCACCACTCCCCCGGCGAGCCCGTCCAGGCCGTCGACGAAGTTCACCGCGTTCACCGTGCTCACCACGAGCAGCATCGTCAGCAGCACGCCCTGGGTGGGGTCGAGCACGAACTGGCCGACGCCGGGGAGGTTCAGGGAGTACATCTGCACGTCGTTGAGCACCATGAAGCCCGCGGCGAGCAGCTGGCCGCCGAGCTTGGTGAGGGCGTCGAGCTCGATCAGGTCGTCGATGACACCCACGGCGCAGATGATCGCTCCGGCGATCAGCACGATGCCGGAGTCGTGGAAGACCGTCGGCTGGGAGGTGCTCAGGAACGGGAGGTGCCGGGCGACCAGCAGCCCGGCGCCGAGACCCCCGAGCATGGCGACCCCGCCGAAGTAGGGGATCGGCGTCGCGTGCACGTCCCGGTCGCGCACCCGCGCCACGGCGCCGGACCTGACCGCCAGCTCCCGGGCGAAGACGCAGAGCAGATAGCTGACCACGCCGGCCACGAGGAAGACGAGGAGGTACTCACGCACGGCCCGGGCCAGCCTCCGGCTCCGGTCCGCCCAGCTCCAGCAGGGTGCCCAGCTCCTGGAGGACCGGTGCCAGCTCGGCGGCAGTGATCGCGCCCTCGCGCAGGATCCTGGGTGCCGTCCCGGTGCAGTCGACGATGGTCGACCCCACGGTCCCGGCGCTGGTGCCGCCGTCCAGGATCACCTCCACGGACTCCCCCAGCATCGCCTCGGCCTCGTCGGCGTCGAGCGCCGCCGGCTGGCCGGTCACGTTGGCCGAGGAGACCGCCAGCGGTCCGGTCCGGGCGAGCAGCTCGAGGGCAGCCGGGTCGTCGGGCATCCGTACGGCGACGGTCCCCCGCGCCTCACCGAGGTCCCACCTCAGCGACGGCTGCTGACGGCACACGATCGTGAGCGGGCCCGGCCAGTAGCGCTCGATCAGGCCGGTGGCCCACCCGGGCAGCTCGGTGGTGAGCGCCTCCAGGGTGGTCGTGGCCGAGATCAGCACCGGCGGCGGCATGTCGCGTCCTCGGCCCTTGGCGTCGAGGAGGCGTTGCACACCCTCGGCGTCGAAGGCGTCGACGCCGACGCCGTAGACGGTGTCGGTCGGCAGGACCACCAGCAGGCCCCGGCGTACGGCGGCCACCGCCGCGGCCAGCCCGGTCTCCCGCTCTTCTGGGTCAGCGAGGTCGTAGCGCGTGCTCACTGCACCCTCCTCGTCACCGTGTCCACGGGGTCATCGTGCCAGCCGAGCCGTGACGTAGCGCGCACGACCTGCCAGGTCGCGGTGGTCGCGGACCTCGGTCCAGCAGCCGCCGTCGAGGAACACGCCGGCTGCGGACTCGCCCTGCACGTCCGCGTGCTCGGCCCCCACCCAGCCACCCGGGCGCAGGAGCCGCCGGGCCGTCGCTTCGAGGACGCGCATGGCGTCGAGCCCGTCGTCGCCGGACCACAGCGCCAGTGCGGGGTCGTGGTCGCGGGCCTCCGGGGCCACGCTCGACCAGGCCTCGAGGGGGATGTAGGGAGGGTTGCAGGCCACCACGTCCACGGTCCCGTCGAGGTCGGCGAACGCCTCGGACATGTCCCCGAGCCGCAGGTCGACGCCGGTCGAGGCGAGGTTCCGCATGGCCCATGCGTGCGCACCGGGGTCGAGCTCGACGGCGTGGACCTGCGCCTGCGGCAGCTCGTCGTGGATGCTCAGGGCGATCGCCCCGGAGCCGCAGCACAGGTCGACCACGACGGGCTCCTCGCCGGCCTCGCGCGCCCGGTCGATGGCCCAGCCGGCGAGCAGCTCGGTCTCCGGGCGCGGGACGAAGACCCCTGGACCGACCTGGAGCTCGACGTGACGGAACGCGGCCGTCCCGGTGAGGTGCTGCAGCGGCTCCCGGTCGGCGCGACGGGCGAGCAGCTCCTCGAAGCTCGCCTGGTCCTCGGGGGCCACCGAGTCCAGGAGCGCCAGCCGGCTCCGGGTGGTGCCCAGGACGTGCGCGAGCAGCTCGGCGGCGTCGTGCTCGGGACTGGCGACCCCGGCCTCGGCGAGCCGGCGCGAGGCCTCGCGCAACAGGTCGCGGGGCCGGCAGGTCGGTGCGCTCACTCGCCCAGGGCCTCGAGCCGGGAGGCCATGTCGGCATCCACGCAGGACCCGATCACCGCCTCCAGGTCACCGTCGAGGACGCGGTCGAGGTCGTAGGACTTGTAACCGGTGCGGTGGTCGGAGATCCGGTTCTCCGCGTAGTTGTAGGTGCGGATCCGCTCTGAGCGGTCGACGGTACGCACCTGGGAGCGGCGGGCGTCGCTGGCCTCGGCGTTGGCCTCCTCCTCGGCGACGGCCAGGATCCGGGCCCGCAGGATGCGCATCGCCTGCTCGCGGTTCTGCAGCTGGGACTTCTCGTTCTGGCAGCTGGCGACGATCCCGGTCGGCACGTGCGTGATCCGGACGGCGGAGTCGGTGGTGTTCACGCTCTGCCCGCCCGGCCCGCTGGAGCGGTAGACGTCGATGCGCAGGTCCTTGTCGTCGATCTGCACCTCGACCTGCTCGGCCTCCGGCATCACGAGGACCCCGGCTGCGCTGGTGTGCACGCGTCCCTGGCTCTCGGTCACCGGCACCCGCTGGACCCGGTGCACCCCGCCCTCGAACTTCAGCAGGGCGTACGGCGCCTCCCCCGGCTCGGGGGTGCCCTTGGCCTTCACGGCGACCGTCACGGACTTGTAGCCGCCGAGGTCGGACTCGGTGGCGTCCAGGATCTCGGTCGACCACCCATGGCGCTCGGCGTAGCGGCTGTACATGCGCAGCAGGTCCCCGGCGAACAGCGCGGACTCCTCGCCGCCCTCCCCGGACTTGATCTCGAGCAGGACGTCCTTGCCGTCGGAGGGCTCGCGCGGGATCAACAGGTGGCGCAGCCGCTCCTCGGCCCGGACCCGCGCCACGGCGAGCTCCTCGGCCTCCGCGGCGAACTCGGGGTCCCCGGCCAGCTCACGGGCCGCCTCGAGGTCCTCACCGAGCTGGATCCAGTCGGCGTGGGCACGCAGCACCGCGCTGAGCTCGGCGTACCGCTGACCGAGCCGTCGCGCGAGCGACTGGTCGGAGTGGACCGCGGGATCACCCAGCTTCAGCTCCAGCTCGGCGTGCTCTGCTGCGAGCTGCGAGACGGCTTCGAACATCGTGGCGCTCCTGCGGTGGTGACGGTTTCACTGGGGATCCAGTGAAGATGCCGCTGCCCTGCGTGGGGACACAGGGAAGTGGTGGTCCCACCGGCGACCGGCGGGACCACCAACCCGGAGAGCTACTTCTTCTCGGCAGGAGCCTTCTTGGCGTAGCGAGCCTCGAAGCGGGCGACGCGGCCGCCGGTGTCGAGAATCTTCTGCTTGCCGGTGTAGAAGGGGTGGCAGTTGGAGCACACCTCGGAGCGGATGGAGCCGCTGGTGGAGGTGCTGCGAGTCGTGAACTTGTTGCCGCAGGTGCAGGTGACCTCGGTCGTCACGTACTCGGGGTGGATGTCCTTCTTCATGGGTTTCCTCTCGGGGTTACAGCCGCCGGGTCGCCCTCGAGATGAGGTGCGTGAACCGCCAGCCAGCGTCCAAGTGTGCCACCGAGAGCCCTCGATGGGCCAATCGGGCGACACCCCCCTCAACACGCGGGCACGCCGAGGTGTTCCCGTGCTCACGGGAACGTGGGAGCCGGGTCGCTCAGCGGGTGCGGGCGAGCACTGCGGAGACCCGCGATGCGAGCTCGCGGGGGCTGAACGGCTTGACGATGTAGTCGTCGGCGCCGGCCTCGAAGCCCTGCTCGATGTCGGACTCCTGGGCCCGGGCCGTCAGCATGATGATCGGCAGCCCCTCCATGTTGGGGTCCTGCCGCAGGGCGCGGGCGGCGTCGAGGCCGCTGACGCCCGGCATCATCACATCCAGGATCACCAGATCAGGCTTCTGCGCAGTGCACGCCTCGACGGCAGCGGCGCCGTCACCGACCGGGACGACCTCGTGCCCGCCATGACGCAGCTTGAACACGACAAGTTCGCGGATGTCCGCGTCGTCGTCCGCAATCACGATCCGAGCCATGTTGTTCCCCTCGATGTGTCAACCAGACCGGCAAGAGCATATCCACACCCGTGGCCATGCGCGGGCATATGTCCGACTCAGTCGCCCTGGCCGCCTGCTGTCGGCGTGGTCTTCTGCACCTGCATCAGGAACTCGAGGTTGTTCTGGGTCTTCTTGAGCCGCTCGAGCAGGAGCTCGAGTGCCTGCTGGCCGTCGAGACCGGAGAGCACGCGGCGCAGCTTCCAGACGATGGCCAGCTCCTCCTTGCTCATCAGGAGCTCCTCGCGGCGGGTGCCGGACTGGACGGCGTCGATGGCCGGGAAGATCCGCTTGTCGGCGAAGTCGCGACGCAGCCGGATCTCCATGTTGCCGGTGCCCTTGAACTCCTCGAAGATCACCTCGTCCATCTTCGAGCCGCTCTCGATCAGGGCGGTGGCCAGGATGGTCAGCGATCCGCCGTCCTCGATGTTGCGCGCGGCGCCGAAGAAGCGCTTGGGCGGGTACAGCGCCGCCGAGTCCACGCCGCCGGACAGGATCCGGCCGCTCGCCGGGGCGGCGAGGTTGTAGGCGCGACCCAGGCGGGTGATGCCGTCCAGCAGCACCACGACGTCATGACCGAGCTCGACGAGGCGCTTGGCACGCTCGATGGCCAGCTCGGCCACGATCGTGTGGTCGCTGGCGGGGCGGTCGAACGTCGAGCTGACCACCTCACCCTTGACCGAGCGCTCGAAGTCGGTGACCTCCTCGGGGCGCTCGTCGACGAGCACGACCATCAGGTGGCACTCGGGGTTGTTGGTCGTGATCGAGTTGGCGATCGACTGCATGATCATCGTCTTGCCCGCCTTGGACGGGGAGACGATGAGGCCGCGCTGGCCCTTGCCGATCGGCGCGGCGATGTCGATCACGCGGCCGATCAGGTTCGTCGAGGTGGTCTCGAGCCGCAGCCGCTCGGAGGGGTAGAGCGGCGTGAGCTTGCTGAACTCGACGCGGTGCTTGGCCTCCTCGGGGTCGGCCCCGTTGACGCTGTCCAGCTTCACCAGGGGGTTGTACTTCTCCTTGCGGTCCCCCTCGCGCGGCTGCCGCACCTGTCCGGTGACCGCGTCGCCTCGGCGCAGGCCGAACTTGCGCACCATCGACATCGAGACGTAGACGTCGTCGCTGCCGGGGAGGTAGCCGCTGGTACGCACGAAGGCGTAGTTGTCCATCAGGTCCAGGATGCCGGCGCACGGAGCCAGGACGTCGTCCTCGAGCACCTGCATGTCGGGCTCGTGCCGGTTGCCGCGCGGCCCGCTCGGGGCCGGGTTGCCACCGGCCGGCTGGCGGTCGTTGCGGTCGCGACCGCGACGACGGCGGTTGCGGCGGCTCCCGTCGCCCTCGTCGTCGTTGCGGTTCGCGGGGCCCTGGTTGCGGTTGCCCGCCGCCTGGTTCCGGTCGTTGTTCCGGTCGTTGTTGGACCGGTCGTTGCCGCGGTCGTCATTGGCCCGGTCGTTGTTCCGGTCGTTGTTCGCCCGGTCGTTGTTCGCCCGGTCGTTGCCGCGCTCGTTGTTGCCGCGGTCGTTGTTCCGGTCGTTGCCGCGCTCGTTGTTGCCGCGGTCGTTGTTCCGGTCGTTGTTGCCGCGGTCGCTGCGGTCGTTGTTCGCCCGGTCGTTGTTCGCCCGGTCGTTGCGGCCGTTGCGCTGCTCGCTCTGGTCGGACTCGGGCTGACGCTCGACGACAGCCCGGTTCGAGCCCTGGTTCGACTCCTGCTTCGGCTGCTGGGCGTCGCCCTGACGGTCCCGCGCCGGGGCCTCGCTCGCCTGGGGAGCGTCGGTCGCCGGGGAGGTCGCCGAGGAGGTCTCCGGGGAGGTCTCCGTGGTGGCGGCGCCGTTCTCGCGCCGGCTCCTGCTGGTGCGCCCCGGCTTCGAGGGCCCGGCCTCCTGCGCTTCGCCCCGGTCGCCGCTCTGCCCGTTCGGCTGGCCGCCTGCCTGGCCGCCTGTCTGGCCGCTCTGGCCGTTGGTCTGGCCGCTCTGGCCGTTGGTCTGGCCGCTCTGGCCACCACCACTGTGGCCACCACCGCTCTGGGCAGCCTTGATCGCCTCGATCAGCGCTCCCTTGCGCAGTCCGGTCGACTTGATGCCGAGGCCGCCGGCGAGCTGCTTGAGCTCGGGCAGCAGCATCGAGTTCAGGCCGCCACCCTTGCGGGCGCCGGACGCCGACGTCCCAGCAGCGGGAGCCCCCGTCGTGGGAGCAGTGTCGGTGGTTTCCGTCATGCGGGGGTCCTTCCCCTCGTCGGCTGTGCGGCGAGAGCCGCCAACCGAGCTGTTGCGGTGGTGACCGATACCGGCTGGGGGACTCCGGACACGCGCGTGTCGGGTTCCAGGAGGTGGTGATCGGCTGGGACGCGTCGCCAATTGTCGCTTCGGCGCTTCTCGCCGGAGGCTTGGACGTGACGCCTCGTCACATTAGCACGGTGGCACCGGGTCCACCGACGCGTTGCCGCAGCGTCCGCCATCCGGCCGGAGCGAGCTCCTCGACGGCCTCGGCGTCGCCGGTCACGAACGCCAGCACGGTGGGTCCTGCGCCCGAGACCACCGCCGGGATCCCGTGCTCCCTGAGGCGCGTCACGAGCGCGAGCGTGCCGGGCATCGCTGGTTCGCGTTGCTGCTGGTGCAGGAAGTCCTCGGTGGCTCGCAGGAGGTGCTCGGGGTGCCCGGCGAGCGCCGAGACCAGCAACGCCGCCCTGCCCGCGTTGGCCGCCGCGTCCGCGTGCGGAACGCTCTCAGGCAGCAGGCCCCGCGCCACCTCGGTGCGTACGCCGCCGGCGGGGACGAGCACCACGGCGGAGATGGCCGGGTCGATCGGGGAGCGCTGGGCCCACACCGTCTCGCCCTCCTGGCCGCTGATCACGAACCCGCCCAGCAGGGCGGGCGCGACGTTGTCGGGATGGCCCTCGATGCGCGTGGCCAGGCACAGCGCCGCCTCGTCGTCGAGCAGCGCCGCTCCCCCGTCGACCAGCGCGCGGGCCAGGACGATGCCGCCGACGATGGCGGCCGAGGAGGAGCCCAGCCCGCGACTGTGCGGGATCCGGTTGACGCAGGTCAGGCGCAGCCCCGGGGGGTTGAGCCCCAGCGCCAGGAAACCGGCCCGCATGGCGCGGACCACCAGGTGGCTCTCGTCGAGGAGGACCTCGCCGCCGCCCTCGCCCTCGACGTGGACCTCCAGGCCGTCGTCGATGACCTCGCCTTCGAGCGTGTCCACCAGCTCGAGGGCGAGGCCGAGGCAGTCGAAGCCGGGACCTAGGTTGGCGCTGGTCGCGGGCACCTCGACCACGACGGGGCCGGGCAGGAAGCGTCCCCCGGGGCCCGTCATCACGCCACGACCATCAGACGAGGTTCGCGGCGCGCGCTGCTGCGTCGACCTCGGCGTCGCACACGGTGTCGACGAGGTCGGTGAAGCTCGACAGGGCCGTGTCGATGTCCTTGAGCCCGTGACCGGTCACCGTGACCACCACTCGCTGCCCGGCGTACCTGACGCCCTCGGCAGCCTCGAGCAGGAGCCCCGCGACGCCCGCGGCGGAGGCAGGCTCCACGAAGACGCCGTCGCGGCAGGCGAGCTCGCGCTGGGCCGCCAGGATCTCGATGTCGCTGACCTGGCGGAACTTGCCGCCCGACTTGTCGGCTGCCTCGACCGCGAGATCCCAGGAGGCGGGGTTGCCGATCCGGATCGCCGAGGCGACGGTCTCGGGGTCGGGCACGGGGGCGCCGAGCACCAGGGGCGCCGCGCCGGCGGCCTGCCAGCCCCGCATCACCGGGAGCCTGGTCGACTCACCGGCCTGGCGCGACTCGCGGTAGCCGAGCCAGTACGCCGAGATGTTCCCGGCGTTGCCGGTCGGGAGCACGTGCACGTCGGGGGCGTCCCCGAGGAAGTCCACGATCTCGAAGGCCCCGGTCTTCTGGCCCTGCAGCCGCATCGGGTTGACCGAGTTGACCAGGGCGACCGGGTAGTGCTCGGCCAGCTCGCGGGAGATCCGCAGGCAGTCGTCGAAGTTGCCGCGGACCATGATCACCTGGGCGCCGTGCAGGATCGCCTGGGCCAGCTTCCCGGCGGAGATCTTGCCCTGCGGGACCAGCACGAGCGGCTTCACGCCGGCGCGCGCGGCGTAGGCGGCCATCGAGGCGGAGGTGTTCCCCGTCGAGGCGCACACCACGGCCTCGGCCCCCTGGCCGACCGCGACCGAGAGGGCGACGGTCATCCCGCGGTCCTTGAACGAGCCGGTCGGGTTGTCGCCCTCGACCTTGAGCCACACCTCGGCGTCGGTGATGCGGCTCAGCCAGGCCGAGTGGACCATCGGGGTGCCGCCCTCACGCAGGGTGATCGTCGGGGTGCCCTCGGGGATGTCGAGGCGGTCGCGGTACTCCTCGATCACCCCGAGCCACTGCCGCGAGGCAGGGTTGGGTGCACGCACTCCGCTGGGCTGGCTCATTCCTGGGCTCATTTCCGGGCTCACTCCTGGTCCCCCTCGACCCGCATCACCGATGACACGTCGCGCACGCTGGCCATGCCCCGCAGGGTCTCCACGGTCGCCGACAGGTCGGCGTCGCTCGCGCGGTGCGAGACCACGACGAGCTGGGCGTCGTCGCCGCGGCCCTCCTGGCGGACGGTCTGGATGGAGACGTCGTGCTCCGCGAACGCGTGCGCGACCCCGGCGAGCACCCCCGCCTTGTCGTCGACGTCGATCTGCACGTGGTAGCGGGTCTGGGTCTCCCCCATGGGCAGCACCGGCAGGTCCGCGTAGGACGACTCACCGGCCCCACGCACGTCGGCCACCCGGTTGCGGGCGACCGTGACCAGGTCGCCCATCACGGCACTCGCGGTCGGGGCGCCTCCGGCACCGGGCCCGTAGAACATCAGCTGGCCGGCCGCGGCGCTCTCCACGAACACGGCGTTGAACGCCTCGCGCACGCTGGCGAGCGGGTGGGTCCTGGGCAGCATCGCGGGGTGCACCCGGGCCGACACGGCGGGGCCGTCCGGCCCCTCCTCGAGGGCGACGATCGCCAGCAGCTTGACCACGCACCCCATCTCCTTGGCCGAGGCCACGTCGCTGGCGGTGACCTCCGCGATGCCCTCACGGTGCACGTCGGCGGCCGTCACCCGGGTGTGGAACGCGAGACTCGCCAGGATCGCGGCCTTGGCGGCGGCGTCGAAGCCCTCGACGTCGGCGGTCGGGTCGGCCTCGGCGTAGCCGAGGTCCTGGGCCTCCTGGAGGGCCTCGTCGAAGCCGGCTCCGGAGGTGTCCATCCGGTCCAGGATGAAGTTGGTGGTGCCGTTGACGATGCCGAGGACGCGGGTGACCTGGTCGCCGGCGAGCGACTCGCGCAGCGGCCGCACGATCGGGATCGCGCCGGCCACGGCGGCCTCGTAGTACAGGTCGCGACCGGCCTTCTCGGCCGCGGCGAACATCGTGGTGCCGTCCTCGGCGAGCAGGGCCTTGTTGGCCGACACGACGCTGGCACCGTTCGCCAGCGCGGAGAGGATCAGCGTGCGGGCGGGCTCGATCCCGCCGATGACCTCCACCACGACGTCGATGTCGCCGCGGGAGACGAGTCCCTCCGCGTCGGTGGTGAACAGCTCCTCGGGGAGGTCGACTCCGCGCGCCAACCCGAGGCGGCGTACGGCGATGCCGACGAGCTCGACCGGGGCGCCGACGCGTGCCTCCAGGTCGCGTGACTGCTCCTGGAGCAGCCTCGCCACCTGGGAACCCACGACGCCGCAGCCGAGCAGGGCAACGCGAACTGGTTTCAAGGAGTGCTGGCTCATCGCGACACATCCTCCCACCTGTGTCCGGGGACCGGTGAGGCCCATCCACCTGCCACTGCCGGGGCGTTCACCCGAGGTCCGTGGCGAGCAGGTCGTCCAGCGTCTCCCGGCGTACGACGACCCGCGACTCCCCGTCGCGCACCGCCACCACCGGGGGGCGCAGGGCGTGGTTGTAGTTGCTCGCCATCGACCGGCAGTAGGCGCCGGTGCCGGGCACCGCGACCAGGTCTCCGGGAGCGACGTCACCGGGCAGGAACTCGTCCTTGACGACGATGTCGCCCGCCTCGCAGTGCTTGCCGACCACCCGGGTCAGCAGGGCGGGCGCGTCCGAGTCGCGGTTGGCGAGGGTGCAGGAGTAGTCCGCGTCGTAGAGCGCGGTGCGGATGTTGTCGCTCATCCCCCCGTCCACCGAGACGTAGGTGCGCACCGCGCCACCGTCGAGCTGCACCGCCTTGACCGTGCCGACCTCGTAGACCGTGCACATCGCGGGACCGGCGATCGCTCGCCCGGGCTCGATGGAGAGGCGCGGGGCGGACAGGCCCAGGGCATTGCACTCGTCGCGCACGATCTTGGTCATCTCCACGGCCAGCTGCGCGGGGTCCGAGGGGTCGTCCTGGGTGGTGTAGGCGATCCCGAAGCCTCCGCCGAGGTCGAGCTCGGGGAGTTCGACGCCGATCTCGCTGGAGATCTGCGACTGCAGGGCGAGCACCCGGCGTGCGGCGACCTCGAACCCGGAGGAGTCGAAGATCTGCGAGCCGATGTGGGAGTGCAGCCCGAGCAGCTCGATCCCGGGCGCCTCCTGGAGCTGGCGTACGGCGTCCAGCGCGTCGCCGCTGCTGATCGAGAACCCGAACTTCTGGTCCTCGTGGGCGGTGGCGATGTACTCGTGGGTGTGCGCCTCGACCCCTGCGGTGACGCGGACCATCACGCGTGCGGTGATCCCGGTCTCCTGGGTCAGCTCGACCAGCCGGCGGATCTCGTGGAACGAGTCCACGACGATGCGGCCCACCCCGAGCTCGAGCGCGCGCCGCAGCTCGGCGACGGTCTTGTTGTTGCCGTGCAGACCGACCCGCTCCATCGGGAACCCGGCGCGCTCCGCGACCGCCAGCTCGCCGCCGGAGCAGACGTCGAGGCTCAGCCCCTCCTCGGCGATCCAGCGGGCGACGGTCGTGCACAGGAACGCCTTGCCTGCGTAGTAGACGTCGCAGCCGGCGAAGCCGTCACGGAAGGCCCGCGCCCGCGCTCGGAAGTCCTCCTCGTCCAGGACGTACGCCGGCGACCCGTGCTCGGCCACCAGGTCGGTCAGCCTGACGCCGCCGATCTCGAGGACGCCGTCGACCTTGCGTGCGGTCCGGGACCACAGCTGCTCGACCAGGGCGTCGGGGTCCTCGGGCTCGCGCAGCCACGCCGGCCCGCGGACCGAGACTGCAGCGTGGGCCCAGCCGGCCTCGTGAGCGCGCACCTCCCCGTCACATCCTCTCGGGCGCGGAGACGCCGAGCAGGCGCAGTCCGTTGGCGATCACGGTCCGGGTCGCGACCACCAGCATCAGGCGGGCCTCGTTGGCCGGGGTCACCGGCGCGTCGCCCTGGGGCAGCATCCGGCACTCCTTGGTGTCGTACCAGCGGTTGAAGATCGACGCGGTGTTCTCGAGGTACCTCGCCACCCGGTGCGGCTCGCGCAGCTCGGCGGCACTGGCCACCACCCGCGGGAACTCGGCGAGCGCACGCAGGAGGTCGCCGTCGCGCTCGTGGGAGAGCAGCGAGGGGTCGAAGGCTCGCGGGGAGTCGGCGGAGGGCTCGTCGGGCAGCGACATCCCGAGGTCGGCGGCGTTGGCCATCATCCGGCAGGTGCGCGCGTGTGCGTACTGGACGTAGTACACCGGGTTGTCGTTGCTGGCCCGGGTGATCTCGGCGACGTCGAGCACCAGCGGCGAGTCCGCGGGGTAGCGCGCCAGGGAGTAGCGCAGCGCGTCCACGCCGATCTCCTCGGCGAGCTCGTCCAGGGTCACGATCGTCCCGGCCCGCTTGGAGAGCTTCATCTCGGCGCCGTCGCGCATGATCTTGACCAGCTGGCCGATCATCACGTCCAGCGTGACCTCGGGGTCGTCGCCGACGCAGGCAGCCATCGCCCGTAGCCGGCCCACGTAGCCGTGGTGGTCGGCGCCGAGCAGGTAGATGCAGTGGTCGAAGCCGCGGGCGCGCTTGTTCAGGTAGTACGCCGTGTCGGAGGCGAAGTAGGTCAGCTCGCCGTCGGACTTGATCAGCACCCGGTCCTTGTCGTCGCCGAAGTCGGTGGTGCGCATCCACAGCGCCCCGCCCTCGTTGTAGACGTGACCGAGGTCCTTGAGCCGCTGGAGCGTCTCGGGCACCGAGCCGGAGTCGTGCAGGGACTGCTCGGAGAACCACACGTCGAAGTGGGTGTTGAAGCGCTCGAGCTGTCGCTGCTGGGAGGCGAGCTGCAGCTCGTAGCCCTTGGCCCGCACCGCCCGGCGACGCTCGGCAGGAGGCAGCTCGAAGATGCCGGGGCTGGCCGCCTCCACCTCCTTGGCGAGCTCGTCGATGTAGGCGCCGGCGTACCCGTCCTCGGGCTTGGGCCGGCCCAGCGCCGAGGCGATGATCGAGTCGGCGAAGTGGTCCATCTGGACACCGCGGTCGTTGATGTAGAACTCGCGGGTCACCACTGCCCCGGCCGCGCTCAGCACCCGCCCGATCGCGTCGCCCAGCACCGCCCAGCGGGTGTGGCCGAGGTGGAGCGGTCCGGTGGGGTTGGCCGAGATGAACTCGACGTTGATCTTCTGGCCACCGAGCACCTGGGTGTGGCCGTAGCCCTCACCGGCCGCGACGACGTCGGCTGCGACCAGGCCCTGGGAGCCCGCCTCGACGGTGATGTTCAAGAAGCCTGGGCCGGCGACGGCGACGGCGCTGATGCCCTCGGCGGCGGAGAGCTCCTCGGCGAGCATCCCGGCGAGCTCGCGGGGGTTCAGGCCGGCCTTCTTGCCCAGCTGGAGGGCGACGTTGGTGGCGTAGTCCCCGTGCTCCTTGCTCCGTGGTCGCTCGACCACGACCGTCGCCGGGATGCCGTCCGGCAGGCTCAGCCGCCCCGCATCACTAAGCGTGGTCAGGGCAGCAACGATGGTGGAGGAGAGCTGGGTGGGATTCACGCCCCCAGCCTATCTGCGGGGCCGGTGTGCCATCGTGGGAGGATCTCCCGGTAGTGTGCGGGATCGCGCCTCGGCGCACGCCTCCGTAGCTCAGGGGATAGAGCACTGGTTTCCGGTACCAGGTGTCGCAGGTTCGAATCCTGCCGGAGGCACCATCCACCGGAGCGCCACCCATGCATCCCGGGCCGGCCCCTCGCGGGCCACTCCGAGGTGTGCCGGTGGACCCGGCCCCCTTCCGGCCTGAGTGATACTGGCCACACGGCGAGCGAGGGGGACTCCTCCCCTCCGATTCTCGTAGGCTGGGGTCTAGCCTGTGACGTACGCACACCCACGCACATTGGAAGAGGCGAAAACTGGCCGTGCCCGAGTCAACCGAGGACAGTTCGACGTCTGGGTTCGGAGCCAATGAATGGCTCGTCGACGAGATGCACGAGAGGTACCAGAAGGACCCCCACAGTGTGGACAAGGTCTGGTGGGACTTCTTCGACAAGGAACCGCGACGCGACGCGTCGCCGGCGGGCTCCGAGCAGACCCGCAACGGCGGCAGCGGCGGCGGTGAGGCCGCCAACGGCACCGTGACGGAGTCGACCGGCGCCCCCAAGAGCCGGCCCTCCGGCGACGGGTCCGCGGGGTCGAAGTCCTCCGCGCCCCAGAAGAAGGCCGCCGCGTCCGAGAAGACCGCTGCGCCGGAGGACAAGTCCTCCAAGACCAGCAAGCCCGCGAAGAAGACCGAGAAGAAGGCCGAGAAGTCGAGCAGCGTGTCCTCCGAGAGCAAGAACAGCAGCAAGGGCGCCACCAAGAGCGCCGCCACCAGCAACGACAAGTCGCCCTCCAAGAGCACGGAGCAGGCTGAGTCCGAGGCGAAGGCCGAGCCGACGTACACCGTCCTGAAGGGCGCACCGGCACGCACCGTCGCGAACATGGACATGAGCCTCACGGTGCCCACGGCGACCAGCGTGCGCTCGGTCCCGGTCAAGCTGCTGTGGGACAACCGCATCGTGATCAACAACCACCTCGCCCGTGCTCGCGGCGGCAAGGTGTCCTTCACGCACCTGATCGGCTACGCCCTGGTGCGCGCACTCAAGACGATGCCCTCGATGAACGTCGGGTACGACGAGATCGACGGCAAGCCCAACCTGATCACCCCGGCCCACGTGAACCTCGGCCTGGCGATCGACATGAAGAAGGACGACGGTTCCCGCACGCTCCTGGTGCCCAGCATCAAGGCCGCGGAGAACATGGACTTCGCCCACTTCTGGACCGCCTACGAGGACATCGTCCGCAAGGCGCGCAACGGCAAGCTCCAGGTCTCCGACTTCCAGGGCACCACGATCAGCCTGACCAACCCCGGCACGATCGGCACCAACCACTCCGTGCCCCGGCTGATGAAGGGGCAGGGCGCGATCATCGGCGTCGGCTCCATGGAGTACCCGCCGGAGTTCCAGGGCGCCTCCGAGGAGACGCTCACCCGCAACGCGATCAGCAAGATCATGACGCTGACCTCGACCTACGACCACCGCGTGATCCAGGGCGCCCAGAGCGGCGACTTCCTGCGGATCGTGCACGGCCTGCTGCTCGGCGAGGATAACTTCTACGACGACATCTTCCGCTCGCTGCGGATCCCCTACGAGCCGATCCGCTGGTCGAAGGACATCTCGACCAACCACGACGACGAGATCAGCAAGCAGGCCCGGATCCTCGAGCTGATCCACGCCTACCGGGTGCGCGGGCACATGATGGCCGACACCGACCCGCTCGAGTACAAGCAGCGCAGCCACCCCGACCTCGAGGTGGAGACGCACGGGCTGACCCTGTGGGACCTCGACCGCGAGTTCGCCACCGGCTCCTTCGGCGGCGAGCGCCGGTTCATGAAGATGCGCTCCATCCTCGGCATCCTGCGTGACTCCTACTGCCGCACCGTCGGCATCGAGTACATGCACATCCAGGACCCCGAGCAGCGCCGCTGGATCCAGGAGCGCGTGGAGCAGCCGCACCAGAAGCCCCCGCGCGAGGAGCAGCTGCGGATCCTGCTCAAGCTCAACCAGGCCGAGGCGTTCGAGACCTTCCTGCAGACGAAGTTCGTCGGCCAGAAGCGGTTCAGCCTCGAGGGCGGCGAGACCACGATCCCGCTGATCGACGAGATCTGCGAGGCCGCGGCCGAGGCCGGGCTCGACGAGGTCACGATGGGCATGGCCCACCGCGGCCGCCTCAACGTGCTGGCCAACATCGTCGGCAAGAGCTACAGCCAGATCTTCCGCGAGTTCGAGGGCAACATCGACCCCCGCACAGTGCAGGGATCCGGCGACGTGAAGTACCACCTCGGCGCCGAGGGCGAGTTCCTCTCCGACAAGGGCGACAAGATCAAGGTCTCCGTCGCGGCGAACCCCTCGCACCTCGAGGCGGTCGACCCCGTGCTGGAGGGCATCGCCCGCGCCAAGCAGGACATGCTCAACCAGGGCGAGGCGTTCCCGGTGCTGCCGCTGCTGGTGCACGGCGACGCGGCCTTCGCCGGCCAGGGCGTGGTGGCGGAGACGCTGAACCTCTCCCAGCTGCGCGGCTACCGGACCGGCGGCACCATCCACGTGGTCGTCAACAACCAGGTCGGGTTCACCACCTCCCCCGCGGCGTCGCGCTCCTCGCTCTACAGCACCGACGTCGCCCGGATGGTGCAGGCACCGATCTTCCACGTGAACGGTGACGACCCCGAGGCGTGCATCCGCGTCGCCCGGCTCGCCTTCGAGTACCGCCAGGCGTTCAACAAGGACGTCGTGGTCGACCTGGTCTGCTACCGCCGCCGCGGTCACAACGAGGGCGACGACCCGTCGTACACCCAGCCGCTGATGTACGACCTGATCGAGCAGAAGCGTTCGGTGCGCAAGCTCTACACCGAGTCGCTGATCGGGCGTGGCGACATCACGCTGGAGGAGGCCGAGCAGGTCCTCAAGGACTACCAGCAGCAGCTCGAGCGCGTCTTCACCGAGGTCCGCGAGGCCACCGGCGCTCCCGAGAGCTGGACCACGGTCCCGGACTACCCGGAGAAGAGCCACGAGGAGTTCACGACCGCGATCTCCAAGGAGACCCTCAAGCGGATCTCCGACGCCTACGTGAGCGCTCCCGACGGCTTCACCGTGCACCCGAAGGTGCTCCCGCAGCTGCAGCGCCGTGCCGCGGCGATGACCAGCGGGCCCATCGACTGGGGCGCAGGCGAGATCCTCGCCCTCGGGTCGCTGCTGATGGACGGCCGGCCGGTGCGCCTCTCCGGCCAGGACTCGCGCCGCGGCACCTTCGCGAGCCGGTTCGCCACGATCATCGACCGCCACAACGCGAGCGAGTGGACCCCGCTGGCGAACCTCACCGAGGACCAGGCGAGCTTCTACGTCTACGACTCGCTGCTCTCCGAGTACGCCGCGCTCGGCTTCGAGTACGGCTACTCGGTCGCCCGTCCCGACGCCCTGGTGGCGTGGGAGGCGCAGTTCGGTGACTTCGTCAACGGCGCCCAGACGGTGATCGACGAGTTCATCACCGCGAGCAGCACCAAGTGGGGCCAGCAGTCCGGCGTGGTCCTGCTGCTGCCGCACGGCTACGAGGGCCAGGGACCCGACCACTCGTCGGCCCGCATCGAGCGGTTCCTGCAGATGGCCGCCGACGAGGCGTTCGTGGTCGCACAGCCCTCGACTCCGGCGAGCTACTTCCACCTGCTCCGCAGGCACGCTCTCGGCGACACCCACCGCCCGATGATCGTGTTCACGCCGAAGTCGATGCTGCGCCGCAAGGAGGCTGCCTCGCAGCCCGACGACTTCACCCAGGGCACCTTCCGCCCGCTGATCGGGGACGCCGTCACCGACCCCGAGAAGGTCGACACGCTGCTCCTGTGCAGCGGCCGGATCACCTGGGACCTGATGGTCGAGCGGGGCAAGCAGCAGGGCGACTCGCCCACGACCGCGATCGCTCGCGTGGAGCAGCTCTACCCGGAGCCGGTCTCGGAGCTGAAGGCCGAGGTCGAGCGCTACCCGAACCTCAAGGAGATCCGCTGGGTGCAGGACGAGCCCGCCAACATGGGCCCGTCGCCGCACTTCCGGCTCGGGATGTTCAACGAGCTCGACCACAAGGTCAAGGTCATCTCCCGGCCCGCGTCCAGCTCGCCCTCGGTGGGTCAGCACTCGCGGCACGTCGAGGAGCTCAAGGGCCTGATGAGCTCGGCGTTCGCACCGGTCGAGGGCTCGGCCGAGGCCAGCTACTAGGCCGCGATGTACTTCACCGACCGCGGGATCGAGGAGCTCACCAAGCGACGGGGCGGCGAGGAGGTGACCCTCGACTGGCTCGCAGAGCGGTTGCAGGAGTTCACCGACCTCAACCCCGACTTCGAGACCGCGGTCGAGCGGTTCGCCACCTGGCTGGCCCGGCTCGACGACCCCGAGGACGACTGACCCGGTGGGCGCCAGGCGCGCCCGCGGGTCCTTCGACTCGCGGCCGGTGCGCCGGTTCGTCCCCAACGGGACCGCGACCGGGCAGTGGCCGGTCGGCGTGGCCGCTGTCGACCAGGTGCTCCGCGAGGGCTTCGAGGTGACCCCCGGGGTCACCTTGCTGTACGGCGAGAACGGGGCCGGCAAGTCGACCCTGGTCGAGGCGTTCGCGATGACGTTCGGCCTCTCCAGCGAGGGCGGCACGCCGTACGCCCAGCACAGCACCCGCCCCTCGGAGTCGCCGCTGCACGAGTGGCTCTCGATGGAGCGCTCGGCCGGCGGCAGCAAGTGGGGGTTCTTCCTGCGCGCCGAGTCGATGCACGGGCTCTACACCTACCTCGAGGACCACGGCGGCGGGGACCTGCACGCGATGAGCCACGGCGAGTCGTTCCTGACGCTGCTCCGTACCCGGTTCGACTCCCCCGGCTTCTACTGCCTCGACGAGCCCGAGGCCGCGCTCTCGTTCAGCGGCCAGATGGCGCTGTTGGGCACGATGCACGACCTGGCGGCCGCAGGAGCACAGCTCGTCTGCGCGACCCACTCGCCGCTGCTCGCCTCCCTTCCCGGGGCGCGGCTGCTCGAGGTGGGCGACTGGGGCATCCGCGAGACGACGTACGACGACCTCGAGCTGGTCGCGCACTGGCGCGACTACCTCGCCGAGCCGGGGCGCTATCTGCGCCACGTGCTCGCGGCCCCGGACGACTGACTAGCTCCTCGCCGCGGGGTTCCGCAACATCCCCGCGTGGACCAGCGACTCCGCCGGTCCGGCGAGGTCGACCATCTCCAGGGTGTTGCGCAGCTGCAGCCGGTTCAGGCAGCTGTGCTGGAACTCCGGGCGCAGCAGGTCGTAGCGTGCCACCGCCTCGGCCAGCTCGGGGTGGTCGACGGCGTGCTGCTCGATGCACTCGCGGACGGCCGCCCAGAACGACTCCTGCGGGAGCACGCCGTCCTCGTCGAGGATCCCGGCGAGGTGGCGCAGGAACCCGTCGAAGACGTCGGTGAGGATCGGCAGCGGCAGCTGCTCGTCGGGGATCCGGTGGCGGATCCGCTCCACCTCCGGCGGGAGCGGCTGGTCGCCGAGCACGGCGACCTCCTCGCCGATGTCCTTCATCAGCATCCGCACCGGGACCCCGTCGCGCAGCACCATGATCAGGTTCTCGCCGTGCGGCATGAACGCGAGGTCGTGGCGCAGCAGGCAGTGCACCAGCGGTCGCAGGTGCACCCGCAGATAGGTCTCCACCCATTCCCGGGCCGTCATCGCGGAGCGCTCCACCAGGCACGCGGCGTACGACGTGCCCTCGGCGTCGCGGTGCAGCAGCGCCGCCATCGTGGCCAGCTGCTCCCCCGGCTCGAGCCGGGTCACCGGGCTCTCCCGCCACAACGCGGCGAGCATCTTCTGGTACGGCGAGGTCTCGTCGAGCTCGTGGAACACGTCGCCGGTGTAGCCGATCGCGGCCCGCTCGCGCAGGACGCCGAAGCCGCACCGGCGCAGCGTGTGGTCGGCGGTGACCACGCCGGCGACCCAGTCGTTGATCGCGGGCGTCGCGGTCATGTACTTCGGGGAGAGCCCGCGCATGAACCCCATGTTCTGGATCGACAGCGCCGTCTTCACGTAGTGGCGGTCGGGACGGGAGACGTTGAAGAACGTGCGGATCGACTGCTGCGCCCGGTAGTCGTCCGGGCCGGTCCCGAGGTGGACCAGGTCCTCGCGCGCCAGGTCGGGTGCGAAGGTGATCGCCACCTTGTTGGTCCACTGCCACGGGTGCACCGGCAGCCACCGGTAGTCGGCCGGGTCGAGACCACGCTCGCGCAACCGCTCGCGGAAGTGCTCGTGCACCTCCGGGTCGAGCTCGTCCTCGTAGAGGGCGGTCTCGTCGATCCCCTCCCCGAGGCTCAGCCGGCTGGCCGAGCGGCGGCAGGCCAGCCACACCAGCCGGAGCGCGCACCCGGCCTCGGGGGCCCAGCGGACGTAGTCGTCGATGCCGAACCCGATCCGGCCGTTGTTGGCGACGAAGCCGGGGTGCCCCTCGGTCATCGCGCCCTCCACGTCCTGGTAGCCGGCGTCGAGCAGCTCCGCGGAGGTGGTGGCGTGGTGCTCGAGCTTCCAGGCGGTCGAGGCGAGGGTGCTCGCGATCTCCTCCAGATAGGTCGGCAGCAGCGCCGGCGGGATGCCGAGCACGTCGGCGAACTCCACGACGAGCTCCTGGGCGTCGAGGGGGACGGCCGTCCCGTCGCGCTCCCGCGACAGCGAGGCGCGGTCGAGCAGCCAGTGCTCCAGGGCGAGCTCGCGCGCCGCGAACCGGTAGCGCACCCGACCGTCAGGTGCCTCGACGACGTAGTGCTCACCGTCGCGCACCGGCTCGATGATCCGCTCGTGGGCGAACTCCGCGATCGCCTTCGCGACCAGGTCCCGCTGCGCGCGCACGAGGTTCGCGGGGGTCAGGTGGGCGGTGGCCAGAGTCATCGCAGGAGCCCCCTCTCGAGATCGGAGTCCTGGAAGGACTCACGGGTGGCCACGGACAGTGCGGCGGTCTTGGTCTCCAGCTCGACGTAGCGCAGCACGGTGAACCCGGCCGCCTCGTTGAGGGCGGCGATGGCCCGGTTGCGTACGTCGGGCTCGACGACCACCCGCCGTACGGCGGGGTCGGCGAGGCAGAACCGCATCACGAACCGCATCACCGCGCGGGTGAACCCGTGCTCAGGCTCGTCGGTGGGCGCGACGAGCAGGTGCATGCCCACGTCGCCCTCCTCGATCTCCGGGAGGCCTGCCAGCGGGCTGCGGGTGGCGTCGTAGCGCTCGACCAGGAACTGCGGACGACCGTCCGCCAGGCCGAGGAACGCCTCGTGGTGCTCGCTGGCGAGGATCCCGGCGTACTCCGTGGCCACCTCCGCAGGCTCGGCGTCCTGCATCTCCCAGTAGACCGACCGGGGGTGGGTGACCCAGGCGTGCAGCAGCTCGGTGTCGCGCCCGACGTCCAGGGGCGCCACGCGCAGGTCCCAGCTCGACGGGCTCGCCGGGCTCGCCGGCGCGTTCATCGGGCCCCCTCCAGCACGCGCAGGTGGTCGGGCACCCCGAAGTGCTGGAACGCGATCCGCTTCTCCACGGGGTAGACCTCGCGCCCCAGCATCGCCGCCAGCACCGTGGAGTTGCGGTGCGCTCCCATCCCGAGGTCCGGGGCGACGAACCCGTGGGTGTGCTCCTCGGCGTTCTGGACGAAGATCTCCGATCCCGCCAGGTCCACGGCGAAGGTCGCCGACGCGGCGAACCGGCCACGGTCGTCCCACCGGATCCGGTCGCGGACCGGGTCGAGGAACGCGGGCACCTCGTTGGCGTAGCCGGTGGCCAGCACCAGGCCCTCGGTGCGCAGCGCGAAGTCCTGGCCGGACTCCTGGTGGTGCAGCTCGAGCCGGTACGCCGACCCCTGCGACCGGGCCGCCGTCAGCTCTGACCCGGTCACCATCGTGGTGTCCACGCCACCGGCGACGCGCTTCTCGTAGAGCCGGTCGAAGATCTGGTCGACGAGGTCGGAGCTGATCCCCTTGTAGAGCCCCTTCTGCTCGCGCAGGAGGTCCTCGCGGGTGGGCTCGGGCAACGCCTGGAAGTAGGCGGTGTACTCCGGGGAGGTCATCTCCAGGGTGAGCTTGGTGTACTCCATCGGGAAGAACCGAGGTGACCTCGTCAGCCAGTTCAGGCTCTGGCCCGGCTCCAGGGAGTCGAGGAGGTCGAGGTAGACCTCGGCGGCGCTCTGGCCGCTGCCGACGACGGTGACCGAGCCCAGCCGGCGCAAGGTGTCGCGGTGCGCGAGGTAGTCGGCTGTGTGCAGCGCCACCCGGTCGGTCTCCCCCGCCCGGGCCGATTCCTCCACGAGCCGGCTCGCGACGTCCGGGACGACCGGGCTGGTCCCGACACCGAGCACGAGCCGCCGTCCGGCGTACACCTCGCCCGCGGTGGTGTGCACCAGGTAGGACCGGCCGTCGTGGGTCACGGAGTCGACGTGCTGCCCGAAGCGCAGCGAGGTCAGCCGGTCCGCGGCCCAGCGGCAGTAGTCGTTGTACTCCCGGCGCAGCGGGTAGAACGACTCGCGGATGTAGAACGAGTAGAGCCGCCCGGTGTCCTTGAGGAAGTTCAGGAAGCTGTACGGCGAGGTGGGGTCGGCCATCGTGACGAGGTCGGCCAGGAACGGCACCTGCAGGGTGGCGTCGTCGAGCATCATCCCGGGGTGCCAGTCGAACTCCGGGCGCGCCTCCAGGAAGACCCCGTCGAGGTCGAGCGGCTCGGCCAGGCAGGCCAGGCCGAGGTTGAACGGCCCGATGCCGACGGCGACGAAGTCGTGGACGTGCATCACGCCACCTCCGAGCCGGGCAGCACCCGGGCGCCGATCGCGCAGATCTCGTCGAGGATCCCGGTGATGTCCGCGACCGTGGCCATCGGGTTGAGCAGGGTGAGCTTGAGCCAGGTGGTGCCGTCCACGCTGGTCGCGGCGACCATGCCGTTGCCGCGCCGGTAGAGCTCCTCACGGACCCGGCGGTTCAGCTCGCCGAGCTCCTCGGCCGGCACCTCGAGCGGGCGGTAGCGGAACACCAGCGTGCTCAGCAGCGGAGGCACGTCCACCTCGATCTCGGACATCTCCAAGGTCGCGCGGTGCACCCGCTGGGTGAGGTCGATCGCCTGGTCGAAGTAGTCGCCGATGGCGTCAGGTCCCATGATCCGCAGGGCCATCCAGAGCTTGAGGGCGTCGAAGCGCCGCGTCGTCTGCAGGCTCTTGTCGACCTGGTTGGGGTCGGTGGACCCGGCGGGGTTCAGGTAGTCGGCGTGGTGGGTCAGGTGCCCCAGGGTCCGGGCGTCGCGCACGATCACCGCGCTCGCCGAGACCGGCAGGAACCACGTCTTGTGGAAGTCGACGGTCACCGAGTCGGCGAGCTCGATCCCGTCGAGCAGGTGCCGCCGGCGCCGCGAGGCCAGCAGCCCGCCGCCGTACGCCGCGTCGACGTGGAACCACACCCCCGCGCGCTCGCAAGCTCCTGCGATGCGGCGCAGCGGGTCGATCGCCCCGAAGTCAGTGGTGCCGGCCGTCGCGACCACGGCCATCGGGACCAGGCCCTGCTCGACGCACTGGTCGAGCTGCGCCTCGAGGTCGTCCACACGCATCCGGTGCTGCTCGTCGCAGGCCACCTTCAGCACCGCGTCGGGGGCCAGGCCGAGGAGCCGGGCCGCCTTGTCGACGCTGAAGTGGCCGTCCTCGGAGGCGAGGATCCGCAGCCGGTCCGAGGTCACGTCCTGGCCATCCGGGCCGGCACCCGTTCCCAGGGCGGTGTCCCGGGCCAGCAGCAGCGCCTGCAGGTTCGACTGGGTGCCGCCGCTGGTGAAGATGCCGTCTGCGCGGGTACCCACCCGGGACCGGTCCGGGTACGCCGAGGTCGGCAGCCCGATGCGGGCCGCCGTCCAGTCCACCAGGCGCCGCTCTACCTGGGTGGCCCCGACGCTCTGGTCGAAGGTGTCCATCGAGGAGTTCACCGAGGAGACGAAGAGCTCGGCGAGGAGAGCCGGGATCACCACCGGGCAGTTCAGGTGCGCCGCGTAGGTCGGCTCGTGGAACCACACCGCGTCGTCGAGCCAGACTCGGGAGAGCTCCCCGAGCGTGGCTCCGAGGTCCTCGGCCGGGACGTCGAGATCGATGTCGGCCACGGGTGCGGCCGCCTGGGCCGGAGTCGTGCCGGCGCTGGGCCCGCGCACCCGGCCCAGCGTGTCGGCGAGGTGGTGGGCACCGGCCGTGATCGAGGTGAGGTACTCCTCGATGTTGTCGGGATGGAACACGTGCTGCAGGGTCGAGGTGCGCACCCAGGTCCTCCTGGCTTCCGAGAAGAGCGAGTTAGGTAAGCCTTACCTTACTGATCTCGGTCGCGGTGTCGACCCACGTCTCACGTCAGGTACGTACGCCGCATCACGTCCAGGTCGTGACGCAGCCGCGCGTAGTCGGCGTCCCGGAGGGCGTCCGCCCCGGGCGGCTGCCCCGGCAGGTCGCGTGCGTGGCGGTGGCTGCGCTCGAGGAGCAGCAAGGGGACCCCGAGGAGGAGCAGCAGGAGCGCGAGTGCGAGGAAAGTGGTCATGGCAGTGACTTTGCTCCCGCCGGAATCCCGCCAACAGTGGCAGGAAAGTCGTCCACCATCGGTTTCCTGCCACACTCCTGCCATACTCGAGGTCATGCCCCTTTCTCGCGTCGCCCTGGTCGTCCCGCCCGGGCCGATGATGTTCGAGCTCGGCGTGGTCACCGAGATCTTCGGTGTCGACCGGACCGACGACGGTGTCCCCCCGATCGACTTCCGCGCCTGCTCCGAGCACCCGGGCGCTCCGCTGCAGCTGAGCAACGGGATCACGATGACGACCCCGCACGGCCTCGAGGCCGCCGAGGACGCCGACCTGGTGATCGCGACCGCCTACGACCTCTCCGCGCCACTCTCCGAGCCGCTGCTGGAGGTCTTCCGCCGTGCCCACGCACGCGGCGCCTGGGTGCTCTCCGTCTGCTCCGGTGCCTTCCTGCTGGGTGCGGCCGGTCTCCTGGACGGCCGCTCCTGCACCACGCACTGGCGCCACGCGGCCGACCTCGCGCGACTCTTCCCCTCTGCCACGGTCGACCCCGACGTCTTGTTCGTCGAGGACGACCGGGTGATCACCAGTGCCGGCACCGCTGCCGGCATCGATGCCTGCCTGCACCACGTCAGGTGCGAGCTCGGCGCCGCGGTGGCGACCCGGATCGCCCGCCGGATGGTGGTGCCCCCACAGCGCGACGGAGGGCAGCGCCAGTACATCGACCTCCCGGTGCCCACCTGTGAGGCCGACAGCCTGGCTCCGCTGCTGACCTGGATGCGGGAGCACCTCGCCGAGGAACAGCCTGTCCGGGCGCTGGCCGCCAGGGCCGCGATGTCCGAGCGCACCTTCGCACGGCGGTTCACAGCCGAGACCGGCACCACACCGGGCAAGTGGCTGCTGGCCCAGCGGCTGCACCACGCGCGGACCCTGCTGGAGAGCAGCGACCTCCCCATCGAGACGGTCGCGCAGCGGTCCGGATTCGGATCGGCGGCGCTGCTGCGCCACCACTTCGGGACGGCCGTGGGCGTGGCCCCGGCCGAGTACCGGCGTACGTTCCGGGCACCGGACCTCCGCGTCGGCTAGAACAGGTTCCCCCTAGAGTCTGCGCATGACCTATCCCCCCGCGCCGTGGAACATGCACGGCCAGCTCTGGTTGTCCCTGTTCCGCGTCCGCAAGGACGACCACCCCGACCGCCGGCCCGGGGTGTACGGCGTCGCACTGGTCTCCTACGAGACGCCGAGCCCGCTGACCTACTCCGAGCTCCTCGTCGCCCATGTCGTCAGCGAGGCCGGCGGCCGACGCGTCAACATCACCGACATCTGGGTCGACTCGCCCGACTCCATGGAGGGCGGCCGGGCACTGTGGGCGATCCCGAAGGACCTGTGCGACTTCGAGCAGACCACCAGTGGGGGCCGGGTGCAGCGCACGTCGTGGAGCACCAGCCTCGAGGGCACCCCGATCGCCTCGGCGCGGTTCACCGACGTCTCCCGCAACGTCCCGCGGGTCCCGTTCAAGGGATCCACCTGGCAGCAGCGTGCCGCCGACGAGCCCGGCGCCGACCGAGAGGTCGTCGCGCACATCAAGGGCAGCGCCAAGGCGTTCCCCGCCCACGGCACCTGGGACTTCAACGCCGCGGGGCCGCTCGCCTGGCTGGCAGGCAAGCGACCCCTCGCGTCGGCGCGGATGAGCGACTTTCAGATGTCCTTCGGCTGACCCTCGCCCGCCACCCGGCCCGCCGGGCCGGCGGAGAGCTCCGGCTCGTCGGGAACGGCGCGGATGTGGTCTCGACCGGCCTTGCGGACCGAGTCGCGGATCTCGAAGATCTCGGTCGCGAACCCACCCACGGTCCGGGCGATGTCGCCGACGGCCCCGGTGATGATGGTCGCGACGCTGCCGACGGCCTGGCTCGCTGCGGTGACACCGTCCTGCAACGCGTCCTTGCGGATCTCCGCCTTGCTGAGCCTGTCGTTCATCGGTCGGTTCACCATGCCCGGAAGTCTCTCAGGTTCGCTCTCACGCGGCCATGTCCTGCGACACCTTGGTCCCGTGCTCGGGGGCGTTGTTGCGGGCCCCGGGCAGCGCGAACCTGCAGATCTTCTTCGCGACGCTGAACAGCTGCTTGCCCAGGGGCCCGGTGTTGTAGTCGAGCCCGTAGCGCTGGCAGATCTCCCTGACCTCCTCGGCGATCTCGGGGTAGCGGCGCGCCGGCAGGTCGGGGAAGAGGTGGTGCTCGATCTGGTGCGAGAGGTTCCCGGTCATGATGTGGAACAGCTTGCCGCCGGTGATGTTGGCCGACCCGAGCAGCTGGCGGTAGTACCAGTGGCCGCGGGACTCGTCCTCGCACTCCTCCTCGGTGAAGGTCGCCACCCCGGCCGGGAAGTGGCCGCAGAAGATGATGTTGAAGGCCCACACGTTGCGGACGAGGTTCGCGGTCGCGTTGCCGGCGAAGGTCAGCGGGAACAGCGGACCGGTCAGCGCCGGGAACAGCACGTAGTCCTTGAGCGCCTGGTTGCGGACCTTGCGCAGCAGGCCCGGGTAGAGCGGCTTGTTGTCCTCGAGGGAGCGCTTGCCCTTGACGATGTTCTCGAC
Organism: Nocardioides sp. Z38_18; assembly: GCF_058215695.1. Taxonomy (NCBI): domain Bacteria; kingdom Bacillati; phylum Actinomycetota; class Actinomycetes; order Propionibacteriales; family Nocardioidaceae; genus Nocardioides; species Nocardioides sp. Z38_18. The sequence continues at coordinate 461,999 of NZ_JBZAJE010000002.1, forward strand.
CTCGAGGTCGTGCATCGCCACGCCCCACTCGAAGAAGATCATCAGCAGCGTCGCGTAGACCGGGTTGCCCAGGTAGTACGGGTGCCACTTCTGGTCCTCGTCCATCCGCAGGATCCCGTAGCCGATGTCACGGTCCTTGCCGAGGATGTTGGTGAAGGTGTGGTGGATGTAGTTGTGCGAGTACTTCCACTGGTCGCGGGGGCAGACGTTGTCCCAGTCGTACATCCGCGAGTTCAGGCCCGGGTCGCCCATCCAGTCGTACTGGCCGTGCATCACGTTGTGCCCGATCTCCATGTTGTCCAGGATCTTGGACACGCTCAGGGCGGCGACGGCGAGCGGCCAGGCCGGAGGCAGGTACATCAGGGCGCGTCCGGCGACCTCGAGCTGGCGCTGCTTCTTGACGATGCCGCGGATGTAGTCCGCGTCCTCGTCGCCGAGCTGGCCGATGATCCGCTGCCGGATCGCGTCGATCTCGTCGCCGAACGCCTCGATCTGCTCGGGCGTCAGCTTGTTGTCGGTCTTCGTGGGCGCCTGCTTGGTGGGCGCCTCGGTGGTGATGGTCATGTCGAATCCTTTCGGTGGGTCTGGGGTGTCGATCAGAGATCGATGGAGCAGCTGCCGACGGGGGCGGAGACGCAGACGCGGATCTCCTCGTCGGGCAGGGAGGACTCCTCGCCGGTGAGGACGTTGCGCACGGTGCCCTCGCTCTTGCGGGCGACGCAGGAGAAGCAGATCCCCATCCGGCAGCCGTACTCCGGGCTCAGGCCCTGCTCCTCGGCCTGCTCGAGCAACGAGGCACCTGAGTTGGGGGCGGTCGTCCCGCTGCGGGAGAAGGAGACCTCGCCGTCGGCGGAGTCACCGTCGACGGGTTGGCCTGTCGAGATCTTGAAGAACTCGGTGCGCAGCCGCGGCGAGTCGCCGTACGCCTCGGCGACCAGCGACATCATCGGTGCCGGCCCGCACGCCCAGGTGTCGGTGTCGCGGAAGTTCGGCACCAGCCTGGCCAGCGACTCCGCGGTGAAGTTCTCGCCGTAGCGCGTGTGCACGTCGATCCCGTTGTCCTGCCAGGCGATCCGGTTCAGCTCCTCGGCGAAGATCTGGTCCTCGCGGGAGCGGGCGTAGTGCAGGAACGTGACCTTCTTGCGGTTCGCCCTGCCGTCGTACCCGTCGCGGAGCAGGGTGCGGATCTGCGACATCACCGGGGTGATGCCGGAGCCGCCCGAGATCATCAGCAGCTCGTTGTTCGTCGGGGTCGCCGGGCTCTCGGTCAGGGTGAACCGACCCTCGGCCTGGCTCAGGTGCACGATCTCGCCCGGCTGGGCCTCGCACACCAGGAACTTGCTGACCCGCTGCTGTCCCGGGCGGACCTCCTCGTGGGCCCGCACGGTGATCGAGAACTGCTCGCCGGGGTTGGACTCGGCCGAGGAGATCGAGAAGCACCGCGTCGTACGCCGGGCCCCGTTGATCTCCACGCCGACCTGGACGTACTGGCCGGCCCGGTGACCGCGCCAGGTGCTGGTCGGCTGCAGGGTGATCGTGGCGACGGGGTTCTCCCCGTCGGTCTCGCGCTCGATCGAGACGATCCGGGCGCGAACCTCCGTGGCCGCCCACATCGGGTTGATCTGCTCGAGGTAGCGGTCCACGCTGTGCGGCGAGGTCAGCGCTGCCAGCGCTCGTGAGCCGAGGATGCGTTCGGTGATCGTCATGTCGCACGCCTCCGTGGAAGGTAGTTTGAGTGAACATGTGTTCACTCAAAAGTCTGCGGGCTACGACGACGAGGGTCAAGACAAGCGGCGCGTGACGCCCAACACCCCGGGCAACTGCCGCCTGAGATGGAGCACGACCGTCCACCCGGCGAGAAGACCAGTAGGGTCGAAGGCATGGAGAGCGCCGTCCACGCCGAGTCGCGCGGGGAGCGCAAGGAGCGCACCCGGCGCGCGCTGCTGGACGCGACCCTCGAGCTGTGCGAGGACAGCAGCTTGGTGGCGCTGTCGCTGCGCCAGGTGAGCAAGGCAGTCGGCATCGTGCCGACCGCGTTCTACCGCCACTTCGACTCCATCGAGGACCTCGGGCTCGCCCTCGTCGAGGAGTCCTTCGGGTCCCTGCGCGAGATGCTGCGCGACACCCGCCGCAGCGACCCGAACTACCAGGACATCATCGACAGCTCGGTGGACCTGCTGGTCGAGCACGTGCACTCCCAGCACGACCACTTCGCGTTCATCTTCCGCGAGAAGGTCGCGGGTCCCCCCGCCGTCCGTGCCGCCATCCGGCACCAGATCGAGCTCGTCGAGCGGGAGCTCGCCGCCGACCTCGCCCGGCTGACGGACCCGGCCTTCTGGTCCACCGAGGACCTGCGGGTGCTGTCGAACCTGATCGTGAACTCGATGATCGGCACCGCCGAGGCCATCCTGAGCGCCCGCCCGGGCGCCGACGCGGTGATCGCCGAGCAGGCGCGCACGCAGCTGCGGATGCTGCTGGTGGGCGCCCTGCACTGGCGCTCGGACCAGCCCCGCTGACCCGGTCGGCCGATCAGGGGCGATCGATCAGGGGCCGGGGCTCACCGTGAGGTCGGGGATGGTGGCGTCGCGCGGGAGGTCGAGCACGTGCAGGACGACGTCCGCGACGGTCCCGGGCTGGACCCAGTCCTGGGCGGCGTACTCCTTGCCCTCCTGCTCGTGCACCTTGCGCTGCATCGGGGTGGCCGTGCGGCCGGGGTAGACGCTGGTCACCCGGACCCCGTTCTCGAGCTCCTCGGCCCGCAGCGAGTCGGCGAGCGCGCGCAGGCCGTGCTTGGAGGCCGCGTAGGCGGCCCACTGCGGGTTGGCGCGCAGGCCGGCCCCGGAGTTGAGGAAGACCACAGTCCCGCGACTGGCGCGCAGCGCGGGCAGGGCGAGCCGGGTGAGCACGGCGGGCGCGAGCAGGTTGACGTCGAGCTGGGCGCGCCACTGCGCGACGCTCAGCTCCTCGACCCGGCCGAGGTCCACGCCACCGGCCGCGTGCACCACCGAGTCCAGCTCCGCCGGCAGCGTGAGCCCCTCGATCGACTCCGGGTCGGCGAGGTCGGCGACGCCCACCGTCGCTCCCGGGTAGCGGTCGGCGAGCGCGTCGGCGCGCTCCTGCGAGCGGGCCACCAGGACGAGCGTGTCGCCGCGGTCCCGCAGGGCGTCGGCGATCACCTCACCGATGCCGGATCCGGCACCGGTGAGCAGGTGGGTGCTCATCAGCGGGTGAAAACGATCTTGCCGAAGACGTCGCCCTCCGCCATCGCAGCGAAGCCGTCCTTGGCCTTCTCCATCGGCAGGGTGCGGTCGATCAGCGGCCGGGCACCGCTGGAGTCCAGCAGGTTGACCAGGGAGGCGAGCTCGTCACTGGTGCCCATGGTGGAGCCGATCACGCGCAGCTGGAGGAAGAAGATCCGGGTGAGCTCGGCGTCGTCGAGCTTCGGGCCCGAGGTGGTCCCGGAGATGACGATCGCGCCGCCCGGGCGCAGGGCCCGGATGGAGTGCGACCAGGTGGCCTTGCCGACTGTCTCCATCACCGCGTCCACCTTCATCGGCAGCCGGGCACCGGACTCGAAGACCTCGTGGGCACCGAGCTCGAGGGCCTTGGCGCGCTTGCCCTCGTCACGGCTGGTCGCGAAGACGCGCAGCCCGCCGGCCCTGGCCAGGGTGATCAGGGCGGTGGCGACCCCGCCGCCGGCGCCCTGGACCAGCACGCTGTCGCCGGCCTTGAGGCCGCCCTGGGTGAAGAGCATCCGGTACGCCGTGAGCCACGCGGTCGGCAGGCAGGCCGCCTCCTCGAAGGAGAGCGACTCGGGCTTGGCGATCACGTTGCGCCGCGGCACCGCCACCAAGTCGCCGAAGGTGCCCGGGTGCCGCTCGCTGAGCAGCGACCGCTTCGGGTCGAGGGTCTGGTCACCGGTCCACGCCGGGTCGCTGATCACCGCGTGCACGACGACCTCGTTGCCGTCCTCGTCGAGACCGGCGGCGTCGCAGCCGAGGATCATCGGCAGCGCGTCCTCCTTCAGCCCGACCCCGCGCAACGACCACAGGTCGTGGTGGTTCAGCGAGGCCGCCTTGACGGTGACCGTGGTCCACCCGTCGGGCACCTCGGGCTCGGGTCGCTCCCCGAGGACGAGGCCGTCGAGCGGGTTGTCGGTGGAGAAGGACTCTGCGTAGACAGCGAACATGCACCGACCCTAGCGGCGAACACTCAGCGCTTGGCAACCCCGTCGCGCCGCGCAGCCTCCGCCACGGCCGCTGCAACGGCCGGTCCGACCCTGGGGTCGAAGGGCGAGGGGATGATCAGGTCCTCGCGGAGCTCGTCGGCGACGATCGCCGCCAGCGCGTCGGCTGCCGCCAGCTTCATCCCCTCGGTGATCGCGCGGGCCCGGGCGTCGAAGGCACCACGGAAGATCCCCGGGAACGCGAGCACGTTGTTGATCTGGTTCGGGAAGTCGGAGCGTCCCGTGGCCACGATCCGTGCGTGCCGGTGGGCCACCTCGGGGTGCACCTCCGGCATCGGGTTGGCGAGCCCGAAGATGATCGCGTCCGGCGCCATCGTCGCGACGATCTCCTCGGGCACCGTGCCGCCCGAGAGACCGATGTAGACGTCGGCACCGGCCATCACGTCGGCGAGCGAGCCGGTGCGGCCGGTGAGGTCGGCGGTGATCGCGGCGAGCGCGAGCTTGGAGTCGTTGAGCGGGCCGCGCGCCGAGGCGAGCACGCCGGACCGGTCCAGGACCGAGACGTCCTTGAGGCCCGCGGCGAGCAGGATCCGCGTCACGGCGACGCCCGCGGCGCCGGCCCCGGAGACGACGACCCGCGTGGTCTCCATCAGCCGGCCGGTCAGGCGCAGTGCGTTCTCCAGCGCGGCGAGCACCACGACCGCCGTACCGTGCTGGTCGTCGTGGAAGACGGGGATGTCGAGGCGCTGCTTGAGCCGCTCCTCGATCTCGAAGCACCGCGGTGCCGAGATGTCCTCGAGGTTGATCCCGCCGAAGCTCGGGGCGAGCCGGACCACGGTCTCCACGATCTCGTCCACGTCGACGGTGTCCAGGCAGATCGGCACGGCGTCGACGCCACCGAACTGCTTGAACAGCACGGCCTTGCCCTCCATCACCGGCATCGCGGCGCGCGGGCCGATGTCACCGAGACCCAGGACCGCGGTCCCGTCGGTGACCACGGCCACGGTGTTCGGGACCCAGGTGTAGTCGTCGGTGAGGCTGGGGTCGGCGGCGATCGCCTCGCACACCCGGGCCACGCCGGGGGTGTAGGCCAGCGAGAGGTCCTCGGGGCCGTTGAGGGCCACCCGGGAGGCGACCTCCATCTTGCCGCCGAGGTGCAGGGCGAAGACGGGGTCCTGGCGGCGGGCCTCGTCGAGATCAGAGCGGTGTTCGGGAGCAACCATGGACAGCATTCCTTGGGCGGAGGGGCGAATAGGGGTGGTGTGGGCTGGCCGGGGCGAGTCGACGCGGGCAGGTGTGAGGCCGCGGAATCGCAACGGTGCGCGGGGGTGTCCCGTCGGTCATCGTCCCACAGGTCCCGAAGGGTCTGCCAGACGCCCGGGCCGCGGCCACACCCGCAGCAGCACCATGGCGAGTACGCCGCCCTCGGGGATCGCACCCCCGGACCACGAGTCGCGTCCCTCCAGCGGGTTGTCACGGGTGACCCACCAGCCCTCGGGGGCCAGGTGGTCCAGACGCTTCACCGCGACGATCCCGTCGGCGAACCGGACCACCGCCAGCCGACCGGCGCTGGGGGCGGCCCCGTGCAGCACCAGCAACCGGTCCCTGTCGTGAACCGTGGGCGTCATCGACCGGCCCCGGACCACCGCAAGACCGAGCTGTCTGGGTGTGCGTGCATGAGGAGACCGGCCTCCGGGTAGGAACCGGTGCACGATCCTGCTCATCCGCATCGCGGTCACGTCTACCTCCCTCTGGAGCCGGACTCGCGGTCGGGAGTAGTGTCGCAGCCAGCCAGGCGCCGGAGTCCCAGCGCCGTCCTTGACACATCTGCGAGAGGAACCACCCCGGATGCTGATGAACAAGCTGTTCGCACCGACCATCGAGGTTTCCGCCCACTGCGATCTTCCGTGCGGTGTCTACGACCCGGCCCAGGCCCGCATCGAGGCCGAGTCGATCAAGGCGATCATCGCCAAGGTCGCGGACAACGACGACCCCGACTTCCGCACCCGCGCCATCCTGATCAAGGAGCAGCGCTCCGAGCTGGTCAAGCACCACCTGTGGGTGCTGTGGACCGACTACTTCAAGCCCCCGCACTTCGAGAAGTACCCCCAGCTCCACCAGCTCGTCAACGAGGCCACCAAGCTCGCCGGCGCCTCCGGCACCAAGGGTGAGCTCGACGCCGCCAAGGCCGACGAGCTGCTCGCCAAGATCGACGAGATCGCCGAGATCTTCTGGGCGACCAAGAAGGCCTGAACGAAGTGAAGGCCTTCCAGGTCTGAGGAAGGGCTGAGCCTGCGAAGCCCTGACGCGCGCTTCTTGCGCAACCCGGGCCAGGTCTGAGGAAGGGCTGAGCCTGCGAAGCCCTGACGCACGCTTCTGGCGCAACCCGAGCATGGTCTGAAACAAGGCACCACAGGACGCCGTCCCTCCGCACGTACGTCGCGGACCGGGGCGGCGTCGTGGTTCTCTGCGGGTGCTTGTCCCGACGGAGTGCGGGTACTCCCGCTCCATGAACGGCTCGCCCACCTCACCACCTGCATGACCGGGCTCGTCCGGGCCCCACGCTCCGAGTTCTCACCACCGTCCGAGAGGGTGACGACGGTGGCCTCGGTGCCGGCTGCCCACGTCTACGTCCGGCACATCGCCCCTGAGCACCCCGACGGTGTCGTCCGACTTCGTGACCCCGATCCGGACTGTCCCCAGCGATCCACCGAACAACGGTGGTGGCCGCCGGTGATGCTCTGTCCGAAGTGGATCTCGGCCCACGACTTCGACGTCTTCCACGTCCAGTTCGGCTTCGATGCCTGGTCACCGGAGTCCCTGCGCGATGTCGTCGACGCGGTGCACGCCAAGGGGCGTCCGTTCGTCTACACCGCCCACGACCTGCGCAACCCCCACCACGAGCAGCCGGGGCTGCACGACGCCCAGCTCGAGGTCCTGATCCGGCAGGCAGATGCGGTCCTGACGCTGACACCGGGAGCCGCTGCGGAGATCGAGCGTCGCTGGGGCCGCAACCCCGTCGTCCTCCCCCACCCGCACGTGGTCGAGCTCGAGACCATGGCGCGCGTCGCCCGGGCCGTCCCGGAGAAGCGTTCGACCTTCCGGGTGGGTCTGCACGTGAAGAGCCTGCGGGCGAGCATGGACCCGCTGGCGATCCTGCCGACGCTGGTGCGCACCGTGCGCGACCTCCCCGGCGCGGTCCTCCAGGTCAACGGGCACCGCGACGTCCTCGTGCCCGGCGGTGCCCGGGCCGACGCCGCCCTGACGGCGTACCTGCGCACGGCACAGGGCCGCGGTGAGCTCGAGCTGCACGTCCACGACTTCATGAGTGACGCGCAGCTGTGGGACTACCTCGATTCGCTCGACGTCTCGGTCCTGCCCTACCGGTTCGGGACCCACTCCGGCTGGCTGGAGGCGTGCCGGGACCTCGGCACCGCCGTGGTCGCTCCCACGTGCGGGTTCTTCGCCGAGCAGGGACCGGTGCACGGCTACCACCTCGACGAGGAGCGCTTCGACGAGCGCAGTCTGCGCCAGGCCCTGCACGACGCCTACGACCAGGGTCCGCCCCGGCCCGTCAGCGTCGGGGAACGCCGGCGTGAGCGCGAGCAGGTGGCGCAGGCGCACCGAGCCCTCTACCGGTCGTTGGCATGAGCCGGCGACTGCGCATCTGCGTGATCGCCTCCTCCCGGTTCCCGGTGCGGGAGCCGTTCATGGGAGGTCTCGAGGCGCACACCCACGCCCTGGCACGGGAGCTGCTCCGAGACGGACACCGGGTCAGCCTGTTCGCGGCTCCGGGCTCCGACCCCCGGCTCGGCGCGACGGAGCTGCCGCTGGCCCCGTTCTCGATGAGTCCGGCCGCACGCGCCGACGTGGGGACGACACCCCAGGCGTGGATGGAGGAGCACCACGTCTACCTGGACCTGATGCTGGGCCTCGCCCGCGGCCGCATCGGCCCGTTCGACATCGTGCACAACAACAGCCTGCACCACCTCCCCGTGGCGATGAGCGAGATCATCGACGTACCGGTGCTGACGACGCTGCACACCCCACCGATCCCCTGGTTGGAGTCCGCGCTCCGGTTCGCCGCCGCGGACAGCCGGTTCGTCGCGGTCAGCCGCTGCATGTCGCGGGCCTGGAGCCATGCAGTCGAGCTGGAGGTGATCCACAACGGCGTCGACACCGACTTCTGGCAGGCGGGTCCCGGTGGCGCCGGGATCGTGTGGTCCGGCCGGATCGTGCCCGAGAAGGCGCCCCACGAAGCGCTGGACGCTGCCGCCCTCGCCGGCCTTCCGATCGCCCTCGCGGGCCCCGTGCACGACCCCGCCTACTTCGACCGCGAGGTGGTCCCCCGGCTGCACGGGCGAGCGCGCTACCTGGGGCACCTCGACGCGACCCAGCTCCGAGACCTGCTGGCGTCGGCATCGGTCGCGGTCGTCACCCCGCACTGGGACGAGCCGTTCGGTCTCGTCGCCGCCGAGGCGATGTCGTGCGGCACCCCGGTCGCGGCCTACGACCGCGGCGCCCTCGCGGAGATCGTCGACCCGGAGACCGGTGTGCTCGTGGACGCGGGCGACGTCGAGGGGCTCGCCGCGGCGCTGGTCGATGCCTCGACACGTGACCGGCTCGTCGTACGCCGGCGGATCCACGAGCACTTCTCGCTGACCAGGATGGTCTCGGACTACGTGGCCACCTACCAGCGGATGGCAGGCCTGGCGGTGGCCGGATGATCGGCTACTACGTCCACCACCACGGCCGCGGACACCTCCACCGGGCACAGGCGCTGGCGCAGGCACTGGCGCGGACGACGGGCGAGACCACCACCGGCCTGAGCTCGCTCCCCCGACCGCCCGAGTGGTGCGGTCAATGGCTGGAGCTGCCTCGCGACGACACGGCGCGGCTTCCCGGGGACGTCACCGCAGGCGGCCAGCTGCACTGGGTCCCGTACGGCGACACCGGCCTGCGCGCGAGATCGGCGGCCATCTCGGGCTGGCTGGAGACCGCGCGGCCGCGGCTGGTCGTGGTGGACGTGTCTGTCGAGGCCACGATCCTGGTCCGCCTGCACGGGGTGCCGGTCGTCGCGGTGCTGCTCCCCGGGTTGCGCACCGACCCGGCGCACCTGCTGGGCTACCGAGTGGCGTCGGCGGTGGTGACGTTCTCCCCGCTGGCCGCGAACGAGCTGGTCCCGGGCCTCCCGGACGACATCGCGCGGCGCGTCACCAGCCTCGGGGCCGTCTCCCGGTTTCCTGTCGTCCGCCCGGCCGGTGGCTCCCGCGTCGGCCCCAGCCGCGTACTGGTGCTGCAGGGCCAGGGCGGCGGGCCGTCATTGGCAGCCGGCAGCGCGGAGACACTGCGTGCCCACGCCCCGGACTGGCGCTGGACCGTCATCGGTGGACCGGACAGCTGGGTGGAGGATCCGTCGGCGAGCTTGCGCGAGGCCGACGTCGTGGTGACCAACGCCGGTGAGAGCGCGCTCGCGGACGTCGCCGCCCATCGGCGTCCCGCCGTCGTGATCCCGGCGGCCCGCCCCTTCGGGGAGCAGGAGAGGACGGCGACCCTGCTCAGTCGCGGGGACTGGCCGGTCATCGTGGTGCCCCGGCTCCCCGAGACCGGTGCGGGGGACCTCCTGAAGCGGGCCGCCCGGCTCGACGGCGCCCGGTGGCAGCACTGGTGCGACGGGCTCGCCGCAGACCGCTTCGCGCGCGTGATCGCGGGCGACGAAGCCCTCTCCGGCTCGAGGTCGGTCCGATGAGCGGGGTCGCGGTGGTGACGATCGCTCACGGCCGGCACGCGCACCTCGCCCGTCAGCTGCGCTCCCTCGGGGCCGGGACCCACACCCCGGACCACGTGGTGGTGGCCATGGACGACCCCGTCCTCGAACGGGAGGCTGCCGACGCCGGAGCCCACGTGGTGGGCATGCACGCCGACCCCGAGGCGCTGCCCCTCGCCGCCGCCCGGAACCTCGGCGCCACGGCCGCCCTCGAGCGCGGGGCAGCGACGCTGGTCTTCCTCGACGTCGACTGCCTGGCCGGGGCGACCCTGGTCGCCGGCTACCACCGTGCGGTGAGCCGCTTCCCCGACACGATCTGGTCCGGTCCGGTGACCTACCTGCCCGCGGGGCTCACCGAGGACCAGCTGAGGCACCCCGAGGAGCACGACGCCCCGCATCCGGCTCGCCCCGCACCGGGAGCCGGCGAGCTCGTGCACGGCGCTGATCCGGACCTGTTCTGGTCCTTGTCCTTCGCCCTGCACCGGGACGCGTGGCTGCACGGTGGCGGGTTCTGCGAGGCCTACGTCGGCTACGGGGGCGAGGACACGGACTTCGCCCGCCAGGCGGAGCAGCGCGGGCTGCGGTTCGGGTGGACCGGCGACGCGCGTGCCTACCACCAGCACCACCGAACCCAGGAACCTCCGGTGCAGCACCTCCACGACATCGTGCGCAACGCCACCCTCTTCCACCAGCGCTGGGGCAGGTGGCCGATGCTCGGCTGGCTCCACGCCTTCGAGGAGCTCGGTCTCGTCGCCCGGACCGACCTCGGCTGGCAGCCACTGACCGGGCCGGGCGCCCACTCACACCAAGCGTCGAACCGGGCGTCGAACCGGGCGTCGAACCGGGCGTCGAACCGGGGGGCACAGGCTGCCCGGACAGCGGCATCCGTGGACCCTGCACACGGCGGGACCTTCGGCACTAGTCTGTGTGCCACTCAGCCCCCTTCCCCGAGGACAGCCACGTGAGCTCCAACCCCGACGTCGAACTGCGTCTCCCTGCCGAGAGCGCCTACGTCGCCGTGCTGCGCATGACGACAGCCGGCCTCGCTGCACGGCTCGACTTCACCCTCGACGACATCGAGGACCTGCGCATGGCGGTGGGAGAAGCCTGCGCCCTGGTCCTGGAGCACTCCGACCCCGAAGGCGACCTGCATGCCACCTTCGACCTCAGTGACGGGTCGATCCGCGTGGCGGTCTCCGCGGACACCCTGGAGGACGCCGACCCCGACCAGCACAGCTTCGGCTGGCAGGTCCTCAGCGCCCTGACCAGCGACGTACGGTCCAGCCGTCAGGGGCGGCTGCGCTGGGTCTCGTTCACGGTGCGCTCAAGCATCGCGGCCTGAACGTGTCCGACCCTGTATCCGACTCCACCGAGGAGTCGCCTCGCGAGCTGCTCGGCGGCTCCGGCCCTCGCCGTCGTACGCCGCTGACCGCTCGCCAGATCTCGACGCGCGAGCAGAGCCATGCCCTGTTCACCGAGCTCACGGATCCCGCCACCTCCGAGGAGCGCCGGCTGGTGTGCCGCGACGAGCTGGTCCGGCTGCACCTGCCGCTCGTGGACCACTGCGCCCGCAGGTTCATCAACCGTGGCGAACCGCTCGACGACCTGATCCAGGTCGGCACGATCGGGCTGATCAAGTCCGTGGACCGGTTCGACACTGCTCGCGGCGTGGAGTTCTCCACCTATGCCACGCCCACGATCCTCGGCGAGATCAAGCGCTACTTCCGCGACAAGGGCTGGGCGATCCGCGTCCCCCGGCGGTTGCAGGAGCTGCGGATGTCGATCGGGGCGATCACCGGCGAGATGGCCCAGGACCTCGGTCGCTCCCCCACGCCGCGTGAGATCGCCGACAAGCTGGAGATCACCGTGGAGGAGGTGATGGAGGGCCTCGAGTCCGCCAACGCCTACACCACGCTGTCCCTCGACGCCGGGGACAGCGACGACGAGGGGCAGGGCAACACCATGCTCGACACGCTGGGCAGCGAGGACGAGTCGCTCGCCCACGTGGAGCTCCGCGAGTCGATCAAGCCCCTGATCGAGCAGCTGCCGTCCCGCGAGAAGCGGATCCTGCTGCTGCGGTTCTTCCGGGGCATGACGCAGTCCCAGATCGCCGAGGAGATCGGCGTCTCACAGATGCACGTCTCGCGGCTGCTCAACCGCACCCTCGCGCAGCTGCGCACCTCGCTGAGCGAGGTCAGCTAGGCCCGTCGGAGGCCTCGAAGAGCGCCTCGATCGACCGCCGGTGGAGCAGCCCGCCGAGCGCGACGACGGCGAGCACCAGCAACCCGACCGCCACCCAGGTCGTGTCGCCGCCACGGAAGTTCCACGCGAGCCCGAGGCAGATGATCTGGGTCAGCATCACCGGCCCCCGCGCCCACGTCCGCACCCGGCTCAGCCCCCAGGCGCACCCGGCCAGTCCGGCCCCGAACACGAGGAACAGCAACGCGGTGGTCAGCCCCATCACGAGCCTGTCGCTGTCGAGGCTGAACAGCTCGGCCACGCCGAAACCGAAGGTCAGCAGGCCTTCGACCAGCGTGATTGCCGCGGCGGCCACAAGGGGCCCCGGAGTACCATGGAAGGGGTACGGCGACCTCGTCGAGGGATCTGGTTCAGACCCCTCGCCCCGAGGCCGGAGATGGGATTCACTCACGACCGAAAGCCTATTCCGTCGCTCTCTGTGACCAACCTGACGATCCGAAGGGCTTGTCATCGAGGCGCAGAGTTGCGACGATCATTTTGTTGCGTTTGCGGTAGACGATGCGCGCGCGCACCACAATCACCCTTTCCGTTCCCCCTCTCACCTTGGGGTCCGGCCCACATCGTGAAATCATTCACTAGCTAGAGTTCGGAGTTCCCCAATCATGGATTGGCGTCACCGCTCCGCGTGCCTCGACGAGGACCCGGAATTGTTCTTCCCGATCGGCAACACCGGTCCTGCGATCCTGCAGATCGAGGAGGCCAAGCAGGTGTGCCGCAGGTGCGACGTGCGCGAGCAGTGTCTCGCCTGGGCCCTCGAGGCCGGCCAGGACCACGGCGTGTGGGGCGGACTCAGCGAGGACGAGCGTCGCGCGCTGAAGCGGCGCAACGCCCGGGCCCGGGTCCGCACCGCCTGAGGCGGCCTCCCCTACCCCTACTCGGACGCACGGCAGTGGCGGTCAGCGCGGCTGGCCGGCAACGTTCGGCACCACGACCGCGACCCGCGTTCCGGGGCCGTCACCGCGCGCCCCGAGGGTGATCTCACCGCCGAGCTCGGCGACGAGCGTGCTCACGATGGACAGCCCCAGGCTCGAGGCCTTCTCGAGGTCGAAGCCGGTGGGCAGCCCCACGCCGTCGTCCTCGATGACCAGGCGCAGGCCGTCCCCGTCGCGGGCGCACGAGATCTCGATCAGCCCGCCGTGCTCGGCGTCGAAGGCGTGCTCGACCGCGTTCTGGATCAGCTCGGTGTAGACCATCGCCAGCGGCGTCGCGGCGTCCGAGCTGATCGCACCGAACGACCCGGTACGCCGCGTGCGGATCGGGACCCCCTGCGACCCGACGTCGGTCACCAGCCGGGTGAGCCGGTCCGTGACGTCATCGAAGTCGACAGTCTCGTCGAAGGCCTGGCTCAGGGTCTCGTGGACGACCGCGATCGCCCCGACCCGGCGTACCGCCTCCTCGAGCGCGACCCGCCCCTCGGGGATGCCGATGCGTCGCGCCTGCAGCCGGAGCAGCGCAGCCACCGTCTGCAGGTTGTTCTTCACGCGGTGGTGGATCTCGCGGATGGTCGCGTCCTTGGTGACCAGCTCCCGCTCGCGACGCCGCAGCTCGGTCACGTCGCGCAGCAGCACCAGCCCTCCGGTGTGCTCCCCCTCGGGACTGAGCGGGATCGCCCGGAGCACCACGGTGGCGAGCGCGCTCCCGAGCTCGGTGTCCCGGGGGATCCTCCCGCCGAGCACGGCACTGATCGTCTCCTCGTCCGCGCGCATGGCCGGAGGGATCAGCCCCCGGGTGACATCGGCGAGCGACTGGCCGCTGAGGTCACCGGTCAGGCCGAGCTTGCGGTAGACCGAGAGCGCGTTCGGGCTCGCGTAGGTCACCCTCCCGGTGGCGTCCACGCGGATGAAGCCGTCCCCGACGCGGGCGGTGTCGGCATGGTCCGAGCGCTCCCCGGGGAACGGGAAGCTGCCGCGGCTGATCATCTGCGAGAGCTCGCTGGCGGTCTGCAGGTAGGAGAGCTCCAGCCGGCTCGGCGTACGCACGCCCTGGAGGTTGGTGTTGCGCGCCACCACCGCGATCAGCCGGTCACCGCGCCGTACCGGGATCGCCTCGACCCGCACGGGCACGTCGTCGCGCCACTCCGGGTCGCCCTCGCGCGCGATCCGGCCGTCGCGCAGCGCCATGTCCAGCAGGGGCCGCTTGCCGGCCTCCATGAACGAGCCGACGATGTCGTCGACGAACGCGGTCGGCCCGGTGGTGGGGCGCATCTGGCCACCGGCCCAGTACCCCGACCCGTCGCGCGCCGGCAGCCACAGCACCAGGTCGGCGAAGCTCAGGTCGGCGACGATCTGCCAGTCCGCCAGCAGCAAAGAGAGCCACTCCACGTCCTCGGCGGAGAGGTCGGTGTGGACCCGGGCGAGCTCCTGGAGGGACGGCACCGGCTCAGCCTACGGATCCCGGCACAACTGCACGCTCGGCGGGCTACGGACCCGCTAACCTCGCGTCATGACGCAGGCACCTGAGCAGGACACCGACCCGCAGACCACCTCCGAGGCCGGGGGCGCCGTCGAGGCGCACTCGGGGCAGCACGCGGTCGCGGTCGCACGGGCACACGGTGTCGAGGCGATGTTCACCCTCTCGGGCGCCCACGTCTTCCCGATGTACGACGGAGCAGTGACCGCCGACCCGCAGATGCGGATCATCGACGTGCGCCACGAGCAGACGGCTGCGTTCGCCGCGGAGGCGACGGGCAAGCTGACCCGCAAGCCGGGGCTGGCCGTGCTGACCGCAGGGCCGGGCGTCACCAACGGGGTGAGCGCGATCGCGCAGGCCCAGTTCAACGGCTCCCCGCTCGTGGTGGTCGGCGGACGCGCTCCGGCCAACCGCTGGGGCATGGGCTCGCTGCAGGAGCTCGACCAGCCGCCGATCATGGCGCCGGTCTCGAAGCTCTCGCGCACGATCCACACCGCCGGCGAGGTGGCCGAGGGCATCCACGAGGCGTTCACCGTCGCGGGCTCCTCGCACCGGGGGCCGGTCTTCGTCGACATCCCGATGGACGAGTTCTTCAACTCGTCCACCTCCACCAGGCCGGCCGTCGGACCCCGTCGCGGCGCCGAGCCCGACGGCGACGTGATCTCCGACATCGCCGAGCTGCTGGGGCAGGCGCAGCGTCCCGTCCTGGTGATGGGTACCGACGTCTGGGCCGACGGCGGCGAGGAGGCCGCGCTGCGCCTGGTCGAGGAGACCGGCATCCCGGCGATCACCAACGGGATGGGCCGCGGGGTCATCCCCGGAGGGCACCCGCTGCTCGTCACCAAGGCCCGCGGCGTGGCGCTGGGCGGTGCCGACCTCGTCGTCGTCGCCGGCACGCCCCTGGACTTCCGCCTCGGGTACGGCGTCTTCGGCGGCAAGGAGGGAGCCGTGCCCGCGCGCGTCGTACACCTCGCCGACTCCCCCGGTCAGCTCTCCGCGCACGCCGACCTGGCCGCGCAGGCCTCCGGTGACATGACCCTGATCCTGGACGGCCTGCGGGAGGCCGTTGCGGGCCTGGTCCGGCGGCCCGACTGGGCCGCGTGGGTCGCCAAGCTGCAGGACACCGCGAAGGCTGCCGCCGCGCGCGACGCCGAGCTGCTCAGCGCCACCGCCGACCCGATCCACCCTGCCCGGATCTACGGTGAGCTCGTCCCCCGCCTGGCCGAGGACGCGATCGTCATCGGCGACGGCGGCGACTTCGTCTCCTTCGCCGGCAAGTTCGTCGAGCCCAAGCGCCCCGGTGGGTGGCTCGACCCGGGCCCCTACGGCTGCCTCGGCGCCGGCCTCGGCGCGGCCATCGCGGCGCGCCTGGCCCGGCCCTCCGCGCAGGTCGTGCTGCTGTACGGCGACGGCGCCGCGGGCATGTCCCTCATGGACGTGGACACCCTGGTCCGGCACAACCTCCCGGTCGTGATGATCTGCGGCAACAACTCGGCCTGGGGGCTGGAGAAGCAGCCGATGCAGATGCTCTACGGGTACGACGTGGCCGCCGACCTCGCGCCGGGAACCCGCTACGACGAGGTGGTCAAGGCGCTCGGTGGCGGTGGCGAGACCGTCACCGACCCCCGCGAGATCGGCCCGGCCATCGACCGCGCCTTCGCCGCGAACGTGCCCTACCTGGTCAACGTGATCACCGACGTGAACGCGGCCTACCCGCGCAACACGTTCGGCATCTGACGCCGGGCCCGGGCATGGAGATCCGCCGGGTGCTGGACGCGGAGCTCGAGGAGGTCGGCCGGCTCACCGCTCAGGTGTACCTCGACGACGGGTTCCTCACCGAGGGCGACGAGTACGTCCACGAGCTCCTCGACACGGCTCGCCGTGCCCGGGAGGCGGAGGTCTGGGTCGCCGTCGACGAGGGCGGGCTGCTCGGGTCGGTGACGTTCTGCCCGGTCGGGTCGGCGTACCGCGAGATCGGTCGCGGCGGCGAGGGCGAGTTCCGGATGCTCGCCGTCAGCCCCGCGGCACGCGGCCTCGGGGTCGGCCGGGCGCTGGTCGAGCTGTGCCTGGAACGCTCCCGCGCCCTGGGGTACACGGGTGTCCGGATGTCCACGATGGACAAGATGACCGCGGCCCACCGGGTCTACCAGCGGCTCGGCTTCACCCGGGTCCCGGAGGACGACTGGTCGCCCAGCCCCGGGGTGCTGCTGCTCGCCTACGAGCTCCCGCTGACGACGGACTGAGTCCCCTCAGCGAGGGTCGGGCGCGGGGACGCGCGACATGAACTTCTCCGCGTCGACCACCACCCGGGTCACCTCGCCGGAGCCGACGAGCCTGCCGCCCTGGCGCGCGGCCACCGTGAACCTGGCCAGCCGCCCGTCCACGTGCACCACGCTCGCCGTGATCTCGACCGTGCTGCCCACCGGCGACGGCGCCGTGTGCTCGAGCGTCACCCGGGTGCCGACGCTGGTCTGGCTCTCCTCCAGCGCCGGGGCGATCGCCGCACACGTGGCAGCCTCGCACCACGCGAGCAGCCGCGGGGTGCCCAGCACCGGCAGGCTGCCGGAGCCGACCGCTGCCGCGGTGTCGTCGTCGCCGACGGTGCGCTCCAGCGTCGCCGCGAGCCCGGCGGCGAGCGGCGCGGCGGCGCTCACGAGAGCGCCGGCTCGAAGGTGGAGACCCGGCCCCCGGACTCCTCGATGGTGACGGCCCCGAAGCTGATGTAGGTGGCCAGCTGCCCGTCGTAGGGGTGGTAGAGCCCGGTGCCGCCGGTGGCGGCGAACGCGAGCGCGATCAGGTCACGCACCTGCTCCTCGTCCAGCTTCAGCGGCGAGGAGCTCAGCGCCGGGACCTGGTGCTCGACCCCGAAGGTGCGCACCTCGACGGCCGTCGCTCGCAGGTGCTCGGCGATGGTCTCGTTGTCCCAGGCCCAGACGAAGCTGCTCACCTTGCTGTTCCAGGAGGCGAGGATCTGGGCGGGGGCGGAGACGACCCGGTCCTCGAAGGCCCACCTGATCGTGCCGGTGGCCTGGTCGAGGACCCAGCGCTGCGCCGTACCGAGGCCCCACCGCTCGGCGTGCGCCTGGGTGGTCAGGTCGATCAGTTCGCGGCCCCGCAGCAGGAGCGACTCGAGTTCCATGGAGACATCCAAACATCATTCGAGCCCCGGACCGTGGGTCCGGGGCTCGAATGGATGGTTACTGGGCCTGAGCCAGGCTCAGGCGTTGGGGCGCTTGCCGTGGTTCGCTGCCTTCTTCTTGCGAGCGCGGCGCTTGCGGCCTGTCTTGCCCATGAGGTCCTCCTACGTCGACGGCTCCGTGGAGTCTCCCTCGAAGCGAGACTCATCTTCTCATCGAGGCCGGGCAGAAGCGAAATCGGCGGTCTCGGCCCACTCAGTCCTGGGGGCTGATCCGGATCTGGACCTGCTTGATCGTGAGCTGCACCCGCTGGCGCAACGCCATTGGGGCGACCTCGGTGCAGGACCGGGCGACCAGGCTCTTGACCGTGCGCTCGAGGTCGTAGCGGGCCAGGCAGGGGCCGCACTCGTCGAGGTGGTGCTGGATCTCGGCGCACCCGGCGGCGTCCAGCTCGTTGTCGAGGAAGAAGAACACCCGCCCGAGGACCTCGGAGCAGTCCGCGTCGGGCAGCGGAGGGTTCGTCTCGGGTGCTCCGGCTCCCTCGGTGGGGCCGCCGCTCATCGTGAGCCCCCCTTCGATCCGCTCGGGAGCAGGTCGTGCTCGCGCACGTAGCCGGTGAGCATCTCGCGCAGCTGGCGCCGTCCGCGGTGGAGCCGGGACATCACGGTGCCGATCGGCGTCTCCATGATCTCGGCGATCTCCTTGTACGGGAAACCCTCGACGTCCGCGAGGTAGACCGCGAGCCGGAAGTCCTCGGGGAGTCGCTGCAGGGCGTCCTTGACGTCGGAGTCGGGGAGGTGCTCCAGCGCCTCCATCTCCGCGGACTTCAAGCCACGGGAGGAGTGCGACTCGGCGCGGGCCAGCTGCCAGTCCTCGACGTCCTCGGCCATCGACTGCTGCGGCTCGCGCTGCTTCTTGCGGTAGGTGTTGATGAACGTGTTCGTCAGGATGCGGTAGAGCCACGCCTTGAGGTTCGTGCCCGGCCGGAACTGGTGGAAGGACCCGTAGGCCTTGGCGAAGGTCTCCTGGACGAGGTCCTCGGCGTCGGCCGGGTTGCGGGTCATCCGCATGGCGGCGGAGTACAGCTGGTCCAGGAACGGCAGCGCGTCGCGCTCGAAGCGCGCCTGGCGGTCGACCTCGCTCTCGGTGGCGGGATCGATGTCAGCGGGGTCGACGTCGACGAGGCCCAGGGCCTCGATTTCAGAATCACTCATCGTTCCCCAGACTACCGGGGTCTGCTCATCGACAGGTCGGTCGAGTGTGTCGAGCACGGGCATCTCCTCCAGACGCAATCTCCACTCCCAACGCAGCGTCAGCCGTTTCGATTCCCCGCGACCTCACGCACCACCCACTCCAGAGTCGCCTCCAGAACGACGGCCAGCGCGTCGGCCTGGCTCACCGGGGCCGACTTCGGCACCTTCATCGAGTGGTCGGCAGCGGGTACGACGGCCAGGTCCACGCCCGCCGGGAACTCCGCCGGAGTGCCGAAGGGGTCCCGCTCCCCCTGCACGACCAGCACCGGGACCCTGGCGCCCTGGAGCTCCGGAATCCGTGACTTCTCCGGCTTGCCCGGAGGGTGGAGCGGGAACGAGAGCGCCAGCACCCCCCGCGCCCCGACGGTGCGCCCGATCCGGCACGCCGAGCGGGCACCGGCGCTGCGGCCACCCAGGACCAGCGGGCTGCGGGTGCGCATGCTGTTGAGCACGGCGCGGTAGCACTCGTCGATCGCGGGCGGTGGCGGTGCGAGCCGCTGGCCCGCCACCCGCCACGGCATCTCCACCAGGGTCACCGAGATGTCCTGCTGCGGGAGCGTGCGCGCCAGCCTGACCAGGTCGGGCGCGTCGATCCCCCCGCCCGCCCCGTGGGTGAGCACCACGGTGGCGATCGGCCGCTTGGCCCGGCGTACGACGAGCCGCGCCTCGCCCCGGGGAGTGGGCACCATCCGCTCGATCGGCATCAGCTCTCGCCTTCCAGTGGCAGCGGCACCACGAGCTCGGGACCGTTGTTCTTCACGTTCGAGACCAGTGGCGCGACCGGGAACGCCTCCAGCCTGCCGGGCGCGGCCGGCTCCAGCAGCCCGAGCAGGTCGCTCTTGTCGTGGTGGCGCGGGTCCAGCCACTCGTCGTACCGGTCGGGGGTCAGCATCAACGGCATCCGGTCGTGGATGTGGCCCAGCGAGTCCTCGGCGGCGGTGGTCAGCACGGTGCAGGTCCAGCGGAACCGGGTCGGGTCGTCGTCGGCCTTCGCAGGGTCGCGCCAGATCTCGTAGAGCCCGGCCATGGCGAGCACCCCGCCGTCCCGGGGCCGGATGAAGTACGGCTGCTTGCGCGGCTTGCCCGCCTTGGTCTTCTCCTCGGTGGGGTACCACTCGTAGTAGCCGTCCGCCGGCAGGATCGTGCGTCGCTTCTCGAACGCCCGGCGGTAGGCGGGCTTCTCCGCGACGGTCTCCATGCGGGCGTTGATCATCCGGTTCCCGACGGCCGGGTCCTTGGCCCAGAACGGGACCAGCCCCCAGGTGAGCACCCGCAGCTGCCGCTCGGGCACCGCCTCTGGGCCAGCACCCGCATCTCCGCTCGGAGGGCGCTCGACGACGGCGTACACCTCCTTGGTGGGGGCGACGTTGTAGTCGGGCTCGAGGTGCGGGAGGTCCGGGTTGCGGATCTCGAACTCCTCCACGAGGTCCTCGGGCTGCCTGCTCGAGGCGTAGCGACCACACATGCGGCCAAGGCTAGTGCCGCACGGGCAGCCGGGTCGCCGCGTCGGTGTCCGGAACCGGCAGCACCCTGGTTGAGCCGTCGGACATCGGGGTATTGGTGAAGCCATGACTGCCACTCGCCTGCTCGCCCGCCCCCTGCTCGCGTCCGTCTTCGTGGTCGGTGGCGTGGGCACGTTGAAGAACGCACCCGCCGTCGCCGCCAAGGCGAAGCCGGCCATCGACCGCTTCCGGCCGATGGTCGCGAAGGCTGCCCCGCAGCTGCCGATCCCCGAGGACAGCGTGACGCTGGTCCGGATCAACGCCGCCGCGCAGATCTTCGCCGCCGTGGCGCTCGCCCGTGGCCGGGCACCCCGCCTGTCCAGCACGGTCCTCGCTGCCTCGCTGCTGCCCACCACCGTCTTGGGACACCCGTTCTGGCAGGAGTCCGACCCGGTCGCGAAGGCGCACCAGCGCCAGGACTTCTTCAAGAACCTCTCCGTGCTCGGTGGGCTCTTCCTCGCCGCGGTCGACACCGAGGGCCGGCCGGGAATCGCCTGGCGCGCCCGGCACGGTGCGACCTCGGTACGCCGCGAGGCCAGGCACCTCGGCCGCGAGGCCAAGCTGCAGGCCAAGGTCGCAGCGAAGTCGATGGGCCAATAGCCTCGGTGCGTGCACCCAACCTCCAGTCCTGACCCGGCGCTGTGGCCGGCACCGGTCGCGCGCCACCCCCTGGACGCACGCGTCGAGCTGCCCGGATCCAAGTCGCTGACCAACCGCGCCCTGGTCCTGGCGGCGCTGTCGAACGGCCCCTCGGTGGTACGCCGGGCGCTGCGCTCGCGCGACACCGAGCTGATGGCGACCGCGCTCTCCACGCTCGGGTCGACCGTGGTGACCACCGACGACGACTGGCTCGTCTTCCCCGGACCGCTCCGAGGCGGGACGATCGACTGCGGCCTGGCGGGCACCGTGATGCGCTTCGTGCCCCCGGTGGCCGCCCTGGCCAAGGGGCAGGTGCACTTCGACGGCGACCCGCACGCGCGGACCCGCCCGATGGGCGGGGTGCTCGACGCCCTGCGCCAGCTCGGGGTGAACATCGACGACGAGGGCCGCGGGGTGCTGCCGTTCACCGTGAACGGCTCCGGGCGGGTCCGCGGCGGCTCGGTGACCATCGACGCCTCCTCCTCGAGCCAGTTCGTCTCGGCGCTGCTGCTCGCCGGGGCGGCGTACGCCGAGGGCGTGGTGGTGCGTCACGAGGGGCCACCGGTGCCCTCGTTGCCGCACATCGAGATGACGATCGAGAGCCTGCGTGAGCACGGCGTCGAGGTGGTCGTGGGCCACGACGACGGCGCGGACACGTGGACGGTGGCACCCGCCCGGATCCAGGCCGTGGACGTCACGATCGAGCCGGACCTGTCCAACGCCGCGCCGTTCCTGATGCTCGCGATGACCAGCGGCGGCCGGGTCCGGGTCCCGGGCTGGCCGCGCCGGACCACCCAGGCCGGTGACGCTCTGCGTGGCATCCTCGGCGAGATGGGGGCCGAGGTGACGCTCGACGACGACGGGCTGACCCTCGCCGCCGGCGAGACGCTCCTGGGGATCGACGCCGATCTGCACGACGTCGGCGAGCTCACCCCCGCGGTGGCTGCCCTGTGCGCCCTGGCCTCCACCCCGTCCCGGCTGCGGGGCGTCGCGCACATCAGGGGGCACGAGACCGACCGCATCTCCGCGCTGGCAGCCGAGCTCGGCGGCCTCGGGGCGGCGGTCACCGAGCACCCCGACGGACTGTCCTTCGAGCCCGCGACGCTGCACGGCGGCACCTTCCACACCTACGCCGACCACCGGATGGCGCACGCGGCGGTGGTGGTCGGGTCCGCGGTCGACGGCGTGCTCGTCGAGGACGTCGCCACCACCTCCAAGACGTTCCCCGGCTTCGCCGACGTGTGGGCAGGGCTGGTGCGATGACGACGGGCCGCTACGGCGAGCACGATCCCGAGAGCTACGAGCGCCCGCGGCGACACACCCGCCCCCGGACCAAGGACCGGCCGGCGTACGCCGACGCCGTCCCCGCGGTGGTGGTCACCGTGGACCGGGGCCGCTACACCTGCCGGCTCGGCGAGCACGAGCCCATCGTCACCGCGATGAAGTCCCGCGCGCTGGGCCCCAAGGCCGTGATCACCGGCGACCGCGTGCGCCTGGTCGGCGACACCTCCGGCGCGGACGGCTCCCTGGCGCGGATCGTGAGCGTGGACGAGCGCAAGACGGTGCTGCGTCGTACCGCCGACGACGACGACCCCGTCGAGCGGGTGATCGTCGCCAACGCCGACCAGCTCGTGATCGTGACCGCCCTCGCCGACCCCGAGCCGCGCCAGGGACTGATCGACCGCGCACTCGTGGCGGCGTACGACGCGAAGATGGATCCCCTGCTCTGCCTGACCAAGGCCGACCTCGCCGACCCGGAGCCGCTGCTGTCGAGCTACCGGCCGCTGGGGGTGCCCTACGTGGTGACCCAGCGCGGCGCCGACCTCACCGACATCGTCGACCGCCTCGCGGGCCGCACCAGCGTGCTGCTCGGGCACAGCGGGGTCGGCAAGTCCACGCTGGTCAACGCCCTCGTCCCGGACGCCTTCCGCGAGGTCGGCGTGGTCAACGCCGTCACCGGCCGCGGCCGGCACACCTCGGTCACCGCGCTGATGCTGGCGCTGCCCGGCGGAGGCTGGATCGTGGACACCCCCGGCATCCGCTCCTTCGGGCTCGCCCACGTGGAGCCCGACAAGCTGATCGAGGCGTTCCCGGACCTGCACGAGCTGACCCACACGTGCCCGCGCGGCTGCACGCACGGCGAGAACGAGCCCGAGTGCGGGCTGAGCGAGGCCACCGGCCCGGAGGCCGACCGGGTGAGCTCGTTCCGCAGGCTGCTCGCGAGCCGCGAGGCCGGCGACCAGCACTACTGAGCCCGGCCGAGCGCGGACTACTGCTGCCAGACCGCCTGGGCGCCCGCGTCCCCGGTGAGCACCACCAGCACGAGCGCCACCACCGAGACCAGGGGCAGCAGCACCATCAGCGGCTTCTCCAGCGCCGCGACCCTGCCCACCCGGTCCCTGCCCCCGCTGAGGCGGGTCACGTGCGGCAGGACCCAGAACGCCACCGCGACCACCGCCGCGAAGACCCACATCGCGATCATCAGGCGCTCGCCCCACTCCTCGTGGGTCTGCACGAGCGGCGACGCCCCCAGGCCCCGGTCCTCGGCGAGCTGCTCACCGGACCGGGTGGCGACGAACGCGGCCGCGGTCGCGACCAGCGTCAGCAGGAGTGCAGGCCAGCGGGCGATCCAGCGCAACCTCGGGACCGCCATCGCGGTCGAGGCCAGGGCTGCCAGGGGCACGAAGGCCACGACGGCATGGATGACGAGGGGGTGGAGCGGAAGGCCGTTGATCTCCATGAGGGAAAGGTTAACCCGACAACCATCTCTGCGGGGGCTTACTCTGTGCCTCATGCCGTCCGACTTCACCGACGACCTCCGGCTCGCCCATGTGCTCGCCGACGACGCCGACGCCACCTCCGAAGCGAGGTTCAAGGCGATGGACCTCCACGTGATGACCAAGCCCGACCTGACCCCGGTCACCGACGCCGACCGGTCGGTCGAGGAGGGAATCCGCCGCACCCTCTCGCGGGCCCGCTCCCGTGACGCCGTGCTCGGCGAGGAGACCGGGTCGACCGGCCACAGCCAGCGACGCTGGGTGGTCGACCCGATCGACGGCACCAAGAACTTCGTCCGCGGCGTACCCGTGTGGGCCACCCTGATCGCGCTGATGGTCGACGGCGAGGTCGTCGTCGGCCTGGTCTCGGCCCCGATGCTCAACCGGCGCTGGTGGGCGATGAAGGGCGGCGGCGCGTGGACCGGCAAGTCGCTGCTGCGCGCGACCCCCTGCCAGGTCTCCGACGTCTCCCGGGTCGAGGACGCGTCGCTGTCCTACTCCTCGCTCTCCGGCTGGGACGAGCGCGGACGCCTCGACGACTTCCTCTCGCTCTCCCGGCGCTGCTGGCGCACCCGGGCGTACGGCGACTTCTGGTCCTACATGCTCGTCGCCGAGGGGGCCGTGGACATCGCGACCGAGCCGCAGCTCGAGATCCACGACATGGCGGCCCTGGACATCATCGTGCGCGAGGCCGGCGGCTACTTCACCTCCCTCGACGGGGAGCCCGGCCCCACCGGAGGCAGCGCCCTGGCCACGAACGGCAAGCTGCACGACCAGGCCCTGGCCTTCCTGGGGTCGCTCCCCGACCAGGGGAACCCCCACCCCGGCGGGACCGTGCACGACCTCAGTTCACGCCGCAGCGAGCCCGCGGCTGACCGCGACTGAAATCTGTCCCTGTGCAACCAGGCCGAGGGACACTAGATTCACGAGCCTCTACCTCTCATCCGTGAGTGAATCGAAGGGCCTGGCCATGAAGATCAGCGACGTCATCCGCAGCAAGTCGAGCAGCGAGGTCGTCACGATCCGCCCGGACTCCAGCGTGCGCGACCTGTTGGCGCTGCTCGCCGAGCACAACATCGGCGCGGTGGTCGTCAGCAGTGAGGGCGCGGGCTTCGACGGCATCGTGAGCGAGCGTGACGTCGTCCGCAAGCTCGCCACCGACGAGGCGGTGCTCGACGCCCCGGTCAGCCAGATCATGACCACCACCGTCCGGACCTGCGAGCCCAGTCTCGAGGTCGACGAGCTGATGGCCCAGATGACCGAGCACCGGATCCGCCACGTGCCGGTCGTGGAGCACGGCGAGGTGGTCGCCGTGGTCAGCATCGGTGACGTCGTCAAGAGCCGGATCACCCAGCTGACCTTCGAGCGCGACCAGCTCGACAGCTACGTCCACCAGACCTGAGCGCTGGCGGCAACCACCCCCGTCAGCGCCCGGACGGGCGTGGCAGGCTGGGCTCATGAGTACACAGAAGCCAGAGATCGACCCGCCCGAGGGCCCCGCGCCCACTGAGCTCGAGATCACCGAGCTCGAGGAGGGCAGCGGCGCCGAGGCGACCAAGGGCAGCACCGTGTCCGTCCACTACGTCGGCGTCGCGCACTCCACCGGCGAGGAGTTCGACGCCTCCTACAACCGCGGGGCACCGCTCGACTTCCGGCTCGGCGTCGGCCAGGTCATCGCCGGCTGGGACCAGGGCGTGGAAGGCATGAAGGTCGGCGGGCGTCGTCGCCTCACCATTCCCCCGCACCTCGCCTACGGCGACCGCGGCGCGGGCGGCGTGATCAAGCCCGGCGAGTCCCTGATCTTCGTCGTCGACCTGATCGACGTGCGCTGACCTGAGCTGACCCCACGCTGGGCCCGACCCTGTGGTCGGGCTCAGCGTTCTTCTTGGGCGACCCGTGACGCGGTGCCGCCCAGGCCGACCACGTCGCCGGGGACGAGCTGACGACCGCGACGGGTCTCGACCTCGCCGTTGACGGTGACCGCGCCCTGGATCATCAGCTCCTTGGCGTCCGACCCGCTCTCGATCAGGTTCGCGAGCTTGAGGAACTGGCCCAGCCGGATCGACTGGTCCCTGATCGGTACGTCCTCGATCGATGTCATCAGAGCGCCAACGATACGGCGTGGATGATGACGCCGACGAGCCCGCCGACCACGGTCCCGTTGATCCGGATGAACTGCAGGTCCCGGCCGACGTGCAGCTCGATCTTGTCGGAGGCCTCCTTGCCGTCCCAGCGCTCGATGGTCTGGGTGATCACCGCGGTGAGCTCGTTGCCGTAGCGCCCGACCGCCCACACCACGAGGTTGGCCGCCCAGGTGTCCAGCTTGGCCCGCAGGGCGGCGTCCGTGCCGATCCGCTCGCCGAAGGCCACGAGCTCCTGGGTCGCACGCTGGCGCAGCGGCCCGTCCTCCTCCTCCAGGGCCTCGAGCAGTGCCTTGCGGAAGGCGCTCCACAGCGACATCGCGGTCTCGACCACCTGCGGCTGCCCGAGCACCCGGAGCTTGAGGTTCTCGGCCCGCTCCTGGGTGGCGGGGTCGGTGAGCAGGTCCTCGGCGAGCTGGGCCAGCAGGCTGTCCAGGGCGAGCCGGGCGTGGTGGTCGGGGTCGCGACGGATGTCGGCCAGCCAGCGCACGGCCTCGAGGTGCAGCCGCGTGGTGACGACATCGTTGAGCCGGTCCGGCGCCCACCAGGGAGCGCGCTCCCCGATCACGTCGGTGAAGGTCTCCTGGTTGTGCACCAGCCAGCGGTGCGCCTCCTCGAGGGCGAGGTCGACGAGTCCGTGATGGGCTCCGTCGCGGACGATCTCCTGGAGCAGCCCGCCGGCGACCGGTGAGATCGGCTCGGCCATGAAGCGCGGGATCACCACCTCGCGCACCACCGAGGCGACGTCCTCGTCGCGCATCCTGCGCAGCCCGAGCGCGGCGACCGTCGTCGCCTCGGCCACCACCCGCTGGGCGTTGGCGGGCTCGGTGAGCCAGGCACCGACGCGCGTGGTGATGTCGGCCGCCGCGAGGCGCTCGCGGATCACCGGCTCGTTGAGGAAGTTCTCGGCGAAGAACTCCTCGAGGCTCTTGCCGAACTCGTCCTTCTTGCGCGGCACCAGCGCCGTGTGCGGGATCGGCAGCCGCAGCGGGTGCCGGAACAGCGCGGTCACCGCGAACCAGTCGGCGATGGCCCCGACCATGCTCGCCTCGGCGCCCGCGTTGACGAACCCCCAGAAGCCGTCCTGGTCCAGGGTGAGCAGGTAGACCACGGCGGCGAAGACGAGCAGACCACCGGCCACTGCCTGCATCCGCCGAAGCCGGGTACGTCGGACCGCGTCCGCCTGCGAGTCGGTGCTCGCGAAGGAAGTTGTGCTCACTGCCAGAAACCTACCGATAGCCCGGGTACCTGGCCGTCGAACCCCTACACTTCGTGGGTGTATTGCACCTTTCGCGCAACCTTGGTGGTCCTGCTGGGCCTCGTGCTGGCCTGGTCGGTGACCCCGGTCGCGGGTGCGACCGCCGAGTCCCCCGCCCCCGTGGAGGCGTCGACGAGCCCGGCCGCAGCAGGCAGCGCGGCCGACTTCACTCGGGACGAGGCGGAGGACCTGCTGGCCAAGGCCGAGCGGCAGTTCGCCACCGACACCCGGCGCGTCCGGGCCGGCCGGCCGGTCGGGAACGGCGCCTCGACCGAGGTCACGATGACGCTGCGCGACCTGCACCTCGCCCGACCGCTCCTGCGCGGTGAGGAGAGGGAGGCCGCCGAGCGGCTGCTGGCACGTCCCTCCGACCCGGGCGGCGACTGGCTCGGGGGGCCGCCCGCGATCAGCTACCCGGCTCGTGGTCGCGCCCACTGGTGCCCGCCGGGCGGGGTCGCGTGCCTGCACTGGGTCACCACCGGCACCGACCGGGTGAACCCGACCGACGCCGACGCGGACGGCGTACCCAACTACGTGGAGACCGTCTACGCCACCGTGGCGCAGGTCTGGAAGCACCAGGTGGGGACGCTGCGGTTCCGCGCTCCCCGGGGCGACGACGGCAGTGCCGCGGACCTCGACAACCCCGACGCCCGGATCGACATCTATCTCGCCGACCTCGGCAACCGCGGGCTCTACGGCTACTGCGCCCCCGAGGGCAGCCCCGGCGCGCGCCAGACCTCGGGCTACTGCGTCCTCGACAACGACTTCTCCCGCGCCCAGTACGGCATCGCGCCGATCAACGCCCTCCGGGTCACCACCGCCCACGAGTTCTTCCACGTCATCCAGTTCGGGTACGACGTGAAGGAGGACATCTGGATGATGGAGGGCACCGCCGCCTGGATGGAGGACGAGGTCTACGACTCCATCAACGACAACTACCAGTTCCTCGGCCAGAGCCCGATCCGCAGCCCCGGCACCCCGCTGGACTACAGCGTCGGGATGAGCCGCTACGGCTCCTTCGTGTTCTTCAAGTACGCCGCCGAGCGGTTGCGCGACCGCAACGTGGTCCGGCAGTTCTGGGAGTACGCCGACGCGCCTCGCAACCGGTACTCCCTCCAGGCCATCCGGGCGGTGCTGAGCGCCCGCCGGGTCGCGTGGCCGGAGTTCTTCACCGTGTTCGGGAGCTGGAACACGCTGCCCGCACGCAGCTACGCCGAGCGGTCGGCGTACCCCACCCCGGCGTTCACGATGCTCAAGGTGCTCTCCACCCGCAAGAAGAACACCCGCACGACCGGGTGGCGCCGGGTGAGCCTGCCGCACCTGTCCAGCTCGGCGGTCGCGGTGCTCCCCCACGGCCGTCTGAAGCCGCGCAAGCGGCTGCTCGTCGAGGTGAACGCACCCGACACGGCGCGTGGCAGCACGGCGCTGGTCCAGCGACGGTTCCGCAACGGCACGGTCAGCCACACGATGATGCGGCTGAACCGCAGCGGCGACGGGCGGATGCTGCTCGGCTTCAACCGCCGCGCGCTCTCGGCCGTGGTGGTCGTGGTGAGCAACACCAGCACCCAGATGCGCGACTGCGGCAGCATCGGCGACGGGTACGGCGGGCCGGTGTACTCCTGCTTCGGCCGCGGAGTCCACGACCTCGGCCAGCGGTACGCCGTCCGGGCCAGGCTGAAGTAGCTCGCCGGGGTAGTTCGTCCACGGCGGAACAAACGGGCCATCCAACTGGCTGTGCCTGACGAACCACCCACCCGACGCAAGGAGCCCCCCACGTGCCGCGACTGACCGACTTCACCGCCAGGACGATCACCGGCGAGGAGCAGCCGCTGGAGGCCTACGCCGGCAAGGTGGCCCTCGTGGTGAACACCGCGTCCAAGTGTGGGTTCACCCCCCAGTTCGAGGGGCTGGAGAAGCTCCACGAGCAGTACGCCGACCAGGGACTCGTCGTCCTCGGCTTCCCGTGCAACCAGTTCGGCAACCAGGACCCCGGCGAGAACGAGGAGATCGGGGCGTTCTGCCAGAAGAACTACGGCGTCAGCTTCCCGATGTTCGAGAAGGTCGAGGTCAACGGCGACGAGGCGCACCCGCTCTACAAGTGGCTGCGCGAGGAGAAGAGCGGGCTGCTCGGCGAGAAGATCAAGTGGAACTTCACCAAGTTCCTCGTCGGCCGCGACGGCACCGTGATCAAGCGCTACGGCTCTACGACCAAGCCCGAGAAGATCGCCTCCGACATCGAGAAGGCGCTGAATTCCTGACCCGGCCCCCCGCGGTCCGAGCCCCATTTCCGGAGGTTGTACTGCGGGGTAGGTTGACCAGCACGTCCGCCACACCCCGACAGGAGCAGACATGCACCTTGCCCTGACCGAGGAGGAGTCCGCGTTCCGCGAGGAGATGCGCACCTTCTTCACCACCAAGATCCCCCAGGAGCTCCGGGACACGATCCGGGGAGGTGGACACGTCGGCAAGGACGGCATCGTCGAGGCCCAGCGGATCCTCAACGAGGCGGGCCTCGCCGTACCCAACTGGCCCGTGGAGTGGGGCGGCCGCGACTGGACGCCGCTGCAGCGCCACATCTGGCACGAGGAGATGCAGCTGGCCTGTGTCCCGCCGCCGCTGGCGTTCAACGCCAACATGGTCGGCCCGGTGATTGCGAACTTCGGCTCCCAGGAGCAGAAGGAGAAGTTCCTCCCCGCGACCGCCAACCTCGACATCTGGTGGTGCCAGGGCTTCTCCGAGCCCGAGGCCGGCTCCGACCTCGCCTCGCTGAAGACCCGCGCCGTCCGCGACGGCGACGACTGGGTGATCAACGGGCAGAAGGCCTGGACCACGCTGGGGCAGTACGCCGACTGGATCTTCGTGCTGTGCCGCACCGACCCCGAGGCCGAGCGCAAGCAGAAGGGCATCAGCTTCATCCTGTGCCCGATGGACGCCGAGGGCGTGACCCTGCGCCCGGTCCAGCTGATCGACGGCGGCTACGAGGTCAACGAGGTGTTCTTCGAGGACGTCCGCGTCCCGGCCGAGAACCTCGTCGGCGAGGAGAACGCCGGGTGGAGCTACGCCAAGTTCCTGCTCGGCAACGAGCGGGTGGGGGTCGCCCCCGTGGGGGCCACCAAGCGCGCCCTCGCCACCGTCAAGGAGACGGCCGTGCAGACGGGACAGATCGAGGACCCGCTCGTCGCCGCGCAGATCATCGAGCTCGAGAACGAGCTGCTCGCGCTCGAGCTGACCGCCCTGCGCGTGGTGGCGAACTCCGACGACGGCAAGCCGCACCCCGCCTCCTCGGTGCTCAAGCTCAAGGGCACCGAGCTCCAGCAGGCGGTCTCCGAGCTGACCATGGACCTCGGCGGCACCCTCGCGCTCGCCTCGGGAGCCGGCGAGGGTTCCGACGTACCCCCGTGGGCACGGCTCTCCGCCCCCACCTACCTCAACCTTCGCAAGGCCTCGATCTACGGCGGGTCCAACGAGATCCAGCGCCAGATCATCGCCGGCACGATCCTCGGCCTGTAGAGAGGGACTGAACATGGACTTCACACTCGATGGTGAGCAGACCGCCCTGCGCGACGCGGTACGCGGCCTGCTCAAGGGATACGACACCGAGCGCCGCCGCGAGGTCGTCGCCGAGGACCCGGGCTTCGACGAGAAGCTGTGGGCCCGACTGGCCGAGATGGGCGTCCTCGGACTGCCCTTCGCCGAGGACGACGGCGGCATGGGTGCCGGCCCCGCCGAGGTCTCGGTCGTCGCCGAGGAGCTCGGCCGCGTGATCGCACCCGAGCCGTTCGTCGAGGCGGTCGTGCTCGCCGGCGGGCTCGTGGCCGCCTACGGCAGCGACGAGCAGAAGCAGGAGATCCTCGGCGGCCTCGCCTCCGGCGAGCTCGTGCCGGCGTTCGCCTACTCCGACGCCACGGGCGGCGAGGGCGGCGTCAGCGTCGACGGCGACACCCTGACCGGGGCCAAGGAGCCGGTGCTCAACGGCGGCCGCGCCGACGTGCTGGTGGTCTTCGCCGAGGGGCAGCTGTTCCTCGTGGACGCCTCGGCGACCGAGCGGACGTCGTACGCGACCTTCGACGGCGGTCGTGCCGCGCGGGTC
The DNA here is from genome assembly GCF_058215695.1 of Nocardioides sp. Z38_18. Taxonomy (NCBI): domain Bacteria; kingdom Bacillati; phylum Actinomycetota; class Actinomycetes; order Propionibacteriales; family Nocardioidaceae; genus Nocardioides; species Nocardioides sp. Z38_18. The sequence goes on from NZ_JBZAJE010000002.1 coordinate 493,417, forward strand.
GTCTTCGACCAGACACCGGCGACCCCGCTGGGTGCCGGCGGCGAGGTGACCGACGGCGTCAAGGACGTGATCGCCCTCGCGACGGTGGCCTACTGCCACGAGTCGCTGGGCGCGATGGACACCGCGCTGCGCAAGACCACCGAGTACCTCACCCAGCGCAAGCAGTTCGGCGTCACGCTGAACCGCTTCCAGGCGCTCACGTTCCGCGCCGCCGACATGTACACCTCGCTCGAGCTGACCCGCAGCATCGTCACCTGGGCCACGATGGTCCTCTCCGACGAGTCGTCCACGGCGGAGCGCAAGCGCGAGGCCGCCTCCCGCGCCAAGCTCCAGGTCAGCCGCGCAGGGCGCCACCTCAGCCAGGAGGCGATCCAGCTCCACGGCGGCATCGCGATGACCGCGGAGTACTCCGTGGGCCACCTCGCCGCCCGGATCACCGCGATCGACCACCTCCTCGGCGACGGGCGTCAGCAGGTGCGCAACCTGTCGCGCCGGCTGACGTCGTACGGCGTGGTCGAACCACTCCCCTGACCCGGCGCGGGGATCATCCCGCCTCGTCGGGGAAGAACTGGCGAAGCAGGGTCTGCAGGACCCACTCCTCCCACTGCTGGGGCGACCACCCGTGCTCGAGGACGAGCAACGCGAACGTCTCCTCACTCTGCACCGCGTAGAGCACCCCGGCCGCGTCGGCGGGCGCGAGTTCGGGCGCGAAGCCCTTCTTCGACGCGATCGCCTGGGCCACCTGCGTGAAGCCGGCGTGCCGCTCGCGCTTGTTGTTGCTCAACAGCTCGGCCACCTCGGGCTCGGCGGCGGCGGCCCGGATCACGTTGTACAGCGGGGTGGAGCGCTGCATCACCGCGGAGGTGCCGTGCACGAACGCGGCCAACGCCGCAGGGCCGTCCGGGTTGGTCTGCGCCGAGACGAACCAGTCGCGGTCGAAGATGGGCACCGGCTCGTCGTCACCCACGATCGCGGTGTCGAAGGCTGCCTTGAGGATCTTCGTCTTGTTGCCGAAGGACAGGTAGAGCGTCTGCACGACGACGCCCGCCTCCTGGGCGACGGCCGCCATCGTCGTGGTCAGAAAGCCGTCGCGCAGGAACAACGTGGTGGCTGCGGCCACGATGCGCCGCCTGGTCGCGCGGGACTGCTCTGCCTTGCTGGTGCGGCTCTTCGTTCGAGATCCAGTGGCCACCTTTTTCACTCCTCCCCTTGACGGGCTCCTCCGACGTTACTAGATTCCCATTCTAGAACGTCATTACAGTATGGGAATCCAGTTGCGGATTCCTGCTCTGTACCCCCGCCGCCCAGAAGGAGCACATCGTGACGAACACCCAGGAGGTCCAGCCGCGGACCGCCCCCGCCCTCGCCGGCTACCACCACCTCGGCCTGACCGTGCGTGACATCGAGGCCAGTGAGGAGTGGTACTCCCGCACCCTCGGCTTCGTGCGCGCCTTCGTGGAGAAGCACGACAACGAGACCGGCTACGCCGTCGTGATGACCCGTCCCGGTTCTGGGTTCTTCATCGGGCTCGACCACCACGAGGACGCCGACCGGCAGCAGTTCGACGCACGACGGACGGGCCTGGACCACCTCGCGTTCACCATCTCGACGCGCGAGGAGATCGACGCGTGGGTGGCGCACCTCGACGAGCTCGGGGTGGACCACGAGCCGGTCACCGAGGCCTTCGAGCCGATGAGGTTCGCGCTGGTCATCCTGCGGGACCCCGACGGGATCCCGATCGAGCTGATCTGGTTCGGGGCCTGAGATGTCCTCGCTCCCGATCCGCGCGGGGGGCCGTCCGCGCACGAGCACCCGGACGCCACACCGGCAGGAGGACCAGCAGCCGCCGGACTCGTCGTACCTCGACGACGTGCTGACCGAGGCGTTGGCCTGGCCGGGCGTCCGGCCCGCGGACTCGGGGGTCTCCGTGGAGGGTGCGCGCGCGCTGGTGCTCGGCCCGGGCATCGAACCGGGGCCGCCGGAGGCGTTCATGGTCGCGCGGGAGTTCTGCCACGGCCACGCCCAGGGCGACTTCAGCCTCCACGCCACCCTGCCACGCGAGGTCGCCCTCGCGACCGAGCGCGCCGGCTGGGCCGAACCACACTTCCTGGCACTCACGGGCGACCTCCCGGCCACGGTCGTGATGCTCTACGCCCCGCGCGACGAGGCCGAGCGCGACGTGGTGCTCGACCTGGTGCGCACCTCCTACGAGTTCGCTCGGGCGAGCGTTCCTGCCACCGCGACGCGGGAGTGAGCACCATGCACTCCCTGAACCCCGACCTGATGCGCTTCGAGGACGCCCGGCGCAGGACCGACCTGTCCGGCGTACGCCGCAACCGCCCGTGGTTCCTGAGCCCGCGTCTGCACCCGGGCCGCCACCGGATCATCCGCCGGCGCCCTGGCTGTTCGCCCCGCACCTCCCCTGCCGCCCCTCTGTCCCCGCTCGCCTGACCGTGAAGGAAACGCCATGATCATCAACCGCATCGACCCCGAGGTGACCGTCCTGGCCGACCGCCAGGAGGTGCCGGGACTCGGCTTCGTCCCGGTCAACGCCTACGTGCTGCACGCCGAGGAGCCGGTCGTCGTCGACACCGGCCTCTCCTTGCCGGATCGCGACTTCGTCGCCGACCTCGAGCAGGTGATGGATCCCGCGGACGTCCGCTGGATCTGGCTCACCCACCCCGACACCGACCACACCGGCGGGCTGCACGCCTTGCTGGCGGCCGCCCCCCGGGCGAAGGTCGTCACCAACTTCATCGGGGTCGGCATCTTGTCGAACTCTGCCCCGCTGCCGCTGGACCGGGTCCACCTGCTCAATCCGGGCCAGAGCCTCGACGTCGGCGACCGCCGGCTGCGGGCCTTCCGGCCCGCCCTGTTCGACAACCCCGCCACCACCGGGTTCCTCGAGGACCGCTCGGGCAACTGCTTCGTCTCCGACTGCTTCGGGGCGCCGCTCGGGTCGGCCGAGGACGCGACGGCTCCGTCCGCGGACGGTCTCGCCGCAGCGGAGCTGCGCGACCGGCAGCTGCTCTGGGCCAGCGTGGACAGCCCCTGGGTGGAGCACGCCGTCGGTCCCGGATACCGCGACTCGGTGGAGGCGATGCGGGCCCTGGACGCCCGGCGGATCCTGAGCAGCCACCTTCCCCCGGTGCAGGACCAGCCCGACCGCCTCTTCGAGATGGCCATCGCGGCCCAGGGCATCAAGCCCTTCGTGGGCCCCGACCAGGCCGCGCTGGAGGCCATGCTCCAGTCGTTCGAGCCGGCAGGCTGACGCGAGGATCGCCTCCGTGTGTGGCCGGCCGGTTCACCGTCAGCCGCCGAACCAGGAACCCCGTCCGCCGTACCAGTCGCTGAGGTGCGGGGTCCCGGCGCTGCGTCCGCCCCGGCCACCGAGATAGCTGCCCACCACGGCGGCACCGAGGTCGTCGAGCTCCGGGGAGACGACCCGTCCCTCGACCCGGGCGGCGAGCTGGTCGATGAACCGGGCCAGGCCCGGGTCGTCGCCGAGGCGGAAGAACGTGACCTGCGCGCCGAGCCGGGAGGAGTTGTCCAGCTCGCGCACCGACCACGCCACGGTGCGCGGGTGCGGCGGGTAGGAGAACCACACCTCTCCATCGGGCTCGAGGTGGCTGGTCGGCTCGCCGTCGGTGACGATCAGCAGCACCGGCTGGGCATTGGGGTGCTTGCGGAAGTGTCGGTTCGCCAGCAGCAGCGCGTGGTGCAGGTTGGTCCCCTTGTCCCACATCGCGTCCAGCCCGGTGAGCTCGTCGATGTCCATCACGTGCGCCGCGCGGCCAAAGCCGATCAGCTGCAGGTGGTCGCCGCGGAACCTGCTGGTGATCAGCTGGTGCAGCGCGAGCGCCGTACGCTTCATCGGCACCCAGCGGTTGGCCATCGCCATCGAGAACGACGTGTCCACCAGCAGGGCGACCGCGGCTTGCGTGCGGGCCTCGGTCTCGTTGACCTCGATGTCGCGCACGTCGATGCGGACCCCGGAGCGGGCATCGCCACCCTCCCCCGCGGTGCGTACGACGGCGTTGGTGATCGTCCGGGTGACGTTCCACGGCTCGGTGTCCCCGAAGGTCCACTCGCGGCTCGCGCCGCTCATCTCCCCGGCCGCACCCGCATGGCGCATGTCGCGCTGGCCCTGCCGGCCCGACATCCGGTTGGCGACGTCCTTGAGCAGCGCCTTGCCGAGCTGGCGCATCGCCTTGGGCGAGAGCTTCAGCTGGCCGTCCGAGCCGCGCTTGAGGTACCCGGTCTCGTTGAGTGCCCGCTCCAGCTCCGCCAGCTTCTTGGCGTCCACCGAGGCCTCCTCGCCGAGCTGACGGGCCAGCTTGTCGAGGTCGACGTCGTCCATCCGGGCGCCTCCGTAGGACTGCGAGAGCTGCTCCCCGAGGTCGTCGAGCTCCGCGAGGTCCTGGAGTACACCGGTCCCGTCACCGAGTCCCAACCCCTCCTCGCCGCCGAACTCCTCCGAGCTGCCCCAGTCCTCACCGGGCCGCAGGGCCCGCAGGTTGTCGTCGAGCTGGGAGAGCCCCTGCATCAGCTCGGGGCTGCCGAAAGCCTCGCTGGCCAGGGCGTCGAGCTCGTCGCGCTGCTCCTGGGTCATCGAGTTGCGCATCCGCTGGGCGGCCGCTGCCCGCTGGGCGAGGGCGTCCATCAGCTCGTCGATGTTCTGCGGGTTCTCGGGGAAGTACTGCCCGTGCTTGTCCATGAAGTCGGCGAAGTCCTGCTCGGTGTCGACCCCCTGACGGTGCTTGTCCAGCAGGTCGTTGAGGTCGCCGATCATCTCCTGGATCGCGGCCTTGTCCTCCTCGGTCGCGTTCTCCAGGGCCTGCTTCATCCCCTTGAAGCGCTGGTCGAGCATCTCCCGGCCGAGCAGGTCTTTGATCTTCTCGTAGTTCTCGCGGGCCTGGGAGCTCTTCCAGTCGTAGTCGCCGAGCTCCTTGACCGCCGCCGCCGTGCTCGGCGGGAGGGCACCGAGCTGCAGCTCGCGGAAGTCACGATCGGCGTCGTCGAGGTCGACGTCGCGGGCGAGCTGCTTGCGCTCCTCGAGCACCGCCTGGTCCAGCAGCTCGCGGATCTCCTCCATGGTGCCGTCGAGGTTGTGCTTGGCCAGCAGCTCGCGCCGCTTGGCCGCCACCTGACGGGCCAGGTCGTCGAGACCCCGCTGGTCCTGCCCTCCGCGGCGGAGGAACTCCCGCATGGCGCGCTCCGGGGAGTACCCGGCCATCACGTCCTCGCCGATCGCGTCCAGCGCCTCGGCGAGGTCGACCGGGGGCGCGAGCGGGTCCGGGCCGCCTCCGTAGCGGCCGTAGCGGGAGCGCCGCCGCTCAGCCATAGACGGTCTCTCCGTCGGCGGACTCCTTGCTGACCTTCTGGGCCAGGTAGAGCCCCTCGAGAGCGAGCTCGATGGCGCTGGCCCGCTCGCCGTCGTTGGCGGCCTCGAGCCGTTCGCAGATCTCGTCGTACACCTCGGACTCGCCGAGCGCCGGCAGCCCGGTGAGGAAGTCGAGCGCGGTGACCTGCTCGCCGGTGGTGACGCTGGCGCCGGACTCCAGCGCCTGCACGAGCAGGCCGAGGTCCAGGCCCGCCAGGCGGGAGCGGACGGTCTCGGCGGTGGCCCGGCGCAGCAGGTGCTCGAGGATCTGGGCCTCGCGGCCCTCCTCGCCGGTCTCGAACTCCACCTTGCCGCCGAGTACGTCGACCGCGGTCTCGAGGTCGACGACGCGGGCGACCGCCTCGTTCTCCCCCTGGGCCGTGGCGCGGTGCAGAGCGGCGGCGGCGATCGTCTCGGCGCCGGCGATGGCGAACCGCGCCGAGACGCCGGAGCGCTGGTCGACGGCGCTCGACTCGCGCAGTGCACGGGTGAACCGCGCCAGGATCTCGACGAGGTGCGGGGGTACGTCGGCGACGAGGTTCGCCTCCTGGAGGATCACCGCGACCTCGTCGACGAGCTCGATCGGGTAGTGCGTGCGGATCTCGGCGCCGAAGCGGTCCTTGAGCGGGGTGATGATCCGGCCGCGGTTGGTGTAGTCCTCCGGGTTGGCGCTGGCCACCACGAGCGTGTCGAGGGGCAGCCGCAGCACGTAGCCGCGGATCTGGATGTCGCGCTCCTCCATCACGTTGAGCATCGCGACCTGGATCCGCTCGGCGAGGTCGGGGAGCTCGTTGATCGCGACGATCCCCCGGTGGGAGCGAGGGATCAGGCCGAAGTGGATCGTCTCGGGGTCGCCGAGGCTGCGGCCCTCCGCGACCTTCATCGGGTCCACGTCGCCGATCAGGTCCGCGACGCTGGTGTCGGGGGTGGCGAGCTTCTCGGCGTACCGCTCGTCGCGGTGGCGCCACGCCACCTGCAGGTGATCACCCTGCTCGAGGGCACGCCGCTTGCTGGCGTGGAGGATCGGGTCGTAGGGGTGCTCCCCCAGCTCGGAGCCGGCGATCACCGGCGTCCACTCGTCCAGGAGACCCACCATGGTGCGCAGCAGCCGGGTCTTCCCCTGGCCGCGCTCCCCGAGCAGTACGACGTCGTGCCCGGCGAGGATGGCTCGCTCGAGCTGGGGGATCACAGTGGTCTCGAAGCCGTGCAGCCCCGGCCACGGATCCCGTCCCGAGCGCAGCGCGTCGAGGAGGTTGTCGCGCAGCTCCTCGCGCAGCGACTTCTGCACGTGGCCGCTCTCGCGGAGCTCGCCGAGGGTGCTGATGGAAGGTGGTGTCGTCGTCACGTTCGCAACGCTACTCACCGTCGGAAACGCCCGTGTTTCGTCTCATCCCCCGTCCCCCCTTCCCGCCGAGACGTCCCATCTGAAAGCCCCCACCCCGCCGACACGTCACAACCGAAAGCCGGCAGTGCGCCGAGACGTCGCATCTGAAAGCCAGCAGCGCGCCGAGACGTCGCATCTGAAAGACGGGATCTCTTTCAGATGCGACGTCTCGGCGGATGGGGTGGGTCGGGGAGGATGGGGGGATGGGTGGTTTCGGGTGGTCTACGGATGCTTGTCCTTGCGGATCGCCCGCGCGGCCGGGGGCGTCGTACGACGAGTGCTGCGGGCCGTTGCACCGTGGGGAGCGGCAGGCCGACTCGCCGGAGGAGCTGATGCGGTCGCGGTTCTCGGCGTACGCCGTCGGCGACTCCGACTACGTCTGGCGCACCTGGCATCCACGGACCCGGCCCGAGCAGGTGACCCCCGACCCGGGCACCCGGTGGACCCGGCTCGAGATCGTCGAGGCCCACGACGACGTGGTGGAGTTCCGCGCGCACTATGAGCAGGCCGGCAAGCACGACGTCCTGCACGAGCGCAGCGTCTTCGAACAGCGGGCCGGGCGCTGGTTCTACGTCGACGCCATGTGAGAGACCCGGCACCCAGACGTGGGACCTGGGAGTCCGGCCTTTCAGTTGCGACGTCTCGGCGGGCGTTTGCGTGACCCGGGCTCAGCGGACCGCGCCGGCCAGCGCCGCCTCGGAGACGAGCCCGTGGCGGATCCGCTGCGGGTGGTCGCCCACCGAGAGACAGGCCAGCTTCTTCTTCGTCTCGAAGTCCAGCACGGCCACCGAGTCCGACTCGCTCAGCGAGACCCAGCAGGTGTTCCCGAGACCAGGGTGGCGGGCAGGGCGAGCAGGAGCGATAGGGCTGTACGGCGCATGCCCGGTCAACGACCGGAGAGACCGGGCGCGTCACGGCCACGTCACCTGCCGGGCTCAGCGGCTGAGCAGCACCGAGGAACCGTGGCCGAAGAGGCCCTGGTTGGCGGTGATGCCGACCTTCGCGTTCTCCACCTGGCGACCGGTGGCCTGCCCACGCAGCTGCCAGGTCACCTCGCACACCTGCGCCAGCGCCTGGGCCGGCACGGCCTCGCCGAAGCAGGCGAGCCCGCCGCTGGGGTTGACCGGGATCCGGCCGCCGATCGTGGTGTCGCCCGCGCGCAGCAGCTGCTCGGCCTCGCCCTGGCCGCACAGCCCGAGGTCCTCGATCCAGTCGAGCTCCAGCGCGGTGGAGAGGTCATAGACCTCGGCCAGGCTGACGTCCTCGGGCCCGATGCCCGCCTCCTCGTACGCCGCGGCGCCGATCGACTGCTTGAACGTCTGCGCAGGGGCGACCGCGGTCGACGGGTCGGTGGACAGCAGCGGCATGTCGATGACGGTCTGCGGGAAGGTCGGCGTGACCGTGGAGATCGCCCGCACCCGGACCGGTTCGCTGCCGCCCAGGCCGTGGCGCCGGGCGTAGTCCATCGAGGTGAGCACCACCGCGGCGGCACCGTCGGAGGTCGCGCAGATGTCCAGCAGGTGCAGCGGGTCCGAGACCACCGCGCTGCCCAGCACGTCCTCGACCGAGACCTCCTTGCGGTAGCGCGCGTTCGGGTTGTGCAGCCCGTGCCGGGCGTTCTTCACCTTGACCCCGGCGAAGTCGGCGGGGGTGGCGCCGTAGAGGTCCATCCGGCGGCGCGCGTAGAGCGCGAAGTAGCCGGGGTTCGTCATCCCGAGCAGCCGGAACCGCAGCCAGTCCGGGTCGTCCCAGCGCTCCCCCGCATTGGGCGCGAGGAAGCCCTTCGGCGTGGTGTCGGCCCCCACGACCAGGGCCACCTCGCACAGGCCCGCGAGGATGCGCGCGCGTGCGGTGTCGAGGGCCTGGGCGCCGGTGGCGCAGGCGGCGTACGACGTGGCGACGCGGGCGCCGTTCCAGCCCAGGGCCTGCGCGAACGTGGCGCCGGCGACGTAGCCGCCGTACCCGTTGCGCACGGTCTCGCCACCGACGACGAAGTCCACGTCCCGCCAGTCGACGCCGGAGTCCTTCAGGGCCTCGCGGGCGGCGTGCACGCCGTAGCTGACGAAGTTCTTCCCCCACTTGCCCCAGGGGTGCATCCCGACCCCGAGGACGGCGACGTCCTTGTCGTTGCCGGCGCTCACTGGTCGGCCTCCTCGCCCAGCTCGACCACTCGCCCCGAAGTCAGGGGGAGCCAGCGCCAGATGGTGCGCTCGCCGGTCTCGTCGGCGTAGAGGGTCTCGATCACCAGCTCCACCTCCGAGCCCACGTGGACGTCGGCGACGCCGTACCCCTCCGCGAGCTGGCCGAGGACCACGAAGCCCTCCGGCAGCTCGACCGCGGCGAGCGCGAACGGGACGTAGGGGTCGCTGGCCGGGACGTACGGCGGCGGCGGCTGGTACTGCGCGTCGGTGTAGGACCACACGGTCCCGCGACGGGAGAGCTCGGTGAGCTCGAACTGCTCGCCGTCGCACGCCGGGTTGCGGCAGAACCCCTCGGTGCGCGGGAAGAACACCGACCCGCAGGCGGTGCACCGCGAAGCGAGGAGCGCGGGCTCCGGGCCGGTGGTGAACCAGCCCTCGATCGCCGGTGTCGCCGTTGTCGCCGCCTCGGTCATCGACTCTCCTAGAACTAGAACAGGTTCTCATTCTGGCACACGGACGCCGCCGGTCCGGCCTGCGATCCTGCCTGCCGGAAAGCACCCGGTGTGTGCCAGTCTGTGCCCGTGCAAGCGGCCCACACGATCGCAGTCGTCTTCGGCCTGCTGCTGCTGGCCGCGCTGGCCGTGATCGGCGCGCTGGTCCAGCGACTGCGCCAGCAGGAGGAGCAGCTCCGCGAGCTGCGCCGGGAGCTGACCGCCCAGCAGGCTCCTCGGGGGCCGCGCGCGATCCAGGCCGCCGGCCAGGCCGTGCGCACCGTGGTGGAGACCGCGACCCGGGTGCGGGAGCAGGGCGTGCGCGGGATGCTGCTCAGCTCCATCGACGACCTGGCGGCATGGGCGGTGGAGGACCGCAACGAGATCGCGCGGATCGCCTCCCCCGACGGCACCGTGACGATGATGTTCTCCGACATCGAGAACTCCACCAGCCTGAACAGCGAGCTCGGGGACGACCAGTGGGTCAGGCTGCTGGGCGCTCACGACCGCCTGCTGAAGACCTATGTCGACCGCCACCGTGGCCACGTCGTGAAGAACCAGGGCGACGGCTACATGGTGGTGTTCCCCACCCCCGAGCTCGCGATCGCCGCCTCCGTGGGCATCCAGCGGGCCCTGAGCGCCAAGCGGCAGCGCAGTCGCCAGCTGCGGCGTACGCCGATCCGGGTGCGGATCGGCCTGCACACCGGGACCGCGATCGAGCGCGAGGGCGACTACTTCGGCCGTAACGTCGCGATGGCCGCCCGGGTCGCCGCGATGGCCGACGGCGGCGAGATCCTGGTGACCGAGGACATCGCGCAGGCGCTCGCCGACTCCCCGGACCACCGCTTCGTCGAGGACGACGTGGTGGAGCTCAAGGGACTGCCCGGCGAGCACCAGCTGTGGATGGTCGAGACGCCCTGAGAGACGCCCTGAGCGCCGAAGGGTCAGCGCGCGACCGGCTCCCCCGGTGCCATCGCGGCGCGGCGACCGATCAGGCCGAGCAGGACCATGGCGACACCCAGGACGAGGTGCAGCCAGTTGTCGGCGTTGTTGACCGGCACGAAGTTCGCGCTGCCGTCGTGGTCGATGACCACCCCGTAGAGCCACAGCACGAGGTAGACGACACCGCCGCCGATCAGGTAGTACGTCGCCCCGGCCATGGTGCGGGCGAGCGCGAGGCCGGCGACCCCGAAGAGCAGGTGCACGATGTTGTGCAGCACCGAGACCTGGAAGATCCCGAGCAGCTCGGCGCTGCTCTCGTGGCCGGCGAAGCTGAGCTGGTCGTAGTCGGTGGTGATGCCGGGGATGAAGCCGGCGATGCCGACCAGCAGGAACACCGCGCCCACGACGGTGGCCGCGAGGCGGACCATCCGCGCCTGGTCGCGCGCCACCCGGCGGCTGTTCTTCACCTCGGGAGTGCCCGGGTCGATGCTCGAGCTGGCGTCGTCGCGCTTGCCGGCGTCCTTCTCACTCACGAACGTGTCCTTTCCTCGCGGATGCTGGGGAAAGGAGTACCCCACCTCGGGGCCGGCACGCGTGGCCTGCCTCACACCGCGCGCCATGACAGGATCTGGGCGTGCTCCGGGTACTGGTCGTCGACGGCGCCAACGTCGTGGGATCGCGCCCCGACGGCTGGTGGCGCGACCGGGCGGGTGCCGCTGCCCGGCTGCACGGCCGGCTGGCGGTCGCCGACACGTCGTACGACGAGATCGTGCTGGTGCTCGAGGGCCAGGCCAAGGCCGGTGTCCCGCGGGGCCGCGACGGTCACCTGCGCACCGTGCACGCGGGCAAGGACGGCGACTCCACGATCATCATCGAGGCCCGCTCCGCACGGGAACGGGAGCACGACGTGGTCGTGATCACCGCCGACCGGGCGCTCTCGCAGCGGGTGGAGTCCCTCGGGGCCCGCACGATGAGCCCGACCTGGCTGCTCGCCGTCCTGGAGGCGTGACCCGGCGCTAGTAGCCCTGGCTGCGCCGAAGCCGGATCACTGCCTCGGGGTCGAGGTGGTTCTCCTCGCGCCAGCGGGCGAGCCGAGCACGGTCACGCTCCAGTGCCTCCGGAGGGCTGTCGAGGCGCTCGTGGTGCCAGCGCAACACGTCGTCGGCGTACGCGATCCAGGCGATCGGCCGGGCCGTGCGGATCGCGTCCAGCGCCTCGATCGGGTCCCAGCCCTGCGCCAGGAGCACTGCGTACCCCACCGAGGGTCCGCGGTTGATGCCCATGTGGCAGTGGGTCAGCACGACGCCGCCCTGCTCGATCGCCTCCAGCGCCCAGGACACCGCGTCCTCGAACCACTGGGTCGGCACCCGCTGGCCGGCGTCGTCCATCCCGTGGTGCAGGTAGGACATCGTGGGCGCGTGCTCGGCGACGTAGTCCTCGTCGCTCCACTCGATCCGGGCGTCGAGGACGTGGGTCACCCCCACCTCTACGAGCTCGCGCAGCTGCTCGGCGGCGAGGTCGGCGTCCTGGGTGTCCAGGTCGCCGCCCACGAGCAGCTCGGGCGTGACGAAGGCTGCGTTGGCCGTGGCGAGCGGGGGGTGTCGACGATCCATCGGAATCGAATCTAGTCCCTCGTCCCGACACTCCTCGGCGGAGCGCATCAGTCCTTGCTGGCGCGACGCTTGAGCGGCCTGGTCGCCGGGCCCTCCAGCACCGTTCCGTCGGGGGCGAACCGGGAACCGTGCAGCGGGCAGTCCCAGGAGCTCTCGGCGTCGTTCCAGTGCAGCAGGCCGCCGAGGTGGGTGCACACCCCGACCACCTCGCAGGAGCGCTCCTGCCGCACCGTCTCCACGACGGAGCCCGCCAGCGCGATCCCGACCTTGCCGTTGATGCTGATCGTGTTCAACACGCCGGAGAGCCGGGGGTTGCGCCGGTCGAAGGGCTTGGCCCACGACGGCTCGGAGCCCAGGATCCGCCCGGAGATGGCCCGCCCCGCTGCGACGCCGTTGGTCATCCCCCACTTGTCGAACCCGGTTGCCACCGAGATCCGCCCGCCGCCTCGGGGCAGGTGCCCCACGAACGGGATTCCGTCGACCGGCGAGTAGTCCTGCGCCGACCACTGGTGGGTCTCGACGGCGCCCGGGAAGTGCTCGGCCGTCCACTCCCGGAGCCGGTCCACGTGCTCGAGCTCGGAACGCGTGCGCCCCACGGAGTGGCCGCTCCCGCCGACCAGCAGCTTGGGCCCGTTCTCCCCGGGGGTGTCGCGGACCGAGCGGGAGTCCGACCCGGCGGAGAGGAACATCCCCTCCGGAGGCGCCGGCCAGTCGTAGGCGAGGGCGTAGGAGCGCTCCGGCTCGACCTTGGCGAAGAACAGGCCCCGATCCAGGATCGGGGTGCCGGTGGCCAGCACGACGTGGTCGGCGAGCAGCGTGGTGCCGTCGTCCAGGGTGAGCTCGGGCCGTCCGGTCAGCGTGACCGTCCGGACCCGGTGGCCCTGGTGCAGGGTGCCGCCGTGGTCACGCAGCTGGGCGACCAGGGCCGTGAGGAAGTCCATCGGGTCGAACTGGGCCTGCTCCTCCAGCACGGTGGCGCCGTGGAACGGGAAGGGCACGTCGAGCTCGTCGCGCCAGCGCACGTCGAGGCCCAGGAGCCGCGCCGCGTCGTACTCCTTGCGGACGGTGGAGACCTCGGACTGCTTCGCGGCGTAGGTGTAGGCGGCCCGTCGCTGGAAGGGCACTCCGTGGTCCTCGCAGAACCGCAGCAGCCACTCCTGGCCCTCCCGGTTCGCCTCCACGTAGGCGGAGGCCACCTCCTGGGACTGGTAGCGCAGCAGACCGGTGTACTTGGTGCCCTGGAGCAGCGAGACCTTCGCGGTGGTGTTGCCGGTGGCGACGGCGCCCACCTCCCGGGCCTCGACGACGGCCACCCGCCGCCCCGCGCGTGCCAGCAGCAGCGCGGTGGTGAGGCCGGTGATGCCCGCGCCCACGACGACGTCGTCGACGGGAGCGTCGGGCAGCGGGTCACTGGGAACGGTCTGGGCGTGCGCCAACCACAGGGAGGTCATGGGGCCTAGCGTGCCCAGCGACCCCGGGGTTCATTCCTGATGCGGCGAGCGTCACGCTGCCCGGACGGCGCCGGGGGCGTGCCGCGACGGGTCAGCGGTTGAACCGCACGTCCCGCTCGGCCGCGTAGAGATCGGCCTTGTTCTGGTAGTGCATGACGACGTCGCTGAAGACCTTCCAGTCGACGTCGCGGGCCCGGACCACGACCCACCGGTCCTGGTAGTTCGCGAAGGCGATCTCCCCGTCACTGACCCGGATGTCCACCGAGGGGTCCTCGAGGTCGAAGCTGTCGACGTGACCGTCACGGCGGATCGAGATCATCGAGCCCTCCACCGTGATCCGCTGCGGGATGTTGGCCTGCAGCATCGCCCAGACGATCACCAGGGAGACCACGGCCGCGGCCGTGACCAACATCGCCCAGACGTTGCGCTGCGTGATCGACAGCGTGGCACCGATGCACAGCGCCATCAGCGCGATGACGGCCAGCATGCGCATCACCCGTCGACCGGGGTCGGGTGCGACGAACACGTACTGCTTGGCCTGGGTCTTCGTGTCTTTCCTCGAGCCCATCGGACACCTCCTTCGCGACGATCCCCCCGGGCGAACCAAATGAGGCTCAACAGGGACATTTCAGAGACTGCCACGCGGAGCAGCGCTCCGTACGGGAATCCGGGAAACCTCGGGGGTCGGAAACCTTGCCTTTTTCGATTCTACCTCGAAACCGCACAAATCGGACCTACCGTTTCCGTCGTGACTGTTTCCCGCGCCCTCCGGTCCGCCATCACAGCGATCGGCGTGCTCGCCCTGGCGGCCACCGTCACGGCGTACGCCGGACCGGCGCCCGGACCGACAACGAGCGCGCCCGTCGCGGACGCCTGGGCCTCCGGCGAGGTCAGGCCGGCAGCTACGACCTACCCCACCAACGCGGCCAAGATCTTCCGCTGGGGCAAGGCGCAGTGGGTCGATGAGTTCATCGGCCCGCTCAAGCCGGTGTGGTCGGTGAACCAGAAGGCGCAGGTCCGCAACCAGAACGGGATGCTCACCCTGGACACGTTGGGCACCAGCGGCACCGTGACCGCGAAGCTCACGGGACGCTCACGTCAGTACGGCCGTTGGGAGGCACGCGTGCGCTCGCGGCAGTACGGAGCGAAGGCGACGCCGTACCGGGTCGCCTGGGAGCTGGTCCCCACCACCGGGGAGCGGTGCGGGGCCCGCAGCATCGTGCTCAGCGACTACGTGATCGGCACCAACGTGGCGACGGCGCACCTGCGCAACCTGCCGGACCTCGACTACAGCGTCTCGAAGAGCCTTCCGCTGAAGAACAAGTTCCACACCTACGCGGTCGAGGTCACCCCCGACCGCATCTCGTGGTTCGTCGACACCCGCGTGGTGATGACCGAGCGGCGGCCCGCAGCCCGCACGGGCGCGTCGTACGACGTGCGCTTCCGGCTGATCGCCACGCCCGGCAAGAAGATGAACCGCGGCCGGATGCAGATGGACTGGGTGCGCCACTACACGCTGGCGCGCAAGAACGCCCAGCCGATCACTGCGCCGCAGGCCAGGCTGGGGACCTACGCCGACGCCTGCTGACTACCCGGCGTCGGTGAGGTTCTGCAGCCGCACCTGACCGCGCGAGGCCAGCTTGCCGGTCTCGTCGATGGTCGTCTCGACCAGCCACACCTGCTGCGACCTGCCGCGGTGGATCGGAGTCGCGACGGAGGTGAACCCACCCTCGCTGATCGCGCGGTAGAAGTCGGTGTTGTTGTTGACGCCGACGACCCGCCCGCGCTCCCCGAGCCACACCGAGGCACCCATGCTCGCCAGCGTCTCCACGACGCTGCAGTGGGCACCGCCGTGCACGATCCCGTGCGGCTGGTGCAGGTGCGGACCGGCCTTCCAGGTCGCGATGACCTTGTCCCCGGTGAGCTCGACGAACTCGAGTCCGATGTAGTTGACGAACTCACCGGCGATCTCGGTGGCGTCCCCGGGCAGCATCACCTGGGGATCGGCGCTCACCTCGGTCACTACGCGGGCCCGGCGCCGCTGTCGATCTGCTGGGCGAGGTACTGCGCCGTACCGACCCGCTCCATCGCGTCGATCTGGCTCTCGAACCAGTCCGCGTGCCGCTCCTCGTCGAGCACCATCTGCTCGAAGACCGCCGCGGTGCCGTGGTCACCGAGGTCGTGGCACTCCTTGGCGGAGGCGTTGAACTGGGCGACGGCGGCGCGCTCGCTCTCGAGCGCGAGACGGAGCATCTCCTCGGGGGTCTCCCCCACCTGGATGTTGTTCAGCCGCTGCACGTTGGGGTGGCCGTCGAAGAGCAGGATGCGGTTGATGATGTCGTCCGCGTCCTTCATCTCGTCGATCGACAGGTCGTAGTAGACCTTGCCGAGACGAGGAAAGCCCCAGTTGTCGAGCATGCGTGCATGCAGGAAGTAGGTGTTGGTGACGGTGAGCTCGAAGGTGAGCGCGTCATTGAGCATTTCTACGACTCTGGGACTAGCTGGCTGCAACTTCGACCTCCATGGCGGGTGCGGATACACCCCCATGCTGGCACAGGACACGCTTGACGGAGAAAACACAGTTGCCGCACTGCTGACCCGCTCCGGTGGCCTTGCAGACCTGGGACACCGTGCGTGCGCCGGCCTCGATCGCCTCGGTGACGGCCCGCTCGCCGACCACGGCGCAGTGGCAGAAGATCACGGGTCGGCCTCCAGGAGGATCGGGAGAGTCAGGCGTCGGTGCCATAGGTAAGGCTTGCCTTAGTCTTGCACGGCCCTCGCGATAGTGGCTAGGGGATCTGCGGGATCGGTCCGGAAAGCGGACTCCCGGACTTACGTCGGGACCACCTCGCGAGGTAGTAACTTGACCGACCGGTTGGTAGAGTTACTGGGTGCGCCCGAGCAACCGCGATGCCATCGTCGAGGCCGCCCACCGCGTGGCGGCGCGGCAGGGCGGCGCCGACTACTCCTTCGAGTCCACGGCCGCGGAGGCCGGCCTGACCAAGGCCGGGGTGCTCTACCACTTCCCGGCGCGGGAGGACCTGGTGCTCGCGGTGGTGGAGTACGTCGCGCGCACCTGGGAAGAGGCGATGCTCGAGGCCCTCGGACGTCCGCTGGCCGGGTCCACCCCCGCCCAGCGGATCCGCGCGTACGTCGAGGTCGCGGCCGGCGACGACGTCTCCCGCGGCGACTTCGCGATCTACGCCGATGCGCTCTGCCGGCCACAGCACGTGGGCCCGTGGAACGAGGTGTTCTCCCGCTGGTTCGACCTCGAAGGCTGCACCCCCACCGAGCGCGCGCGGCTCTCCTGCGCGAGGTTCGCCGCCGACGGACTGTGGGTGGCCAAGGCCACCGAGACGATGCCGCCCGACCCCGAGGAGCACGCCGCCCTGGTGGCCCAGCTGCTCGCCCTGACCGAACCGGCCTCCTGATGAACAAGTGGATCCTGCTGCTGATCGCCATCCTCTCCGAGGTGGCCGGGACGCTGGCACTGCGCGCGGCACTGGACCAGCCGGCCTGGTTCGCGCTGGTCGCCGTCGGCTACCTGGTGGCCTTCTGGCTGCTGAGCAGGGTGCTCGTCGCCGGGATGCCCGTGGGAGTCGCCTACGGGATCTGGGCCGCCACCGGCGTCGCCCTGACCGCGGTGCTGGCCACCGTGCTGTTCTCCGACCCGTTCACCACCCCGATCGGCCTGGGCATCGTCCTGGTCGTGCTCGGCGTACTGCTCGTGGAGACCGGCTCGCGCGAGCACCCCTCCCCCGCCGCCGGAGACTCGCGATGACGTGGGTCTACCTGGTCTCGGCCATCCTGCTCGAGGTCGGCGGCACGCTCTCGCTGCGCCAGTCCGAGGGTCTGCGCAAGCGAGGGTGGGCCGCGGCGACGGTGGTCGGGTACGTGTCCGCGATCTGGCTGCTGTGGCTGACCCTCGACTCGGGGATGGCTGTCGGAGTGGCCTACGGGATCTGGGCCGCGACCGGCGTCGCCCTGACCGCCCTCGCCGGGCGCTTCCTGTTCAAGGACCCACTCACGCCGCGGATGCTCCTGGGGATCGTTGCGATCGCCGGCGGAGTCCTGCTGATCGAGCTCGGCGCGATGCACTGACCGTCCTGGATCGAGGCCGTTCCGCACCGCGCCGGTGATTGCTAGCGTGACGGGCACGTCTCGTCCCGGGCCCCGGAGGTCAGCGATGTCCGCGCGCGAACAGCAACAGCCCGACACCGAGCCGGAGCCGCGCTGGCGTCTCCTCGGGCCCGGCCTGGTGGTCGCGGCAACCGGCGTCGGCGCCGCGGACCTGGTCGCCACGCTCGTCGCCGGGAGCAAGTACGGCTACGCGCTGCTGTGGGCCGCCGTGCTCGGGTGCCTGTTGAAGGTCGTGCTCGTCGAGGGCGCCGGCAGGTTCAGCCTGGCCACCGGCAAGACGATCTACGAGGGTTGGACCAGCCTGGGCCGCTGGACGCACTTCTACTTCGGTCCCTACATCGTGATCTGGGGCGTCGTCTACGGCGCGGCCGCGATGGCCGGGACGGGCCTGGCGCTGGCGGCGCTGTTCCCGGTGCTCGGAGTGAAGGCCTGGGGCATCGCGTCGGGCGTGATCGGGCTCGTGCTCGTGTGGTCGGGTCGCTACGGGATCTTCGAGAAGGTCCTCGGCGCCATGGTGCTCCTGATGTTCGTCTCGATGGTGGGCGCGGCCGCGATCACGCTGCCCAACATCCCCGAGCTGCTCACCGGGCTGGTGCCGACCATCCCCGACGGCGCGATCCTCAACGTCCTCAGCGTCGCAGGAGGTGTCGGCGGGACGATCACGCTGGCGGCGTACGGCTACTGGCTGCGGGAGAAGGGCTGGATCACCCCGCGGCACATGCGCGTGATGCGGATCGACAACTCGGTGGCGTATCTGGTCACCGGACTGTTCGTCGTCGCCACCCTGATCGTGGGCGCCGAGCTGCTGTACTCCGCCAGGATCGCGGTCTCCACCGGCGACAAGGGCATGCTCGACCTCTCCAACGTGCTCGAGGACCGTTACGGCGCGGCCGCCGGGACGGTGTTCCTCGTCGGGTTCTGGGCGGCGGCGATGAGCTCGCTGGTCGGCGTCTGGAACGGCGTCAGCCTGATGTTCGCCGACTTCGTGGGTCACGTGCGCGGCCTCGGGCCCGACCACCCCGACAGCCGCGCCGGAGGCAAGTACTACAAGGCCTACGTCCTGTGGCTCACGGTGCCGCCGATCATCTTGATCTTCCTGGGCCAGCCCGTCTACCTGATCCTCGCCTACGGCGTCCTCGGTGCGTTCTTCATGCCGTTCCTGTCAGTGACGCTGCTCTGGATCCTCAACACCGACCGCGTCCCGGGCCAGTGGCGCAACAAGCTGCCCAGCAACATCGCCATGGTCCTGTGCACCCTCACCTTCGGAGCCCTCGCACTGAACGAGATCCGCAAGGCCCTGCTCCTGCTGTAGCCGCTGCCTTGCGTACGGCGGCGCAACCACTAGGTGGTCGAGCAGCGAGCGGAGCGAGCGGACAGTCGAGATCACGTCAGGTGGGCCGGGAGCCAGACGTACGACGGCAAGGCGGCCCCCACTCGGACGTCCGACGGCGCACACGACCCCACGGTGGTCGAGCAGCGAACGCAGTGAGCGGACAGCCGAGACCACACACGTGACCGGGGAGCCAGACGTACGACGGCACGAAGGCCCCCACTCGGACCTACGACGGCGCACATGACCCCATGGTGGTCGAGCAGCGAACGCAGTGAGCGGACAGTCGAGACCACGTCAGGTGGGCCGGAGCCAGACGTACGACGGCACGAAGGCCGGCACTCGGACGTACGACGGGGCACATGACCCCAAGGTGGTCGAGCAGCGAACGCAGTGAGCGGATAGTCGAGACCACACAGGCGACCCGGGAGCCAGACGTACGACGGCACGAGAGCGGCCACTCGGACCTACGACGGGGCACACGACCCCAAGGTGGTCGAGCAGCGAACGCAGTGAGCGGATAGTCGAGACCACTCAGGCGAGGCAGCAGGCAGACGCAAGCCGCGCAGAGGGCGGAGTCAGAAGAAGTGCGGTGGCGCGTCTGGCTGTGGCGGCGGTCGATCTCTACTGACATCAACCGTCCCGTGGTGGTCGCGCAGGAACTGGAGCCCGTGCGGGCTGGTCCACAAGAACGTCCCGGGCTCCAACGTCGTGTAGCCCCAAGTGGAGTGCGTCTTCAACCGATGATGCTTGCGGCACATCGGCGCGATGTTGCAACTGCAGGTGGTCCCGCCCCGGTCCATGAGGAACGCAGTGCTCGGAGTCGCACTTCCGCGCCGACCGGGTGCACCACGGGAACACGCAGGCGTGGTCGCGCAGCTGGGTCTGCTCAGCGAGCCGGTCCGGGACCTCGTAGGCGTTCACACCGATGTGGTCGTTGAGATCGATCACCGGCTTCACGGTCACCGCCGTGTCGGGGTTGGCGCACCAGGTGCGGACCTGCTCGGCGGTGACACCGGTGCGGGTGTTCTCGATCCGGGCGAGGTGGAGGCCGTCCTCGCCGCGGATGGCGGCGTCGGAGAGGTGGATGTAGAGGATCACTTGGCGGGGCTTGGGTCGCCGGGTGTCCTTGCCTTTCGTGGTCTCGACTATCCGCTCGCTTCGCTCGCTGCTCGACCGCCTAGTGGCTGAGTCCGCCTGAGTGGTCGACTCCTGCTCCGTGGCTGAGTCCCCCGCCCGAGCCGGGTCGCTCTCGGACACCAGGTCGAAAGCCAGCTGCCTGCGGGCGAGCTCACCGGCGGCCATCGCGCGGCGGACATCCAGGGACTCCGTAGCTCCGCACAGCGCCAACTGCTCGGCACCCTGGGCGAGGGCGGCGTCGAAGTCGAGGGCGTCGCCGAGGTCGAGCTCACCCTCCACGCGGGTGGTGCCGTTGAAGGAGACCTGGTCGTGGTGGAAGGTCACGTGGCGGCCGTCGGCCGACTTCTCGGCCCGCTCGACCGCGAGGTCGGGCATGAACCGGTCCACCGCTTCCGCAATCAGTCGTTCCAGGGCGGCGAAGCCGATCTTGTGCGCGAACGGCGCCACCTGGGCGTCCACGAACCTCGCCGCCTCCAGCGACAGCGCGAGGGTGGCTTCGGCGACGCGGCGGGCCCGCCAGACCGGGAGTGCTCCGGTCTGGATCCGCGCCCACAATCTGGGGAGGCGGTACTTCAGCTCCAGCCCGTGCGCGATCAGCGCCTTGCCGGCGTCGGTCGCCTTCCCGATCGCGGCGGCGAACTCCGCGATGGCGAACTCCGCCACCAGCGGAGCACCCGGCCCAGCCAACAGCAGGCCGGTCTCGCCGCCGCCGATCCAGGTGGCTGCTTCGTGGATCGACTCCGGCGGGTGTTGCTCAGCCCAGCGCACTGCGGCGGTCAGCACATCGGCCTCCGCACGGTCCGCATCGGCGCGCCGTTGCCGCGCGAACGACAGCACGTCGGAGGCCCTGTCGAGCTCCTCGATGCTGGTCGCGGCGGTTGCTGTCATGGATCAATCCAAGCACCGGGCACTGACAGTTTCGGGCGTGAATCCCCTTGTTTTACGGGGGATCAGGGAAATAGTTGGAGAACTTTTCGTCACGCTGCCCTGCGTTGGCGCGGACCTTTGCGGGGCTCAGGTCTGCTTGTCGGCTCGCCCGGTGTGGTCTCGACTATCCGCTCGTCTCGACTGACCACTCGCTGACGCTCGCTGCTCGACGCAAGGCTTCGCTCGCTGCTCGACCACCATGGGGGTCGCGGGCCACCGTCGTACGTCTGGGCGCCCTAGCCCGCGTACGTCTGCCTTCCCGGCTCGCCCGGTGTGGTCTCGACTATCCGCTCGCTCCGCTCGCTGCTCGACCACCTCGTGGGTCGCGGGCCCCCGTGCCTGGGTCGCGTGCCTCGGCGTACCCCGGGCCCACCACCCGGCGTGCTTCTGCCTCCCGACCCACCCAGCGTGGTCTCGACTGACCACTCGCTTCGCTCGCTGCTCGACCACCTTGGGTCGCGAGACCACCTCGGGCCGCGTGTCCCCGCTCAGCCTTCTACGACGATGACGTGGAGCTGGCGGGGGCCGTGGACGCCTTCTACTCGGTCGAGCTCGATGTCGCTGGTGGCCGAGGGGCCGCTGATCCAGGTGAGGGGGCGGGAGGGGTCAAGGAGGGCTACGGCGTCGGGGACGTCGGCGACGACCTGGTCTGCTCGGACGATGCAGACGTGGCGGTCGGGGACGAGGGTGATCGCGCGGCGGCCCTGGCCGGGGCCGTGGTCGAGGACGATGGTCCCGGTCTCGGCGATGCCGACCCGGGCCTCGGTGACGACCGCGTCGATCCTGTCGAGCTGAAGGGCGGTGAGCCCGGCGTCCACGGTGGCGCCGGGGACCTCGACTCCCAACCCCTCGGGTACGACGACCGAGCAACCCTCCACCGCCGCCAGGACCCGGTCGGTCAGCTCGGCGGCGGTGCAGCTCTCGACCACGGCGAGGTAGTCCGCGACCCGCTCCGCGAACAGCTCCACCGAGCCGTCGACCCGGGTCCGGGGAGGACGCTCGTACGGGACCGCCACCGCGGACGCCGTGGCCGCGCGGACCCGGCCCAGGATCTCGTCGCGAGCACTGCTGCCGCCAAAGGACTCACTCATCACGCCCTCCGTCCGTGCGTCGCCACCAGGCCCGGAACGACTCCGGCGGCCCCTTCGGCACGTCCCGCGCGCCGCTCCACGGGGCCACGATCGGGACCCTCCGGGCGAGGCCGGTGCCGAACCTGACGAAGCGCTCGGCGAAGCCCAGCCGCTTCGCGGACGCGAACGTCGCCGCGGCCCCCTTCATCGCCACCGCCTCCGGCTTCGGCGGCCGCTGGCCGCGGTGGGCGTCGACGACCTGGGCGCGCAGGTCGACCAGCACCGACGGGATGTCGATCTTGACCGGGCACACCTCGTAGCAGGCGCCGCACAGCGAGGAGGCATACGGCAGCGAGTCGACCTGGTCATTGGTTCCGGGGCCGCGCATCAGCGGGTTGAGGATCGCGCCGATCGGGCCCGGGTAGACCGAGCCGTAGGCGTGTCCCCCGACCCGCTCGTAGACCGGGCACACGTTCAGGCACGCCGAGCACCGGATGCACCGCAGCGCCTGGCGTCCCATCTCGTCGGCGAGCGCGCGGGTGCGGCCGTTGTCGACGAGTACGACGTGCACCTCCTGCGGGCCGTCGCCGGGGGTCACACCGCTCCACGTGGAGGTGTACGGGTTCATCCGCTCGCCGGTCGAGGAGCGCGGCAGCAGGCGCAGGAACACGTCGAGGTCGGCCCAGGTCGGCACCAGCTTCTCGATGCCCACCACCGAGACGAGCACCTCGGGCAGCGTCAGGCACATCCGGCCGTTGCCCTCGGACTCCACCACCACCAGCGTCCCGGTCTCGGCCACCGCGAAGTTCGCACCCGAGATCGCGACCTTGGCGCGCAGGAACTTCTCGCGCAGGTGCAGCCGCGCGGCCGCTGCCAGTTCCTTCGGCTCGTCGGTCAGGTCAGGGGGCGGGGGCCTCCCGACCGAGGCCATCTGGTCCAGGAAGATCTGCCGGATCTCCGCCCGGTTGCGGTGGATCGCGGGCACCAGGATGTGCGAGGGCAGGTCGTCGCCGAGCTGGACGATCAGCTCGGCCAGGTCGGTCTCCCAGGCCGCGATCCCCTCCGCGGCCAGCGCCTCGTTGAGGCCGATCTCCATGGTGGCCATCGACTTGACCTTGACCACTTCGTCGACGCCGTGCGACTTCGCGACCCCGGCGACGATCCGGCAGGCCTCGGCGGCGTCGCGGGCCCAGTGCACGACTGCTCCGTTGGCCGTCAGGGTGGCCTCGAGCTCGACGAGGTGGTCCTCGAGCTCAGCCAGGGTGGCGTCCTTGATCGCGGCACCTGCGGTACGCAGGTCCTCCCAGTCCGGGAGCTCGCCGACCACCCGGGCGCGCTTGCCCCGGATCGTGCTGGTGGCGTGCGCGAGGTTGTGCCGCAGCTGGGTGTCGGCGAGGGCGAGCTTCGCGGCCTCGGGGAAGACCGGCATCCCGACGAAGGTGGCAGTCATCAGTTCGTCCCCTCGGTCGCGGCCAGGACCTCGGCCAGGTGCATCGTCCGGACCCCGCCCCGCTGCCGCGAGAGCAGGCCACCGATGTGGGTCAGGCAGGAGTTGTCGCCGGCGACCAGCACCTCGGCCCTGGTCTCCCGCACGTGACGGGCCTTGTCCGACCCCATCGCCACGGAGGTGTCGGCGTTCTTCATCGCGAACGTGCCGCCGAAGCCGCAGCACTCCTCCGCCGCGGGCAGGTCCACCAGCCGCAGTCCGCGCACCTTCTCCAGAAGCATCCGCGGCCGGTCGCCGACGCCGAGCATCCGGAGCGAGTGGCACGTCGGGTGGTAGGTCACCGTGTGCGGGAACGCCGCGCCCACGTCGGTCACCCCGAGGAAGTCGACGAGGAACTCGCTGAGCTCGAAGACCCGGGGCGCCGTCTCGGTGACGGCCTCGACCAGCGCAGGATCCCCGGAGCGGCGCGCCACGATCTGGTGCTGGTGCCGAGCCGATCCCGCGCACGAGCCCGAGGGAGTGACGATGGCGTCGTACCCGGAGAACGCCTCCACGAAGGACCGCAGCGCGGGCACGGCCTCGTCGACGTACCCCGTGTTCACGAACGGCTGGCCGCAGCACGTCTGCGCCGTCGGGAACTCGACGTCGACGCCGAGCCGGCGCAGCAACGTCACCATCGCCTTGCCGGTGTCGGGGAACATCGCATCGTTGATGCAGGTCACCTGAAGCGCAACTCGCACGCCGCTCAACTCCGCTCGGGCCCGGGGTCGCCCGGTGAGCGGGCATCCGTCCCTTGCGACTGTACGTCGGACAGGGGGCCCCCGTCAGTGCTCAGACGGTGGCTGATTCCGGCGTGCTGCTGGCGATCTCCTCGGCCAGGAGCTGCAGCTGCCTGACGCCCTCGGTGGACTCCCGCTCCAGGGTGGCCAGATCGGCGGCCCCGGGCAGCTGCCCGTCGAGCGCGCGCTGCTCCAGGTCCGCGCAGCAGGCGGCCAACCGCTCCAGGCCGACGTTGCCCGCCCCGCCACGCAGGGCGTGCGCCACCCGGCTCACCTCCACCGGGTCCGCGGCCGACACTGCCGCCTTCAGCTCCTGGCGGGCGCCCTCTGCCCGGTCGCCGAAGCGGTCCACGATCTGGAGCAGGAGCGGGACGTCCGCGCTGCCGGAGTCGAGCAGGTCGGTGAGCCGTCCCTCGTCGAGCACGGGAAGGTCGGCCGGCTCGGGCCTCGGCGCCGCGGACCCACGTGGTGGCCGCACCGGCTGCTCGACGGGCTCCCCCACCCATCGCGACAGGGTTTCCTCCAGCACGGTCCGGTCCACCGGCTTGAGCAGGAAGTCGTCCATCCCCGCGCTGAGGCAGCGCTGCCGCTCGTCCTCGCCGGCCCCCGCGGTCATCGCGATCACCGGGATCCGCGGGCCGATCGACTGCATCGCGCGGATGGCGTGCGTGGCGTCGTACCCGTTCATCACCGGCATCTGGCAGTCCATCAGGATCGCGTCGAAGCCCCGCGGGTCCTCGGCGAACTCCGCGACCCCGGCGGCGCCGTTGTCGGCCAGCACCACCTCGTAGCCGATCCGCTGCAGCACACCCTCGGCCACCAGCTGGTTGACCGGGTTGTCCTCGACGACCAGGATCCGTCCGCGTCCGCGGACGACCGGTACGGGGGCGGGTGCCGGCCGGTCGTCCTCGGCGTCGAGGCGACCACCGAGGTGCGCGAGCGCGTTCAGCAGCTGGGCCGGCAGCACGGGCTTGCTCAGGAACCTGTCGATCCCGGCCTCGGCGAGGAAGTCCCCGTGGGGCTCCATCGCCGAGGACAGCAGGGCGAGCCGGGTCCCGTCGTGCCGGCTGTCCGCGCGCACCATCCGGGCCAGCTGCTCCCCGTCGACCCCGGGCATCATGTAGTCGAGCAGCACCACGTCGTGGGGCATGCCCCTGTTCGCGGCGGCGTCGAGCCGCACCATCGCGTCGTACGCCGACCCGGCGACCTCGACGTGGACGCCCCAGGAGGTCAGCTTCTCCTCGAGGATGAACCTGTTCGTCTGGTTGTCGTCGACCACGAGCACCCGCAGGTCCGCGACCGCGTTCTCGCGGACCGCATCGCGGCCGGGCCCGTCGTGCAGCGGCGACGCCAGCTCGACGTCGAACCAGAACGTGCTGCCCTCACCGGGCACGCTGTCCACGCCGATCTCGCCGCCCATCGCGGTGACGATCCGCTTGCTGATCGCCAGGCCGAGGCCGGTGCCGCCGTACTGGCGAGTGGTGGAGCTGTCGGCCTGGGTGAACGCCTCGAAGAGCCGGCTCTCCACCTCGGGGGCGATGCCCACGCCGGTGTCGTGGACCTCGACGCGCAGCCGCGTCCCGGACGTGCCGGGCTCGGCGGTCGCCCGGATCAGCACCTCGCCCACGGAGGTGAACTTGACCGCGTTCGAGGCCAGGTTGGTGATCACCTGGCCGAAGCGGACGGGATCGCCGCGGACCTGGTCGGGCACGTCGGCGGCGCTCGAGATCACCAGCTCGAGGTGCTTCTCGCGGGCCCGGTCGGCGACCAGGGCAGCGCTCTGCTCGATGACCACGCGGGGGTCGAAGTCGACCGCCTCGAGGTCGAGCCGCCCGGCCTCGATCTTGGAGAGGTCGAGGATGTCGTTGACGATCGCGAGCAGGGTGCGACCCGCCTGGTCCACGCCGTTGGCGAGGCGGCGCTGGTGCGGGTTGAGATCGGTGGAGCTGAGCAGCTCCCCGAGTCCGATCACACCGTTGAGCGGGGTGCGGATCTCGTGGCTCATCGTGGCCAGGAACTCCGACTTCGCCTTGGACGCACGCAGGGCCTGGTCGCGCGCTGCGGCGAGCTCGGCCGCGCCCCACTCCCGCTCGGCCACGTGTGCCAGCAGGCTCAGGATCTGGTCGAAGACGTCGAGGTCGGAGGCCGCCGGCAGAGTCGGCCCCCTGGTGTCGGAGACCAGCACGCACGCCAACCGGTTGCCGGCGATGACCGGCCCGCCGATGAGCACGTTCCCCTGTGGGCCGTGCCGTCGTACGACGCGCCGCGACCGCGCGACCTCGTCGGCGAGGTCGCGTGCGAAGACCCGATCGCGCTCGCTGGTCTGCTCCCAGTCGAGCTCGATGTGCGCGATCTCGCCGCTGCCGGGCCCGCGCGGGACCCCGACGACGACGGCGGGCCACTGGGCGTAGGGCCGCACGATCTCCTCGGCCGCGACCAGCACCTCCTGCAGGGTGCTGGCCTCGTTGGCGGCCCGGCCCATCACGCTGAGGAACGCCATCGCGTTCTCGATGGACTTGGTGGCGGTGATGTCCTGGACGGTGCCGTCGATGCGGACCACCCTCCCGGTGCGGTCGCGCGCGGCGATCCCCCGGCCGCGGACCCACACCGGCGCGGACCCTGCCTGGGGCAGGAACCGGTAGTCCACGACGCACGGAGCCTCGCTGTCCGGCCCGTCCAGCGGCCCCGCCTCCATCCAGCGGCGGACGGCGGTGGTCAGCGGCTCGAGGTCGTCGCGGTGCACGTGGTCGAGGAACGAGTCCACACCCGGCTCGAAGCCGGGATCGGCGCGATGGACCCGGAACGCCTCGTCGCACCACGTGATCCGGTGCGCCGCCAGGTCCCAGGTCCAGCTGCCGAGGCCCGCGATTCGTTGCGCCTCGGCGAACTGCACCGTCCTGCGCTCCAGGTCCCCGGCCGCAGCGCGGTCGCTGACCCGGTGCAGCCAGCCGTGGAACGCACCGGCGCCGTCGCGGACCGGCCGACTCGCGACACCGACCTCCACGGGACCGTCAGGACCACGCAGGGTGCACTCCACCTCGGCACCCTCCGCTCCAGCACCCGACGCCAGACGCTCGAGGTGGGCTCCGAAGGTGGCACCCGGGTCGCCCAGGACGTCGTACACCGAGCGGCCGAGCATCTGCTGGCGCTCGGTCCCGAGCATCCGGGCCATCGCCTCGTTGGCGAACGTGGTGCGTCCCTGCTCGTCGAGGACCCACAGCGCGTCCGGGCACGCGTCCAGGATCCAGTCGGACACCGATCCTGGGGACGCGGGCGCGCCGGAGCCGTCGGGGACCATGCCTCATAGTTCATCAGATACCGACAAACCGCTGGAAATCGCCCAGATAGTGATCGTCCCTGCGGCGGCTCAGTCCTGCGCGGGGGCGGTGCTCCCGCCCAGCGGCATCGGGTCGAGGCCGAGCTTGCGGTGGTCCCAGGAGCGCGTGCGGGTCACGTCGAAGCGCACTGCGACGCGCTTGTGCAGCATCGCCTCCACGAACGGCTTCAGGTCGTCGGTGTAGGGGCCGTGGTAGCGCTCCCAGACGCTGACGCCCACCTCCCACAGGGCCTCGGGGTCGTCGAGGACCTCCGCAGTCCCCTCGAACGAGACGCCCCGGAGGGTGTCGTAGGTGAGGCCGTCCTCGATCAGCACGGTCGCGCGGGGGTCGCGACGGAGGTTCACCGCCTTCTGCGCCTTGGACTTGGTCTCGAACCAGAGGACGTCGTCGATCACGGCGAACCACATCGCCACCACGTGGGGCTGTCCGCTGGCGCCGATCGTGGCGAGGTTCGCGGTGCGCCGTGAGGCGACGAACTCGCTGATCTCCTCGGGCGTCATCTCGATCTGGGAACGCTGGTTGATGCCCATGCACTACTCCAAGGGTGAAGAGGGGAGGCCCAAGGTACGACGTGGCGCCGCGCCCGCTCCCCCGGGCTCGCTGGGCAGACCGGTTCCGCGCCCGGCGACTGGCCCACGTCGGGACCAGGGGAACATCGCGCCGTGTCGATGACTTGGGACAGGGAGTGGAGAACACCCGACGACTCGAGGAGAACTGCGTGAGCCAGAACGTTGCAGCACCGTCCGGAACCTTCCAGCTCGGGGGTGACCTGCCCGTCGTACGCCTCGGCTACGGCACCATGCAGCTCCCCGGCAAGGGTGTGTGGGGACCGCCGCGCGACCACGACGAGGCGATCCGGGTGCTGCGCCGCGCGGTCGAGCTCGGGATCACCTTCTTCGACACCGCCGACTCCTACGGCCCCTACGTCGCCGAGGACCTGCTCCGCGAGGCGCTGCACCCCTACGCCGACGACGTCGTGATCGCGACCAAGGCAGGGCTGACCCGTCAGGGCCCCGACGTGTGGACCCCGCTCGGCAAGCCGGCGTACCTGCGCCAGGAGGTCGAGATGAGCCTGCGCCGTCTCGACGTCGAGCGGATCGACCTGTTCCAGCTGCACCGCATCGACGCGGACTACCCCGTGGCCGACCAGGTCGGTGAGCTCAAGGCGCTCCAGGACGAGGGCAAGATCCGGCACATCGGCCTCTCCGAGGTCGGCGTGGAGGAGCTGAAGGAGGCCCAGAAGACCGCTGAGATCGTCTCGGTGCAGAACCTCTACAACCTCGCCAAGCGCGACGCCGAGGAGCTGCTCGACCACTGCACCCGGGAGAACATCGGGTTCATCCCGTGGTTCCCGCTGGCCACCGGCGAGCTCTCCAAGGAGGACGGCCCGCTGGCCGACGCAGCGAAGGAGCACGACGCGACGCCGTCGCAGCTCGCGCTGGCCTGGCTGCTCAAGCGGTCGCCGGTGATGCTGCCGATCCCCGGCACCTCCAGCGTCGACCACCTCGAGTCCAACACCGCAGCCGCGGCCATCGACCTCAGCGACGAGGAGTTCGAGGCGATCGGCAAGGCCGCGGCCTGATGCGGTACTCGCGCCTGGGTCGCTCCGGCCTCGAGGTCTCGGCGGTCACGCTCGGCTGCATGAGCTGGGGCGACCCGGTGCGCGGCGGTCACTCATGGGTCAAGGACGAGGAGTTCGCGCGGCAGACGATCAAGGCCGCGCTCGAGTCCGGGATCAACTTCTTCGACACCGCCAACGTGTACTCCGCGGGCACGAGCGAGGAGTACACCGGCCGGGCGCTGTGGGAGTACGCCGCCCGCGAAGACGTCGTACTGGCCACGAAGGTGCACGGCCGGATGCGGCCGGGGCCCAACGGCGCCGGCCTGTCGCGCAAGGCGATCCTGCACGAGATCGACGCCAGCCTGACCCGGCTCGGCACCGACTACGTCGACCTCTACCAGATCCACCGCTGGGACCCCGGGACGCCGATCGAGGAGACGATGGAGGCGCTGCACGACGTCGTGAAGTCGGGCAGGGCCCGCTACCTCGGCGCCTCCTCGATGTACGCCTGGCAGTTCGCAAAGGCCCAGGAGGTCGCGCGGGCGAACGGGTGGACGCCGTTCGTCTCGATGCAGGACCACTACAACCTGATCTACCGCGAGGAGGAGCGGGAGATGCACCCGCTCTGCGTCGACCAGGGGGTCGGGGTGATCCCGTGGAGCCCGCTGGCACGCGGGCGGCTGACCCGGCCGTGGGATGCCTCCACCACGCGCGCGGAGACCGATGAGTTCGGCTCCTCCCTCTACCGCGACGAGGACGCCGCCATCGTCGCGAAGGTGCTCGAGGTCGCCGACCGGCGCGGGGTCTCCCCCGCCCAGGTGGCCCTGGCGTGGGTGCTGGCACAGCCGGCCGTGACCTCCCCGATCGTGGGCGTCACCCGGTCCGAGCACCTCGAGGACGCCGTCCGTGCGGTCGACCTGGAGCTGGACGACGACGAGCTCGAGGAGCTGTCCGTGGGCTACGTACCGCACGCGATCGCGGGACACCAGTAGGTCGTTCCAGCGTTTTCCGGTGCACCCTTTGTCCGGATAGGTAGGGTCGGCGGCCAGATCGGTGACCGCCTCCGCGGTCGCCGTACGGACACTCCCTCGGAGACGCTGAGTTGATCTCACTTACCTACCTGAGCACCGCCACCGCGCCGTACGACGACGACGCCCTCACCGACCTGCTGCTCACCTCGCGCACGAACAACCACGCCGCCGAGCTGACCGGCATGCTGCTCTACGCCGGCGGCCACTTCATCCAGACCCTGGAGGGGTCCGAGGACGTCGTGGACGCGACCTTCGCCCGCATCGAGCAGGACCCCCGGCACCGCGACGTGTTCATCGCGCTGCGCGAGGCGGTCCCCGAACGCACCTTCCCCGACTGGTCCATGGGCTTCGAGACCCTGAGCCCGGAGGAGGCCGCGGAACTGCCGGGGTTCAACGACTACCTCGACGGGAGGTCGATGTCGAAGGAGCAGGGCCGTGACCTCGGCCGCGCAGGCATCTTCCACCGGGTGTTCCGCGACCGGATGCGCTGAGCCGCCTTCCGGTTCCCCCAGGCCGTCGATCGGGTTGAGCGTCACCCGGGTCTTTCAGATGCGACGTGTCGGCGGGGTTGGGGTTTTCAGATGGGACGTCTCGGCGGGTCTACGGGACCATCCAGCTGAGGACTCCCGTTGACTGGAGCCAGACGATCACGCACATCAGGGCGAGGAGACCCAGGCTCCAGCCGATCACCTTGCGGAAGATGTCGCCCTCGCGGCCGGCCATCCCCACCGCCGCGGCCGCGATCGCGAGGTTCTGCGGGCTGACCATCTTGCCGAGCACGCCGCCGGAGGTGTTCGCGGCGGCCATCAGCACCGGGTCGAGTCCGGCCTCGGTCGCGGTCTGCACCTGCAGGGCACCGAAGAGCGCGTTGGCGGAGGTGTCCGAGCCGGTCACCGCGACGCCGATCCAGCCGAGGATCGGGGAGAGCAGCGCGAAGGCGCTTCCGGTCCCGGCGAGCCAGGCGCCCAGCGAGCCGGTCTGCCCGGACAGGTTCATCACGTAGGCCAGCGCGAGCACGGCCATCACCGTGATGATCGCCGACTTCAGCTCCACGTAGGTGCGCCCGTAGGTGCGCAGCCCCTCCGCGGGCGAGATCTTCAGGATCACCATCGTGATCAGCCCGGCGAGGATCATCAGCGTGCCCGCCGCGGGCAGCCAGTTGAACGCGAACGTGGTGGTCGCGACCGGCTCCCCCGCGGTGTTGAGCACCTCGAGGCCCGGCCACGCGAACGAGAACGTGAACGGCTTCTCGGCGAAGAACTCCTTGACCGCCGGGATGTTGATGATCGAGAAGATCGCGATGATCACGACGTACGGCGCGTAGGCCTTCGCGACCTCCGAGCCCGGGTCGGCGACCGGGCGCGTCGAGGTCGCCACCCCGGTCCCGTCCCCGGTCGAGCCGCCGGTCGAGCCGCCCGTCGGGGCGCCCGTGGAGCCGGACGACCCGCCGGCCGGGCCCAGGTCGCCGGCCGAGTCCTCACCGGTGCGCCCGTCCCGCTCCGCGTCGTCGGCGGCCATGTCGGCCGCGGTGAGCACGTGACCCGGCGTCCAGAACCGCAGCAGCCCGACCACGGCGGCAGCGGAGACCAGGGCGGCCAGGATGTCGGCGAGCGGGACCGAGATGTAGTTCGCGGCGACGAACTGGGCCAGCCCGAACGCAACTCCGGCCACGATCGCCGGCAGCCACATGCTGCGTACGCCGCGCCGGCCGTCGACCACGAACACCAGGACCAGCGGCACGACCACGGCGAGGATCGGGGTCTGCCGCCCGACCATCCCACCGAGCGTGTCGACGGTGAGGCGGGCGTCGTCACTGACCCCGGAGGTGACCGAGGCCAGCGTGACGATCGGGGTCGCGAGCGCGCCGAAGGCGACTGGCGCGGTGTTGGCGATCAGGGCCACGGCGGCGGCCTTGATCGGCTGGAACCCGAGGGCCATCAGCATCACCACGGTGATCGCCACGGGGGTGCCGAAACCGGCCAGCGCCTCGAGCAGGGCACCGAAGCAGAAGGCGATGATGATCGCCTGGATGCGCTGGTCGGGGCTCACCTTCTCGAAGGACCGGCGCAGCACGTCGAAGTGCCCCGAGGTGACGGTCAGGTTGTAGACCCAGATCGCGTTGATCACGATCCACAGGATCGGGAAGAACCCGAACGCCGCGCCCTCGCTCGCTGCGAGCAGCGACTGGCCGACCGGCATCCCGAAGAGCACGATCGCGACCAGCAGGGCCACCACGAGCGAGATCAGCCCGGCGATCCAGGCCTTGAGCCGAAGTCCGCCGAGCAGGACGAACAGGGTGACCAACGGGATGGCACCGCACAGCGCGCTGAGGGCGAGTGAGTCACCCACCGGTTGAAGGTCCTGCTGGAACATCGTGACTCCCTCATCGTGAACGGTCGGACGAAACGGTGGCTCGGGCTCAGGTGGGCAGCAACGACTCCGCGGCAGCACCCCGGATCGAGGCGTCGAGCACCTCGACGGTGTGCGCCATCCCCATGGGGGTGGTCCCCTGCTGGGCAGCGGACTTCTCGATCGCCGAGGTGACCTGCATCAGGCACCCGGGGTTGGCGGTCACCAGCAGCTGGGCCCCGGTCGCCACGATGTTCGCGGCCTTGCGGTCACCGAGCTCCTGGGCCGGTTCGGGGTTCATGATGTTGTAGACGCCTGCGGAGCCGCAGCACAGGTCCGCCTCCGCGATCTCGCGCAGCTCCAGCCCGGGGATCGCCTCGAGCAGCCGCCGCGGTTGCGCCCGGATGCCCTGGGCGTGGGCGAGGTGGCAGGCGTCGTGGTAGGCCACCGACATGGCGAGCGGGTGCCGCGGCGCCACCGTGCCGAGCTCGTCGAGGATCTCCGCGACGTCGCGGACCCGGTCGGAGAAGGCCCTGGCGCGGTCGGCGTACTCGGGGTCGTCCTGGAGCAGCCTGGTGTACTCCTTCATCGTGGAGCCGCAGCCGGCCGCGTTGACCACGACGTAGTCGACGCCGGAGTCCTCGAAGGAGTCGATCAGCGCCCGGGCGAACCTCTGCCCCTCGGGCTCGCGGCCGTTGTGCACCGACAGCGCACCGCAGCAGGCCTGCGAGGGCGGTACGACGATGTCGCAGCCCTCCGCCTGCAGCACCCGGGCCGTGGCCGCGTTGACGCCCGGGAAGAACGCGCCCTGGACGCACCCGGTGAGCAGGCCCACGACCGCGCGGCGCTCCCCCGTCGCGTGGATGTACGGCGGCAGCGGCAGCGGCTGGCCCAGGCGCGGGGCGAGCCGCTCCATCGCCGCGAGCTGCGGCGCGAACCGCTCCAGCAGGCCGGTACGCCGCATCGCCCGGTCGAGCCCGGTGCGCTGCACCAGCCGGAGCGGGCCGCGCAGCAGCTTGAGCCGCCTCGGGTGCGGGAACAGCGAGAAGATCAGTGCGCGCAGCGCCCGGTCCTTGGCCGACCGGTCGTGGTTGCGCTCGACCTGCGCGCGGGTCTGCTCGATCAAGGTGTCGTACTGGACGCCCGAGGGGCACGCCGTGACGCACGACATGCAGCCCAGGCAGGCGTCCCAGTGCTGCACCATGTCGTCGGTCATCGGCTCGCCCTCGAGCCCTTCCTTCATCAGGTAGATCCGGCCCCGCGGCGAGTCCATCTCCTCGCCCCACAGGACGTAGGTGGGGCAGGTCGGCAGGCAGAAGCCGCAGTGCACGCAGTCGCCGATCAGGGCGGCGTCGGGCGGATGGTGCTCGTCGAATGCGCCGCCGACGACCGGGGTCCCGAGGTCGATGATGCTGCCCATCTCGCCCAGCCCACCGGGCTCCTGCTTCTGGTCGGTGTGTTGCTCGGTCAACTCAGATCCCTCCCACGAACCGGCCCGGGGCGAGCCGGTGCTCCGGGTCGAACTGGTCCTTGACCCGGCGCATCAGCTCCAGCGCCGGCACCGGTCCCCACACGTCCACGGCCGCCTTCACCGCGGCGGGCGCGTCCACCACGACGGCACTGCCCCCGACGCGGGTGCACACCTCCCGCACCCGGTCGACCGCGCCCCGGACGTCGTCGAGGGGGGTCCCCGGCGCGATCGAGGCGTAGGCCACGCCTGCACCCGCGGACCCGCGCAGCGTCATCCCGGTGGCAGCCACCACCGTGAGCACCTCGGCGAGGCCGGAGAGGGCGAAGGTGAGCTTGAGCGCCGTGGCCCGGTCGTCCCCGGTGGCGCTCACGTCCCAGGGGTACGCCGCACCACCCGACGGGTCCTCCGGGGACTCGGTGGCTCCCGCGCCCAGCAGCGCGGTCACGGTCGACGCCCGGCCACGGACGCCTTCCTCGCGCCCCTCGAGCAGCACGTGCACCGCGCCTGCTCCCTGCGCCGTCCACTCGACCTCGATCGCCGCCGGGACGGCCTGCGAGCCGAGCACCGACTGCACCGCCAGCTGGGCGGCGCCCGGGTCGGCGACGGGGACGCTGACCCACTGCCGGGTGTCCGGAACCGGGTGCAGCCGGAACACCGCCTCGGTGATCACCGCGAGGGTGCCCAGAGAGCCGATCATCAGCTTGCCGATGTCGTAGCCCGCGACGTTCTTGACCACCCGGCCACCGGCCTTGGCGACGACCCCGTCGGCACGCACCACGGTGATGCCGATCAGCAGGTCGCGCGCGGTGCCGGTGGCGACCCGCCTGGGACCGCTGGTGTTCGCGGCCAGGGTGCCGCCGATGGTCGAGCCGGGCACCGTCTCGTCCAGGGCGAGGCACTGGCCGCCGGTCCCGACGACGTCCTGCACGTGGTCGAGCCGGGCACCGGCCTGCGTGACCGCGATCAGGTCGCCGGCCGCGTGGTCGAGGACCTGGTCGAGCGCACCGAGGTCGAGCAGGACCTCGGCGCCGGCCGGCGGGAGGCCCCAGGACAGCTTGGTCCCCCGTCCTCGCGGCACCACGGTGAGCCTGTGGCCCGCCGCGGCCCGGAGGACCTCGGCGACCTGGGCGGTGTCGGCCGGCCGGGCGACCAGCCCGGGCCGCACCCCGTCGACCGCGTCGCCCTCCCCCGGCTCGTGCACGTCGGCGCAGGCCGAGGCGATCGCCTCGTGCGCGTCGCGGCTCACGGTCTCGGTGTGCATCAGAAGACCTCCGCCACGCCGGCTTCCTGGAGGGGGTGGGCCCCCTTGTGCCGTCCGGGGACCTCGCCGCACAGCCGGGGCGTCGGGAACACCTTGCCGGGGTTGGAGATCGAGTCCGGGTCGAAGGCGCAGCGCACCAGCTGCATCGTGTCGAGGTCCTCGTCGTTGTACATCCGCGGCATGTACTTCGCCTTGTCCATCCCGACGCCGTGCTCGCCGGTGATCGAGCCACCGTGCTCGATGCACAGGTCGAGGATCGCGCCGCTCACCTTCTCGGCCGCCTCGCCGGCACCCTCGACGGTGTCGTCGAAGAGCACCAGCGGGTGCAGGTTGCCGTCGCCGGCATGGAAGACGTTCGCGACCCGGACCCCGGACTCCCCGGAGAGGTCGGCGATCGCCTTGAGCACCTCGGGCAGCGCCGTGCGCGGGATGACCCCGTCCTGGACGATGTAGTCGGGGCTGATCCGCCCCACCGCGGCGAAGGCCGACTTGCGGCCCTTCCAGATCAGCGCCCGTTGCGCGGGGTCGGTGGCGAGCCGCTGCTCGAAGGCGCCGTTCTCCTGGCACAGCCGCTCGACGTCGGCGTACTCCTGCTCGACCTCGACCTTGGCGCCGTCGAGCTCGATCACGAGCACAGCACCTGCCCCGGCCGGGTAGTTGCACTGCACCGCGGCCTCTGCGGCCTCGATCGCCAGTGCGTCCATCATCTCCACGGCGGCGGGGACGATGCCGGCCGCAATCATCGCCGAGGTGGCGGCGCCCGCCTGGTCGGTGGTCTCGAACCCGACCAGGATCGTGCGCACCTCCTCGGGCAGCCGCACCAGCCGCACGATGGTCGAGGTGACGATGCCCAGGGTGCCCTCCGAGCCGACGACGGCTCCGAGCAGGTCGTAGCCGGGGGCGTCGGGCGCGAGCCCACCCAGCGTCACGGTCTCCCCCTGGGGGGTGACGAAGTCGGCGCCGACGACGTGGTTGGTGGTGAAGCCGTACTTGAGGCAGTGGGCACCACCGGAGTTCTCCGCGACGTTCCCGCCGATGGAGCAGATCTGCTGGCTCGAGGGGTCCGGCGCGTAGTAGTAGCCGTGCGGTGTGGCGGCCCTGGTCACGTCGAGGTTGATCACCCCGGGCTCGACGACGGCCCGCTGGTCCTCGGGGCGTACGGCGGTGATCGCCCGCATCTGCGAGGTGACGACCAGGACGCCCTCCGCGTGCGGCAGGGCACCACCGGAGAGACCGGTGCCGGAGCCGCGGGCGACGTAGGGCACCCGGTGCTCGGCGCACGCCTTCACCACCTCGGCGAGCTGCCCGGCGTCCTGCGGGATGACCACCAGTGCCGGGGTCACCCGGTAGTGCGCGAGTCCGTCGCACTCGTAGGTGCGCAGCCGCGAGCGCTCGGAGATCACCGCTTGGTCCGGGAGCAGCCGGCGCGCCACCGCGGTGACGGCCGCGATCCCGGCGCTGCTGCCGGCGTCGGCTTTCGCGGGGCGGTCCCCTGCTGGTGCGGTCGTGTCCGTCGACGCCATGGCCGTCTCCTCAGTCGACCTGGGCGGTGAGCCCGGCGCTCTCGATGCCGGCCACGGCCGCGGCCTCGTCGTTGTCGGAGGTGTCGCCGGTGACGCCCACGGCACCCAGCAGGTCTCCGGCCTCGTTGCGGACCAGGACCCCACCGGGCACCGGCACCAGGGCCCCGCCCACGGCGGAGGTGACGGCGGCGATGAAGTAGGGCTGCTGCTCGGCGCGGCCCATCAGCGAGCGCGAGCCCATCCCCAGCGACAGGGCGCCGTGCGCCTTCCCGAAGCCGATCTCGAAGCGCTTGATCGACGCGCCGTCCTCGCGCTCCACGGCGACCACGTGGCCGCCCGCGTCGAGGACCACCACGGTCAGCGGCTTGAAGCCGGCGGAGTCCCCGTGGGCGCGGGCCCCGGCGATGATCGTGCGTGCGGCCTCCAGGTCCAACCCGCTCACTGGGCCGCTCCTTCGTGCTTCTTCTCGGCTCGGTATCGGTGCAGGATCGGCTCGGTGTAGCCGCTGGGCTGCTCCAGGCCCTCGAACACCAGGGCTCGCGCTGCGCGGAACGCGTAGCCGTCGAAGCCCGGCGCCATCGGGGTGTACGTCGGGTCCTCGGCGTTCTGCTCGTCGACGACCGCCGCCATCCGCTGCAGGGTCTCGTCGACCTGCTCGGCGGTGACCACGCCGTGGTGCAGCCAGTTCGCCACGTGCTGCGCGGAGATCCGGCAGGTGGCCCGGTCCTCCATCAACTTCTCCCCGGTGATGTCGGGGACCTTCGAGCAGCCCACGCCCGCATCCACCCAGCGCACGACGTAGCCGAGCAGGCTCTGCAGGTTGTTCTGGATCTCGTCCTGGCGGTCCTCGTCGGTCCAGTCGCCCGGGTCGCCGAGCGGGATCTGGAGCAGCTGGTCACGATCCCGGCGGCGCCCGCCCTCGAGCAGCTCCTGCTGCCGGGCGTGCACGTCGACCTGGTGGTAGTGCAGCGCGTGCACCGTCGCCGCAGTGGGCGAGGGCACCCAGGCACAGGTCGCCCCGGCCTTCGGGTGGCCGATCTTGGCCTCCAGCATGTCGGCGAGGCTGTCCGGCGCGGCCCACATGCCCTTGCCGATCTGGGCACGTCCGAGCAGACCGCACTCCAGCCCGATGTCGACGTTGAGGTCCTCGTAGGCCTGGATCCAGGTCTCGCCCTTCATGTCGTTCTTGCGGACCATCGGGCCGGCCTGCATCGAGGTGTGGATCTCGTCGCCGGTGCGGTCCAGGAAGCCGGTGTTGATGAATGCCACGCGTTCGCGGGCCTCGTTGATGCAGGCCTTGAGGTTGACCGAGGTACGGCGCTCCTCGTCCATGATCCCGACCTTGATCGTCAGCGGGGGCAGGCCGAGGAGCTCCTCGACACGGCCGAAGAGCTCGACCGCGAACGCGACCTCGTCGGGCCCGTGCATCTTCGGCTTCACGACGTACATCGAGCCGGTGCGCGAGTTGGCCAGCTCCGAGGTCCCACGCAGGTCGGACAGGCTGCCCAACGCGGTCATGATCGCGTCCAGGATGCCCTCGGGGACCTCGTTGCCGTCGCGGTCGAGCACCGCGTCGGTGGTCATCAGGTGGCCGACCTGCCGGATGAAGAGCAGCGAGCGGCCGCGCAGGGTGACCTCCTCGCCCGACGTCGTGGAGTAGGTCCGGTCGGGATTCATCGACCGGGTGAAGGTCTTGCCGTTCTTGGTGACCTCCTCGGCCAGGGTGCCCTCGTTGAGCTGCTTCCAGTTGCGGTAGCCGAGCACCTTGTCCTCGGCGTCCACCGCGGCGACCGAGTCCTCGAGGTCCATGATCGTGGAGACGGCGGACTCCAGCAGCAGGTCCTTGACGCCGGCGGAGTCGGTCGACCCGATGGCGTCCTCGGGGTCGACCTGGATCTCGACGTGGAGGTCGTGGTGGACGAGCAGCACCGCCTCCGGCGCGGTCCGGGAGCCGCGGAAGCCGACCAGCTGCGCGGGGTCGGCGAGCCGCACGACGTCACCCTTGAGGGTCACGGCGAGGCCGTCGTCGTCGACGGCGTACGACGTGGAGTGGGCGTGAGATCCCGAGGCCAGCGGGAAGTGCTCGTCGAGGAAGGCGCGACCCCGGGCGATCACCTCGTCGCCGCGGACCTTGTTGTAGTCCTTGCCCGGCGCGAGGTCCCCTTCCTGCGGGACCACGTCGGTGCCGTAGAGCGCGTCGTAGAGCGATCCCCACCGCGCGTTCACGGCATTGGTCGCGAAGCGCGCGTTGAGCAGCGGCACCACCAGCTGCGGGCCGGCGATCCGGGCGACCTCGTCGTCGACGTCGGCCGTGGTCGCCGAGACCTCGGCGGGCTCCTCGAGCAGGTAGCCGATCTCGCGCAGGTACGCGGTGTAGGCCTCCGTGCCTTGGGACTGGGCGTCGGGCGCACCCGGGTGCTCGCGGTGCCAGTCGTCGAGCAGCGACTGCAGCTCCTCGCGACGAGCCAGCAGCTCGCGGTTGCGAGGCGCCAGGTCGTCGATGATCGCGGCGACCCCGTCCCAGAACACGTTGGTCTCCAGGCCGGAGCCGGGCAGGGCCTCGTCCTCGACGAATTGGTGCAGGGGTGCGGCGACGCCGAGCCCACCGATCTGAACGCGCTGGACCATGAGACTCCCGATGCAGTCGATTTCGTATGGTGGAACCCGGTGTGGCGCCCCTCACAACCTCATCGACAGGACTGGCTCGTGTCAAGGGGCCTAGGATCCGGGTGGTTCCGAGATGCGGAATCCGAGCGGAGACGACATGCGCGACGAACCTGAGCGGGCCGGTGCCCGGCCCCCCGCGGGCGCCCCGGCGGCTGCCCGGCCCACCCGCGCCGGCGGGGTGCAGTCGCTCGAGCGCGCCTTCCGCGTGCTCGAGCTGGTCGCGGCGCACAGCGGCCCCGTCTCGCTGTCCAGGCTCGCGGCCGACTCCGGGCTCCCGCCGCCGACCCTGCACCGGCTGGCGCGCACGCTGGTCGACCTCGGCTACCTGCGCCAGGAGCCGTCGCGGCAGTACGCCCTGGGCCCCCGGCTGTTCCTGCTCGCCGAGGGCTCCTCCACGGCACTGTCGGCGCTCGTGCTGCCGCACCTTCGCCACCTGGTGGAGGAGATCGGTGAGACGGCCAACCTCGCCATGCTCGACGGGGACAAGGTCGCCTACCTCGCCCAGGTCCCCGGCCGGCACTCGATGCGGATGTTCACCGAGGTCGGCCGCCGCGTGGACCTGCACTGCACCGCCGTGGGGAAGGCCCTGCTCGCCGAGTCCGGCGAGCACGAGGTGGGAGCTCTCGTGGAGCGCGTCGGCCTCGCCCGGTTCACCCCGCACACAATCACCGAGCCCGCCGCGCTCCTGGCCGAGCTCGCCCGGGTGCGCGCACGCGGGTACGCCCTCGACGAGGGCGAGCAGGAGGTGGGCGTGCGCTGCGTCGCTGTCGTGGTGCCGGGAGGCACCCTGCGCCTGGCGCTGTCGGTGTCGGGTCCGGCGCCGCGGATGAGCGACGCCCTGATCCGCGAGGCCGTGCCCGTCCTGCACTCGACCGCACGGCGCCTCGCCGGTGATCTCGCCTGAGCCGGCGTCCCGTGGCGAGCCTCTCGCCGGTTAAGCGCATTATGTGCACCAACTCGGCGCTTCGTGAAACCATACCCGCATCAGCGGTCTCGGGAAGGCGCGGGCAGTGACCAGCAGGGCCCATCGAAGAACCTCAGGCGGACCCATCCACGACGGAAGCCGGCGTGCGTTCGCCGACAGCGTCGAGCGGCATCGCTCGCTGTTCGAGTACAACCCGCACGCCGCGTTCTCGGTCGACCTCCAGGGCTACTTCGTCGACGCCAACCCCGTGGCGCTGCGGCTGAGCGGCTACTCCCTCCCCGAGCTGCGGAAGCTCAGGTTCGACGCGCTGATCTGCCCCGAGCACGTGCAGCGCACCGTCGATGCGTTCCAGGACGCGGTCGACCGCATCCCGCAGCAGCTGCAGGCGAGCATGCTGCACCGCGAGGGGCACCGGATCGAGATGAGCCTCACGGCGATGCCGGTCGTGGTGAGCAACGAGGTCGTGGGGGTGCACGGCGTCGCGGAGGACATCACGGAGAGCAACGAGCTGCGCCGCGAGCTCGAGCGCACGCGCCGGCTGGCCGAGGAGGCGAGCGCCACCAAGTCCCTGTTCCTGGCGAACATGAGCCACGAGGTCCGGACCCCGCTGACCAGCCTGCTCGGCTCGGTGGAGGTCCTGATGGAGACCGAGCTGGACGAGGACCAGAGCGTCCTGGTGCAGCTGATCGACCGCTCCGGGGAGCGGCTGCTCCAGCTGGTCGGCGACCTCCTGGACTTCTCCCGGATGGAGGCGGGCACCTTCGCCCTGAACGAGACGGCCGTCGACGTCCGCGCGCTCGTGGAGGAGACCGCGACGTACGCCGCCAAGCTCGCCCACCGCCGCGGCCTCGACCTGGGCTGGCACGTCGCCGACGACGTCCCGCACCAGGTACAGGCGGACGCCCTCCGGCTGTCCCAGGTGATCTCGAACCTGCTGGAGAACGCGGTGAAGTTCACCGAGGTGGGGCGGGTGTCCCTCACCGTCGACGTCGTCCGCGATCCAGGCCCGGACCCACGGCTGCGGATACGGGTGGAGGACACCGGCATCGGGATCGGCGAGGACCAGCTGCCGACCCTGTTCCACCCCTTCACCCAGGCTGACCCGTCGACCACGCGCAAGTACGGCGGGGCCGGGCTCGGCCTGGCGATCTCCCAGGAGATCACCTCCCTGATGGGGGGCTCCCTCACCGTGGACAGCAAGGTCGGCGTGGGCAGCACGTTCAGCGCCACGGTGCCGCTGAGGCTCCTGCTGGACTGAGTCGGCCCTCAGCCGATGCGCTGGCCGGCGTCGGTCAGGTTCTCGCCCGAGAACGTGTCCTCGGTCGTCCCCGCCCGCTGGGTCAGCGCCTCGGTGAGGAGCACGACCAGGGCCTCGAGCTGCACGTCGGCGGAGGACGAGACCTCCTCGTCGGACCCGTCGAGAGCGCGCGCGGCGAGGCCGGCCTTGCTGTCGATGAGCTCGGCGATCTTGGTGTCGATGGTCTGCGCGGCGATGATCCGCCACGCGGTGACCGGCTGCTCCTGGCCGATGCGGTGGATCCGGTCGATGGCCTGGGTCTGCTCGGCGTCGGTCCAGGAGAGCTCGGCGAGGACGACGTTGGAGGCGACCTGCAGGTTGAGGCCGACGCCCGCCGCGGACAGCGAGCAGACCACGATCGCCACCTCGGGGTCCTCCTGGAAGGCGGCGATGTTCTTCTCGCGGGTCTTGGTGGTCTGGTCGCCACGGATCGAGGCGAACCGGATGCCCCGCTTGGCGAAGGTCTCCTCCGCCACGTCCATCACGTCCACGTGCTTGGCGAAGAACACGACCTTGCCGACGCTGTGCGCGAGCTGGGCGGCGTAGTCAGCCGCGAGGCCCGCCTTCGCCTGGCCGATGCGGCGCATCATGCTGAAGACGTTCTCGCCCGACTTCGTCGTGGTGGTGTCGTCACGCTCCCACCCGGCGACCCGGCGTACCAGCTCGTGGTCGATACCCTCGACCACGACACCGGAGGCGCGGGTCGCGAGAGCGCTGTCGTAGCGCGCCACCAGCCGGCGGGCGAGCTCACGCTCGGCCTCGCGGATGGACCGGCCCACGGCGTCGTCGAGCTCGACCGGGAGGTCGGCGACCCGGCGGGCCGGGATGTCGGCGGCGACGTCGACCTTGCGGCGACGGACGATGCCGAGGTCGATCACGCTCGTGCGTGCCGCCGGGTAGAACCCCGGATCGGCCGGGGTCAGCCCGGTCTCCTCCAGCGACTCCATCAGCGGCCCCAGCGGGGCCTTGTCGTCGATCCAGCCGAGGAACTGCCAGATCGCCCGGAAGTCCTCGATGTCGTTGATCAGCGGGGTTCCGGTCAGGGCCATCAGCAGCGGTTGGGCGATCCGTGCCCGGATGCGCTGGGAGAGCTGCAGCGCGTGCTGCGAGCGCTGCGAGCTCTTGTTCTTGATGAAGTGGGCCTCGTCAACGACCATGCCGCGGAACCCGAAGTCACCGAGCCAGCCGACGTGCCGGTCGAGCACCTCGTAGTTGACGACCACGATGTCCGCGAACCCGTCGATGGTGTGGCCGTCGCCGTGGATCACGGTGGCGCGGTGCCGCGGCGTCCACAGCTCGGCCTCGCGGGCCCAGTTGGTCTTGACCACGTTGGGCACCACCACGAGCAGCGGGTAGGCGTTCGCGGCCTGGGCGGCGAGCAGCGCCTGCGCCGTCTTGCCCAGGCCGGGCTCGTCGGCGAGC
This sequence comes from Nocardioides sp. Z38_18, assembly GCF_058215695.1. Classification (NCBI taxonomy): domain Bacteria; kingdom Bacillati; phylum Actinomycetota; class Actinomycetes; order Propionibacteriales; family Nocardioidaceae; genus Nocardioides; species Nocardioides sp. Z38_18. The sequence goes on from NZ_JBZAJE010000002.1 coordinate 536,500, forward strand.
AGGAAGGTCCGGTGCCCCGCAGCCGCGGCCGCGACGACCTCGGCCTGGTGCCGCATCAGCTCCTGGCCCTGCGGCGTGCGCAGCGACGTGGGCTCGGGCAGCTTCATGCAGGACGAGGCGCCGCCGTACTCGAAGGCGCGGAACAGCGGACCGAGCAGCTCCCAGGTCGCGAGCTGGCGCGGGTGGGACTTGTTCTTGGCCGCGGCCGAGAAGTCGGGCGCGAGGAACGGGTTGGCGAGCTGGCGCGAGACCACCGACTGCGGCACCACGCGACGGGTGGTGGTGGCGGCGGGCTCGTCCTGCTGCTTGGGTGCGGCCTCCTCGGGGGGCGCCTCCACCCCGGCGCGCTTGAGGAGCTCGCGCTTGAGCGAGCGGGCGGCGTCGGAGACCTCGGAGTCCTCGGCGAGCAGCTGCAGCAGCGAGGTGTCGCGGGCAGCCGTCTTCGCCAGGATCGTCGCCACGCCGTCGAGGCGCTTGAGCTGGGCGTTGCGCTGGGCCTCGGTGAGGCTCTCGTCGGCCTTGAGCCGGGCACGCTCCTCGCGCACGAGCAGCGCCACCACCTGGAACTTGGTGCGGGCCGAGGACTGCACGGGACCACGCTGCGCGGCGGTCTCCACCTCGCGGACGGCCCGGGCCAGCACCGGGATGATGCCCTCTCCGTCGAGGTCACGGGCCCGGCGCTGGGCACGTGGAGCCGAACGGCGAGCGCCCGGTTGGCGCGTGCCTCGTCGAGCCACTTACTCCTCCTCGGGAGATACTCGGAACGCCGCTGGTCGCGGCGGGTGGGACAGTTCCCCTGGCTCCGAGACCAGGGGCCGGACCAGGAACGGAACGAGCCGGAGCGGCTGCGCCCCCTACGGGTGGTCCGACTGGGTGCGACTGGTGACGACGGGCCCCGCGGATCTGCGACAGATCAGGCAGCCGGCCGACGGCCCGCCAACATCGTGGAGCCCATGTCCATCAAGTGATGGCTGGTACGACACCAAGCCTACCGCTCCCGGTCACGTCCCGCAGCAGGAACACCCCGGGACGGGCCGCCGAGAACCTCCGGTCCAACGGGGCCGGCGGCACTGCCGGGGGCCCCGTCGAGGGCCCCGTCGGGGGATGGGAGGCGCTTGGCCATCGCCCTCTGGACCAGGCGGATCGCGGCACGCGGCGCCACCTTGATCGCCAGGCTCATCAGCCGGGCATCGGTGCCGACGTAGATGTGCAGCTTGTTCTTCTCGATGCCGGTCACCATGATCCTGGCGGCCTTGTCCGGGGTCGTCATCGGGACGTTCCCCGAGTCGGCGGAGTTCCCCGAGCCAGCTCCGGAGTGCTGCGAGATCGCTGTCGCGACCGCTCCGGGCATGATCAACGAGACCCGGACGTGCGAGTCGAGCAGCTCGGAGTACAGGCCCTCGGTGAGCAGCCGGACCGCCGCCTTGCCCGCGCCGTAGACCGTCTGCCCCGGGAACGGGAAGAACCCGCCCATGCTCGAGACGTTCGCGATGTGCGCCTCGGGCCGCTGCTGGAGGTGCGGCAGGAACGCCTTGACCATGTGCAGCGTGCCCATCAGGTTGACGTCGAGCACGCGCTGGATGGTCGGGTAGTCGAGCTCGTCCACCGTGACGAACGGCTGGATGATGCCGGCGTTGTTGACCAGCCCGTCCACCTGACCGTGCGCGGCGAGCACGGCCTCGGGCAGCGCCTCCACGGCAGCACGGTCGGTGATGTCCACGACGTGGGTGGACAGCCGCTCGCCGACCGCCGCCACGGTCACGGTCTCCTGGAGCCCGCTGCGGTCCATGTCGACGGCCGCCACCCGGGCACCACCCCACAGCAACTGCAGCACCAGCTCGCGCCCGATCCCGTTCCCAGCCCCCGTGACGACCCAGACCTTGGTGTCAATCTGCACGAGTGCCTCCGTCGTCGCCGCGATTTTCCCCGGGTGCGCGTCGGTGCGTGGGGACGTGCACCTCGGTGTGCACGGCTCTCGTCCAGTGAACCCCGCCAGTGCTGAGGTTCAAGTCCGTCGAGGTCAGGGGTCCCGGGTCAGGGGTCCCGGGTCAGGGGGCGCCGCGCGGCTCCTCGGATCCACGCTGCAGGTCGGGGAGCTCGTTGACGACGAGGTTCTCCTCGCGCACCTGCCCGGCGCGGAAGGAGGCCCGGCCGACCATGTGGTTGGCGACCGGCGAGGTCATCATCTGGAACAGGGCGACCAGCACCAGGATGCCGATGGCACCGGGGTCGCGCAGCCGGAAGCCGAGACCGATCAGGACCAGCACCAGGCCGAGCACCTGGGGCTTGGTGGCCGCGTGCATCCGGCTCAGCAGGTCCGGGAGCCTGAGCACGCCGATCCCGGCGATCAGCGAGAGCAGGGCGCCGAGCAGCATGCAGACCGCGGCGATGACGTCGGCGACCTGGACCCAGCTCATGGGCGGTCCTCGTCGATGTCGTCGCTGCCGGGCGTGAACCGGGCGATGCTCGCCGAGCCGACGAACCCGAGCAGCGTGAGCACCAGCAGGATCGGCAGGGTGGTGGTGTGCCGGTTGTGCGCAGCCTCCATGGCCAGCCCGCAGATGCCGACCGCGACGAACACGTCCAGCGCCACGGCCCGGTCGAGGATCGTCGGGCCGATGGTCATCCGGGCCACGGTGCACAGGGCGGCGAGCGTCAGCATCGCCGCGCAGATGATCAGTACGACGGTCATCGGGATCCTCCCGGGGTGGTGGGAACCTCGCGGTCGAGGTGCTCGATCCGCCCGCCCAGGGCGCGGACCACGCGGGCCTCCTGGGCGAGGACGCTCTGGCGGAACTTCTCCGCCCCCTCGTCGTCCCCGACGTCGAGCACGTGCAGGAACAACGTGTGCGTGGAGCGCCGCGCCTCCACGACCAGGCTGCCCGGGATCAGGCAGGTCATCTCCGCCACCACCACCAGGACGAAGTCCGACGGGGTCCGCAGGTTGACCTCGATCACCGCGTTGCGCAGCGTGCGTTGGGGTCGCAGCACCACCCAGGCCACCTGGATGCTGGAGATCACGACGTCCGCGGCGAAGCGGACCAGCAGCCGGACCAGCGGGATCGGGTGCACCCGGACGTCGAGGTGCAGCGGCGGCAGCGGGAACACGAAGCAGGCCACGACACTGACCAGGAAACCGCCGACCACGGTCTTCAGCGAGACCTCGCCCCACAGCGCCATCCAGACCACGGTGAGGACGACGAGCACCGGGAGCTGCAGCGACCGGTAGCGGGCCGGGCGCACCTGTCCGTCGCGGCGCGTCTTCAGCTGGGGGCTCACTGGCCGGCCTCGCTGAGCACCGACTCGAGGTAGGGGGTGCGCTGGACCAGGTCCTCGGCGGCCCGGTCGGTGAACCCGAACAGGGGTCCCGCGACGAAGGTGAACACGAGGCTGAACGCGACCAGCGCGGCCGTCGGCAGCACCATCCCCATCGGCAGCCGGTCGGGGAGCTCGCCGTCGCGCAGCAGCTGGTAGAGGTCGCGGTCCGGTGACTCCTCGTCGCGGACCCGCCGCGCCTCCTCGAGGTCGAACGTCGCGTACGCCGCGCCACCGACGTGGACGTGGCCACGGTGCCGGACCATCGACACGTTCGGGTGGTGCTGGTCGGCCTCCTCGCCGGGCACCGGGAGCGCATGCGCGGTCTCGTGCGCCTGCTCCGGCGTACGCCAGAATGCGATCGTCCAGGTCTTGGCCACGGCGTAGAGCGTGAGCAGGCTGGTGACCACGCCACCCACGACCAGGATGATCGCGAGCGGGGTGCCGACGTCGAGGCCGGCCTGGAGCAGACCGACCTTGCCCAGGAACCCGGACATCGGCGGGATCCCGGCGAGGTTCATCGCCGGGATGAAGAACAAGATGCCCACCAACGGCGCCAGCCGGGCCAGGCCCCCGAGCCTGAGCAGGGCTGTGCTGCCCGCACGGCGCTCGATCAGCCCCACCACCAGGAACAGCGCAGTCTGGATCGTGATGTGGTGCGCGACGTAGAACACCGCGCCGGAGATGCCGGCCTGCGTCGCCAGCCCGATCCCGAAGATCATGTAGCCGATGTGGCTGACCAGCGTGAACGAGAGCATCCGCTTGATGTCGGACTGGGCGACCGCGCCCAGGATCCCCACCACCATCGTGACCAGCGCGGCCCACATCAAGAGGTCCGTGAGCGGACTGTCGGGGAACAGCAGGGTCTGCACGCGCAGGATCGCGTAGACGCCCACCTTGGTGAGCAGGCCGGCGAACACCGCGGTCACCGGGGCCGGGGCGGTCGGGTAGCTGTCCGGCAGCCACAGCGAGAGCGGGAAGACGGCCGCCTTGACCGCGAACGTGGTCAGCAGGAGCAGCTGCAGGGTGAGGGCGACCGCGTCCGGCAGCTCGGCGATGCGCTGGGACACCTGGGCCAGGTTCAGGCTTCCGGTGGCCGCGTAGACCGCTGCGAGCGCGATCAGGAACAGCATCGAGGACAGCATGTTCACGACGACGTAGATCGTGCCCGCACGGATCCGAGTCTCGGTGCCGCCGAGGGTGAGCAGCACGTAGCTGGCGAAGAGCAGCATCTCGAAGCTGACGAACAGGTTGAACAGGTCGCCGGCCAGGAAGGCGTTCGAGACGCCGGCGACGAGGACCAGGAACGTCGGGTGGTAGATCGAGACCGGCGACTCGTTGTCGTCGGAGGTCATCCCCTGGCCGAGCGAGTAGCAGAGCACGGCCAGCGTCACGACCGACGAGACGAGCAGCATCAGCGAGGAGAGCCGGTCGGCGACCAGGCTGATGCCGAGCGGGGGCGTCCACGCCCCGAGCCAGGCGACCTGGGGGCCGTAGAGGTCGGCGCGCACCAGCAGCACCGCCGCGATCACGACCACCGAGGCGACCACCGAGACGCTCACCAGGCGCTGGGCCCGGGGACGGCGCGAGAGCATCAGGGCGGCACCGGCCCCGAAGAGGGACAGGATCACCGGCAGGGGGACCAGGAAGCTCATGCGCCCTCCTCCAGGATCTCGTCGTCCTCGCCGCCGGTGGCGAGGTCGTGGCTGTCGGAGGCCTCGTCGGCGGCCGCGAGGCGCCGGATCGAGGCGTCCTCGACGTCGTCCTGCACGTCGTCGTTGCCGTTGAGCTGCCAGCTCCGGTGCGCCATCGCCAGCAGGAACGCGGTGGTGCCGAGCGCGATCACGATCGCGGTGAGCACCAGCGCCTGCGGGAGGGGGTCGGACATCTCCCCCGGGTCGGCGCCCCCGACGATGGGCGCCTTGCCGGCCCGTCCGCCGGAGATCAGGAACAGCAGGTTCACACCGTTGCCCAGCACGAGCAGGCCGAGCAGGACCCGGGTCAGGCTGCGTTCGAGGACGAGGTAGACCCCGCACCCGATCAGGGTGGCTGCGGTGATGATCAGGGTCAGGTTGGTGCTCATCGGGCACCCTCCTTCTCGGCCGCGCGTTCCTCGCGGAGGATCTGCCGGTCGATGCGGGAGCCGAGGGCGCGCAGCAGGTCGAGGACCAGGCCCACCACGACGAGGTAGACCCCGATGTCGAAGAACATCGACGTCACGATGTGCAGGTCGCCGACCAGCGGGAGGTGCAGGTCGACCTGGGCGCTCTGCAGCACCGCTCCCCCGAAGGCGAGCGGGGCCAGCCCCGAGGCGGCTGCGATGAACAGCCCGGTGCCCATCAGGACGCCGGCGTCGATCGGGGCCGCCTCGTCGAGCTCGTAGCGGCCGCCTGCCAGGTAGCGGACCATCAGGGCCAGGCCGGTGACCATGCCGGCCGCGAACCCGCCGCCGGGGTTGTTGTGGCCGGCAAGGAGCAGGTAGATGCTGAACACGATGACGGCCGGGAACAGCAGCCGGGCCACCACCTCGAAGATGATCGAGCGGCGGTCCGGGGACAGCGTCCGCGGACCCGGCAGCCACACGCGCCTGCCCGGTCCGGTCGGCACCTTCTCCACCGACTCCGGCTGGGGGATGTCGTAGACGCGCCGGATCCCGGAGAGCCGGGTGTTGAGGAACAGCAGGCTGGCGACGCCGGTCGCGGCGGCCACGAGCACGGAGATCTCCCCCAGCGTGTCCCAGGCCCGGATGTCGACGAGGATGACGTTGACGATGTTCCCGCCGCCGCCGAACCGCACCGCTTCCTCGGGATAGGCCGTCGACACCGCGACCTCGGTGCGGGCCCCGGTGGTGACCAGCATGACCAGCGCGACCACGCCGCCCACGGCCGCGCCCAGCGCCACCCGGAAGTAGCGGCGCGGGGACAGCGGCCGGTCGGTGAAGTACGGCGGGAGCCGGCGCAGCACCAGCACGAAGATCACCAGGCTGGTCGTCTCGACGAGCACCTGGGTCAGCGCGAGGTCCGGGGCGCCGTGCAGGATGAACAGCATCCCGGTCCCGTAGCCGGTCACCCCGACGAGGATCACCCCCCGCAGGCGGCGCCGCGAACGCGTCGCGGAGAACGCGGCCAGGATGATCACGAGTCCCACCACGGCCTGGGCCGGGGAGTCCCACAGCACCACGTCGATGGGTCCGTCGAGGGCACCGAGGACCGCGATCCCCGGCAGGAGCAGCACCACCCCGAGGATCACCGCGAGGTACGCCGCCACGGAACCGCGCTGGGTGAAGCCGGTGATCTCCACGGCCGACCGGTCCACGGTGCGCATCACCAGCCGGTAGCCGTTCTCCGCCGCCCAGGAGGGTGAGAGGGCCGTCTGGATCAGCCCGAAGGTCTGCCGCCGCGCGAAGATGAACAGCCCCAGAAGCAGGGTCAGCGCCGAGAAGGCCAGCGGCAGCCCGAGGCCGTGCCACAGCGCCAGCTCGGCCTTGTGGACGCCGGCTGGGAACTGGTCCGTGTGCGGCTCGAAGACCTTGGTGAGCACCGGCCCGGCGAACCCCAGCGCCAGGGTGAGCGTCGACAGGACCACCGGGGCGAGGATGAAGCCGCCGGGCACCGCGGGGAAGGCGATCGGGGGCACGCCCGGCTTGGTGGCGAAGGTGCCCCACAGGAAACGGGCCGTGTAGGCCACGGTCAGCACCGACCCGAGGACCACCCCGATCAGCACCAGCCAGCCGGCCAGGGGCGTGATCCCCGGGCGGTCACCGGCCTCGGCGACGTCGAGCAGGGAGCCGAACGCGCTCTCCTTGGACACGAAGCCGAGCAGCGGCGGGAGTCCGGCCATCGAGGCACCCGCGACGCAGGTCGTCACGAACAGGAGCGGGGCCGACCGGCCGACCCCGGAGAGAACCCGGAGGTCGCGGGTCCCCGCCTGGTGGTCCACGATGCCGACCACGAGGAACAGGGTCGCCTTGAACAGCGCGTGGCCCAGGATCAGCGCCAGCCCGGCGAGGGCGGTGGCGCGCGTCCCGACGCTGAGGACGACCAGCATGAAGCCGAGCTGGCTCACGGTCCCGTAGGCGAGCAGCAGCTTCACGTCGTACTGCCGCAGGGCGCGCCACCCGCCGAGCAGCATGGTGGCGATGCCCAGGGTGAGCACGATCTCGTGCCATGCCGGGGTGCCCGCGAACGCCGGGGCCAGCAGCGCCACGAGGTATACGCCGGCCTTCACCATCGAGGCGGCGTGCAGGTAGGCGCTCACCGGGGTGGGCGCGGCCATGGCACCGGGAAGCCAGAAGTGGAACGGGACCAGCGCGGACTTGCTCAGGGCGCCCACGAGCAGCAGGGCGATCGCCACGGCGGTGGCCGTTCCGGCGGGCGGGTCGGCGAGGATCTCGCTGATCCGGTGGGTGCCTGCCTGCTGGCCGAGCATCAGCATCCCGACGAGCATCGCCAGCCCGCCCAGCGTGGTCACGATGAGCGCCTGCATGGCTGCGTTCCGGCTCGCCCGCTTGGCGGGGTCACTGCCGATGAGCAGGTAGGAGAAGACCGTGGTCAGCTCCCAGAACACGTAGAGGACCAGCAGGTCGTCGCACAGGACGAGGCCCAGCATGGAGCCGGCGAAGGCCACGAAGTTCCCCGAGAAGTTGCCCAGCCCGGGGTCGTCGTCGTCGAAGTACCAGGCGCAGTAGGCCAGCACCAGCGCCCCCACGCCCGTGACCACCACGGCCATCAGCCACTGCAGCGTGCCCATCCGGAAGGCGAGCTCGAGGCCCAGGCTCGGCACCCAGTCGAGGACCTGCACGGGCGCGTTCCCGTCCTGCACCCGTCCGGTCTGGGCCAGGGTCCAGCCGAGCCCGACGAGCGGCACCAGGGCCAGCACCAGGAAGGCACGCCGACCCAGCCTCCGCGCCACCCACGGGGACATCGCTGCGGCCACGAAGTGCGCAGCGACGATCGCGAGCAAGGAGGAGCCTCCGGACAACGAAGTTGGGGGGGGTGGGCCCCCATCCTATGGAACGTCTCCCACAGGTCGCGGGTCAGCCACCTGCCCGCAGGATCGCGACGAGGAAGTCGGAGTCCTCGCGCCACGGCCGGAGGTCCCAGGTGGCGAGCAGCAGGTCCGGTTCCAGCCCCGCCCCGCGTGCGTCATCGAGGAACTCCGAGAACTCGTAGCCGCGACCGGCGCCGAAGCCGATCACCACGGCACCGCCCTCGCGCACGTGCGCACGGAGCCGTCGCAGCACCTCTCGGCGCGTGCTCGGCGCCACGAACGCCATCACGTTCCCGGCGCTGACGATGGCGTCGAAGGGCTCCTCGATGCCGTGGCTCGCCAGGTCGAGCTCGGCCAGGTCCTCCACGATCCAGGTCGGCCCGGGATGGTCGGTGACGGCTGCCTCGACCAGCACCGGGTCGACGTCGACGCCGACCACGTCGTGCCCGGCTGCGGCCAGGGCGGCACCGACCCGGCCCGGGCCACAGCCCGCATCCAGGATCCGCGAACCGCGTGGCACCAGCGCGTCCACCAGCCGCGCCTCACCGGCCAGGTCCTCACCGGCGGCCGCCAGTGCGCGGAACCGCTCGACGTACCAGGACGAGTGCTCCGGGTCGGCCTCGACCTGCTTCATCCACACGCTCTTCTCGACCATGGCGGGGACGCTAGCGCCTGAAGTCCTGCACCACGTAGGTGAGGCCGGTGCGCACCGACCGGTAGCCCCCAACCCCGAGGTGGCGGTAGTGCTTGTTCAAGATGTTGGCGCGGTGCCCCTTGGAGCGCATCCACATCCGGACCACCTTGGCGGCGCTCATCGGCCGGCCCATCGCGATGTTCTCCCCCACGTAGCGCGTGCCGCAGGAACGGACCAGGGTCCGCCGCTGCTGGTGCCGGAACGTGTTCCGGGTCGCCATCACGCGGGCCCAGCGGTTCGCCGCCCGCTCCACGCAGGCCCCCGGGGTCAGCGGGCGTACGCCGTGCCGGGCACGGGCCCGGTTGACCAGCCGCAGCACCTCGCGGTCGAACGAGGCCGCGACCGGGCGGACCTGCGAGCGCGAGGCGGCGACCGCCGGCTGGGGGGCCACCAGCCCAACCCCGGCGACGGTCACAACCATGACGAGGAGCGCGCGAGCTGACGGCATCTGAGTCCTTGGAGGGGGAGGCTGGGGTGATCGGTGCTTGCGTGCCAGTGCATCACGGTGGACCCAACGCGACCTCGTCGCCCCGTTCGGGGCAGGCCGGGCGCATCCGATGCGTGGACACTCGTGTGGACACCTCGCGTGATCGGGCGGGTACGTTGCGCGCCGACTTCACCGGCCGAAGGGAACACCACGTGCTCGCCGCCGAACGGCACGCCCGCATAGTGGCCCTGTTGGAGTCCGAGCGCTACGTCAGCAGCGAGGCGCTCGCCGAGCTGCTCCAGGTTTCGCTGGAGACCGTTCGCCGCGACCTGTCCCAGCTGCACCACCGGGGTCGGCTGCTGCGGGTCCGGGGCGGCGCCAGCCACCTCCCCGGCCGGGGCGAGGGGGCGCCCGACCCGGCGCGCACGCTGCGCGCCAGCGAGCAGGAGACCGCGATGGCCGCCACGGCCGCCTCGCTGGTGGAGCCGGGGATGACGGTGATGATCGACGTCGGCACGAGCTGCGTCAGCGTGGCGCGCGCCCTGCCCGCGGACTTCCGTGGCCGGGTGGTGACCTGCTCGCTGCTGGTCGCGGCCGAGCTCGCCGAGCGCGCCGGCGTCGAGCTGCTCGTGGCGGGCGGCCGGGTCCGCTCCGGCGACCTGGCCGTCTCGAACGCGACGGCGGTCGGCTTCCTCCGCGACCTCCGCCCCGACCTGGCCTTCCTCGGGACCGGTGGGATCCACGCCGAGGCAGGCCTCACCGACCACTACGTCGACGAGGTCGCCACCCGGCGCGTGGTGCTGGAGACGGCCACCCGTGCCTACGTGCTGGCGGACAGCTCGAAGCAGGGCCTGGTGGCACCGGTCCGGGTCTGCGACCTCGGTGACGTCACCGGCCTGATCACCGACACGGTGCTCGACGAGCCCCTTCGGGCGGCGCTGGCCGGCGCCGGGGTGCAGGCGCTGACCAGCGATCCCCCTCGCTGAGCGGGACCACGGTCGTCGCCCTCCCCATCTCACCCGTCGTGGTGGCGCACGACGCTGGAGCCGTGGCTCGGGGTCGGCGGCTGTTCGTCCTCGAGCTCGGCGGCGATCGAGACCACCAGTCCGCCGAGCAGGAAGCCGACGACACCGGCAGCGAGGGTGTTGGTGTTCATGGAGCCTCCGTCCGCTCGTGCTCGTGCTGGTGCTGGTGCTGGTGCTGGTGGGTGAGCGCGTGGCCCCTGCCCTTGTCGATGAGGTGGCGGTTGACCGGGAACGCGGCCAGGAAGGCGACCGCGAGGGCGATCATCATGCCGACCCAGAACACCGGGTTGACCAGGCCCGCGTCCATGGCGCCGGGGATCAGGGCCATCACCAGGTTGTCGACGACCTCCATGGTGAGGATCGAGATCGTGTCGGCTGCGAGCACGAGGCGGAGAGCGGCCAGGAACCCCAGCCCCGCCTGCACCAGCGGAACCGTGGAGAGCGCGTAGCCGAACACGAAGGCGAGGCCGACGGCCAGCGCGATCGTCGTCGCTGTGCTGAGACCGAGGGCGATGCCGATCATCAGGCCCGCGATCTCCCCGATGGCACAGCCGGTGAGGCAGTGCAGGGTCGCGTTCGCCGCCATCGCGTTGCGTGCGTCCATCAGCTTCCTCCGGGTCAGGAACGCACCAGTCGCGCGATCGCGTCGGTCGCTTCCTTGAGCTTGGCCTCGGCGGCCGGGCCGCCCTCCACGGCCGCGTCCATCACGCAGTGCCGGAGGTGGTCCTCGAGCAGGCCGAGGGCCACCGACTCCAGGGCCTTGGTGAGCGCGCTGACCTGGGTCAGGATGTCGATGCAGTACTGCTCCTGCTCGACCATCCGGTGGATGCCGCGCGCCTGCCCCTCGATCCGCTTGAGCCGGGCGAGGTAGCGGGCCTTGTCCGAGATGTAGCCGTGGTGGGCGTGCGTGCCGGCGGCCTCGCTCCCCGCCTCAGGGTCGGCCAGCTGGCCGGGGTCGGTCAGGTCCATGTGGTCAGGCTCCTTCGGGTGCGGTGGTGGTGGCCTCGGAGTCCGCGGCCCGGCTCCTGAACGAGCGCAGCCGCAGGCTGTTGCCGACGACGAAGACGCTGGAGAAGGCCATCGCGGCGCCGGCCAGCATCGGGTTGAGCAGGCCCAGGGCCGCCAGCGGGATCGCGGCGACGTTGTAGCCGAAGGCCCAGAACAGGTTCCCCTTGATCGTCGCCAGGGTCCTGCGGGAGAGCCGGATGGCGTCCGCGGCGCTGCGCAGGTCTCCGCGCACCAGGGTGATGTCGGCGGCCTCGATGGCGACGTCGGTGCCCGTGCCCATCGCCATCCCGAGGTCGGCCTGGGCCAGGGCTGCGGCGTCATTGACCCCGTCCCCGACCATGGCGACGACCCGGCCCTGGTCCTGCAGGCCCGAGATCACGCTCACCTTGTCCTGGGGCAGCACCTCGGCGATGACCTGCTCGACACCGACCTCTGCGGCGATCTGCTCGGCCACGGCCCGGTTGTCGCCGGTGAGCAGGATCGGGGTCAGGCCCAGGTCCCGCAGCTGGGCGATGGCTTCCGCGCTCGTGGGCTTGACCCGGTCGGCCACGACCAGCACGCCTCGTGCGGCGCCGTCCCACGCGACGGCGACGGTCGTCCTGCCCTCCCGCTCCGCCTGGGCCTTCGCCGCGGCGAGGTCCTCGCCGAGGGGCTGGTCGGACTCGCGGAGCAGGGACTCCCGGCCCACCAGCACGGCGTGTCCCTCCACGCTGCCGCGTACGCCCCTCCCCTCGACGTTGGTGAACCCAACCGGGTCGGGCAACGGGCCGAGCTCGTCCGCGGCGGACAGGGCGATCGCCCGGGCGATCGGGTGCTCGGAGGCCGCCTCGAGTGCGCCGGCCAGTCGCAGCACCTCGTCCCGGGAGACCCCCGGTGCGGTGACGACGTCGACCAGCGTCATCGTCCCGGTGGTGACGGTGCCGGTCTTGTCGAGCACCACGGTGTCGATCCGGCGCGTCGACTCGAGCACCTCGGGCCCCTTGATCAGCACGCCGAGCTGGGCACCTCGGCCGGTGCCGACCAGGAGTGCGGTCGGCGTGGCCAGCCCGAGCGCACACGGGCAGGCGATGATGAGCACCGCCACTGCTGCGGTGAACGCGGCACTGAGCGGGAAACCGGCCCCGATCCAGGCCCCGAGCGTCGCCACGGCGATCCCGATCACCACCGGGACGAAGATCCCGGAGACGCGGTCGGCCAACCGCTGCACCTGCGCCTTGCCCGACTGGGCGCCCTCGACGAGCTTGGCCATCTGGGCGAGCTGGGTGTCGGCGCCCACACGGGTGGCGCGGACGACCAGCCTGCCGCCCGCGTTCACGGTGCCGCCGGTGACGGCATCGCCCTCACCGACCTCGACGGGCACCGACTCGCCGGTGAGCATGGAGGCATCGACCGCCGAGCTGCCGGAGGTGATCACCCCGTCGGTGGCGATCTTCTCCCCCGGGCGTACGACGAACTCGTCGCCGACCCCGAGCTCCGAGGTCGGGACGCGGACCTCCGCTCCCCCACGCAGCACGGTGACGTCCTTGGCGCCGAGCTCGAGGAGGGCACGCAGCGCCGCCCCTGCCCGCCGCTTGGACCGCTTCTCGAAGTACCGCCCGGCCAGCAGGAACATCGTGACGCCTGCGGCGACCTCGAGGTAGATGTTCGAAGCCCCGTCGGTGGGCTCCACGGTCAGCTGGAACGGGTGGGTCATCCCCGGCGTGCCCGCGGTGCCGAGGAACAGCGCGTACAGCGACCACAGCAGGGCCGAGAGGGTGCCGAGCGAGACCAGTGTGTCCATCGTGGCGGCACCATGGCGCAGGTTGGCCCAGGCGGCCTTGTGGAAGGGCCACGCGGCCCACAGCACCACCGGCGCGGCCAGCACCAGCGAGGCCCACTGCCAGTAGTCGAACTGCAGCGCCGGGACCATCGACATCGCGATCACCGGCACGGCGAGCACGACCGAGCCGATCAGGCGCTGCCGCAGCCGGACCAGCTCGGGGTCGGGCTGGTCCTCCGCGTCGGCCCCGTCAGGAGCCGGGGTCGCGGGGCGGGGCAGCTGTGCGGTGTAGCCGGCCTTGGCCACCTCGGCGATCAGCGTCTCCGGGTCCAGCCCCTCGGGGGCATGGACCTGGGCCTTCTCGGTCGCGTAGTTCACCGTCGCGCTCACGCCGTCGAGCTTGTTCAGCTTCTTCTCCACGCGCATCGCGCAGGAGGCACAGGTCATCCCGCCGATCTCGAGCTCGATCGTGGGGCCGGTCCCCTGGACAGGGGGTGCAGTCATGGTCTCCTCCTCCTCTCAGGGAGTGGATCGGTGGTCAGTGGCCGTGTCCACCGGAGTGGTCCTCGGTCCCGGGGGGCGTAGTCGCGGTGTCCCGGGTCGTCCCCGCGGTGTCGAGGACGAAGGGAGCGGTGTGGACCGAGCCGTCGACGCGGAAGTCGAGGTAGAGCAGGTAGCGGCCCGGGGTGGGCGCCTGCGCCACGAACTCCAGGTCCGGCCCGGACCGGGCACCGGCTGCGGGCTCCTCCCCCTCGGGGTGGACGTGGAGATAGGCCAGGTCACCCTCCCGGAGCGCGACCAGGTGCCCGAAGGCCCCGAGGTAGGGCTGCAGCGTGGTGACCGGCCTGCCGTCGCGGGACACCCGCAGGGTCAGCTCCGACCCGGTCCCGGGGACCAGGTCCCCGGTGAGGTCGACGGTGAACCCGTCGACCGAGGCCCGTCTCGTGGGCTCGGCCCGGACGGGGTCGAGCTCACCGGCGACCTCGAGGGTCCTTGTCAGCGTCACGGGAGCCGCACCCTTGCCGTCGGAGCCCTCGGGAACGAAGTCGGCGTACACCCGGTAGGTGCCCGCTGCCGTCCATCGCCACGGCAGCGACCAGGTGCCCTCGGCGTCCATGGTCGGGTGCACGTGGCGGAAGTGCGTCCCGTCGGTGCGTACGACGATCAGGTGGAGCCGCCGCTCGTGCGAGGTCTCGTAGCTCGTCACCGCGCGGCCCCGGTCGTCGAGGATCCGGAAGGACAGATCCTTGCGCTCCCCGAGACGGGTGGGGGCGGTCACCGGTCCGAGCAGGTAGCCGTCCCGCGCGATGCTCACGCCCTGCACCTGGCTCTCGGCCGCCGCCTCGCTGCGAGGCGTGGCCGCGTGCTCGGCGCCGTCGTGGCCCTCGGACTTCTCGTGCGACTTCTCGGCCGACTCGTCGGCCCAGCTCCGGACGGCACTCTGCGGGACGACGGCGTCCGCGGTCGTGTAGGCGGCGCCGAACACGACGGCCAGACCCGCGGCGTACACCCCCAGGCGCGTCCCGGCGTTCATCGCACGCGAACCGCCTCGTAGCCGGCCTCGTCGACCGCCGCGACCACGGCGTCGTCGTCGACCGGCGCGGAGGAGACGATCACCAGCTTGCCGGTCTCGGCGCTGACCTGGAGGTCCTGGACGCCGGGCACGGCAGTGACCTCCTCGCGGACCGCCGCCTCGCAGTGGCCGCACGTCATGCCGGTGACCTGGTACTCGGTGGTGTTCATCGGAGGGCTCCTGATCAGAGGGTGGGAAATCAGGCTTGCAGATCTCCCAACCCTATACCCCCTATGGGTATTCCCCCAGACAATCCACCGGGTCATCCACCGGGGCTCAGCCGGTGTAGGGGCGCTCCCGGCGCAGCTCCTCGCGTGCGATCGACCTGCGGTGCACCGCGTCGGGGCCGTCCACGATGCGCAGCACCCGCGCCCAGGCGTAGAAGTACGCCAGCGGGGTGTCGTCGCTGACCCCGGCCCCACCGAAGACCTCGATCGCCCGGTCGATCACCGCGGTCGCCATCGCCGGCGCGGCCACCTTGATCGCCGCGATCTCGGTGCGCGCGCCCCTGGCGCCGTGGTGGTCGATCAGCCACGCGGTCTTGTAGACCAGCAGCCGGGCCTGGTCGATGTCGATCCGCGACTGGGCGATCAGCTCCTGGACCACGCCCTGGTCGGCGAGCGGCTTCCCGAAGGCGACGCGGCTCTTGGCCCGCTCGACCATCAGGGCCAACGCCCGCTCGGCCATCCCGATGGCACGCATCGCGTGGTGGACGCGTCCGGGCCCGAGCCGGGCCTGGGCGATCTTGAACCCGTCGCCCTCCTCGGCCAGCAGGCTGCTCGCCGGGACCCGGACGTCGTCGAAGACGATCTCGGAGTGGCCGTGCTGGTCCTGGTAGCCGAAGATCGGCAGGTGCCGCTCGATGGTCAGGCCTGGGGTGTCCCGCGGGACCAGCACCATCGACTGCTGCCGGTGGGTGTCGGCGTCCGGGTCGCTCTTGCCCATCACGATGAAGACCTGGCACCGCTCGTCGGCGGACCCGGTGATCCACCACTTGCGGCCGTTGATGACGTAGTCGTCACCGTCGCGCTCGATCCGGGTCTCGATGTTCGTGGCGTCGGAGGACGCCACGTCCGGCTCGGTCATCGCGAACGCCGAGCGGATCTCTCCCGCGAGCAGCGGCTCCAGCCAGGTCCTCTTCTGCTCCTCGGTGCCGAACAGGTGCAGCGTCTCCATGTTGCCGGTGTCGGGTGCCTGGCAGTTGATCGCCTCGGGGGCGATCACCGGCGACCACCCGGAGACCTCCGCGACCGCGGCGTACTCCACGTTGGAGAGTCCCGAGAGCTGGGGAAGGAAGAGGTTCCACAGCCCGCGGTCGCGTGCCGAAGCCTTCAGGTCCTCCATCACCGGCGGGTGGGAGTGCTCGCCGTGCTCGCGCAACGAGGCCGCCCACACCGGCTCTGCCGGGAAGACCTCCTCGCGCATGAAGTCCCACATCTCGGCCACGGCCTCTTGCGCCTTCGGCGACAGCTCGAAGTCCACGTTGATCCCTACCTTCTTGTTCTCTGCGGTGTGTACGTCGTCAGTTCAGCCGATCGCGCGCAGCACGGCCAGCCCGTCGGCGGCGATCCGGCGCACTTCGGAGTCCAGGTTGCCGAACTCCTGCCCCGCCATCGACCCGGATGCGGTGCGCGCGGCGATGCCCTGGGCGATGATCGCGAACTTGAAGTGGGCGAACGCCGCGTAGTAGTCCAGGCCCTCCAGGGCGACCCCGGTCGCCGCGGCGTACCGGTGCGCCAGGTGCTCGCGGTCCGGGAACCCGGGCTGCTGGCTCGGCGCCGGGGTGAGCAGGGGGGCGGGCTCGCCGGGGTGCCGCCAGTAGAAGAGCAGCATCCCGAGGTCGGTGAGCGGGTCCCCGAGGGTCGACATCTCCCAGTCGAGCACGGCGGCGACCCGGGTCGGGTCGGCCGGGTCCATCAGGCAGTTGTCCAGCCGGAAGTCGCCGTGCACGATGCCGGCGCGCTGGTGCGCCGGGAGCTGCTCGCCGAGGAGCCGACCCAGCTCGTCGAGGTCGGGCAGGTCCTCGGTCTTCGAGGCGTCCCACTGACCGCGCCAGCGACGCAGCTGCCGGGCCAGGAAGCCGTCCGGGCGGCCGTAGTCACCCAGGCCCACCACCACGGGGTCCACCTGGTGGATCGCGACCAGGGCGTCGATCAGGGCGTCCGCCATCGCGACTCGGGAGGCGGCGTCGTCGGCGTACCCCGCCGGGAGCTCCTCGCGCAGCACCAACCCCTCGACGCGGTCCATCACGTAGAACGGGACCCCGAGCAGCGCGCCCTCGGTGTCCTCGTAGCGGATGCCGGGGACCGGCACCGCGGTCCCGGCCAGCGCGCGCTGCACCCGGGCCTCGCGGCCCATGTCGTGCGCGCTGGGCAGCAGGTCGCCCGTCGGCGGGCGGCGCAGCACGAGCTCACCGGCCGGGCTGCTCAGCCCGAAGGTCAGGTTGGACTTGCCGCCCGCGATCAGGGTCACCTGCGGGTCGCGCCAGCGGTCGTCGCCCAGGGCCTCGGCCAGCACCGCGCCGAGCTCGGCGGGCCGGACGAGGTCGGCGTACTGGTCGGCGCTCATCGCAGGCCCAGGACGTCGCGGGCCACGATGACCTTCATGATCTCGGTGGTGCCGCCGTAGATCGTGGTCACCCGGGTGTCCGCGAACGCCTTCGCGATCGGGTACTCCAGCATGTAGCCGTAGCCGCCGAACAGCTGCACGCACCGGTCGACGGTGCGCTTGTGCATCTCCGTGGACCACCACTTGGCCTTGGCCGCGTCCACGGCGGAGAGCTCGCCGCGGTTCAGCTTGAGCACCGCCTGGTCGACGTACTCCTGGGTGACCTCGAGCTCGGTGACCATCTCGGCGAGTGCGAACTCGGTGTTCTGGAAGGTGGCGACCGGCTTGCCGAAGGCCTGGCGCTCCAGCACGTACTCCAGCGTCCAGGCCAGTGCCGCCCGGGCACCGGCGCACGCAGCGACCGCGATGCCGATCCGTTCCAGCGGGAGGTGGCTCATCAGGTAGCCCAGGCCGGAGCCGACCTCGCCGAGGACGTTCTCGGCCGGCACGACCACGTCCTCGAAGACGAGCTCGGCGGTGTCCTGCGACTTCAGCCCGACCTTGTCCAGGTTGCGACCCCGGGTGAAGCCCTCCATCCCGCGCTCGACCACGAGCAGGCTGAACGCCCTGCTCCGCGCGGCGGGGTCCGGGTCGGTGCGCGCGACCACGACGACGAGGTCGGCGTTGATGCCGCTGGTGATGAAGGTCTTCGACCCGTTCAGCACCCAGTGGTCGCCCTCGCGGCGGGCGCTGGTGCGGATGCCCTGGAGGTCGGACCCGGTGCCCGGCTCGGTCATCGCGATCGCGCCGATGATCTCGCCCGAGCACATCCCCGGGACCCAGCGAGCCAGCTGCTCCTCGTTGGCGAGGTCGAAGACGTAGGGCAGCACGATGTCGGCGTGGCACGAGGTCCCCGAGAGGAAGGAGGTGGCGCCGGCGCGCGCACACTCCTCGATCATCGCGACCCGGAACGCGTAGTCGTCCAGGGAGTCGCCGCCGCCGTACGCCGACGGGGCGTTGATGCCGAGGTAGCCCAGCTCCCCCGCCTTGAGCCAGGGCTCGCGGGGGATGATCCCGGCCGCGTCCCACTCGTCTGCGTGGTCGGTCACACTGCGGGCGAGGAACTCGCGCACGCTGACCCGGAACGACTCGTGGTCGTCGTTGAACAGGGGGCGGGTGGCCCAGAGGTCCTGGCTCATGTCGGTTCTCCTGCCGGTGCGGTCAGAGCCGCTCGATGATCATGGCATTGGCGAGGCCGCCGGCCTCGCACATGGTCTGCAGCCCGTAGCGGCCGCCGGTCGCCTCGAGGTGGCCCAGCATCGTGGCCAGCAGCCGCGTCCCGGACGCGCCCAGGGCGTGCCCCAGCGCGATCGCGCCCCCGCGAGGGTTGAGCTTCTCCGGGTCCGCGCCCACCTCGGCGGCCCAGGCCAGCGGCACCGGCGCGAAGGCCTCGTTGACCTCGTAGGCGTCGAGGTCCTCGATGCCCAGGCCGGCCCGGGCGAGCACCTTCGCGGTGGCGGGGATCGGCGCGGTGAGCATCAGCCGCGGGTCGTCGCCGGCCACCGCGAAGCTGTGGAACCGGGCACGCGGCGTCAGGCCGAGGCGCAGCGCGACCTCCTCGGCCATGATCAGCGACGCCGACGCACCGTCGGTCAGCGGCGAGGAGTTGCCGGGGGTGATCCGCCACTCCAGCTGCGGGAAGCGCTCCTGCATCTCGGGGACCGCGAAGGCGGGCCGCAGCCCCGCGAGGCCTGCGGCGGTGGTGCCGGTGCGGATGGTCTCGTCGAGCCGCACCAGGTCGTCACCCACCCGGACCGGGACGATCTCGCGGTCGAAGCCACCGGCCGCCGCGGTCTCGGCGGCGAGGCGGTGCGAGCGGGCGGCGTACTCGTCGAGCTCGTCCCTGCCCAGGCCCCACTTCTCGGAGACCAGCTCGGCGCACACGCCCTGGTTGACCAGGCCCTCGGGATAGCGCTGCGCGACGGAGGGACCGTAGGCGTCCTGGTCCAGCGTCGAGCTGCCCATCGGCACCCGGCTCATCGACTCGACGCCCGCCGCGACCACGATGTCGTAGGCACCGGCGATCACGCCCTGCGCGGCGAAGTGCACGGCCTGCTGGCTGGAGCCGCACTGCCGGTCGACGGTGGTCCCCGGCACCGACTCGGGCCAGCCCGCGGCGAGCACGCCCTGGCGGGCGATGTTGACCGCCTGCTGCCCCACCTGCATCACGCAGCCGGCGATCACGTCGTCGACGAGCACCGGGTCGAGCTGGTTGCGCTCGGCCAGGGCACCGAGCACGGTCGCGAGCAGCTCGACCGGGTGCACCCCGCTGAGCGAGCCGCCCGGCTTGCCGCGCCCCGAGGGGGTGCGGACGACGTCGACGATGACTGCGGTGCGCCCGGAGGTGTGCACGCGATCCCACCTTTCATTGCATTTGATTTAGCGTTCGCTAAGGTAGCAGGCCGCGACGCCGACGGCACGGCCCACGACCACGTACTGGAGCGCCATGACGACCATCTCCCCCCTCGACTCGTTCCGCCTCGACGACAAGGTCGTGGTGATCACCGGAGCCAGCTCGGGGCTCGGCGTCGGCTTCGCCAAGGCGGTCGCCGCGGTCGGCGGGACGCTCGTCCTGGGGGCCCGCCGCACCGACCGGCTCGAGGAGGTCGCGGAGAAGCTGCGGGTCGACGGCGCGGAGGTGCTGGTCAGGACCACCGACGTGACCGAGCCCGACGACTGCCGGGCGCTCGTCGAAGCCGCGGTGACGGCCTACGGTCGCGTCGACGTGCTCGTGAACAACGCCGGGATCGGCGCCTCCGGGGCGGCGCTGCACGAACGCGAGGAGGTGTTCCGCCAGGTGATCGAGGTGAACCTCAACGGCGCCTACTGGATGGCCCGCGCGTGCGCTCCGCAGATGCCGCGCGGCTCCTCGATCGTCAACATCGCCAGCGTGCACGGGCTCGTTGGCTCCCGGTTCCCGCAGGCGCCGTACGCCGCGAGCAAGGCCGGCGTGATCGGGCTGACCCGCGACCTGGCCCAGCAGTGGTCGGCGCGACGCGGGATCCGGGTCAACGCGCTGTGCCCGGGGTACTTCGCCAGCGAGATGACCAGCGACGGCGAGGAGGCCCTGCGCACGATGGTCTCCGAGCACAGCCTGCTCGGCCGGTTCGGCGAGCAGCACGAGCTCGACGCCGCCCTGCTCTTCCTGGCCGGCAGCGGGTCCAGCTACGTCACCGGCACCACGCTGGTGGTCGACGGGGGCCTGGCCGCGATCTAGGAGAAGGTGCTCTCCCGCTGACGGACCAGGGCGGTGAGCGTGGCGTTGACCGGTGCCGTGCGGTCGACCTTCGCCGCCTCGCGGGGTACGGCGCCGTTGATGAACGCGATCTCGCTGACGCGGCCGGCCTCGTGGTCCAGCAGCGCCGACGGCTTCGCGGCCGGCATCTGGGCCCCGAAGTCACGCACGTGCTTGATGGGGTCGGTGACCGTGATCCCCACCCCCAGCGCCCGCGCGGTCTCCCAGGCCTCGACGGCGGCGTCCCGGCTGACCGGCCCCATCTGCTCGTCGTCCATCACCTCACCCACGGTCAGGCCGGTCAGCGCGCACGGGGCGCTGTAGGCGACGTTGCAGATCAGCTTCTCCCACTGCATGGCGGCGATGTCGGAGACCGCGGCGGCATCGAACCCGCCGGCGCGCCACGCCTCGGCGACGGTCTCCACCCTCCCCTGGTCCAGCGAGCCCGCCGACCCGAAGCGCATCGCCTTCATCGCGTTGTGGTGCACCCTGCCCGGTCCCCGGATCGAGGCCCCGAAGCCGGCCGCGATCCCCACCGCGAGCCGCTCGGCACCGACCGCGGCCTCGGCGAGGTCGGTGGACCCCAGGCCGTTCTGGATCGTGAGGACCACGGTCTCCTCACCCAGGAGCGGGCCCAGCCGCGCCGCGGCCGACCCGACGTCGGCGGCCTTGACCGCCAGCACGACGAGGTCCACCACCTCCTCGGGAACGCTCGTGTGCGCCGAGACCGGCACCCGGCGCTCCCCGTCGGGCCCCGAGAGCAGCAGCCCGTCGGCGTTCATCGCCGCGACGTGGTCGGCCCAGCGGTCCACGGCGAGCACCTCGTGCCCACCGAGCGCGAGCCGGGCGGCGTAGACCGACCCCATGGCGCCACAACCGACGACGGCGATCCTCATCCTGGCTCCTCAGCCGACCAGTGCGGTGATGTGCTCGGCGAGCCCGGCCTTGGCCTCGAGCCCGAAACCGGGGTCCTCCGCGGGACGGATCCGGCCGTCCTCGAGCCGGCAGCCGGCACTGTAGCCACCGAACGGCTCGAAGACACCCGGGTAGGCCTCGCAGCCACCGAGGCCGAGCGCCACCACGATGTGCAGGTTGATCAGGTGCCCGCCGTGCGGGAACGCGGCCCGGCGGTCGATGCCGTGGGCCTCCATCAGCTCGATCATCCGCACGTACTCGGTCAGGCCGTAGCTGAGCCCGGCATCCATCTGGAAGACGTCGCGGTCCGCGCGCACCCCACCGAACAGCAGCAGGTTCCGCAGGTCCGGCACCGAGAACAGGTTCTCCCCGGTCGCCAACGCACCGCCGTACTCCTCGCCCAGCCGGCGGTTGAGGTCGTAGTCCAGCGGATCGCCGGCCTCCTCGTACCACCGCAGCCCGTACCCCTCCAGGGCCCGCCCGTAGGCCACGGCCTCATCGAGGCCGAACCGGCCGTTCGCGTCCACCGCGACCGCCGAACCCGAACCCAGCACATCGATCGCCGCCTCGACCCGCTCCAGGTCCTCACCGATCGTGGCGCCGCCGATCTTGATCTTGGTCGCCGCGAACCCGGTGTCCCGGTAGCCGGCGAGCTCCGCGCGCAGCGCCACGGTGCCCTTGCCGGGCTGGTAGTAGCCACCGGCCGCATAGACCGGGACCCCGTCCGGCTCGGGCCTGCGGTCGTGCGCCCGCGCGATCGTCGCGTATGCCGGCTCCCCGGCCGCCTTCGCGAGCAGGTCCCAGCAGGCCAGCTCCAGGACACTGGCCGCCGCGGCACGGTCACCGTGACCCCCGGGCTTCTCGCCCTGCAGGCACACCGCGAGCACCGCCGCCGGCGAGAGCATCCCGGAGACCGGGTCCAGCAGCTCGTCCGGGTCGGCTGCCAGCAGCCGCGGGATCATCCGGTCACGCAGGATCCCGCTCTGGGCGTGCCGCCCGATCGAGTTGAACGCCACCCCGGTCAGCGGGCGGCCGTCACGGACCACGTCGGTGACCACCGCAACCAGCGAGACGGTGTGCCCCGCGAAGCTGACCACCGCATTGGCCAGGTTGCCGCCCAGCGGCACCGCGACCTCACGGATCTCCACGATGCGCATCAGCGCCCCACCCTCCGGTTGTTCGCACGCATGCGTTCGCCTCTCCACTAGTGAGCGTTCGCTAATTTAACCGGTAACGGTCACGATGCAAAGCACCGGCGGGGCCGGGTCAGGTCGCGACCGGCCGGACGCCTGCCATCGACAGGGCCAGGGCGACGTACTGCCGGGTGAGGTCGTCGGCAGGCCCGTGCAGGCGCTCGTCGTACCAGTCGGCGATCGCGACGCACATGGTGATGATCGCCCGGGCGGTCAGCTCCGCGGAGGTCTCCGCGACCGCCCCGGCCCGCGCCTCGGTGATCACCCCCTGGACCATCCGACGGACGTGTCGGCGCGAGTCGATCAGCCTGGCCTTGTCCTCCTCGCCGAGCGAGCGCAGCTCGGTCGCGGCCAGGACGGCCCAGCGCCGGCGGTGCAGGTGGAACAGCACGACGCACTCGGTGAGGTTGGCCAGGCGCCCTTCGTGCGTGTCCCCGTCGGCCGCGGCAGCGGCGCACCGGTCCGCGAGCTCGCGGATCCCCCGGGCGAGCATCCGGCTGAGCAGCTCCTGCTTGCTCTCGGCGTGGTGGTAGACGCCCGCGACCGAGAGCCCGCACCTCTCGGCGATCATCCGCATGGTCGAGGCGTGGTAGCCGAGCTCGGTGAAGATGTCGAGGGCAGCCTCCGTGACCGGGTCGAGCTCGACCGGGTCGAACTCGCGCCAGTGCTCGAACCACGGCGCGGGCGGTTCCGGGGTCGCCACCGTCACCGGCACCTCCAGCGCCCGGGAGAGCGCCTCGAGCCGCGGTGCGCCCGGGGTGGACTTGCCGTTCTCGAACTCGCTCAACGACGACGGGCTCATCCCGACCTGGTGGGCGAGCTCGCGCAGGCCGACGTGCCGGGAGACCCGGGCAGCCTTCATCCGGGCCCCCAGGCCCTGCTCCTTCACACTCCGCACCCGATCCACGGCGACACGTTATCCACGATCGGGCATCGATGCCGACCGTTCTCACGAGGGCTACTTAGCGGACGCTAACTATTGACATCGCCGAACACTTGTGACTATCGTCACCGCCAGGGTGCGAGGTTGCACACGTCACACACGTCAAGGAGAGACCCATGGCAAACACGGAATTCGAACTCGGTGGGCTCTGCCACCTCGCGCTGGTCTGCGAGGACATGGAGCGAACGGTGGACTTCTACACCAACGTCCTCGGCATGAAGCTCGCCAAGACCATCGCCATGAGCAACGGCGGCCAGCACTTCTTCTTCGACATGGGCCACGACGAGTACATCGCGTTCTTCTGGTTCCCCGGCGCGCCCAAGCGGGCCCCCGGCATCGCCTCGGCCGCCGAGCTGCCCGGCATCGGCGACATCGTCACCGCGCACGGCTCGATGAACCACGTCTCCTTCAAGGTGCCGCTGGAGAAGTTCGACGAGTACAAGGCCAAGCTCGACGCCAAGGGCGTCAAGACCGGTCCGGTGCTCAACCACGACGAGAGCGAGCGCGGCATCTCCGCGGAGCTGCACGACGGCGTCTACGTCCGCTCGATGTACTTCTTCGACCCCGACGGCATCCTGCTCGAGTTCGCCGCGTGGACCCGCGCCCTGACCCCCGAGGACGTCCGCCACGCCCCGATGACCAAGGACGGCGTCCCCGCCGGATCCGTCCCCGTGCCTGCATGAGCGAGATGCTCGCGTTCGCGGACCGCTTCTTCGCCGCGGTCTCCGGCGGTGACATCGAGGCGGTCGACAACCTCTACCGCGACGACGCCACCATCTGGCACAACTACGACCTCGTCGACCAGACCAAGGCCGAGAACCTCTCGACGCTGGGGAGCATCCCCGAGCGCTACGAGAGCTTCGAGTACGCCGATGCCCGCACCGTCGAGGTCGACGGCGGCTTCCTGCGCCAGCACGTGATCCGTGCCGGCCGCAACGGCAAGCTCGCAGTCGTGCCTGCGATCCTGCGGGTCTACGTCGAGGACGAGAAGATCACCCGGATCGAGGAGTACTTCGACCGCGGACAGCTCACCTCTGCGCTGAGCTGAGACAGACACCGGCAGAACCGAGGCCCTGCTGATCCGCGAGGATCGGCAGGGCCTCGTCTGCTTCCCGGCCCGGGCCCGGTAGGCCGGGCCGCCGGCTCAGATGAAGTACGCGGCGAGCTTCCCGGCCGCGCGGGTGAGCTCGTCGGAGATCTCCGCGCGCGTCACCTCGGTCATCCGCCCTGTGGGGGTCGCGACGTTCAGGGCGTAGCGGGCGCCGGCGTACTCACCGAGCGGCACCGAGACCGACGCCACGCCGTCCTCGCTCTCCTCCATGCTGACGGCGACCCCGGTACGCCGGGCCTCCTCGACCTGGCGCAGCAGCACCGAGCGCTTGGTGATCGAGTGGGGCGTGAGCTTCGGCAACCGCTCGGAGGGGAACAGCGCCACGATCGCCTCGTCGTCGAGCATCGTGAGCAGGGCCTTGCCCGAGGAGGTGCAGTGCGCCGGCATCGTCATCCCGAGCCGGGAGCCGACCCGCACGGCGCGGGTGCTCTCCACCGCGTCGACGAAGGTCACGGTGCTGCCGACGAGCCGGCCCAGGTGCACGGTCTCCCCCAGGCTGGAGGAGAGCTGCTCGAGGAACGGGTGCACGCGGGCGCGCACGTCGGCCTGGCGCAGGACCGCGAACGCGATCCCGGTCAGTGCCGGGCCGGGCTCGTAGGCGCGCGACCCCTCGGCCTGCCTGACGAAGCCGCGGTACTGCAGCATCGCCAGCAGCCGGTGCGCCGTGGAGGACGCCACCCCGAGGTACTCACTGACGTCGGTGAGCCGGATGCTGCGTCGCTCGGCGAAGAGCCGCAGGATCCGCAGCGCGTTGTCGACCGACTCGATCGGGTACTGGGGCCGAGGGCCGTGCTCGTCGTCGGTGTTCGCGTTCGCCACGACCGCAGCGTAACGATCCGAGACCGGCGTGGGGGTACGACGCAGCCGCTCAGCGCTCGCTGAGCCGCTCACGCAGCACGCCCTTCACGAGCTTGCCGGAGGCGTTGCGCGGCAGCGAGTCCAGGAGCACCAGCTCGGTGGGGAGCTTGTAGCGGGCCAGCTGGGCACCGGCCCAGGTCCGGAGCGCCTCGATGTCCAGCGGGTCCGCACCGGCCTTCAGCGCCACCACGGCCACCGGGGTCTCGCCCCAGACCTCGTGGCTGCGGCCGATCACGGCCACCTCCGCGATGTCGGGGTGTCCCGCCAGCACGTTCTCGACCTCGGCGCAGTAGATGTTCTCCCCGCCGGAGATGATCATGTCCTTGGCGCGGTCCACGACGTAGAGGAAGCCGTCCTCGTCCATCCGGACCAGGTCGCCGGAGTGGAACCAGCCGCCGGCGAAGGCCTCGGCCGTCGCCTCCGGGTTGTTCCAGTAGCCGAGCATCGTGCCAGGCCCCCGGTAGACGATCTCGCCCACCTCGCCCGGAGCGACGTCGCGCATCTCCTTGTCCACGATCCGCACCCAGACGCCGGGCGCGGGACGCCCGATCGACCCGAGCTTGCGCAGCGCGTCCCTGCCCTCGAGCACGCAGGTCACCGGCGACATCTCGGTCTGCCCGAACAGGGCGACGTTCGAGGACCCGGGGAACAGCCGGCCCATCTCCCGCAGCAGCGTGTCGCTGGCCGGCGCCGCGCCCCACCCGGTCACCCGCAGCGCGGACAGGTCCCTGGGCGCGCGCGCCTGCTCCTCGCACACCGCCTGCCACTGGGTCGGCACCATGAAGCACGAGGTCACCCGCTCGCGCTCGATCAGGTCCAGGGTGGTGGCCCCGTCGAACGCCCCCGTCGGCAGGATCACCGAGGTCGCGCCCATCATGATCGCCGGCGCGGTGGCGCCGATCGCGCCGATGTGGAACAGCGGCGAGGTGCACAGGTTGACCTCGTCGCGCATCTCGAACGCGAACGCGGTGAGCAGGGTCGCGCACTGGGCGGCCAGGTTGTGGTGGGTGAGCACCGCGCCCTTGGGTCGCCCGGTGGTCCCCGAGGTGTACATGATCAGCGCCGGCAGCTCCTCGAGCAGGTCCAGCTCGGGGGCCGGCTCCCCGCTCTCGGCCAGCAGCTCGTCGTACGCCGTGCCGACGCCGTGCGGTGACGCGCCGGCATCGACGATCTCCACCACCGGCAGCCGGTCACCGGCGGCAGCCGCGCCCGCCGCTGCCGTGCCGGCGTCGACGAAGAGCAGCGCCGAGCCGCTGTCGCCCAGGATGTAGTCGATCTCGGCCGCGCTGAGCCGGAAGTTCAGCGGGACGGCCACCGCCCCGAGCCGGTTCACCGCGATCAGGATCTCGATGTACTCCAGCCGGTTGCCCAGAAGCAGCGCGACCCGGTCGCCCTCGCGCACCCCACGCCGAGCCAGCGCACCCGAGAGCGCGAGCACGCGCTCCTCCAGCTCGGCCCAGCTCAGCTCCCGCCCGGCGCACTTCACTGCGCACAGGTCCGGCCGCTCGAACGCGTGCCGGGCGACCTGGTTGACCCAGTGCTGGCGACGAGCCCGCTGGAGCGCGTCCGCGTCCGTCACCCCTCGCCCCCCGCGAAGCGCGTGCTCACCCAGTGCGCGACGACGTCGGCGACGTCGCCCCGGGCGTGGGCGGGCTCGGCGAAGTAGTGGTCCCCGGGCATGTCGATCCGCTCCTTGTCGGTGCTCCCGATCGCGGCGAAGATCCGCTCTGCGTCACTGGGGAAGACTCCGGTGTCGGCCTCGGGGTTGACCACCAGCGTGGGCACGGTGATCTTGGCCAGGTGCGGCTCGGCGCGGGTCTGGGACTCCTCCAGGCTCCACATGTTCAGCCAGTTGCGCAGCGTGGTCTGGCCACCGATGCCGCGCTCGCCCCGGTTGGCCTCCTCGGTCGGGCCGCGGTAGCACCAGCCCGGCTTGCGGCTCGACGGGTCCAGGGTCGGGTCGACCATGCGCGGGTCGGCCCAGGTCCGGGACACGCTGAAGTACCGGTCGTGGTAGCCGGCGGCGGTGACCCGGTCGAGCTCGTCCTTCGCCCACGCGGTGATCCGGTGGTTGCGGGCCACCTGGGCGGCCCGGTAGCGGGCGACGAACTCCTCGGAGTACGGCGGCCCGTTCTCGGGGTTGAACAGGTCGAGGTCGGGATCGGTCGCGAGCGGGTCGAGCTCGTCGACGACCGAGGCGTCCATCCAGTCGGTGAGCACGTCGGGACGGCCCAGGTGCGCGGCCATCGAGATGTAGCCGTCACCGGCGATCAGCTCGTCCACGCCGGGCGCCGGCTCCATGTCGCGGGCGGGGCGGATGCACGGCTCCACCGCCTGGGACTGGTACGCCGCCATCAGCGAGCCGCCCCCGGAGTTGCCCAGCAGGATCACCTGGTCGACCCCGGCCTGCTCCTTGAGCCAGCGCACGCCGACCCCGATGTCGACCAGGGCCTGGTCGAGGTTGAACAGCCACTCGTAGCCCCGGAACCGGGTGTTCCACCCGAGGAAGCCGAGGCCGCGCGCGGCGAGGAGCTCGGCGAGGTAGTGCTCGGAGAAGTCGATCTGGTAGTGCGTGGCGATGACCGCGATCCTCGGGCGCTCCCCGGCCGGGGAGTGGTAGAGCCCCTGGCAGGGGTGGCCACCGGCGCCGGCGCGCGGGGCACCGGGCGAGGCGCTGCTGACGAACTGGCGATCGATCGTGCTGCTCATCCGAGGACCTCCTGGGCCTGGTTGATCCGGGCATAGCGCTTGAGCCCGTCGAAGATGGAGGCGAGCCGGTCGATGGCGACCTCGTCGGTCAGCCGGCCCTCCTCGTCGAAGGCCGCGTCGGCGAAGCTCAGGATCAGCTCCGGCCCCGCCACCACCGGGGACTGGGAGAACAGGAACGTCGCGCGCAGGTCGAGCTGGCTGCGCGCGGTGCCCAGCCGGCCGGGCGAGGCACCCATCACGGCCACCGGCATCCGCTGCAGCACGGATCCACCCAAGGGGAGGGAGAGCCAGTCCAGCGCGTTCTTCAGCACGCCCGGCACTCCCCCGTTGTACTCCGGGGTGACGATCAGGAGCGCGTCCGCCGCGGCGACCTCCGCCCGCATCGCCTCGACCCCCGCCGGGCAGTCCACGAGCAGGTCCTCGTTGAACAACGGGATCTCCGGGAGCAACCCGGTGATGTGGACCTCGATGTCGGCT
The DNA here is from genome assembly GCF_058215695.1 of Nocardioides sp. Z38_18. Classification (NCBI taxonomy): domain Bacteria; kingdom Bacillati; phylum Actinomycetota; class Actinomycetes; order Propionibacteriales; family Nocardioidaceae; genus Nocardioides; species Nocardioides sp. Z38_18. The sequence goes on from NZ_JBZAJE010000002.1 coordinate 565,338, forward strand.
GGCGCCAGCTGCTTCGCGGCACTCAGCAGCTTCCGGTTCACCGATCCCTCACGCAGGCTGCCCGCGATCCCCCAGACCTTCAACGGCTCGGCGCTCACAGGGCACCCCCCAGGTAGGCGGCGATGACGCGCTCGTCGCGAGCCACCTCGGCCGGGGTGCCCAGCGCGATCCGCTGGCCGAAGTCGAGGGCGCAGATGCGGTCGGAGATGCCCATCACCATGTGCATGTCGTGCTCCACCAGCAGGATCGCGACGCCGAGGTCCTTGTTGACCTGCTGGATGGCTGCGGCCATCTCCGCGGTCTCGTCGAAGTTCATCCCCGCCACCGGCTCGTCGAGCATGATCAGGCGCGGCTCCATCGCCAGCACCCGCGCCAGCTCGATCCGCTTCTGGGTGCCGTGCGGCAACGGGCCGACCGGCTCGTCGAGCAGGTGCACGATGTTGAGCAGGTCGGCGTACTCGCGGACCTTGACGGCCGCCTCACGCTCCTCCTTCAGCGAGCGCCCGACCCGGACCATGCAGGCGATCGGGCCGCTGCGCATGAAGTTGTGCCGCGAGAGCAGCAGGTTCTCCTCCACCGTCATCGCGGGGAAGACCTCGACGTTCTGGAACGTGCGCGCGATCCCCTTGCGGGCCACGACGTGCGGCTTGAGGCCGAGCAGCTCGTCCCCGGTGAAGCGCACCGAGCCCGACTGCGGCCGGTAGACCCCGGAGATGCAGTTGAACAGCGACGACTTGCCGGCCCCGTTGGGGCCGATGACCGAGAACAGCTCGCCCTCGCGGACCGAGAAGCTGACGCCGTCGATCGCCTTGACCCCGGCGAAGCTGAGCGAGATCTCCTCGACCTCGAGCAGGTCGGGCTGGTGGTGGGTGGTCGGGTCAGGCATGCGTGCCAGCTCCTTCGGCGCGAGGTCCGGTGCCAGTGGGGGCCACTCCCAGGTAGAGCGAGATGATCTCGTCGTCGGCGCGGAGGTCCGCTGCGAGACCCTCCTTGACCACGCGACCGTGCTCGAGGATGTAGCCGTGCTGTGCGATCGAGAGCGCCATCGCGGCGTTCTGCTCGACGAGCAGGATCGAGGCGCCCTCGGCGTTGATCGCCAGGATCACGTCCCGGACGTTCTCGACGATCTTGGGAGCCAGGCCGAGGCTCGGCTCGTCCAGCAGCAGCACCGAGGGCTGGGACATCATCGCCCGCCCGATCGCGAGCATCTGCTGCTCGCCGCCGGAGAGGTAGCCGGCCTTGCGGTCCAGCAGGGCGTGCAGGGCCGGGAAGTGGCTCAGCACCCGTTCCCGCACCTCGTGCGCCTCGGCCTTCTTGTACCTGCGTATGTAGGCCCCGGAGGCCAGGTTCTCCGCGACGGTCAGGTCACCGAAGACCTGCCGGCCCTCCAGCGCCTGGGCCAGGCCGCGGCGTACCCGCGAGGACGGGCTCTCGGTCGTGACGTCCTCGCCGAGCAGCCTGACGCTGCCCGACGTGACGACCGCGCCGTGCGTTCCCAGCAGCCCGGACACCGCGCGCATCATCGTGGTCTTGCCGGCGCCGTTGGGGCCGAGGAGCGTGACGATCTCGCCCTTCGGCACGGTCAGGCTCACGTCGGTCAGCGACGTGTTCGCAGCGCCGTACCGGACGCTGAGACCCTCGACGGCCAGGGCCGGGGCCTCGGCGGAAGGGGTGGATGTCGGGTTCACTGGGTCGCCCTTTCTCGACGTGCGCGGACCGCGGCGAACGCCCTGCGGAACATCTGGTTGAGGCCGCGCGGCTCGAAGATCAGCACCAGCACGATCACCAGTCCGTAGACGAACTGGGACAGCAGCGGCGCGGTGATGCCGCCCTCGACCTTGGCGTCCTGGGAGATGCCCGGGACGAAGGTCGCGAGCCAGTTCACGACCTCGGGGATCGCCTTGAAGAAGAAGGCGCCGAGGACCGCACCGGAGATGCTGCCCAGGCCGCCGATGACGACCATGCAGATGATGTCCACGGAGAGCATCAGCGACCACTGGGTGGAGGAGATGAAGCCCATGTACCCGGCCAGCAGCGCACCGGAGAGACCGGCGAAGGCCGAGGAGATCGCGAAGGCGACCACCTTGGTGCTGGTCACCGGGATGCCGGCGACCCCTGCGGCGATGTCCCGGTCCCGGACGGCGAACATCGCGCGGCCCAGGCGGGAGCGCTTGATGTTCCAGGTGAGCAGTACGACGACGGCCAGGACGGCGAGGATGAAGTACCACCACGCCTGGAACAGGGTGAACACCTGGGTGTCACCGCTCCAGTAGCCGTCGAGCAGGTTCTGCCCGTTGATCTCGACCGCGGCGGCCGTGCGGCCGCTGCCGCCGCCGGTGAAGCTGGTCCAGGTCTCCCAGACGTAGAGGCCGATGAACACCAGCGCCAGGGTGGCGACCGCGAGGTAGAGCCCGCGGATCCGGACCGCGATCGGTGCGAAGATCGCGCCGAAGACGCCCGAGATCAGGGCGGAGGCCGGCAGCCAGATCCACCACGGCTGCTCGAGGTCGACCCCGAGCCAGGCTGCGGAGTAGGCCCCGATCGCCATGAAGGCGGCCTGGCCCATCGAGATCTGGCCGGCGAAGCCCATGATCACCTGCAGGCCGACCGCGCTGATCGCGGCGATCAGCGCGAAGACGCCGATGCCCATCCACTTGTCGGAGCCGATCACCAGGGGGGCGACCAGCAGCACGACGGCCCAGGCCAGCAGGCCCCAGGGACGGCGCCGGGGGCGTAGCGCCGCGAGCGACTCCGCGGCGGGGGCGCCCTCGACGCGTTCAGGATTGATCGTGGCTGACATCTGTCACACCCTTTCGATGCCGCGGCTGCCGAAGAGCCCGTACGGTCTGACTGCCAGGACGACGAGCATCAAGATGTAGGGCAGGACCTCGTGGAGCTTGCCTCCGCCGAAGTCGGCGAGGTAGCCCGAGCCGAGGACCTGGATGAGCCCGACGAGGAGTCCGGCGACGACGGCGCCGAGCAGCGAGTCCATCCCGCCGATCACGATCGCCGGGATGGCGACCAGGGCGACGTGCGCCATCGAGGGCGAGACGACCCTGGGGAACGAGGCCAGGAAGATGCCGGCGACGACGGCCAGGGACGCGGCGATCGCGAAGGAGAGCGCGAACATCCTGCCCACGTTGATCCCCTGGGCAAGGGCGGCCTCCTGATGGCTGGCCGTGGCACGCAGTGCCAGGCCGTAGGGCGTGCGCCGGAAGAAGAGGGTGAGCAGGGCCAGCACGGCCAGCGAGCTCACGATGGTGACGATGCCGCTCCAGGTGAGCACGACGCCGCCGATCGTGGTGGTGCCGCCGCCGACGGGGCCGGCGGAGTCCTTCGACCCGATGCCCCAGATCATCAGCACCAGGGCGTGCACCATGACACCGATGCCGAGCGTGGCCAGGACCACGACGGTGACCCCGTGCCCGATGAGCTTGCGGAGCAGGACGGCCTCGACGACCAGTGCCAGCAGGACGGTCGCCACCACCGCGACGATGAACGCCAGCCAGTACGGCATGTGCGGCATCATCGCGAGCACGAGGTAGGCACCCAGGGCAACGAACTCGCCGTGGGCGAAGTTGAAGGTTCCCGAGCCCTTGATCATGATCACGAACCCGAGCGCGATCAGGCCGAGGACCATCCCGAGGGCGAGCCCCTGGAAGGTCAGTTGCAAGAAGAGGGTCATCTGTCTGTCTGCTCCCGTGTGAGTCGAAGGACTGAGCAGTGCGGGGCGCACGGCAGGTTCACCGCGCGCCCCGCACAGTGGAATCAGAAGCCGTTCTTCTCGCCCCACGCCTTGGAGACGTCAGCGGCGGCGAACTCGGTGATCGGGGTCAGCTGGCCGTCGGCCTCGACCTTGTTGATCCGCGAGTTGTAGCTCACGATCTGGCTGCCGTTGCCCAGGTCGATGGGCGGGGTGATGCCCTGGTAGTCGACCTTGAGGTCCTTCATCGCCTTGATGACGCCGGCGCGGGTCAGGTCCTTGTCCTCGCACGCCTTGGTCAGGGCGGCGATCACGGTGTCGCCCATCATCCAGCCGGCGACCTGGAAGTTGTTCGGCTTCGACTTGGGCGCGTACTTCGCGATGGCTGCGTCGAGGGCCTTGATCCCGGGGACGTCGTCGCTGAGGCCGCCGTAGCCGCCGGAGACGTAGAAGTCGTCGAGCAGGCCCTTGAGCGGGACGGCCAGTGCGGCGGACCAGGCGCCGGAGTCGGCGATCCAGGTCGGCTTGAAGCCGAGCTGCGCGGCGGTGCCGACGAAGCCGGCGGTCTCGCCCACACCGTTGCCGAGCACGACGACGGTCGCGCCGGACTTCTTCAGGTCGGAGACCTGGGCGGTGTAGTCCTTGTCGGTGGGTGCGTAGGTCGGTGTGGCGACGACCTCGACGCCGGGGGTGCCCTCGGCAGCGAACTTGACGGCGTCCATGTAGACCTTGCCGAAGTCATCGGTGCTGGCGACGATGCCGACCTTGATCGGGTTGCTCTCGCTGGCCTTGGCCTGCTCGGCAGCCCAGACGAGACCGTTCATCAGCTCGACCTCGAAGGTCGGGAGCGTGACGTAGACGTCCTCGAGGGAGAGCGTCGTGGTGTTCAGGGAGCCCGCCAGGGTCGGCATGTCGTCGCGGGCGATGTTCTCCTTGACCGCGTTGATCGACGCGGTGCCGATCACCTGGCCGAGCATCACGACGTCGTTGGCGTTGGCCCGGTAGACCTGGGTGGTCTGCTGCGCGTCGTACTTGGTGTCGCCCTTGACCGCGACGAGCTTGCGTCCGCAGATCCCGCCCTCGGCGTTCTTCTCCTCGAGCTTGACCTCGAGACCGAGCGAACCCGACGTGGCCGCCTCGGCGATCGGACCGGAGTAGTCGGTCAGGATGCCGACCTTGATCTCCTTGGCGGAGACGCCGGGACCCATCTTGACCCCGTCCTTGGCCTCGGAGCTCCCGGAGGAGGAATTGCCGCAGGCGGTCAGCGTCAGGAGGGCGCCGGCGGCGAGCGCAGCCGGGATCGTCTTTCGCAACATCTGGTGGTGTCCCTTCAAACTGTGATGTGACTCACGAGCGTGGTCGGGTGGAAGTTGAACATCCGCTAAGTGGGAAGTCAAGTTCTTCTTAGCGTTCGCTAGGCATCCGAATATAACGATTTGCTGAGCGTCGACTGAACCACTTGATTCGCTGTGCAGAAGTTGCTTCTGCCGAACACGAGGACCGGCCGCTCTGCGGTTCGAGCAGCCGTTCGGTGGCGGTGGTGCGGGGGTCCTGGCCGGCGCGGGAGGGCGGGCCGCGTGCCCTAGAGGGTGCGGACCTCGAGGCTCGCGTCGGCGACGAGCGTGCGCATGGCGCGCTTGTCGAACTTCCCGACGCTGGTCAGCGGCAGCGCGTCGAGCAGCACCCAGCGCTCGGGGATCCACCACTTCGGCACCGCCTCGAGCAGGGCGGTCCGGAGCTCATCGAGGGTGACCGCGGCCCCGGGCCGCAGGACGACAAGGGCACACGGACGCTCGTCCCAGCGTTCGTCCGGTACGCCGATGACGGCCGCCTGCGCGACGTCGGGATGCTTGGCGATCTCGAGCTCGAGGTGCACCGAGGAGATCCACTCGCCCCCGGACTTGATCACGTCCTTGGCCCGGTCGGTGAGGTTCACGTAGCCGAGCGGGTCGAGGGTGCCGACGTCGCCCGTGCGCAGCCAGCCGTCGTGGAACTTCTCCGGCGCGTCGGTGCGGTAGTAGGAGTCGGCGATCCAGGGGCCGCGCAGCTCGAGCTCCCCGACGGTCTCGCCGTCGGCGGGCAGCACCGTCCCCGTGTCCGGCTCCACCAGCCGGATGTCGACGCCGGCCAGCACCCGGCCCTGCATCCCCGCCCGGGTCTCGGGGTGCGGGTCCTCCTCGGGCCGTGGCGGCCGGTTGAGGGTCACCAGCGGCGACGTCTCGGTCATCCCCCACCCCTGGAGCGCCTCCACTCCGTAGCGGTCCCTGAGCCCCGAGCGGAGCGTCTGCGGGATGGGGGCGCCACCGAGGATCACCCGGTCCAGGGACTCCAGGTCGCGGTCCGGGTCGGCGTCGAGATGGCTGAGGATCTCGTTCCACACCGTCGGCACGCCGTTGGAGTAGGTGGGCCGGTACTTGCGCACGGCCTCGACGACCGTCGCCGGGTCGACGCTCTTGTTGCACAGCAGCAGGTCACCGCCGGCCCAGAAGTTCGCGTAGGGGTAGCCCCAGGCGTTCGCGTGGTACATCGGCACGATGATGTAGCCGCAGTCCCTCGAGCTGAGGGCGACCGCGTTGGCCGTGCACAGCGACAGTGCGTGGATCCAGATCGACCGGTGGCTGTAGGCGACGCCCTTGGGGTCCCCGGTGGTGCCGGTGGTGTAGCACAGGGTCGCCGCAGCGCGCTCGTCGAGCACCGGCCAGGCGAACTCGGTGGGCTGGGCGTCGACGAGTGCGCCGTACCCGATCGACTCCGCGGAGAGTCCGGCCAGCGAGCCGTGCTCCCCCGACCCCACCACGACGACCGCCCGCACCGTCGGCGTCCGGTCGGCGATCGCGGCGACCTGGTCGACGAACGCGGCATCGACCAGCAGCACCTCGTCGCCGGCATGGTTGATCGTGAACGCGATCTGCTCGGCGGAGAGCCGTGGGTTGATCGTGTGCAGGAGGCCGCCCATGGCGGGCACGGCGTAGTAGGCCTCCAGGTGCTCCCGGGTGTTCCAGAGCAGCGACCCGACACAGGTTCCCTCGGTGACCCCGAGCTCGCGCAGCCCGTGGGCGAGCGCAGCCGCCCGGCCGGCGAAGTCACCGAAGCTGATCGCGGACTCGTCGGCGCCGACGGTGCGGATCGTCCGGTCGGCGTGCCAGGTGGACCCGTGCCGCAGCAGCTGGGTCACGGTCAGGTCGCCGTGGCCGATGTTGCCGGGGACGAACCCGCGGTCCGCAGTGCTGGCGGTGCTCATGGTGCCTCCAGTCGGGCGTGGTGAGGAAGGGCCGGTGGCGGCCGGGATGCGGAGCAGGGACCTACGGTCGGGCGAGGGGGCGCGGTGCTCCGAGCAGGGCGAGACTCAGGTCGACGTACCGGGCGGCGACGTCCTGCGGGGGCAGCGGACCCGAGGTCACGTACCAGCGCGCGATCGCCTGGAGCATCCCGAGCAGCGCCCGGCTCGCCTCCTTCGGGTCGGCCACCGCGAACACACCCTGGTCGAGGCCGCGTTCGATGACCTCCAGGGTCATCAGCTCGTTGCGCTTGCGCAGGTCGGCGTACGTCGCCCGGGCCTCCGGGCTGAGGTAGCGGTACTCCGAGTCCAGCGCCGCGAGGCGGGCCCGCACGGTCAGGTGCAGCACGATGCTCTCGACGAGGTTCGTCATCTGTTGCAGCACGTCGTCGCCGGCCTCGGCGATCGCCGCCTCACCACGGGGCAGCAGGTCCCCGATCGCCGCCTCGAGCACGGCCGCGAGGATCGCCTCCTTGTTCTCGTGGTGGTAGTAGAGCGCCGGCACGGTGACCCCGACACGGTTGGCGATGTCACGCACCGTGGTGCCGTGGAACCCGTGCTCGTAGAACGCCTCGCTGGAGTGCTGCAGGATCGGGCTCAGCTCGACGGGGCGGCAGTCTCGCCAGTCGACCGGGCCGGGTTCGGCCACGTCGGCGTCGGCCGCCGGGCCGGGATCGGATGGCGCAGTCATGGAGATCGGTGTCCGCTCTGCCCCGCGGGGCGGTCGAGGCGTGTTCTGTGTCCGTGGGCCGAAGGCCGCAGGATCAGCACTTTCTAACGAACGTACGCTAAGTGACCGGGCCCTGCTGCGCAACGAGCCTCGCCAGCTCGTGGCGCCAGGCTGCACCGAGGTTCAGCCCGTTGCCCACGTCGGGGAGGTCGGCCAGGTCGTCGGGGCCGATCGGTTCCAGTGTCCCACCCGCGGCGGCCACCTGGAGCGAGAGCGAGGCGATCGTTGCCACCGACAGGGCCTGGAGCACCGCCTCGGGAACCGAGGAGGCCACTGAGGTCAGCCCGTGCCCGCGCATCACCACCACCGGCCGTTGCCCGAGGGAGTCGGCGAGCGCGTCCCCCAGGGCGGCGGTGTGCACCAGCACCGAGCGCGGGTGAACCGGGACGCCGCCGGCCGCGAGCTTGGCCCCCGGGATGTCGAAGGCACCCACGATGGGCCGGATCGAGAGCCCGGCCAGGTCCGCGGCGACCACGTCACGCGGGTGCGCGTGCACCACGCAGGTCACGTCGGGCCGCCGGCGGAGCACGGCCGTGTGCAGCGGCAGCTCGAAGGGGACGGTGTGCTCGTCCAGCTCGCCTGCGGCTCCGGGCCTGCCGTCGAGGTCGACCAGCCGGATGTCCTCGGCAGTGGTGAACGCCAGACCGCGTTCCCGGGGGCCGCGGCAGCGCACCAGGAGCAGGTCGTCGTCCACCCGCACGCTGATGTGCCCGAGGATCCCGGGGGCCAGGTCGCGCGCGGCGAGCACCCGGCAGCCCTCGGCCACCTCCTCGCGCAGCTGTGCCAGCGTCGCACTCATGCCGACACCGCCGCATCGGCCTGCTGCCCGGCCGGCCGGCTGCCCGACGCGCCGCCCAGCTGGTCGAGGAGCGTCTGCACGGAGCTCTGGGCAGCCACCGCACCGCGCAGCCGGACCGAGGCCTTGGGCCAGTTCACGGTCATCCCGCCGGTGACGTGGCCGTCGTCGTCGGACCAGAGCGCAGCCAGGCGGAACGGGTCGCCCTGCTCGAGCACCTCGGGCGCACGCCGCGGGTCGCGGGTGCCGGCGAGGTGGATCCTCCAGTCGTACTGGTCGCTCCAGACGAAGCCGACCGGGTCCAGCGACCGTGGCTCCTGGGGCCGGACGATGTTGTGGGCGACGCACCCGGCCTGCTCGGTGGCGTTGGTCCAGTGCTCCACGCGCTCGGCCCGGCCGAGGCGGGGCTGGTGCCAGCGGGCGACGTCACCCACGGCGTGGATCCCGGGACAGCCGAGGACCCGGCCGGAGTCGTCGCACAGCACCCCGTCGTCCAGGACCGCACCGGAGCCCTCCAGCCACCCCAGGTCGAGCTCGGAACCGATCCCGACCAGGACCGCGTCGGTGTCCACCGTCGTGCCGTCGGAGAGCCGGGCACGCAGCCGAGGACCGGTCCGGCTCAGGTCCGTGACGACCGTCCCGAACCTGGTGTCGGCCCCGTGACGACGGTGCAGCGCGGCGAGCCGCTCGCCGAGCACGTCGCCGACCACGCGGCTCATCGGGATGGGGGCCGGGTCCACCAGCGTCACGGCGATGCCGTGCCCGCGAGCCAGCGCGGCCACCTCCGCCCCCACGAAGCCGGCACCGACGACCAGCAGGTGCTCGGCGGTGCGGAGGTCGGCCCGGAGCGCGCGTGCGTCCGCGACCGTGCGCAGCACGTGGACGTGCGGGTCCACCCAGGGCGCGGGGCGCGGCGTGAGCCCGGTGGCGATCACGAGCGTCTCGTAGCGGAGCCTGTCGCCGTCCTGCAGCACGACCTCGGAGGTCGCCACGTCGAGCGCCGCGGCCCGGCGGCCGAGGACGAGCTCGATCCCGAGCTCCTCGGCCTGCGCGTGGGTGATCAGCGGCACGAGCGCGTCGTCCTCGACCGGGGCCTTGGAGAGCGGGGGCTTGTCGTAGGGCACCTCGGCCTGCGCGTCGAGCACGCGCACCGTCCCGGCGTACCCCTGGGCGCGGAGCTCGCGGGCGGTGGCCACTCCGGCGACCGAGGCGCCGACGACGAGTACGCCGGAAGTCGCGGCCTGGCTCACTCGTCCTCCAGCCACAGCGCCGAGACGGGACAGCTGCGGGCAGCCGCTCCGACCCTGGCGACCTCCTCCGGGGCGATGCTCGTCCGGAGCAGGACCACGGTGCCGTCGTCGTCGAGGTCGTAGACGTCCTCCGCGCCCACGACGCAGTTCGCGTATCCCTGGCACGCGTCCAGGTCGGCCCTCAGCAGTGCCATCGGACTTCCTCTCTCATCCCTTGATCCCCATGCCGCCGTCGGAGTGGACGACCCGTCCCGAGATCCCCCGCGCCCGGTCGGAGGCCAGGAACACGTAGCTCCAGGCGTGGTCGTCGCCGGAGAGCGCGACCCCGAGCGGGTTGCGAGCCGCCAGCTCGGCGGCCCGGTCCGGGCCGTCGAGACGCTGCTCGGTGAGACCCAGCGAGCTGAGCCCCTTCAGGTCGGTGGCCAGGGTGCCGCCCGGCGCGACCCCGTTCACCCGGACCTCGGGGGCCAGCTCGTGGCCGAGCGTCGTCACCAGGCCGCGCACCGCGAACTTCGAGGCGACGTAGAGGGTGCCACCGCGGCCGGGGTAGTACGCCGAGGTCGACTCGGTCAGCACCACGTTGCCACCGCTGGCCCGCAGCGCCGGGATCGCCGCCTTGACGCTGTGCAGGTGTGACTTCACGTTGACGCCGAACATCTCGTCGAACGCGTCGTCGAGGTCCGCCGCGTCGATCTCGGCCAGGGGCCGGTAGAAGTCGAAGATCCCCACGCAGGTGACCAGCACGTCGAGCCCGCCGAAGGCCTCCACCGCGGCCGCGACGGCGGCGTCGTTCGCGGCGGCCGTGGTCGCGTCGCCGTGGACGACCACCGCGTCGGTCTCGGCCCGCAGCCGCTCGCACTTGTCGGCGTCGACCTCCAGCACCGCGACCCGGGCGCCTTCGGCGGCGAACGCGGACACCACGCCGCGGCCGATCCCGGAACCGCCCCCGACGACCAGCGTGCGCTTGCCCTCCAGCCAGCCGCTCACGCGCGGGGCTCCCCGGGCTCGTCCGGCTCGTCGGCCTCGTCCGGCTCGTCCGGCTCGTCCGGGAGCAGCGGGGCGAACGGGTGCCCGACCATCGCGGACAGCGTCGTCGGGTTCTGCCAGGTGAGGGCCTCCATCTCAAGCGGGTCGAGCGTCACCCACTGCCCGGACTTCGTCGACTCCACCAGCAGCCGGGCCCCGTTGCGCGTGAGCACCTTGGAGACCCGCACCGTGGAGAACTCGTTGCCGATCGTGAGCGGCTCGCCCTCGGTCTGCTCGGCCAGGCTGCTCCGGGCCGAGGCCGCCCGGGCAGCGGCGACGGCGTCCTCGGCCTCGCCCTCCCAGGAGAGCTTCACAGGAAGATCGCCAGGTTCTGGGTGCGCAGCACCGACTCGTCCACCGCGATGTGCCTGCGGGCCAGCAGCCAACGGTCGCCCTCACGCCGGAGCAGGTCGGTGCGGCCGGCCGAGATCAACGAGGGCTCGTTGACGTCACCACGGCTGCGGAACAGCAGCACGGCCGACTCGACGACCAGCTCGTCCGGCACGTCGGTGGCGAAGGTGCGGACGTTGGAGAGGTGGTGCCGGATCCGCGAGGGCGGGTCCTCGGTCCAGGCGTGCTCGGTCTGGAACCGCGCGACCCGCCGGCTCAGGGAGTACTTGTCCTCGTCGAAGTGCGCCATCCGCCTGGCCGTGTCGTAGCCGGTGCCCAGCGCGGTGGTCACCTTGATCGGCATGAAGTAGTGGATGTCCTCGGCCAGCACGTCGAGCCAGAGGTCGTAGTCCTGGTGGTCCAGGAGGTAGGCCTCCTCGACCAGCCAGCGGTGCGCCAGCAGGTGCCGGGCGTCGTCGAAGGCCAGGGAGGCGCCGACCGCCTCGGTCCTCGAGGCGTCCTGGCCCAGGGGCGAGGAGTCCGACCGGATCGGGATGTGGGTGGTCACAAGCACGCCTCCGGCACCTTCGCAGCGGCGTCCTGGCCCGGCATCCCGACGATCGTCGGCGCACTGGGCACCGGCTGCCGCTCAAGGTGGTCGGCCCACTCGGCGAGCAGCGCCCGCTGGTTGTACTCGCCGTACCCGACCCTGGCCACACCCGGCCCGGCGAACTCCTCCGCGCTCAGCGGCGCCACCACGGGGGTGTCGTCCTTGAGCAGCCCCATCCGGCCGTTCAGCAGCAGGTTGCGGGCCATCGTGCCGGCCGCGGTGTTGGTCAGCGAGACCCAGTTCTCCACGTCGTCCTGCTCGAACATGCCGGTGCTGCCGAAGCACATCAGGTAGGCCTTGTAGGACAGCTTCTTGAACTCCTCCGGCGCCTCCTTGTCCACGACGAACCAGGACACGACCTCGGTCTCGTTCTCGCTGATCGGCTGCCACTGCCGCAGCGAGATGAACGGCACCACGTCGTCGGAGTCACCGACCTTGGGCCAGTTGTGCACCAGGCTCAGGTTCGGGAACACCGAGGCCGCCGAGATCATGAAACCGTCCCTGCCGATGACGTCGAGCTGCTCGGCGGACCACTGCTGCTTCATCCGCTCGATCATCTCCGCGGGGTAGCCCACGTAGGCGATCCGCTCCTCCAGGGTCCCCGGGGGCAGCTTGTACGTCGTACCGCCGCCGCGACCGGCCCAGTAGGTGTTCCCGTCCTTGCGCTTCTCGGCCTTCGGCTCCCGGAACAGGCCGATCTCCACGACGCTCGTGTGGGTCTGGGGGGTGTGGTACATGTCGCCGGCGAAGTTCTCGGCGCCGATCTTCCAGTTGGCCTTGACCCGCCACCGCTGGGGGCCGAGCACCTCGACGCCGCTCGCGCTCTGCCTGGTGTAGTAGTCGAGGTAGAAGGCGAAGTCACCGAGGTAGTCCCGCAGCGGCATCGCGTCAGGGTCCATCGAGACGAAGACGAGTCCGTTGATCGAGTCCAGGTTGGGCGCGGGCACGAGCCGGGCGCCCTTCTTGGCGAACCCCTCCTCGCCGCCGTACGCCTCCTTGTGGAAGGGCAGCCCGACGATCCGGCCGTCGTTGCGGTAGGACCAGCCGTGGTAGGGGCAGCGGAAGTGCGAGGCGTTGCCCTGCTCGGCCCGACAGACCTGCATGCCGCGGTGCAGGCACATGTTGAACATGGCGTGGATCGTGCCGTCCTGCGCGCGGCTGACGATGAACGAGTTGTCCATCACCCGGCGGACCACGTAGTCGCCGACGTCGGGGATCTCGGACTCGTGGGCGACGAACATCCATGCTCGGCCGAAGAGGCGCTCCTTCTCCGCGGTGAAGATCTCCGCGTCGTTGTAGATGTGCGCCGGCAGCATCCCCCGCCGGACGTGCTCGAGGACCTCGGGCAAGTCGCTCATCTGACTCCACTTCGCTCAGTAGTTCTGGATAACAGAGCCATATTCTGCAAAACAGAACCAGGGGTGTCAAACAGGGCCGGACCGGCCGGAGAACGCAGATGGGCCGGACCCGCGGTGGCGGATCCGGCCCAGGGGCGGAACGACGAGGGCGCGGCGCGGATCTGCGCGCGGCACCCTCGGGTCGGGTCAGTCGTTCGACTGGAACGTGACCCCGGCCTCCTCGAGGCGCTGCCAGTGCTCGTCGTCGACGCCGGCGAGCGAGCCGAGGACGTCCCGGGTGTGCTCACCGAGGGCAGGACCCGCCACCGGCGCGCCCGGGACGGTCCGGGAGAACTTCGGTACCACTCCTGCTGCCGGGACCTCGAGGCCGAGCTTGTTCACCATCCGCACGACCATCTCCCGCGCGGCGAAGTGCGGGTCGCTGAGCATGTCGGCCGCGGTGTAGATGCGCCCGGCCGGGACGCCGTGCCTCTCCATCGTCGCGAGCAGCTCGTCGGCCGGGATCGCACCGGTCCAGGCCCCGATCAGGTCGTCGAGCTCGGCCATGTTCTCCCCGCGGGCGGCATGCGTGGCGAACCGGGGATCGGTCGCCAGCTCCGGGCGGTCCATCGCCTCGCAGAGCCGGCCGTAGACGGTGTCGGCGTTCGCCGCGATCAGGACCTCGGCGTCGTCCGCGGTCGGGTACACGTTCGAGGGGGAGACGCCCGGGAGCACCGAGCCGGTCCTCCCCCGGGTGACCCCGGCGAGCTCGTGGTCGGCCATGGTCGACTCCATCAGGGCGGCGACGGCCTCGTAGATCGCGACGTCCACCTCCTGGCCACGGCCGCTCACCGAGCGCTCGTGCACCGCGGCAAGGGTTCCGATCACCGCGAACAGCGCGGCCAGCGAGTCACCGAGGCTGATCCCGCTGCGCGTCGGCGGCAGCTCGGGGTTCCCGGTGGTGTGCCGGATCCCGCCCATCGCCTCGCCGATGCTGCCGAAGCCGGCATCGGTGGACCGGGGACCGGTCTGGCCGAACCCCGAGACGTGCACCATGATCACCCGCGGGTTGATGGCGGAGAGGTCGTCGTACCCCAGGCCCCACTTGGCCAGGGTGCCCGGCCGGAAGTTCTCCAGCACGATGTCCGCCTCGGCCACCAGACGCCGGATCAGCTCCCTGCCGTCGGGCTGGCGCAGGTCGATCGCGATCGACTTCTTGTTCCGGGCGATCACCGGCCACCAGAGGCTCTCCCCCTCCAGGTTGATCCCCCAGCGCCGCATCGTGTCCCCGGAGCCGACCGACTCGACCTTGAGCACCTCGGCGCCGTAGTCGCCGAGCAGCTGCCCGGCGAAGGGTCCGGCGATGAAGCTTCCGAGCTCGATGACGCGCAGCCCGCTCAGGGGGCCCGTGGTCCCGCTTGGGGTTCCGGGCGTCGGGGAGGTGGTCGTGTCCATCCCAAAATTGTACACAATTTTGAGAGGTTGGTGGTGATCGTCAACCAGGAAAGGCGCCGGCGCGAGACAGCTGTCCCGGCACCGTGTCACCGAGCACCCCACCGAGCCAGACCGCGGTCTCCATCACCTGGGCGAGGTCCACCCCGGTCGCGGCGCCGCTGCGCTCCAGCAGGTAGACCAGGTCCTCGGTGGCGATGTTGCCGGTCGCGTCGGGGGCAAACGGGCACCCACCGATGCCGCCCGTGGAGGAGTCCAGCGCGTGCACCCCGGCGGCGACGGCCGCGATCGCGTTCGCGTACCCGGTGTTGCGGGTGTTGTGGAAGTGGCACCGCAGCTGGACGGAGGGCGCCACGGCGGCAGCCTGCTCGAGCAGGCTGGTCACCTGTGCCGGGACACCGACGCCGATGGTGTCGGCGAGGGCGACCTCGTCCACGCCGAAGTCGGCGGCCTGGCGCACCAGGTCGATCACATGGGCCTCGGGGACCTCGCCCTCGAAGGGGCAGCCGAAGGCGGCTGCGATCGTCACCGACAGCGTCAGTCCGGCGTCGCGGGCGTCCTGGGCGAGGGAGCCGACCGTCCGCACCGAGTCCGCGACCGACATCCCCTGGTTGCGCTGGCTGAACTCCTCCGAGGCCACCACCACGCAGTTGACCTCGTCCACCCCGGCCGCCACCGCGCGGTCGAAGCCGCGCCGGTTCAGCACCAGCCCGATGTAGGAGACGTCGTCGCGCCGGGGGACGCCGGCCATCACCGCCTCAGCGTCGGCCATCTGCGGCACCCGCCGGGGGTGGACGAAGCTGGTCGCCTCGATGCGCCGCAACCCGGCTGCGATGCTGCGTTCCACGAGCTGGATCTTGTCCTCGGTGGAGACGAGCACGTCCTCGTTCTGCAGGCCGTCCCTGGGCCCGACCTCGATGATGTGCACGATGTGGCCTTTCAGTCAGGAGCGCGGTGCGAAAGCTGGCGTGATTGCATACACTCTAGGCCGGTTCTCGGCCCTGCACACAACCACGGAGGTATCCGGTGACACACAGCCCCGCCAGCGCCGCCGCTGACGACCTGGGCGTCCGGCTCCGTGCGGTGCTACGACGTAGCACCGGCGACGACACCCTCGAGGTCTCCGACCTGAGCCGGCTCCCTGCCGGGGCGTCGCGACACACCTGGCTGTTCTCGGTCGAGGGCGAGCAGACGGCGCCGGCCACCCTGATCCTGCGGCTCGACGCCCCCGGGTCCGTGGAGACCGAGGCGATGGGCCGCGAGGCCGGGCTGATGGTCGCGGCCGCGGAGGCCGGCGTGCCCTCGCCCGGGATCATCACCTCGAGCACCTCCGAGGACGACCTCGGGGCGGCGTACGTCGTGATGGAGCGGATCCTCGGCGAGTCGATCCCGCGGCGGATCCTGCGCGACGCGGAGTACGCCGGCGCCCGCGAGCTGCTCGCCGGGCAGTGCGGCCAGATCCTCGCCCGCCTGCACCGGATCCCGATCGAGGCGGTGCCCGGCCTCGAGAAGCGGGACCAGCTCACCGAGTGGCAGCGCGCCCTCGACCGGACCGGACAGCCGCACCCCGCCTTAGAGCTCGCCTTCCGCTGGCTCGAGGAGAACCGGCCCGACCCGGTCCCCGCCCGCGTGGTGCACGGCGACTTCCGCAACGGCAACTTCATCGTCGGTCCTGAGGGCGTGCGCGCGGTCCTCGACTGGGAGCTCGCCCACCTCGGCGACCCTCTGGAGGACCTGGGCTGGCTGTGCGTCAAGGCCTGGCGGTTCGGCGAGAAGCCCGAGGTCGGTGGCTTCGGGACGATCGACGACCTCGTGGCGGCGTACGAGGCGGAGAGCGGCACCACCGTCGACCGCCGCGCCCTGCACTGGTGGCAGGTCATGGGCACGCTGAAGTGGGGGATCATCTGCATCGTCCAGGCCGAGCGGCACCGCTCGGGAGCGATGCGCTCGGTCGAGCTGGCCACCATCGGGCGGCGTGCCGCCGAGACCGAGTGGGACCTGCTCCAGCTGCTGGGCTGAGCTCAGCGACGCGTGGTCGAGGAGACCTCGTGGATGCGCACGTCGCGGCCCTGGATCCAGTCGACCGCCTTGGCCGCGAACGCCTGGTAGTGCTCGGTGGCGAGGTGGCGGCTGAACGCCTCCATGTCCTCCCAGTGCTCGACGAAGACGAACCTGGAGGGGTTCGAGACGTCCCGGGAGCACTCGTAGGACAGGTAGTCGGGCTCGGTGCTGGTCGCGAGCACGAGCTCACGCACGTTCGTCGCGAAGTCGTCCTCGGTCCCTGCCCGGCAGGTCATCCATGCTTCGATCACGATCATCGTGGTGCTCCTTCTTCCTGGCGCCCGCGAGGGCAGTGATGGTGGTGGCGTGGCTCAGCGGAGCCCGAACTCCCAGCTGCCGCCCTTGCGGTACTCGCTGAGGATCCTGCGCCCGACGCTCTGGATGTGCACCTCGTCGGCACCG
Organism: Nocardioides sp. Z38_18; assembly: GCF_058215695.1. Classification (NCBI taxonomy): domain Bacteria; kingdom Bacillati; phylum Actinomycetota; class Actinomycetes; order Propionibacteriales; family Nocardioidaceae; genus Nocardioides; species Nocardioides sp. Z38_18. Next base: position 582,312 of record NZ_JBZAJE010000002.1, read on the forward strand.
TCGTAGAGGCGGGCGAAGCGTGCGGTCCGGTACATGTGCGAGAGCGGGGTGTCCTCGGTGAGCCCGGCCGCGCCGTACACCTGCAGGGCACGGTCCACGACGTCGTGGAGCATGTGCGCCCCGAAGACCTTGACCGCGCCGATCTCCACCCGCGCCTGCTCCCCCTGGTCCATCTGCTCGGCCGCCTTGAGCGTGAGCAGCCGTGAGGCCTGGATCTGGGTGTAGGAGTCGAACACGTGCTGCTGCATCAGCTGCTTGTCGGCGAGCGGGCCACCGAAGGCGACGCGCTCGTTGAGCCGGGTGCACATCAGGTCGAAGGCGCGCTGCGCCTGGCCGAGCCAACGCATCGCGTGGAAGATGCGGCCGGGACCGAGACGCTCCTGGGCGATCACGAAGCCGTGACCGCGCTCGCCGAGGATGTTCTCGGCCGGGACCCGGACGTCGTCGTACTGCACCTCGTAGTGGCCGCTGTCGATGCCGAGCACCGTGGTGTCGCGCAGGATCCGGTAGCCGGGGGTGTCGGTCGGGACGATGATCATGCTGAACGCCTGGTGCGTCGGGGCATCGGGCTCGGTGCGGCACATCACGGTCGTGTACGCCGCCTTCGCGGCTCCGGTCGTGAACCACTTGGTGCCGTTGATGACCCACTCGTCGCCGTCGAGCACCGCAGCTGTCTCCAACGCGGTCGGGTCGGAGCCGGCGACGTCGGGCTCGGTCATCGCGAAGCTCGGCGAGATCCGGCCCGCCACCAGCGGCTCCAGGTAGGCCTCGCGCCACCTCGGGCTGGCGTGCTTGTGCAGCATGATCGAGTCCTGCAGGGTCCAGGTGCCCAGGGCGAGCTGGCCGTACTCGCTGCGTCCCTGCACCTCGTTGATGTAGACGTAGTCGAGGAACGGCAACCCTCCCCCGCCGAGCTCGGCAGGGTGGCCCAGCGCCCACAGGTTGCGCTCCTTGGCCTCGGCCTGGAGGGCCGCGAGGAGGGTGTCGGCCTCCTCGCCACCGGCGTGCAGGACCGCCTCGTTCGGCTCGACCCGGTCGACCATGAACCGGTAGACCTCGTCGCGCAGCGGGCGGATGTGGTCGGGGACGGCGAAGGTCACGCGTGCTCCTGGAGGTAGGCGGGGTTGGCGACCCGTAGCTTGGCGGCGACGTCGGCGGCGATCGCCTCGGTGAGGTCTGGTGAGCGGTGGTCGAGCTCGCCACTGCGGATGGCGGCAGCGAGAGCCGTGTCGTCGGCGTACCCGAGGCCGGAGAGGCGGGCGGCATGGGCGCGGACGTCGGCGCCGTCCTGCTCGAGCTCGCGCTCCACGATGGCCAGCGCGTTCGCCGCCACGCGGGCGTGGAACCGGGTCGCGCCGGTGACCTGGTCGGCCACCACGTCCTGGAGGAACTCCCGGACCGCGGCCACCAGCTCGATGGCCGTCGGCACGTCGTGCAGGCCGGGCAGGCTGCCGGCCTCACCGGCCTCGCCCGCGCCGGTCATCAGGCGTCTTCGTCGAGGCTGATCGCGGCACCGAGGTCGAAGCCGGTGAAGCCCTCCGGCGAGGCGACCTCCACGATCGGCTCCTCGCGGTCGTCGAACTCCAGGCGCAGTGCCTTGCTCATCACGGCGTGCATGTCGTAGAGGCAGGTGATGTAGGTCAGCTCGAGCAGCACCTCGTCACCGAGGTGCTCCTTGAGGTACTCGAAGGTGCCGTCGTCGACGCGGCCGCCGTCGCCGACGAGGCAGTCGGTGTAGGCCAGCACCGCACGTTCCAGCGGGCTGAACAGCTCCGAGACGCCCCACGAGGCGACCGCCGCGATGCGCTCCTCGCTGACCTTGAGGGACCGCAGCGCCTTGCAGTGCTGGGAGAACACGAACTGGCTGCCGCGCAGGTAGCCTGCCCGGGTCTGGCCGAGCTCACGCAGCACCGGGTCCAGCTGGCGCACCGGGCTCCGGTAGAGCCCGAAGCCGCGGACCGCGTGCTCGAAGATGTCCGGGACGAGCGCAAACACGGTCCACCAGTTGCCGGGGGTTCCCGCGGAGGTGCCGGGCTGGCTCACGGGGTCGCGGTCGCTGCCGAAGAGCTTGTCGTACATGGCGAGCACGACGTCGGACTGGACTTCGGACCTGGGCACCTGGCGCAGACGTGGCACGGGGTATGTCTCCTTCTTCGATGAGCCGGGCGACCAGAACGGAGTCACTCGGTTGCACACAATCTATGCCTGTTCTGCGCTGCGGAACAACGGGAAAACGCCGAAGGCCTCCAGAAGGTGGTCCTTGCGCGCATCCTAATTGCATACGATACTGGCGCCTCGATAGCGCACCGGATGACCACGGAGGCACGATGAACAAGCGGCTCGCATACATCACCCTTAAGGGCGCTGCGGCGGCCGGCCTGCACATCGAGGACGGCCTGGTGCACGACGGCTACGAGGTCGACCTCGTCGAGACCGGGATCCGGGTGTTCCCGGTCGACCGGGCCGACCTGCTCCTCTCCGACCTCGCGTACGCCGAGGCGGCCATGCGCGCCCAGGACGAGGGCTACGACGGTGTCCTGATCGGCGCCCTGCCCGACTACGGCATCGCGGCTGCTCGCGCCGCCGTCGACATCCCGATCGTCGGGTGCGGCCAGGCGAGCGTGCAGACCGCCCTCGGTCTCGGTGAGCGCTTCGCCATCGTCACGATCTGGCCCGAGACGATGCACTTCGTCTACGACCGGATCCTGCAGGAGAACCACGCGGAGCAGCTGTGCACCTCGGTGCGCTATGTCTCCACGCCCGCCGAGCAGGCGACGCTCTCGGAGAAGGAGAACTTCCTGACCGAGATGAAGGCCGGCCGCGAGCACATGATCGAGCGCATCCTCGTCGAGATCGAGGCCGTCGCCGCAGAGGGCGCCGGCTCGGTCATCCTCGGCTGCAACTGCATGTCGCCGGTGGCGCGCACCCTCGCCGAGCGCTCGAGCATCCCCATCGTCGACCCGACCTCGGCCGGCTACTGCTCCCTGGAGTCCGTGGTGGCCCGGGGCGTGACGCACCGCCGGGACAGCCGGGTGCCGCGCTCGACCCGCCAGCCGATGATGGCCGAGATGCTGCGGACCGCAGACCAGAACATGACCGGCCAGGACGAGGACTGCCCGGTGTGCGTCCTCGGCGAGGACGGGACGGCGTCCTGCGACCTCCCCGCCCCAGCCGCCGAGAGCGCGCTCGTCTGAGCCGAGCTCGTCCTGAGGCGACTCAGAGGTCCTCTCTCCAGAGGTCCTCGGGGGAGCCGAGGCGGCCGCGGACCGCGGTCGCAGCGGCGACCACGGGTGAGACCAGGTGGGTGCGCGCCCCCGGCCCCTGGCGCCCCTCGAAGTTGCGGTTCGTGGTCGATGCCGACCGCTTCCCCGGACCGAGGGCGTCGGGGTTCATCGCCGTGCACATCGAGCAGCCCGAGCTGCGCCACTCGAAGCCCGCGGCGGTGAAGACCTCGGCCAGGCCCTCGGCCTCGGCGGCGTCGGCGACCGCACGGGAGCCCGGCACGACGAGTGCCCGGACGCCGGTGGCCACGGACCGGCCACGGAGGACCGCGGCCGCGGCGCGCAGGTCCTCGAGCCGCCCGTTGGTGCAGGAGCCGATGAACACCGTGTCGACGGCGATGTCCTTGATCGGCGTACCGGAGCGCAGGTCCATGTAGGCCAGCGCCTGGACGATCGCCTCGCGTGCGGCCTCGTCGGGTGCGTCCTGCGGTGCGGGCACCCGTCCGTCGATCGGCGCCGACTGGCTGGGCATCGTGCCCCAGGTGACGGTCGGGACCACGTCTGCGCCCTCGATCACCACGCAGCGGTCGTAGGCGGCACCGGGATCGGTCACGAGCGTTCGCCAGTACGCCGCGGCCTGGTCCCACTGCTCCCCGCTCGGCGCGTGGCGGCGTCCGGCCAGATAGGCGAACGTGGTCTCGTCGGGAGCCACCAGCCCGGCACGGGCGCCGCACTCGATGGTCATGTTGCACAGCGTCATCCGCTGCTCCATCGTCAGCGACCGGACCGCTGCACCGGTGTACTCGACCACGGCACCGGCTCCCCCGTTGGGCCCCAGCACGCGCACGACGTGCAGCGCCAGGTCCTTGGCAGTCACACCAGGGCGCAGGCTGCCCTCGACACGGACCTCCAGGGCCGCCGGGCGCGTGATCCACAGCGTCTGGGTCGCCAGCACGTGCTCGACCTCGCTGGTGCCGATCCCGAAGGCCAGCGCGCCGAACGCGCCGTGCGTGGAGGTGTGCGAGTCACCGCAGACCAGGGTCAGGCCCGGTTGGCTCAGCCCCTGCTCGGGCCCGATGACGTGCACGATCCCGTTGCCGGCCGACCCCATCGGGTGGTGCGGCACCCCGAAGTCGGTGCAGTTCGTGCGCACCAGGTCGAGCTGTAGCCGGCTCAGGGGATCGTTCACCACGGCGTCGGCGGCGAAGGTGGGGACGTTGTGGTCCTCGGTGGCCATGGTCAGGTCCGGGCGGCGTACGACGCGGTCGTTCTCGCGCAGCCCCTGGAACGCCTGCGGTGAGGTCATCTCGTGGAGCAGGTGCAGGTCCACGTAGAGCAGGTCCGGCCCGTCGGCACCCGCCACGACGACGTGGTCGCCCCAGAGCTTGCCCAGCAATGTGCGCGGAGCCGCCTCGCGGCGATCGCCGGGCTGGGGAACCGAGCTGGTCACGGCTCTCAGACCAGTGCGCGGGCGCCGTCGAGGTCGATCACGGCGCCACTCATGAAGCCGTTCTCGGCGCACGCGAGGATCTGCATCGCGATCTCGTCGGCCGTGCCGATGCGACCGGTCGGGCTGGCCTGCGCCAGGTGCTCGATGCCGTCGGGGAACCCGGCGCGCAGGAGCGGGGTGTCGGTGACCCCGGGCGAGACGCAGTTGACCCGCACGGGGGCGAGCTCCAGGGCCAGGCCTCGGGTCATCGACTCGAGCGCCGCACACGCAGCCCCGACGACGACCCGGTTGGGACGCGGGCGGCGGCCGGCGAGTCCGGAGACCAGCGTGATCGACCCGCCGGGGGTGATCGTCGCCGCCTTGGCCACGCGGTAGGAGCCCCAGAACTTCGAGCTGAACAGCTGCAGCGCCTCGTCCATCGGGAGCTCCTTCAGCGAGGCGCCTCCGGGCTTGGCCGCGGTCACGACCACGTGGTCGAACTCCTCGCCGGAGGCGAAGAATGCCTCGACCGAGGCGTCGTCGGTGGTGTCCATCGTGCGCCCGCTGCAGCCCTGACCGACCTGCTCGGTCGCGGCGTGCAACCGCGCTGCGTCGCGTCCTGCGACGGTGACCTGCGCGCCACGTCCGGCCGCCATGACCGCGACGGCCAGCCCGATCCCGGACGTGCCTCCGACCACGAGAACGCGTGAACCGGCAAGTGACGATGTCATCGAAGGACTCCTTGGGCTAGTGAGCGTTCGCTCAGGCTAGCAGTCGAGGAGCCTTGCCAGGGACGAGTGGACCATCATCGACGTCGACGCGGCATTGTCCGACTTATTGCGAGGTCGGATCGTGTCTTCCTACTCGCGGTGGAGCAGGAACGGCAGCCCGCCGCGGCGAACCAGCGGGCGGTCGACGTACGACATGCCGACGAGCACCCCGTCACTGCCGACGCGGAGCTCGTCGCGGACCCAGCGCCACGGGCGGGGTGCGTCGGCGGCGTAGGTCACCACCACGGCGGGCCGGCCGTCGGCGATCCCCTCCCCCAGCACCGCCCGCATCGGCAACCGCTCCTCCCGCTCACCAGAGCCGTGCCTGGCCCGGAGGAGATTGACCCCGGCCAGCTCCTCGGGTCCGCACCGCACGAACCGCTTGCCGTGCCAGCGCGGCAGCCCGACGAGGCCGAGACCCCCTGGGGCGACGTGGCGCAGCGGCGCCACGAACTCCGCACGCAGGTCGCCGACCACGTCGTCGAGCGCGGGCGCGGGGAGGCTGGACCACGCGCGCAACAGCGCGGGCACCCCGGTCACGCGGTGTCTCATCGGGCACCGTCCGTGACGTTCGGGGTGCCGGCCGGGTGCGCGGTGATCGGCTCCCGGCGTACGGCGCCCTCGGGTGCGGCCGGGAACAGCGACGCGAACCGCTCGGCCAGCGCGGTGATCGTCAGCGAGGGGTTCACCCCGAGGTTCGCGGGGATGGTGCTCGCGTCGGCGACGTAGAGGCCCGGGTGCCCGAACACCTCGTGCGAGGCGTCGATCACGCCGTCGGCGGGCGAGGAGCCCATCACCGCGCCGCCCAGGATGTGCGCGGTCACCGAGAGCCCGCCGACGGTCTCACCGAGCAGGTTCAGCGGGGTGCCGCCGGAGGACTCGGCGAAGGCGCGGGTGACCTCGTTCGCCACCGGCAGGTAGCTCGGCGCCTGGCGTCCGGGCACCGCCCGCGACCGCAGCACGCGCCGCCAGGGCCGCACCGGAGACCTCCGTCGCTCGAAGGCCAGCTCGTTGTCGAGGTGCTGCATCACGGTGAGCACCGTGAGCCGCCGCTCGAAGTCCCGCGCCGCCATCCGGCGCACCTGCGAGACGGGCGCGGCCGCCAGCCTGCCCAGGGTCCGCACGGCCCGGCCCAGCCTGCGCTCGCCGTCCACGATCGGTCCCACCTGGAGCCGCATGTGCCAGCCGCCCACGAAGCGGTTCTGGGTGACGTGGGTGTCGGGGTCGGGGTAGAAGTCGCTGGAGATCGTCGGCCCCCGGGAGAGGTCCTCCCCCGGCGGCTGGAGCACCGCGGTGAGCCCCTCGCTGTTGGTGCGGACCCGCCGGCCCAGCATCCGCGACACGTGCGGCAGCGTCCCCAGCTCGTCGCGGCAGCGGAACAGCAGGTCGAGGGTGCCGAGCACGCCGGCGGCCAGCACCACCCGGTTCGCCGTGATCGGCGGGATCGGCGTACGCCGCCACGGGTGGGCGACGGAGAGCTCGTAGCCGCCCCCGGGCAACGGCCGGATCCCGGTGACCTCGTGCTCGGCGCGCACCTCGGCGCCGTACCTCTCGGCGAGCGGCAGGTAGTTGCGGGTGAGCTGGTTCTTGGCGCCGTAGGGGCAGCCCAGCAGGCACTCGCCGCACAGCCGGCAGCCGGTCCGGGCCGGCCCCTCGCCCCCGAAGAACGGGTCCGGCTCGGTGACGCCCTCGCGGCCGAAGTGGATGGCCACCGGCACCGGCCCGTACGTCGAACCGGCCCCGACGCTCTCGGCAGCGGCGGCGAGGTGCTCGTCCATCGGGCCGCGGTGCCCGGTGACGACGCGGCCGAGCATGGCAGCCGCGCGCGCGAGGTGGGGGGCGAGCTCGCTGCGCCAGTCCGGGCGCAGGTGCGACCAGGCGGGGTCGGTGTAGAAGCCCTCGCGCGGCTCGAGCAGCACCCCGGCCCAGACGGTGGACCCACCGCCGACACCGCTGGCGCCGATGATCGCGGCGTGGCGGAAGATCCGCTGCCAGAAGAAGCCACGCAGGCCCGCGCCCGGCTGCCACAGGTAGGCGCGCGGGTCCCGGCGGGCGCGCAGCAGGTCCTCGTCGGAGAGGCGCCGGCCCTTCTCCAGGACCAGCACCTTGTGACCGGCCTCGGTCAGCCGCAGGGCCGCGACCGCCCCGCCGAAGCCACTGCCCACCACCACCACGTCTGCATCGAGCTCCGGCATGACCGGGACAGTAATGCTGTCACCGTGGCGCTCCCGCACGGGCCCGGCACTCGCGGGCGCAGGCCGGGGAGAAGACAGCAGAGCCCGCGGTCCCGGAGGACCGCGGGCTCAGCTGGTGGGTTGTCTCAGGCGAGGTCGAAGCGGTCGAGCTCCATCACCTTGGTCCACGCCGCGACGAAGTCCTGCACGAACTTCTCGGTCGCGTCGCTGCTGCCGTACACCTCGGCGAGGGCACGCAACTGGGAGTTGGAGCCGAAGATGAGGTCGACCGCGGTGGCGGTCCACTTCACCTCGTCGGTGTCCAGGTCACGGATCTCGTAGACGTTCTCCGCGTCCTCGGCTGCCTTCCAGCGGGTGCCGGGGGCGAGCAGGTTGGCGAAGAAGTCGTTGCTGAGCACGCCCGGGCGGTCGGTGAGGACGCCGTGCGCGGCGCCGCCGAAGTTGGCCCCGAGTGCGCGGAGGCCGCCGATGAGGACGGTCATCTCCGGCGCGGTCAGGTCCAGCATGTAGGCGCGGTCGACCAGGAGGATCTCCGGCTGGGTCTTCTCCCCGGGACGCAGGTAGTTGCGGAACCCGTCGGCCCGCGGCTCCAGCACCCGGAAGGAGTCGACGTCGGTCTGCTCCTGCGTCGCGTCGGTGCGACCGGGACGGACCGGCACCTTGATCTCGACGCCGGCATCGCGAGCCGCCTTCTCGACCGCCGCTGCTCCGGCGATGACGATCAGGTCAGCGAGCGAGACCTTCGCGTCGCCCTGGGCGTTGAAGTCGCTCTGGATGCCCTCGAGGGTCTCGAGCACCGTGGCGAGCTGCTCGGGCTGGTTGACCTCCCAGTTGCGCTGGGGCTCCAGCCGGATCCGGGCACCGTTGGCGCCACCGCGCTTGTCGGTGCTGCGGAAGCTCGCGGCCGAGGCCCAGGCGGTCGAGACCAGCTGGGCGATGGTGAGGCCGGAGTCCAGCACGCGTGCCTTGAGGTCGTCGATCTGGCTCTCGGTGACGAGCTCGTGGTCGACGGCCGGCACGGGGTCCTGCCACAGCTGCGGCTCGGCGACCCACGGTCCGAGGAAGCGGCTGACCGGACCCATGTCGCGGTGGAGCAGCTTGTACCAGGCCTTCGCGAACGCGAGCCGGAACTCCTCGGGGTTCTCCAGGAAGCGGCGCGAGATCTTCTCGTACGCCGGGTCGAAGCGCAGTGCGAGGTCACTGGTGAGCATCGTCGGCTTGCGCTTCGGGGAGTCGGGGGTCGGCCCGGGGATGATCGCGTCCGCGTCCTTCGCGACCCACTGCTTGGCGCCGGCGGGGCTCTCCGAGAGCTCCCACTCGAAGCCGAACAGGATCTCGAAGAACCGGTTGCTCCACTCGGTCGGCCGGTCGGTCCAGGTGACCTCGAGGCCGCTGGTGATCGCGTCCTTGCCCTTGCCCGACCCGAACGAGCTCTTCCAGCCCAGGCCCTGCTCCTCCAGCGGGGCAGCCTCGGGCTCGGGGCCGACGAGGTTGGCGTCGCCGGCTCCGTGGGTCTTGCCGAAGGTGTGGCCACCCGCGATCAGGGCGACCGTCTCCTCGTCGTTCATCGCCATCCGGGCGAACGTCTCGCGGATGTCGCGGGCCGAGGCCAGCGGGTCGGGGTTGCCGTTGGGGCCCTCGGGGTTGACGTAGATCAGGCCCATCTGCACCGCGCCCAGCGACTCGTGGAGCTCACGCTCGCCGGCGTACCGCTCGTCACCGAGCCAGGTGTCCTCGGGGCCCCAGAAGATCTCCTCGGGCTCCCAGACGTCCTCACGCCCGAAGCCGAAGCCGAAGGTCTCGAAGCCCATCGACTCCAGCGCCACGTTGCCCGCGAGCACGATCAGGTCGGCCCAGGAGATCGCCTGGCCGTACTTCTGCTTCACCGGCCACAGCAGCCGGCGGGCCTTGTCCAGGTTGGCGTTGTCGGGCCAGCTGTTCAGCGGTGCGAACCGCTGGCCGCCGTCGCCGGCGCCGCCGCGGCCGTCGTAGATGCGGTAGGTGCCGGCGGAGTGCCAGCTCATCCGGATCATCAGGCCGCCGTAGTGACCGAAGTCAGCCGGCCACCAGGTCTGCGAGGTGGTGAGCACCTCGGTGATGTCCCGCTTGAGCGCCTCGACGTCGAGCTTCTCGAACTCGCGGTCGTAGCGGAAGTCCTCGCCCAGCGGGTTGCCCTTCGAGGAGTGTGCGTGCAGCACCGACAGGTCCAGCGAGTTGGGCCACCAGTCCTTGAGGGAGTGCGGGCGGCCGCCGGTCTTGGGAGTCGGGGAGTCGATCGCGGGGTTCTCGCTCTCGCTTCCACCTGCGGTTGCCGAGTCGTGGGCGACTGGGCAGCCTGCCTCGGCCTTGGCGTCCACGCCCTGCGGGCTGGTGGGTTCGTCCTGGTTGCCGCTCATCTGATTCCTTCTCTCGGGAGTTCACTTGCGGATGTTGTCGAGCAGTCGGGGCAGGTGCCCCAGTAGATGACCTCTGCCTCGTCGATCGCGAAGCCGTGGTCGTCGCTGGCGTGCAGGCACGGGGCCCGTCCCACCGCGCAGTCGACGTCCACGATCGAGCCGCACGAGCGGCACACGAGGTGGTGGTGGTTGTCGCTGACCCGCGCCTCGTAGCGAGCGGTCGCGCCGGCAGGCTGGATGCGCCTGACCAGGCCGACCTCGGTGAGGACGCGCAGTACGTCGTAGACGGTCTGGTGGGACACCGAACCGAGGCTGGATCGCACCACGGTGGCGAGCGTGTCCGTGTCCGCGTGCGGGTGCTCGTGCACCGCGGCCAGGACCGCCAGCCGGGGGGCCGTCACGCGCAGTGACTTCTCCCGCAACCGACCCTCGAGTCCCGACACCGACATGCCCTCACCGTAGGACCTTGTCTGGAACGACTCAAGACTGCCCCCCTCAGCGAGCTCCGGTGAGGGGTCGGCGACGCACCGCGCGGCGGATGACCGAGCCGGGCTTGGACGCGAGCAGCGGGTCGAAGTCCTCGGTGATCGGCGTGAGGTCCGCCTCGTCCACGAACACGGCCCCGTCGCGCACCTCCTGCACCAGGTCGCGGCCGAGCACGGTGCCGGCCGTGCCCATGCCACCCCAGATCGTGGCGTTGATGCCGAACATGTGCTCGGTGCTGCCACCGGCGAGGAACAGCCCCGGGATGTGCGTGGTGACCCTCGGCCGGAACGGGCCGAGGTTCCTCAGCAGCGGCGCGATGCCGTAGCAGGACCCGTCGGTGGTGAGGGTGAACCGCTCCTGGGTGATCGGCGTGGACGCCTCGCAGAAGACCATCCGCTCGCGCAGGTCCGGGATCATCAGCTCGGCGGTGTCCAGCACCCGCTGGGTGAGCTCCTCCTTGACCTGGCGGTAGCGCTCGTCGCGGCCGTAGCCGTCCCCGTCCCCGGGGTCGCCGGCGACGTTCCAGAACTCGTGGTCCCTGGGCGCCCAGCTGACCAGCTCGAGCGTCGAGTAGCCGGGCGGCGCCGAGTGCGTGCCCTCGGGATCCTTGGCGGTGGGGCAGCTGATCCCGACAGGCATCTGCTCGGGGCAGCGGCCCGCGGCGACCTCGCGGTAGTACCCGTCGACGTCGTTGTTCGGCCACACCCACGCCAACGGGGGCGTGTCCCGCTCGCGCAGGTCGACGTCGAGGGCGACGTACACCGCGAACATCGGCAGGGTCATCTCGAGCTTCTCCAGCTTGCGGCGCAGCCGCCGGGTGAGGTGCTCCTCGCCGACCAGGTCGGCCCACGTCTTCTTGAAGTCGGCCGCGGAGACGACCACCTCGGAGCGGATCTCCTCTCCCCCGCGCAGACGTACGCCGACGGCGCGCCCGTCCTCGATCAGGATCTGCTCGACCCGGGTCTTGGTGCGGACCTTGCCGCCGTGGGTCGTGATCACGTCGGTGAGGTGCGCGCCGATCATCTGGCCACCGCCGCGCGGGTAGTACGCACCCGCCTGGAGGTAGTGGTGCAGGAAGCCGGCGTGCATCGCGGTAGGAGTCCGGTGCGGGGGCCAGGTGTAGTCGCCGTTCTCCGCGAGGATCACGGCCTGGGCGTCGGCGCTGAGCCCGCACGCGGCCATCAGCTTCGTGACCGGCCGAACCCCCCAGCGCAGCAGCGTCAACGGACGCCGGCGCGGCTGCTCGCCGGCCGCGATGATGCGCATGATCTCGACGCAGCGGCGCAGGCCGGCCTCCTCGTCGGGGAAGGCCGCGATCAGGCGCTCGAGGTAGGTGTTCCAGCCGGTCGGCGTCTGGAACGTCGTGCCCGGGATCATGATCTGGCAGTGGCCCTCGGGGCGCTGGCGCAGCCACTTGATCCGCTCGGTCAGCGCCAGGCCGGAGAGCGCGGTCTGCATCCGGCCGCCGGGGCCGCACTCCCCGACGTAGTGGGTGCCGACGTCGAACTCGAACTTGTTGCCCGCGCGGCGGAAGACCTGGGTGCTGCCGCCGACGACCTGGTTGGCCTCGAGCACCAGCACCCTCCTGCCGTTGGCCGCGAGGTACGCCGCACAGGTCAGGCCGCCCGGGCCTGCTCCCACCACCACCGCGTCCCAGGTCTCCTCGGCCTCACCCGGCTCGGTCCTCGAGGTCGGGGGCGTCGTGGTCTGCGTCATGGGGGCACCTTCGGGGAGTGATCTGGAGTCGGACTCCAGTTAACTCCCTGTGGCGTGTCTCGCCAAGGTGCCACCCTCCGTGAGGTGACTCAGGACATCGACTCGGGCCGGGGCTGACCTCCTGGGCCACCGTGCCCCGGCTGGGTGAGAACGCGATGCACCTGCGCGCCGAACTCGAGGTTGAGCAGGTCCCGCGGAGAGCGAAGCTCCACGTCGAGGATCTTCTCGATCCTGCCCAGCCGGTAACGAAGCGTGTTCGGGTGGACGTTGAGGGCGCGGGCCGTCTCCTTGTTCCGCATGTTGTTGTCGAGGAAGCAGCGCAGCGTTTCCACCAGACCTGACCCGTGCGCCTCGTCGTAGGTGAGCAGAGGCCCGATGGTGAAGTTGCGCACCGCGAGGAGAGAGTCCCGGTCGCCGACCTGGTACAGCAGCCGCAGCACGCCCAGCTCGCGGACGTCGATCGTCGGCGAGTGGTGGAAGGACTCGTCACTCGACTGCGCGAGAGACACCGCAAGCTGCAGGTTCTTCTCGACACTCCCCAAGGGGGTCTCCCCGATGATCACGAGGACCCATTTGTCGGGCACCACGTTGACCAGCTGACGGATGAGCCTCTCGGCCGCGCCCCCCTCGACCGACGCCGTCGGGAGCAACAGGCAGACCGACTGGCGTACGACCCCCATCAGGACACCCTCGGGCGGCAGCACCCGACGGAACGTCGCGGTGAAGCCATACAGCTCCAGCTCCGGAGTCGCAGCCCGGGGCACAGCCGCGAGCATGAACTGCGGAGAGGTCAGGTCCAGTCCCAGATGCGCAGCCTGCGCCTGTACCACCTCGCGCTGCGCATCGGTCTGGGCGTTGACCAGGTTCACGCACAGCTCGGTGAGGTTGGTCTGACGGTCGCGCTCCTCCACGGTGCGCCCCAGAAGCGCCAGAGAGGAGGCCACGGCTCCGTAGTCCAGCACCTTGCGTGGCGTGAGTCCCTGGTCCCGGTCCTGAGGCAGCGACCAGATCCTGGCCACCTCGAGACCGTCCATGCGGACGTCACGGAGGTAGAGGGACCAACCTCCGTTGGCCAGCCTGATCTCCTGGAAGACCGGAGAGGCCGCAACCGGTTCCCCGGCCAGCTCGCCGGCGCGGTGCGCCAGGACCATCATCCTCAGGGCACCCTCGCTCGAGGCCTCGGAGACCATCGCCAGGAGCCGACCCGACGGGTCCTCGATCAACAGCTCTCCCCCGAGCTCGGCCTGGAGGGAGCGAGCGATGTCGTCGAAACCGCCATGGGCCAGCACGACGCCGAGAAGCGCCTCGATCAAGGTCTCCTCCCGCGCCCTGACGCTGGTCAGCCGTTCGAGCTCCTTGACCTTCTGGCTCTTCTCGATGGCCCACGAGGACAACCGCACACCGGCTGTGGCGGCGTCGGCCAGGGTCGAGATCAGGGTGCACTCGAACGGCTCGAACCGATGCGACGTGCGGCGGTAGATGTTGATCACCCCGATGCTGCGGCCCAGGGATCGCATGGGGAAGGTGCCGACTGACAGGATGCCCTCCTTCCGGGCGACACGCACCCAGTGGGTGAGGCCGGGATCGGTTTCGATGTCCTCCACCAGGACGGGTCTTCCCGACTCCCAGGCAGCCCGGATGTTGGCGTGCGAAGAGGATTCCGCTAGGCGCTGGGGGTCGGTCACGATGGCGGCGTACTCGCTGGAGATGCCGAAGGTCGCTGCGTTCCTCATGCTCTCCGCGTCGTCCATCAGCAGGACCATCGCACCGTCGCACTGGGTCAGCCGGGTGGCCATCTCGGCGACCAGGCTGAGGAAGTCGCCCACGTCGCTGAAGTTGTTGACCTGGTTGAACAGGTCACTCAGCTCACGCACCCACTCAGCCAGCGAGTCCGGACGACTCCGCTCCTGAGGCGACTCGTTCCCGGAAGCCTGCGAAAGCACGGCCACACGCTACCCCTCGGCGGAATCCACCTTCCGGGCGCTCGTCTCCTCCACCACGAGGGCGCCCTCCCGACGCGCATAAATCTCCCGGAGCCGCTTCTTGTCGATCTTGCCGACCCCCGTCTTCGGGATCGAGTCGACGAACGACCAGCGTTCTGGGACCCACCACTTCGGCACGAGCGGCCGCAGGTGCGCCGCCAGGCCGGACGCGCCGGGAGAATCCTCGCCGGTGATGACGAACACCATCGGCCGTTCCTCCCAGCGCTCATCGGGCACACCGATCACGGCGACCTCGACCACGTCAGGGTGGGTTTGCAGATGACCCTCGAGCTCCACCGACGAGACCCACTCCCCTCCTGACTTGATCACGTCCTTGGCGCGGTCAGTGATCTGCAGATAGCCGTCCGCATCGATCCGCCCCACGTCACCGGTGCGTAGCCAGCCGTCGTCGAAGCTCTCCGGCGACGCACCCCGGTAGTACTCACCGGTGATCCAGGGCCCCTGCACCTGCACCTCTCCCACCTCTTCAGTGCCCCACGGCACGGGTGAGCCCGTGTCGTCCACCAAGCGCATCGCGACACCGAACACCCCGCGGCCCGTCTTGCTGTGCCAGGACCGAATCTCTGCCGGGTCCGAGGCGCTCTTGGGTGCCCTGGCCAAGGCGGCCAGCGGGCTCGTCTCGGTCATCCCCCACCCCTGGACCATGGGCACACCGGTGGTCGACGTCCACCGCTCGATCAGGGCGAGAGAGGTGGCGGAGCCGCCACTGACCACCATCCGCATGCTCGAGAGGTCGTGGCCTCCGGTGCGCACCTCGTCGAGGATCGAGGTCCAGATGGTTGGCACCGCTGCTGCGAAGGTGGCGCGCTCGGCCTGGATCAGGCCCGCGAGCTGGGCACCCCCGAGGGAGGCGCCCGGGAAGACGATGTCGGCACCGCTGAGCCACGCAGAGAAGGGGATGCCCCAGGCGTTGGCGTGGAACATCGGCACCACCACGAGGACCCGGTCCACCTCACCGATCGCGAAGCTGTTCGTCGTGCATGCGGCCACGGAGTGCAGGTAGATCGATCGATGCGAGTAGACGACGCCCTTGGGAGGACCGGTCGTGCCGGTCGTGTAGCACATGACGGCACCGAGGTTCTCGTCGAGCTCGGGCCAGTCGAACTCGGAAGACTGCTCGCCGACTGCCACCTCGTAGCGATGCACCGGGACGTCGCAGTCGAGGGCAGATGACGCGGATGGTTCGTCCTCCACGACGATCACGTGCTCGATCCCGCAGGCGTCGTCGCCAAGGAAGGACCGGGCGACGTCGAGCAACGATGCATCGACGACCAGCACCTTGGGCTCGGCGTCCGACACGATCGCCCGCAGCTGGTCACCACCCAGTCGCAGGTTCAGCGTGAGCAGCACTCCTCCCATGCAGGGAACCGCGAGGTAGGCCTCCAAGTGCCGTGCGTGGTTCCAGCAGAGGGTCGCGACCCTGTCCCCGGCCGTGACCCCACAGGCCTGCAGCGCGTTGGCGAGTCTGCCTGCCCAGGAGGCAACGCTCTCGAAGGTCCGATCGTGCACCGTGCCAGTGGGGTCGAGCGTTGCGACGACGCTGTCGGGAAAGTAACGGCGCCCGTACTCCATGATGCTGGAGACGACGAGTGGTTCACGCTGCATGGTGCCGTACATGGGCTGCTCCTCGGTCATGGTCGGATGAACTGTTCGGCCACGCCCAGGTCCACCGGGCTGCGTGCATCGGGATAGAGGTGACACCTGACCTGCGTGTCGCCGGGCGATGGCCGCATCGCCGGCGGGTCGGTCGTGCAGATCTCCATGGCATGGGCGCACCGGGAGTGGAAGTGGCAACCCGGCGGCAGGTCCAGTGGCGAGGGGATGGTTCCGCTGAGCACGATCCGCTGCCGGGTGCGTTGTCGGACGGGATCCGGCACCGGGACCGCCGAGAGCAGGGCTTGCGTGTACGGGTGCGAGGGGACCCCGTGGACCTGCTCCCCGCTCCCCTCCTCCACGATCTCGCCCAGGTACATCACGGCGATCCGGTCGCTGATGTGCTGCACGACGGACAGGTCGTGGGCAATGAACAGGTAGGCCGTGCCCAGCTGTCTCTGGAGGTCCTGGAGCAGGTTGACGATCTGCGCCTGGGTGGAGACATCCAGGGCGCTGACCGGTTCGTCGAGCACCAGGACTTCGGGTTCCACGATGAGCGCTCTCGCAATGGCCGCTCGTTGCAGCTGCCCTCCCGACATCTCCCCCGGATAGCGGGCCTCGAAGGAGACGGGGAGACCGACGAGCTCGAGAGCATCACGCACCGCGGTCCTGGCCGCAGGGCCACCCACCTGCAGGTGGACCTTGAGCGGCTCGGCGATGCTGCTGCCGATCGTCGCGAGCGGGTCGAACGAGGAGTGCGGATCCTGGAAGACCATCTGCATGTCACGACGGCGAACGCGCTCCGTCCCCGGGACGGGTTCGGTTGCACCCGGCGGTCGCACCGTGCCGGACGTGGGCTCGATCAGCCCCATGACCATGCGCGCAAGGGTGCTCTTGCCGGAACCCGACTCGCCCACCAGACCCAGGGTCTCGCCCCGGTCGAGGTGCAGGCTCACCCCGTTGACGGCGTGCACCTTCCGCGCCTTCCTGCGCCTTCCTCGGCCGACGGCGAAGACCTTGGTGAGGTCCCTCGCCTCCAGGACCCGAACCCCAGCCCCGGTCATGCGCGCTCCTCGAGGTGCAGGGGATCGCGTGTCTGCATGTCTGCCCCTTCCAGGACCAGCTCGTCGTGCCGGATGCAACGGGTCCAGCGCCCGGGCGACACCTCCAGCAACGGGATCTCACCCTGCGTGCAGCTGGTGGTCGCGTAGGCGCACCTGTTGCTGAAGACGCAGCCGGGAGGCCGTTCGCCGGGTTCCGGGACGGACCCGGGAATGACCCGGAGCCGTTCGTCCTTCCGACCGATCTGCGGCATCGCCTGCAACAAGCCCTCGGTGTAGGGATGCTGCGGTCGCGCGAACAGGTCGTAGACGCCAGCTTCTTCGACGATCTGACCCGCGTACATGACCACTACGCGCTGGCACTGCTGCGCCACCACGCCCAGGTCGTGGGTGACCAGCAGGATGGACAGGTCCAGCTCAGACTGCAGCTTCTGGAGGAGCTCCAAGATCTGCGCCTGGACCGTGACGTCCAGCGCCGTGGTCGGCTCGTCGGCGATCAGGAGCTCAGGCCCGCCGGCGAGTGCCATCGCGATCATCACCCGTTGGCGCATTCCCCCGGAGAGGTTGTGCGGATAGTCGCGCATCCGGCTCCGAGCCTCAGGGATCCCGACCTGCTCCAGCAGCTCCACGGCCGCTGTTTCGGCTCCCTTGCGACTGGTACGCCGGTGCAACCGCACCGCTTCCACCAGCTGGTTCCCGATCGTGAAGTTGGGGTCGAGGCTGGTCATCGGATCCTGGAAGATCGTCCCGATCGACTTGCCACGGAGGCCGATCACGTCCCGGAACGACATCTGCAACAGGTCCTGTCCACGCCAGAGAACCTGTCCGGAGACGATGCGTGCCGGTGGGGATGCGAGCAGGCGCACGATGGACATCGAGGTCACCGACTTGCCGGAGCCGCTCTCGCCCACCAGCCCGAGGACCTCCCCGCGATCCAGGTGCAACGAGACCCCGTGGGTGACCTGGCGGGTACCGCTCTTCGTCCGGAACTCCACACCGAGGTCCTTGACCTCGAGGAGGTGCTGGGGGGCGGACGCCTCGGGCTCGCGCACCGAGGTGGGCTGGGCAGCCGACCGCGCGACCGTCGTGAGGCCGCGGACGTCGCCCCGACCCATGCGCACCTTCTTGCCCTCCGCGCCCATGGCGCCCCGGACTCCCTCGGCCAGCGAGGTGGCCGCGAGAACCGTGACAGCAATGGCGAGCCCGGGGAAGACGAGCTGCCACGGGTGCGTGAACAGCGCCTTGTCGTAGGCGCGCCTGAGCATGTTGCCCCAGCTCGCGTCGGGCGGCTGCGCCCCGAGACCGAGATAGCTCAGGGCTGCCTCCGCGAGCAGGGCCGCTGCCATGGCGAACGCGACCGCGATCACCAGCGGTGAGATGAGGTTCGGCAGGACCCGGTGCGAGATGATCCACCGGTCCGAGGACCCGACGCTCCGGGATGCCTCGACGTAGGTCTCCTCCCGGATCGCCATCGCCTCGCCTCTCACGAGGCGCGCGATCTGGGGAGCGAACACGAAGGCCAGGGCCAGGACGATCTTCCAGGTGCCGGGTCCGAGCACACCCACCAGCGACAGTGCCAGCACCAGCGGGGGAAAGCTGAGTGCCGCATCCATCAGCCTCATCAGGACGTAGTCGACCCTGCCCCCGAAGTACCCGGCAACCAGGCCCAGGGGCACCGCGAAGAGCAGGGCAAGACCCACAGCTGCGAAGGCCACGGTCATCGACAGGCGAGTCGCGTGGATCAGGCGACTCAGGAGGTCACGCCCGAGGTCGTCGGTACCCAGCAGATGCTTCGCGTCCGGAGTGCTGAAGGCTCCTGAGAGATTCTGCGCAGACGGGCTGTGCGGAGAGATGAGCGGTGCGAACACAGCGACCAACACCATCACCAGCAGCACTCCCCCGCCGATGATCGCTTGCGGGTGTCCGATCGCCTGTCGCAGTGCCCGCGCACGTCCCGGACGAGCACCTGGCGTCTGGGGAGTCCGTGCGACTCCATCGTCGAGCGTGCTCATGCGGACCTCACCTTGGGATTGAGGAGGCCGTAGCTCACGTCGACCGCCAGGCTCATCAACATCTGCATCACCACGAAGACCAGGGCGACGCCCTGGATGACGGGGAGGTCGCGCGTCAGGGCTCCCTGCAACAGGTAGCTGCCCAGCCCTGGGATGGAGAAGATCTGTTCGATGATCACGGTGGCCCCCACGAGGTGGGCAAGCTCCACACCGAGCACGGTGACCACGGGAGGTGCAGCGCCGCGCACCCCGTGCTTGAGGATCACGGACCGGGGCGGGGCCCCCTTGGCCCACATGGACCGGACGTAGTTGGAGTCCAGCTGGGCCGCAAGAGCCGACCTCAGCTGGCGACTGACCTGGGACGAGAGGTACACACCCAGCGCGACCGCCGGCATGCAGATCGACTGCAGCCATCCGGTGAACGAGGTCGTCGGGCCGACGTACCCCGACGAAGGGAGCCATCCGAGCGTCACCGCGAACACGATGATGAGCAGAGCGGCCAGCCAGAAGTTCGGGATTCCGCTGCCCAGGGCCGCGACGACCCGACCGACCCGGTCACCGGCCCCTCCCGGCCGGATACCGCCGATCAGGCCCAGCGGTGCGCCGATGAGAAAGGCGACCACGGCAGCCCCCAGCACGAGCCCCAGGGTCACCGGGGCCTTCGCCAGGATGTCCGAACCCACAGTGGTGCCGGAGAACATCGACGATCCCAGGTCGAGCTGGACGACGTTGACCAGCCAGATCCAGTACCGCTCGAGCATCGGCGCATCGAGGTTCAGCGACTCCCGTACGGCGGCGATCGCCTCGGGCGTCGCGTCGGTCCCGCCGGCGAGGGTGGCCGCCGGGTCACCCGGGATCAGCTCGGTCAACAGGAAGACCCCGAAGGTGACCAGGAGCAGGATCGGGACGAACCCAGCGAGCCGCCTCGCCAGCAGACCTAGCACCGAAACAAACCTCTCGTCGGCGAGCTCACTTCAGGTACACGCCTGCGAGCACGGGACCCTCGAGGTCGCTGCGCACTTCACCGACCCCCTTGACCTTGTCGGACATTCCCAGCGTCACAGGCTCCTGCGCGAAGAAGAAGATCGGGAGATCGTCGAGGAGAGCCTGCTGCGACTCGGAGTACGCCTTGTTCAGTGCGGCTTCGTCGTCCGCTCCCAGGCTCAGCTTGGTGGCCTGCTCGAACTTCTCGCTCTTGTAGCCCATGTTGTAGGTGCCGTTGGAGTTGAGGAACGAAGCCGGGAGGTTGTAGTTGATCGTGGAGGCGAACAGGCTGTCCGGCTTCTTGAGCATCTCGTCCACGAAGTTCGGTGTGACGTTCAGCTTGAGGTTGATCCCCACTTCCTTCAGCTGAGCCTGGAGAACCTCCGCACCGGCCTGCATCTCGGGGATGTTCTGGACCAGCGCACCGATCGTGGTGCCCTCGGGCACCCCGGCGGCACGCAGCATCTGCGCGGCCTTCTTCGGGTCATGGGCGGGGGCACTCTCGAGCCCGTCGACGTGGAAGGGCGAACCCGGGTAGTACAGCGTGTCAGTCTCGACGCCGCGCCCGCCGTACGCCGCCTCATTGATGGCGCCTCGATCGAAGGCGTAGGAGAGCGCCTTGCGGGCCGCGAGGTTGTTGAAGGGCGGCCTGGTCAGGTTCACGAAGTAGTAGAGAACCTCGGTCCCCGGCTTGGACACTGTCGTCAGGCCCTTGCGCGACTCCAGGGCGGGGACGTCGGTCTCGGTGATCCTGGCGAGGTCGATCTGTCCCGACTGCAGGGCCGACATGGTGGCGGCCCCGCGAGCGGTCTGGATGAAGTCGACGCCATCCAGCTTCTGGTTCTTCGGCTCCCAGTACCCGTCCCATGCGCGCAGCGAGAGCTTCTGCCCCGCTGCCATGGACTCGAACTTGTACGGACCGGCGCCGACCGGGTTGCTGTTGAACTTGGCGCCGAGCTTCTTCACCGCTGTCGGTGAGGCGATGACGCCGAACCCGCGCGAGAGCACGAAGGTGTTGTTCAGCGTGAACGCCGTGGCCGGTGAGGAGTACTTGATCCGGGCAACGTTCTCGGAGACCACCTCGACCCCGGTCACGTTCTGGAAGTCGGCCGGCCTGGCCAGCGACTCCTCGGCCATGGCCCGGTCCCAGTTGAACTTCAGCGCAGCGGCGTCGAGCTTGGTGCCGTCCTGGAACTCGACACCGCTGCGAACCGTCACGTCGAGGGTCAACGGGTCCACGACCTTCCATTCCTGAAGCAGTCCGGGCTGCAGGGAGCCGTCCTCGTCGCGGTAGATGAGGCGGTCGAAGATCAGGTCGTTCCACGAGTTGCGGTTGGGGACGAGGGACTTGCCGTCGTTGAGCGGGTCGAACTGAGCACCTCCCATCGGGGTGAGGTCGACCCCGTACCGCAGAACCGAGCCCTCACTGGAGCTGCTGTTCGAGGATTCCCCACATGCCGCCAGTGTGAGCGGCAGTGCGGCCGCCAGTCCGATGGCGCATGCCTTCGCACCCCAGGCCTTGACTCTGATCATTCTTCTGTCTCCCTTCGCGCAATGGCCCGAGCAGTCAGCGCGTTCGTGGTTCCGTCAGTTGTGTGATGTCGGTGCTGCCGTGATTCCTCTAGTGGAGTCGACCCAGGGCGATGCCCGTCACCGCTTCGGTGCTTGCACCCAGTCCCGGGATCTCCACCCCCTTGTCTGCGTCGAAGATGGTTGCCATACCGGTCCAGGCAGGACGGGGGAAGAGAATCTGGTCGCCGTCGGGGGAGGAGACCGGTGTGAAGTAGCCGCGGTCGTGCAGGTGCCGGTCTGTGACCAGGTCGGCCGCGCTCATGACCTTGGCCCAGGGGATGGAGCGACGCTGCGCCTCGTGGAAGACGTAGTCCGAGTCATGGACGGCACAGAACTTGGCGAACTCGCCTGCCAGGGCGTGGAGGTTCTCTTCCCGCAGCTTGTGGGTGGAGTATCGCGGGTGAGCGAGATCGTGCGCGACCCCCGCGTCGTCGAACCAGTCCCGGAGCGCCTGGAACCGCCGATCGTTCAGGTACAGAGGGAGCGCGCAGACGTAGGCTCCGTCCGCACACTGATGCTGCCACTGCGGCGTGTGCGGAGCCGCTGCCGAGTGTCGTCCGGTGTGGCGGCGCACCTCGGTCTTGCCAAACTCCCACAAGGACAGGGGAATCTCGGTGGACAGGGCGATGCAGTCGTGGACGGCCACATCGATCTCGCGCACGCGGTCGCCAGGCGCCTGCTGCAGCGCCGCCACCGCAGCAGTCGCGGCGATCACGCCCGCGTAGTGGACGGCCTGGCCGCCCGTCGGAGCGATGGGCTGAGCCGGCTCGTCCCCCACTGCGTCGTAGCCGGTCTGTCCCACAACCCCGCCGAGCGCCAGCGAGACCAGGTCCGAACCTCGGTAGTCCCGCCACGGACCCGTCCGTCCGAACCTGGAGACCGCCACATGGACGGCTCCCGCAGCGGCGCCGGCCAGCGCGGAGAGGCCGAGCGCATCGGACCGGGTGGGCGCGAGACCGTCGAGGAGCACGTCGCACGACGCGACCAGCGATGCCAGGCGCTCGCGATCGTCATCGGTGTCGAGATCGAGCACCACGGAGCGCTTGCCTGCGTTGTAGTACCAGAAGCCGAGGCTCCGCTCGGGACCCGGAGCGTTCCCGTGGAACGGCCCGTTCCGTCGAGCCGGAGATCCAGCCGGGGGCTCCACCTTGATGACGTCGGCACCCAGGTCGGCCATCAGCTTCCCGGCGTACTGCGCGACGCCGTCATCCAGCTCGACGACCACGACACCGCTGAGAGGAAGCGCAGAGGGGTCGAGGCTGGCGTCCGCGGCAACGTGCTCGGCCCGAGCGCCCCTCCCGGAAGCGTCTCCCTGCTGGTCGCGCACCTGCTTGCCCACACCTGGTGCGACGGGAGCCCCGACGGGCTTGTCGCCGGTCGGCCACAGCGCTCCCTCGGCCTCGATCCGGGAGATCTCGTCGGGCGACTTCGCCAGCAGCCCGGTCAAGATGTCATAGGTGTCCTGTCCCAGGATCGGCCAGCGCTCCGCAACCGGCACGGGGCGATCGTCCACACGCAACGGGATCGACGTGAACCGGTGTTCCCCCACCACCGGATGACACCTGGTCCCGAACACGCCACGCGCCGCCAAGGACTCATCTCGCTCCAGCCGGTCCCGCCCGGTCTGCATGGCACCGGCCGGCACGCCCGCAGCCTGGAGGAGGGCCATGAGCTCGTACTTCCCGTGGCCGCGGGTCCACTCACCGATGCGGCGATCCAGCTCTTCCTGGTGCGCGAGACGACTCTCCAGGTCGCCGAAGTCGGCACTTTCGGCCCACTGCGGTGAGCTCATCGCCGCCTTCAGTGCGTGCCACTGGTCTTCTTCGAGAACCGTGATGGCGCAGAACGCGTCATGACCGGGGTCGCTCGTGGGGTAGATGTTGTAGGGAGCGCCGACCTCGAGACGAAACCCGTCGACCTTGGCGCCGGGCCAGCTGCTTCGGCACCCGGGGGGAAACCCTGGCCCGTCGAGCATCGTCGCGTTGGAGATCTGGTCGAGCAGTAGGACTCCGATCATGGAGGCACCGGTCTCGATCTGGGAAAGGTCGATCCGCTGACCACCGCGGCCGGCGCGTTGCTGGTGCAGGGCCGCCACGATGGCCCAGCTCGCCTGGTAACCGGCCATGACGTCGAGGTAGGAGAAGCCCCACCCGGCGGGAGGCCGCCCCGGCTCGCCGGAGGCGTGCGTGACGCCACTGGCTGCTTGCGCCGTCGGCCCGTACGCGACGTAGCGGCCGTAGGGGCCGGTGTGACCGAAGCCCGAGAGGCTCAGGTAGATCAGGTTCGGGTTGAGCTCCAGCATGCGCTCGTGGGTCCAGCCCCAGCTGGCCATCACTCCCGGGGAGAACGCCTCGATCAAGACGTCGCTTCGCTGGATCAGGCCTTCGATCACCTGCCGTCCGGACTCGCTCTTGGTGTCCACCGTCAGGCTGCGCTTGCCGATGTTGAGGTCGGCGAAGAAGCCGCTGCTGTCGATGACTCCCTCCTGGACCGGAGAGAAGGAGAAGTTCCGGCCGGGATCGGCACGCTCGGGCCATTCCACCTTGATGACGTCGGCACCGAACTCGCAGAGCACCTTGGTCGCGGTCGGACCTGCGACGTTCCAGGTGAAGTCCAGGACCCGGACGTCGGCCAGGGGCGAGAAGGGCATCGGTTCTCCGGTTTCGTGCAGGGAGGTGTGGGACGCATCACGTTAGGGGCAGAGCAACCCGCCCGCCATGTAACGAAGTGCCCAACTCGTGCGGGTTTCCTTGTGGCTTTTCACAAACCTCGAACTCCCTCGGGGCCGCGCACCGAGGTGCGGGCCAAGATGACGGCGACCGACGCGACCCGCGTCGGCGAGTGGAGGAATCGGTGAGCTCGAACACCCCAAGACAGCTGCAACCAGTGATCGCCGGGCTCGGTATGACCAGCCTGGGCAAGGTCTACGGGAAGACGCCGGCGCAGCTGGCCGGGGAGGCTGTCAGGCTGGCCGTCGCCGACGCCGGCCTGGGCATGTCCGACGTGGACGGCCTCCTGACCAATGCCGGGCTCTACGGCGGCACAGACATGTACGCCGCCAGGGACTTCGGTCTGCGGGACCTGAAGCTCCAGTCCGAGATGCAGGCCTTCGGCTCATCAGCCGGAAACATGGTGCAGTACGCCGCTCTGGCCGTCTCGAGTGGTCTCGCGAGCACCGTCGCTTGCGTCTTCAGCGACGCCCCTCTGCAGGCCGGGCAACGCACCGGCTCCGCCTACACGGGCAAGGGCAGGGCCCCAGCCGGGATCCCGGCCATCGGCTACGCGAGCGGGACACGTGGCGCCTCCACGATGTACGCGATGGCAGCGCGGCGGCACATGCACGCGTACGGCACCACCAGTGAGCAGCTGGGCGCAGTCGCTGTCGCCACGAGGGCGTGGGCGGCGCTGAACCCCCTCGCGCAGTTCCGCGAGCCATTGACCCTGGAGGATCACCAGGACTCCCGGATGGTGGCCGATCCCCTCCATCTCTACGACTGCTGCCTCGTCAGCAACGGCGCGATAGCCGTGCTCGTCACCACGGCGGAGCGAGCAGCCGAGCTCCAGCAACCGCCGGTACACCTTCTCGGCTGGGGGCAGTCGCACCCTGGACGAACACGCGAGCGAGGTTCCGCGTTCGGGCTCGAAGGTTCCGGCGGCCCATCGGGGGCGGCTGCCCTGGAGATGGCCGGGATATCGATCACCGATGTCGACATCGCCGAGCTGTATGACTGCTTCACCTTCACCACGATCCTCTCACTGGAGGACTACGGCTTCTGTCCGCGCGGTGAAGGTGGACCGTTCGTGGAGAGCGGCGCCACGGCGCCCGGAGGCTCTCTGCCGGTCAACACCGGAGGCGGACAGCTCTCCAGCTACTACATGTGGGGAATGACCCCGCTCTCCGAAGGCGTCATCCAGGCCCGCGGGCACGGCGGCGACCGACAAGTGGCGAAGAACGACGTGGTCCTGGTGAGCGGCAACGGAGGGATTCTCGACTTCCACAGCACCCTCATCCTGAGCCCACTCCCACCTTCGAAGGGATGAAGCACGTGACCATCGACCCAGCGGGTCTCGAACCGATCCGGCGCGACGCGGCGTCCGAAGAGTTCTTCGAGGCAGCCTCCGACGGCCGCCTGGTCCTCCCCCGATGTCGAGGATGCAGGCATTGGTCGCCTCTCACCGCGCAGGTCTGCACTGCGTGCGGTGCCGACGACCTGGAGTGGACCCCCGCAAGCGGACGCGCCCGGGTGGTCTCCTGGACCGTTCTTCCTCGGGCCGCGAACGGGACAGCACCGGAGCGGGTGATGGTGATCGCCGAGCTCGAGGAGGGGCCGTGGCTCGAGACGCGCTTGTGGGGCGCCGCTCCGTCGGCCGTGACCATGGGACAGGAGCTCCGCATCGAGTTCGCCACCCCTGACGACGGGGAAGCCCTGCCTCTGGCGCTCGCCGTGGAGGTCAACGATGCGTAGGACCATCTTCGATGCAGAGCACCGGTCCTTCCGCACGGCATTCCGCACGTTCCTGGACAGGGAGGCGGTTCCGAACGTGGAAGCCTGGGAGGCCGCCGGGACCCCCGATCGAGAGTTCGTCGCAACGGCCGGTCAGGCCGGATACCTCGGCTTCGAGTTCTCTCCCGAGCACGGCGGCCTGGGCCTGGAGGACTTCCGATACAACGCGGTCATGGCCGAGGAAGTCGTGGCCTCCGGCACGGCGGGCGACACGTTCACCATGCAGAACGACATCATCGCTCCCTACCTACGACATCTGACCACCCCCGCCCAGCGGAACCGGTGGATTCCCAGGTTCACCTCGGGCGAGCTGGTGGTCGCGCTCGCGATGACCGAACCGGGCGCCGGATCCGATCTCGCCGCGATCACCACCTCGGCCCGACGGGAGGGCGACGAGCTCGTCATCAACGGAGCCAAGACGTTCATCACCGGCGGCAGCACCTGCGACCTCGCCCTGGTGCTCACGCGTACCGGGGAACGGGACGGACGAGGGACCACGTTCGTCGCAGTCGAGGCCGGCGCGCCGGGCTTCACCCAGGGCAAGCCCATGCACAAGATCGGGCGCAAGGGCCAGGACACTGCCGAGCTGGCCTTCGACGACGTGCGGGTGCCCCTCGACAACATCATCGGAGAGCCCGGGCGCGGGTTCGCCAGCGCGATGGCCAACCTCCCCCGCGAACGTCTGTCGCTCGCGGTCTCGGCAGTCGCGTCGGCGCGCCGTGCGACCCAGCTGGCCGTGGAGCACCTTCGCCAGCGGATCGCCTTCGGGGCACCCCTCGCGCAGCTGCAGTCGGTGCGCATCGCGCTCGCGGAGATGCACACCGACACCGAGGTCATGGAGTCCTACGTCGACCGATGCGTGGTCGCACTCAACGCAGGTGAACTGACGCCGGTGGAGGCTGCCGGCGCGAAGTACAAAGCGACCGATCTGCAGTGGGACGTGAACGACAGGGCACTACAACTGTTCGGAGGCTACGGATACATGGAGGAATACCCGATCGCCCGCATGTGGCGCGACGCACGTGTGCAGCGCATCTACGGCGGCGCCAACGAAGTCATGAAGGACCTGATCGGCCGATCGGTGGTGGGGGGTTGAGCACCCTGGCAGGTCGAGTCGTCGTGGTCACTGGTGGGTCCCGTGGAGTCGGCCGGGGAATCGCCGAGCGGCTCGGTCGAGACGGTGCGACCGTGGCCGTCAACTATCGGCGCGACGCCGAGGCGGCGCGTGAGGTCGTCGACCAGATCCGCCGAGCCGGTGGCACGGCAGGGGTCTTCCAGGCCGCCATCGACGACCCGGCGGCGGTCGCCGACATGGTCAGCCACATCCGGCGGGATCTCGGTCCAGTCTCCGCTGTCGTCAGCAACGCCGGCGTCGCCAGCCGCGGCGCCACGGTCGTCGAGTCGTCGGAGCGCGACTTCCTCACCCAGCTGCGCGTGCACGCGCTGGGACCGATCAACCTGATCCATGAGGTGATCGAGGACCTGCGCAGCAGCCCCCGCGGCGACGTCATCATGATCTCCAGCACGAACGTCGACACGGCACCGGCCGGCACCGCGCCGTACACGATGGCGAAGGCAGCCATGGAGAGCTGCATCCGCACGCTGGCCTGGGAAGAGCGCGGGCACGGAGTCCGCGCCAACATCGTGGCCCCCGGGCTGGTTGCCACCGAGATGGGACGGCGTCTCGTGGAAGCCACGTCGGACGGCACCCTGGCTGACCTCGACGCCCAAGCCCCCTTCGGGAGGGTGTGCCGGCCTGAGGACATCGCCGGCGCGGTGGCCTACCTTCTGTCGGACGACTCGGGCTACATCACGGGGCAACGCATCCGGGTCGACGGGGGCGGACGCGACCCCTCCATCTACTGAGGATGAGGGGCTCTGGTGCGGGCAGTGCCATGGCCCACCATCGAGCTCGGCTCCCGACTGGGCTCAGCCGGTGGCCGAGCGCTCAGTCCTCCCCGGACTGTCCGATCAGGCCCTCGAGCAGCACCAGCCCGGCCTCGATCACGGCCTGCTCGACACGCTCGGGCGACAGCACCAGGGCGTCGCGGCGCAGCGCCAGCGCGGCGACCCCGTTCCAGGCGCCGAAGAGGAAGTACGACATCAGCTCCGGGTCGACCTGCCGGATCGCGCCGCTCTCGACTGCTTCGCGGATGCTCTGCTCGAACTCCCGCCGGAGCTCGCTGAACCGCGCGACCACCTCGTCCTCGACGGGCGTGCGCGGACCACGTTCACCCGTGACCGTCAGGTACTTCACCACCACCGGGTGGTCGAGCAGGAGCCGCAGGTAGGCGGCGCCGACCCCCGCGAACCGCTCGAGCGGGGAGGTCTCCGCGGCGTACGCCGACCGGAGCGCGTCGGTGGCCACGGCCAGGACCCGCTCGGTGACCGCTGCCAGCAGCGCGTCCTTGGTCCCGAAGTGCACGTAGACCGACGCGGGCGAGATCCCGGCCTGCGCGGCGACGTCCTCGATCCTGATCTCCTCGGGCGCCCGCTGCGACATCAGCTGCTCCGCCGCGTCGACGAGGAGGGCGCGCGTGCGCTCCCTGCGCCGCGAGCCACGCGCCACGGCGTCAGAAACGGGCTCCGGGGCGTCGGTCACCCAGACACAGTAGGGCTCCCCAGAGCACCACGGCCCCATCCACGGCTGCCGCGACGACCACGGCCATCGCGGCGCGGTTGAGGTCCGGGGTGAGGGTGCGGGCCATGCCGTGGACAGCGGAGGCGACGACGGCAGCGGCAACGGCCATCAGACCGGCGAGACGCAGATCCGCCCGCAGTGGACCCCCCATGAACGTGACCAGGGAGAACATCCCCACCAGTCCCCCGACGATCGCCGCCGCGCCGGCGCCGAGGACATTGGCGACCAGGACCGACGGGATCACCACCACGACGATCAGCACCAGCATCACCGGGCTGCCCTTGCGCTGGGGCACCTCGGCGTCCGCGGCCTCGGTCACGGCCGCACTCCTCGACGGACACCGGTCCGCACCGGACCGCCGCGCCGAGCCACGGCACGTAGCTCTCTCAGCTACTTGATCTCGATCCGCCGCGGCTTGTCCGCCTCGCTCTTGCGGATCGTCAGCCGCAGCACCCCGTCCTTGAGCGAGGCATCCACGCCGTCGGCCTGCACCTTGCCCGGCAGGTCGACCCGGTAGTCGAACTGCCCGGTCCGCCTGGTGTGCCGGTGCAGGATGCCCTTGTGCTCGCGCTCCTTGACCTCGCCGTGGATCGTGAGCCGGTTGTCGTCGAGCTCGACGTTGACGTCCTTGGCCTTCACGTCCGGGAGCTCGGCCTCGACGACGAAGGCGTCGTCGGTCTCCTCGATGTCCACGGGAGGTGCCCAGGACGCGCTCAGCAGGCTGGGTGAGTCACCGAAGGAGGACTCGAGCAGCTTGGAGAACCTGCTCTGGAGATCGTCCATCTCCTGCAGCGGGTTCCACGTCCTGACGTCACTGTTGCGGCGGCTGGGCAGTGCCATGTCGAACAACCTTCCTCGAGAGTCGAGCACTGCCTCGCTGTCGGGGCGGCACGACGAGTTGTGAGCTGGATCACCTACTCCGATGCTCCACCTGCATTCCAAACCGAGCCGATACCTGTCCCGCACGGAGACGCCCACAGGCTGCGGCCGGCGATGGATCCCTTGGGAACACACCCCGGACCGACGATGCTGGAGAAGCAGTTCAGCGCGACAGGCGCCCTCCGTGACCTTCGGGGACGGCTCCGGGAAGGGGCGCACAAGCCGATGGCAGCGACCGGAACGCCAGCGCCCACCGGCGGTCGCCCAGCGCCGGGGGACGCGGCGTACTGGGCCTCGTCGGGAAACCAGGTGCTCGACGACCTGGAGGCGGACCGCGCCGGACTCAGCAGCGACGAGGCGGCCAGGCGCCTGGAGGCCTCCGGTCCCAACCGGCTGTCGCCGAAGCGCCGGACAGGGGTGATCCACGAGCTGCGCTCCCAGTTCACCCAACCGATCGTGCTCATCCTGATCGCGGCCGCCGTACTGTCCCTCGCCCTCGGTGACCACATCGACGCCGGCGTCATCTTGTGCATCGTCGTGCTGAGCGGCCTGCTCGGCTTCTGGCAGGAGCACAGTGCCTCGACGACCATCGCCGGGTTGCTCGAACAGGTGCAGATCCAGGTCGAGGTACGGCGCGACGGACGTGTGGTGTCCATCGATCCCGCGGAGGTCGTCCCTGGCGACCTCGTGGTGCTCAGCGCCGGCGACGTCATTTCGTGCGACTGCCGTGTCCTCGCCGCATCCTCGCTCCAGCTGGACCAGTCCGCCCTCACCGGGGAGACCTATCCGCAGCACAAGGGCCCGGAGCCGGACCCGGCAGACGCCCCACTCGCCAACCGGCACGGCGTCCTGTTCCAGGGCAGCCACGTGGTGAGCGGACAGGGCGAGGCGGTGGTGGTCGTGACCGGTCGGGCCACCGAGCTGGGCCAGATGTCGCGAACCCTCGTGTCCGCTGCGCCGTCGACCAGCTTCGAGGAGGGGACCGCTCACTTCGGACTCCTCCTCGCCCGGGTGACGCTCCTGCTGACCCTGTTCATCCTGGTGGTCAACGTGGTCCTCGGCCGCCCCCTGATCGACGCGGCACTGTTCTCCCTCGCGCTCGCGGTCGGGGTCACCCCCCAGATGCTTCCGGCCATCATCTCGGTCAGCCTGTCCACGGGAGCGCGTCGGATGGCCCGTGCGAGTGTCATCGTTCGGCGACTCGACGCCATCGAGGACCTCGGCAGCATGAACGTGCTGTGCACCGACAAGACCGGCACCCTCACCGAGGGCAGCCTCACCCTCCACGCCGCCCTCGACCTCAACGGGGAGGAGTGCACAAGAGCCGCCGACCGCGCCGCGGTGAATGCGGCGCTGCAGACCGGGTTCACCAACCCGCTCGACCAGGCCATCCTGCGCAACGGACGTCCGGACGCGTCGTGGCAGGCCGTCGCAGAACTCCCCTTCGACTTCGAGCGCAAGCGACTCTCGGTCCTCGCCGACGGACCCGACGGGCGCGTCCTGATCACCAAGGGCGCCTACGCGAAGGTCCTGGAGCTGGCCGTCTCCGCAGCCACCCCCGACGGGACGCGCGCACTGGACGAGGTCAGGCACCTCTACGACGAGCAGTTCCGTGCGCTCAGCGCGGAGGGCTACCGGGTCGTCGCCGTGGCGGAGCGGTCCCTGCCGGACCAGTCGCAGGTCAGTACGGCGGACGAGCAGGGCATGACCCTCCTCGGCCTGTTGGCGTTCGACGACCCCGTCAAGGAAGGGCTCGACTCGACGATCACCCAGCTCACCGACCTCGGCATCCGCCTGTGCATGCTGACCGGCGACAACCGCCTCTCGGCGCAGCACGTGGCACGAAGGCTCAGTGCCGGCGAACCGCGCATCATGACCGGGGCCGAGGTCGACGCCCTGGACAACGAAGACCTGGCGCAGGCCGCCGCCGGGATGAACGCGTTCGCCGAGCTCACGCCGACCCAGAAGGAACGGATCATCACCGCGGTGCGCGCCGGGGGGTCGGTGGTCGGCTACCTGGGCGACGGCGTCAACGACGCGGGGCCCCTGCACCTGGCCGACGTCGGCATCTCGGTCGACACCGCGGTCGACGTCGCCAAGAGCGCTGCGTCGATGGTGCTGCTGGACAAGGACCTCGGGGTGGTCGTCGAGGGCGTCCGCCTGGGACGAGCGACCTTCACCAACACCCTCAAGTACATCTACACGACCGTCAGCGCGAACTTCGGCAACACCGCCAGCATGGCGGCCGCCTCCACCTTCCTGCCGTTCCTGCCGCTCCTGCCGCGCCAGATCCTGCTGCTCAACTTCCTCTCCGACCTCCCGAGCGTCACCATCGCCGCCGACCGGGTCGACCCCGAGAGCGTCGTACACCCGCGCAGGTGGGACCTGCGCGAGGTCAGGAACTTCATGGTCGTCTTCGGCCTGCTCAGCAGCGCCTTCGACCTGCTCACCTTCGCGATCCTGGTCCTGGTCTTCGACGCAGGCGCGACCCTGTTCCAGACCGGCTGGTTCATCGGCTCCACCCTCACCGAGCTCGCCGTCCTCTTCGTCCTGAGAACCACGCGGGTGGCGTGGCGCAGCCGGCCGGGCACTCCGCTCATGGTGACCTCCCTGGTCGTGGGCGTGACCACGATCGCCCTGCCGTTCCTGCCCTTCGCCCTCGACGCCCTGGGGCTCACCCGCCCATCCCTCACCCTGCTGCTGGTCCTGGCAGGCATCACCTGCACCTACGTCGCCTCCGCCGAGGCCACCAAGCGCGTCTTCTACCGCCGGGCCACGGACCCGCAGACCCGGCCGGCACCTGCGGCGCCACCGGAGCCCAGGCAGCACCGTCTCCTGGCGCGGCTCGCAGGTGAACACGGCCGAATCCGGACGCCCTCACTGCTCAAGCGGATCTGAAGGTCGCCCGCACGCGTCGGCGCTGGCACAGGCGTCCCGCGGGTGCCACCCACCCTCTGGGAACCTATACCCCTCTGGGTATCCTGCCGGCGACATCGTCGCTCAGGAGAAGAGGACCCATGAACCGCCTACGCCCCGCCGCTGCGGGCATCACTCTGGGCATCACTCTGGGCCTCGCACTGCTGCTTGCCGGCTGCGGCACGGAGGCCGCACCGGAGCCCTCGGCCAAGGCCCGTGGGGTGGAGGTCAGCGACGCCTGGGTGCGTGCCACGACGGGCAGCAAGGACGCCTCGATGACGGGCGCCTTCATGGAGGTCGCGAACAAGGGCGATGCCGCCGTACGGCTGGTGGGCGCCACGTCGTCGGCCGCACACATGACCCAGGTGCACACCATGGTGATGAAGGACGGCAAGAAATTGATGCAGCAGCTCGAGGAGGGCCTCGAGATCAAGGCCGGCTCCCACGTCCACCTGCGCCCCGGAGGCCACCACGTGATGCTGATGGGGCTCTCCGAGCCACTGGCAGCGGGCGACGAGGTCGACCTCACCCTCGAGTTCAGCGACGGCACCGAGGAGGACCTCACCCTCCCGGTGAAGGAGTTCACCGAGGAGGAGGACCACTACCACCCGTCGACGACCCCCTCGCCGTCGACGACCCCCGAGCCGTGACCGACGGGGGCCGCGACGGGGCGCCGTCGCGGCGCCACCTGCTGGGATGGGCGGGTGCGGCCGGAGCCGCTGCGGCCGCCGGGACAGCGGGCTTCACCTTCGCGCAGAGCAAGCACGACGACGTCGCCGTCGACGACGACACGATGGCGCTGCCGCGCACGGTGAGCCCCTACGGCGCGCACCAACCGGGCATCACTCAGCCGATGCCGCGAGCCGTGCGGCTGCTGGCCCTGGACCTCCTGGACGGCACTGACGCCGACGCACTCGCGCGACTGATGCGCCTGTGGACCGGCGACATCGCCGCGCTGGCGGCCGGGCGCCCTGCCCCCGGGGACACCGCCCCCGACCTCGCCCAGTCGGCAGCCGACCTCACGGTCACCGTCGGCTGGGGACCCGGGCTCTTCGACAAGACCGGCCTGGCCTCCGCCCGCCCCGCAGGGCTGAGCACGGTGCCGGCGATGCGCCACGACCGGCTGCAACCGCGCTGGGGCGGCGGCGACCTGCTGCTCGTGGTCGCCGGTGACGACGACACCAGCCTCAGCCATGCCACCCGGCGCCTCCTCCTCGACGCACGCCCGTTCGCCCGCCTCCGGTGGGAGCAGCAGGGCTCGTGGCGGGGCCGCGACCAGCGTCAGCGCCCGGTGACCGGGCGCAACCTCTTCGGCCAGGTCGACGGCACCGGCAACCCCGAGGTCGGCACCACCCTGTTCGACGACACCGTGTGGGCCACCACGCCGGGCTGGTTCACCGGCGGCACGACCGTCGTCGTACGCCGCATCGCGATGAACCTCGACACCTGGGACGAGCTCACCCGGAACGAGCAGGAGCGCGCCATCGGCCGCGACCTGACCCACGGAGCACCGCTCTCGGGCACCCGGGAGACCGACGAGCTCGACCTCGAGGCCCGCGACGCCCGTGGGGACCTCGTCATTCCGCTGGGTGCCCACTCCCGTCTGTCGCACCCGTCGCAGAACGCCGGCATCCGCATCTTCCGCAAGGGCGCGAACTTCACCGACCCGGGACCAGCCCGCTCCGCGGGGCTGATCTTCCTGAGCCACCAGGCGGACATCGGTGCCCAGTTCACCCCGTTGCAACGGCGACTCGACGAGCAGGACGACCTCAACACCTGGACCACGGCCATCGGCTCGGCCGAGTTCGCGCTACTGCCCGGCTTCACCGAGACAACCTGGCTGGGTCAGAGCCTGCTGGGCTGACTGCGCCTGGAGCGGGTGCTCACGACGAGAGACTGCCTGGTGCTCAGGTTCCTTTCCACGTCACGCGGCTCCAGGTCGTAGCCGGTCGTGTGGCCGCCCGACCAGTTGAGACCAACAAGTGGGCCGTCCTTGGGGCGTGTCGAGAAGTCTGTGGTGGGCCTCGCTCGCAGCTCTTGCCGTCGCGGCCTTGGTCATCGCCGTGGCCGTGGCACTGACCAACCGGGGCGACTACTCGCTCGGTCTCCTTGGGTACGCCACCGCCGTCGTCGCTGCACTCCTGGTGCCACTGGGCCCAGGATGGGTCGCCTCGGGCAAGCACCGCGCTCGGGAGGCGCAGCAGGCGGGCTCCAGCTGAAGGCGTCGACTACCCCGAGGCGCGGGAGAACGCGGCCGCGCCCCGGAGGGCGAACTCCCGCGCTATCTCCTCACGGCCGTGTCGCCCGTGCAGCAGCGACCACAGCAGCAGCCGCGCCTTCACCGGTGTCAGCCATCCGGCCCCGACCGCCCCCCGCCCGCGCAGGTCTCGCTCCGATCCGACGAAGCCGTACGTCTCCCGGGCGGTGGTCCCGCCACCGGTGCGGCTGGCGAAGACCACGGGCAACCGATCGACGACGTCACTGACCGCTGCGGCGACCCCCGTGGAGACGTGGCCCACCCCCATCGCGGCGAGGACCACGCCGTCGTACCCAGCGTCGGCGGTCAGCCGCAGCAGGTCACCGTCGTCCCCCAGATGGGTGGTCAACAGAGCGACCCGGAGCGCGACCCCCGGCACCTCCGCCCCCACCAGGACCGGGTGCCTGGTCGGCCGGTTGCCGTAGACGGGCTCCCCCTCGACGAGACGGCCGAATGGCCCGAACACTGGCGACCGGAAGGCCTCGAGTGCCATGGTGTCGGTCTTGGCGACCCGGGCTGCGCCGTGGATCTCGTCGTTCATCACCACCAGCACGCCGAGATCGCGCGACGCGGGGGCGGCAGCCGTGATGACGGCGGCCATGAGGTTCGCGGGACCGTCACTGCCGGCGCGCTGCGGGCTGCGCATGGCGCCGGTGACCACCAGAGGCTCGTCTCGGTCCCAGAACAGGTCCAAGAGGTAGGCCGTCTCCTCCAGTGAGTCGGTCCCCTGGACGAGCACCGCGCCGGCAGCACCACCGTCGATGACCGTGCGGGCCCACGCCAGCGCATCGAGGCAGTTGGCGTGACCGAGGGAGGCACCCGGCATGACCGCAAGCGTCGTCGCCTCCAGCGTGGCCAGCGAGGCCAGAGCCGGGACGGCGGCCACGAGGTCGTCCGCCGCCAGGGTGGGGGTGACTCCGACGCCCGACTCCGACGTCATGGCGATGGTGCCGCCGAGGGACCCGACCGCAACGCGTGGCTTCGTCATGCCCGGTGCCCGGGGCCGGGCAGGAAGGCCCCGCTGCGGTCGTCCACCGGTTTGCCGTCCTCCGCCGCGAGCCGACCGCGCAGGTAGGTTCGCACCACCTGCCCGGTCACCTCGCGGCCGTCGAACGGCGTCCAGCCCGCCTTCGAGAGGACGCTGGCGTGGGAGAGCGTTCTCGTGGCGGCAGGGTCGACCAGGACCACGTCGCCGTCGGCGCCCGGGGCCAGCCGGCCCTTGCGTGGCCACAGGCCGTAGGTCTTCGCCGGGGTCTCGCTGTAGACCCGTACGACGTCCTCGTAGGCGAGGTGTCCCCGAGCCGCGGCATCGAGCAGCAGCGCCATCGTGCTGTCCAGCCCCGGCAGACCGAAGTGGACGTTCCAGATGTCCCCCTCCCGCTTCTGCTCGAGCGTCGAGGGTGCGTGGTCGGTCGACATGTGGGTGAGTACGCCCCGTCGGAGCAGGTCCCACATCTCCCGCTCGTCGTCATCGGTGCGGGCGCGGGCCGGCGGGGTGAACTTGCGCAGTGCCCCGTGCTCGTGGACCTCGTCCTCGCGCAGCAGGAAGTACTGCGGACAGCCCTCCGCAGCCAGCATCGCTCCACGGGCACGCTCGCTGGCGATGTAGGAGGCCACCTCCGGGTTGCTGACGTGCGCCACGGTCGCCCTGGCTCCTGTGCGTCGCACGAGCAGAGCAGCGACTGCGGCGGCCACCAGCTCGGCGTCCCGGTTTCGCCAGTCAAGGAGCACGGCGTTGTCGTCGCGACCCTGCTCGTGGAGCAGTCTCTCCGCGCTCTCGGTGAGGGACTCGTCCTCGCAGTGCATCAGGCTCACCGCGCCAGCCAGCGCCGTGGACTCGAGGTGCGACTTCAGCGCTGCGGCATCGTGGCCGGGCACACCGTGAGTCGTACAGGTGAAGACCTTGAAGAACGAGACGCCCGCCCGCCAGAGGTCCGCCACCTGGTCGGTCTGACCGGGCCAGGCGTGCGCGGCCAAGCCGAAGTCGACATTGGCGCGGCCCTGCAGGTGGTCGAGCTTGCCCCGAAGGTCCTCGGCGGTGCGGACCGGCCGGCCGTGCGAGTGCTCGACGATGGTGGTGACCCCCGACGCTGCCGCCGCGCTGGTGCCGGTCGGGAAGTCCTCCCGCTCGGGGCTGCCCGGGTCCATCAGGTGCACGTGGGTGTCCACCGCCCCGGGCATGACCAGCAGGCCGCCGGCATCAACGGTTTCCCGGGCACTGGGGCGGTCGGTCCCGACGTAGGTGATCACCCCGTCGGTAACGGCAACGTTCGCGCGACGGCGTCCACCCGGGGCCACGACGGTGCCCCCGGCGATCACGAGGTCTGCGGCAGGCATGTCACTCCTAGTCGGGCACGAGGGGCATCAAACGGTGGCCGGGACGGAACCGCAGCCTTGGTGGGCGTCCTGCGACAGGTCCACGACCTGCACGTCGCCGCCCAGTCCGGTCTGCCGGACAGTTCGGGCTACGCGCTTTGGCAGCCTAGGCCGAGACCACGAGGCGCGACCGCTCCGATCGGAGCAAGTTGATCGGCACGCACGCACCGATTGAAGCAGCGGGGGTAAGACCCGCGGGCCAACGACCCGAGAAGGACAACCACCGCTGGCACGACCGCGTGCGCCACGAGAGAGTCGACAAGTCCGGAAACCGTGACCCTGCGCGTCCACGGCAAACTCCGCCACATCGGCATCGGATGAACCAACAAGGGAACCCACGTCATCCTGCTCGTCCAGGACCTCCACGTCAGAGTCGTCCACGCCGCCACCGGCGAGCTCCTCCGCGAGCTCACCATCGACCCACGCCGCGACTACCAACCCAGAAACAGAAAAGATCCGAACCCCCAGTGAGGGTTCGGATCTCTCCCATGTCTTGCGACATCACATTGGTAGCGGGGGGAGCCCGCAAATCTGCGATCCGCTCGTTGAACGTCGCCAGTCCCCCGCCCCGCAAGGCGTCTGCCAGGGCATTTGCCACCCGTTGCTCATGGCTGGATCGAAGCACACGGCAGCGACAGCTGATCGATCGCGGACGTGGCGGTCCCCTAGGGCTGCAGGCTGGCTCGCACGACCTGGTCGAGGAATGTCACCATGAGCTGGTCGTCGCCGTGCATCTGGTTGCCCGAGGCAAGGTTGTAGTTCAGGTGCAGGCCGGGGCCTGGCATCGCTGAGCGCGGTTTGCCCGGCAGGCTCATCGGGATGCCGTAGCGCAGCGCGACCATCACCGTCAGCAACCGCGCCGTGGACCCGTTGTGGTTGGCCAGCGGGTGGATGCGGATCCATTCGCCGTGCAGCCACGCACACGCCGCGAGGACGTCTGCGTACACGTCGGTGACGGTCGCTCCCGCGTCCATGCGGGCATCGAGCGCGTCGAGGCGGGCGTCGAGCTCGGTGAACGTCTTGGTGACCCGGCGCGCAACGTGGTTCGGCATGGCGCCGAGCACCCCGTCGACGTGGTTGATGCAGCTGTACAGCATCGAGGTGGGCGGGCCCTGGCCGCGGTAGTGGCCCTTGACCCAAGGCTCGGCCACCGGGACGCCCTCCAGGGACCTGGTGTGCCAATCCAGGACCAGCGCCGAGGTGGGCCGCACACCGGAGACGGCGGCGGAGCGGGCATCGGTCTCAATCTGGGTGAAGTTCGCGGTGATGCGCTTGTCGTGCTTTTTCTCGTCCCACGGGAACGGCACAGCGTCGCGTCCTGCAGCCTTGTTGCTGGCCTTCTTGGCACCCCGCCCGCGCTGGTTGCGGCCTCGACCGGGGCTTCGGCCCCTACCCCTCGTCATCTTCCGAGAGGGGCGGCACCGCGGAGGCGTCCCGGGCCGACTCAAGGCGCCGCTGCTCAGCCTCCCCTGACGGCGCGGATGCGGCCAGTAACTGCTCGCGGCTCAGGCCTTCCAAACCCGGCGGCGCGACCAGCGGACCCGGTGAGAGCTCTTCGCGCACGCGCGCCTCCAACGCCACCAGCCGGGACTCGTCCAGCGGCTGCAACCAGCCTTCGACGTGCAGCGCGTGACGGGCCTGCTCGAGGCCCGCCGTGCCGACCAGCAGACCGACCGCGGTGCGGAACCGCAGCAGCCGACCCGCCTTCGACGGACGGACCGCCGCGGTCGGGTTGTTCCGCCAGAACTGGCGCGTCGAGCCCGACAGGCCGGCCACGGCGACGATGTCGTCCAACGGCAGACCCAGCCACTCCTGCAGCTGGTCCAGCGCCTCGGTGCCGGGGTGCACGGTCCGCACCGCGACGTCCCCGGTGTCCTCGACGCCCCTGACGCCCTCGGCCCGTGCCGGATGCACCCGAGACGCGACCAGTGACCTGGCGCCGCCGGCAGCCTCGGCGGCCGCTCGCGATCCCAGGCGCATGGCCGCACGCAGCGCACCCTCACGGGCCAGCTCGAGCGTCACCTGTTCGACCACCAGCATCGAGCGGCGCAGCAGCGCCTCCAGCGCCTCGGACTTGACCGCCCCCACCGGGACGGTCACGTACGTCGCGTCGTTCGCCCAGGCGAACGGCTCCTCGAGAAAGGCGGCAGAGTCCTTGGGCGCGGGCGTCGCCGGGAGCGCGTTGCTGGTCATGGTCATGGTCATCCCTGCTCCTCCCCCGTCGTGGTGCGGGCGACGTTCGTGACACTGCCACCCGAGGTCTTACCCCGCAGGTGGTTGAGCATCTCCGGGGTGACCAGCTGCTGGAACAACGCCACGCCGCACTCGTTCAAGTCCGCAAACAAGTCCAGCACGGCGGCGGAGTCCCACACCGACTGCGGTTCGGCGAAGTTGTCGAGGTCGAGCAGGAACCCGCTTCCCTGCTCATCGATCGGCCCGGACCGCACCCCGCAGCGCATCGGCGTCCCGGTCGATGCGGTCGCGCGCGTCTGGGGCTCGACCTCGAGCAGCATCTGCTGGGTGTAGTTCAGCACTCCGTCCCGCAGCCACCCGTCGCTCGCAGGCGCGATCAGCGACTCGCGGATCCATCTGCCCCAGGCACTCGGCGCCCCCGCCGCGTGTGTAGCGGCGTCCGCTTTGGGTGGCCTCAGCACGTTGACGAACCGCAGTCCTGTCCGCGTCACCGTGACGGGTTCGAGGAGCTCGGTGACCGCCGCGAGAAGTGTGCCGAGCAGGGGCGCGAATTCTTTGGCGTAGCTGCGGAACGACTGCGCCTCAAGCGAGACCCAGTCCGCGGTTACGGTCGCCTGCCACTGCCCGTCGGTGGTAGCCAGCTGCACACCGGTCTGCGACGTCTGCGATGGTGCCGCAACACCGGGGCTGATCACGATGTCGGTCGACGTCACTTCCTGCACCCGGTCGAGGGACACCCCCGCAGCACGGCGCAGCCGCGCCTGCACACCCTTGACCACCTCGGCCGAGACGTCCCGGCGCACCCCGGCGTACCGCGCCTGGGCCACCACCAGCGGCAGGGAGGGCGCGGGCAGGGGCGTGTGGTCTGCATGTTGGAGGTGCAGCATCAACTCGTCTTTCGTGGGGACTGTAAGCCTACTGTAGGTGTACTAACGGTCTCTCGGGAGGCGTTACGCCGCAACAGATCTTCGGCGTGTCCGGCACGGCGAGTGCTAGGCGCAGGCGAATGCGCGGTTTCGGTGGCGGTGGGCGACTCCGCGGCGACCGGGGGCGCGGCTGTGGGCGAGCTCGACCAGAAACGGGATCAGGTAGCGGCGGTAGGTGGAGGCGAGTGTCGTCATCCGATCGCCCTTGCCGTGGCGCTGGATCCCGTAGCGGTTGCACAGGAACTCCACAAGCACCTCGGCCAGTTGGTAGTCGTCGGGGTCCACGTCCTCGAGCAGCAGATCCTCGACGATCTCGCTTGCGCGGTTGACGAGGTCGACCAGATCCACGTCGTCGTCCTGCAGGAGCAGCGCCTCACCTGCGCACAGCCGCGCGAGCGCGGGCCGGGCCGGGGCGGTCTGCTCCGCCGACTGGGCGCCGGTGCCGCGCGCCTTGCCGTTCGGTACACCGCCGGAGCTGGCGAGCCACAGCTGCCGGCTGGGAGTCGCGACGCTCACGAGAGCCCCCTACGGTGCCGAGGCGGGAGATGAGCTGGGTGAGCTGGTCGGCCTGCCTGGCGAGCTGCTTGTCCTTGGTGACCAGCTGCTCGCGCAGGGTCTGCACCAGGGTGTCGGTGTTGCTGAGTCGCCCGGTGAGCTCGGCGGACTCGGTCCGCAGGGCCAGGATCGTCTCGCGGGCTCGGAGCACCTCGACCGCCTCGACCGGTGTGGCACCGGCGGTGAGGTCCTCGCTGTGGATGACGCCCAGGTCGAGGTAGTGGCCCACGTTGACGAGAACCCGTCCTGTGTCGTCGGTGCGGATCTCCAGGCCGTGCTTCTTGTAGACCCGTATGACCGTGTCGACGCTCCTGCGCATCAGGGTGGCCATGTCGTCGCGGGGGATCCAGTCCTCGGCGCTCAGGTGGGGGTGGGACATGTCGGGGGTGCTCCGTCGGGCGGCGGCTCGGGTGGCCGCGTGTGCACGGGACCTGTGCGCGGACGCGGAAGTTGCGCAGTCGTGCACACCCAGTGCTCCGGGGGTGCCTCGGCGGCCACCGGCAGGGCGCGGCGCCTGCGCCCGCGAACAGGTCAACGACCCGGTCCGGGTGCTGGGGGTGCAGCCCGCAGGTGCGAGGGCAGGAGGGGTGCAGCTGCCCGGGCAACCAGGGCACCGGGGCGGTCGCGGGAGGAGGCCCGGGAACGCGATCAGCCCCCCAGGTGAGCCTGGGGGGCTGATCTTCAAGACCGGAATCGCAGTCCTGGTTTGTAGCGGGGGCAGGATTTGAACCTGCGACCTCTGGGTTATGAGCCCAGCGAGCTACCGAGCTGCTCCACCCCGCGTCGGTGAGTACAGGTTACGGGACCATGGACGACTACTCCAAATCGGGCGTCGTGGAGGCGACGAAGTCGGCCACCACCCGGCCCAGCTGCTGGCCGGCGTCCTCCTGCAGGAAGTGGCCGGCGCCGGCGATCACGGGGTGGGTGAGGCCGCTGGTCCCGGGGATGAGCTTGCGCAGGATCGGGGCCATCGCGCCGGTGATCGGGTCGCTGTCGCTGAACGCGACCAGGAACGGCTTCTCCCAGCGGCTCAGCACCTCCCACGCCGCCCGGTTGGCCTCGGTGGCCGGATCGTCGGGACGGGTGGGGACCAGCGTCGGCATCACCTTCGGCGCGGCCTTGAACGACTCGTCCGGGAACGGCGCGTCGTACGCCGCTCGGTCGGTGTCCGCGAGACCGCGCACGCAACCCGCGGCGACCAGACGGCCGATGTCCAGCGCGTCGGCGCCCTCCACGGCGCGACGGAAGTCCCACCAGATCTCGGGCATGTCGAAGTCGCCCGTCGGGAGGCCGGTGTTGGCCGCGACGACACGAGCGAACCGGTCCGGGTGCTCGGCCACGAGCCGGAGCCCGATCAGGCCGCCCCAGTCCTGGCCGACCAGCGTCACCACCTGCAGGTCGAGGTGGTCGAAGACCAGCGAGCGCACCCACTCCACGTGCCGCGCGAAGCTGTGGTCGCTGTGCTGCGCGGGCTTGTCCGAGCGGCCGAACCCGACGAGGTCGACGGCGATCGACCGGATGCCGCTCTGGGTGAGCGAGTCGATGACCTCGCGGTACAGGTAGGACCACGTCGGCTCACCGTGC
Organism: Nocardioides sp. Z38_18; assembly: GCF_058215695.1. Lineage (NCBI taxonomy): Bacteria > Bacillati > Actinomycetota > Actinomycetes > Propionibacteriales > Nocardioidaceae > Nocardioides > Nocardioides sp. Z38_18. The sequence goes on from NZ_JBZAJE010000002.1 coordinate 624,582, forward strand.
AGCAGCAGCACGACCGGTCCGTCGACCGGGCCGGCGTCGACGTACGCGATCCGGAGCTCACCACCCTCACCGTCGGCGATCTGCACGTACCGCGGTTCGTGGTCGAAGCCCTCGATCACGGCGAAACGGCTGTCCGGAGTGCGCAACGTGTCCATCCGGGCAGTGTGGCAGGCACCCGGGACGGGTACGAGTCCGCCGAACCCACCGCGCGCCGAGGCGCCGACCCCCACCTCGAAGGACAGGCCTTGTCTGCCACCACCCCCGAGTCCACCAGCGAGTCCTCCGAGCTCGCGCCGCACGTGCTCCTCCTCTTCGGCGCGACCGGGGACCTCGCCAAGCGCAAGCTCTTCCCGGGGCTCTACCGGCTCGCCGCAGCGGGCCGACTGCCCGAGGAGTACGCCGTCATCGGCAGCGGCCGGCACTCCCCCGGCACCGACGAGGAGTTCCGGGACCAGGTCCGTGAAGCCCTGGAGGACTCGGTCGACGACCTCGACGAGGACGTGCTGTCCGGCCTGCTCGAGCGGGTGTCGTTCCAGGCTTCGGGCGCAGACGACGGGAGCGACCTCGCAGCGAAGGTCCGCGCCGCCGAGGAGGACCTCGGCGAGGATGCCCGCCGGCTCGTCTATCTCTCCGTCCCGCCGTCGGTGATGGAGGACATGGTCGCGATGCTCGGTCGCGAGAAGCTCACCGAGCGGGCGCGCCTGGTCCTGGAGAAGCCGTTCGGCCTCGACCTCGAGAGCGCCCGCAGCCTCGACGCGGCCCTCAAGGAGGTGGTCGAGGAGGACCAGGTCTTCCGGATCGACCACTTCATCGGCAAGGAGGCAGTGCAGAACATCCTCGCGCTGCGGTTCGCCAACGGCCTCTTCGAACCCGCCTGGGACCGACGCAGCGTGGAGTCGGTGCAGATCGACGTACCCGAGGACCTCGGCATGGAGGGCCGCGGCAGCTTCTACGAGTCCACCGGCTGCCTGCGCGACATGATCTCCACCCACCTGTGCCAGCTGCTCGGCTTCGTGGCCCTGGAGGATCCCGGCAGCTTCGAGGAGCAGGCCGTCCGGGACGCCAAGTCGGCCGTCTTCCGCGACCTGCGCCCGCTCGACCCCGCGCAGGTCGTCTTCGGCCAGTACGACGGCTACCGCGACGAGGACGACGTCGACGACGACTCCGAGGTGGAGACCTTCGTCGCGATCGAGGCGTACGTCGACAACGACCGCTGGCGCGACGTCCCGTTCCACCTGCGCACCGGCAAGAGGATGGCGGAGTCGAACCGGGTGATCACGCTGCGGTTCCGGCCCTCGGCCTCGGCGATGTTCGAGGACGGCCCGGACAGGGACAGGGCGAGCAACGAGCTGGTGCTCGAGCTCAGCGACGACGCCAAGGTCTACGTCGACCTGCGGGCCAAGCGCCCGGGCCCCGGTCTCGACCTGGTCGGGGCCACGATGCGCCTCGACGTGGGCGAGGCGGCGCCGGAGGACCAGCCGCTGGAGGCCTACGAGCGGCTGCTGCTCGACGTGCTGGAGGGCGACCAGACCCTGTTCACCCGCTCCGACGAGGTCGAGCGCCTCTGGGAGGTCTGCCAGCCCGTCCTGGAGGCACCGCCGAAGCCGCAGCCCTACGCACCGGGCTCCTGGGGCCCGGACGCGGCGCTGGAGCTGCCCACCGGTGGCTGGCACCTGCATGACTGAGAACGTCACCGAGAGCCCCGCGCACGGCGAACCCCTGCCGATCGCGCAGCACGGGCTCATCGGCGACCTGCGCAGCTGCGCACTGGTCGGCACCGACGGTGCCATCGACTGGTTCTGCGCGCCGCGCTTCGACTCCCCCAGCGTGTTCGGCAGCCTGCTGGACACCGAGCAGGGCGGGTTCTGGCGGATCGAGCCCCTCGACGACGACGTCCGCACCAGCCAGTTCTACTTCCCGGACTCCAACATCCTGGTGACCCGGTTCATGACCCAGCGCGGGGTCGCCGAGGTCCACGACTTCATGCCCGTGCTGAAGGCGAACGACCCCGACCACCGACAGCGCATCGTGCGCCGCGTGGCCGCCGTACGCGGCAAGACCAACCTGCGGATGGAGCTGGTCGCACGCCCGGACTACGGCCGGGTGCATCCGGAGACCGAGCGCTTCGACGGCGGCGTGCTGATCACGGGTGGGGGTCTGCGGCTGGGCCTGACCGCCTCCTGCGAGTTCGAGCTCACCGACGGCACCGTCACCGCGGAGCTCTCGCTCGACGAGGGGCAGGAAGGACTCTTCGTCCTGGAGGTGCTCGCGGAGGACCAGCCGCCGAACCCGGAGGAGAGCGGGGAGAGCGGCCACCTGTTCGCGCGCACCGCGGCGTTCTGGCGCAGCTGGGTCGACCAGTCGACGTACAAGGGGCGGTGGCGCGAGATGGTGAACCGCTCCGCCCTGACGCTCAAGCTGCTCACCCACGAGCCCAGCGGCGCCATCGTCGCCTCCCCCACGACCAGCCTGCCGGAGTCGATCGGCGGGACCCGCAACTGGGACTACCGCTACGTCTGGATCCGGGACGCGGCGTTCAGCCTCTACGGGCTGCTGCGGCTGGGGTTCACCGACGAGGCCGAAGCGTTCATGCGCTGGCTCTCCGAACGCATGGGTGAGCACCAGGACGGCGACCGCGAGCTGGGCCCGCTGCGGGTGCTTTACGACATCGACGGCAACGTGCCCGAGGAGATCGAGCTCGACCACCTCGCCGGCTACCGCGACTCCCGCCCCGTCCGGATCGGCAACGGCGCCGCCGGGCAGCTTCAGCTCGACATCTACGGCGAGCTGATCGACTCGGTCTACCTGTTCAACAAGTACGGCAGCGGCATCAGCGCCGACTCATGGGACGACCTCACCCACACCATCGAGTGGGTGATGGACAACTGGGATCGCCCGGACGCCGGCATGTGGGAGATCCGCGAGGAGCCACGGCACCACACCAGCTCCCTGCTGATGTGCTGGGTCGCGATCGAGCGGATGATGCGCATCTCCCGACAGCGCGGCCTTCCCGGCGAGCTCTCACGCTGGGCGGAGGCCCGCGACGCGATCTACCGCCGGATCATGGACGAGCACTGGAACGAGGAGATCGACGCCTTCGTGCAGCACCGCGGCTCCGACGTGCTCGACGCCGGGGTGCTGCTGATGCCGATGGTGAAGTTCCTCGCGCCCAACGATCCCCGCTTCCGATCCACGCTCGCCGCCGTCGAGGACCGGCTGGTCTTCGACAGCCTGGTCTTCCGCTACGACGTGAACCTCTCCGGCGACGGGATCGACGGCACCGAGGGGACGTTCTCGCTGTGCTCGTTCTGGTACGTCGAGGCGCTCACCCGCGTCGGTCGCCTTGAGGACGCGCGGCTCGCGCTGGAGAAGATGTTCACCTACGCCAACCACCTCGGGCTGTACGCCGAGCAGGTCGGCCTGGCCGGGGAGCAGCTCGGCAACTTCCCGCAGGCGTTCACGCATCTGAGCCTGGTCAGCGCCGCGCTCAACCTGGATCGCGCGCTGGGCTGAGGCCGGCGGCCCGGCCGGCTCTCAGTCGGGGATCCCCTTGAGCCGCCGACCGACCGCCTGCTCCACCTCGCGGGTCGCCTGCCGCTCCGCGAGCGCGTGCCGCTTGTCCCAGGTCTTCTTGCCCCGGGCCAGCGCGATCTCCACCTTGGCCCGGCCGTCCTTGAAGTAGAGCGACAGCGGCACCACCGTGAGGCCGCTCTCGTTGACCCGGCGCTCGATCTTGTCGATCTGGGCGCGGTGCAGCAGCAGCTTGCGCTTGCGCCGCGACGCGTGGTTGGTCCACGTGGCCTGCTCGTATGCCGGGATGTGCACGTTGTGCAGCCAGACCTCGCCGTTCTCGACGTCCGCGAACCCGTCGACCAGCGAGGCACGACCTGCTCGCAGGGCCTTCACCTCGCTGCCCTGGAGCACGATCCCGGCCTCCCAGGTGTCCTCGAGGTGGTAGTCGTGGCGTGCCTTGCGGTTGCGCGCGACGACCGGCTCGGCGTCAGGCTTCTTCATCTCCCCAGTCTCTCTCGCTCAGCCGGGGGTCGAGGACTCGGCGATGCGCTTGATCGCGGCGAGGGTCTTCGGGATCCCGTCGTGGGCGTGCCACTTGCGGTCCTCGACCTGGGCGGGGGCGTCGTCGCCGTACCGCTGCGCGAAGACCTCGAGCCCGCGCGGGAGCAGGTGCCAGGTCTCGGTGAGGGTGGTGGTGCCGTCCGGGCCGGGCTCGAGGCGGTAGCCCCACCGCACCATGCCGCCGTCGCCCACCAGCCAGGCGAACTCACGACCCCGCTCGGCGACGATCACCTGGGACCGCGTCTCCCAGGTGCGCTGGGGCGTCTCGTTGTGCCCGGTGAACCACGCGCCCACCTGGCCCGCCTGGCTCTCGTCGTCCCACCAGCAGCCGGTGCACACGGGGCTCCACTCGCCCGTGCGCGTCACGTCGGAGACGAGGTCGTAGAGCTCCTCGGCAGGCACCTCGACGGTGATCGACTCCGCGTGGGTCAGGTCGCTCTCATCGCTCATGCCCCCAGCCTCACAGAGTGCGTCGAGAAGTTCTCCACAGATTTCGATTTCCCTCTTTTATCGAACACAGGTTCGTTCAAGAATGGAGCCATGACCGAGCTCCTCGCCACTGCCGACACCGGCCGCCCACCGGCGCACCCGGTCGTGTCCGGGGTGGCCGAGATCCACGAGGTGCTGGACCGGCTGCAGACCGTCGCCTGCGCTCCCCTGCCCGACCGGGAGCACGCAGCAGCGGTCGCCGAGCTCGATCGGGCCTCCCGCCGGATCGCTGCGATGAAGCTCAGGATCGTCGCCGCCGCCGACAGGGCCGGGACGCCCGCCGCCGCCGGGTACGCCGCCACCGAGGCCTGGGTCGCCAAGCACACCACCGTCACCCGCACCAACGCCGCACGCGAAGTCGGTCTCGCCCGCGAGCTGGCCACCGGCGACCACGACCCCACCGCCGAGGCGCTGGACCAGGGACTGCTCTCCCCCGCCCACGCCGCGGTCATCATCGACGCGGAGCGTCGGCTGCCCGCCGGAGTGACCACCGACCAGCGACGCCAGGTCGAGCAGGCCCTGGTCGCCGACTCCCGACGCTTCGACCCCGACCAGCTCCGCCGCCGCGCCCGCCGCGCCCTGGAGACCATCGAACCCGACCAGGGAGCCGTGGACGCCCACGAGAACGAACTGCTGCACACCGAGGAAGAAGCAGTCCGCTCCAAGTCGAGGCTGACCCTCCACGACAACGGTGACGGCACCACCACCGGTCACTTCACCGTGCCCACCCTCGCCGCCGAGTTCCTGCGCAAGGCCATCGAGTCGATGACCGCACCCCGCCGGATGCCCCACCCCCGCCCCGCGGGAGCCACGGGCCAGCCCCGACCCTTCGACTGGGACCACCGTCGCGGCCTCGCGCTGACCGAGCTCCTCGAACACCTCCCCACCGACCACCTCCACCACAAGACCGCTGCCACCGTCGTCGTCACCATCGACCACCACACCCTCACCGGAGCGCTCAAGGCAGCCGGGCTCGACACCGCAGGCGCACTCTCCGCCGGCGAGGCCCGACGGCTGGCCTGCACCTCCGGTCTGCTGCCCGCCGTCCTCGGCTCGGGCTCGGTGGCGCTCGACCTCGGCCGCGAGACCCGGCTCTTCTCTGCCAGCCAACGAATCGCCGCCGGGCTGCGGCATCAGACCTGCGCGGCCGCCGGCTGCGATCGCCCCTACGCCTGGTGCGAGCTCCATCACCGAGAACCCTGGTCGGCAGGCGGCCGGACCGACCTCGACAACGCAGTCCCGCTGTGCCACTGGCACCACCGGCGCATCCACGACCCCGGCTACCGGCACCGCGACCTGCCCGACGGCACGATCAGCTTCAGCAGACTCACGTGAGAACACCCGCGAGCGCGGTCGCTGGCGCGAGTGCCGCTGATCACCATGTGAACCCGTCCCGTCGATCCGCCGTACCCCCTAGGCTTGGCCCGCTACCGAGGCTGCAGCATCGCGACGAAGGGGCGGACGACGTGACACGTTGGGACCCCGGCGTCTACGGCTCGGCGCTGCTCGGGCCGGCGGACCAGGGCACTCGCCGCCTGCGGATCCGGGTGCAGGTGCTGCTCACCGTGCTCCTCGTGGCCACCAACCTGGTCGGTGCGGGCATCGTGGTCGTGCTCTCGACCGTGGTGATCCCGAGTCCCCCGCCGGAGGACGACACCCTGCTGGCACTGGCGATCGGCGTGCCCGTCTACGTCGCCGTCGCGATCCTGATCGGCGCCGGGTGGGGCACCGCCGGGGCGCTGCGCGCGCTGCACTGGGTCTACCACGACGAGACTCCCAGCGACGACGAGCGGCTGGCCGCCCTGGGTGTGCCCTGGTTCCTGACCCGGATCCAGGCCGGCCTGTGGCTCGGGGCCACCGCGCTCTTCACGCTGCTCGCGGCGCTGCTGCAGCCCGACCGTGCGGTGACCACCGCCCTCACGGTGGGGATCGCGTCGCTGGTGGTGAGCGCGATCGCCTACCTGTTCAGCGAGTTCGCCCTGCGCCCGATCGCGGCCCGCGCCCTCTCCGGGGAGGATCGGCTCCGGGTGCGCGGCCTCGGGATCCGGCGTCGGATGATCCTGTTCTGGGGGCTGGGCACCGGCGCCCCGGTCGCGGGGCTGATCGTGGTGGCGATCCTGGCGCTGTCCGGCAGCGACAACATCAGTCTGACCAAGCTGGCGATCGTCGTGCTCGTGCTCAGCGCGGTCGTCCTGTGCTTCGGCCTCCTCGTCACCTGGCTCAACGCCCGCGCGGTGGTGGCGCCCGTGTTCGGGGTCCGCAACGCGATGCAGCAGGTCGAGGAGGGCAACCTCGACGCCGAGGTGCAGGTCTACGACGGCACCGAGCTGGGCCAGCTCCAGGCTGGGTTCAACCAGATGGTCGGCGGACTGCGCGACCGGGAGCACCTGCGCGACCTGTTCGGCCGCCACGTGGGCCGCGACGTCGCGGAGGCAGCGGCACTCGGCGAGGTCGAGCTCGGCGGTGAGACCCGGGTGGTCTCGGTGCTCTTCGTCGACATCATCGAGTCCACCGCCCTGGCGGCAGATCGCGACCCGGCCGAGGTCGTCGGCCTGCTCAACCGGTTCTTCGGAGTGGTCGTCGAGGAGGTGGACCGGCAGCAGGGCTTCGTGAACAAGTTCATCGGGGACGCGGCCCTGGCCATCTTCGGCGCGCCGGTCGAGCTCGAGGACCACGCGACCAGGGCACTCGCGGCCGGCCGCGCCATGGCCCGACGACTCGCCGAGGAGGTCCCCGACGTGGAGGCCGGCATCGGGATCGCCACCGGGAAGGCAGTGGCCGGCAACGTCGGCGACGAGTCCCGCTTCGAGTACACCGTGATCGGCGACGCCGTGAACGCAGCCGCCCGGCTCACCGAGCTCGCCAAGCACATCGACGGTCGCCTGGTCGTGGCCTGGGAGTCCGTCGAAGCGGCCGAGGAGGACGAGGCGGCCAGGTGGACCAAGCACGACACCGTCACGCTGCGCGGCCGCAGCTCCGAGACGGTGCTCGCGGTTCCCGATCGGACCGGAGGAGAGTCATGACCGAGTCGCTGCGCGAGAAGACCGTGCTGGTCACCGGGGCCGCCCGCGGCATCGGGGCGCAGACCGCCCGGCGGCTGGCCGCCCGCGGTGCGCGGCTCGTGCTGGTCGACCTCGACGAGGAGCCGCTGACCGCACTGGCTGCAGAGCTGGGGACCGCGGAGGTGCTCACGGTCACCGGGGATGTCAGCGACCTCGCCGCGATGCAGGCCGCGGCCGAGGCCGCGCGGAGTCGTTTCGGCGGCATCGACGTGGTGGTGGCCAACGCCGGCATCACCAGCTACGGCTCGGTGCTGGAGGTCGACCCGGCAGTGTTCCGGCGCACCCTCGACGTCAACGTGCTCGGCGTGTTCCACACCGTCCGCGCCGCCCTGCCCTCGCTGATCGAGCGCCGGGGCTACGTCCTGATCGTGTCCTCGCTGGCCGCGTTCGGTGCGATGCCGGGACTCGCGGCGTACAACGCGAGCAAGGCCGGCGTCGAGCACTTCGGCAACGCGCTCCGGCTCGAGGTCCGCCACCACGGGGTGGAGGTCGGGGTCGCGCACATGTCCTGGATCGACACTCCCCTGGTCCAGGACGCCAGTCGCGACCTGAGCGCCTTCGGCTCGATGGTGGCGGCGCTGCCCTACCCGATGAACCGGACCGCGTCGGTGGAGCGCTGCGCCCGGGCCTTCGTCCGGGCCATCGCCGGACGCAAGCGCCACGTCTACGTCCCCGGCTGGGTCGCGGTGCTCGCCCAGGGGCGCAACCTGGTCAACTCCCCGCTCGGTGAGCGGCTCGCCCACCACGACGCGGAGCGCCACCTGAGGCTGATGGACCAGGAGGTACGCCGCCTCGGCCGCTCCACCAGCGCCCGCAACGTCGCGATGAGCGAGGACGGCCCGGCCCCCGGATAGCCGAACGGCCGGCCGTCCCTCTCGGGACGACCGGCCGTGTCGAACTGCCGGGGCTGGTGCGGCTCAGTTCTCCGGAGCCGGCGCAGCCGAGGAGGGAGCCGCCGGTGTGGCGGCCGGCTTGGCCGAGATGGCACGCTCCACGAGCGCGCGCGCCTCACCCACCGCCTTGGCGTAGGCCTCGAGGTTGCCGTCCTTGAGGGCGCTGTCCGCCTCCTTGAACTTCTCGTCGGCCTGCTGCAGCAGTCGCAGCGCAGCCAGCGGGAGGTTCTGGGTGTCCCCGCCGCCGGTGTCGCCGCCGGAGTCACCGCCACCACTGTCGACCGGTGTCGAACCGCCGCCACTGGCCCGCGAGATCACGTCGTCGAGCGCGGTGGAGAGCGTCGGTCCGATGCCGACCTCCTTGCCGAAGGAGACCAGCACGAAGGTCAGGCCCGGGTAGTTACCGGCACCGCCCTCACGCACCGTGTACAGCGGCTGCACGTAGAGCAGGCCGTTGCCGACCGGGAGCGTGAGCAGGTTGCCGTACTTGGCCGTCACGTCCGCCCGCTTGAACGCCAGCAGCTGCGAGGCCACCTTGTCGTCACGCTGGAACTGGTTGGCGATCTGGCCGGGACCCGGCACCTGCGTGTTGTCGGGCAGGCGCAGGATCTGGAACTTGCCGTAGGTGTCCGGGTCGGCCGCGTCCGCGCCCACCGACATGTAGGAAGCGAGGTTCTGCTTCTTCTGCGGCACGTAGACGCTGGTCAGCGAGAACACCGGGGCGTCACCGGAGGTGGTGGCGACCGAGAGCCGGTACGGCGGCTGCTTGCGCGTGGAGGTCACCGGGTCCTGGGGGACGTCCCACTTGTCGTTGCCCTCGTAGAAGGTCTTCGGGTCCAGCACGTGGTAGGACGCGAGCATCTCCCGCTGGACCTTGAACAGGTCCTCGGGGTAGCGCATGTGCTCCAGGATCCCGTCGGGGATCTCCGACTTCTTCTTCACCACACCGGGGAACGTCTTCTCCCAGACCTTGAGGATCGGGTCGGAGGTGTCCCACTCGTAGAGGGTCACGGTGCCGTCGTACGCGTCGACGGTCGCCTTGACCGCGTTGCGCATGTAGTTGATCTGGTCGGTCGGCAGCGTGGCGTACGCCGAGCGCGGGTTGATCGCGTCGGAGGTCATCTCCTGCAGCGACTTCTTCTCCGCCAGCGGGTACTTGTCGCTGGTGGTGTAGCCGTCGAGGATCCAGACGATCTTGCCGTCGACCACCGCGGGCAGCGCGTCGGAGTCCACGGTCAGCCACGGGGCGACCTTCTGGACCCGCTCACGCGGCGAGCGGTCGTAGAGGATCTTGCTGTTCTCGTTGACGCGCGAGGACAGCACGATGTTGGCGTCCCCGAAGTGCGTCGCGTAGAGCAGCTTGCGGAACAGGTTGCCGACCCCGACGCCGTCCTTGCCGTCGTAGGTGTTGGTCTTCGACTGGCCCGGGTCACCGGAACCCTGGGGGATGTCGAGCTCGATGTCCTTGCCGCCCGGCTTCTTGCCGACGATCGAGTACGGCGGGCTCTGCTCACCGAAGTAGATCTGCGGCCGGTAGCCCTTGTCGCCCTGGGCGTCGGAGATGGCACCACGGGGAGGCAGGTCCTCCTCGGCCCACACCGGCTCGCCGTCGCCGCGCACGGGGTTGTCCTCGGCGTCGCTCTGGTTGCCGAAGGCACCGATCAGGCCGTAGCCGTGGGTGTAGACGGTCTTCTCGTTCGCCCACTTCTTTTGCGCGTCGGGCAGACCCTCGAGGTGCATCTCGCGAGCCGCCACGACCACGTCGCGGTCCTTGCCGTTGATCGGGTAGCGGTCGACGTCGAGCACGCCCGGGACGCTGTAGTAGCCACGGACCTGCTGGAGCTGCTCGAAGGTGTCCGAGACCAGCTGCGGATCCACCAGCCGGATGCCCGGCAGCGAGGCCGCGTCGGTGCGCAGCTGGGTGCGGGAGAGCTTGGTCTGTGCGTCGTACTCGGTGACGTCGGTGTCCTCGAGGCCGAACGCGGCACGTGTCGCCTGGATGTTCTTGCCGATGTAGGAGGCTTCCTTGTCCGGCTCGTCGGGCTTGACCTGGAAGCGCTGCATCAGGCCGGGCCACACCGCGCCGAGCAGCACGGCCGAGATCGCGAACAGCGCCAGGCCGACGCCGGGCAGCAGCCACGTGCGCCGCCAGATGTTGGCGAAGAACAGCAACGCGCAGATCACCGCGATGAACATCAAGATGTTCTTCGACGGGAGCACCGCGTTGTCCCGGGTGTAGGTCATCCCGGTGACCAGGCCGCCGGCCTGCGAGGTGAGGTCGAAGCGGTCCAGCCAGTAGTCGGCTCCCTTGAGCAGCAGGAACACGCCCGCCAGGGCCGAGAGCTGGGCCAGGGCCGCGCCGGAGACCTTGTCGCTGGCCGACTGCAGCCGGATGCCGCCGTAGAGGTAGTGCACCACCGCGGCCAGCAGCAGCGCGATGAACACCGCCGACATCAAGAAGTCGACCAGGAAGTGCAGCCACGGCAGGTCGAAGATGTAGAAGCCGATGTCCTTGCCGAAGTACGGGTCGGCCTTGTCGAACTCCTCGCCGTTGTTCCACATCAGGAACGTGCGCCACTTCCCGGTGGCGGAGATGCCGGCGAAGATGCCGAAGATGAGGCTGACCGCGATCAGGAGCAGCCGCCGCATCGGGGTGATCACCTCGCGGTAGCGCTCCAGGTTGGCCTGCTCCGGCGAGTGCGGCCGGAACACGGGCCGCAGCCGGAAGGCGAGGAACAGGTTGAGCGCGACCACCAGCGCCATCAGCCCGCCGAACACCACGAAGAGCAGCACCCGGGTCCAGATCAGCTTGCTGAAGACACCGCCGTAGCCGATGCTGCCGAACCACAGCTTGTCGGTCCAGATCCCCGCGAACAGCGAGAAGCCCATGACCAGGGCACCGACGACGATGACGGTGAGCAGCAGCGGGCGCGGACGTCGCGGACGTGACCCCGGGCCCGGCGGCCGACCGCCCGGCTTGCCCCCACCCGGGGCATCTGAGGGTTGTGCTGCGAAATATTCACTCATCTTCTGGGAAGTCTCCGGGCTCTGGTTGGAGGGTGGTGTGCAACAACTGTAGAAGGGCCGGCACAAGGTCCGGTCCGGTGAGAACCATGTCGTCCTCGTCGTGTGCCCGCTGCCGGATGGCGCAGAAGCTCTCGCCGGTGCGCAGGGCGCCGGCCACGATCCGGGCTTCCTGCCGGTCCGGATGGGCAGCGGCATAGGCCGCCGCAGCCTCGGGGTCGCTGGGCACCTGCTCGGCGTCGGGGGGCACCGTGAGTGCCTCCAGGACGACGGCACAGCCCGCCACCTCCGACGGCCACAGGATACTGGCCAGCAGTTCCTCGAGGCTGCCCGACGTGGTCTCCTGCTCGACCGGGGTCAGCGCCTGGTCCTGCGCCTCCACCCCGAGCAGCTCGGCGAGGTGCGGCTCGCGCTCGAGGAGGTCAGCGGTGTCCACGAGGGCGAACAGGTGGGCCGGCTGGTCCCAGCCGGCGCGGGCGGCGTGCGCCTCCACCTCACGTACGACGTCGGCCAGCGCGCTGGCTGCGTCCGGTGTGCTGCTCATCGGCTACAGCTCGCCATCTTCGCGTCGGAGTCCTTCACCCATGCCTGCACGTCCTTGATCGCTTCCTTCAGAGTGTTCACCCGCACGACTCGCATTGTGTCGGAGTCGTAGTTTGCCTGGAGGGCCTCGGCGCAGTTCTGAGCCGGGACCAGGAACAGCCGGGCGCCGTCGTCCTGGGCGCCGACCAGCTTCTGCTGGATACCGCCGATCCCGCCGACCTTGCCCTCCGCGTTGATCTCGCCGCTGCCGGCGATGACCTTGCCGCCGGTCAGGGAGCCGGGGGTCAGCACGTCGTAGATGCCGAGCGCGAACATCAGCCCACCCGAAGGACCGCCGATGTTGTCGTCGAGGTTGAGGTCGACCTCGAACGGGAATTGATAGCTCGGCGCGATCGAGACCAGCAGCGCGCTCAGCTTCTTGTCCTGCGGCGAGGCAGTGGTGGTCAGCTTCTTCTCCAGCTCCTGGCCGGCGCGGCGTACCTTCACCGTGACCTCCGAGCCCACCTTCAGCGGCCGGATCGACCCGGTGACCTCATCGAGGGTGTTCACCTGCTTGCCGTTGACCGACACCAGGAGGTCACCGTTCTCCAGCTCTCCGTCGGCGGGGCCGCCCTTGGTCACCTGGGCGATCTTGACCGCGGAGGTGAACGGGATGTTCATCGCGCCCAGGGCCGCAGCGACGGCGTTGTCCTGGGAGGAGACCATCTGCACGGCCGACTCCTCGCGCACGCTCTCGCGGGTGTCGGTCGGGGCGTGCACGGCGGAGTAGGGGTAGACGGCGCGGTCGGGGTCGATCCACGCGGTGATCAGCTGGGCGATGCTGATCTTCTCGCCGGCGCCGCTCGCGACGATCGTGGTCAGGCGCAGCGCCCCGTCGTCGCGGTAGGACTTGCGTCCCTTGACGGTGATGATCTCGTCCTTGCCGCTCTTGCCGAGCACGTTGACCGTCGGGCCCGGGGAGAAGGTCGCGTACGGCACCGGCTTGCGGGCCGCGATCACCGAGAGGCCGACCACCAGCACCACCGCGAGCACGGCGGCCCAGGTGCGGCGCCTCATCGGCGGCGATCCCGGGTGCTCATGGCGTCACCCTCTCATTCGGGGGCAACTCAGCCGCCTCCGGTTCGCGCCCGCGCGGGTGGGTCAGGCGGTGCGCGCGGAGTCGTCGGCGGTCTCGGGGGTCCGCGCTGGGAGGTTGCTCACGTTGGCGACCGGCATCTGGGAGGGGCGTACGGCGATCCCGGTGCTGCGCTCGCGCAGCGGCTGCGGCGCGCTCACCCGGCTGACCACCTCGTCGGGCAGGTCACGCATGATCGCCGCGGCGAACCGCTCCTGGGCAGCATCCGACCGGTCGGGGCTGACGTCCCGGGCGCGGCCGAGCCAGCTCACCCACAGCATCGCGATCGCGGTCACGAGTGCGGGCGGCAGCCACCAGAGCAGGATCTCCACGCAGCCCATGATGCCGACGGGTACCTACGGTGCCGCACACCGACACACCTTGGGCCCACCTCGGGACCCAGAACGTGGGCACGGCTGCCCCGGCTAGGGCGAGTTCACCCACTCCTCGCGCCCGTCGCGGAACACCTGGTGCTTCCAGACCGGGACCGAGGCCTTGAGCCGGTCGATCAGGGCCCGGGAGGCGTCGTAGGCCTGGCCGCGGTGGGCCGCCGAGACGGCCACGACCACGGCGATGTCGCCGATCTCGAGGTGGCCGGTGCGGTGCACCGCCGCGAGGGCGACCACCTCGAACTCCTCGGCCACACCGAGGGCGACCTCGCGGAGCCGCTCCCGGGCGGAGGGGTGCGCGGTGTAGTCGAGGTACTTCACGGACTCGCCCTGGTCGTGGTCGCGCACCGCGCCGACGAACAGGTTCACCCCGCCTGCCGCGGGGTCGTCGACCGCGGCGAGCACCTCGGCGGGGTCCAGGGTCGTCTCGCGCAGGTCGAGCAGCCGGATCACGCCGGCAGCGGCGTCAGCAGCGGTGTCGCCCACGGTGTCGGGAGCAGCGTCGGCAGCGGTGTCGGGAGCAGCGTCGAGAGCGGTGTCGGGGAAGTTCGTGGGCACCGACCCAGCCTAGACGCACCGCCAGAGGTGCGACATTGGTCGTAACCGGTAATTTGGGTTGCATGGACGACCGACCGGACGAGAACAACCCCTTCAAGGGGACCCCCTTCGAGCAGATCTTCAACGCTCTCGGCGGCACCGGCGGTCCCGGCGGCCAGGGTGGCGCAGCCGGCTTCAACATGCCGGACCTGTCCGGGTTGATGGGTCAGGTCCAGGCGATGATGGCGCCGTACGACGGTCCCGTGAACTGGGCCCTCGCCACCGACATCGCCCGCAAGACCGCCGCCCAGGAGCCCGACCCCAGCCCGACCAGCAGCGACCAGAGCCGGGTCGCGGACGCCCTGCGGCTCGCCGACCACTGGCTCGACGACGCGACCGTGCTGCCCTCGGGGATCACCACCACCGCGGCCTGGAGCCGCGCGGAGTGGATCGAGCAGACCACCGAGGTGTGGCGGGTCCTCGTGGAGCCCGTCGCCGAGCACGTCGTCGCCGCGATGGGCAAGGCACTTCCCGAGGAGGCGCAGGCGATGGCCGGGCCCCTGATCGGGATGCTCGGCAAGGCAGGCGGCGCCATGTTCGGCAGCCAGGTCGGCGCTGCCCTGGGCGGGCTGGCCGGCGAGGTCCTCACCGCCAGCGACGTCGGCCTGCCGCTCGGCCCGGCCGGCAAGGCGGCGCTGCTCCCCCACAACATCGCGGAGTTCGCCGAGGGCCTCGACGTCACCGCTGAGGACGTCCTGCTCTACCTGTCGCTGCGCGAGGCCGCGCACCAGCGCCTCTTCGCCCACGTGCCGTGGCTGCGACAGCACCTGATCTCCTCGGTCGAGGACTTCGGGCGCGGCGTCACCATCGACGTCTCGGGCATCGAGCAGGCGATGGGCCAGCTCGACCCCACCAACATGGAGGCGATGCAGGAGGCACTGCAGGGCGGGCTCTTCGAGCCCCAGCAGACCCCCGAGCAGAAGGCCGCCCTGGCCCGCCTGGAGACCACGCTCGCGCTGGTCGAGGGCTGGGTCGACGAGGTGGTGGGCCAGGCGACCGCCGAGCGGATGCCGGCCTCGGGGAAGATGCAGGAGGCGATCCGGAGGCGCCGTGCCGCGGGTGGTCCCGCGGAGGAGACCTTCGCCGCACTGGTCGGGCTCGAGCTGCGCCCGCGCCGGCTGCGCGACGCCTCGGCCCTGTGGGGGTCGCTGCGCTCGCGCCAGGGCAAGGAGGCCCGCGACGCGGTCTGGGCCCACCCCGACCTGCTGCCGACCGCTGCCGACCTCGACGACCCGCTGGGCTTCCGCGAGGACCTCACCGAGCCGGCCGAGCTCAGCTCCGACGACTTCGACAAGGCGCTGGGCGAGCTCCTCGACGCCGACGGGGACAAGCCCGCCCCAGAGGTGGACGCAGAGACGGACGCGGAGACCGACGAGAAGCCCGACACCAGGCCTGACGCCAAGCCCGACACCAAGCCCGACACCGGGCCCGACGAGGGGTGAGGCTGCACGCCGACGCCCTCGAGGTGCTCACCGGCTGGCGGGCACCGACCCCTGAGCAGGAGCGGCTCCGGGCGGCGTACGTCGAGCACCTGACCGCGCACGACGACGGGGTGTGGCGCTCCTGCTTCCCCGCGCACCTGACCGCGGGCGCGCTCGTGGTCAGCGAGGACCGCAGCCAGGTCTTGTTGAACCTGCACTGCAAGGCCGGCCGCTGGTTCCACTTCGGCGGCCACCTCGAGCCGGGCGACACCGGCCTGCTCGAGGCGGCGCGGCGCGAGGCGGCCGAGGAGTCCGGGCTCGAGGGCCTCGTGGTCCGGGCCGAGCCGCTGCACCTGTCCCGGCACACCGTGCCGTTCTGCGACCCGCGCGGCGCCGTGGAGCACCTCGACGTGAGGTTCCTCGCGGTCGTGGCGGGCCAGAGCGTGCCCGTCACCAGCGAGGAGTCGCTGGCGGTGCGCTGGTGGCCGGTGGACGACCTCCCGACGCAGGAGCCCGACATGACCGAGATGATCAGCCTCGCCCTGAAGCAGCCGGCCTGAGCGCCGGCTAGGAGACCTCCTCGGGCTCCCGGCACGGCTCCAGGCCCAGCCCGGCGGCGTGCGAGACGCCCTCGAGGTAGCCCTTGGCGCGCTCGGCCCGGGGGTAGCGGTCGACCCAGCGCCAGAAGCGTCGGTCGTGGCTGGCCTCGATCAGGTGCGCGAGCTCGTGCACCAGCACGTAGTCGACCACCCAGGCCGGCATCTTCTGCAGCCGGTCGGAGAGCCGGATCTCACCGGTCGTGGTGGTGCACGAGCCCCATCGCGTCGTCATGTTGCCCACCCAGCGCACCGACGTGGGCTGGGCCCGGCCCTCGAGGTACTCGTGGCGCAGTTCCTCGGCTCGGCGCATCAGCTGGGCGTCGGAGCGGCGTCCCCGCTTCTCGGAGCGCTCCAGGCGAGCGAGCATCGTGGTGACCCACTCGGCCTCCTCGGCCCGGGTGAACCGGGCCGGGATCATCACGACCACCTTGCCGTCGCGGCGGTAGGCGGACACGGTGCGCTTGCGGCGCTGGGAGCGCCGCACCTCCACTGGGGCATCGACCTGTCCTGGCATGGGAAGAAAAATAGCGCCTCCCGCCGACAACCGACCCTCCGCAGATCAGGTCCGGTCCCTGCTGGGCTCGAGCCGGGCACGCCACCTCGTCCACGGCGGGGTGACGTCCCAGTTGGCGCGCAGCGTGCGCACCGCCCGGTCCATCCGGCGGCGGAGCTGGCGTCCCCCGCGCAGCGACCGTGCGGAGACCCCCACCACCAGGGACCGGTCGTAGCGGACCTGGCGGTCCGCGCCCAGGCAGAACGCGAGGTCCATGTCGTCGTGCACCTCGGGGTCGAGGTGCACGAGGTGGCGCACCTCGCGCCAGGTCCGGGTGCGCAGCGCCATGTTGGACCCCCACAGGGTGGTCTGCCCCATCGCCGCGTGCACCAGCACGTAGTACGACCCGAGGTAGGACCAGCGCGCGACCGGCTCGATCCACCGCGGCAGGTCGTGGAACCGGCCCGACCCGGTCAGCGCCGCCAGACCGGGCTCCGCGGCCATCCGTGCGGTGATCTGCTCCACCCAGTCCGCGGGCGGCCTCGAGTCGGCGTCGCAGCGCGCGATCACCTCACCGCGCGCCGCGTCGTAGCCGGCAGCGGCAGCAGCGGGGATGCCGGGGCGCGGCTCGGTCACCACCCTGGCCCCGAAGCCGGTGGCCACCAGCGCGCTCTCGTCGAGCGAGCCGTTGTCGACCACCACCACTTCGTACGGCGGGACGGTCTGGGCCTGCAGCAGGGACAGGCACTCGGCCAGCGGGCCGGCGTCGTCCTTGACCGGGATCACCACCGACACGGTGGGCCCGACGCCCCTCGCCGGGCGCACCGGTTCGCTGCGGTCCGGGCGACTGCGCAGGGCGAGCACCAGCCCCACCACGAGCGCACCGAACCCGTCGGCGACGAGATCGCCGAGCGTGTCGTCGTACCCGACCTGGATGCGGTCGTCGAGGTAGGTGTGCCCGAACCACTCCCCCAGTTCCCAGACCAGCCCGAGCATCGTGCCCAGGGCCGTGGTGGTGAGCACGATCCCGACACCTGCCCGGCGCAGGGTGCGATCCCGCTCGCGTGGGAGCACCGAGAACGCGACCAGCAGCTGGAAGGCGAGCACGGTGACCAGGGCGCAGGCCACGGCGTGCACCACCAGGTCGAGCACGGGATAGGTGAGGTAGAGGTCGAGCACGGCGCTCCACGCCGCGAACAGCAGCACCCCGGAGCTGATCAGGTCCAGGCGCGGCGAGGCGCCGAGGAACCGGGGCAGCACCAGCCCGAGCAGCACCAGGGCGAACAGCGCCGCGTTCACGCCCTGGCCGTCGATCAGGCACCAGACGAAGCTGCCCAGCCCGGCGAGCCGGGCGAGGTCAGCGACGCGGAAGTGCGGGTCGATCACCATCGCCGGTCCCTCATCGGGTCAGCTCGATCCAGATGAACAGCTGGGTGACCAGGAAGCCGGTGACGTAGTTGAGCACCAGGAACCGCCGCCACCCGGCGTTCGCGCTCTCGCAGTCCCGGTCGGGCAGCGACCGGTAGCGCCAGATGTTCACGACGTACGGCACGACCAGCAGCGCGGCGAGCCGGCCCGGTCCGCTGACCGCGACCAGGAGCAGCAGCCCGGCGGCGGCGTACGCCGTGATGGCGAACCGGACGGTGCGGGCGGCGCCGAGCGAGGTCGCGACCGAGCCGATGCCGGCGCCCTGGTCCGCCTCGATGTCCTGGACCGCACCGAAGGCCTGGGAGGCGACGCCCCACAGGAAGAACGCCACGAACGCCGCCAGCGCGGTGGGGGTGAGCTCGGCCCCGGTGAGGGCGAACCCGAAGACCGCCGGGCCGGCGAAGTGCGTGCTGGAGGTCATCGAGTCCAGGAACGGGCGCTCCTTGAACCTCAGGCCGGGCGCGGAGTAGGCGACGACCGCGAACACGACCACCGCCAGCACGAGGTTCGAGCGCACGGAACCGACCACGGCCAGGTAGGCCAGGAACGGCAGGTTGGTCAGCGCCGCCGACCAGAGCGTCAGCCGGTGCCACCGGTCGGAGAGCACCACACCCTCGACCCCGCCCTTGCGCGGGTTGCGCAGGTCGGACTCGTAGTCGAAGACGTCGTTCACGCCGTACATCAGCAGGTTGTAGGGCACCAGGAAGTAGACGACGCCGAGCACCAGCGCGAGGTCCACGCCCCCGCCGCCGAGCAGGTAGGCCGCGCCGAACGGGTAGGCGGTGTTCACCCAGCTCAGCGGGCGCGAGGAGCCGACCAGCTGGCGCAGGGCGCCCGGGGCCGGGTCGCTCACCTGGTCGCTCATCTGGGCCTCAGCGCCCACGGCGCATCCCGGTCAGCTCCCACAGCGCCGGCAGCGCGAGCACGGCGAACACCGGCCAGGCGAAGTCCTCGACCGGGGTGAGCAGCACCCGCGGGCCCAGCAGCGCGTCCTGGCCGTAGCGGAACAGGTCCGCGCTGATCATCACCGTGTCGAAGACCGCGGTGAGCGCCACCAGCAGCACCCCGACCAGGAGGCTGGCAGCCCACCAGCGGCGCGGGAGGCGGGCGAGGCGGGCCGCGACCACGGCGAGGACCGCGCCCGCGACGACGAAGACGGTCCCGAGCAGCGCGTAGGTCATCGCTCGGCCCCGTTCCTGCTGCTGTCCGCACTCGTTCCGGCACTGGTCCCGCCCCTGGTCCCGGTGAGGATCCGGAGCACGGCCTGGTGCATCACCAGGGTGAAGTAGCACAGGAACAGCACGAAGAAGACCTCCTCCAGCGGCAGGTGCGGAGCGACCTCGATGCCGGTCATCCACCGGGCCGCTCCCCCTCGACGGTAGAAGTCCTGGCCGATCGCCACCAGGTCCCAGGCCAGGAACACGACCACACCGACGCCCAGCACGACGCCCGCGCGCCGCCAGTCGGCCCACAGCACCAGCCGCCACCGGCGGTCGACCAGCGCCATGCAGCCCAGCGGCAGGAGCAGCGCGGCGAGGTAGGCCAGATGGGTCATCCGGTGGTGTCCCGCGGCTCCAGCGGGGCGGAGGACCGGTCGCCGCGCAGCCGCTTCACGACGAGCTCCGCGCTGATCAGGCACATCGGGAGACCGATCCCGGGGACCGTGCTCGCGCCGGCGTAGTAGAGCCCCGAGACCTTGCGGGAGACGTTGCCGGTGCGCAAGAACGCGCTCTGCCGCAACGTGTGCGCCGGCCCGAGCGCACCGCCGGACCAGGCGTTCAGGTCGCGGGCGAAGTCGCCGGGCCCGAACGTACGCCGCACGCGGATCCGCGAGTGCAGGTCGGGGATGCCCGCCCAGGCCGCCACCTGGTCGATCGCGGCGTCGGTCGCCTTCTCCACCAGCGGGTCCCCGGCGCCGTCGGGTCCGCCGCTGCCGATCGCGACGTCGGCCGGGACCGGCACCAGCACGAAGAGGTTCTCCGAGCCCTCGGGGGCAACCGTGGGGTCGGTCTCCGAGGGCTTGCACACGTAGATCGACGCGGGGTCCGGGACCCGGGGGTGCTCACCGAAGATGTCGTCGAAGTTCGTGTGCCAGTCCTCGGTGAAGAACAGCGAGTGGTGCGGGAGCTCGGGCAGGGAGCCCTCGACGCCGAGGCAGGCCAGCACCGCGCCCGGCCCGGGATCGCGGGCGTCCCAGTAGGCCTGCGGGTAGGTCTGCTGCTCGCGGGGCAGCAGCTCGGTCTCGAGGTGGTGCAGGTCGGCGGCGCCGACCACCACGTCCGCGGCCAGGGTGTGCTCCACCCCGTCGGCTTCGCGATAGCGCACCCCGGTCACGGCCGGCCTGCCTCCTCGCCGCCTCCGGGTGCCGGCGCCGGCCCGCGTGGTGATCGCGGTGACGGTGGCCCCGGTGTGCAGCCTCGCCCCGGCGTCGCGGGCCACGCCGGCGAAGACCTGCAGCAGCTGCCCGAACCCGCCGCGGGGGTAGAGCACCCCGTCGGCGAGGTCGAGGCGGCTCATCAGGTGGTACATGCTCGGCGCCCGGTCCGGCGAGGTCCCCAGGAACACGGCCGGGTAGCCCAGCACCTGCCGGAGCCGCCGGTCGCGGAACCGCTGCGCGACGAAGCTCTCCAGGGTCTGGGTGAGCAGCCGGAGCAGGCGGGGGGTCCGCAGCACCACGTCCCACCGCGCCTGGCCGCTCAGGGTCTCGAAGTTGGAGTAGAGGAACCGTCGCAGCGCGACCGTGTAGGCGTCCTGCGCCGAGGCGAGGTACTGCTCCAGGGCCGCGCCCGCCCCCGGCTCGATCCGCTCGAAGGTGGCCACGTTGGTGTCCCGGTCGGCGTGGATGTCGACCGGCTCGGGGTGGCCCTCGTAGAACACCCGGTAGCCGGGGTCGAGCAGGCTGAGCCCCAGCTCCGCCCCGGCGTCACGGCCGAAGAGCTCGAAGAAGTGCTCGAAGACCTCCGGCATCAGGTACCACGACGGACCGGTGTCGAACCGGAACCCCTGGCTCTCCCAGGTCCCGATCCGCCCGCCCAGCTCCGCACGCTGCTCGAGCAGGTCGACGCTCCAGCCGTCGCGGGCGAGCAGGGCCGCCGTCGCGAGGCCGGCGATGCCGCCGCCGACGACGACCACGGAGCCGGCCGGCGTACGACGCGACTGGCGCGCCGCCGCGCTCACGAGATCCTCCGGACCAGCAGCGCCCGCAGCAGGACCTGCGCCTTGGCCGGCCCCGGGACCCGCACCCGTCCGCCGCGGATCACCTCCGCCGGGGTCGCGCGCAGCCGGCGGGCCAGCTCGAGGAACAACGCATGGGCAGCGAGCACGGCGCGCCTGCTGCTCGCCGGCAGCCGCGGGATCACCGCGGCGGCGCTCGCCAGGTCGCGGTCGATGTCGTCGAGGAGCACGTCGCGCTGGGCGTCGGTGAACGTGTCGAGGTCGACCCCGGGGAAGTAGTGGCGGCCGAGCACGCCCTGGTCCTCGGCCAGGTCGCGCAGGAAGTTCACCTTCTGGAAAGCGGCACCCAGGCTCCTGGCCCCCGGCGCGAGCCGCTCGTAGGCCGTCGCGTCCGCGGTGTCGGCGACGAAGACGCGCAGGCACATCAGGCCGACCACCTCGGCGGAGCCGTAGACGTACCGCTCCAGGCTGGCGGCGTCGTGCCGGGTGACGTGCAGGTCGGTGCGCATCGACTCGAAGAAGGGGTCGACGAGGTCGGGCGTGATCCCGACCGCCCGGGCCGTGGTGGCGAACGCGTGCACCACCAGGTTGCTGCTGCGGCCGTGCCGCATCGCGTGCAGCGTGTCCTCCCACAGCCGCTCCAGCAGCTGCTGGCGCTCGGCCACGCCGACTCCGGCGTCCGCGTCGTCGACGATCTCGTCGGCGATGCGGACCAGGGCGTAGACGTTGCGCACGTGGGTGCGCACGGGGTTGGCCAGCAGCCGGGACGCGGCCCCGAACGAGGTCGAGTAGGCGCTGATCACCAGGGCGGCGCTGCTCGCCGCCACGCTGTCGTAGCTTCCGGACCCCGAGCCGGCCGGCCTGAGCGTGCTCACGGCGCCCCGCTCAGCAGGTCGGTGCGCATCGCCGCGATCCAGGTGACGAGGTCGGCGGGGAGGTCGCCCCCGCGGGCCGTCTTCTCGGCCAGGTCGACGTGGGTGCTGACGAGCTCCTCGACGAAGCGGCGCGAGCCCGCGGTGGTGAGCAGCTCCCGGACCACCTCGGCGTCCGCCTCGGTGAGCGTGTCCAGGCCGACGTACGGCGCGATCGTCGGCCAGGCCGCGGTGGTGCGCGCGTGCGCGATCAGCGGCGTGGACTTGCCCGAGCGGAGGTCGCTCGTGGCGCTCTTGCCGGTGCGGGCGGGGTCTCCGAAGACGCCCTGGAGGTCGTCGGTCAGCTGGTAGGCCGTGCCCAGCGCGCGCCCCACCCGGCCGGCCACGTGCACCGCGTGCGCGGACGCCCCGGCGAGGATGCCGGCGGCCTGCAGCGGCAGCGCGAAGGAGTACTCGCCGGTCTTGCGCTCGGCCATCAGCAGCGCCTCCGCGACGGTCGGGCTCCCGGTGTCCGGACTCGTGCCCAGACTTGTGCCCGGACTGGTGCCCAGACTCATCCGCACGTCGCTCAGCTCACCGGCCGCCGTCGCGTGCAGCACCTGGTCGAACAGGTCCAGCAGCCGGCGTACGGTGCCGGGCTCGGCGGGACACAGCGCCACCGCGCGCAGCGCACCGGCGAGGGCGAGGTCTCCGGCAAGGATCCCGGCGGCCGTCCCGTAGGACCGGGCCCGCGCCGGGGACACGCCCTCGGCGAGCGCCTCCGCCACGTGGGCGCCCGAGACGTTGAGCCGCCCACGGCGTACGTCGTCGCCGTCGATCACGTCGTCGTGGACCACGAACGCGGTGTGCAGCAGCTCGATCGCCGCCCCGACGGCAGCGGCCGCGTCGTCGTCGGTCCCGCCCCAGGCCCGGTAGCCCACCTCGAACAGGGCCGGCCGGAACCGCTTCCCGCCCTCGGTCGCCGAGACCAGGCTGCGCCAGAGCCGGTGGTGGCCGCCGCCGATCCCGGCTGCCGTCGAGGTGCCCTCGTCGAGGAGACGCCCCAGCGTCCGGTCCGCGGCGGTGTCCGGCGATGCCTGCTGCGACCCGGACTGCGATCGGGGCCGACAGTGCGGATCCGCGCATGGATCAGGGGTCACCGGGGAACGCAAGGGGACCTCCTCCCCAGAACCGTGCTGCCGAGTTGTGCAATATGCTGAACAATACTTGCGCAACCTGAGGAGGCAAGATCACGGACGAGGAGCAGGCCGGGCCGACGCTGACCATCGGTGAGCTCGCGGCCCAGACGGGGGTGGCCGCCGGCACGCTGCGCACCTGGGAGTCGCGGTACGGCGTACCCACCCCGACGCGCTCGGCCAGCGGGCAGCGGCGCTACGTCCCCGAGGACGTGGAGCTGGTCCGCGAGACCCTCCGCCACCGCGCCCGAGGGCTGAGCATGCCCACGGCCGTGCAGCGGGCCCGCAGCCGTTCACAGCGCGACGAGACCTCCGTCTTCGCCGGGCTCCGGCGCCGGCACCCCGACCTGCGGGTCCAGCTGCTCCGCAAGCCGGGAGTGCTGGCCCTGTGCCGGGCCGTGGAGGACGAGTGCGCGGCCCAGGCGGACCGGCCGCTGCTGTTCGCAGCCTTCCAGCGCACCGACCTCTACGAGGCCTCGCGCCGGCGCTGGTCGGAGCTGTCCCGCACCTCGCTGGCCACGTTCGTGTTCGCGGACTTCGACCCCGGCGTCGCGGCCCCCGACCGGCCCGCTGAGGCGCCCACCGAGGTGCCGGTGCCCTTCGACTCGCCCCTGAACCGGGAGTGGGTGCTGGTCTGCGACTCCGAGGAGCACCCCGGCTGCGTCGTGGGCTGGGAACGTCCGGGCGAGCCCGGGGAGGAGGACGCCTCCCGGCGATTCGAGACCTTCTGGTCCGTCGACCCCCAGGTGGTGCGTGACGCCGCCCGGCTGTGCGCCCGGCTCAGCGAGACCCTGCTGCCCGGGAGCACGTTCGCCCACTGGGCCGTGCTCGAGGACACCCCGGCACCGGCCTCGGAGCAGACCCAGCGCGCCGTGGCCGTGCTGGACCGGGTGCTGCAGTACCTCGCCCTGGCCGTCGACCAGGCCGGCTGAACCGGTCCAGGGTTCACGATCCGGCTCGGGCCGAGGCGTACGCCGGATCGGTCTCCTCGACCCTGTCCCCTGCCGGACCCTTCGGCCTCGCGGGCCACCAGGCGCGGTCTCCGAGCAGCACCAGGATCGCCGGCAGCAGCACCAGGCGGATCACGGTGGCGTCGACGAGGATCGCCGCGGAGAGGCCGACGCCCATCATCTTCATCTCCAGCATCGACAAGGTGGTGAAGATGGCGAACACCGAGACCATTACCGCAGCCGCGCTGGTCACCACCCCGGCCGTGCTGGCCTGGCTGCAGGTCTAGCCGGTTCGCTCAGAGCGACGAGTCAGACCGATGAGTCAGGCCGACCGGTCGGGCCGGGCCCACTCGAGCAGCCGGTCGAGCGGCCAGGTGTTCACGACCCGGTCCGGGTCCAGGCCCAGCTCCGCGGCCCGAGCGGCGCCGTAGGACAGGAAGTCCAGCTGCCCCGGGGCGTGCGCGTCGCTGTCGATGGAGAACAGGCAGCCGAGGTCGATCGCCTTGCGGAGCAGGTCCGTGGGCGGGTCGCGGCGCTCGGGCCTGGAGTTGATCTCCACGGCGGTGCCGGACTCGCGGCAGGCGGTGAAGACCCGCTCGGGATCGAACTCCGACTGCTCGCGCGTGCCCCGGTTGCCGGTGACCAGACGGCCGGTGCAGTGGCCGAGGACGTTGACGAACGGGTTCTCCACGGCGGTCACCATCCGCCTGGTCATCGCCTCGGCATCCATTGCGAGCTTGGAGTGCACCGAGGCGACGCGCACCTCGAGCCGGTCCAGCATCTCCTCGCTCTGGTCCAGGGAGCCGTCGTCGAGGATGTCGACCTCGATGCCCTTGAGCAGCCGGAACCCGGCTCCGTCGGCGGCCGAGCCCAGGTGCTGGTTGACCGCGTCGACCACCTCGAGCTGGCGGGCGAGCCGGACGGCGGAGAGCCCGTTGGCCACCCGCAGCCGCGGGGAGTGGTCGGTGAGCACGAGGTACTCGTGGCCGAGCTCCATCGCGGTGAACGCCATCTCCTCGATCGGCGAGCCGCCGTCGGACCAGTCGCTGTGCGAGTGCAGGTCGCCGCGCAGCCGGCCGCGGAGCTCCTCGCCGCCCTCCACGAGCGGGCCGCCGCTCTCCTGCTCGAGCGCGGCCAGCCGTTTCGGCGTACGCCCCTCGACGGCGTCCTCGATCACCTCCGCGGTCGAGGCCCCGATCCCGGGCAGGTCGCGCAGCGTGCCGGCGCGGACCCGCTCGGCGACCTCCTCGCCCAGCGGCAGGATGGTGTCGGCCGCGGAGCGGAACGCCTTGACCTTGTAGGCCTCCGCCCGGCTCCGCTCGAGCAGGAACGCGATCCGGCGCAGGGCGGCGACCGGCCCGGCGGTGTAGCTCTGGTCTGCGGCAGTCACGGGTTCATTGTGGCGGCCCCGGCGTCCACAGCACAGCACCCGTCCTCCACACACTGTCCACAGGGTTATCCACAGCCGGTGCGTAACCGGTGGGCTTCTCGGGACTGACCCACATTGACCGGCGCGGCCAGGCTGGCTAGCGTTACCGCCCACAAGGGGCCCTCGACGAGTGCCTCCTGCATTCGCAAGGGGAAGGCAAATGCAGGAGTTTCGTCGAGGGCCTCGCTTTTTGCGTTCCCGTCGAGGCACACTTCGTAACGAAATCCCCCAAAGCGCCGCGCAGCGTGGCGTTGATCTGAGAACCACCCGACAAACACCTCGAGGCGGGAGACACTGCAGCCGTGGACGGGGTTGAGCGATGACGACGGCGGACCGGCCGGTGGTCGGCCTGGAGAAGGCCGCGACCGGCATCACCGGGTTCGACGAGATCACCAACGGTGGGCTGCCGCGCGGGCGCCCGACCCTGGTGACCGGCGCCGCGGGGTCGGGGAAGACGATGTTCGGCCTCGAGTTCCTCGTGCGCGGCGCGCGCGACCTCGGCGAGCCCGGGGTGCTGCTCGCGTTCGAGGAGTCCCGCGAGGACATCGTCACCAACGTGGCCTCCCTCGGCTTCGACGTCGAGCAGCTCGAGCGTGACGGCCTGCTCGCCATCGACACCTTCCGGCTCGACCCCACCGAGATCATCGAGACCGGTGCGTTCGACCTCGAGGGCCTGTTCATCCGGCTCGCCATGGCCGTCGAGTCCGTAGGCGCCAAGCGGGTCGTGCTGGACACGATCGAGCTGCTGTTCAGCGCCCTGCCCAACGAGGCGATCATCCGCGGCGAGCTCGGCCGGCTGTTCCGCTGGCTCAAGGAGCGCGGCCTCACGGTGGTGATCACCGGCGAGCGCGGCGGTCCCGGCACCCTGACCAGGTTCGGCATCGAGGAGTACGTCTCGGACTGCGTGGTCAGCCTCGACCACCGGGTCCGCGACGAGATCACGACCCGCCGTCTGCGGGTGGTGAAGTACCGCGGCTCGCTGCACGGCACCAACGAGTACCCCTTCCTGATCACCGGGAACGGGCTGGTCGTCGTACCGATCACCTCGGTCGGCCTGACCTACGAGGCCTCCGACGAGCGGATCTCCAGTGGCATCGCCCGCCTCGACGAGATGCTCGCCGGCGGCGTCTTCCGCGGGTCGTCGGTGATGATCAGCGGCACGGCGGGCACCGGCAAGACGAGCATCGGCGCCGTGATGGCCGACGCCTCCTGCGCCCGGGGCGAGAAGACGCTGTTCTTCTCCTTCGAGGAGTCACCGGCCCAGCTGGTGCGCAACATGCGCTCGATCGGCATCGACCTGGGCCGCTGGACCGACTCGGGACTGCTCCTGGTGGAGTCCGTGCGTCCCACCGCGTTCGGGTTCGAGGAGCACCTCGCCATGCTGCACCGCCTCCTCGACGAGCACGAGCCCGACCTGGTGGTCCTCGACGCCGTCGCCAGCCTCACCCACGCCGGGGCCCGCGGCGACACCACGTCTGCGATCTCGCGCGACCTCGACCTGCTGAAGGGACGCGGGATCACCACCGTGATGACAACGCTGACCCACGGGGCCAGCCAGGAGTCCAGCGAGGTCGACGTCTCCTCGCTGGTCGACACCTGGATGCTGCTGCGCAACGACGAACGCAACGGCGAACGCAACCGACAGCTGTTCGTGATCAAGAGCCGGGGCTCGGCCCACTCCAACCAGGTGCGTGAGTTCGTGCTCACCGATTCGGGGGCCGAGCTGCTCGACGTGTACGTCGGCCCCGACGGCGTCCTCACCGGGTCCGAGCGCACCGAGCAGATCTCCTGGGAGCAGGTCTCGCAGGCGACCCGCGCGGACGAGATCGACCGCCGCCGTCAGGAGCTGGCGCAGCGCTCGGCCGCGCTCCGGGCGCAGGTGGCCGCCCTCGAGGCCCAGCTGGTGGCCGAGAACGCCGAGGTCGAGCGGTTCATCGCCTCCGAGGCGCAGGGCCGCGCCTCCGCCATGGCCGCCCGCGCCTCCCAGGGCCGGCAGCGCGCCGGCAACGAGGGCCTGACCGGGGCGGGCGAGCGATGAGCCACACCACCGGGAGCAGCGACCCGGACGCCTCCCCCGCGACACCGATGGGTGACGACGCGACCTACGACCTGCGGCTCTACGTCGCCGGCCAGTCGCCACGCTCGGTTCGCGCGCTGGAGAACCTGCGCCGCGTCTGCGACGAGCACCTCGCCGGGCGCTACCGGGTGGAGGTGATCGACCTCCTGGTCAATCCCGCGCTCGCGCGCGGGGACGAGATCGTGGCCGTGCCGACACTGGTCCGCAAGCTGCCCGAGCCGATCCGCAAGATCATCGGCGACCTCTCCGACACCGACCGCGTCCTCGTCGGTCTCCAGGTGCGTCCGCCGGGCCAGAGTCCCCAGTGACGGTCGAGCACGCCACCCGGTGGTCACTCACGCTCTACATCAGCGGCGCCTCGCGTCGATCGATGGAGGCCGTGGACGCCGTACGCCGTATCTGTGACGACGACCTGGCCGGGCTGGTGGACCTGGACGTGATCGACGCGCTCGAGCACCCCGAGCTCCTGGAGCGGGACCACATCCTGGCGCTGCCGACCCTGGTCAAGCACTCGCCCTCGCCACCGCGCCACCTGGTCGGCCACCTCACCGACGACGTCCGGATCCGCTCCGGGCTCGACCTCGCCCCGCGAGCGGCGACTCACGGCGTGCCGCCGTCCTCCCACCCGGGCGAGTCGCGATGAGCCGAGAACCGAGTCCCGACGTCAGCCAGGAGCAGGCCTTCGAGGACAACGACGGGCACGACATGGTCGAGCTCCGCCGCCAGATCTCCTACCTGGAGGAGACGCTGACGGCGATCAGCAGCGGTGGCGTGGACGCCGTGGTCATCGGCGGTCCCCAGGAGGAGCAGGTCTACACGCTCACCAGCGCCGACCGGCCCTACCGGGTCATCGTCGAGCGCATGGGCGAGGGAGCCGCCACGGTCTCCGAGCGCGGCGTCATCCTGTTCGCCAACCCGCAGCTGGCCAGCCTGCTCGAGGTGGATCGCACCACGATGATCGGGCGCGACATCACCGACTACGTCGAGGAGGACCAGCGCGACGCACTGCTGGAGCTCCTCGAGACCACGGCGATGGACACGTGGCGCACCGAGCTCACGATCCGCCGTACCGACCTCTCCGAGGTGCCGGTGCTCGTCGCCGTCACCGCCCTCGACATGGAAGGAGTCCTCGTGCGCTGCCTCGTCTTCACCGACCTCACCATGCAGAAGCTCGTCGAACGGCAGTCGGCCGAGGACGCGGCCCGGACCGAGCGCCAGCGGGTCGCGCGGGAGGTCAACGACACGATCGTGCAGGGCCTGGTGACCGCTGAGATGGCGCTGGACCTGGGCCGGATCAGTGCGGCACGCCGCGCGATCGCGAGCACCTCGCTGCAGGCCCGGCGATGGATCGGCGAGCTCGCCGTGGACCAGCAGGTCCAGCCCGGGACGGCCGTGCGCAGCGCACCGGCGGCGGTGGAGCCCCGATGACCGAGAACGTCAATGTGCTGGTCGTCGACGACTCGGCCGACCTGCGTGAGCTGATCAGCATGGTGATCGAACGTCACCCCGAGGGCTGGCAGGTCGTCGGCACCGCCGCGGAGGGCCAGCAGGCGGTGGACATGGCCAGGCAACGCCAGCCGGACCTGGTGCTGCTCGACATCGCGATGCCGGTGATGGACGGGATGCAGGCACTGCCCCTGATCCGTCAGGCGGCGCCGGACGCGGTGGTCGTGATGCTCTCGGGCTACCCGTTCGCCACCGGCGGGCAGGGGGCCCTGAACGCGGGCGCGCACGGCTACCTGGAGAAGTCGGACCTGGTCCGCAGCCTGCTCCCCCGCCTCGAGCAGATCCTGCTCGAGGCCGGGACCGAGGATGGGCCGAAGATGCCGGGCCCGGCCGAGGCCTGACCGGCAGGCGGCTAGACGCCCCGGAACACGGGGTCGCGCTTCGCCCGTGCCGCCGCGATGCCTTCCTGCAGGTCGGCGGTGGCCAGGGTGACCGGCTGCGCCAGCGCCTCCCACTGCAGGCAGGACTCGAAGTCGCTGTGCCCGCCGTCGCGCAGCGCCAGCGTGGTGTAGCGGCTCGCGATCGGCGCAGTGGCGGCGATCCCCTCCGCGATCTCCTGGACGCGCTCCCCGAGCTCCTCGGCCTCGAAGACGCGGGAGACCAGGCCGAGCTCGCGGGCCTCATCGGCCTCCACCGTGCGTCCGGTGAGCAGCAGCTCGCGGGCGTTGGCCTCGCCCACCACGTTGGGCAGCAGGTAGGTGGCGGCCATCCCCGGG
This sequence comes from Nocardioides sp. Z38_18, assembly GCF_058215695.1. Lineage (NCBI taxonomy): Bacteria > Bacillati > Actinomycetota > Actinomycetes > Propionibacteriales > Nocardioidaceae > Nocardioides > Nocardioides sp. Z38_18. The sequence goes on from NZ_JBZAJE010000002.1 coordinate 654,607, forward strand.
TGCATCCCGAGCTTGACGAACGGGGCCCCCAGCCGGGCCCCGCGTGCGGCGTACCGGATGTCGCAGGCCAGGGCCAGGCACAGCCCCGCGCCGATCGCGGGTCCGTTGACCGCGGCGATCGTGGGCACCTCGAGCTTCCGGATGCTCAGCCAGGCCCGGTAGAAGGCCATCATCCGGGTCCGCAGGTAGTCGACCTCGGCCTCGGGCTCGCTCGCGATCCAGCCGGTGTTGCCGCCCGAGCAGAACGCCGTGCCCTCGCCGGTCACCACCACCACCCGCACCGAGTCGTCGGCCGCGAGCTCGTCGATCGCAGCCACCCACGACGCGGTCATCGCATCCGACATCGCGTTGCGCTGGCCGGGGTTGTCAAGCACCAGGCGGGCGACCCCGGGGGCCGGCCGCTCCAGCCGGAGGTGCGCGTTCGGGCTGATCTGCTCGGAGTTCGGCGACATGGCCGGAGATTACCGCCGCAGGACACGTTCGGCCGCCTGACCCTCCCCTGCGGGGATTGAGCCTGAGCGTGGTCTACGCTCGATCGAGGTTCGAAAACACCGAACCCCGGCGGGTTTCCCCGAACCCCTCCCGCCGAGACGACCAGAACTATCAATGAGGAGGCCGTCATGGCGGAAACCTGGAGCGGCGAGTTCTACTGCGTGAAGTGCAAGGAGAAGCGCGAGGCGAGCGGCGAGGTGAGGGTCAACGACAAGGGCACCCGGATGGCCAAGGCTGTCTGCCCCGTCTGCGGCACCAACCTGAACCGCATCCTCGGCAAGGCCTGAGCACCACACGACTCAGCCTGCGAGACACACGGCGGGACCCCTCCTCGGAGGGGTCCCGCCGTTGCTGTTCCCGGCGCCTGTGGATTGAGGTTTCGCCCTCGCCGCCGGCCCACCTAGCGTCCCGGCCATGCCGACCCGCCAGCCGTCCCCGTCCCTCGCGCCGGGGCTGCGCGTCGTACGCCGCGGGCTGCACCACCTCCAGGTCGGCCTGCACGACGGGCGCCGCGTGCTGCTGCCCCGCACCGAGGTCGTGCAACGCGCACTGACGCTGCTGCTCGAACGACGGCTCGACGTCGCCACGCTGGCGACCGATCCCGGCCTCGCCGAGGTGCTCGAACGCCTGCAGCGCAACGGGTGCCTGGCCTGGGGACGCGAACGAGGACGAGCCCCCGCGACCGTGGCCGTGCTCGGCGACGCCCCGGTCCCCGGGGTGCCCGGGCTCGCCGAGCTGTTCGGGACAGCCGGCCTGCGCACCACCACGTCGGCGGTGGGAGCCGACGTGGTCGTCGTGGCCAGCTGGGGTGAGCTCGACCGCGAGCGGCTCGACCCCCTGGTCCGTGACGCCAGGACGCACCTCGTCGTACGCCTCGTCGACGGCGACGCCGTGCTGGGCCCGTTCGTGGTGCCCGGGACCACGCCGTGCCTGCGCTGCATCGACGCCCACCAGGCTGTCGCCGACCCCGACCACGTCGCCGTGACCGCGAGGTACGTGCACGCCTCGGCCCTGCCCCGGCCCGACGGGGTGCCCGACCTCGACCCCACGCTGGTCTCGCTCGCGCGGGCCTGGGCAGCCCGTGACGTGATCGCCCACCTCGACGGGCACGAACCCTCGACCTGGTCGAGAACGATCGTCCTGGCAGCCGAACCGGCCCGGCGGCGTGAGCAGGAATGGCTGCGACATCCGGGATGTGGCTGCTGCTGGTCGGCGGATTCGCCTGTGTCGGGCACCATGGGGTCATGACCCACACCGAGGATCGGGGTCGCGAGTGAGCGAGCTCCCCCGCCGGGCAGTCGCCCGCACCGCCAAGCTCGCGGCACTGCCGCTGGGCTACGCGGGTCGCACCGCGCTCGGACTCGGCAGGCGCATCGGCGGCGCCTCGGCGGAGTCCGTGCTCACCGACGTGCAGCAGCGCACCGCCGAGCAGCTGTTCCGCACCCTCGGGGACCTCAAGGGCGGGGCGATGAAGTTCGGTCAGGCGATGTCGATCTTCGAGGCCGCCCTGCCCGACGAGGTGGCGGCGCCGTACCGCGACCAGCTGACCCGGCTGCAGGACGCCGCTCCCCCGATGCCGACGATCACCGTGCGCGAGATCCTCGGCCGTGAGCTGGGCCCGGACTGGAAGAAGCAGCTGGTCGAGCTCGACCCGGTGCCGGCAGCCGCCGCGTCGATCGGACAGGTCCACCGGGGCCGGTGGGCCGACGGCAGGGACGTGGCGCTGAAGGTGCAGTACCCCGGTTCGGCCGAGGCGCTGACCGCCGACCTGCGCCAGATCGCCCGGGTCGCGCGAGGCATCGGGCCGCTGGTGCCCGGCCTGGACGTGAAGCCGCTGATCGCCGAGCTGCAGGAGCGGGCGGTCGAGGAGCTCGACTACCAGCTCGAGGCGCAGGCCCAGCGCACCTTCGCGCTCGCCTACCGCGACGACCCCGACATCGTTGTCCCCGACGTCGTCGCCTCGGCCGGGACGGTGCTGGTCACCGAGTGGATGGAGAGCACCGACTCCCTGGCGCACGTCATCCGGGAGGGGACGCAGGAGGAGCGCGACCACTACGGCTACCACCTGCTGCGGTTCATGTTCGGCGCCCCGAGCCGGACCGGCATGCTGCACGCCGATCCGCACCCCGGCAACTTCCGGCTGCTGCCGAATGAGGACGGCAGCCCCGGCCGGCTGGGCGTGCTCGACTTCGGCGCCGTCGCGCGACTGCCCGAGCGGCGCCTGCCCCGCTCCCTGGGGGCGCTGATCCGGATCGCCACGATGGAGGACTACGAGCAGCTGGTGACCGCGTTGCGCGACGAGGGCTTCATCCGCGAGCGCGTGCGCGTCGACGCCGAGCAGCTGCGCGCCTACCTCGGCCCGTTCATCGAGCCCGCGAGCGTGGAGGAGTTCCAGTTCTCCCGCTCCTGGATGCAGGAGCAGTTCCGCCGGCTCAACGATCCTCGTGGCGACGCGTACTCCGCCATGCTGAGGCTGAACCTGCCTCCGGCGTACATGCTGATCCATCGCACGTTCGCCGGAGGCATCGCGGTGCTCAGCCAACTCGAGGCCAAGGTGCCGTTCCGCCAGGTGCTGCGCGACTCGTTCCCCGGTTACATCAGCTGAGCGCCCCTCAGATCGCCCGTTCAGATCGCCCGCTCAGATCGCCCGGGCCAGGGCGAGCCGTGCCCGGCTGGCAGCCCGCTCGGCCCGCCGCGAGACCCGCGCGGACTTCCGCGCCAGCCGCCGGGCCCTGCGCTGCAGCCGGTCCACGACCGCTGCCCGCCGGGCCCGGCGACGGCGCTCGGCGTCGGCCAGGCGCGCCTCGTGCTCGGCGCGGGCCAGGTCGACGAAGAGGTCGTTCATCGTCGTGCTCCGTTCTGGTGATGTGCGCTCAGGCAGCCGTCACGACTGACCTTCGAACGTCGGTGGAGACCGGGGTGGGAGCCTCGGCCTGGTTCTTGCGGGGGCGGCCCCGCGGACGCTTGCGCGGGACGACCACGCCGGCGATGACGAGCTCGCCGCCCCACACGCCCCACGGCTCGCGGCGCTCGAGGGCGCTCGCCAGGCACTGCGTGCGGATCGGGCAGAGCTGGCACAGCGCCTTCGCCGCCTCCACGTCGGTGGGCGACTCGGCGAAGTAGAGCTCCGGGTCCTCGTTGCGGCAGGGCAGGTCCGCCTCGTCGATGCGTGCTGTCCGGACAGCGCTGGTGCGCATCCGGATCACCTCCTCGTGAGGGTGTCGTTCTGGTGGGCTGGGGCTGGTGGTGGGATCCGCCGGCGTCCTGGGACAACACGAAGGCCGCGGATCCCGTGGTGGGTTCCGCGGCCTGGAGGCAGCTGAGGGTGAGCGTGGGCTCAGGTGATCAGCGGACTCCAGGGGCGGCAACCCATGGCCATGGCGGCGTCGTTCGCGTGGCGGTAGCGCACCTGCGGGCAGGCTCCGGCGACGGAACCACCGAGGGTGGGCGCGACGAACGCGGCCCACGTAGTGGCCGGGGTCTGGTTGTACAGCTTCATGTCGCACCTCCTTCGTGGTCGGTCAGGGCGGACAGCCCGAATGAACAGGAGCGACGCTACGCCGACCCCGATCCGCCGCGCAATCGATTTATTGCGCGCATCTTTCCCACTGCCCTCGCGGGCCGCTCTTCAGCCGAGGATCTCGAGCAGCTCCTCGGCGTACTTGTCGAGCTTGGACTTGCCGATGCCGTTGATCGACTGCAGCCCGCGACGGTCGGTGGGCTTGACCTCGGCGAGCGCCTCGAGGGTCGCGTCGGAGAACACCACGAAGGCCGGCACGCTCTCCGCCTCGGCCTGCTCCTTGCGCCAGGAGCGGAGCAGCTCGAACAGCTCCTCGTCGTAGGGGACGGGGCAGTCCTGGCAGTAGCCGCGGTTGCGTTCGCGCGAGCTGGCTAGCGGGCGCTGGCACTGCTTGCACGCGGCCGCCTTCTTCGCGCGGTGACGAGACCCCGGGGCGGATCGCGCTCCCCCGGCGCGGTCGGTCTCCTGGTCTGTTGCTGAGGCGGGCCGGAGTCCTGCCAGGAAGCGCGAGGGCCTGCGCCTGGCCTGGCCCCCGGGGTTGCGTGCCAGCGCCCAGGACACCCACAGGTGGACGCGGGCCCGGGTCACACCGACGTAGAGCAGCCGCCGCTCCTCCTCCACTGCCGCGGGCGTGTCGGCGTAGGTGATCGGCATCGACCCCTCCTGCATCCCGCACAGGAACACCGCGTCCCACTCCAGGCCCTTGGCGGCGTGCAGGGTCGCGAGGGTCACGCCCTCCGCGACCGGGGCGTGCTGCTCGTGGGCCCGGCGGTCGAGCTCGGCGACGAAGCTGGCCAGGGTGGGGACGCGCTCGGCGGCGGTCTCGCTCGCGACGTGCACCGAGGCCTGCGAGACCAGCGCCTGCAGCGACTCCCACCGGTCGCGCGCCTGGCCCCGGGCGGTCGGCGCCTCGGTCGACCAGCCCATGCCGGTGAGCACCGCGCGGACCTGGTCGACGAGCTCGTCTGACTCCTCCGCGCCGGCGCGCAGCTGCCCGCGCATCAGCGCCAGCGCCTGGCGCACCTCCTGGCGCTCGAAGAACCTGGCTGCTCCACGGACGACGTAGGCGATCCCCCGCTCGGTGAGCGCCTCCTCGAACGCCTCGGACTGGGCGTTGATGCGGAACAGCACCGCCATCTCGCTCAGCGGCACGCCCTGGTCCATCAGCTTGCTGACCTGCTTGGCGACGGCCTCGGCCTCGGCGACCTCGTCGGGCGCCTCGCGCCAGGTCACCTCGGGTCCGGCCTCGCGCTGGGACCGGAGCATCACGCTGGTGGTTGCGGAGTCCTTGAGCAGCGCGTTGGCGGCCCCGATCACCTGCGGCGTCGAGCGGTAGTTGCGCACCAGCTCCACGTTGGTCGCGCCTGGGAACTTGACCGGGAACTCGGTCAGGTAGCTGGCCCGGGCTCCGGCGAAGGAGTAGATCGTCTGCGCCGGGTCGCCCACGACGCAGATCTCGTCGCGTCCACCGAGCCACAGGTCGAGCAGGGTCGACTGGATCGGGCTGACGTCCTGGAACTCGTCGACGGTGAACCAGCGGTACTGGCGGCGCACCTCGGCGGCGACCCGCTCGTCCTCGCTGAGCAGAGCGGCGCCGATCAGGAGCACGTCCTCCATGTCCATCCGGCCCTGGTCGCGCTTGAGCTCCTCGTAGCTGCCGAAGACGCGGGCCACGGTCGCGTGGTCGAGACCGGCGACCTCCCGCCCCCGTCCCGGGGCCACTCGCTCGTAGTCGTCGGGGCGCACGTTGCTCACCTTGGACCACTCGATCTCGCTGGCCAGGTCGCGCAGGGCCGCCTGGTTGACCTCGACCCGGTTGCTGCGCGCGGCTGCGGCGATGGTCGGGATCTTGGAGACGGTCAGCTCGGGCGGCTGGCCGCCGTACACCTTGGGCCAGAAGTAGCGCACCTGGCGCAGCGCCGCGGAGTGGAACGTGCGCGCCTGGACCGCTGAGGCGCCCATCGAGCGCAGGCGCGTGCGCATCTCCCCGGCCGCGCGGGTGGTGAAGGTCACCGCGAGGACCTCCATCGGGTTGTAGACCCCCGAGGCCACGCCGTAGGCGATCCGGTGCGTGATCGCCCGGGTCTTCCCGGTGCCCGCCCCCGCCAGGACCCGCACGGGGCCGCGCAGAGCGGTGGCCACCTCCCGCTGCTCGGGGTCGAGCGCGCTCAGGAGCTCATCGGCATGCATCGGAAATGTTCTCCGTCCCTTCTGCGTTGAGGCCGGTGTCGAGCGTAGACGCGAGAGAGGACACTCAGTGACCCAGGAGTCCACAGCCGTGGAGAACCAGGCCAGCTTCACCATGTACACCACCCCGTGGTGCGGATACTGCCACCGCCTGCGCAGCCAGCTGGACCGCGAGGGGATCAGCTACAGCGTCGTCGACATCGAGCAGGACCCCACCGCGGTCGAGATCGTGATGTCGGCCAACAACGGCAACCAGACCGTCCCCACCCTGGTCTTCACCGACGGGACCGCCCAGACCAACCCGTCCTTGGCCCAGGTCAAGGAGAAGATCGCCAGCCTCTGAGTTCGGATCCGGATAGTCCGAGACGTTTCCGTCGTCAGTCCGCCACTTGTACGACGGAAACGTCTCGGACTATCCGTCTACCAGCGACCCGGCAGCGGGCCGCCGTACCAGCTCTCGATCAGGGAGCGGGAGATCGAGACGCCGCCCGGTAGGACGAGGTCGCCGGAGGTGGCTCCGGCGTGCAGCTCTGCGCGGGTGAACCACTGGGCCTCCTCGATCTCCGAGCCGTCGACGTCGATCTCGGAGCCGGTGGCGCGGCCGGTGAAGCCGATCATCAGGCTCGCCGGCAGCGGCCAGGGCTGGCTGCCGAAGTAGGCCACGTCCCCGACGATGACGCCGGTCTCCTCGAACACCTCGCGGCGTACGGCGTCCTCCATCGTCTCGCCTGGCTCGACGAACCCGGCGAGGGTGGAGAAGCGGCCCTGGGGCCAGGCCGGGCTACGACCGAGCAGGGCCCGTTCCTCGTCACTCCCGGGCTCCCCGTCGGTGACCAGCATGATCACCGCCGGGTCCGAGCGCGGGAACTGGTCCTTGCCGCACGACGTGCAGCGCAGCACGTGACCGGACTGGCGCGACTCCAGCCGGCCACCGCACCTGGGGCAGTGCCGGGTCGACCAGTGCCACTCCGCGAGGCCGATCGCGTGCAGCACCAGCGGGGCGTCCTCGAGGTCGCTGTCGGCCAGTGACTGCACGATCGTGCGCAGCACCACCCATTCCTCCGGGTCCCCCGGCGCCTGCGCGGGCTCGACGATGACGGCGAAGTGCTGCACACCGTCACGCTCGCCCAGCAGGATCCGGATCCCGTCGGGAGCCTCCTGGGGACTGACCCAGGTGATCCGGCCGCCGAGCGGGCGCAGCCGCGAGCCGGCGATGACCAGCACCCTGGTCGCCGGCTCGGCCCACCGCGCCTCGAGCCAGGAGTCGTCGGTGCGGTGCAGCCCGTGCCGGTCGTGTGCGTGCTCGGAGAGCGCCACGTGTGGCAGCTGCCGGCCGCCGGGAGTCGCCGGCGTCACGGCGTGGTCTCGCCGGAGCTGTCCGGGAGCGCCCCGGGCGGTCTGCCCAGCCACTCGGTGAAGGCTCGGTTGTCGTATGGCCGGCCCAGGAAGTCCTCGACGAGGTCGGCGGCGTCGCGGGACCCGCCGGGGGCGAGGACGGTGTCGCGGTAGCGGTGGGCCACCTCCGGCGCGAACAGGTCCTCGGGGTCGAACGCCGAGAACAGGTCCTTCGCGATCACCAGGCTCCACATGTAGGTGTAGTACGCCGAGGAGTACCCGTCGAGGTGGCCGAAACCCGCGTGGAAGTGGGTGTCGGGCAGCATCGCGACCAGGCTGTAGCGCTCCATCAGGTCCTGGAGCCCTGTCGTCAGGTGGGCCGGGCGGTCGTGGTGGAACCAGTACGAGATCGCGGCGTACGCCATCTGGGTGCGGGCCAGGAACGCCTTGCCGAACTCGTCGGCCGCCCGGATCCGGAGCACCAGGTCCTCGGGGATCGGCGTGCCCTCGGAGTCGGTGGCGAACCCCCGCAGCACGTCGGCGTCGCGGGCCCACTCCTCCAGCAGCTGCGAGGGGGCCTCCACGAAGTCCCACTCGGTGGCCACCCCGGAGAAGCGCACCCACTCGTGCCTGCCGGCCAGCACGTGGTGCATCAGGTGACCGAACTCGTGGAACAGCGTGACCACGTGGGCGGGCTCCATCAGCCCGCGGGAGAAGTTGCACACCAGGACGCCCTCGGGCAGCTGGCGGCCCAGCACCCCGGGGACGAGGGTGAACTGCGCCGCGTGGTTGTACTTGCGGGCGCGCGGGTGCAGGTCGAGGTGGATCCGCCCGAGCAGCTGGCCGTTCTCGGCCAGGGTCACGTCGTAGGAGGTCACCTCGGGGTGCCAGGCCGGCGCGTCGACCTCGGTGTAGGTGAGCCCGAACAGCCGGCCGGTCACGTCGAGGAGCCCCTGGCGGACCTTGGCAAAGTCGAAGTAGCGGCGGACCTCCTGGGCGCTCACGCCGTAGCGGTCCCGCTTGAGCGCCTCGAGATGGTGGCGCCAGTTGCTGAAGTCGATCACGTCCTCGCCCTCGGCCACGCCGTAGAGCAGCAGCTGCTCGATCTCGTCGCGCCCGGCCGCCTCGGAGGCAGCGGCGATCTCGTCGATGAACCTCGGGATCCGCGGCCCCTCGCCGATCATCTTCACCTCGGCGTCGTAGCTGGGCCAGTCGTCGTACCCCAGCAGCTTGGCCTTCTCCTCGCGGACCTCGAGCAGCTCGGCGAGGACCGGGTCGTTCTCGGGCCAGCCGATGTTGAGGAACGCGTGCGCCACGCGGCGACGGGTCTCCGGGTCCTCGGCATGGGTCAGCACCGGCATCGTGTCGGGGGTGTCCGTGCTGATCTCCACCAGGCCGTCGGCTCCGGGCGGGCGCTCGGCGAGGTAGTCCTGCGGCAGACCCGCGAGCGCCGAGACCGGCACCGACGTCGTACGACGGCCGTCGCGGATCCTGCGGGTGAAGGTCTGCGAAAGCTCGCTCCCCCGGCGATCGAGCTCTCGCAACCGGGCACGGATGTCCTCGTCCAGGTCGACCCCGGCACGCCGGAAGGAACGCAGCGCGTCCTCGAGCATCCGCCGGGCCGGCTCGTCGAGCCCCGCGACGTCGACCGAGGACAGCTGGGCGAAGACGGCCTCGTCGAGGTAGAGGTCGGTGCTGAACCGCTGGGCCTCGATCTCGAAGGCCTCCGCCGCCTCCATCACTGCCGGATCGGGATGCACCGCGGCGGCCAGCGAGCTGAGCGCGAACACCCCGGCGAGCGCGATGTGGACGTCGTTCCACAGCTGCAGGATCGCGCCGTCGCCGCTGGGAGCACTCTTCAGCGCGGCCACCTCGGTGCCGGCGTCGCGGAGGCCGTCGGCCGCGCGCCGCTCGACCCAGTCGAGCCAGCCCCCCGGCTCGCTGGGCATCGTGAGGGGCTGCAGCGGGGCGGTCGCATCCATGCCTGCGAGGCTAGTCCTAGGCTGTGCCGCCATGAGCACCCACATCGGCGCGCACCCAGGTCAGATCGCACCCACCGTCCTGCTGCCCGGCGACCCCTTGCGAGCACGCTGGATCGCGGAGACCTTCCTCGAGGACGCCGTGTGCCACAGCGAGGTCCGCGGGATGTACGGCTACACCGGGACCTGGCAGGGGCAGCCCGTCTCGGTGCAGGGTTCGGGGATGGGACAGCCCTCGATGTCGATCTACGTCAACGAGCTGTTCGCCGACTACGACGTACGCCGCATCGTGCGGGTCGGCTCCTGCGGGGCACTGACCGAGCGGGTGGCCTTGCGCGACGTCGTGATCGCCTCGGGTGCGTGCACCGACTCGGCGATGAACCGGCTGCGCTTCCACGGCCTCGACTACGCCCCCGTCGCCGACTTCGAGCTGCTCCGCGCGGCCCACGACGCCGCGAGCGCTCGGGACGACGTCACCGCCCACGTGGGCCTGATCCTCTCCGGCGACGCGTTCTACCACCCGCGCCCGGAGCTGACCGACCCGATGGTCGCCCACGGCGTGCTGGCGGTGGAGATGGAGGCGAGCGCGCTGTACACGCTCGCGGCCTCCTACGGTCGCCAGGCCCTGGCCGTGTGCACGGTCAGCGACCACATGGTCACCGGCGAGGAGGCCACCTCCCAGGAACGGGAGCAGACCTACCGCCCGATGGTGGAGATCGCCCTGGCGGCGGCGCTCGCGCCGTCCAGCCACGTGACGACCAGCACCGTGAGGGCCGGCACCGTGACGGCCGGGGCGTCGTAGCTCCGTTCAGGCGTAGGCCGGGCTCGCCGAGTGCTGCAGGGCGCGGGTCGACTGCTCAGGGACGTGCCGGTCGTGCTGGGGCTCCTGGGCCTCCTGGGCCTCCTGGGGCTGCGGCGCGACGAAGGGCTCGTTGGTGCGCGAGGGGAGCCGCACGCAGGTGATCGTGTCCTGGCGTACGACGCACAGGTCGCCGTTGTCCTCGAGGACCGCGACCCCGTGACCGTCGCTGTTCAGGACGCGGCCGGTGATCCAGTCGCCGCCGACGTGCATCCGGACGGCAAGCTGGTCGTCCTTGGCCCGGTCGAGCGCCTGCCCGATCGTGAGCAACATCGTTGATCCGAACATCTCAGCCCCCTCGCATCGCTGCCTGCGACGCCTCTGAGAAGATCTTGGGGCAACTTGGGTGATATGGACCTGTTAGTGGCGTATTGACCGGAACTGGTCTACACCGGACCGGTCTGCGGGGGTTCGTCCGGCGAGAGGATTCGCTCCAGGTCTTGACGCGGGGGCAATTCGTCCGGCGCCACGGTCTCCCCCGAGCGGACGTAGTGGAAGGCCGCGCGCACCTGGTCGAGCTCGACCCCCATCAGCTCGGCCCAGGCCAGCCGGTACAGCGCGAGCTGCAGGGCCTCGGCGTTCTGCTGCCGGTTGGTCTTCCAGTCCACGACCAGCCAGCTGCCGTCCGGCTCGGCGTACACCGCGTCGATCCGGCCCCGGACCACCTGCCCGGCGAGGACCAGCGCGAACGGCGCCTCCACGGCGTACGGGACCCGGTCGCCGAAGGGACCCGACTCGAAGCTGCTGATCAGCTCGCGCAGCTCGTCCTCGTCGTCGAGGCCGAGGTCGGCGCGGCCGGACAGCTCGTCGGGATCGAGCAGCGACTGCTGGCCGAACCTGGCCTCGACCCACGCGTGGAACCGGGTGCCGAACCGGGCGGCCGGGGACGGCTGTCGGGGCATCGGTCGGGCCAGCTCGCTGGCGAACTGCTCGGGATCCTCGCGCAACCGTGCCAGCGAGGTGGCCGAGAGGCTCGTCGGCATCGGCACCTGGACCACCCCGGAGCGGTCGGCCCGGGCCTCGCGCAGCAGGCGCTCGAGCTCCTCGTCCCATTGCGCGAGGGTCGAGCTCTCGACGAGGTCGAGCTCGGGCGCCGCGGAGCCGTCGTCCCCGGAGGCCATCGCCTCGCGCACCAGCGCGGCCGAGGCCAGCCGCCGGTCGTGCTCCTCGGTGCGGGTCAGGTCCGGCCACGGGGTCGAGGGCGGGTTCTCCTGCAACGGGTTGGGGGTGCCGACCTCGGGCAGCTCTGGCCACGACGCCGGCTCGGTCCCCCAGCCGGCCATCACCTCCCGCACCGTCTCCAGGTAGGGAGAGGGCGCCAGCGGCTTCTGCCGGGTGGGGCTCCACTGGTAGGCCGAGACCCACAGCTCGTGCTTGGCCCTGGTCAGGGCGACGTAGCCGAGCCGCAGCTCTTCGAGCCGCTGGTGGGCCTTGGCTGCGGCCTTGAGCTCCTCGATCGCCGCCTTGTCGTGCCCGCGGAGCTGGGGCACGTCCGCGGCGTCGCCGCGCAGCGGCGCCGGGAGCACCTTGGACACGGTCGTCCACTGGCTGCGGGCGGTGGTCACCGGGAACTTCTCGGCGCACACCCCGACGAGGAACACCGAGGACCACTCCAGCCCCTTGGCGCGGTGGACGGTGAGCAGCTTGACCGAGTCCGCCTCCGACGGCGTCGCCTGGTCGAGGCCGCTGCCCATCTCGTCCTCCGCGTCGAGCCACGCCAGCAGGGACGCGAGGCTCACCCTCCCGTCGATGGCCTGGAAGTCGGCCACCGCCTTGACGAACAGGTCGAGGTTGTCGCGACGGGCGGAGGCCGCCAGCGAGACCGAGGAGGCCAGCTCGACGTCGATGCCGGTCACGTCGACGATCCGCCGCACCAGGTCCAGCAGCGGCTCCCCGGCGTGGGCCCGCAGCTGGCGCAGCTCCTCGGAGAGCAGCGCGAACCGGGCCAGTGCCTGGGGCGAGTACGACAGGTCCCCCGGGTCGGCCAGGGCGTCGTTGAGGGAGAGCACCTCGGTGGGGTCGGCGCCCTCGACCGCGCGCTGGAGCTCCTCGCCGACCGAGATCCCCTCCTCGCGCAGCTTCACGCCGGTCAGGGCGCGCGCCCGCTTGCCGAGCAGGGCGAGGTCGCGGGGCCCGATCGCCCACCGCGGCCCGTTGAGCAGGTTCAGCAGGTCGGCGTTGGCGGTGAGGTCCTGGAGCAGCGCGAGGGTGGAGACGACCTCGGAGACCTCCGGCAGGCGCATCAGGCCCTTCAGACCCACGATCTCGACCGGGATCCCCCGGCTGGTGAGGGCGTCGAACACGTCGGCGGCGTGGGAGTTGTCCCGGGTGAGCACGCCGATCTCGCTCCACAGCGGCTCGGGCATCGCGGCGTGGCTGGCGAGGACCTGGTCGGCCAGCCAGGCCAGCTCCTCGGGGTAGGTCTCGTGCAGCACCGCGTGCACCGCTCCCTGCGCGGCGCCGTCCTTGGCGCGCAGCGGCTCCACCTGGTCGAACTCGTCGTAGAGCGGCTTGGCCAGGGCGTTGGCGACCTCGAGGATGCGGGCGTCGGAGCGCCGGTTCACCGTCAGGGCGTACGACGGGACCTCGGCACCGTCCGCGGAGGGGAAGAACGACCCGAACCCGAGGATGTTGGAGACCGAGGCGCCACGCCACCCGTAGATCGCCTGGTTGGGGTCCCCGACCGCCGTCACCGCGTGCCCACGCCCCGAGGCGACGTCGGGCCCGGAGAACAGGGCGCTGAGCAGCTGGGCCTGGGCGACCGAGGTGTCCTGGTACTCGTCGAGCAGCACCACGCGGTACTTGGCGCGCTCCACCCGCCCGACCTCCGGCTGGCTCCCGGCCAGCTCCGCGGCGAGGGCCACCTGGTCGGAGAAGTCCATCAGCCCGAGCTGGGACTTGAGGGCCCGGTAGCCCTCGACGAGGTCGAGCACCTCCTCGCGCTCGGCCATCTTTGCGATCGCCTTGGTGATGTCGACCTTCGCCCGGGAGGTGGCCAGCGCCTCCTCGAAACCGGGTCGGGTGCGGGCGTGGAACGCACGGACCTGCTCGACCGTGACCAGGTGCTCGTTGAGCTCGGCGTCAAGGGCGAGGAGGTACTCGATCGCGGTCTTCGGGTGCTCGCTGAGCAGCTCGACGGCACCGGTGTGGCGCTCGATGGCCCGCGCCGCCACCTGGTAGCGCGAGGCGTCGGCCATCACCCGGGTGTCGGGCTCGTGGCCGATGCGCAGGCCGTGCTCGGTGAGCAGCGCCGCGGCGTAGGCGTTGTAGGTGACCACCATCGGCTCCACCCGCTCCGGCAGCTCGCCGGGCTCGTCACCGGGCTGCGGGGCGGACGCGACTCCCTCGTCGAGCCCGGCGGCGGACAGCGCCTCCCGGACGCGGGCGGCGAGCTCGGCGGTGGCCTTGGTGGTGAAGGTGAGCCCGAGGACCTGGTCGGCCTGGACCTGCCCGGTGGCGACCAGGTAGACCACCCGGGCGGCCATCACCGAGGTCTTGCCCGAGCCGGCACCGGCGATCACCACCGCCGGCTCCAGCGGTGCGCTGATCGCCGCCCACTGCTGGTCGCTGACCTGGTAGGGCGTGCCCATCAGGCGCTGGAGGTCGGCGGGGCTCTCCAGCCGGATCCCGGGGCCGGCCTCGCTGAGGAGCGGCGCGCTCATGACAGCACCGATCCCGCGACCTGGGCCGGGCAGAACGCCACGAACTGGCACCGGTCGCACCGGGTCCGCTCGGGCCGCGCCGGGAACTGCTCGAGGCGCAGCGCCGAGGCGGCCTGCATCAGCTGGCGCTCCACCGGGCGGATCCCCTCGTCGTCGGGCTGCTGGGGACGCTGGCCCTGGACCTTCAGCTCACCCTTGGTCTCCTTGCGCAGCTGCCAGAGCTCGGCGCCACCCGAGGCGGCCCCCTCGACGAGGTCGTCCACGGCCCCGTGGTCGACGGCGTGCTGGTAGAGCCCGAGCTGCGGGTTCTCCTCGATCCTGGTCGGGGGGTACTTCCCGGTCTTGAGGTCGACGACCACCACCCGCCCGTCCTCGTCGAGCTCGAGCCGGTCGGCGTACCCCCGCAGGACCACCTGCTGCCCGTCGGGCAGCGTCACCTGCGCCCGGAGGTCCTTCTCGGTGGCCAGCACCGTGCGGGCGCCCGGCCGGCCGTGCCAGTCCAGGAAGCGGCTCAACGCCTTGCGGACCTCCTCGTGCTCCCGCCCGCGCGACCAGGGGGTGCGGAAGCCGAGCTGGTCCCACACCTCGTCCACGTGCGTCATCAGCTCCTCCACGGCCCCGGGCCCGGTCCCGAGCTCTCCCTTGGCGACCCGGTCCGCGATCGCGTGGACGAGGTTGCCGAAGCCCTGCGCCTGGCTCGACTTCGCCGCTCCCCCGGCCTCGCGCTCGAGGAACCACTTCGCGGGGCACTCGACCAGCCCGGCGAGCGCGCTGGCGGTGAGCTCGACCGGCGCGTCGGCCGGTCGCACCGGCTGCTCGGCGTGGGTGAGGTCGCGGGTGCCCCACCAGTTGGCGGGGTCGGCGGCCGGGACGAGGTGGCGGCCGTCGGGGCGGCGCTCGGCGGCGAGCCGCGCCAGCCGCTGCACCGCGGCCGCCCTCAGGGTCGGAGTGGTCTCGGGGTCCGAGGCCGTACGGCGCAGCTCGCTGACCAGTCCGAGCAGGGACAGCGGCCGTGGCGGACGACCCTGCTGGTGCCGGACCTCGACCCCGAGCTCGGTGAGGAACCGCGAGGGCTGCTCGCCCTCGTCGTCGGGCGAGGCGACAGCGGTGACCACCAGCCGCTCGCGCGCGCGGGTGCAGGCGACGTAGAACAGCCGCCGCTCCTCGGCGAGCAGCTCGCGGGTGGTGGTCTCGGGCTCGATGACCGGCACGGAGTACCGCTCGGCGCCGATGCGGTCGGCCTGGAGCAGGGTGGCGCGGCGTCGCAGGTCCGGCCAGGCCGTCTCCTGCACGTGCGCGACCACGACCAGGCGCCACTCCAGCCCCTTGGAGCGGTGCGCGGTCAGCAGGCGCACCGACTCCCCGTGGATCCCCCTGTCCGCCAGGGTGTCCGCGGGGATCTCCTGCGCCTCGATGGTGGCGAGGAACTCCCCGACCGGCTTGTGGCCGACCTTCTCCTCCGCCCTGGCGGCGGTCTCGAACAAGGCGCAGATCGCGTCGAGGTCCCGGTTGGCCAGCCGCGCCGTCGCGCCGCCTCGCCCGGTGCGGACACGCAGGTGCTCGGGCCAGGCGGTGCCGGACCACAGCGTCCACAGCACCTGCTCGACCGTGCCGGAGCCGTCGAGCACCTCTCGAGCGGTGCGCAGCAGGTCGCTGAGGGCCCGCACCCGCTTCACCACCGGATCCAGGGCACGCTCCTCAGCCGCGGAACCGCTCTGGCCGGTCAGGCCGGCGCCGAGGACCGCTTCGCGCAGGAGGTACGGCGAGGGCCGGGCAGGGCGTCCCTCCTCGGCGGCGAGCCGCTTGTCGCGCTCGCGCAGGAACCGGGACAGGGCGCGCACGTCGGTCGCGTCGAGGCCGACCATCGGCGAGACCAGCAGGCCCTCGGCCGCGATCGGGTCGAGGTAGTCGGGGTCGTGCGGGTCCTCGTTGTCGAGGTTCACCACGGCTCGCAGGGCGTCCAGCAGCGGGCGTACGGCGGGCTCCTGGCCCAGCGGCGTCTCGTCGCTGGCCACCTCCACCGGGACGCCGGCGCCGGTCAGCCCACGGCGCAGCGCGGGGATCGACCCCCGCCCCGAACGCACCAGCACCGCCATCTCCGACCACGGGACGTCGTCCTCGAGGTGGGCCCGGCGCAGCAGGTCGGCCACGCGCTCGACCTCGGCCCGCTCGGTGTCGTAGGTGACCACCTCGACCCGGTCCCGCCCGCCGGTCACGGTCGACTCGGGACTGGTGAACGCGGCCCTGGCCTGCGCGTCGATGCCGCCGGTCAGCGGGATCCGCGCGGCGACCCGCTGGCTGGCCAGGAGCATCCGGGGCCCGAAGCGGCGTACGCGAGAGAGCGCGAGCACGTCGCCCGGCCTGCCGTCACGGTGGCGGAACTGTGCCGGGAAGTCGAGGATGCCGCGCACCTCGGCGCCGCGGAACGCGTAGATGGACTGGTGCGGATCGCCGACCACCGTGAGGTCGGCGCCGTCGCCGGCCAGCGCCCGCAGCAGCCTGACCTGGCCGGGGTCGGTGTCCTGGTACTCGTCGACGAACACGTGCTTGAACTGCGCGCGCAGGTCGGCCTGGTGGTCGACCGCCTCGATCACCGCGCGGCGGATCAGGTCGGCGTAGTCCGTGGCGCTCTGGTCGTCGAGGTTCTGGAGGTACTGCTCCAGGAACCAGCCCGCGGCCACGAACTCGGGAAGGTCGTTCTCCTCCCCCAGCCGCCGCAGCGACTCGGGCTCGAGGCCCTTCTCGCGGGCGCGCCCGAGCACCGCGGCGACCTCGTGGGCGAAGCCGCGGGTCCGCGAGGCCCGCTGGAGCGACTCCGGCCACCGCACGGCCTCGGGGTTGTCATCCATCAGCTGGCGCAGCACCACGTCCTGCTCCGGGGCGCTGAGCAGCCGCAGCGGGCCGGCGTAGAGCTCGGGCGGGGAGTACTTGCGAATCAGGCCGTAGGCGAAGGAGTGGAAGGTCGAGCACATCGTCGTCGAGGTGGTCCGGCCCAGTCGCGCGGCGGCCCGGTCGCGCAACTGCTCGGCCGCCTTGCGGCTGAAGGTCAGCGCCAGCACCGACTCCGGGGCGGCGCCGCGGTTCTCGATCCGGTCCACGATCGCCTCGACCAGGGTGGTGGTCTTCCCGGTGCCCGGGCCCGCGAGCACGAGCAGCGGGCCGCCCTCGTGGTCGACGACTGCCTGCTGCGTCTCGTCGAGGATCGGCGCCGGGCCGGGGCCGTGCTCCCGGCGCACCAGCGTGTACGCCGGCTGGGTGGCCGGCTGGGCGGCTGGGTGTCTCACGGGGACAGCCAAACATCCGGGACCGACAACCGCCCATTCCAGGTGTCGGCGCGAGTCCCCTCCCCGGGCCGGGTCACGGCTGCCAGAAGGCCCGGGCCATGTGCACCCGGCCCGACGGCCGCATCGGGGTGCCCTCGTCGAGGTAGCGCGCCCGGGCCTCGTCGTCGTGGCTGGGCGGCAGGGAACCGTCCGCGCGGACCACCCGCCACCACGGCACCGGCCCCCCGAACTGGGACAGCACCCGGCCGACCCGGCGGGGACCGCCACCACCGACGCGGTCGGCGATCGCGCCGTAGGTGGTCACCCGTCCCGAGGGGACCTGTTCCACGACGACGAGCACCTCCTCGACGTACTCCTCGAACTCCACGCGCACATGCTCGCAAACTGCCCCCGGAAGCGGGGTCCACCCACAAATCCAAGTAGTTTGATAGACTAAGTTGAATCAACAGGTGATCCTGTCCACGCACGAGAGGGGCGAGCGCATGACGATCCAGTTCGACGCACACACCGAGCACGTCTCGCCCCCCGCGGCGAGTGGCCCGGTGCGGGTCCGCAAGGTCGGGGGCCGGATCGGCGCGGTCGTGGAGGGTGTCCGCCTCGGCGGCGACCTCGACGGCGCCGACGTCGCCCAGGTCCGGGCCGCCCTGCTGGAGCACAAGGTGCTCTTCTTCCGCGGCCAGCACCACCTCGACGACGACGCCCAGATCGCGTTCGCCGAGCTGCTGGGACCGCTCACCACCGCGCACCCCACGGTGAACACCGGCAGCGCCCGCGTGCTCAGCGTCAAGGCCGACCGGGGCATGGCGGCGAACTCCTGGCACACCGACGTCACCTTCGTCGACCGCGTCCCGGCGATCTCCGTGCTGCGCGGCGTCACCCTCCCGGCGTACGGCGGGACCACGAACTGGGCCAACACCGTCTCCGCCTACGAGAACCTCCCGCGGCCGCTCCAGGCGCTCGTGGAGAACCTGTGGGCCGTGCACACCAACGCCTACGACTACGCGCGCGAGACCGAGACGGGCGAGGAGGACGCCGACTCCGACTTCAAGCGGGAGGAGTTCGAGTCGATCCACTACGAGACCGAGCACCCGGTCGTGCGGGTCCACCCCGAGACCGGCGAGCGCTCACTGGTGCTCGGCCACTTCGTGAAGAAGTTCGTCGGCCTGAACAGCTCCGAGTCCTCCGCCCTGTTCAAGGTGCTCCAGGACCGGATCACCAAGCTGGAGAACACCGTGCGCTGGACCTGGGAGCACGGCGACGTCGCGATGTGGGACAACCGCGCCACCCAGCACTACGCGGTGGCCGACTTCGACGAGCAGCCCCGCGAGATGCGCCGGATCACCGTCGCCGGCGACATCCCCGTCTCCCTCGACGGCCGCCACAGCGTGGTCCGCTCCGGCAACGCCGACCACTTCTCCTCGATCGACCACCTGATCAGCTGAGGCCGGTGGGGCGCGCCGCGACCCCACAAATGTGGGATCGGGACGTCCATGGGCCTCAGACGAACGTCACAACCCGACATTTGTGGGGCCCGGCCGGCGGGCTGCGGGGCCCCCACGACCCCGCGGCCCCCCGGCCCGGCCGGCTCCCGTCCGGCTAGAGCATGGGCCTGAACGGCTCGGTGCCCTTCACCAGCTCCAGTCCGGCGATGCCGGAGTGGGCCTTGGCGAAGGCGAGCTCCTTGGCCAGGTCGCCGATGTTGTTCGAGGCGGGCAGCGGGAGCAGGCCGAGGGTGGACAGGGTGCCCACGGCCTTGCCACCGGCGGAGAGGAAGCCCGAGCCGGAGTCCCCGGGGACGCCGGGGGTCACGGTGTAGAGCGGGTGGCTCCAGCCACCGTCGGCGGCGCTGTCACCCAGGCTGATCCCGGTGTGCGGCGCGAGCACGGTCAGGCCGGCCCGCAGGCTGGAGTTGCCGTAGGTCCACACCCGGTCGCCGAGCTTGGTGCCGTCGGTGTCGATGCCGGTCGGCCCGCCCCAGAAGGGCACCGACGGGTTCACCTTGCCGACGTCGGCGGCGTCCACCTTGACCAGCGCGAAGTCGTTGTAGGCGCAGGTGTTCGCGTCCGTGGTGCCGAGCTTGTTCTCAGTGATCCAGGAGCTGTAGGCCAGCGTGCCGTGCCCGACGGGCGTGCCCTCGGAGAGCAGGTTGCCGTCGTTGGTGAAGGTCACCCTGGTGCCGAGCGGCACCGAGTCCTGGTTGCACCCGTTGGTGTCGGTGGCCTCGCCCTTGCCGGCGCAGTGGGCGGCGTACCCGAGGTAGACCCCGCCAGAGGAGTCGGTGAAGACGAAGTTCCCGGTGCACTGCGCGCCCTCGGTGTACATCATCGTGCCCGGGTGGATCACCGCGGAGCCCGCGGGCGCCCACGTGGGCGCGGCCTGCGCCGAGGTCGTGGTGACGGCCAGGCCGGTGACGGCCAGCACCGTGGCGGCGGCTGCGGCCAGCAGTGGTCGGGAAAGACGCATCGGGTGGGCCCTTCGGTCACGGGAGCGAGGTCACTGTGTCCAACGACACGTTCCCGGACCGGTTACGCCCCGGGCCGGTCCCTTTTCGGACCGACCCGGGGCGCGCGTCCCGAATGCTGGAGGCTCAGTACGTCGGCTGCGAGGGGTCGATCTGGTCGACCCAGGCCACCACGCCGCCACCGACGTGCACCGCGTCTGCGTACCCGGCGCCCTTGAGCACCGCCAGCGCCTCGGCGGACCGCACCCCGGACTTGCAGTGCAGCACGACGGGCTTGTCCTGCGGGAGCTGCTCGAAGGCGTTGCCGTTGAGGAACTCGCCCTTGGGGATCAGCACCGAGCCCGGGATCCGGTTGATCTCGAACTCGTTCTGCTCGCGCACGTCGACGAGGGTGAAGTCGCGGGTGCCCTCGGCACGCTCCTTGAGCATCGACTCCAGCGTGGTCACCGAGATCGTGGAACCGGCGGCGGCCTCGCTGGCCTCCTCCGAGACGGCGCCGCAGAAGGCGTCGTAGTCGATCAGCTCGGTCACGGTGGCGTTCTCGCCGCACAGCGCGCAGTTGGGGTCCTTGCGGACCTTCAGGGTGCGCCACTCCAGCTCGAGGGCGTCGTAGATGACGAGCTTGCCGACGGCGGGCTCACCGATGCCGGCGAGCAGCTTGATCGCCTCGTTGACCTGGATCGAGCCGATGCTGGCGCACAGCACGCCCAGCACGCCGCCCTCGGCGCAGCTCGGCACCATCCCGGGCGGCGGCGGCTCGGGGTAGAGGCAGCGGTAGCACGGCGCGTCCGCGCTGGAGCCGTCCTCCTTGGTCAGCGTCGGCCAGAACACGCTGGCCTGGCCGTCGAAGCGGTAGATCGAGCCCCAGACGTAGGGGATGTTCAGGAAGTACGCCGCGTCGTTGACCATGTAGCGGGTCGCGAAGTTGTCGGTGCCGTCGACGATGAGGTCGTAGCCCTTGAAGATCTCGACCACGTTGTCGTTGTCGAGGCGCTCGTTGTGCACGATCACGTTCACCAGCGGGTTGGTCTCCGCGATGGACTCCTGCGCCGAGATCGCCTTGGGCTTCCCCACGTCGGACTGGCCGTGGATGATCTGGCGCTGCAGGTTGGACTCGTCGACCTCGTCGAACTCCGCGATGCCCAGCGTGCCCACGCCTGCGGCGGCGAGGTAGAGCAGCGCGGGGCTGCCGAGACCACCGGCGCCGATGACCAGGACCTTGGCGTTCTTCAGCCGCTTCTGGCCGGTCATGCCGACGTCGGGGATGATCAGGTGCCGGCTGTAGCGGCGGACCTCGTCGATGGTCAGCTCGGCGGCCGGCTCGACCAGTGCGGGAAGGGACACGACAACGACTCCTCGTCAGAACAAGTGTGGACGAACGACCCGGTGGGTCCCCTGGGGAACACCATCGTTCGCCCCCATGTTCCCAGTCCTCTCCAGCGGCCCTCCCGAGGCCCCGCCATCCGGACAGTGAGACGGAGTCCTGCTTGTAGGCTGCGGACGTGAGTACGTACGAGGAGTCACGCGAGCTCGGGTCCGTGGAACCCGGTGAGGGCACCGGCCGTGCCTCCACCGCCAGGAGCGTCCGTCTCCCCCGCCGAGCGCGACGGGCCCAGCTGCTCACCGCGGCGCTGGAGGTCTTCGTCGCCCAGGGCTACCACGCTGCGGCCATGGACGACATCGCCGAGCGGGCCGGGGTGTCCAAGCCGGTGCTCTACCAGCACTTCCCCGGCAAGCTGGAGCTCTACCTCGCGCTGCTCGACCAGTCCTGCGACACGATCATCTCCAGCTGCGCGAAGGCGCTGGAGTCCACCGAGGACAACAAGCTGCGGGTCAAGGCCGCGATGCACGCGTTCTACGACTACGTCGCGAGCGCCGAGGGAGCCTTCCGGCTGGTCTTCGAGTCCGACCTGACCAACGAGCCCGCCGTGCGCGCCCGCGTCGACCGCGTCACCGTCGAGTGCGCCAAGCTGATCGCCCACGTGATCTCCGACGACACCGGGCTGCCGCCCGAGCAGTCCCAGCTGCTGGCCGTCTCGCTGGTGGGGATGGGCCAGGTGAGCGCCCGCTTCTGGCTGACCGAGCGTGGCTCCATCAGCCAGCAGGACGCCGCCTCGCTGGTGGCCGGCCTCGCCTGGCGGGGCATCGGCGGCTACCCGCGCACCGACGAGCACCGCTGAGCGACCGGTCCATCGACCGACCCGGCGTGCGGCGTACGGCGGTGCCTGACAGAGTTTGTCCCGAGCAAGATCCCCGCCAACTAGGAGGTCCTCCCATGGAGGTCAAGATCGGCGTCCAGAACGTCCCCCGCGAGCTGACCATCGACACCACCCTCGACGCCGACGGGGTCGAGAAGGCCGTGTCCGAGGCCCTGGGTGACGGCGGCGTGCTCTCGCTGACCGACGCCAAGGGACGGCGCGTCGTCGTACCCGGTGCCAAGCTCGCCTACGTGGACATCTCCACCAGCGTCACCGGGCAGGTCGGCTTCCGCTCCTGAACGCGACGAGACGTCGCATCTGAAAGGCCTGGGCCTTTCAGATGCGACGTCTCGGCGGTTTCTGAGCTTTCAGATGCGACGTCTCGGCGGTTAGGCCAGGACGTCCTCCCTGGCGTCCTTGACCGGCTCGTCCTCCTCCTTGTGGATGGTGGTCCGGAGCTCGGTGACGGGCATCAGGGCCACGGCGATCACGGTCACGATCGCGATCAGCCCGGCGATCAGGAAGATGCGGCCGGTCGCGTCGGCGTACGCCGTGCGCACGATCGTTGCGACCGCGGGCGGCATCTGGTCGAGGTCCAGGGAGCCCGCGCCGCCACTGGTGACGGGGATGCCCGCCTTGGCCAGGCCCGCGGCGATCTTGTCGGCCACGTGCGCCGCCAGCACCGCACCCAGGGCCGCGACACCGATGGTGCCGCCCAGGGAGCGGAAGAAGGTGACCACACCGCTTGCCGCGCCGACGTCGGTCACGTCCACGGTGTTCTGCACGACCAGCACCAGGTTCTGCATCAGTACGCCGGTGCCCAGGCCCATCACGACCATGTAGACGCTCAGGTGCCACAGCGGGGTGTGGTGGTCGATCGTGCCCATCAGGCACAGGCCGATCACCAGGAGCACGCCGCCGCCGATCATCAGCCGCTTCCAGCGTCCCGTGCGGGTGATCAGCAGGCCCGACACGGTGGCGCCGACCATGTTGCCCAGGATCAGCGGGAGCATCAGCAGCCCCGCCTCGGTGGGCGTGTGGTTGCGGGCGACCTGGAAGTACTGCGCCAGGAACACCGAGGCGCCGAACTGCGAGATGCCCACGGCCAGGCTGCCGATGATCGAGAGCGTGGTGACCCGGTCGGCGACGATCCGCGGCGGGACCAGCGGGTCGCTGTGCCGGCGCTCGATCACGACGGCGATGACCAGGGCCACGAGGGCGGCACCGAGGAACGCCGCGGTCTCGACGGACCACCAGGCGTAGCTGTCCCCGGCGAAGGAGACCCAGAGCAGGGGCAGGGCGGCGGCGACCGTGATGAACAGGGCGCCCCAGTAGTCCAGGCGCACCGGGCGGCGGACGGTCTCCACGTGCAGGAACTTCTGCAGCATCACCATGCCGGCCAGGGCGAACGGCACCGCGACCCAGAAGCACCAGCGCCAGCCGATCGAGTCCACGATCAGGCCACCGAGCAGCGGTCCGGAGACCGTGGCCACGGCCATGGTGGCCGCCATGTAGCCGCTGTAGCGACCCCGCTGCCGCGGCGGGATGATCGAGCCGAGGATCGACTGGGTCAGCGCGATCAGGCCACCCATGCCGAGGCCCTGGACCGCGCGGGCCCCCAGCAGCTGGGGCACGTTCTGCACCGCGCCCGCGGCCAGGGAGCCGATCAGGAAGATGCCGATCGCGACGAGCACGAGCGTCTTCTTGTTGTAGAGGTCGGAGAGCTTGCTCCAGATCGGGCTGGTGACGGTCATCGCCAGCAGCGACGCCGTGACCACCCAGGTGTACTGCGACTGGGTGCCCTCGAGGTCGCCGATGATCGTGGGCAGCGCCGTGGAGACGATGGTGGTGCTCACCATGGCCACGAAGAGAGCCGACATCAGGCCGATGAGGACCTCGATGATCTCCCGGTGGGTCATCTCGGGCTGGGACTCGACCGGACGGGCCGACGTCGTTGAGTCAGACATGTAGTTCCTGTGCTTCCTGCGCGTTCTGGCTGGTGGTGGTCTCGTTGTCGGTGGGGTCGTTGAGCAGCGCGGCGAGGTCCTCCACGACCGCGACCGCCTGTGAGATCGAGTCGAGGTCCCAGTCGGTCACGCGGTCGGCCAGCACCTCGCACATCGCGGAGCGGTTCTGCGCGAGCCGCTGCCGGCCCGCGGCGGTGATGGTGATCTTCTCGGCGCGCCGGTCCGAGGGGTCGGCGCACCGGGTGACCAGCGCGAGCCGCTCGAGCGCGGCGAGCTGGCGGCTGACCACGGAGGGGTCCACACCGAGCCTCGAGGCGATCTTCCCGGGCCGGGCGCTGCCCTGCCGCTCGAGCACGCCGAGCGTGACGATGTCCCCGCGGCTCAGGTCACCGAGGCCCCGGTTCCACGCCCCCGAGCGGGAGCGCAGCGATCGGGTGAACCGCAGCAGGCCGTCGAACAGGGCCTGCACGGCCTCGGCGCGGGTGGACTCACTGGTGGCTCCGGACATGACGTCCATTCTAGATTAGTTGGTTGATACATGCAACTAGTCTCGGAGAACGCGTGTACGGCGCCGCACGGCCCGAGATCGGCCCGAGATCGGCCCGAGATCGGCCGGGGCGGATCAGCGGGCGGTCAGCGGCGGGTCAGGAGGCGAGACCGAGCTCGGCCATCCGGTGGGTGTGGTTCTCGGTGAGCCGGGCGAACATCCGGGCCAGCGCGGTGAAGTCCATCCCCGGCCGGTCCACCCCGCCGGCGAGCAGGGCCGCCAGGGAGTCGCGCTCCGCGGCCACCCGCTGGGCCTGGGAGAGCGCCTCCCCCATCAGGCGGCGCCCCCACAGCGCGAGCCGGCCGCTGACCCGGTGGTCGAGCTCGATCGCCCGGCGTACCCGGGCCACCACGAAGTCCGCGTGGCCGGCGTCGGCGAGCGAGTCCACGATCAGCTCGCGGGTGCCGGAGTCGAGGAACGCCGCGATCTCCACGTAGAAGTCGGCCGCCAGCCCGTCCCCCACGTAGGCCTTGACCAGGCCCTCGAGCCAGTCGCTGGGCGCGGTGGCGGCGTGGAAGACGTCGAACGGCTTCACGAACGGCGCCATCGCCTCCAGCGGGTCGGCGCCGAGCCAGGCGATCCGCTCCAGGAGCGGCTCCACGTGGCCGAACTGGACGGTGGCCATCTTGGCGAGCGCCAGCTTGTCGGGGAGCTCCACCGCCAGCTTGGCGTCGTCGGCGAGCCGCTCGAAGGCGGAGATCTCCCCGTAGGTGATCGCTCCGAGCAGGTCGACCGCGGCGGCGCGGTAGGCCGGATCCTCGAAGGCGACCGAATCCTGGTGTCCGGAATCACCCTCAGGACCCTGCTCGACGGCAGGGGGTGGCGAGGCGTCCTGAGGTGAGGTTTCGGTCATGTCGGCAGCCTACCGATAGACTGCCGGTGGACCGCGGGCTTGATGCCCCCTTGCAGCGACACTGTGGGCGGCTCGCCAGCGGCGCAGGAATCCCATACTTGAACCCATCGACTCGCCTGTGCGGGTCAACACAGAACAGGCAGAACCCTGACTACCTTCAGAGAGCTCGGAGTACTTCCCGACATCGCAGATGCGCTCGAACGAGCCGGCATCGTCACCCCCTTCCCGATCCAGGAGATGACCCTCTCGGTCGCCCTGATGGGCACCGACCTGATCGGCCAGGCCCGCACCGGCACCGGCAAGACCCTCGCGTTCGGCATCCCGGTGCTGCAGCGCGCAGTGGCCCAGCACGACCCCGACTTCAACGACCTCGCCGCTCCCGGCAAGCCGCAGGCTCTGGTCGTCGCCCCCACCCGTGAGCTCGCGCTCCAGGTGAGCAAGGACCTCACCATGGCCGGCAAGGACCGCGGCATCCGCGTCCTGACCGTCTACGGCGGCGTCCCCTACGAGGGCCAGCTCGACGCCCTCGAGGCCGGGGTCGAGGTGGTCGTCGGTACGCCGGGCCGCCTGATCGACCTGATGAACCGCCGGGCGCTCGACATCTCCCACGTGAAGTCGCTCGTCCTCGACGAGGCCGACGAGATGCTCGACCTCGGGTTCCTTCCCGACGTGGAGCGACTGCTCAAGCAGACCCCCGAGACCCGGCAGACGATGCTGTTCTCGGCGACGATGCCGGCCGCGATCGTGGCCCTGGCCCGCACCCACATGCGCCACCCGATGAACATCCGTGCGGAGTCCGCCGAGGACAACCAGATGGTCCCGGCGACCGCGCAGTTCATCTACCAGGCCCACGACCTCGACAAGCCCGAGATGATCGGCCGCCTGCTCCAGGCCGAGGGCGCCGACCTGATGATCGTGTTCACCCGCACCAAGCGCCAGGCGCAGCGGATCGCCGACGACCTCGAGGAGCGCGGGTTCAGCTCCGCTCCCCTGCACGGCGACATGGCGCAGGCCGCCCGCGAGAAGGCGCTGACCAAGTTCCGCGAGGGCAAGCTCCAGGTGCTCGTGGCCACCGACGTCGCGGCCCGCGGCATCGACGTGTCCGGCGTGACCCACGTGGTCAACTACACCTGCCCCGAGGACGAGAAGACCTACGTCCACCGCATCGGCCGCACCGGCCGCGCGGGCGCCACCGGCATCGCGATCACCTTCGTGGACTGGGCCGACCTGCACCGCTGGAAGATGATCAACAAGGCCCTCGACCTCCCCTTCGAGGACCCGCAGGAGACCTACTCCAGCTCCGAGCACTTCCTGCACGACCAGGGCATCGCGCCGGGCACCAAGGGCCGGGTGATCCCCGAGGGCCAGGTCGTGATCGAGCGCAAGCCCCGCACCGACGGGCGCGGCGGCGGTCGCGACGGCAAGCGTGACGGCCGCGGCGGTCGTGACGGCGGTCGTGACGGGGGCCGTGGCCAGGGTGGCCAGGGCGGCCGCGGACGCAGCAGCAACAACAGCCAGGGCGGTTCCACCGAGCCCGCCGGCGAGGGCAGGCAGGCCGCGTCGTCGGCCGAGGGCTCTGCCGAGCGTCCCGCCAAGAAGCGCAACCGCAGCCGCAGCCGGACCCGTGGCGGCAAGCCCGCCGCGACCTCCGAGGAGACCAGCTGAGCCTCGGCCAGGACCGGGTCGCACCGACCCGGTCCCAGGCCGGCTGGGCCGGCCCGGTCACGCGGTCCGAGACCCTCAGTCCGTGACGACGACCTTCGTGCCAACAGGCGCGAAGCCCCACAGCCGCTGCGCGTCCCGCCTCGCCTGACGGATGCAGCCGTGGCTCTGCGGCGTCCCGAGCTGCTCGGCCTGCTGCAGCGGACGACCGTCCTTGGTCGGGATGGTGTGGAAGCCGATCGCGGCGTTCTCGCCGCGGGTGAACCGCACGAAGTACTCCATCACCCCGGAGTCGTCGATCCCGGTGGCCCGGCGCGAGCGTGAGTACACCGCGAACGTCCCCGGCTCCAGGTTGTCCAGCACGCTGCCGGAGACCAGGTAGGTGCTGAGCACCTTCTCGGACCCTTCGCGAGCGGCGTCGACCAGCCACACCCGCTGGTCGCTGATGTCGAAGACGACCCGCTTGCCGCTGCCGCTGCCCGCGGGCAGGGCCGGGTCGGCGGCGGCTGCGTCGGGATCGGCCGGCGGGACGAGGCGGTCCAGTGAACGGTTCGGGTGCGCGTCGGCGAGCCGGGCCACCGACCCTCCGGACGAGTCCTGACCGTCGCTCTGGCCCCTGGGCTCGACCGCCGAGGAGATCTGCTCGGGAAGCGCGCCGGTCCCCCCGAGCACGCTCACCAGCGTGATCAGGACCGACAGCGCCACAGCGGCGAGCCGTCCGTAGCGGACCCGGGTCCCGGCGTGCGCACCCGAGCGGCGCGGCGGGCGCTGCGCTCGGCTGCGGGTCAAGGTCAGACCCTGCCCAGCAGCCCGGTCGCGACGTCGCGGTAGGCCTGCGCACCCTTGTTGCTGCGCGAGGTCTTGAGGATGGACCGTCCCGCGGCCGGCGCCTCGGCGAACCGGATCGACTTGGGGATCGGCGGCTCGAGGACCTCGAGGCCGTAGGTCTCGGAGATCGTCTCCAGCACGGTGCGGGCGTGGTTGGTGCGGCCGTCGTAGAGCGTGGGCAGCACGCCCCAGACGGTGAGGTCGCGGTTGGTGAACCGCTTGACGTCGTGCACGGTGTCGAGCAGCTGGCCGACGCCCCGGTGGGAGAGCGTCTCGCACTGCAACGGAATCAGGACCCCGGTGGCGGCGGTGAGAGCGGCCACGGTGAGCACCCCCAATGACGGCGGACAGTCGAGCAGTACCCAATCGTAGCCCGGCGTGTCCTCGATGGCCGACCGGATGACGTACTCCCGCCCGGTGCGGGTGAGCAGGTCGGCCTCGGCCCGGGCCAGCTCGATCGTGGCCGGCAGCAGGTCGACGCCGTCATCGGTCTCGATGATCACCTCGCTGGGGCTGACGCCCTTGGTGAGCACGTGGTGGACCGAGATGTCGAGGTCCTCGGGGTCGATGCCGAGGCTGAAGGTGAGGCACGCCTGGGGGTCGAGGTCGACGAGCAGCACCTTCTGGCCCTGCTCCGCGAGCGCGGCTCCGAGCGAGGCGACCGTGGTGGTCTTCGCCACGCCACCCTTCTGGTTGGCGATGGCGAGCACGTGGGTGTTCATCACGCGCCATTGTGCCGCACGACCTGGCATTCGCCGCGTGTCTTCCACCCCCCGGATGACGCGGCGTGGCGTCGTCCGAACTCTGGACCGGTCACCAGGTGGGTCGCGGGCCCCCGAAGGGCATCTCCAGCGCCTCCGGACCGAACCCGGTCACGTCGGCGAGCAGCCACTCGTCGCGCAGCAGCAGTGCCGCGGAGGCGGGCCGCATCACCAGCCACAGCCAGCGACCCTCCGCCTCCCCGACGAACACGGCGCGGACCAGGATGTCGTCCTCCCGGGCCGGCACCTGGATCGGCAGGGTCTCCTCACCGGAGTCCACGACCAGCCACAGCGGGACCGAGCGTCCCCCGGCGCGCACGCGGATCGCGGGCGGGCCGTTGTCGACCTGCTGGCCCGGGTCGTCGTACGGCATCCCGGCGCACCGGGCCCCCAGGCCGACGCCCGGCTCCTCGGAGACGATCGTGACCTCGACCTCGCCGTCGGGCTCGCTGGCGCCCACCGTCGTGGTGACGGTGGCCCGGACCCGGCCCGGCTCGCCCACGCACCCGAAGTCGGCGATCGACCAGCCGGGACTCATCGGCCACGGCAGGTAGGTGGGCAGGTCGTCGCTGCGCCCGACCAGGTCGGCGAAGGACTCGTAGTCCGCGTGCTCGGGGCGCCACAGCGGCTCCACCGGTCCGTGGACCGGGCAGGTGAACTCCGGTTCCTCACCGGTGAGGGGCGAGGTGCAGCGGGGACACGACGCGGCGAGCGGCACGGGACCGAGGGTAGACGAACCGCCGCCCGCCGGTTCAGCTCTCCTGCGGGCCGGACCAGTACTTGTCGGGCTTGGGCACCGGGCGTCCGGGCTGGTCGCCGCCGCGCTCGGCGAGGTAGCTGGCCTTGGGGACCATCACCTTGCGACGGAAGATGCACACGATCTTGCCGTCCTGGTTGTAGCCGATCGTCTCGACGTGGACCACGCCGCGGTCGTCCTTGCTCTTGCTCTCCGTCTTGTCCAGGACGGTGGTCTCGCCGTACAGGGTGTCGCCGTGGAAGGTCGGCGCCACGTGACGCAGCGACTCCACCTCCAGGTTGGCGATCGCCTTGCCGGAGATGTCGGCCACGCTCATCCCGAGCAGGATCGAGTACACGTAGTTGCCGACCACGACGTTCTTGCCGAACTGGGTGGTCTCCTCGGCGTAGTTGGCGTCGAGGTGGAGCGGGTGGTGGTTCATCGTGAGCAGGCAGAACATGTGGTCGTCGAACTCGGTGACCGTCTTGCCTGGCCAGTGCTTGTAGGTGGCTCCGACCTCGAACTCCTCGTAGCTGCGACCGAACTGCATCCTGCGTGCTCCTCGTGTGCCGGCGACCTCGAACCTGCCGAAGTCTGCCACGCCGGGAGCGAGCCGTCGGCTGCTCCCCCCTGTGTGCCGTAGATTCCTCCCAGTCCAGGACCCGACCAGCCGGAGGCACCCGCCAGTGACGTTTTCCGCACGTGTGGACGACACGGGGATCGAGCTGAGCGACGTCGTCGACACTCCGCTCGACGTCAGGTTCGGCGGTGACCGGCTGTGGTCGTTCAACCCCGCACGCGACGCCGTCGTCTCCCGCGACAAGGCGCTGGTGGCCTGGCCCAGGTCGATCAAGGAACGCCTCGCGGGGGTGGCGCACGTCAGCGTCGAGGGGCACCTGGACAAGGTGGCGTGGTTCGAGGGCGACGTGACCTTCGGCTCATCCTCCGCGCCGCTGCGCTTCGTCGACGACGCCGGCAACCCGCTCACCCTCGACAAGGGCGGGCGCCTCCAGCGCACCTTCGACCGGATGGACGACGCGTCGGTCAACGAGCTGGCGGCCGCCTCGCGCCGGGTGCTCGACGACCTGGTGGAGGTGTGCGGCCTGGACGCCTACCTCTGCTACGGCGGGCTGCTGGGCGCCGTGCGCGACGGCAAGATGATCGGTCACGACTCCGACGTCGACCTCGCCTGGCTGAGCCGGCACACCCACCCCTTCGACATCATCCGCGAGAGCCGGCGCGCGGAGCGGCAGATGCGCGAGCGCGGCTGGTCGGTGATGCGGATGTCGGCGGCGAACTTCAAGGTGTGGGCGCCGCTGCCCAACGGCAAACGGGCCGGGGTGGACGTGTTCGGCTCGTTCTACATCAGCGACCACTTCCACCTCACCGGCTCGCTGCGCGGCAGGCTCGACCGCGACCGGATCCTGCCGTTCGGGACCATCGAGCTCGAGGGCGTGGAGTTCCCGGCCCCGCGCGACACCGACGCCTTCCTGGCCTACACCTACGGTCCCGGCTGGAAGGTGCCCGACCCGGCCTTCCACTTCGACCACCCTGCCGAGAACGTCGAGATGATGTCCCAGTGGTGGCGCGGCAGTCGGCTGCGCTACTGGTACTGGTCGGCGTTCTACGAGTCGGACAAGGTCGCGCTGGTGCCCGACACCCCGTCGCTGTTCGCGCAGTGGGTGGCGACCCGGATCGAGCCCGGCGCAACGGTGGTCGAGCTCGGCACGGGCACCGGCCGCGACGCGGCCTGGCTGGCGGGGCAGGGGTTCGACGTCACCGGGAGCGACTACGCCAGGGCGGCCCGTCGCGTTGCCGCGAAGAAGCTCAGGAAGGCCGGGGTCGACGTCCCCCTGAAGATCTACAACCTCGAGTCGACGTACAACTTCCTCACCGAGGCGGCCAAGCTGGCCCACCAGCCCGGGGTCAAGCACGTCTACGCCCGGGGGCTCATCGACGCGCTGGCCGTGAGCGGCCGCGACGGGCTGTGGCGGTTCAGCTCGATGGTGGGCCGCTCCGGGGGCCACACCTTCCTGGAGTTCCGCACGGCGCAGAGCCGCCACGAGCCCACCTTCTTCGGCCGGCACGTGCGGACCTACGCCCGCGTCGCCGCGATCGAGGCCGAGATCGCCGAGCACGGGGGAACGGTGGTGGCCAAGACCGTCGGCCGCGACCTCGCCCCGCTCGACCACGAGAACCCCATCGTCTGCCGACTGGAAGTGAGCTGGACATGAACCCGAAACTGACCCGGGGACTCGATCGGGTCACCGGCCGAGCCGAGATCGCCTCGCTGCGCGCGGAGGTGCGTCAGCTGCGCAGCGCCGTCGAGGAGTGCCGACGGCTCAACGAGCGGCTCTCCGACGTCCTCGACGTCGTCACCGAGCTGCTCGTGCCCGCCGTGGACCGCGACGACGAGCGCCTCGCCGCCGCCCTGGAGAAGCTCTAGCCCTCCAGGGCGACGACCGTCGCTCAGGAGCCGCCGCCGCCGGCCTTGCGGCGGTGCATCTTGGGCGCACCGGCACCCTCGACCTCGGAGCCGTGTGCCTTCTCCTTGACCGGGCGGTCCTTGGGAACGCCGCGGTCGTTGGCCTGCTTGCGGTCCAGGGCCTCACGCATCCTGGCCTTGATGTCCTCGTTGCCTTCTGACTGACCCATGGGAATTCCTCCTGAAGTGTGCGACTCGGACACCTCAAGCCTCGCATGGTCCACCCACCGCGGCGACCGATTAACGCCTGCGGCGCCGCTCAGCCCCTGATCTGCTCGGCCAGCAGGCCGGCCAGCGCCGCGCACGCCGCCTCCGCCACCACGGCGTCCTCGAGGCCCGCAGGATCGACGCCCGCGACCTCGACCGGGGTCAGGTCGCCCCACTCGCCGACGAGCTCGACGTCGAGCCGCTGCAGCGCGGAGACCATCCGCGCGGCGTGCTCGTCCACCCAGGGCTGCAGCGGCAGGCCGATGACCGGCTCGGCCCGGGCGTGCGCCGACATCACCCGCTTCGCGAGCACCGCCTTGCGCAGCGTCTCCCCCTGCGGGAAGGGCAGTCCCATCTCCGCGAGCAGCTCGTTGACCCGGCGCAGCACGACCGCCGAGGCGGCGCCCATGGACTCGTTGGCCGAGGGGGGCGCGACCAGCCCGTCGGGCGGCGTACCGAGCACGGAGAGGAACCGGTCACGCAGCAGGTCTCGCGGGGCACCGGGCGGCGGCACCGTCAGCAGCACGACGCGAGCCCCGGCCGCGGACCAGCTGCGGCACAGCCGCACCAGATTCTGCTGGCGCCAGAAGGTCTTGCTCGCGGGAGTGACGTCCTCGGGCCGCCGCTCGGCGCGCGGCCGCCCCTCGCGTACGTCGTCGACGTACTCGGCGAAGGTCCAGGTCCGGCCGTTGCGCACGGACTCCTGCCACATCGAGGCCAGCTGGCGGTTGAGGTCGCGAGCACTGATCACCACGGTGACCTCGTCCCAGGTGCCGACGAGCCGCTCGGTGAGCTCGCGGCGCACCGGGGCGAGGAACTCCATCGAGATCACCGAGGTGCCGTCGTGGGCGAGGGTCTCCCCCACCATCGCGTCCCAGCAGCCGGTGATGTCGCCGGTGCGCTCCGAGGCACGGCCCAGCAGGTCCTGCACCGCACGCACCTGGTCGCCCCAGCTGCGCCCGGGCACCAGCACCCCCTGACGGCCCAGCACGGCCTTGTTCGCGAACAGCAGCCCCTGGAGGTAGCTGGTCCCCGACTTCATCACCCCGACGTGGAGCACGGCCCGCTGTCCCATGTCGCCACACAGTAGTCAGGGACGCGGGCCGCGGCTCCGCGGCGTCAGCTCTTGAGCTTGTACTCCTTGAGCAGGGCGCGGCCGATGATCATCTTCTGGATCTCGGCGGTGCCCTCACCGATCAGCATGAACGCTGCCTCGCGGTAGAGGCGCTCGATCTCGTACTCCTTGGAGTACCCGTAGCCGCCGTGGATGCGGAAGGACTGCTGGACGACCTCGTTGCAGTACTCCGCGGCGAGGTACTTCGCCATCCCGGACTCGACGTCGTTGCGCTCGCCCCGGTCCTTCATCCGCGCGGCGCGGACCATCATCGAGTGGGCGGTCTCGACCTTGGTCGCCATCTCCGCGATCTGGAACAGCACCGCCTGGTGCTGGGCGATCGGCTTGCCGAAGGTCTCCCGCTGCTGGGCGTAGGCGATGGCAAGCTCGAAGGCGCGGTTGGCGATGCCGCAGGCACGGGCGGCGACGTTCACGCGACCGACCTCGACGCCGTCCATCATCTGGTAGAAGCCCTTGCCCGGCTCGCCGCCGAGGATCTGGTCTGCGGAGACCTCGTGGCCCTCCAGGACCATCTCGGTGGTCTCCACGCCCTTGTAGCCCATCTTGTCGATCTTCCCGGGCACGGTGATGCCCTGGGCGGTCTCGCCGAAGCCGGGCTCCTTCTCGACCAGGAACGTCGTCATGTTCTTGTAGACCGAGTCGGCGCCCTCGTCGGTCTTGACCAGCACGGCGACCAGGTTGGAGGTGCCGCCGTTGGTCAGCCACATCTTCTGGCCGGTGATCGCGTAGCCGCCGTCGTCGTTCTTCACGGCCTTGGTCTTGATCGCGGAGACGTCCGAGCCCAGCGAGGGCTCCGACATCGAGAACGAGCCGCGCACCTCGCCGGTGGCCATCCGCGGCAGGTACTTCTTCTTCTGCTCCTCGGTGCCGTGCCGCATCAGCATGTAGGCCACGATGAAGTGGGTGTTGATCACACCGGAGACGCTCATCCAGCCGCGGGCGATCTCCTCCACGCACAGGGCGTAGGTGAGCAGCGACTCACCGAGGCCGCCGTACTCCTCGGGGATCATCAGGCCGAAGATCCCGAGCTCCTTGAGTCCCTCGACGATCTCGGTCGGGTACTCGTCGGCGTGCTCGAGCTCGGTCGCCACCGGGATGATCTTGGTCTCGACGAACGCTCGGACCGACTTGAGGATCTCTTCCTGGATGTCGGTCAGGCCTTCGGTCTCGCAGAGGCGGCTCATGGCTGTTGGGTCCTTTACAGGTGGTGCCCGAGGGGTCCCGGTGGCACGGTGAGGAACCCCGTCGTACGACGGAGAGCGGTCGGCGCAAACGCTACTGGTGGGTTCTCCACCATGCCATGACCAACCTCACGTCACGGCCGGCGGCGGCGGAGCAGCACGTGGCGCAGCACCGGGAACTTGCGGACCAGGTTCACCCGCAGGCCGGGATCCTCCATGCGCCGGCTCTTCTCCAGCAGCTGCCGCTGACGCCGCAGCTCGCGGCGCAGGTCACGCACGTCGTGCAGCATCCGGGCCGCCAGCTCGACCGCCACCTCGGCCACCTCGGCCTCGGTCACCGACGAGGGCTCCCGGCGCGGCGCGAGCTCGTCAGGGACGAGCAGCGCATCGAGGTCACCGACCACGTGGAAGCCCTGGCCCGCGACGTAGTCCACCGCGGCCTGCCCACGTCGGCGGATCTCCTCGATCCGCTCGGGCTCGGGGAAGAACGGCTCACCACCGCGAGGGACGAGGCGTTCGTCGGCGAGGAACGTGCGGATGTAGGTGCCGCGGTCGATCGCGGAGTTGAACTCCTCGAGGTGGTGGTTCATCCGGCGCAGGGTCTCGGCCTCCGCCACCCCCATGGACGCGTTCGGGAAGCTGCGGCTGAGGTCGACGGAGTCCGGGTCGATCCCGACCAGGCCCGCGAACCGGTCCCAGATCTCACGCCTGGGCGCGCCGGCGCCGGGCAGCGGCAGCACGTGCACCCGCTCGGCCGGGAAGTGCGGCGACCAGCGCTCCAGCACCAGCCGGATGTCCAGGGACCGCCAGTTCCACACGGCGGTCGTGTCCTCGGACTCGGTGCGGCTGTAGTCGGTCATCAGCCAGGTCTCGCGGTTCTTGATGCTCTCCTGCCAGCTCGCGGTGAACAGCCCGAGCGGCTCCCGGCCGGTGACCACGAGGTGGACCTCCGCCGGCTCCAGGTCGCGCACCATCCGGGCGGCCTGCTCGGTGGAGGCCGCGGAGAAGAACTCGTGGCTGATCACGGCCGCGCCCGACCCGGTGCGGGCCTGGTCCGCGACGTCGGCGCGCAGCCGGTCCCACGCCGTACGCCGGTGCTCGCTGAACTTCTCGAACCCGGGGTCCTCGCGGATGATCCGGCTGCTCCACAGGTGCTCCTGCCTGCTCGCGCCGGGCAGGTGGACGTCCTGGGCCGCCAGCGAGGCCCGGTTGTTCCACAAGATGGACTGCAGGTAGGTGGTGGCCGTCTTGGGCAGGCCGATGTGCAGGTAGACCCGGGTCGTCATCAGTCCCCCAGCACGCTCACATGGTCCGCGTGTACTTCTCGACGGCGGCCGCGATCTTGTCCTCGTCGCGGGCGGCCATCGGCAGCAGCAGCTGCTCGACGAGGTCGGTGACCTCGGCCAGCCGGATGTTCAGCTGGCGGTTCTCCTGCACCTCCGCCTCGAGGGCCTCGAGACGCCGCTGGAGCTGGTCGAGACGGTCTCCCGCCACGGCGCGTGCCACGCGCTCCACCGCCCGCGCCCGCAAGGACCGGTTCACCGCTGCCATTCCGCCACCAATCGCGCGACCGGGCGGCCCGGTTTCCCGGAACCGCCTTTGAGTTCCACCTGAGTGCTGAGCACGATATCGGCTCCCCCCTCGACCAGTGCCCGCTCGACCCCGGCCAGGGCCTTGGGCCGCACGATGTCGCGCCGCCCGGTCGGGGTGTACCGCTCCCCGGGGGCCAGCAGGTCGAAGTCGAGGTAGAGCCGCCCGCCGCCGGTCCCGGCCCGGCCGGCCAGCGACATCCGCGCGAGCCGCACGAGCGCGTTGAGCCCGCGGGCGTCGGTGGAGTCGACGAGGTGGTTGGCCATCAGCACCACCCGGCCCTCACGGCGCGCGATCCGGCACCCCTGCGCGAGCACCGAGCGCATCTCGTGCAGGTTCACCCACGAGACGTCCAGGTCGAGCTCTTCCTGCTCGGCCACCCGGCGTACGCCGTTGCTGGCGCCGTGGGCGAAGTCGAGGGTCATCGTCGGGACCCCCTGGCGCGCGAACCACAGCGCGTCGGCGCCGCGGCCGGCTCCCACGTCCACCAGCAGGTCGGGCGTGCCCTCCTCGGCGCGCACGAACTCGGCCAGCGCGCTGGGCCCGCCGCGGGGCACCTTGTTGCGGACGCCGCTGTAGCGGGCGTCCCACTCGTTGCGGAACACGCGGATCCCCCGGAACCAGCCGTTGAGGCGGCGGTGCGTGGAGCGCGGCGTCTCGAAGTGGAACGCGGGGTCGGGCACGCGCCAGCTGGGCCCGTAGGTGGCCTCGAGCAGCTTCTCCGGCCGGGCCGGAGCCGGCAGCGTCCGGCCGGCCAGCGTGCAGGTGCCGAGCGGGAAGATCCACTCCTTCTCGAACGGCGTCCCGATCTCCCCGAGCAGGTAGAGCCGGCCGTCGAGGAAGAACCCGCCGAAGACGTCGAGCCCGCGCACGGTGCCGTCGGCCTCGACGACGTCGACCTTGAACGCCGCGGCGCTGTAGCGGTCGACGGCGTACCCGCGCTCCTTGAGGAACCGCTGCAGCCGGAACGACTCGCGGATCACGTCCAGCGGGTGCGTCTCACGACTGACGTAGCCGAGGTCGACGTCGCTGTCGTGGCCGATGAAGTCCTGCTCGCGGACGGCGCCGAGCAGCGTGCCGTACGCCGGGAACGCCTCCACCCCGGCCTCGCGCAGCGCGGCGAGGAGCTGCTCGGTGGAGTCGAGCAGGGGCGCGGTGTGCTCGGGGTCGCGGGTGTCGAACGTGGTGACGATCCGGTTGGACTTGTCGATGCCGAGCGGTCGGCCCTGCCCGTCGACGACGGAGATCCGGCCCTCCTTCGAGCCGAGCCGCACCTCGGCCTCGAAAGCCACCGTCCCCGAGACGTGCTCCACCACCGAGATGAGCGCGGTGCCCTCGAGGAACTTGCGCAGCATCGGAGGCCACGGCGCGACGCCCTCGACGGTGTCGCGCTGCGTCCAGAACGACCAGATCCGCCGCCCGTCGAAGAGCACGTCGACGACCGTGTCCTCAGTCGAGGACAGGTGCACTCCCTCGTCGTCGACCGCCGAGACGCGCGTCGGCACCAGGTCGGGCACGGCGGCTCAGTCTCCGACGAACTCGTTGGCCCGCGTGAGGTCCTCGTCGAAGTCGACCTCGACGATGTGGAACTGGGAGATGTCCAGGGCCTCGATCCGCAGGCCGTCCTTCTCGATGCCCAGCTCGAGGCCACGCTCGAAGTAGTCCTGGTCGCCGGCCTCCTCGAGCCGCTTGATCAGCGCCGCCTTGTCGTCCGAGGAGATGAAGTTGATGCCGACGGCCTCGCCTAGACCACCCACGACGCCCTTGGACAGCTCCTTGATGTAGCCCTCGTCGTCGAGGGTGTACTTGACCTCCTCGTCGGCGACCGACTCGGTGTTCACGCACACGAAGCTGCGGCCGGACTCGATGTGCTCCTGGATCAGCGGGAGCACATCGGGGTCGAAGACCACGTCGCCGTTGAGCCACAGCACGCCGCCGGGCTGGGAGAGCCGCAGCGCCTTGAGCAGGCTCTTGGAGGTGTTGGTGGAGTCGTAGACCTCGTTGTAGACGAAGGAGATGTCCGGCATCGCCTCGATCACCAGGTCGAGCTTGAACCCGACGACCGCCGTGACGAACACGTCGTCCCGGTAGGCACCCCGCAGGGCGTTGACGGCCCGGCGCATGATGCTCTCGCCGGAGCGCAGCGGCGTGAGCGGCTTGGGGTGCGGCTTGCCGAGGCGGGTGCCAAGACCTGCGGCGAGAATCACGACCTGCTTGACCACTGAGGAACTCCTTGGGTGCACTGCTCGGGGCGAACGATCCCGCTGAACCTACCAATGCCAGCGGCTAGGCTCCGCAACGTGAGCACCACACCTACCCGCGTCTTCGCGGCCCGCCTCGCCGGGTTGCCGGTGTTCGATCCCCAGGGCGACCAGGTCGGCAAGGTGCGCGACGTCGTGGTGGTGCTGCGCTCCGACGTACGGGCCCCGCGGGTGGTGGGCCTGGTGGTGGAGGTGTTCGGCCGCCGCCAGATCTTCGCTCCGATGACCCGGGTGACCAACATCGACGCAGGTCAGGTGATCACCACCGGGCTGCTGAACATGCGCCGCTTCGAGAAGCGCTCCACCGAGACCCTCGTGGTCGGGCAGATGCTCGACCAGAAGGTCCGGGTGCGCAGCACCGGCGTGGAGGGCGTCGTCTTCGACGTCGCGATGGAGCAGGCCCGCACCCGCGACTGGGTGCTGTCCCGGGTCGCGATCACCGAAGGGGCCAAGAGCTTCCGCCGCCGGCCGCAGACCCACGTCGTGGAGTGGGACGACATCGAGGGCCTGCACCAGACCCAGGCCAACCAGGGCGCCGAGCACCTGATCGCCGCCCTGGCCGACCTCCGTCCCGCCGACGCCGCCAACGTGATCCACGAGCTGCCGCCCGAGCGCCGTAGCGAGGTCGTCGCCGGTCTCGACGACGAGCGGCTCGCCCACGTGCTCGAGGAGCTGCCCGAGGAGGACCAGGTCGAGATCCTCGAGCACCTCGACTCCGAGCGCGCCGCGGACATCCTTGAGGAGATGTCGGCCGACGACGCCGCCGACCTGATCGCCGACCTGCCCTACGAGACCGCGCAGATCCTGCTCGGCCTGATGGACACCGAGGACGCCGCCGAGGTCCGGCGACTGATGGTCTACGGCGAGGAGACCGCGGGCGGGATGATGACGCCCGAGCCGGTGATCCTGCCTCCCGACGCCACGGTCGCGGAGGCCCTGGCCCACGTCCGCAACGAGGACCTGACGCCGTCCCTGGCCGCGCTCGTGCACGTGTGCCGCCCGCCGCTGGAGACCCCGACGGGCAAGCTGCTCGGCGTCGCCCACATCCAGCGCCTGCTGCGGGAGCCCCCGTCCACGCTGGTCGCCGGGGTCCTGGACACCGGCATCGACTTCCTGCGCGCCGAGGCCACCCTCGAGGACGTCTCGATGTTCCTGGCCACCTACAACCTGGTGGCCGCGCCCGTCGTCGACGAGGACGGCCGCCTGCTCGGCACCGTCACCGTCGAC
Organism: Nocardioides sp. Z38_18; assembly: GCF_058215695.1. NCBI lineage: Bacteria > Bacillati > Actinomycetota > Actinomycetes > Propionibacteriales > Nocardioidaceae > Nocardioides > Nocardioides sp. Z38_18. The sequence goes on from NZ_JBZAJE010000002.1 coordinate 694,024, forward strand.
GACCTGCTCGACCACCTGCTGCCCGACGGGTGGCGCGACCGCAAGCTGGGAAGGGGGTGAGTCGACGTGGAGAAGCCTGAGAAGAAGAGCCGCAGGAACGAGCGGAAGTCCCCCGAGGAGCGCTCCCGGGCCGCTCGCCTGGACACCCCGCGAGAGCTTCGTCACGGTCTCGTACGCCGCCCCACGGTGCGCCAGGACGCCTTCGGCATCTTCGCCGAGCAGTTCGCGCGGTTCATGGGCACCGCCCGCTTCCTGATCTACATGACCCTGTTCGTCATCTTCTGGGTCGGCTGGAACGCGCTCGCGCCGAGGGACCTGCGCTGGGACGACTACCCCTACATCTTCCTGACCCTGATGCTCAGCCTGCAGGCGTCGTACGCCGCACCGCTGATCCTGCTCGCGCAGAACCGCCAGGAGGTGCGCGACCGGGTGATCAACGAGCAGGACCGTCAGGCCAACGCCCGGGCGCACGCCGACATGGAGTTCCTGGCCCGCGAGGTGGCCTCCCTCCGGATGGCTCTCGGGGAGGTCGCGACCCGCGACTTCCTGCGCTCGGAGCTGCGCAACATGGTCGAGGAGCTGACCGAGGCCGAGGACGAGGACTCGCCGGAGGCAAATGCCCCGCCGCCGCGTAGGATCGACACATGACTTCCCCCGACGTCGACAGGATCCAGGCTGCGCTGGCGCGCGTCAACGACCCCGAGATCAAACGCCCGATCACCGACCTGGGCATGGTCGAGAACGTCGAGATCGACGACACCGGCATGGTGCGCGTCACGGTGCTCCTGACCGTGGCCGGCTGCCCGATGAAGGACACGATCACCACCAACGTCACCGCCGAGGTCTCCCGTGTGGAGCACGTCACCGGTGTCGACGTGGTGCTCGGCGTGATGAGCGCGGAGCAGCGTGCCGGTCTCCAGGAGACCCTGCGCGGCGGCCAGGCCCAGCGTGAGATCCCGTTCGCCTCCGCCGACTCCCTCACCAAGGTCTACGCGATCGCCTCCGGCAAGGGCGGCGTCGGCAAGTCCTCGGTCACGGTCAACCTCGGCCTCGCCCTGGCCAAGCAGGGCCTGCGGGTCGGCATCGTCGACGCCGACATCTACGGGCACTCGGTGCCCGCGATGCTGGGCGTCGCCGACACCCGCCCCACCCAGGTCGAGGACCTGATCATGCCCGTCCCCACGCCGAGCGGGGTCTCGGTGATCAGCATCGGGATGCTCAAGCCGCGCCGTGACCAGGTCGTGGCCTGGCGCGGACCCATGCTCGACCGGGCCCTGGTGCAGATGCTCTCCGACGTCTACTGGGGCGCGCTGGACGTGCTGCTGCTCGACCTGCCCCCCGGGACCGGCGACGTCGCGATCTCGCTGGGCCAGCACCTGCCGAACGCGGAGGTGATCGTGGTGACCACCCCCCAGGAGGCCGCCACCGAGGTCGCCGAGCGCGCCGGAACGATGGCCTCGATGATGCACCAGCGCGTCATCGGCGTCGTGGAGAACATGTCGTTCCTCCCCTGCCCGCACTGCACCCCCGAGGGCCGTGAGCACCGGCTCGAGATCTTCGGCAGCGGCGGCGGCGCCCGGGTCGCGGCGACGCTGGGCCAGCGCTTCGGCTACGACGTCCCGGTGCTCGGCGAGATCCCGATCGACGTGAGCCTGCGCGAGGGCGGCGACACCGGCAAGCCGATCGTCGAGTCCGACCCGACGGCGCCCGGAGCCCAGGTCCTGACCCAGATCGCCAAGACGCTGTCCAGCCGTGGCCGTGGCCTCGCCGGCATGCAGCTCGGGCTGAGTCCCACGGCCAAGGGCTGATCTGCCGTGTTCGGGATCGGCCTGCCGGAGCTGATGGTCATCGGGATCGTCGCTGTGGTGGTGTTCGGTCCTGATCGCCTACCCGAGTTCGCCCGGCAGGCCGGCAGGTTCGTGCGCCAGATGCGCAACCTGGCCCAGAGCGCCCAGACGCAGCTGCGCGAGGAGCTCGGGCCCGAGTACGCCGACCTCCGGCTGACCGACCTCGATCCCCGCCAGGCGATCCGCAAGCACATCCTGGAGGCGATGGAGGACGACCTCGCCGACGAGCCGCTGCCGCCCTACCGCGTGCTGGCCCAGGGCGAGCGTCCGCCGTACGACCTCGAGGCGACCTGAGGCACCCAGCGGGGGTTCGGGGCGGGACTCGGCTCAGCCGGTCTTGGAGTCCAGGCCGACCTTGATCTGGAAGGTCCGTGACCCGCGCTCGACCAGCAGGGACACCTGCTCGCCCGGGACGTGGGAGCGCACGGCGACGACGAGGTCGATCGAGCCGGTGACCGGCTTGCCGTCCACCTTGCGGATCACGTCGCCGACCTTCAGGTCGGAGTCGGCGGCCGGAAGCCCATCGGTGATCGACTCGACCGTGGCACCGTCGTTCTTGGTCGTCGGGCTCACGTTGACCCCCATCACGGGGTACTGCGCCTCCCCCGTGCTCAGGATCTGGGTCGTGGTGACCTTCACCTGCTCGATCGGGATCGCGAAGCCCACGCCGATGTTGCCGCCGCGGTCCGAGGCCATCTGGGAGCCCAGGGAGGCGATCGCGGAGTTGACGCCCACGACCTCGCCCTGGAGGTTGACCAGCGGGCCACCCGAGTTGCCCGGGTTGATCGCGGCGTCGGTCTGCACGGCGTTGATGTAGGAGTTGTCGTTGGCGCCGTCGCCGGTGGTCACCGGCCGGTTGATCGCGCTCACGATGCCCGAGGTGACGGTGGCCGAGAGACCGAGCGGCGAGCCGATCGCCACGACCGTCTCCCCCACCCGCATCTGGTCGGCCGAGCCGATCGCGGCCGGCTTGAGCTTCTTGGCCGCCTCCGACTTCAGCACGGCGATGTCGTAGACGGTGCTGCGGCCCACGACGGTGGCCTTGGAGTGGTTGCCGTCCTGGTCGATGATCTCGATCGCGCCCTCGGACTTGTCCGCCTCGGCGACCACGTGGTTGTTGGTGATGATGTGGCCCTGGTCGTCGATCACGAACCCGGACCCGGTCGCGCCCTGCGCGTTGCCCTTGTACTCCGCGGCGATCTGCACGGTGCTCGGCAGCACCTTCTCGGCGACCGCGGCGATGCTCGCGTTGTCGGCGGGCAGGGGCGTCGCCGTACGCCGCTCGACGCGCAGCACCGCCCCGGGGCCGTCGGTGCCGTTGACCACGAGGGCCGCCGCCAGGGCGCCCCCGCTGGCGCCCAGCACGAGCGCCATCACCGCGACGGCCGGCCACAGCCAGCCGGGGACCTTGCTGCGGGCCGGCCGCTCCTGGACGGGGAAGGCCTGCGTCGGGGAGGGGTAGCCGGGATGGGTCGGGGGCTGCTGCTGGCCGTAGTACGCGCCCATCGGGGGCCCGACCGGGCGGCCCGGCTGCTGGCCGGGCGGCGGCGGGTACGGGCTGCTCGAGGGGGGTCCAGAAGGGGCCTGGGAAGGGACCTGGGACGGGGACTGGCCGAAGGGGCGGCCCTGCCACGGGCCGGGGTCCCCGGCCGGGCCTGCCTGGCCGGAGCGCTGCTGCTGCCACTGCCCTGAGTAGGGGGACTGCGGCGTCGTCGGCTCGTCGGGCTCGTTGTGGCTCACGATGCCTATCTTGACCTACGGCTCCATGTGGGCGCCGTGTCGGTCTCGCCACCGGTCGGCGACCCCACCGGGGTGCGGGGCAGGTCCCCGCGGATCATCGCCGGCGAGGGGCGGGCCGGGACGTCGGGTCTCGCGGCGGAACCCCCGGTGACGGTCAGCAGCCCGAGCACGCAAGCACCCACGGCACCGCCGCCCACCACGGCCACGGTGGTACGCCGCCGCCGGGACTGCCGCTCGATCCGGTCCACCGTCGCCCAGGCGTCGACCGCGTAGAGCGAGCCGAGCAGCTCCTCGGGCGGGTCCAGCCTGCCGGGGTGGGACAACGAGCCCACCTGGCGCTTGACCCAGCCCTCGCGCTCCACGAGCCGGCGGCACCCGGGGCAGGTCATCACGTGCGACCAGGCACGCTCCTCCTCGGCAGCCGAGAGCTGGCCGTCGACGAGTGCTGAGGTCTTGGCTCCGAGGTGACCGCTCAACGAGAACATCAGGTGACCCGCCCGGCGAGGTCCTGTCCGATGCGGGGGCCGGCGAACCGGGTGCGGCCGGCACGCGGCGCCCGGTGGGAGAGCGCGGCGCGCAGCTGTGCCCGGCCGCGGTGGATGCGGGAGCGCACGGTGCCGAGCTTGAGGCCGAGCACGTCGGCGATCTCCTCGTAGCTGAGTCCCTCGACGTCGCAGAGCACCACGGCGGCACGGAACTCCGGGGCCAGCGAGGTGAGCGCGCTCTCGATGTCGGCGTCGAACATCCGGTCGAGCTGCGCCACGTCGGGGGTGGGCAGCGCGCTCGGGAGCCGGCCGGCAGCCTCGTCGCTGAGGGCGTCGAAGCGGATCCGCTGCTTGCGCCGGGCGTGGTCGAGGAAGAGGTTCGTGGTGATCCGGTGCAACCAGCCCTCCATCGTCCCCGGCGTGTAGGTGTGCAGCGAGCGGAACACCCGGACGAAGACCTCCTGGGTCAGGTCCTCGGCGTCGTGCCGGTCGCCGGTGAGGCGGTAGGCGAGCCGGTAGACCCGGGCGGAGTGGTCGGTGACGATCTGCTCCCACGTGAGCTGCGGGTCGAGCTCACCGGCTGGCGTCTGGCCGGAGTGGTCGTCTGAGGAAGTCACCATGGATCCACGCTAGGGAGGTTTTCTGAGACGCGGCTGAGCGCAAGCCAGCAGGAGGCCCAAGGTTGTTCCACGTGAGCGAGAACGAACCGCCACTCCCACTTTGTTCCCGTGCCTCGTTCCCTCGCGGTCGTGCGCGGGCCTCCCGGGTCGTGCCTGCGCAGGCTGCACAGCCGCGGAGGGTAAGGTCCGACCCATCCACAACGCACGTCAGGAGATCGTCATCGTCACGCCAATGAAGCCCGCGAGCTGGACCTACGCCGAGGAGTTCGTCGCGGAGGACGAGGTCCTGACCAACGCGCGAGCGCGTTCGCAGGAGGTGGGGGTCGTCCCGATCGGCTCCGGCGGGGGCGCCACGCTGCGCTTCCTCGCCTCCGTGCTCGAGGCGCGGGCCGTCGTCGAGATCGGCACCGGCACCGGCGTCTCGGGGCTCTACCTGCTGCGCGGCATGCGGCCCGACGGCGTACTCACCTCTGTGGACACCCAGGCCGAGCACCAGCGCCTTGCCCGACAGGGCTTCACCGAGGACAAGATCGCCTCCCAGCGCTTCCGGCTGATCCCGGGCGCCGCCCTCGAGGTGATCCCGCGCCTGACCGACGGTCACTACGACCTGGTGTTCTGCGACGGGGACAAGCACGAGTACTCCGACTACCTCACCGAGGCGCTGCGACTGCTGCGTCCCGGCGGCGTGGTGGCCTTCGACAACGCCCTGTGGCACGACCGGGTGGCCGACCCCGCCCAGCGGGACGCCGAGACCGTCGCGATCCGCGAGCTCGGCCGGGCGGTGCAGGAGCACGAAGGGCTGCTGCCGGTGCTGCTCCCCGTGGGCGACGGCCTGCTGGTGGCCAAGAAGGTGTGGACCGCGGAGGTCTAGGCCTCCGGTCGGCCCACCGGGGCCTCCAGCACGTCGCTCAGCAGGTGACTCAGCGGTCGTACGACGCCGTCGAGACGAACCCCTCGGGCCCGCCCGCGATGGCGACGACCTCGCACGCCTCGATCAGGACCGGCCCGGAGCCGATCATCTTCGAGGCCGGCGAGTCGTCCGCGGCCGCGGTGAAGGACTCCTGGAACCCGGCGCGCGCCGCGTCGTCGACGAAGACGTAGCACCCCTCGAACCACTCGCCCGTCCGCATCCGCCAGGTCTTGAACCGCAGGCCCTCGAGTCCCTCGAACCGCGCGTGCGAGGTCTCGGCGACGTAGTCGCGCAGCTCCTGCTCCGCCCCGTCCGGGGCACCGGCGAGTGACCAGCGCACGGTCAGGGCCGACTTCTGCACCGCACTCATGCCGACCCCACCGATCCGAGCGGCTCGGGCTGGGCGAGCCAGTCCAGCAGGAGTCGGGCACCGAACCCGGTCGGACCCTCCGTCCACTCGAACCGGTCCTTGGGGGCGTCCCCGACCGAGGCGATGTCGAGGTGGGCCCAGGGCAGGCCGGCGACGAAGTGCTGGAGGAACAGGGCGGCGGTGATCGCACCCGGTCCCCCGGGCGCATTGTCGGCGTCGGCGATCTTCGAGCTGAGCTTCGACTCGTACTCGGCGCTCAGCGGGAGCCGCCACACCGGCTCCCCGGAGCGGGCCCCGGCGGAGTCCAGCGCACCGGCGAGCCCGTCGTCGTTGCTGAACAGGCCGCCGAGGTGCTCCCCGAGCGCCACCTTGACCGCACCGGTCAGGGTGGCGACGTCGACGAGCACGTCGGGTGCGAGCTTGTCCACGGCGTAGGCGAGGCCGTCGGCGAGCACGAGGCGGCCCTCGGCGTCGGTGTTGGTGACCTCGGTGGTGCGGCCGCCGTAGTGCGTGATCACGTCACCGGGACGCATCGAGTTGCCGCTGACGGCGTTCTCGGCGATCGCGAGCAGGCCGGTGACGCGCACCGGGCAGTCGATCTCCGGCAGCGCCGTCATCACGGCGGCCACGACGGCGGCGCCGGTCATGTCGCGCTTCATGGTGACCATCGACTGGGCCGGCTTGATCGAGAGGCCGCCGCTGTCGAAGGTGATCCCCTTGCCGACGAGCACGACGTGCTTGGCCTTGCGGGCACCGCGGCCCGAGGAGCCGGCCGGCTTGTACTCGAGCTGGACGAAGCGCGGCGGCGCTGCGGCGGCCTGGCCGACGCCGATGATCCCACCGAACCCGCGCTTGGCGAGCTGGGTCTCGTCGAGGACGGTGGCCTTGAGCCCCGCTGCCTCCGCTGCGGTCACGCTCTGGTCCGCGAGCCATGCCGGGGTCTTGATGTTGGCGGGGACGTTGGCCAGCGTGCGCGCCTGCCAGGTGGCGCCGGCGGTGGCCACGGCACGCCGCAGGGCCGTGGTGGAGTCGTCGTCGCCCTCGGTCAGGCACAGGACGATCTGCTTCGCCGGGACGTCCTTGGGCCCGTCGCGACGCATCGAGAACCCGAAGGCGCCCAGGGTGGCGCCCTCGACGAACGCAGCCATCACCTCGCGGCCGCCCACGCAGGCGACCGAGGAGGCCACGTTCTCCGCGTTGAGGGTCTGCCGGGCCAGGGATGCCCCGGCGCGGCGTACGTCCTTGGGGCCGGCGTCGCCGACGCCGACCAGCAGCGCGCGGGAGAAGGCCGGCGCGGCACCGTCCGCGGTGCGCGTGACCGGCAGCTCGGTCACCTCGCCGGGCTCACCGGTGGCACCGTTGGCCGCGAGCAGGTCGAGGAGGTCGACGCCGAGGTCGTCGGCGAGCTCGGCCGCACCGGGCCCGAGCTCGACGCCACCTGCCCGCGCGAGCACCGGCACCGCGACGACGCCGGCCCTTTCCAGACGGGAGGGCGCAAGGCCGGAGAGCGTGAACGTGGGCGGGGAGACCTGGGGTGGCAACGACACGTCTAGACCCTAACGGAACACCGCAGAAGCCCCCGTGGGCCTGCGGGGCAACGGGGGCTTCGGCGGTGTTCGGGAGTCGGCCTCAGCCGACCACGTCCTTGAGTGCATCACCCAGGGCGGTTGCCTCGTCCTTGTTGAGCTCAACCACGAGCCTGCCACCGCCTTCGAGGGGAACCCTCATCACGATGCCTCGACCCTCCTTGGTGACCTCGAGCGGGCCGTCACCCGTTCGGGGCTTCATGGCCGCCATGTGCACACCTCTTCCCATGTCTTCCGTGCGCAGGACGCGCCCAACAAGACGCATTATTCCCCATTGAGCAATCTGCGCGGTCATCCGACTGCACGGGTACCCGAATTGATGCGGCAGACTCGTCCGGACCCACACGACCGGACCCCAGGAGAACCCCCATGAGCGAGCCCGTCGGCTACCACGTCAGCGACAGCGTCGCCACGATCGCGCTGAACCGTCCCGAGGCGATGAACGGCCTCGACGTGGCCACCAAGGAGGCCCTGCTCGAGGCCGTACGCCGGGCGGAACAGGACAATGCGGTGCGTTGCGTCGTGCTGACCGGTAGCGGCCGTGCCTTCTGCGTCGGCCAGGACCTCAAGGAGCACAGCTCGATCCTGCAGAGCTCCGACTCCGAGTTGTTGTTCCGCACCGTCGAGGAGCACTACAACCCGATCGTCACCGCGCTCGCCACGATGCACAAGCCGGTGGTCGCGGCGGTCAACGGCGTGGCAGCGGGCGCCGGTGCGAGCCTCGCGTTCGCGTGCGACTTCCGGATCCTGTCCGAGGCGGCCGGCTTCAACCTGGCCTTCGCCGGGGTGGCGCTGTCCTGCGACACCGGCGCGTCCTGGACGCTCCCCCGGCTGGTCGGGCGCGCCAAGGCCCTCGAGCTGCTCTACTTCCCGCGCACCATCGGCTCGGCCGAGTCGCTCGAGCTGGGGCTCGCCACCAGGGTCGTGGCCGCCGACGAGCTCGAGGCCGAGGTGGCGGCGCTGGCCCGGCGGCTCGCGGACGGGCCGACGGCCTCCTACGGAGCGATCCGGCGCTCGGTGGAGTACTCCGCGGGCCACGGGTTCACCGAGTCGCTGGAGTTCGAGGCCTCGATGATGGCGCTCACCGGCGCCACCGAGGACCACGCCAACGCGGTGACCGCGTTCGTGAACAAGCAGAAGCCGACCTTCACCGGCCGCTGACTACCGGTAGGCGCCGACGGCCCGGAGGACTCCGGTCGGGCCGGTGCGGGTGGCCTGCTTGCGGCTCACCCCGCGGCCGTACTCCACCGTCACGGCGACTCCCGGGAAAGAGGCGTTGAACCACTCCGTCATCGTGCCGCGGCACACCGAGGAGCAGTTGAACGACCGCACCGGCAGCCGCATGCCCCGGTTCAGCCGTTTCACGAAGGCTGCACCCTTGGGCGCGGTGCGCCCGATCCCGCGCAGCGGCTGGTGGAAGCTGACGACGTACGCCGGGCGCACCTTGGTCAGGAACGCCATCACGGCCTTCGTCTCGGGCTCGGAGGCTGGGCCCGCACCGGAGTAGTAGGCGCCGGTGAGCCTTGACCAGTTGCGCGGGAAGTTGCGGTTCAGGTCGACGCCGCGGGCGTTCTGGCGCCGGTTTCGCACGAACCCGTCCGGGTTGAGGACCGGGACCAGCCAGATGTCGGCGCCGCGGACGGGTCGCCCGTCGCGCAGGTTGGCCAGGATGCGGGAGGGGCCGCGCTCGTTGCCGTGCATCGAGGCGAGCATCACCACCTTGCGGGGCGAGCGCGGGTCACCGATCCGGAAGGCCTGGATGTTCCTGCCCTGCACCGACTTGCCGATCACCTGCGTCTGCACCACCGCCGGCCGCTTCGAGGCGGCCTCCGCGACGACGGGGGTTCCGCTCGTCACCAGGAGCATGGCCAGCATCGTCGCGATGCGGAGGCGGCGAGGAGTCTTCGGCCAGCGCATGGCGTCAAGTCTGCACTAGGGGTCCACGGCCCCCGGTGGTCTTTCGTGGTCTCCGTCGAGCTGGGCAGCGAGCCTTTCGAGCAGGGCGTCCACCTCGCTCGCGCGGTAGCCGCGGACGGCGGTGTTGAACGTGAGCGCGCGCAGGTCCTCGCCGGTCAGCGGCCGGTCGGCCGGCACCCGGACGTCGGGCCGGTCGTCGTACACCGGCGCGAGGGAGGCTCCGTGCCCGGCGGCGACCACGGCCACCGCCCCCATCAGCAGCACGATCAGCACGGCGAAGAACCAGGTCATTGGTCCTCGACCCCCTCGAGCATGGCGGCGACCGCCTCGTCCACGTCGTCGGTGACCCTGAGCATGTCCAGGTCGGCCGAGGAGATGTTGCCGTTGGCCAGGACGGTCTCGCGAAGCCAGGACAGCAGCCCCGACCAGTAGTCCGTCCCGATCAGGACCACCGGGAACGAGGTCACCCTCTGGGTCTGGACCAGGGTGAGGGCCTCGAAGAGCTCGTCGAAGGTGCCGAGTCCACCAGGCAGCACCACGAAGCCGCAGGAGTACTTCACGAACATGGTCTTGCGGGCGAAGAAGAACCGGAAGTTCACCCCGAGGTCGACCCACTCGTTGAGGCCTGCCTCGAAGGGCAGCTCGATGCCGAGTCCGACGCTGACTCCGCCCGCCTGCGAGCACCCCTTGTTGGCGGCGGCCATCGCACCCGGTCCCCCGCCGGTGATCACGGCGTAGCCGGCCTCGGCGAGCTTGCGGCCCAGCTCCTCGGCCTTGGCGTAGTCGGGGTGCGCCTCGTCGGTGCGCGCGGAGCCGAAGACCCCGATCGCAGGGCCGAGCTCGGCCAGGGCGCCGAACCCCTCGACGAACTCGGCCTGGATCCGCAGGACGCGCCACGGATCGGTCCTCACCCAGTCGCCAGAGCCGCGCGAGTCGAGCAGCCGCTGGTCGGCGGTCGAGCGGTCCAGCTGGGACCCGCGGAGGAGCTCGGGGCCCCGGGTCTTCTCGGGCCGGTGGTTCTGGGGCCCGTGGTTCTGGGAGTCCATCAGGACGCACCGAGCCAGGTGCGCAGCAGCTCCTCGCACGAGCGGAGCTGTTCGATCGGCACGAACTCCTCCTGCTTGTGCGCGAGCATCGGGTCCCCGGGGCCGAAGTTGACGGCCGGGATGCCCAGGCCGGTGAACCGGGCGACGTCGGTCCACCCGAACTTCGGGTTGACCGTCCCGCCGGCGGTCTCGATGAACGCCCGGGCCGCGGGCACCTCGAGGCCGGGCAGCGCGCCGGGTGCGGAGTCGGTGACCTCCACCTCGAAGCCGTCAAAGAACTCCTTGACGAACACCAGCGCCTCGGCCTCGGAGCGGTCCGGGGCGAATCTGTAGTTCACGGTGACCACGCACTCGTCCGGGATCACGTTGGTGGCGACGCCCCCGCTGACGAGGACCGCGTTGAGCCCCTCGTGGTACTCCAGCCCGTCGATGACCGGCCGGCGTGCGTCGTACTCCCCGAGGCGCCGCAGGATCTCCCCCGCCTTGTGGATCGCGTTGACCCCGCGCCAGGAGCGGGCGGAGTGCGCGCGCTCACCGCGGGCGGTCACCTCGACGCGCAGGGTGCCCTGGCAGCCGGCCTCGACCACGGCGTCGCTCGGCTCCATCAGGATCGCGAAGTCGCCCTCGACGAGGTCGGGCCGTTGCGCGGCGATGATCCCGAGACCGTTGTAGACGTCATCGATCTCCTCGGCCTCGTAGAACACGAAGGTCACGTCCCGGTTGGGCTCGGGCAGGTTCTGCGCGAGCCGCAGTGCGACCGCCACGCCGCCCTTCATGTCGCAGGTGCCGAGGCCGTGCAGCTTGTCGCCGTCGTTGCGCACCGGCAGGTTGCGGTTCACCGGCACCGTGTCGATGTGCCCGGCGATCACGACTCGTTCGCTGTGCCCGAGGTTGGTACGCGCCACGATCGAGTGCCCGATCCGGGTCACCTCGAGGTGCGGCAGCCGCCGCAGCGCCTCCTCGATGGCATCGGCGAGGACCTGCTCGTTGCGGCTCACCGACTCGATGTCCACGAGGGTCTCGGTCAGGGCGACGACGTCAGTGGTGAGGTCCAGGGCCATGCCGCTCATCTTGTCACCCGTACCGAGCCGGATCGCCGACCCATGCGGCCGGCGAGACCTCAGGTCAGGACGCGGATCTCCTCGGAGAGAGTGGCCCCGTCGAGCAGCTCGAGGGCGTCGCCGGACCAGAAGGTGCCCGGGTCGTAGTAGTTCGTGGGCAGGTCCGCGGGCAGCAGGCTCATCGCGGTGTACGTCGCGGCGACCACCTCGGCGCAGTAGGTCACCTCGACCCCCGCCGCGCGGCGTACCCGGCCGCGGGCCCAGCGACCGGCGAGCGCCGCGGTCGCGGGGAACGGGGTGCCGTCGAGCCGGGCGATCGTCTTGAGCAGGGCCGCCTCCCGCTCCGGGGTGATCTCGGCGCTGAGCTGACGCAACCAGGCGCGCTGCTCGTAGCGACCGGTCCACTGCGCGACGGCGTCGCGCAGGTCGTGCAGCTGGACGCCGCGGTGGTGGGTCCCCGTCCACACGTCCAGCAGCCCCTTGCCGAGCTCGGCGTGCCAGATCAGCGGGGGCAGGTCGTCGAGCACCACGGCCATCCCGACGTGGTTCACGGGGGCGTTGGTGAGCGCGCGGATCGCCCGGTCGGCGGCGGAGTCCCCGCGGAAGAGCCACAGGTCGCCGGTACGCGTCAGGTCGACCGCCTCGTCCAGTCCGATCCTGCTCTCCTCGATCACCGTGGGATTCTCTCCTCGTGAAGATCTGGAAGGCACTGGGACTCGCCGGTCTGGCCGGGGTCGCCGCCACGGGAGTCATCGTCGTCCGCGACCAGCGCAAGCGGTCCGACCTGACCCCGGAGGAGATCAGGGACCGGCTGCACCAGCGGCTCGGGAGCGACTCCCCCGACGGCCCACCCGATCCCGAGCAGCACTAGGCCACCGGGGCGGACCGGAGTGGCCGTGAAGGCGGCCGCGGCGCACCGATCCGGGAGTTGGGTCCACCGTGGGGTGCGCGTCAGCGCTGGGCGGCGGCCAGTCGTCCCTTGAGCAGCGCCTTCGCCGGGTGCGCCTGGTCGCCCATCACCGCGAGGCAGACCTCGATCACCTCGGTGTCGTACGGCGCGAGCGCGGTGTAGCCCGCCACGGCCTGCGGCTGCGGGTCGGCCAGCAGGGCCTCGCGCAGCGCGACGGCGACGTAGTCGGCGAGCTCGACGAGGGCCGGCGAGGAGGTCCCGGGCATCAGGTCGCCGCCGTAGGCCGCCACGGCGGCCCGGACCTGCCCGCTGCGCAGCAGCCGGAGCACCTCGTCGACGTCGACGCGCACCGGCATCGAGAGCCGGTAGGGCCGCGAGGCCAGCTGCCCCTGCAGGGCGCTGCGCAGGTGGGAGACCTCGGCCTTGAGGGTGGAGAAGGTGATCGCCTGGTCACCGTAGAGCTGGGCGTGCAGCTGCTCGAGCGAGAGCCCGGCGGGGTTCAGCGCCAGCAACGCGAGGATCTCGGTCTGGCGGCGGTTCAGCAGCAGGCGGGTGCCGTCGAGGCGCGCCTCCGCGGCGCCGAGCAGGGTGAGGTCGAGGCCCGGGGTCTGCCTGCTCGCCGGCTTCGCCAGGGTCGGGTGGTGCTCGGAGGCCGGCATCGCCGTCTCGATCAGGCGCGCGATGACGCGCGCGGTGGCCAGCCCGATCGGGTGGGTGCGGTCCCAGGTGGTGGAGAGGTCGATGACGCCGAGCTGCTCGCCGCTGACGGGGTCGTGCACCGGAGCGGCCCAGCACACCCAGTTGTGCACGATCGGCGCGTAGTGCTCGGCGCTGAACACCATCGCGGGCGCGTCGTGCCGCGTGGCCAGGTCGAGGGCGTTGGTGCCGACGCTGGCGTCGTCCCAGCGGCCGCCCGGCACGAAGTTCACGGTCTCGGCCTTGCGGCGCATCACCCGGCCGCCGTACGTCCAGAGGATCCGCGTCTCGGCGTCGGTCACCGCGACGACGAGGTCGCCGTCCTCCGCCGTACGCCGCAGCTCGGACTGCACCCGGTCCACGGCCACCTGGAGCGGGGAGCCGTTCCAGATCGAGGCGGTGTCGGACTCGTCGGCCATCGGCGCCTCGGTCACGTCCAGGCCGACCAGGGGCGCCGAGCGCTGCCACGATCGCAGGATCTCCGGCCGGACCGGGGTGCCGGCGCCGGTCCCCCGCTCGATGAAGCTCCTCCACGCGCGTACGGCGTCGACCCGCCGCGTCTGCAGCTCCGGACCGGTCATCGTTCCTCCTGTGTGACTCGCGCCACGTTAACCCGTCGACCCAACAGGCGACAGTGCTCCCGGATGGGCCCACTTCCCTGGCGGGTCGAGGCCGTGGTCAGGCGCCGAGCTGGCGACGCAGGAACCGCACGGTCCGCTCCATCGACAGCGGCCACTGCGGGCCGAACGCGTGCTGCTCGCCGGGGTAGATCTCCAGCCGGGAGTCCACGCCGGCACGTTGCAGCAGCCGGTGGGTGCTGCGTGACCAGCGCACCGGGCAGGAGTCGTCCAGCGTGCCGTGGTGGATCAGCACCGGCTCGGTGATCCGGTCGAAGTAGGTGCGTGCCGAGAGGCCGCGATAGAACTCCGGCTGCTCGGCAGGGGTGCCGTGGCGGCGGTAGGTGGCTGCCGCTGCATCGGGCCGCTCGGCCACGGTCCAGCGGTTGAAGTTGTCGACGAAGTCGGAGCTGACCGGCGCGAACACGACGGCGGCCTTGACGAGCCCCGGCTGGGCGACCAGAGCGTTGTAGGTGACGCCACCGCCCATCGAACGACCCAGCATCGCCACCCGGTCGGGGTCGACGAACGGCTCCTTCTTCAGGGCCTGCACGGCGTTGATCGTGTCGCGGGTGTAGCCGAGCCGGTCCTCGCGGTCCCGCTCGGAGGCGGGGTCGGACCCGGCGTGTCCGCGGTAGTCGGTGTGCAGCACCACGAACCCCGCGCGGGCGAGGTAGTCCTGCTCGCGCGAGAGCCCCTGCCCGGTGCGGTAGACCGAGGGCTCGATGTAGCCGTGGTTGAGCACGACCGCGGGGAACGGGCCCTTGCCCCGGGGACGCAGCAGGACGCCGGAGACGGTCACGTCGCCACTGGGGTAGGTGATCTCGTGCCGGACGTAGTCCTCGTTGGCCAGCACCTCGCGCTCACGCCGGATCCGGCCGCCGGGGAAGCTCTCGCGCATCAGCGCCGGGAGCGAGACGCGGTCGGTGACCGCAGGGAGCGCCTCGTCGGCGGGGGTCGGGCTTGCGGGTCGCGGACTCGGGCTGGGGGTCCGGTCCGGCGACGGTACGGCGTCCGAGGTGGCGTCCTTCGCCGGAGCGGCACCGGAGTCCTGCTCGCCGCCGCAAGCGGTGAGCACCAGCAGCACGCCCGCGAGCGCGGCCCGGCGCGTCACCCCCGCGCGTCCACCCACCCGATGCATGCCCCCATCGTGAACCCCAGCGCCAAGCGCGGGAAGCCGCTATCCCCGGGAGTGGGCGCGGGGCTCTCCGGGGTAGCTGCCGACTGACCACTGGTTGCCCTCGGGATCGCGGAAGGTGAACTCCAGCCCGCCGTAGCCGGGGTCGCCGATCTCGCGGGTCACCTCGCCACCGGCACTGACGACACGGTCGTGGACGGCTTGCGGGTCCCGGGTGACCACGTAGAAGCCTGCGCTCCCCGGCTGCAGGCTCCAGCCCTCGTTCTTGACGGTCCCGAACATGACACCGCCGCCCTCGGGCCAGTCGAGCTGGGCGTGGTGCACGATCGAGGAGTCGGCCTCGTCGGCGTACACCGCGGTGGCCTCGAAGCCGACGGCGAGCAGGAAGTCGATCATGGCGCGGGCGTCGTGTGCCTGGAAGGTGCCCCACACGGTGGGGGCGGGGGGCTGGGTGGCGTTGTTCTCAGTCATGTCCTGATGGTGCCCGGTTGCGGTGCCCGCCGTCTTGGAGGTTTCGGCGCTCCTCGGCGAGCCACTGCGTAGGCGTGCACCCGGCCATCTGGCGGAACTCGTGGGTCAGGTGGGCCTGGTCGGCGTACCCGCAGCGAGCCGCGACCTCGGCGAGGGTGTCGTGGCCGTCGGCCAGCCGGGCGATCACCGCGTCGAAGCGGAACACCCGGCCCAGCTGCTTGGGCGAGAGCCCGAGCTCGGCGACCATCAGTGCCCGGAGCTGACGCGGGGACAGCAGCACCTCGCGCGCCAGCTGCTCCACCCCGCACCGGCCACCGGTGGCCTCGAGGACGTCCCACGCGCGGACCAGCTCGGGACGCACCTCGCTGGCCCGGGTGCCGCCGACCCGGGAGCGCAGCCACTGCTGCACCTCGTCGAGGCGTTCCTCCCCGTCGGTGCGCGAGCTGACCCGGTCGTGCAGCTCGGTGGCGATCCGGCCGATCACCTCGTGGCCGTGGTCCCCGTCGCCGCGCAGCTCGGCGGCGCGGCACCCCAGGACGGCGCGGGCCGCGAGCGGGTGCACGGCCACCTGGACACCGCTCTGGGTCGTGGGCTGCTCCACCCGGGTCGCGACGGGCTGCAGGCCCGCGACGCAGACGTCGTACGCCTCCGCGCGGGTGGGGTCGAACCGGTCCCCCTCCGCGACCGTCCCGGACACCCGGACCGGGCCGTCGACGGAGACGATGAACGTGATCGAGGGCGACGGCAGCCCCCGGTGGTCACCCTCGGGCAGGCCGCTGGCGGCGTACGCGCACGCCGAGACCACGGCTCCGGGCAGCAGTCCGTCCCGGCGCCGGAAGTGCGTGGCCCCGGGCACGGGTCACTGCCCGACCGGGGTGGCGGCCAGGGGCATCGACTGCGCGTGGATCCTGCCCTCCGTGGAGCTCAGCGGGTCGCCGCTGCCACCCCACCTGCGGGCCACGATCTCGGCTGCGATGCTCACCGCGGTCTCCTCCGGGGTGCGCGCGCCGAGGTCGAGGCCGATCGGGCTGGAGAGCCGCGCGATCTCCTCCTCGGTGAGCCCCGCCTCGCGCAGCCGCGCCAGCCGGTCCTCGTGGGTACGCCGCGACCCCATCGCCCCCACGTAGGCGACCTCGGGCAGGCGCAGCGCGAGCTCGAGGACGGGCACGTCGAACTTCGGGTCGTGGGTGAGCACGCAGATCACGGTGCGCGCATCGATGCGCCCGGCGTCCATCTCGGCCCGCAGGTACTTGTGCGGCCAGCTGACCACCACCTCGTCGGCCTGCGGGAAGCGGCTGTTGGTCGCGAACACGGGCCGCGCGTCGCACACCGTCACGTGGTAGCCGAGGAACACCCCCATCCGAGCAACGGCCGCAGCGAAGTCGATCGCGCCGAAGACCAGCATCCGCGGGGCCGGCGCGAACGCCCAGACGAAGACCCGCATCCCCTCGCCCCGCCGCTCCCCGTCAGGGCCGTAGGTCAGCGTCGCGTTGTGGCCCGCGACCAGCAGCCCCAGGGCGTCGTCGTGCACGGCCGCGTCCGCCCGGGGTGAGCCCAGGGATCCGGGTAGTCCCGGTCGTTCAGCAGGTGAATCGGGCCCCGGAGCATGCGATTCGGCCGGGACCATCCGGTCCGCAGGCTCAGGGCGTACGACGAGGCGCCGGCCCAGCCAGGCCGGGTCGGGGTGCTCGATCACGGTGGCGAGGGCCACGGGCCGGCCGGACCTGATGTCGTCGGCGATCTCGCCGAGCTCGGGGAAGGTGTGCTGGTTGACCTTCTCGACGTACACGTCGAGGATGCCGCCGCAGGTCAGCCCGACGGCGAACGCGTCGTCGTCGGAGACGCCGTAGCGCTGGAGCACGGGCTCCCCGGCCTCGACGACCGACTGCGCGAGCTCGTAGACCGCGCCCTCGACGCAGCCGCCCGAGACCGACCCGACCGCGGAGCTGTCCGGGCCGACGAGCATCGAGGCGCCGGGGGGTCGCGGGGCGGACTGGAAGGTGGCCACCACGGTGCCCACGCCGACGGTCTCGCCCGCCTCCCACCAGCCCATCAGCTCGTCGAGGACCTCACGCATCTCCGATCACCTCCAGCACCTCGGAGAAGGCCTTCAGGGAGTGGCCCGCGACGAAGTCGTCACAGTGCGGCAAAGCTGCCGCGATGCCCTGCTGCACTGGCTCGTATCCTTCCTTGCCGCGGTGCGGGTTGACCCACACCACCCGGTGGGCGAGCCGGCGCAGCCGGCCCATCTGCTCTCCGAGCTCCGTGGCGTCCCCGCGCTCCCAGCCGTCGCTGAACACAACCACGACGGCTCCCCGAGCCATCCCGCGTGCGCCCCAGCGGTCCAGGAAGGCCTTCAACGTCTCGCCGAGACGGGTGCCACCGGACCAGTCCGGCACCTGCTCCCCCGCCCGGACCAGGGCCAGCTCGGGGTCCCGGGCGCGCAGCGCCAGGGTGACCCGGGTCAGCCGGGTGCCCAGGGTGAACACCTCCACCCGCGAGCGGTGCCCGCCCGCCCCCGTCGAGACGACGAGGTGCGCGAGGCGGAGGATCGCGTCGGCGTAGGGCCGCATCGAGGCGGACACGTCCACCAGCAGCACCACCCGTCGCGGGGTCGTCCCCCGCCGCCGGTACTCGACGCGTCCGGGCTCGCCCATCTGCCGCAGGGTGGTCCGCAGCGTGCGGTGCAGGTCGATCTCGCCCCGGCGCCACGGCGTACGCCGCCCGGCCCGCCGTTGGGGCAGCCGGGGCCTGAGCGCCCGGATCATCGCGTCCAGCAGGGCCTTCTCGTCCGCGGTCAGCCCGGCGACGTCGCGCTGGCGCAGGACCTCGAGGTCGCTCGCGGCCGCCTGCACCACCTCGGGGTCGACGGCACCGCCCTGCTCGCCGGCCTCGCCCGTGGGCAGTGGCGGGCTGATCTCCCGGGGCCGCTCGCGCGCGACCGTGCGGGGAAGCTGCTCGCGGACCCCGAACCACGCCTCGAACACGTGGCCGTACCGCACCAGGTCCTCGGGGCTGGTGCACAGCGTCGCCCGGCCCGCCCGGTAGGTGGCGTGCGGGTCGCCGGCGCCCACGAGGGAGGCCGCCTGGAGGAAGCTGGTGGCGCGGTCATGGGTGACGGGCAGCCCCGCGGACCGCAGGGCGCGGGTGAACCCGAGCAGGATCTCGTCCGCCCCCCGGGGGTCGTGAAGCTCCTGCTGGTCGGGACTCATCCCTGCAGCATCCTGTCCAGCGCCTGCTTCACCCGGTCGGTGTCCTCGCGGTACTTCACCACCGCCCCCAGGGTGCGCGCGGCGGTCTCGAGGTCGAGCTCCTCCACCCCGAGGCGGTGGAGTGCGCGTGCCCAGTCGAGGGTCTCCGCGACCCCCGGCGGCTTGAGCAGCTGCTGGTCGCGCAGCTGCTGGACGACCCGGGTGACCTGCTCGGCGAGACGTTGGCTGACCTCTGGGACGCGGCTGCGGACGATCGCGATCTCGCGCTCGAGCCCGGGGTGGTCGATCCAGTGGTAGAGGCAGCGTCGCTTCAGGGCGTCGTGCAGCTCACGGGTCCGGTTCGAGGTGAGTACGACGGTGGGCGGTGTGGCCGCGGTGATCGTGCCGAGCTCGGGGATGCTCACCGTCCAGCTGGAGAGCACCTCGAGCAGGAACGCCTCGAACTCGTCGTCGGCGCGGTCCACCTCGTCGATCAGCAGCACCGCCGGCGCCTCGCGCAGCGCCCGCAGCACCGGCCGGGCGAGCAGGAACCGCTCGTCGAACAGCGACTTCTCGGCCTCGCTCGGGTCGAGCCCCGCCCCCCGGTGGTCGAGCCCGTCCCCTCGGTGGTCGAGCCCCGCCCCCCGGTGGTCGAGCCCAGTCGAGACCGCGGCCTCAAGCGTGCGCAGGTGCAGGATCTGGCGGGGGAAGTCCCAGTCGTAGAGCGCCTGGGAGACGTCGATCCCCTCGTAGCACTGCAGCCTGATCAGCGGCACGCCCGCCATCTCGGCGAGGGCCTCGGCCAGTGCGGTCTTGCCGGTGCCCGGCTCGCCCTCGAGGAGCAGTGGCCGCTGCATGCCGTGCGCCAGGTAGACCACGGTGGCGAGGTCGTCGTCGGCAAGGTAGCCGGTGTCCCCGAGGGCGACGCGGATCGACTCCGGAGAAGTGAGCTCCATCCGAGCAGGCTACTCAGCATGGGGTTGGCCCGTAGTTGGTCGGTCCCGTTGCAGGTCAGCCCGTTGTTGGTCAGCCCGTTGGTGGTCAGCCCGTGGTTGGTCGGGTGTCCACGTCGCGACCCGTGGCCAGGTCGCCGCACTCGACCAGGTCCACGTGGCGCTGCTCCAGGTAGCCGCGGGCGCCCTGGTCCCCGCGGGCCGACTCGATGACCCCGGCCCAGTGGTCACGGCCGATCAGGACCGGGTGGCCAGGCCTTCCGGCGTACGCCGCCCGCGCGAGCGTCGCGCGCCCGGATCTCCGGTCCACGGAATCTTCGAGCATCCGGCGCACCACCGTGGCGCCGACGTCGGGGAGGTCCACCAGGGTGACCAGTGCCGCCGCGGCGTCGCCGTGCTCCAGGGCCGCGAGCCCCGTGCGCAGCGAGGCACCCATGCCCTCGTCCCAGTCGGCCGCGAGCACGACCTCGAGCTGGTCCCGGTCATGGTCGTGACCCTCCAGCAGCACCCGCGCCTCCTCGGCCGCGGCACCGAGGACGACCGTGACGCCCGCGCAGCCGCCGTCGCGCAGGGCCGAGACCGAGCGCAGCAGCCAGGAGGTGCCGTCGGGATCGTGGACCAGCGCCTTCGGCGTACCCATCCGGCGGCCGGCGCCGGCAGCGAGGAGCAGTCCGTGGGCCATCCGCGCAGCCTTCCACGTCTGCCCGGCCGACGCCCCCGGACCCGGCCCGTCAGCCCCCGCCCGTCAGTCGAACCGGCCCGTCAGTCGAACCCGCCCGGTCTTCCGGACGACGCCGGGAGCAGGTCCCTGGTCCCGTGGTACTCGCCGTTCGGGGTGACGATGGTTCCCGCCTCGCCGCGCAGGATCGCGCCGGCGTCCTGGAGGCGTCCGATCGCGGCCATGTCGCCGGTGCGCTCGACGAACCGGGTCACGGCGTCGACCTTGGGTCCCATGGAGCCGGCCGGGAAGTCCTCGCGCTGCAGGGCCACCGGCGTCGACCGCAGGATCGGCTCCGCCTTCGGGGTGCCGAACCCACGCTGCACGTGGGCGATGTCGGTGAGTACCAGCAGCGCGTCGGCCTCCAGCGCCTCGGCGAGCACCGAGGCGGTGAGGTCCTTGTCGACCACGGCCTCGACCCCCTCGAGCATGCCGACCTCGTTGCGGATCACCGGCACCCCGCCACCGCCCGCACACACGACGATCGCACCGCTGTTCAGCAGCAGCCGGATCAGCCGGGTCTCCACCACCCGCCTGGGCTTCGGCGAGCCGACGACACGACGCCACTTGTCGCCGTCGGGCTTGACCGTCCAGCCGCGCAGCTCGGCGAGCTCCTTGGCCTCCTTCTCGGAGTAGACCTCCCCGACGAACTTGGTCGGGTTCGCAAAGGCCGGGTCGTTCGCCTCCACCAACGTCTGGTTGATGATCGCGGCCACCTGGCGCCCGGGCAGGGAGTTCTGCATCGCCTGGAGCAGCCAGTAGCCGATCATCCCCTGGGTCTGCGCCCCGAGCACGTCGAAGGGGTACGGCGAGGTCAGGTGCGGGTCCGACGCGCTCTGCAGGGCGAGCACACCGACCTGGGGTCCGTTGCCGTGCGTGACGACGAGCTCGTGCTCGTTGGCAAGAGGTGCCAGGGCCATCACCGCCGTGGCGACGTTGCGCTCCTGGACGTCCGCGTCGGGCTTCTGCCCGCGCTCGAGGAGGGCGTTGCCCCCGAGCGCGACCACGATCCGCACCTCAGCCGCCCATCGTTGCGACGAGCACGGCCTTGATGGTGTGCATCCTGTTCTCGGCCTGGTCGAAGACGATCGAGCTCGCGGACTCGAAGACCTCGTCGGTGACCTCCAGGGACTCCATCCCGGTCTTCTGGTACAGCTCCTCACCCACCTTGGTGTGCCGGTCGTGGAAGCCCGGCAGGCAGTGCATGAACTTCACCTGCGGGTTGCCGGTGAGCTCCATCAGCCCCGCGTTCACCTGGTAGGGCTTGAGCAGGTTGATCCGCTCCTCCCAGACCTCGGCGGGCTCACCCATCGAGACCCACACGTCGGTGTAGACGAAGTCGACCCCCTGGACGCCCTCGGCGACGTCCTCGGTGTGCTGGAGCCGCGCACCGGTGCGAGCCGCGATCTCCTTGGCCTGCTGCACGATCGCGTCCTCGTTCCACAGGGCCCTGGGTGCGACCATCCGCACGTCCATCCCCATCATCGCCCCGGTGACGAGCAGCGAGTTGCCCATGTTGTTGCGGGCGTCGCCGAGGTAGGCGAAGGAGATGTCGGAGTCGTGCTTGCCGGCGTGCTCACGCATGGTGAGCATGTCGCAGAGCATCTGTGTCGGGTGCCAGTCGTCGGTGAGCCCGTTCCAGACCGGGACGCCGGCGTACTGCGCCAGCGTCTCGACGTTCGCCTGCGCGGCACCGCGGTACTCGATGCCGTCGAAGAACCGGCCGAGCACCCGCGCGGTGTCCTCCATCGACTCCTTGTGCCCGATCTGCGAGCCCGAGGGGTCCAGGTAGGTCACCCCGGCGCCCTGGTCGAAGGCCGCGACCTCGAAGGCGCAGCGGGTGCGGGTCGAGGTCTTCTCGAAGATGAGCGCGATGTTCTTGCGGGTCAGCCGGGGCTGCTCCGAACCGACGTACTTGGCCAGCTTGAGCTCGGCCGCGAGGTCGAGCAGGAACTTCCACTCCTTGGGGGTGAAGTCCAGCTCCTTGATGAAGCTGCGCTGGTGGAGGTTGAACGCCATCTCAGATCCCTTCCCGTTCGATCGGGCAGCTCATGCAACGCGGGCCGCCGCGTCCTCGTCCCAGCTCGTTTCCCTGGATGGTCACCACTTCGATGCCCTTCTTGCGCAGGTAGGTGTTGGTGGTGACGTTGCGCTCGTAGGCCATCACCAGGCCGGGGCGGACGGCGAGCACGTTGCAACCGTCGTCCCACTGCTCGCGCTCGGCGGACTTCACGTCCTGGGTGGCGGTGAGCACGTTGATCCGGTCCAGACCGAGTGCGTGGGCGATCGCCTGGTCCATCTCGTCGGGCGCGTGCGCGGTGACCTTGAGCTCCTTCTCGCTGTCGCCCGGCTCCAAGGTGTACGCCGGCAGGCCGCCCATCCCGGCGTACCGGGTGAAGGTGTCCTCGCTGAGCATCGTCATCACCGTGTCGAGGTGCATGAAGGCACGGGCCTGCGGCAGTGCCAGGGCGACGATCTTGGTGATGCTGCCGTCGCTGAAGAGCTTCCGCGCGAGCCGCTCCACACCCTGGGGCGTGGTGCGCTCGCTCACCCCGATCAGCAGGGTCCCCCGGCCGATGACCAGGATGTCCCCGCCCTCGGCGGTGGCACGCCCGTTGACCGATCCCTCGGACCAGACGTTGAACTTCGACTTCGCGAACAGCGGGTGCCAGCGGTAGATCGCCTCGTAGTGGATGGTCTCGCGCATCCGCGCCTTCATCCGCATGGCGTTGATCGAGACGCCGTTGTAGATCCAGGCGGAGGTGTCGCGGGTGAACAGGTGGTTGGGCAGCGGAGGCAGGAACAGGTCGTCGAGCTCCATCGCCGAGATCACCAGCGACTTCGGCTCCTCGATGTGCTCGAGCAGCTCCCGCTTGGTCATGCCTCCGATCAGGTGCCGGACCAGCAGGTCGTCGTCGAGCCCGGAGAACAGGTTGTAGAGGTCGTCGGTCGCCATCGGACCGTAGATGCGTTCGTCGAAGGACGCGTCCAGGATGTGCTTGCGCCCCTCTGGCAGCGCCACCGTCTCCCGGAGCAGCTGGTCGAGGTAGTGCACCTTCACGTCGAGGTCGCGCAGTGACTCCGCGAACGCGTCGTGCTCCTGCTTGGCTCGCTTGACCCACAGCACCTCGTCGAAGAGGTAGGAGTCCTTGTTTGTCGGGGTGAGGCGCATCAGCTCAAGGTTCGGTCGATGCAAGATCACCTGTCGGAGGTCCCCCACCTCCGAGTCCACGTGCAAGGTCATCGGTGTCTCCCAGCGTCGTCGGTGGCAGGCGTTGTGAAGCCGCCCACCTTCAACGGTCCCCCTGTGGGACAAGCCGCATGAGGGCCGAAGGTCCCACGATGAGGGGGACTTCGCCTGCGTCAGCGGGCGGGATCCGCTGCTTGTCTGGAATAGCCCATGCCCCTGCCGGATGAGGTACCACCATGAACGTGGAGAAAACCGCCGAAGCACCCGCAGGCCCGCCAGAGAAGAAGCGAAAATTCAGTTTCCCGAGCGCCTTCACGGTGCTCTTCGCCGTCACGGTCCTCGTCTGGCTGCTGGCGTTCATCATCCCCACCGGCGCCTACAAGGTGAGCGAGGAGACCGGGGGCCCGATCCCCGGCAGCTACCAGGGCGTCGATGCCGACCTGTCGTTCGGCGATCGCCTGATGCAGCTCTTCCTGGCGCCGGTCAACGGCCTATACGGCATCCAGTCCACCGACACCGGGTTCATCAGCCCCAACGAGACCGGGGAGCTCTTCGGTGCCGCGGGGGTGTTCCTGTTCGTGCTGGCCATCGGCATCTTCATCACGATGTCGATGCAGACCGGGGCGATCGACAACGGCATCGCCCGGGTGGCCAACCGGTTCGGCACCCGTGGTGCCGTGCTGATCGTGATCCTGATGCTGCTGTTCTCCATCGGCGGCACCACCGAGGGGATGGCCGAGGAGACCCTGGGCTTCTACGCCCTCGTCGTGCCACTCATCCTGAGCCTGGGCTATGACCGGATGGTGGCGGTGGGCACGATCATGGTCGGAGCCGGCGTCGGCGTACTCGCCTCCACGGTCAACCCGTTCGCCACCGGTGTCGCCTCCGACGCCGCCGGGATCTCGATCGGTGACGGGATCGGGTTCCGGTTCCTGATGTACGTCGTCCTGGTGCCCGTCGGCATGCTCTACGTGCTCCGGTACGCCAGCAAGGTGAAGAAGGACCCCTCGAAGTCCATGACCACGGGGCAGCCCGACGACGCCAGGATCGCGGCGAGCGGGATTGGCAGCCCGCCGGTGCTCACCGGCCGGCAGAAGGCCGTGCTCACGATCGTCGGGCTCACCTTCGTGTTCATGATCTTCGCGATCGTGCCGTGGGCGCAGGTGATCAACGGGCCCGACGCCGAGAGCTTCGGCTGGCAGCTGGACTGGTACTTCCCCGAGCTCGCCGCCCTGTTCATCGTGATGTCCATCGTGGTGGGCCTGATCGGCGGCCTCGGCGAGAAGGGGATGACCGACACCCTGGTCCGCGGCGCCGGCGAGTTCATCGGGGTCGGCCTGATCATCGTGCTCGCCCGTGGCGTCACCGTGATCATGAACAACTCGCAGATCACCGACACCGTGCTGCACTCGATGGAGAACGCGGTCGACAACACCTCCTCGGGTGTCTTCGGTGCCGTGATGTTCCTGATCAACGTGCCCCTGGCGTTCCTGGTGCCGTCGACCTCGGGCCATGCCGCGCTCGCGATGCCGATCCTGGCGCCGCTGGCGGACTTCGCCAACGTGCCGCGGGCCATGGTGATCACCGCCTTCCAGTCCGCCTCCGGCGTGGTCAACCTGGTCACGCCCACGTCTGCGGTGGTGATGGGTGGACTCGCGCTGGCCAAGGTGCGCTACGACGAGTACGTGCGGTTCGTGGCCCCCCTGCTGCTGATCCTGCTGGTGGCATGCACCGCGTTCGTGGCCGTCGGGGCCGCGCTCACCTGATTCGTCCAGGCAAACTTTTTCGCACACCTGTTCGAAGACTTGCTAGAGTGAGTCGATGACCATGGAGTTCCAACCTTCCCTCCTCGAGCTCACCGAAGACGTCCACCTCGGCGTCGGGCCGCTCGCAGGGCGGGTGCAGCGGACCCATCTGTCCCGCGGAGCCTGGGTGGACGTGCTCCCGGGATGGTTCGGCGGTGCCGACGAGGTCTTCGCCGGACTGGTGGAGACGGTCCCGTGGCGCGCCGAGCGTCGGGCGATGTACGACAACGTGGTCGACGTACCCCGCCTGCTGCACCAGTACGGCATCGGCGACCCGCTCCCCCACCCGGCGCTCACCGAGGCGCGCGAGGTGCTCAACGAGCACTACGGGCCCGAACTGGGCGAACCGTTCGTCACGGCGGGGTGCTGCTACTACCGCGACGGGCACGACTCCGTCACCTGGCACGGCGACAACATCGGCCGCGGCCGCTCGCAGGACACGATGGTCGCCATCGTGTCCTTCGGCTCACCGCGCAAGCTCCAGCTGCGGCCGCGCGGCGGTCACACCGAGGTGACCCACGCCCTCGGCCACGGCGACCTGATCGTGATGGGCGGGTCCTGCCAGCGCACCTGGGAGCACGCCGTACCGAAGACCTCCCGCCCGGTGGGCCCGCGGATCAGCGTGCAGTTCCGTCCGCGCAACGTGTTCTGAGCTCACGGCTGCCCCTGGGGGCAGACTGAGTGGCGTGAGCACGGAATCTCCCGGATCCGCGACCGATCGCGAGCTCGAGCGCACGATCCTGCAGCTGCTGGACCAGCGCGCCCCGACCTCGACGATCTGCCCTTCCGACGCAGCGCGTGCCGTGGGGACCGCGGCGGACTGGCGGGACCTGATGCAACCTGCCCGCGACGCGGCCGCTCGCCTGGTGAGCGCAGGGAAGGTGGAGATCACCCAGGGCGGGGAGGTGGTCGACTTGACCACGGCCACGGGGCCGATCCGGATTCGCCGCGTCCTGCGGGACTGGCAGTGAGATGGTGCCAGAGCACCAGCAGAGCCGAGGTCGCGAGCAGAACAAGAGTGCGGCGCTCAGTCACCCCGGAATGCCAGCAGCATGCCACTGACAGCGGCGGTCACCACGCCCGCCAGCTGCACGACCTGGCCGATCGCGATCGCTGCGCCGTTCTCGCCCAGCAGGTTGTCGAAGCCGTCACCATAGATGCCGCTGAGGACGAAGCCGACGACCACGAACAGCCCCAGCAGGGCTCCGACCCCGTCGGACCACCGGCGCCGGACGCCAGCGACGAGAGCCGCGCCGGCCAGCAGGATCACCAGCCCCGGCGGAAATGCCACGGGGAACTCGACGCCGGCCGCCCACAGGACTGCGATCCCGACGGCACCCACCAGCAGACCACCGACCAGGGTGGTGCGCCTCCTCACGCATCCTCCTTCGTCCAGGCGACCAGCTTCTCCGGGTTGAGCACCGACCACATGCGAACGATGCGGTCCTCGGCGACCTCGAAGGCCATCACTGCGACGGTGACGTCGCCCGCCCGGGCGATGAGACCCGGCTGCCCGTTGACCAGGCTCTCCGTCATCGTCACCCCGGCCAGCGCGGTGGCGCGGCCGACAAGGAACTCCGCGATCCTCAAGGCGCCACGCACCGGCCGCCGCTCCGCGCTGACCCGCCCGCCACCGTCGCCGACAGCGACGGCCGCAGGGTCGAGCAGACCGACCAACGCTTCGATGTCACGGGCCTCCCACGCCTGCTTGAAGCGGCGCACGACCGCCGTGCGCTGAGTCGTGGACGTGACTGGTGGGGGCGACCCGGCGATTCGACGGCGGGCCGAGGACGCCAGTTGCCGGGTGGCCGCAGGGCTGCGGCCGACGATCTCCGCGATCTCCGGGAACGGGTAGCCGAAGACATCGTGCAGGACGAACGCAACCCGTTCGGCCGGAGTCATGGTCTCCAGCAGAACCAGGAATGCCATGTGGACCGACTCGTCCAGAGTGATCTGGTCCACCGGGTCGAGGGGGGTGCTGCCGTCCTCCGCCCACATCGTTCGCGCCGGCAGCGGCTCCGGTACCCACTCGCCGACGTACCGTTCGCGTCGGAGGCGAGCCGATCCCAGCAGGTCGAGACAGATACGCCCGGCGACCGTGGTCAACCACGCACCCGGGACCCGGACGGCCGTTCGCTGCTCCTCAGGCATGGCGTACCACCGGACATAGGTCTCCTGGACAACGTCCTCGGCCTCGACCAACGACCCCAACAGGCGGTAGGCGAGGTTTCGCAGGTGCCCGCGCTCGGCCATGACAGCGGCCAGGTCGGGATCGCCCCTCTCAGGGACGAGGTGGGGCGGGCACTCATGGGACGAAGTGTCCCTCGGTTCGGCGTCATTCCCCTACGACGAAGCCGACCGGTGTCGTGTGAGGTCACAGGCCGACCTCACACCGGCACGGCCGGCTCCGTCGGACACACATGCACACAACTCTGTGGATCATCGCCGGACTGCTGGCGGCCATCTTCTGCGCCAGCGGCGCAGCCAAGCTCGTGCAACCCAAGGACAAGCTGGTCGCCTCCAGCGCCGGGGCGGCGCTCGAGGGCTTCAGCCCCGGCGCGATCAAGGTCATCGGCCTTCTCGAAGTCCTCGCCGCGGTCGGCCTCGTGCTTCCCGACATCGTCGGTGTCGCGACATTCCTCGTCGCAACGGCCGCCATCGGCCTGGTGCTCCTGATGATCGGCGCCGCATTCACCCATGCGCGCCGGTACGAGGTGCAGCCGATCATCGTGAACGCGATGCTGCTGGCGTCCGCGGCCGTCGTGGCCTACGGCCGACTGGGTCCCTGCGCCTTCGTCGACTGACCCGATTTGAGAGCCAGTTGAATCCTCCCTCTTGCGCCCGCCTCTCGGAAACTATAGAATCGAACACAGGTTCGATCCAATAGTGATGCTGAGGGATCGGCCCGGACTCTCCCGTAGCGGAGGTCCGCCTGCTCACGGGCGTGCTGCATCGACGTGTGAGACCAGTCAGTCATGGTCACGAGTCGGTGCGGGAGGTGCTCAGATGAGCTCGACGTTCGATCGGCCCGCGCTGCACCCGGTGCTGGCCTGCGCGGACACCGTGGAAGGGGCGTTGAAGTCCGCTGCCGATGTGGCGGTGGAGTTCTTGGCTCCCGCCGAGAAGCGGGCTGCGTTGGTGCAGCTGACCCGGGTGGAGGCACAGCTCGCTTCCCTGCGGATGCGGGTGCTGGCCGCCTCCGACGACCTCGCAGTGGTCGAGGGCGCCCGGGACACGGCCGCGCTGGTCACCCACCACACGCGTTCAGATGCCGGGACCAATCGGCGTGACCTGGCACTGGGCCTGGCCCTGGACCGCCGCTGGCAGCACCTGGGAACCGCCTTCGCTTCGGGCGAGGTGAACGTCGCACAGGCGCGGGTGATCGCGCACGCGCTGGACGAGCTGCCCGCCAACGAGCTCGGCACCGAGATCATGGCCGCCGCCGAGACCCACCTGGTCGCGCAGGCGGCGTACTTCGGGCCACGCGAGCTGCGGCACCTGGGCCGGCGGATCCTGGACCACGTGGCACCCGAGGTTGCGGAGGAGCAGGAGGCCAAGGCGCTCGCCGCCGAGGAGTCCCGCGCCTGGCGCCGCACCTCGCTGGCGACCACCCGACTGGGCGACGGCAGCACCCGGATCACGATCCACGTCCCCGACAGCGTCGCTGCCCGGCTGCACACCTACCTGGAGGCATTCCCTCACCTCGCCAGGTCGGCGTGGGCGAGGGGGACCGGGTCCCGGCCGACGTACGCCGCGGTCAGGCGTTCTGCGCGCTGCTGGAGGCGGTCGACCCGAAGCGGCTGCCGGTCCACGGTGGCGACGCCACCACGGTGATCGTCACGATCCCGCTGGCGGACCTGCGCCGTGACCTCGGCGTCGGCGAGCTCGGACCCACCGACCGGCTCACCGCCGGGGAGGTCCGGCGCCTGGCCTGCACCGGCAAGATCGTCCCCGCCGTGCTCGGCACGAACTCCGAGGTGCTCGACCTCGGCCGGTCCTCGCGGCTGTTCAAGCCCGCACAGCGCAAGGCGATGATCATCCGCGACCGTGAGTGCCGCGCCGAAGGGTGCACCATCCCCGCCGCCTGGTGCGAGGCACACCACTGGGGCAGACCCTGGGCCAGAGGCGGCCTCACCGATCTCAAGGACGGGGTCCTGCTGTGTTCCTGGCACCACCACCGCGCCCACGACGACGGCTACGACGCCAGCCGGCTACCCAACGGCGACATCCGATTCGGCAGGCGAACACGAGGGTCGTAAACTGGCGGCTGCACAGGGGTACAGCGCGTCAGTGGTGGGGTGGCGAGCACGTCGTTGAGCGCACCCGGAGAAACCGATGTCCACCCCTGTCACCCCTGTCCCCACTGCCGTCCGTCCTGCCACGTCGACGCGCACCTCCTTCCCCACGCTGCTGCGCCAGGTGGAGCCGTACTACGTGGTGCTCGACGCCGCGGTCCGGCTGCCGACGGCGATGCTGCCGCTCGGGATCCTGCTCTACGTGGCGGACCGCAGCGGGTCCTTCGCGACAGGTGGGCTCGCAGTCGCTGCGCTCAGTGTGGGCGGGGGCCTGGGCGGCGCCTTCGTCGGCGTCTTCGCCGACCGGTTCGGCCAGCGGGTCGTCGGCGTGCTGGCCACGGTGGTGCAGGTCCTCGCGCTGGGCGCCTTCCTGCTGCTCGCCCCCCGGGACGTGCTGCCGGTGACGATGGGGCTGGCCGCGCTGATCGGGATGTCCAACCCGCAGGCGGGCGCGATGGCCCGCAGCCGGTGGGCCGCACTGGGCCGCTCGCGCGCCGACCGTCGCTCGTTCACCTCCACGGCGATGGCCTGGGAGGGCGCCCTCGACGAGTGCGGGTTCGTGGTCGGACCGGTCCTGGTGAGCACCGTCGCCGGCCTCGCCTCACCCACACTCGGGCTGGTGCTGGCCCTGGCGCTGGCCGTGGTGACCCAGACCGGATTCGCGCTGCACCACACCGCGCTGCCCGGCCACGGTGCCGGCCGCTCCACCGGTCACCGCGAGCGTGGGGCACTTCCCCTCGCCCACGTCGGCAGCCTCCTGGTCGCGATGGCCGGCGTCGGACTGGTCTTCGGCGCGACCCAGACCGGCGTCGCGGCGCGGATGGCGGCTGCGGGCACCGACGAGCTCACCGGCCCCGTGTACGCCGCCATGGGGGTCGGCGCCGGGATCGCGGGACTGCTCACCACCCGGCTGCCCCAGGTGTTCCGGCTCGAGGCCAGGATCGCCTGCGCCGGCGCCCTGGTCGCTCTCGGCGGCCTGGCGAGCTCGGTCTCGGAGCATCCTGCCCTGCTCGCCGCTTCCTGCCTGCTGCTCGGCGTCGCCCTGGCACCGGCCCTGGTCAGCTCCTACGCCCTCGCCGAGCGCTCGGCTCCCGAAGGGTGGGGCACCACGATGATGACCATGCTCGGGACCGCGAACATCATGGGGATCGCAGCCGGTGCTGCGATCGCGGGCATGCTCGTGGACTCGGTCTCCCCCGGTGCGGCGCTACTCGTCGACGCGGTCGCCGGTGTGCTGGTGCTCGCTGCCGGCTGCGCGGCGCTGCTCACCCACCCCGCTGGCCGCGCGGAGCGGCAGCACCCGGCCCGCTAGGCGACCCCGCTCACCCGCGAGCTCCAACCGCTCAGCCGACGGGGTCGCCCTCGAGGTCCGCCTTCATCGCGGCCAGCGTGCGCGCGATGTTGCCCCGCTGGAACTGCGAGAAGAGCCGGCCACCGGTCGCGGCCTTGTCGAAGATCGCCGCGGCCCAGTCCGGCCACCGGTCGCGCAGGTCGGTCCAGGTCTCGGTGACGCGGGTGCCGTCGGCGACCGGCTCGAAGGTGTACTCCCACGACGCGATGCGCCCGGCGAGCAGCGGCTTGCGCGGCCCGATCTTGCGCACGTCGAAGGCGAACCGTTGCCCGGGCTCCGCGGCGATCACCACGCACTCGGTGCTCCACCGCGCACGACCACGCTTGTTCGACCCGTCGAAGACCTCACCGACGCGCAGCGTGCGACCGGCGCTCGTGGTGGTCGCGCCGGTGTTCTCCGGGCTCCACCGGGCCATCTGGGTGGGGTCGGCCACCTGGTCGTAGATCGTGTGCGCGTCGATCTCGATGACGATGCTGTCGCTGACCTGCATCTCGCGGCCCATGGATCTCCTCGGTGGTGGGTGTGCCCTGCCTGTGTACCCCGGACATACCCGAAAGGGCCCCCGCCGAAGCGAGGGCCCTTCCGGGTGATGCCTGTGAAGCGGTGGTTCCTGAGCGGGTGGGCTCAGAAGTCCATGCCGCCCATGCCGCCGGTCGGGTCGCCGCCACCCATGGCGGGCGCCTTCTCCGGCTTGTCGGCGATGACCGCCTCGGTGGTGAGGAACAGCGCGGCAATCGAGGCTGCGTTGAGCAGCGCCGAACGCGTCACCTTGGCGGGGTCGGGGATGCCGGCAGCGAGCATGTCGCCGTACTCCCCGGTCGCAGCGTTCAGGCCGTGGCCGACCGGAAGACCGGCGACCTTCTCCGCCACGACGCCACCCTCGAGACCGGCGTTGATCGCGATCTGCTTGAGCGGAGCCGCGAGCGCGACCTTGACGATGTTGGCACCGGTGGCCTCGTCGCCCACGAGCTCGAGCTTCTCGAACGCGTTGACGCCAGCCTGCACCAGGGCCACGCCGCCACCGGCGACGATGCCCTCTTCGACGGCAGCCTTCGCGTTGCGAACGGCGTCCTCGATGCGGTGCTTGCGCTCCTTGAGCTCGACCTCGGTGGCCGCGCCGACCTTGATGACCGCAACGCCGCCGGCCAGCTTGGCCAGGCGCTCCTGCAGCTTCTCGCGGTCGTAGTCGGAGTCGCTCTTCTCGATCTCGGCGCGGATCTGGTTCACGCGGCCAGCGAGCTGGTCGGTGTCCCCGGCGCCGTCGACGATGGTGGTCTCGTCCTTGGTGACGACGACCTTGCGGGCCTGGCCGAGCAGCTCGATGCCGGTCGACTCCAGCTTGAGGCCGACGTCCTCGGACACGACCTGCGCGCCGGTCAGGATCGCGATGTCCTGCATCATCGCCTTGCGGCGGTCACCGAAGCCCGGAGCCTTGACGGCGACGGACTTGAAGGTGCCCCGGATCTTGTTGACGACCAGGGTGGACAGGGCCTCGCCCTCGATGTCCTCGGCGATGATCAGCAGCGGCTTGCCGCTCTGCATGACCTTCTCGAGGAGCGGCAGCAGGTCCTTGACCGTGGAGATCTTCTGGTTCGCGATCAGGATGTAGGGGTCGTCGAGGACGGCCTCCATGCGCTCCGGGTCGGTCATGAAGTACTGGGAGATGTAGCCCTTGTCGAAGCGCATCCCCTCGGTCAGCTCGAGGTCGAGCCCGAAGGTGTTCGACTCCTCGACGGTGATGACGCCTTCCTTGCCGACCTTGTCCATCGCCTCGGCGATGGCCTCGCCGACGGTGGTGTCCGCGGCGGAGATCGAGGCGGTCGCCGCGATCTGCTCCTTGGTCTCGACGTCCTTGGCCATTCCGAGCAGCTGCGCGGAGACGGCCTCGACGGCCTTCTCGATGCCGCGCTTGAGCTCCATCGGGTTGGCGCCGGCGGCGACGTTGCGCAGCCCTTCGCGCACCATGGCCTGGGCCAGGACGGTGGCGGTCGTCGTACCGTCACCGGCGACGTCGTCGGTCTTCTTGGCGACCTCCTTGACGAGCTCGGCGCCGATCTTCTCGTAGGGGTCCTCGAGCTCGATCTCCTTGGCGATGCTCACACCGTCGTTGGTGATGGTGGGCGCACCCCACTTCTTCTCGAGTACGACGTTGCGCCCCTTGGGACCGAGCGTGACCTTGACCGCGTCGGCGAGAGTGTTCATCCCTCGCTCGAGCCCGCGGCGGGCCTCCTCGTTGAATGCAATCAGCTTCGGCATGGCTAGGTGATTCCTCACGCTAAAAAGTGTGGTGGCCGCTTCGTCGCCCGCGACGGACGATCCGGGCTGACCCGGCGGACCCTTCCCGCCAGCGCCTTCGAACCTCGACTCAGACGGCCATGGATCGATGCTGCGTTGTCACTCTCATAGGGAGAGTGCCAGCTTCATTTTTAGCACTCGCCCTATCCGAGTGCAAACACCGGGGGGCCTGTTCCCGGCGCGTGCCCGACGTGGGGCTCAGCGAGGCCGCCCTCCTCGTCACCGTCGTTCTGGTGGATGACGGTGTCGACGTTCTTGGTCCGGATGATGCTCGTCCGAGCGGCCACTAGGCGGTCCTCCCTATGCGCCGACAGCCGGTACGTCGGCAACCGGTACGTCGGCAACCGGGGCACACAGACTGTTCGCGTCACCAGTTCGTTGTGACGCTCAACCTTTCCGGTGCCCCGTTCCCGTCAGGGAGATCGCAAACGATCACGCACCAGGTCTGCGAACGCGCTCGCGTTCTGCGGCAGGACCTCGAGGTAGAGGCCGGGTTCGGTCAGCTCGAGCTCGCTGACGGCGAGGGTGCCGTCGACCAGGCGCATCAGGTCGACGCGGGCGTAGTCGAGCCGCTCCTCGAGCAGTGCCTGCGCCGCGGTGACCGCGCGGTTGGCCACCTCGGCGGCCTCATCGGTCAGCGGTACGGCGACCGTCGACCCGCCGTACCGCTCGTGTACCCGGAGCTCACCGCTCGCCGGCACCTTGCGGGCCGAGGAGACGACGCGGCCGTCGAGCACGAACACGGACGTCTCGCCCTCGGTGCGCACCGACTCGACCAGGGGCTGCACCACCCAGGGTCCGTCGCTGAGGCCGGACTCGTCGAGGTCGGCCGGGCCGCCGTCGACGCCGTCGAAGACGACCAGGCCCCGCCCTCCGGCCCCCACCGTCGGCTTGACCACCACGTTCGGGACGCCCGGGTCGCCGGGGGCCTCGCGATCCATGGAGAGCTCCGCGATCGCGGCCGGCAGCTCCTCCTCGTGCTCCACGACGAGGGTCGGGACCACGGGGACGCCGGCTGCTGCGAGCTCGACCAGGTAGCTCTTGTCGGTGTTCCAGGCGAACACCGCGGCGGAGTTGAGCATCCACGGCACCGTGCCCGCCCAGCGGAGGAACTCCTCGCGGCGCTGGTCGTAGTCCCAGGTCGAGCGCACGGCGACCAGACCCTGGGACCAGTCGGCCCCGGGGTCGTCCCAGACCACCCAGCGCCCCTCGATCCCCCGCTCGGCCAGCGCCGGCAGCAGGTGGTCGGTCCCCGCCCACTCCTCGCCGGCGGGGAACCAGGAGCAGGTGGCGAGCAGTACGACGGGACGCGGCGGCGCGGCGCCGTCCTCGACGGTCATCGGCTCAGTCGGCCAGCTCGGGCGGGAAGCCGCCCGTGGCGATCGGACCCCAGGAGTCGATGGTGACCCGGATCAGGGACTTGCCCTGCTCGCGCATCGCCTCGCGGTACTCGTCCCAGTCGGGGTGCTCCCCGGAGATGCTGCGGAAGTAGTCGACGAGCGGCTCCACGGAGTCCGGCAGGTCGATCACCTCGGCGGTGCCGTCGAGCTGGACGTAGGGCCCGTTCCAGTCGTCGCTGTGGATCAGCAGGGTGACCTCGGGGGTGCGGCGCAGGTTGGCGACCTTGGCGCGCTGCGGGTACGTCGAGATCACCACCCGGCCCTCCTGGTCGACGCCGCAGGTGACCGGCGAGACCTGCGGCCGGCCGTTCCTGCGGGTGGTCACCAGGGTGGCGTTGTGGCGGGGCCGGACGAACTCGAGCAGCTCGTCTCGGCCCACCCGGTCGGCGGTGGCGAGTTTGCGTGGCATCACCACAGTCTGCCCGATCGGGGTGCCGGCGAACCGGCCGATCACCGCGCCGATCACCGCGCCGATCTCCGCGCCGATCTCCGCGCCGATCTTCGCGCCGGCCTCAGCCGCCGGCGACCGCCGGGATGATGCTGATCTTGGTGCCGTCGGGAGTGCTGCTGTCGAGGCCGTCGAGGAAGCGCACGTCGTCGTTGCCGACGTAGACGTTGACGAAGCGACGGATCTTGCCGGCGTCGTCGAGGACGCGCGCCTTGATCCCGCTGTGGTTGGCCTCGAGGTCGTCGAGCACCTCGGCCAGGGTGTCGCCCTGAGCCGCGACCTCGGAGGCGCCGCCGGTGTAGGTGCGCAAGATGGTGGGGATCCGGACCTGGACGCTCATCTGTCTCTCCTGCTGTGGTGTGGGAATGCCTGCTGCGGCTGGGACTCAGACCAGGCCGCTGGCGCTGAACGCGGCGTACGACGGCTCGATCGTGGCCGCCGGGCCCACCGCGTCGCTGACCGCGTCCAGGGTCTTGAGCCCGTGCCCGGTGTTGATCACCACGGTCTCCAGGGTGGTGTCGAGCTGGCCGGTGTCGACGAGCTTCTTCAGCACGCCCACGGTGGTGCCGCCGGCGGTCTCGGTGAAGATCCCCTCCGTGCGGGCGAGGAGCACGATGCCCGCGCGCACCTCGTCGTCGGTGACGTCCTCCACGGCGCCGCCGGTCTCACGGCAGACGTCGAGGACGTAGATGCCGTCGGCCGGGTTGCCGATCGCCAGGCTCTTGGCGATGGTGTCCGGCTTGACCGGGCGGATCGCGTCGATGCCGGCCTTGTAGGCCACCGAGACCGGGGAGCAGCCCGTGGCCTGCGCACCGAAGACCCGGTAGGGCTTGTCCTCGACGAGCCCGAGCTTGATCAGCTCCTGGAAGGCCTTGTGCACCTTGGTCAGCTGGGAGCCGGAGGCGACCGGGATCACGATCTGGTCGGGCAGGCGCCAGCCGAGCTGCTCGGCGATCTCGTAGCCCAGCGTCTTGGAGCCCTCGGCGTAGTAGGGCCGCACGTTGACGTTCACGAACGCCCAGCCCTCCTCCTCGCCGGCAATCTCCGAGGCGAGCCGGTTGACGTCGTCGTAGTTGCCGTTGACGGCGACGAGGTTCTCGGTGAACACCGCGGAGTTGACCTGCTTGGGCTTCTCGAGGTTCGAGGGGATGAACACGACGGTCTTGATGCCGGCCCGGGCCCCGGCCGCGGCGACGGCGTTGGCCAGGTTGCCCGTCGAGGGGCAGGCGAACACCTTGCTCCCGAACTCCCGCGCCGCGCTCAGCGCGCAGGCCACCACCCGGTCCTTGAAGGAGTTGGTCGGGTTGGTGGAGTCGTCCTTGACCCAGAGGTTGTCGATGCCGAGCTCACGACCGAGGTTGTTCGCCTTGAGCAGCCGGGTGAAGCCGGGCTCCATGTTGGGGCTCTGCTCGATGTCGTCGGGCACCGGCAGCAGCGCCTTGTAGCGCCAGATGTTGCGCGGACCCGCCTCGATGTCCTCCCGGGTGACCGCCGGGAAGTCGTAGGAGATCTCCAGGGGGCCGAAGCACTCCGGACACGCGTAGTTCGGGCCCAGGGCGATCTGGTGCCCGCACTCACGACAGGACAGGCCGGTCGCGTTGCCGAAGGCGCGCTCCCGGAGAGTGGTGCCGGCGCCGGTTGCGGTGGCGGGCGAGAGTTCTGTTGCAGTGCTCAAAGGAGGCCTCCTTCTCATCTTCCCTGGACCGGATTTCGGACCAAGACGGATTTGGCACCGCACCACACGAATCCGAAAGATCGGAGGCTCGGTGTGGCGGTTGCCGGGACTTCAACGGGCCGTTCCCTCAGTCCCTCTCGATGAGCTGTGCACCACAGTAGGTAGCCGTCTCAGAATGTGCACACCGATTCCGCCATTCGAGACGGCGCGGTC
Organism: Nocardioides sp. Z38_18; assembly: GCF_058215695.1. Taxonomy (NCBI): domain Bacteria; kingdom Bacillati; phylum Actinomycetota; class Actinomycetes; order Propionibacteriales; family Nocardioidaceae; genus Nocardioides; species Nocardioides sp. Z38_18. The sequence continues at coordinate 730,972 of NZ_JBZAJE010000002.1, forward strand.
TCGCACCGCGGGAGACCCACGGCCCGGACAAGGGCGACATGGGTTGTCCGGGGGTGATCCGGCTCAGGCGCGGGCGTTCTTGATGTCGGCGGTGAGCTCGCGGAGCAGCTCCAGCACGCCGTCGGGTCCCTGCACCACCACGTCGGCGAGGTCGGCGAGGGCGTTCTCCTCCTCCGAGGCCGAGCACACCAGCAGGCCGGGGAAGCCGCGGCCGCGCAGCTCCTCGACCGCCTTGAACGCCTCCACGTCGCCGAGGTCATCGCCGCAGAACACGAACGCCCGGGCACCGAGCTCGTCGCTCAGCCGGCGTACGGCGGCACCCTTGTTCATCCCGTGCGCCCGCACCTCCACGACCCAGCGGCCCGGCTCGATGTCGAGGTCGTGACTCTTCGCCGCGTCGGCGAGCAGCGGCAGCAGCCGCTCGAAGGCGCCCTCGGGGTCCGGCAGCCGGCGGGTGTGCACGGCCACGGCGAGGCCCTTCTCCTCCACCCAGGCGTCGCTGGCGTCGGCCTTGCGCAGCAGGCGCGGGATCTCCCCCATGAAGCTGGCCAGGCCGCGCGGCGGCTTGGGCGAGATCACCCGGCGGTTGGTGGAGGTCCAGCGCTCGTTGCCGTACTGGCCGAGGACGAACAGCTCCCGGCCGGTGTCCCCGATGGCGTTGCCGACCTCCTCGAGGCCGCCGAGGTCGAGGGCCTGCCGCGCCGGGCGCCCCGTGATCACCGCGACCGCACGCACCTGGGCGGCGAGGTCGACCAGCACCTGGTCGGCATCGGGGTGGATGTGGGCCCGCTCCGGGTCCTCCACGATCGGGGCCAGGGTGCCGTCGAAGTCGAGTCCGACGACGAGGTCGTCCGCGGTGCGCACCAGCGCGGCGTACTCCTGCTCACCCGACGTCGAGCCGAACTCCATGGGGCCCATCGTCCCAGCCCGGTTCGGCGCTTGTCCAAACGGGCCACCAGGCGGGCGGCACGCACGAGCCGCCCGGAACGGTCGCCGTCAGGGCGAGCCGGTAGAGGAAAGCGGCAGGTCAGCGGTAGTCGTCGGTGAGGATCACGGTGACACGGTCGAAGCGCATCGGCTCCTCGGCCGGGCGCAGCTTCTTGATCCCGAGGTCGCGGCCGAGCTCGCGCGCGGCCTCCTTGAGGCGCGGCGGGAAGTAGACCGAGGTGCCGTCGATGGTGCCGTACCAGTTGTCCGAGCCCACGACGTTCCACCCGGCGGACTTGGCCTTGTCGGCGACGCCGCCGGCCAGGCCCTTGGTGCGGGTGTTGTTGAAGACCTCGACGAGCACCTCGCCGCGCTTGATCGGCTTGGGCTTGGGCTTGACCGGCGCCGGGTCCGCGGTGGGAGTGCTCGAGGGAGTGGCGGACGGGGTGCTCACCACGGGTGCTGCCGTCTCGTCGGGCGCCTGGTCGGGGTCGTTGGCCACGAACACGAGGCCCGCAACGGCGACCGCCGAGATGCACAGCACCAGCAGGCGCGTGGGCAGTACGACGCCGCGCTCGTCGCGCGGGCGCGAACCCCCAGGCAGCCTGGACATCGAGGTCACTCCGAGAGGTCGAAGCCGAGTCGGCGCGCGGAACGCTGGCGCTGACGGGTGGCGCGCAGGCGGCGCAGGCGACGCACGAGCAGGGGGTCGTGGGCCAGCGCCTCGGGCCGGTCGATCAGGGCGTTGAGGACCTGGTAGTAGCGGGTCGAGGACATGTCGAACTTCTCGCGGACGGCCTGCTCCTTGGCGCCGGCGTACTTCCACCACTGGCGCTCGAAGTCGAGCATCTCGGCGTCCCGGGCGGACAGCTCCGCGGGTCCCTCCGACTGGGAGTGGTTGAGCGCGTGGCTGGCGACCATCAGGACGACTCCTCGGACGGGTAACGGTGTGGCTGCGGGCTCATCATAGGCGAGGAAATACATCAGTGTCATTCGGTTCGCGGCGTGGCGCGTGCGGCTCGCGCGCGCTCGCGGGGTCGGCTGGCTCGGGCTGGGTACGGTGAGCGCCATGGAGACCATTCGCTGGGGCGTGCTGGCGCCGGGCCGGATCGCACGGACCTTCGCCACCGACCTGGCGCTGGTGCCCGACGCGACCCTGGTGGCCAGCGGCTCACGCAGCCGGCAACGGGCCGAGGAGTTCGCGGCCGAGTTCGGGGGCACCGCCCACGGCTCCTACGAGGAGCTGGTCAGCGACCCGGACGTCGACGTGGTGTACGTCGCGTCCCCGCACGCGTTCCACGACGAGCACGTGCGGCTCGCCCTCGAGGCGGGCAAGCACGTGCTCTGCGAGAAGCCGATGACCCTCGACGCCGGCTCGACCCAGGCGCTCTTCGAGGAGGCGCAGGCCCGCGGGCTGTTCCTGATGGAGGCCATGTGGATGGCCTGCCACCCCATGATCCGCACGATGCTGAGGCTGCTGGCCGACGGCGAGCACGGCACCGCGCGCCAGGTGCACGCCGACCTCGGCTTCGTGGTCCCGAACGACCCGCACGACCGGCTCTTCGACCCCGCGCTCGGAGCGGGAGCCCTGCTCGACATGGGCATCTACCCCCTGACGTTCGCCCACCTGGTCCTCGGCGCCCCCGAGCAGCTCAGGTCGGTGGCCCACCTCTCCGAGAGCGGGATCGACCTCGACATCGCGATCGCGGGCCGCTACGCCGGTGGCGCGACCGCCGCACTGACCGCGTCGATGACCTCCCAGTCCCCGCGCTCGGCCTCGGTCGCCACCGAGATCGGCCGCTTCGACCTGCCGTGGGGCTTCCACCACCCCGAGCGGATCCGCTGGACGTCGTACTGGACCCAGCAGGGCGAGAGCGAGTGGATCCTCCCCGACGAGCCGGTGGTCGGCCGGGGCTACGGCAACGAGATCCTCGAGGTGCACCGCTGTCTGCGCGCCGGGGCGCACACCAGCACCCTGGTGCCGCCCGCGCAGACGATCGCGCTGATGGAGCAGATGGACGAGCTCCGGGCCCAGATCGGTGTCACCTACCCCGTGGATAGGGTCGGCTCGTGACTTCGAGCTCGCAGCGCCGTACCAGCGCCGACCTGGTCGTCGTGGCCAACAGGCTGCCCGTCGACCGGGTCGTCGACGCCGACGGCGAGACCTCCTGGCGTCCCTCTCCGGGCGGCCTGGTCTCGGCCCTCCAGCCGGTGATGAGCCGCAACCGGGGCGCCTGGATCGGCTGGCCCGGGGACTCCGGCGAGGTCCCCGAGTCGTTCGAGGACGAAGGGATGACCCTGGTGCCGGTGCCGCTCTCGGCGGAGGAGGTCAACGAGTTCTACGAGGGGTTCTCCAACGACACCCTGTGGCCGCTCTACCACGACCTGGTGGCCAAGCCGTCCTTCCACCGTGAGTGGTGGGACTCCTACGTGGCGATCAACCACCGCTTCGCCGAGGCGGCCGCCAAGTTCGCGGCCAAGGACGCCACCGTCTGGGTGCAGGACTACCAGCTCCAGCTCGTCCCGGCGATGCTGCGCGAGCTCCGTCCGGACCTGCGCATCGGGTTCTACCTGCACATCCCCTTCCCCCCGCCGGAGCTCTTCTCCCAGCTGCCCTGGCGCCGCCAGATCCTCGAGGGGCTCCTCGGCGCCGACCTCGTCGGCTTCCAGCTCGCCGGCGCGGCCCAGAACTTCGTGCGCCTGGTCCGGCAGCGGGTCGGGCACAAGACCCACCGCGACTCCGTCTACCTGCCCGACGGCCGGGTGGTGATCGCCAAGGCGTTCCCGATCTCGATCGACACCGCCGGATTCGAGGAGCTCGCCCGCTCCGAGCCGGTGACCGCACGCTCCGCCGAGATCCGCGAGGAGCTCGGCAACCCCCGCAAGGTCTTCCTCGGGATCGACCGCCTCGACTACACCAAGGGCATCTACGCCCGGCTCCGCGCCTACAGCGAGCTGATCGCCGACGGGCACTTCACCGTCGAGGACGCGGTCTTCGTCCAGGTCGCCACCCCGTCGCGGGAGCGGGTCGACCAGTACCGCCGGCTGCGAGATGACATCGACCGGCTCGTGGGCCGGATCAACGGCGACCTCGGCCGCATCGGCCGGCCCGCGATCTCCTACCTGCACTCCTCCTTCCCCCGTGAGGAGCTGGTCGCGCTGTACGGCGCCGCGGACATCATGGTGGTGACCCCGTTCCGGGACGGGATGAACCTCGTCGCCAAGGAGTACGTCGCCAGCCGGTTCAACAACAACGGGGCGCTGGTGCTCTCGGAGTTCGCCGGCGCCGCCAACGAGCTCCGGCAGGCCTACCTGGTCAACCCCTACGACATCAACGGGATGAAGGCGACGATGCTCCAGGCCTACCAGGCCGAGGAGAAGGACCTGACCCGGCGGATGCGGGCGATGCGCAAGACCGTGGCCGAGAACGACGTGGCCCGCTGGGCCACCACCTTCCTCGACCACCTCGCGGGCTCCCAGACCCACACCCGGGAGCTGCACCCGGCCAGCCGCGGCTGAGCCACCTCGACCGGGCCCGGATCAGGCTCGCTCAGTCACCCGTGTCGGTGCCGACCGGGTCGTCCTTCTCTCCCTCACCGGCCTCGATGGACTCGCCCTCGGAGCGCATCCCGCCGGGTTGCATCACGTGGCGGATCTCCTCGGCGAGCTTCGGGCCCAGCTCTCCCCAGCCGTGCCTGTAGCCGTAGATCTCCCGCAGTGACTGCGCCTGGTAGTCGCCGCTGAGGATGTCGACGTCGTCGGCGGTGATCAGGCCCGGGTGAGCGACGCCGACCGACTCCGAGACCTTGACCAGCTCGTTGCGCAAGGTGCGGATGTACTGCGCGCACCGCTCGGCCTTGGAGACCGGCTCCAGGCCGTGCGCCAGCCAGGGATCCTGCGTGGCGACCCCCGTGGGGCAGCGGTCGGTGTGGCACTTCTGGGACTGGATGCACCCGATCGCGAGCATCGCTTCACGGGCGACGTTGACCATGTCCGCGCCGAGGGCGAAGGCGACCACGGCGTTGTCCGGAAGCCCCAGCTTCGCGGAGCCGATGAAGGTGACGTCGTCGGTGAGCCCGGCCTCGGCGAACGTGGCGTAGACCCGGGAGAACCCGATCCGGAACGGCAGCGCGATCGAGTCGGCAAAGATCGGCGGCGAGGCACCGGTGCCGCCCTCGCCCCCGTCGAGGGTGACGAAGTCGACCCCCCGGTCACCGCCGGCCATCAGGCGGGTGAGCTGGTGCCAGAACCCCATCTCCCCGACGGCGCTCTTGATGCCGACCGGCAGGCCGGTCTCGGTGGCGACCAGCTCCACGAAGTCGAGCAGGCTGTCCTCGTCGCTGAACGCGGTGTGCCGGGCCGGGCTGGCGCAGTCGCGGCCCATCGGGATGCCCCGGACCTCCGAGATCTCGCGGCTCACCTTCGCGGCGGGCAGCAGTCCGCCGAGACCGGGCTTGGCCCCCTGGGACAGCTTGATCTCGATCGCACGCACCGGGGCCGACTCGACGACCTCCTTGAGCTTGTCGAGGGAGAAGTTGCCGTGCTCGTCCCGGCAGGCGAAGTACGCCGTACCGAGCTGCAGCACCAGGTCCCCGCCCTGGAGGTGGTGCGAGGAGAGCCCACCCTCACCCGTGTTGTGCATGCAGCCCGCCTGCCGCGCACCGGAGTTCAGCGCCTGGATGGCGTTGCCCGACATCGACCCGAAGCTCATCCCGGAGATGTTGACCAGTGAGTCGGGGCGGAAGGCCTTCGCCCGCCCACGAGGGCCACCCAGGACCTTGGCGCTCGGGAGGCCGGTCGTCCTGGCGTGGTCGTGGGGCAGCGAGCTGGCGAAGGTGCGGTGCTTGATGATCGCGTAGCCCGGCAGGTGCTCGGTGTCGTTGTCGGTGCCGAAGCCGGAGTAGTTGTTCTGCTGCTTGGAGGAGGCGTAGATCCAGATGCGCTGGTCGCGGCTGAACGGGCGCTCCTCGTCGTTGCTGGTCACGATGTACTGACGCAGCTCCGGGCCGATGGTCTCCAGCCAGTAGCGGGCGTGCGCGATCACCGGGAAGTTGCGCATCAGTGCGTGCCGCTTCTGGGTGAGGTCCCGCGCTGCGACCGCCCCGAGGGCAACGCCCACACCACCCAGCACCCGAGAGATCTTCATGGCCCAGTCCTACCTCGCACCCACGACGATGTCCATGTCGTGGATGGGCCGCGCGTGGGCGCGGCCCGGGTACGCGCGAGTCGGTAACCTCTCGCCCATGGACTTGATCCCCAAGCCGGACCAGGTCGCGTCCGCCGCCAGCAACGTCGCGCACAAGGTGCTCTACGGGGGGCTGGCGGACCTTCGCCCCATGCCGCGCACGCTCATCGACGACGGGCCGCTGCGCGAGGTCTACCACTACCGGCCGCAGAAGCGGACCCGCGAGAGCGGTGACCCGGTGCTGCTGATCACGCCGTTGGCCGCCCCCGCGATCTGCTACGACCTGCGGCGCGGCTGCTCCCTGGTCGAGCACTTCGTCACCCAGGGCCGGCCCACCTACCTCGTGGAGTACGGCGAGGTCTCCTTCAAGAACCGCACCATGGGCCTCGAGCACTGGGTCGAGGGAGTCGTCCCCGAGGCGGTCAAGACCGTGAGCGAGCACGCCGGCGGCCGACCGGTGCACCTCGTCGGCTGGAGCCTGGGCGGCATCTTCGCCGCCCTCGCCGCCGCCGACGACGCCAGCCTCCCGATCGCGTCGTTGACCCTGCTGGGCACCCCGTTCGACGTCAAGCAGGTGCCGATGGTCGCCCCGATCCGGCCCATCCTGCGACTCACCGACGGCGGGCTGGTCACCCAGCTCTACCGGATGCTCGGCGGGGCACCGGCCCCGCTGGTGCGCCGGGCGTTCAAGCTCACCGCGGGCACCAAGCTGCTCACCAAGCCCCTCGCGATGCTGCAGCACCTCGACGACAGCGAGTGGCTGGCGCAGATCGAGGCGGTGGACCGGTTCACCGCGAACATGCACGCCTACCCCGGCCGCTCCTTCGGCCAGCTCTACCACCGGATGCTCAAGGGCAACCAGCTGCTCAAGGGCAAGGTGGACCTCACCGACAAGGTGATCGACCTGGCCGACGTCACGGTCCCGGTGCTGGTCTTCGCGGGCAACACCGACGGGATCGCGCCGATCAAGGCGGTGCAGGCCGCGGTCCCGCTGTTCACGGGCTCCCCCGAGGTGCGCCTGGAGATCGTGCCGGGCGGACACCTGGGCATGCTCACCGGTCGTGCCGCCCGGAACACGACCTGGGTGGTGCTGGACGAGTGGATGGAGCAGCACTCCGCCCCGGAGGAGTCCACCGGCAAGCCCGCCCGCCGACGGGCCGCGAAGAAGACCACCAAGAAGCCCGCGGCCAAGAAGAGCGCGGCGAACAAGAAGGCGACCAGCAAGAAGGCCGCCGCCGCGAAGACCGCCGCGAAGAAGAGCGCCACCAAGAAGACCGCGGCCGAGAAGACCACGACGAAGAAGACGGCCACCAAGAAGTCGGCGACCAAGAAGTCGGCGACCAAGCGGACCGCGACCAGGAAGACGGCGGCCACCAAGAGCGCGAGGAAGCAGGCCCGGCCGGCCGTTGCCGAGGTCGCGCCTGACCGTTCGGCCATCGGCTCCAACCCCGCCCGCAGGTTCGCCTCGACCAGCTCCCGGAACCTCGCCCGAGGCTCTTGAACCTGCCGGCGAGGCACGTTTCGCGACAGGCGCTGCGCCTCGTCGCAGCGCTGCTGCTCGTCCTGCTCGTCCTGGCGCTCGGCACCACCAGTGGCCCGGGGCCGGCGCGCCCGGCGTACCAGCACTACGTGGCCCTGGGTGACTCCTACACCGCCGCGCCGTACGTGCCGCTCACCGATCCCGCCCGTGGGTGCTTCCGCTCGAGCAACAACTACCCGCGGCTGGTGGCCACCGCGCTGCACGTGGACGACCTCCAGGACCGGTCCTGCATCGGGGCCCAGACCAGGGACCTCCCCGGCAGGCAGCTGACCGGCCTCGGGGAGCGGGTGCCGCCGCAGCTCGACGCGCTGTCGGAGGAGACCGACCTCGTCACCGTCGGCATCGGCGCCAACGACTACCGCCTCTACGGCCGGATCGCGACCGTGTGCCGCCGCTCCACCCACGGATGCCCGCTCTTCGACCAGCGCGCCGAGCTGGGCTCGATCGTGGCGCGCCTGCGCCCCGCGCTGGTCGCCACCCTCGGGCAGGTGCGCGAGCGCGCGCCGAACGCCCGGGTGCTGCTGATCGGCTACCCGCGGCTCTACCCGCCATCGGGGAGCTGCAGCCTCATCCCCAGGATGCGTGAGAAGGACCGGGAGACGTTCCGCGAGGTCAACCTGGGGCTGCGCAACCAGATGCGTGCGGCCGCCGCTGACGCCGGGGTCGAGTTCGTGGACTTCTACGCCGCGTCCCTGCGCCACCACGTCTGCTCACGGCAGCCGTGGGTCCAGGGGCGGGTGACCAACGTCCGGCTCGGCGCCGCCCTGCACCCGCTGCCGGCCGGCCAGGCCGCGTTGGCCCGGCTGGTCGAGCAGACGCTGCGGCAGCCCGCGCCCGCTGGGTAGGGGCTCAGTCCTCGGCGAGCACGATCAGCCGATCGCCCTTCTCGACGGTGAAGACCTGAGACTTCCAGTTTGGAGCAGCTGGCACGGCTAGCCTGCGGCCATGACCCGAGTGCAACGCTGGGAACGGCGCAGCGAGGTCCCGCTCCTACTGCTTGCAGCCGCATTCCTCGTTGCCTACGCCTGGCCCGTCGTACACCCGGGAATCGACTCCCGGCTGCAAGTCACCTTGGCAGCGATCTCGTGGGCAGTCTGGGGTGCCTTCGCAGTCGACTTTGCCGCCCGGGTCGTCTTGGCGGAGGACCGCAAGACCTATCTTGTCCGCCACTGGTACGACGTCGCCCTGGTTGGCCTGCCGATGCTGCGGCCCCTACGGCTGCTTCGACTGCTGGCGCTTGCCCGCGTGCTCAATCGCTCCGCCGCCGGGTCGCTCGCCGGACAAGTATCCACTTATGTCGTGGGAACCGCCGTCATGGCTGTGGGCCTCGGATCACTGGCCGTCCTCGACGCAGAACAGAAGGCGCAAGACGCCAACATCACTACCTTTGGCGACGCGCTGTGGTGGGCAGCAACCACGGTGACGACTGTGGGCTACGGCGACCACTTTCCAGTCACGCTCCAGGGGCGACTGATCGCAGTCGGTCTGATGGTCATCGGGATCGGCACCGTGGGTGCCATCACCGCGTCGGTTGCAACCTGGATGGTCTCTCAGGTCGCCTCGCGGCCCCAGCCCCCCGCCTAGTCTGCGGACGCGCTCGACGCGATCAAGGAGGCAGTGACCACCGGGCGGCGAGCCAGGATCGGCACGGCCTCGAGTCGCGGACACAGCGGCCTCCAGCCACTAGGTTGACCCGCGTGACCCCCCTCGATGACCGGTCCCGACCCCCGACTGCTGACGCGCTCCCGCGCAAGGTCCGTGCCGGCTACGGCTTCGGCTCGGTGGCCACCGGGACGTTCGGGACGGTTCCCGGGCTGATGCTGCTGCCCTACCTGACCGACACCGTCGGGATCGCCGCCGTTCTCGCGGGGCTGATCGTGTTCCTCCCCAAGGCGTGGGACGTGGTGCTGAACCCGATCGCCGGGCGGATCAGCGACCGGTCCACCGACCCGCGGGGACCTCGTCGGCCGTTCCTGCTCAAGGCCGGGCTCCTGCTCGCGTTCTTCTTCGCACTCCTGTTCGCGGCCCCCGACCTGGACTCGAAGGTGTTCGACGCCGCGTGGGTGCTGGTCATGTTCGTCGCGTGCGCCACGGCGTACGCCTTCTTCCAGGTGCCCTACGTCGCGATGCCGGCCGAGATCACCGACTCCTACGACGAGCGCACCCGGCTGATGACCTGGCGGGTCGCGATCCTCGCGCTCGCGATCATGCTCAGCGGTGCCACAGCCCCCGCCATCCGGGACGCGTTCGACGGCCGCACCGGCTACCGGGTGATGGGACTGGTGATCGCCGGGCTGCTGGTGATCGGCGTAATCGGGGCCTACGTGGGCACCCGCTCGGCGCCGATCGGCCAGGTGGCCTCGAGCCCGGGAAGCCTGCGTGACCAGCTGCGGGTGGTGGCCCGGGCGCGCGACTTCCGGCTGCTGCTGACCACGTTCGTCATCCAGGCCCTCGCGACCGGCGCCATGCTCGCCGGTGTCGCCTACGTGGCTCGCTGGGTCCTGGTCGACAAGGGTGCCGCGACGATCCTGTTCGTCTGCTTCGTGGGGCCGGCCCTGCTGCTGACCCCGGCCTGGAGCGCCCTGGGACAGCGGATCGGCAAGAAGCGGGGCTACCTCGCCTCCTCGCTGGTGCTCGCCCTCGCGGCGCTGCTGCTCTTCTGGTCGCGCTCGGCGCCGTCGTGGTGGGTCTACGCGGCCACGGCGCTGGTCGGCGTCGGGTACGCCGGCGCGCAGGTCTTCCCGATGGCGATGCTTCCCGACGCCGCCGCGGTGGACGCCCGCCGGACCGGCGAGAACCGCATCGGCGTCTACACCGGGGTGTGGACCGCCGGGGAGACCCTCGGACTCGCGTTCGGCCCCTCGCTGTACGCCGTGGTGCTGGCCCTGGGCAGCTATCGCTCCTCGGACCTCAACGCCGACTGGACCAACCAGACCCAGCCCGACTCGGCGCTGACCGCCATCGTCCTGGGCTTCTCCCTCATCCCGGCCCTGCTCATCCTGCTCAGCCTGTGGACGCTCTCGCGCTACTCGCTGGACCACACCGCGGTCGACGAGGCAGTCGCCGACCCGTCCGACCGAGGAGACCAGCAGTGAACGACATCCTGGGGCGGCTGCGCGAGATGCAGTCCGCCGACGTCCCGGTGACGGGCGGCCGCACGCTGGCCTACGTCTACGACTCCGGCCTGGTCGAGGCCGACGAGGTCGGCCGGTCGGCGGTGGCGGCGTACGCCGGGTCCAACGGGCTCGACCCGACGGCGTTCCCGAGCCTGCTGGCGATGGAGAACGAGCTGGTCGGCTTCGCCACGCGGTTGCTCGACGGCCCCGACGGCGCCGTCGGCACGGTGACCTCCGGCGGCACGGAGTCGGTGCTGCTGGCGGTGCAGGGCGCGCGCGACTCACGCCCCGACATCGAGCGTCCCCGGATGGTGCTGCCGGTGACCGCGCACGCGGCGTTCCACAAGGCGGCCCACTACTTCGGCGTCGAGGCGGTGATGGTCGACGTCGACGAGGAGTTCCGGGCCCGTCCCGGCGCGATGGAGGCCGCGATCGACGACCGCACCGTGCTCGTGGTGGCCAGCGCCCCGTCGTACGCCCACGGGGTGGTCGACCCGGTCACCGAGATCGCCGCCGCGGCCGCCGCGCGCGGGGTCCGCTGCCACGTCGACGCCTGCATCGGCGGCTGGGTGCTGCCGTACGCCGCCCGGCTGGGCCGTCCCGTCCGGCCGTGGACCTTCGCCGTGGAGGGCGTCACCAGCATCTCGGTGGACCTGCACAAGTACGCCTACGCCCCCAAGGGCACCTCGATCCTGCTGCACCGCAGCGCCGCGCTGCGGCGGCCGCAGTTCTTCGCCAGCGCGAAGTGGCCCGGCTACACGATGCTCAACCCCACGATGCAGTCCACGAAGTCCGGCGGGCCGCTCGCAGGCGCGTGGGCGGTGGTGAACACCATCGGCGACGAGGGCTACCTCGAGCTCACCCGGAAGGTGCTCGACGGCGTGGACCGGTTGGTCGAGGGGATCGCCCGGATCGAGGGCCTGCGGGTCGTCGTACCCCCGGAGTCGACGCTGGTGGCCTTCGCGACCGACGGCAGCTGCGACGTCTTCACGATCACCGACGCGATGACGCGAGCCGGGTGGTACGTCCAGCCCCAGATGTCCTTCGAGGGGCAGGAGCCGACGATCCACCTGTCGCTGAGCGCGGCGACCGCCGAGCACACCGAGGAGTTCCTCACCGCGCTCGCGGCGGCCGTCTCGGACGCGGTCGCGGCCGGCCCGATCGCCGTGGACCCCGGCGTCGTGGAGTTCGTGCAGTCCCTGGACCCCTCCGGGCTCAGTGACGAGGACTTCGACGGTCTCCTGGCCGCGGTCGGGATGGCCGGCGGATCCGACGACGGTGCCGTGGGCCTGCCCGACTCGATGGCCGAGATCAACGCCCTCCTCGACCTCGCCGCCCCCGCGCTGCGCGAGGCCCTGCTCACCGCGTTCCTGGACCGGCTGCTGCGCCCCGCCCACCCCGCCTGAGTCGGTTGTTCGTCGCTTGTGACGCGGGCGCTCAGTCGAGCGGCGCGGTCTCCGGGTCGAGGTCCCGGCGGGGAGCCCGGCGGTTCAGCGCGAGCAGGGAGCCGGCGAGCGCCATCCCCACGACGAAGAACTCCAGCGCCGCGAAGACGCGGCCGAGCGGACCGCCCGGGTCGAAGGCGTAGCCGATCACCGGCGCGAGCAGCCCGACGGCGACGGCCACCGGGAGGGTGCCGCGCTCGCCGTACCCGCTCTCCCGCCCGCCGGCGAACACCATCACCAGCGCCAGCCCGACGAACAGGTCACCGATCGCCTTCGGCCAGTAGCTGCCATCCGTCGGCGAGACGTGCATCAGCAGGGAGCTGAACGCGGAGATCAGGAAGGCCACCATCCACGCGCGCCGCTCGAGACTCCACGGCCGGCGTTCCCGCACGGTGTCCATCCCACGTCCCTTCAGCTCGGGTCCTCGCGCCAAACCTAGTGGCGTCCCGGTGGCAACGATGACCCGGGCGCGCCTACGCTGCGGGCGTGAGCGCGCTGGCCGGACTCGTGGACAAGGGCCTCGTCGCCCCCGACTGGGCCGAGGCCCTGGCCCCGGTCGAGGACCGGATCGCGGCCATGGGCCGCTTCCTGCGGGAGGAGATCGCCGCGGGTCGGGGCTACCTGCCCGCGGGCGAGCAGGTCCTGCGGGCGTTCAGTCGTCCGCTGGCCGAGGTCAAGGTGCTCATCGTCGGCCAGGACCCCTACCCCACCCCGGGGCACCCGATCGGGCTCAGCTTCTCGGTCGCCCCCGGAGTCGCACCTCCCAGGAGCCTGGTCAACATCTTCAAGGAGCTCGTCGAGGACCTCGGCGTGCCTGCGCCCACCAGTGGTGACCTCACCCCGTGGGCCGACCACGGCGTGATGCTGCTGAACCGGTGCCTGACGGTGCGGGCGGGTGAGCCGGCCTCCCACCGCGGCCGTGGCTGGGAGGCCGTGACCGACCAGGCGATCCGGACCCTGGCACGCCGGGCCGCGGGCGGGGACCCGCTCGCCGCGGTGCTGTGGGGCCGCGACGCGCAGTCCCTCAAGCCCGAGCTCTCCCCGATGCCGTGGGTGGAGTCCACGCACCCCAGCCCGCTCTCGGCGCACCGGGGGTTCTTCGGGTCGCGCCCGTTCAGCCGGGTCAACCGGATGCTGGAGGAGCAGGGCGGTACGCCGGTTGACTGGCGCCTTCCCTGACCCGGGAATATAGTTGTCGCATCAACTAGTTAGGGAAGTCATGGACACCTCCCCCGCGATGCCTGCGCTCTACATCGGCCACGGCGCTCCCCCGCTGCTCGACGACCCGGGGTGGTCGGGTGAGCTGCGCTCCCTGGCCGCCGACCTCCCCCGCCCCAAGGCGATCCTGATCGTCAGCGCCCACTGGGAGTCGGCGCCGCTGTCGCTGTCGGCCTCGGGCCCGGGCGCCGACCTGGTCTACGACTTCGGCGGGTTCCCGCAGCGCTACTACGAGATGACCTACCGGACCCCCGACGCCACCGCACTCGCCGCGCGGGTGGCCGCGATGATGCCCGACACCGAGCCGGTGCACCAGCACGCCAGCCGCGGCCTCGACCACGGCGCCTGGGTGCCGCTGAAGGTCATGTACCCCGACGGGGACATCCCGGTGCTGCAGATGTCGCTGCCGACCCAGGACCCCCACAAGCTGCTCGTCCTCGGCAGCCGGCTGCGCGAGCTGCGCCACGAGGGCGTGCTCGTGATCGGCTCCGGCTTCCTGACCCACGGGCTGCCGTTCCTCAAGGAGTTCCGCATCGAGGCGCAGGCCCCGGGCTGGTCGGTCGACTTCGACTCCTGGGCCGCCGACGCCCTCTCCCGCGGCGACGTGGCCGAGCTGGCGGCGTACCGCTCGCAGGCCCCGGGCATGCCCTACGCCCACCCCACCGTCGAGCACTTCACCCCGCTGTTCGTGACCCTGGGCGCGGCCACCGACGCCGAGGCCCCCGGCCAGCAGGTCATCGACGGCTACTGGATGGGCCTCTCCAAGCGCTCCCTGCTCGTGGCCTGACCCGAGCCCGCCCGACCCGGACCGGTCGACCCGGACGCGGTGCGACGGGTGGGCGCGGGGCGAGGTCGCGTGAGAGCGACGCGCGGCGCTCGATGACCAAGCCGTGCGCGGCAGGGAAGTCCGAGCGACGCGGGCCGCCAAGCGACTCGTCCCGTGACCGGACGGCGCACCGCGGCCGACCCTGCGGCCGACCCTGCGGCCGACCCCGGGGACGGGCCGCCCGACCTACCGGATCCCGAGCCGCCGCATCATCGTGAGCCCCTTGAGGGTCTGGTCCACGTGCTTGTCGAACGGCTCGTCCCGCGGCGCGGAGAGGACCTGCTTCTTGAGCACGGCGAGGTTGATCGCGTCGGTGTACTTCAACAAGCCCTGGTCGCCGTGGCGGGCGCCCACGCCGGACTGCTTGACGCCACCGGACGGCGTCCCCTTGGCGGCGTACGCCGCGGCGAGGGCGTCGTTGACGTTCACGTTGCCGGCGTGGATGCGTCGCGCGACCGCCTCGGCGGCCTCGAGGTCGGTGCCCCAGACGCTGGCGTTCAGGCCGTAGTCGGTGTCGTTCGCCAGCTCCACCGCCTCGTCCACCGAGGAGTAGCGGTGCAGGGCCACCACGGGACCGAAGGTCTCGCAGGACCCGGTGAGCATCTCGGTGGTGACGCCCTCGAGGACCGTGGGCTCGTAGAACGCCGGCCCGAGGTCGGGACGCTCGCGCCCGCCGGTGAGGACGGTCGCGCCCTTGGCCACCGCGTCGGCGACGTGCTCGGCGACCCTGTCCTTGTGGTCGACGGAGATGAGCGACCCCAGCTCGGGGGTGTAGTCGTAGGCCGCGCCGATCCTGAGCGCCTTGGTCGCCTGGACGAAGCGCTGCTTGAAGGCTTCGTAGATCGAGTCGTGGATGTACATCCGCTCGATGTGCATGCAGATCTGCCCGGTGTTGCCGAAGACGCCGAACAGGGCGCCCTCGACGGTCTCGTCGAGGTTCGCGTCGGGGAGCACGATCATCGGGTTCTTGCCACCGAGCTCGAGGCAGGCGCCGATGAGGTTCTGCCCCGCCCGCTGGCCGATGTAGCGACCGGTCTGGGTGGACCCGGTGAACATCACGTAGTTGGCGTTGTCGATCAGGGTCGGGCCGACGTCGGGGCCCTCGCCGCACACCACCTGGAACAGCCCCTCCGGCAGGCCGGCCTCGTAGAGCAGGGAGACACCGAAGAGAGGCGAGAGCGCCGTCTTGTTGTCCGGCTTGAGGACGACGCCGTTGCCGGCCATCAGCGCGGGGATCGCGTCGGAGAGACCGGTGGCGAACGGGAAGTTCCACGGGGCGATGATCGCGACGACGCCCTTGGGCTGGCGGATCTCGGTGGAGGTGCTCATCACCGGCACCGGCCCCCCGCGCTTGACCGGGGTGAGCAGCTTCGCGGCGCGCTTGAGGTAGTGCGAGGTGACCATCGCGGGGTCACAGGTCTCGTCGAACGCCATCCGCCGGGCCTTGCCCGACTCGGCCTGGATCAGGTCCACGATCGTGGTGTTGTTCTCGATCAGCAGCTTGTGGAACCGCTTGAAGACCGCGAGCCGCTTGCGGACCGGCCACTGCGACCAGGCGCGCTGCGCCTGCCGCGACCGGGCGTACGCCGCCTCGATGTCCTCCGGCGTCGACTGCGGCAGCGCGGTGATCACCTCGCCCGTGTAGACCTCGGTGAGCTTCCAGGTGGCGCCGCCGCTGGAGGCGACCCGGGAGGTGATCCGGTCGAGCAGGGCGTCGGTGATCGTGGCCGGCCTGGTCAGGGGCTGACTGGTCAGGGTGTCGCGGGTCATGTCCACTTCCTCGGCAGTTCCTGGAGCAGGGGTACGGCGGGCGCGTGACGGCGGGCCGTCAGGAGCCCAGGATCAGCTCGGCGGCCTTCTCGCCGATCATGATCGCGGGCGCGTTGGTGTTGCCACCGGTGATGGACGGCATGATCGAGGCGTCGGCCACGCGGAGCCCCTCGATGCCGTGGACCTTGAGGTCCGGCCCGACCACGGCGCGCTCGTCCACGCCCATCCGGCAGGTGCCGACACCGTGGTAGACCGACGTGGCCCGGTTGAGGATCTCCCGGCGCAGGTCCTTGCCCGTGAGCTGGGCGCCGGGGTGGATCTCGTCCTTGACCGTCCCGCCGAAGGCGGCGCCGGCCATGATCGCGCGGACCATCTCCGACCCTTCGGCCAGCAACTCGAGGTCGGCCGGGTCGGAGAGGTAGCGCGGGTCGATGAGCGGCGCCTGCATCGGGTCACCGGACGCCAGCCGCAGGGTGCCCCTGCTCTTGGGGTAGATCAGCGTCGCCAGCACGGTCAGCGCCGGGCGCAGGTCGACGTTGTGCCGCACGGGTGCGTCCTGGTTGGGCGAGACGTAGGCCCACGGCAGCAGGTGCAGCTGCAGGTCCGGTACGTCGGTCGCCTGCGACGTACGCACGAAGCCCACCGACTCGAAGACCGAGTTGGCCAGGAACGTCGTACCGGGACGCAGCACCTCCTTGGCCACGCCCTTGGCGAAGAAGAACGGCGTGCCCTTCAGCGTCGAGGTCGTCACGTGGAAGGTCAGTGCGTGGAACATGTGGTCGTGCAGGTTGTCACCCACCGGGAGGTCGGCGATCGGGGTGATCCCGTGCTCGCGCAGGTGGTCGGCGTGCCCGACGCCCGAGAGCATCAGCAGCTGCGGTGACCCGACGACGCCGGCCGAGAGGATGACCTCCTTGCCTGCGCGGATGATCCGGGCGGCCCCGCTGTGGTCGACTACCGCGACTCCGACGGCACGGCCGTTCTCGATGATGATCTTGGTGACCACGACCTGGGTCTGCACCTGCAGGGTGGGGACGTCGAGGTCGTGGAGGTAGCCGCGCGCGGCGCTGTAGCGCGTGCCGTTGGCGGCGTTCTGCTGCATCCGCGCGATGCCCTCCTGGGCGTCGGCGTTGTAGTCGTCGAGCACCTTGACGCCGAGCTCGTCGGAGGTCGCCTGGATGAACTGGAGGGTGCCCTCCTGGGGGATCTTGTTGCGGGTGATCTTGATCGGCCCGCCGGCGCCGCGGTACTCGTTCGCGCCGTCCTCGAAGTCCTCCATCCGCTTGTACGCCGCGTTCACGGAGTCGGCGTCCCACCCGGTGTTGCCCTCGGCGGCCCAGGAGTCGTAGTTGGCGCGGTTGCCGCGAACGTAGACCATCCCGTTGATCGAGCTGGATCCGCCGACGACCTTGCCGCGCGGCACCGGCATCCGCCGGTTGAGGATGTGCTCCTGCGGCGTGGAGTAGTAGCCCCAGTCGTTGATCCGCTTGATCTTGGGCTCGGCGTGCATCGGCCCGATCATCCCGGGCTTGCTGGTCAGGAACTGCTTGTCACTCTTGCCCGCCTCCAGCACGATCACGCTTGCCCCGGACTGGGCGAGCCGGCCCGCGACGGCCGCCCCTGCACTCCCGGACCCGACCACCACGTAGTCGGCCTCGTTCTTGTAGGGCGCCTGCTTCGCCATGCTCAACCTCTTCGAACTCGTTGACATACCGCGGGAATGTGCCCTGGAGCACACAGGCCACAACTATAACCTGTTCTAGTTTGTGCGCCTAGGCCGCCGACCCGTCAAGATGTGCCTCATGGAGCTCCTCTCGATCCAGTCATCGGTGGCGTTCGGCCACGTCGGCAACAGCGCTGCGGTCTTCCCGCTGCAGCGCCTCGGGATCGAGGCCTGGGCGGTGAACACCGTGCACTTCTCCAACCACACCGGGTACGGCGAGTGGCGCGGGCCGCTGCTCTCCGCCGACGATCTGCGGGCCGTGATCCTCGGGGTCGAGGAGCGGGGCGCGCTGGCCCGGGTGGCCGCGGTCCTCAGCGGCTACCAGGGTGCCGAGGAGGTCGGCGGCGTCATCCTCGACACGGTGGCACGGGTCAGGGAGCTCAATCCCGCAGCCGTCTACTGCTGCGACCCGGTCATGGGCGACGTGGGCCGGGGCATGTTCGTGCGGCCCGGGATCCCGGAGTTCCTGCGCGACCGCGTCGTCCCCACCGCGGACGTGATCACGCCGAACCACTTCGAGCTCGACTTCCTCTCCGGCAAGCAGACGCGGACGGTCGACGACGTGCTCGAGGCCGTCGACGCGGTCCGGGCCACCGGCCCCTCCACCGTCCTGGTCACCAGCGTGCTCACCGACGAGACCCCCGAGAACTCGGTCGACGTCGTCGCGGTCTCCGACGAGGGCGCCTGGTCGTGCCGCACCCCCCTGCTGCCGATCACCCCCAACGGGTGCGGCGACGTGACCGCCGCGGTCTTCCTCGCCCACCTCCTGCGCACCGGCTCCGCCGAGACAGCGCTGCAGCGGGTCACCTCCACGGTCTTCGGCATCCTGGAGAAGACCATCGAGGCCGGCACCCGCGAGATCCAGCTGGTCGCCTCCCAGGACGTGATCGCGACTCCACCCGAAAGGTTCCAGCCCACCCGGCTGCGGTGAGCTGGGGGGTGGTGGCCCGCTGCTGCCGGCGGCCGGGCCACTGCTGCGGGCGGCCGGGCCGCACAAATGTTGGATTGTGACGTCTGAATCGACGATCCGGCTGTCACAACCCAACACTTGTGGGGTTGGCCCAGCCACCACGTCCGTCCCGGGAAGACCGAGTCGTAGAACCCGGCCTGACCGCGTTCTGGCCGGGTGTTCGCGGCTACGGTGAGGCGATGACCGACCTGAACGCGCAGACCCTGGGACAGCTCGGCCCGCGAGTCGCCGGCCCGTCGTACGACCGCTCGGCCGTGACCGGCGGCATCGTCCACCTCAGCGTCGGCGGGTTCCACCGCGCGCACCAGGCGATGTACCTCGACGCCCTGATGAACCAGGGACTGGCCCACGACTGGGGGATCACCGGGGTCGGGCTGCTCGGGCCCGACGCGGCGATGCGCGAGGCGATGCTGGCCCAGGACTGCCTCTACACCCTGGTCGTCAAGAACACCGACGGGACCACGGAACCCCGCGTCATCGGCTCGATGGTCGACTACCTGTTCGCCCCCGAGCAGCCCGAGGCGGTGCTGGACCGGATGAGCGACCCCACCACCCGCATCGTCTCCCTGACGGTCACCGAGGGCGGCTACCACGTCAGCGAGACCGATGGGGCCTTCGACGACAGCGACCCCGCGATCCAGGCCGACCTCCGCGCCGACGGCCCACCGACCACGGCGTTCGGGTTCCTCACCGAGGCGCTCGCCCGCCGCCGCGCGGCGGGTACCGAGCCGTTCACGGTGATGTCGTGCGACAACCTCCAGGGCAACGGCGACCTGACCAGGGCCATGGTCACTGCGTTCGCGACCAGTCGCGACGCGGAGCTCGGAGCCTGGATCGGCGAGCACGTCGCCTTCCCCAACTCGATGGTCGACCGGATCACCCCGGCCACCACCGACGCCGACCGGGCGTTCGTCGCCGCGGAGTACCAGATCGACGACCGGTGGCCGGTCGTGTGCGAGTCGTTCGCGCAGTGGGCGCTGGAGGACCGCTTCCCGCTCGGTCGCCCTGAGCTCGAACGTGTCGGGGTGCAGGTGGTCGACGACGTGGCGCCCTACGAGCTGATGAAGCTGCGGCTGCTCAACGCCGGCCACCAGGCCCTCGGCTATCTCGGCTACCTGGCCGGCCACCGCTACGTCCACGAGGCGGCCGGCGACCCCCTCCTCAAGGGGTTCCTGCGCGGCTACATGGACGAGGAGGCGACGCCCACGCTGCAACCGGTTCCCGGCGTCGACCTCGACGACTACAAGGACAGCCTGCTCGAGCGGTTCTCCAGCCCCGAGATCAGGGACACCCTGGCCCGGTTGTGCGCGTTCAGCTCCGACCGGATCCCCAAGTGGCTGGTCCCTGTGATCAGGCAGCAGCTCGCCGCGGGCGGTGAGGTACGCCGCTCGGCGCTCGTCGTGGCGGCGTGGGCCCGCTACGCCGAGGGGATCGACGAGTCCGGCGACCCGATCGACGTCGTGGACCGGCGCAGCGAGCAGGTGACCGAGCGGGCGAGCCGACAGGCCGGGGAGCCGCTGGCGTTCCTCGAGGACCGGGACCTGTTCGCCGACCTGCACGACCAGCCCGCCTTCACCGAGCACTACCTCGCGGCGCTGGAGTCGCTGCACTCCGTGGGGTCACGGGCGACCCTCGAGGCCTGGGCAAAACCTCGGGAAGAACAGGTCCGGTGAAAGGAGTCGAACCCGCGACATCCTCATGACAAGTGATCCCGTCCGGCACCACGCGCCTCCACAGAAGCCGGTCACGGTCACCGTCCGGGAGCGGGCACCCGGAACCTGAGCGAGGCCACCGGGTTCTCGAACTCGCCCAGCCGTAGGCTCACCTGCACCCGGTAGGTGCCGTCGGTGGGGATGACCACCTCGGCGCGGAACGTGCCGGCGTCGCTTGGCCTCAGGGCGAGTTCACCGAGGTCGACGCTCTCCGAGCGCACTCGCACCGTTGGTGGTCGCGCGGGCTCATGGGGCGCACCGGTCGGGTCCTGCAGCTGGATCGTGACCGTGTTGGTCCCCCGTGCGCCGGGCGAGAGGGTGCCCAGCACCTTCACGTCCTCGCCGAGCTGCCCGGTGGAGACACCGGTCCGGTTCGGCGCGATGACCGGCGGCGCCTGACGGGGTGACTGGTTGACCAGGAACCCGGTGACCAGCAGGACCGCGACCAGGACCACGGCCTCTGCGGCCACGGTCCGGCGAATCGCGGCCGCGGCGTCACCTCGCTCCGCGTTGTTCCCTGCCCGGTGCACGCGGGGCAGCAGCGCGAACCGGTTGAACCCCGCGATGCCCACCGCGAGGGCGGCGACCATCACCTTGATGATCAGCAACCGGCCGTAGGTGGTGCCGAACAGGTCCTCCCAGGAGCCGATCATGCGCCAGGCCAGCAGCGACCCGCTGGCCATCAGCGCGACCAGCAGTCCCGCCGCGACGGACGAGAACCGAGCCAGGGTCGCCGCCGCCGCACTGGGCCGGCCTGCGAGCACGGCCAGGCAGAGCACGAGACCCACCAGGCCACCGAGCCACACCGTGCCCGCGGCGACGTGCAGCACGTCCGTGGCGAGCAGCAACCACTGCGGCGGGAACGCCCGGGAGTGCCCGACGACGGCCGGCGACACGATGGCCAGTGCCGCCCCAGCCGTGGCCGTCGCACGCCGCGCGCGCCTCAGAGGACCGGTAGGGAGCGCCCCGACCGCGGCTCCCAGCCCGCCGACCAGGAGCAGCAACGCCAGCAGTTCCCGTCCGTCCACAGCCGCCCACCCACCCCCTCCCGCGACGCCGTGGAGGCCGAGCCCTTGCCGGTAGGCGCCGCTCAGTGGCACCTGCAGCAGCCCGGCAAGTGCCGCCACGACTGCCGCCACCCGGGCGACCCGACGCAGCCGCCCGCGCAGTGCCTCCAGACGCGCGACCCCCGGCAGCAACCATCCGAGGAACAGCGCCAGGCCGGCCGCCACGAACAGTCCGAGGTAGCCGACGCCCTGGACGGCACTGAGCACGCCACGAACCGTTCCGTCCGCACTCGCCTGGGTGGTCGGTGGGCTCTTGATGACGGCGCTGGGCTCTCCGACCGAGAACGAGAGGGCGCCGGCGACCGGGTGACCATCGGCCGACACCACGCGCCAGGAGACGACGTAGGTGCCCTGGTCCAGGGTGTCCGGCAGGTCCACGGTCAGCACCGCGTCACGGGCGGCCGCCTTCGAGCTCACCGACTCACCGCGGGCGTCGAACACCTGCACCCCGTCGGCCGCGACCGAGACCGTCTCATCAAAAGTGAGTCGCGCCTCGCCCGGGGATGCGGGAAGGACCGTGGCCTCGGTCGGGTCGGTTTCGAGCAGACTGGCATGTGCGGCGGCCGGTGACGCCGGCAGGAGCACCAGCATGACGCCCACCAGCACGCTGGTGAGGAGAGCCACCGGGTGGGCCCGTCCTCGCCAGCGTCCCCGGGACGCCGTGCCGGTCACGTGTTCCGCTCCCCTACCGCTGCCGGATCAGGCGCGTCGCCGTACCTGCGCCAGCGCGGCGCCGCCGGCCGCCAGGCCGAGTGCACCCAGCACCAGCCCGATGGCGCCCAGCGTGGTGCCCGAACCGCCGTCCTCACCGCCGCCGGTCTCGGCCGAGGTGTTCTGGGTCTCGGCCGCGGCAGCCTCCTCGGACCGCTGCGCCTGGGTGTCACTGGCGGCACTGTCGTGACCGTCGCCCTCGGCTTCGGTGATCTCGAACGCCGGCGCCGGGTGCGCGAACTCCTCGCCGTCCTGCCCCTGGGCGGGCACCTCGGTCCAGGCGGTCGCACCCTTCACGCAGGTCTGGATCGCCGGGAAGCTGATCGTCTCGCCGGCCTTCTCGGGCAGCTGCAGGGAGAGCTCGAAGGCATCTCGCTGACCGTCGGGCAGCGGCGTCTTGGCGGTGTACTCGACGCTGGCCACCCGCTCGGTCACCTCGTTGCCGTGGGAGTCCTTCACCGGGGTGGCGAGCTTCTCGATCTTCTTGGCGACGTCGTAGTAGGCGTTGCGGGTCGGGGTGATCGCGAGGATGTCTTCGGGGATCTGGATCGCCACCTGGGTGGTGGGCGACCCGTCGCAGCCGTGCGGGACGCCGAGGGTGAGCACGGTGTACGAGCCGGCCGCCGTCCCCTCGGGTGTGACGGTGATGTGGGCGCTGGCCGGGGCTGCCAGCGAGAGGGTCAACAGGCCGGCGGCCGCGGGAGCGGCGAGCAGGCGTGCAGCAGTGCGTGTCCTCATGGGTGTCCTTCTGGTTCAAGGTGGGGAGAGGGTGCGCGTGCGGATGCCCCCGCGACGACGCACGGGTGTGGGTTCAGTGCGGACGTGTGTGAGCTCAGAGCTGATTTTCGGCCTGTTGACCTCAGTGAGCCCACACACGTTCGACGCTTCTTCAGGGCTTGCGCGGGGAGACCGTCATGATGCCGATGCACATCTCGTCGCCGGTGCCGTCGCCCCACACCACGTAGCGCGGCGGCGCCTTGCTCAGCTGCGGCACCTGTTTGCGCAGCCCCACGTCGTGCGTGCACGTCACCCGCAGCGTGTCCCCCGGATCGACCTCCACCGGCGACGGCAGCTTCACCATCCGCTGGTTGTCGAAGTCGAACTGCGGCACGTCCAGCAGGACCTTGGCCTTCGGCGTGCCCGGGTTCAGTTCGACCTTCATGGACCGCCCGAGCATGTGCATGTGACCGAAACCGGCGAACACCGTCACCGGCTCCTCCACCTCGTGGTCGCAGGACTGGGTGTCACCGGGCTTCGGCACGCCGCCCTCGCTGCACTCCTCCACCTGCTCGTCCGCGAATTCGCCGACCTCCGGCCCGAACCGCTTCGTCACGTCCGCGATCGAGGCCGCCCGGTCACAGAGCGGACCCGCCTCGTCGGCGGCACAGGGCAGGTCGGTCGGCGCGTCGAGCGACCACGTCTCGAGCTCCCGGGTCTGCGGCGTGCCGTCCTTCAGCCGCAGCCGCACCGCCGAGCGGTCCGACCCGCCCGCCTTGCCGTCGGTCGCGAGCAGGTTGTAGTGCATCTGGAAGACGATCAGGCTGCCCGGCTCCAGCTTGAAGCCGGCGTCCTGGTCGAGCAGCGTCTCCGTGGCGCCCGGCGCCCAGGTGTCCACCCACGCCGCGCCCGGGTCGGCGCCCTCGTCGTCGTCCTCCACGTCGGCACCCTTCACACCGGTCCCGCCGAAACACTGCCAGCCGAGGCCGGGAGTCTTCGCGTCCTGCTCGCGCACCGCGGCAGCGTCGCCCGGCGGCACCGCGTAGACGATGCCGTGGTGCGCGATGTCGACGTTCTCCGGCATGACCTGGGTCCCGGTCAGGAACGCCTCCTTGGTCAGGCCCGGATCGAGCACCTGGCACCGGTACTCGTCCACGGCGCCCTCCGGCGGCGCGGGCGTGTAGGCCTCGGCCATCTTCAGGTCGACGAACCGCTCGCCGGCGCGCAGCGGCTGCGGTGGAGCCGACGACG
The DNA here is from genome assembly GCF_058215695.1 of Nocardioides sp. Z38_18. Taxonomy (NCBI): domain Bacteria; kingdom Bacillati; phylum Actinomycetota; class Actinomycetes; order Propionibacteriales; family Nocardioidaceae; genus Nocardioides; species Nocardioides sp. Z38_18. The sequence goes on from NZ_JBZAJE010000002.1 coordinate 755,150, forward strand.
CGCCCGCGTGTGCGCTGTGCGAGCCGGCCGCGGAGGGCTCCGCGCTGTTGTCGGCGTCCGCACCACAGGCGGCGACAGCGAACGCCATCGCCATCGCCATCGTGGCCGCCCCGAACTTCCATAAAGAACCTGACGGCGCTGGCTTGACTGCCATTACGAGCCTCCTATGCGGGTTACATCGCTTGTCTGAGGCCTTCGTCCTACCGAGCGAAACTTAGACACCTGTTAGAGCGACGATCTCGAGCGGCAGTAGGTGCCCCTGGGCGGTCACGTCGGTGCACATCCGTCGGTGAGCGCCGTGACCGGCGCGGAGGATCTACTGTCAGGCCGCCGGGTGCGATGCTGGTCGTCTGGTCCTCCCCCTGCTCATCAGCCGACGGTCGTAGGTCTCCGGATGATCGCGGTCCTCAGCGACGCTAATGCTGGCCTCAGGTTGACCGGGGACGATGAGCGGCAAAGCATCGACTGGAAGGGGGCGGGCCGGCGTGCGGATCATGATCGCGGACGATGACGCGGCCATCCGTGAGTCGCTGGAGCGGGTGCTCCAGGTCGAGGGTTACGACACCAGCACCGTCGCCAACGGCCTCGCCGTGCTCGAGGAGGTCGGTGGGGCCGGCGGTGACACGCTGGATCTGCTGATCCTCGACGTGATGATGCCCCGCCTCGGCGGGTTGGAGACCTGCCGGCGGTTGCGGGCCGCGGATCGGGATCTGCCGGTGCTGATGCTGACCGCCCGTGACCAGGTCTCCGACCGGGTCGCGGGGCTCGACGCGGGCGCCGACGACTACCTGCCCAAGCCGTTCGCCACCGAGGAGCTGCTGGCCCGAGTGCGGGCCCTGCTGCGCCGGCGCACGCCGACGGACGAGGAGTCGCAGATCCTGTCGTTCGCCGACCTCCGGCTCGATCCCGACAGGTTCGAGGCGTGGCGGGGCGAGCGACCGCTGCGCCTCACCCGGACCGAGTTCTCCCTCCTGGAGGTCCTCATGGGCAACGCGACCCGGGTCTTGACCCGCGACGTGCTGTTCGAGGCGATCTGGGGCTTCGACATGAGCGCCACCGCCAACAACCTCCAGGTGTACGTGAGCTACCTGCGCCGCAAGATGGAGGCCGGGGGTGAGCCGCGATTGATCTACACGCTGCGCGGCCTGGGGTACACGTTGCGGGAGACTCCTCCGTGAGCAGGCCCACCCGCCGGGAACCGCGCCGGCTGACCCGATGGTGGCGCCGGCGGTCCCTGCGAACCAGGCTGACGGTAATCGCGGCGACGGCCATCGCGGTCAGCGTGTTCGTGGCCTTCCAGCTGGCCAGCGAGCTGCTGGACTGGGAGCTACAGGACACCGCCGAGGATCAGCTACGCGCCGAGTCCCGCGTCCTGGCGAGGAACGCGGAGCGCGCCGGTCTGAGGCAGGTGCAGCTACCACCGTATCCCGGATCCGGTCCGCTGGTGCGGGTCATCCTGCCCGACGGCTCGACCCGGACCCCGGCCGGCCAACCCGCGCTGCCCCGGGTCAGCGAGCGCGCCGCGCGCGTGGCGCAGGGCGCGTCGGCCGACCTGATGGAGTCGAAGGACAGCGAAGAGGGGTACTTCATCTACACGCTGCGGGCGGACGGCGGCGCGGTCCAGGTGGCCCGCGCCGCCGACGACAGCCCGGTCAACCAGTTCGGGTTCGGCATGCTGCTGATCGGGCTGCTCTGCGTGGTCGGCGGCGCCCTTGTCGGGCGGACCGTGGCGCGGACCGGGCTGGCACCGATCGACCGGTTGACCGCCGCCGCGGTACGTGTCGCGCACACCCAGGATCTCGACGCCGACATCCCGGATGAGGGCGGTGGGGAGATCCGGCGGCTGATCCAGTCGATCAACGACATGCTCGCCGCGCTCCGGGACTCCCGTCGGGCCCAGCGGCTGCTCGCCGAGGACGCCGCCCACGAGCTCAAGACCCCGCTCACCAGCCTGCGTCTCAACGTCGAGCTGCTGATCCGGCTCGATCGGCGCGGCACCCTGGACAGCGCACTGCCGGCGGAGAGCCGGACCCGGCTGCTCAACGACCTCGGCGCCCAGGTGGCCGAGCTGAGCACCCTTGCCGCCGAGCTGACCGACCTGGCGCGTGGTGACGTCAGCGACGAGAGCGCCGAGCTGCTCGACCTCGCCGACGTGGTGGTGGCCGCCGCGACCCGGGCGCGTTCCCGCGTGCCCGACATCGAGATCGCGCTCGACGTGACCTCCGTGTGGGTGAGCGGGCGTCCCGCTGCGCTCCAGCGGGCGGTGCTCAACCTCATCGACAACGCCGGCAAGTGGTCCCCCGCGGACCAGCCGGTCCAGGTCCGGCTCCGTGCCGAGGGCGCGTCGGCAGTGCTCGAGGTCGACGACGCCGGGCCGGGCATCGACGCCGACGACGTACCGCGGGTGTTCGACCGGTTCTACCGTGCCGACAGCGCCCGGGCGTTGCCGGGATCCGGTCTGGGGCTCTCGATCGTGCAACGGGTCGTCGACGCCCACGGCGGCCGGGCCACCGTCGCCCGCTCCGCACGCGGTGGCGCGCTGCTTCGGGTCGACCTTCCGGCCGCGGCAGACGATGGAGATCGTCGAGGAGCAACGCGAGATCGTCCGCGCTGAGACCGCCTCGTCCTCCGCCACTCCCGGTGAGTGGTTCGACCAACCAGCCTGAGCGTCGCTCTAACAGTTACCTCAGATTCGCTCGGTAGGAAGTCGGCGTCAGATAGGCGATGTAACCCGTATGTAGGAGGCTAGTGATGGCAGTCAACGCAGCGCCGTCCATGGAAGCGCCGTCCGGTCGGTTGGCCGGTCGGTGGGTGCCGTGGTCAGTGATTGGCTCGTGGGTGGTGCTCTCATGGAGCTAGGTGGACTACCCCTACACCCCCTCGTCGTGCACGCCGCCGTCGTGTTCACACCGCTGGCGGCGACCCTGGCGGTTGTTTTCGCCGTCGTGCCACGGTGGCGGTGGCTGACCCGATGGCCCGCCGGGCTCGCGGCGCTGACTGCGCTCGGGGCGGTGCTGCTGGCCAAGTTCTCCGGGAGGAGCCTTCTGGAGCAGCGTCCGGAGCTCGCGCCGCTGGTGAAGGTTCACGAGGAGCGAGGCGACCTGTTGGCCTGGTTCGCGATCGGGTTCTTTTTGATCGTGGCCGCCGCGGTCTTGATGTTGGGCAGCACCTCGCCGCTCCCGAGCGGTCGCGGGATCAGGGCCTCCGCGGCGCCCTGGGCTGACAGGCTGCTTCCGGTGCTCGTCGTGGTCTCCGCGCTGGCGGTCGTCGCAGTAGTCGTGCTGACTGGGGACGCCGGAGCCCGAGCTGTCTGGGAACGGTGACCTGCGGTTGCCTGAGGGCCGGTGACAGGAGTCGAACCCGCGACATCCTCATTACAAGTGAGGCGCTCTACCAACTGAGCTACACCGGCCTACGGCCTCCCACGCTGTGGGCGACCGAGCCGCCATCGTAGGCGACGGCCCCGGGCGGTCAGTCCTCGATCCACCCCACCGTCGAGGTCGCGGGCGATCCGCCGACCTCCTGGCCGGTGACGATCTCCCGGATCCGCTCCAGCGGGAGCTTCGGGGTGCCGTCGGCGTACAGCAGGCCGTTGGTCTCCTGCCCGGTGTCCAGGTACTGCGTGTAGCAGAACCCCTGCACCTCGCGGCAGGATCGCAGCGCCTCGAACTGGGCGAGCAGCATCTCGTCGTACTCCTCCTCCGAGGCCGCGTTGCTGTAGCCCCAGGCGTCCGCCTGCTGCTCGCGCAGGTGGTCGGCGACCAGCGAGATCCCGCCGAACTCGGTGATCATCAGCGGGGTCTCCCCTGCCAGGAACGCGCGTTCCTGGGCCCCGCTCGCCAGGGGCCGGCGCCCGTGCGGGGTGCGCGCCTCGAGGACGACCTCGGCGACCGCCTCCCTGCTCGCGTAGCGCTGCCGCAGCTCCTCGGGGTCGCTGTAGTCGTGCAGGCCGAGGATGTCGCTGGCCACGTGCTCCCAGCCCTCGTTGGACAGCACCGGCCGGCTCGGGTCCAGGGCCCGCGTGACCTCGGCCAGCGCGCGGGCATAGCTCTGCTGCGCCGGGTCGGAGGCGATGTCCTGGACGCCCCAGCTCTCGTTCACCGGCACCCACACCACCACCGAGGGATGCGAGCGGTCCCGTCTCACCAGGTCCATCCACGTCGGGACGTACGACGCCACCGCGGCGGGCGAGAACCCGTACGCCGCTGCCGCCTCCCCCCACACCAGCAGCCCGAGCCGGTCGGCCCAGTGCAGCCACCGGGGGTCCTCGGCCTTCTGGTGGAGCCGGGCCCCGTTGAAGCCCATCTCCTTGATGGTCTCGACCTCGGCGCGCAGCTCCTCGCTGCCGTGCGAGGCCAGGTGCGTCTGCGGCCGGTAGCCCTGGTTGAGGACCGAGCGCAGGTGGTAGGGCTGGTCGTTGAGCCGGAAGGCGCCGTCGGCCACCGCGACCGAGCGCAGGCCGGTGTAGCCGGCCACGGTGTCCAGCACTCGTCCCGAGGCCTGGTCGCGGACCACGACCTCCACGTCGAGGAGCGTCGGGTGCTCCGGCGCCCACAGCAGCCGCGCCCGGTCCTGCCCGTTGCGCAGGGCGTCGATCAGCACGTCCATGCCGACGACCCGGTCCCGCGCCAGGGTCGACTGCGCGGCCAGCACCTCCTCGCCGAGCCGGACCGTCACCTCGACCACGGTGTCGGCCTCGGGTCGCTGCGCGAGCCGCACCTCCCCGCGCAGCCCGGAGGTGATCTCAGGGGTCCAGGCCACCTCGACGACGTGCTGGTCCGGGACGCACTCGGCCCAGACCGGCTGCCAGATGCCGGTCGTCCGCTCGTACCAGATGCCGCGGGTGCGTTCGCGCCAGTCCTGCTTGCCCCGGGGCTGGTCGGGGTCGGTCGGGTCGTCCTCGGCGCGTACGACGAGCACGTGCTCCTCGCACCCGGGGACCAGCGCATCGGTGAGGTCCGCGGTGAACGGGGTCTGCCCGCCCTCGTGCACGGCGACGAGCTGCCCGTCGCACCACACGCGGGCCAGGTGGTCCACGGCTCCGAGGTGGAGCAGCACGCGATTGCCCGCCGCGCCATCGGGGGCGAGCTCCTCGAGCCGCACCGAGCGCCGGTACCAGACCACGGGGTGGAACTCCCGGCGACCGATCCCCGAGGCGGGCGACTCCGGCGGGAACGGCACCTCGATGGTCCCGGGGAAGGGTGCATCGAGGTCCGGGTCGAACCAGTGGGCGCCGAGACCGGCATCCTCGTCGTCGTACGCGAAGTCCCAGGTGCCGTCGAGGCTCAGCCACTGCTCGCGGCACATCAAGGGGCGGGGATAGCTGCCGTCCTGCGTCGTCGCTCTCACGCGATGTCCCTTCGTCGTGGCGGCTGCGTCCGCGGCTTGCCGATCCTTGCCGCTCGGCAGGGTGTGTGCCACAGTCCGATGTAACGCACGTCACACCATGTCGGGACGGAGTCAACGTGTCCAGAGGTCTGTCACGTCGACAACTGCTCAGAGCCGGGGGCGGGCTGGCCGTGGCCGGGCTCGCGTCCGGGTGCTCCTCCCCGATCGCCACCAGCCTCTTCGGGACCCAGCCGGCGACCGCCGACGTCATCTACTGGCACCTCTTCGGCGGTGGCGACGGCGAGAACATGACCAAGATGGTCACCGACTTCGAGAAGTCGAGCGGCACCTCGGTGGAGTCGACGCTGCTGTCCTGGGGCAACCCGTACTACACGAAGCTCGCGCTCGCCGCCTCCAGTGGGCGGCCTCCCGACGTCGCGGTCGCGCACCTGTCCCGGCTGCCGCTGCTGGCCCAGGCCGGCCTGCTGGAGACCGTCGACGACGCGGGACTGACCGACGTCGGCATCACCGAGGACAAGTTCACTCCCGCGGCCTGGAAGAAGGCCACGGTGTCCGGGGCGACGTACGCCGTCCCGCTCGACACGCACCCGTTCGTGATGTTCTACAACGTCGACCTCGCCCGCAAGGCCGGGCTGCTCGGCGAGGGCGACAAGCTGAAGGCGATCTCGGGCAGCAAGGAGTTCGTGGACGCGCTCACCGCGATGAAGGAGGCGGGTGCTCGGTACGGCGCGATCAGCTCCAACACCGGCGACCCGTCGACGACCTGGCGGTTCTTCCTGATGCTGTACTCCGGCCTCAACCGGGATCCGATCGTCTCCGACGCCGGCACCCGGATCACCCTGGACGAGGACGCAGCGCAGGAGGCGTTCGGGTTCATGCAGACCCTGACCGGTGAGCGGGAGCTGATGCCGGGGAGCGCCACGATCACCACCACCTCCACCCTGTTCGGGCAGGGCCAGGCCGGTTTCCTCTTCGACGGTGTCTGGCAGATCCCGACGTACTCCGGGGTCAAGCTCGAGTCGGGGGAGCCGCTCGCGTTCAACGTGGTGCCGTTCCCGGCGATTCTCGGCGACGAGGCCGTCTCGTACGCCGACTCGCACGCGCTGGTCATCCCACAGAACCCCGAGCGCTCGGCGCGGCGCTCGCAGGACGCCGCCGAGTTCGTCAAGGCGCTGCTCGAGAGTGGCGACACCTGGGCCGGTGGTGGTCACGTGCCGGCCTGGCTCCCGAGCCAGGAGAGCGCCGCGTTCCGCGAGATGGAGCCGCAGAGCAACTACGTGCAGGCCGCCTTCGAGGCGGTCTACGACCCCGCAGGCTGGTACACCGGCGCCGGATCGGACTTCCAGACCGTGATGGGCGGGGTGATCTCCGGCGTCCTCGCCGGGCGCACCAGTCCCCGGGCAGCGGTGCGGAACATGCGCGATGGCCTGCGCACCTTCTCCACAGCCATCCCCCCGGTCCGATGAGCACGGTCCGATGAGCACGGTCCGATGAGCACGGTCCGATGAGCGAAGGAGCGTCATGACCACCACCGCCATCGGTCGCGCGATCCCCGTGTCCGAGGACACCGAGACCACACCGGCCCGCGAGTCGCGCAGTGCCGACAACCGCGCAGGCTGGCTGTTCGCCGCGCCGTTCCTGGTGCTCTACGCGCTCTTCCTGATCGGCCCGGTCGTGATCGGGCTGGTGGTCAGCTTCTTCAACACCGCGACGGTGGCCCCCGGGCTCGGGGACTGGGTGGGAACCCAGAACTACGCCGATGTGCTCACCAGCAGCGACTTCTGGGCCTCGATGTGGCACTCCGCACTGTTCACGCTGCTGACCACGCCGATCCTGGTGCTGCTGCCGCTGGTGTTCGCGATCCTGGCGTCTCGGATGGTCAGCCAGCAGTGGTTCTTCCGACTGGCGTTCTTCGCGCCGTACGTCGTGCCGTCGGCGATCGTCTGCCTGATCTTCGCTTTCATGTACACCCCCGAGACCGGCCTGATCAGCAACGCGTTCGGCTGGTTCGGCCTCACCGCGCCGGACTTCCTCGGCACCGAGTCCGGCGGCTGGTTCGCGGTGGTGCTGCTGACCGTGTGGTGGACGTTCGGCTTCAACTTCATCCTCTACACCGCCGCCCTCCAGGACATCCCCGAGGAGGTCTACGAGGCGGCCACGCTGGACGGCGCCTCTCCCCTGCAGCAGATCTGGCACATCGTCGTGCCGCTGCTGCGTCCCACGATCAGCCTGGTGCTGATCCTCCAGGTGCTGGCCTCGTTGAAGGTGTTCGACCAGATCTACCTGCTGCTCCGGGGTGGCCCCGACCAGGCCACCCGGCCGGCGATCCAGTACATCTTCGACACCGGGTTCACCTCCTACCGGGGCGGGTACGCCGCGGCCGCCACGATGGTCTACTTCCTGACGCTGGTGATCGTGGCCGCGACGTGGGCGTTGCTGCGCCGGCGACGGGAGGCCCGCGCATGAGCGGCGGAGCGCACACCCTGCGGGGCAGCTCGGCCGAGTCGAGCAGCCGGGCCTTCAACCGGCTCGCGGCGACCTGCGTGGTGCTGTTCGCGCTGATCTGGCTGGTGCCGTTCGCGTGGGCGGTGATCACCTCCCTGCGTCCCAACGACGAGATCACCGCCGAACCGGTGAACTTCTGGGGAAGCAGCTGGACCCTCGACGCCTACAGCAACGCGTGGAGCAACAACCCGATCGGCTGGTGGTACGTCAACAGCTTCCTGATCTCCACGCTCGCTGCGATCTTCACGGTGCTGGTGTGCTCGATGATCGGGTTCGCGATGGCGCACCTGCAGTTCCGGGGCAAGTACGTCCTGATGGCCGTGATCCTCGCCGGGATCATGCTGCCGATGGAGGCGCTGGTGCTGCCGCAGTTCATGGAGTTCCGCGCCCTCGGCCTGCTCGGCACCTACTGGGCGCTGATCCTGCCCGCGGTGGCCGCTCCGGTGGCTGTGTTCATCTTCCACGCCTTCCTGCGCCAGGTCCCGACGTCACTGATCGAGGCGGCCCGGCTCGACGGTGCGGGCTGGTGGCGCATCTACCGCCAGATCTGCATGCCGCTGTGCCGTCCCGCGATCTCGGCGGTGGCCATCCTCACCTTCATCACCAGCTGGAACGCCTTCTTGTGGCCGCTCCTGGCGCTCACCCAGACCAAGTCCCAGACCATCCCGGTGGGCCTGAGCAGCCTGATCGGCGGCTCCACGATCCAGTACGCCGAGACGATGGCCTCCTCGGTGCTCGGCATCCTGCCGCTGTTCGCGGTCTTCCTGGTCCTTCAGCGGCAGATCGTCCAGGGCGTCGCGCAGACCGGGATCAAGTAGCCCCCTGGAGGTCCAGCTCCACGTAGTCGGCCACGACCAGGTCGCCCGTCGTACGCACGGTGACCGGCTGGATCCCGACCGGGCGGCCCTTGCTGTAGGTCACGAAGGTGAACTGGGCGTCGCGGCGCAGCTTGCTCCCGATCGCGATGGCGTACGCCGCCCCGCCGGTCGTCCCGTTGGTGTAGCTGTAGCCCGCCTTGCCGTTGCTGCCGACGACGCGGTCCGGGCCCACCTGCACGTGCAGGTGGCCGCCGAGGACCAGGTCGGTGCACCCGCGTTCGAGCGCGGTGGCGCCGAGCTTCGCGTCGTGGACCAGCAGGGTCGCGATCCGCTCGTCCTTCTCGTCGAGCTCGCACACGTCGTCGGCGATGCGCTCCCTGACCTCGGCGAAGCTGAGCCCGTTCTCGTCGCGCCAGTTGCCCAGGCCGCTCGAGCGCGGGTCGTCGACACCGGTGATCCGGACCCCGGCGAACGGCTCGACGGCCTCCCCGTCCAGGTGGGTCCAGCCGAGTGACTTCAGGTGTCGGTTCACGAAGGTGCCGTTGTCGTGGTTGCCCGCGATGGCGACCTTCGCGGAGTACCCCTCGAACGCCTTGTCGAGGGAGCCCAGGCTGAACTCCTCCCAGGGCTGGCCCGTCGACGTGTCGTCGCCGGCGTCCAGCACGACCGTGGCACCTGCCGCGTCCGCGGCCCGGCGGACCACCTCGTCCATCCCGATGTTGTCGTGACGGTCGCTGACCAGCACGGCGACGGTCTCGTCCTCGCTCGGCTGGCGCAGCTCGGTGGCGATCTGGTCGACGCGGTCGGCGACGGCCTCGTAGAACACCGTGCTCTTCTCGTAGGTGTCGAACAGGCTGCTCAGCAGCCGCCGGGTGCCCTGGGTGAGCAGCCCACCCTGGACCTGCCAGCTAGCCAGCTCGGAGGGCACGGTCACCTCGGGGACCGCCTGCTGCACCGGCATCCACACGGTGGCCTGGACCCGCTCGGGATCCTCGCGCCACGGCTGGGCGACCAGGACCACGACGAGCGCGCCGAGCACCACCACCGCGGACCCGGTCCGCCAGTCGCGGGACCAGCTCAGGCCGCGCAGCCGGTGCCACAGCTCACCCCTGCGACGGGCGCCGACCAGGAGCCACCCGGCGATCGGCACCACGGCGATCACCGCCGCCCGCAGGGCCGCGTCCCCGGCGAGGTCGAGTACGGCTTCCTGCACCCGGTCGATCTCCGCGCTGGGGCGAGCCGCGATCGCGGCATACCGCTGCGCGAGCTCGGGGGTGGTGGTCGCGGTGGTCTTCCCCATCTTCACCTGGACCCCGATCCGCTGACCCGCCGAGGTGCGCAGGTCGGGCAGGTAGGGACCCATGTCGAGGTGGACCTCCCCGTCGAAGGTCGGCCGCACCACCGCGTCGTGGCTGCCCAGCACGAGCTCGGTGCTGGAGCTGGCGAAGATCAGTGCCCAAGCGGGGACGGCCACCACCACCCAGGCCAACAGGTAGCCGACGAGCCGGACCACGCGTCGTCGCGGGGCCACTACTTCTGGTGAGCGGCGGCCCGTTCCTGGGCCACGGCGTAGAGGGCCACGCTCGCGGCGACGCCCGCGTTGAGCGACTCCAGCGAGCTGGCCATCGGGATCGAGACGAGCTGGTCGCAGGTCTCGGCCACGAGCCGGGAGAGCCCCTTGCCCTCGGAGCCGACCACGATCACCAGGGGGCCGGTCGCGAGGTCGAGGTCGGTCAGGGAGACGTCACCGTCGGCCGCGAGCCCGATCACCATGCAGCCGGCCTGCTGGTAGGCCTTCAGCTGCCGGGTCAGGTTGACCACCTGCGCCACCGGGACCCGTGCCGCTGCTCCGGCCGAGGTCTTCCAGGCGCTCGCGGTCATCCCTGCTGCCCGGCGCTCGGGGATCACCACGCCATGCGCGCCGAAGCCGGCGGCGGAGCGTACGACGGCGCCGAGGTTGCGCGGGTCGGTCACCGAGTCGAGCGCGACGATCAGCGGCGGCTCGTGGTTGGCGGCGGCCCGGTCGAGCAGCTCGGCCGGGTCGGCGTACTCGTAGGTGGGGATGCGGGCGGCCAGTCCCTGGTGCACCGCGCCGGCCGTCATCTTGTCGAGCTCGGCCTTGGGCACCTCGAGCAGGGAGATGCCCTTCTCGGCGGCGATCGAGAACACCTCGCGCAGGCGGCTGTCGCGCTCGGCCCCCTCGGCGACGTACACCGAGATCACGGGCAGCTCGGCGCGCAGCGCCTCCACGACCGAGTTCCGCCCCGCGATCCACTCGTGGTCCCCGGAGCCCTTGCCGGTCTTGACACCGGCCCGGCGCGGACGCCCGGTGGGTGCCTTGTCGTCCTTGACCGGCTTGACGTAGGTCTTGTGGTACGGCCGGTCCTTGGCCTTCGGCGTCGGTCCCTTGCCCTCCAGCCCGCGCCGCACCCGCCCTCCGGACCCGGCAGTGGGGTTCCCCTTGCCAGTCTTCTTGATGGCGCCCTTGCGCTTTGAGTTGCCTGGCACGTCAGTGTCCTTTTCGGTGGTCGAGCAGCGAGCGAAGCCTTGCGTCGAGCAGGGAGCGCCAGCGAGCGGTCAGTCGAGACGAGTGGTGGTCGAGCAGGGAGACCCGGGGCATCACAGGCTCCACTTCGGCCCCGTGGGGGTGTCCTCGATGGTCACGCCGGCCGCCTTGATCCGGTCCCGGATCGCGTCCGCGGTGGCGAAGTCCTTGTCGGCCCGGGCCTGTGCTCGTTGCTCGAGCATTCCCATGACCAAGGCGTCGACCACCGCCGTGAGGTCGTCGGAGCCCCCGCCGGCCCAGTGCTGGTGCCCCGGGTCGAGCCCGAGCACATCCAGCATGGCACGCACCTGGGCGGCGTACTCCTCCGCGGCGGCCTGGTCCCCCTCGCCGAGCGATCTGTTCCCCGCCCGGACCACGTCGTGGATCACCCCGACCGCGGCCGGAGTGCCGAGGTCGTCGTCCATCGCGGCGACGAAGGATTCGGGCAGGTCCCGCCTCGCGGAGGGGCCATCTCCCTGCAATTGCTGGGAAAAGTCAGTCTGATCGTTGATCGCACTGTCATTTGCCAGCAATTGCGTGGCGGCGGCCTCCGAGGAGCTGTCGACCCGCTCCAGGAATCCCTCGATCCGCTGGAACCCCGCGGCGGCCTCCTCGAGGGCCTCGAAGCTGAACTCCACGGTCGAGCGGTAGTGCGCGGCGACCATGTAGTAGCGCAGCTCGATGCCGCGGACGCGCTCGAGCACGTGCGGCACCAGCAGCGAGTTGCCCAGCGACTTGCTCATCTTCTCGCCGCTGGTGGTGATCCACGCGTTGTGCATCCAGTACGACGCGAACCGGTGGCCGGCCGCGCGGGACTGGGCCTGCTCGTTCTCGTGGTGGGGGAAGCGCAGGTCTACGCCGCCGCCGTGGATGTCGAAGGCCGGGCCGAGGTACTTGCCGGCCATCGCGGAGCACTCGATGTGCCAGCCGGGCCGGCCGCGTCCCCACGGGGAGGCCCAGGAGGCGGTCTCGGGCTCGGAGGCCTTGTGCCCCTTCCACAGGGCGAAGTCGCGCGGGTCCCGCTTGCCGCGGGGGTCGGCGTCGGGCGCCGCCTCCATCTCCTCGACGTTCTGCCGGGTCAGCTCGCCGTACGCCGGCCACGACTGCACGTCGAAGTAGACGTCCCCCGAGCCGTCCTCGGCGGCGTAGGCGTGACCCCGCTCGATCAGCCGCGCGATCAGCTCCAGCATCTCCGGGACGTGGCCGGTCGCGGCCGGCTCGTAGGTCGGCGGCAGCACGTGCAGCGCGTCGTAGGCCCGGTCGAGCTCGCGCTTCATGTCGTAGGCGAGGTTGTACCAGGGGCGGTCCTGCTCGGCCGCCTTGACCAGGATCTTGTCGTCGATGTCGGTGATGTTGCGGATGAACGTGACGGCGTACCCGCTCGCGCTCAGCCACCGGCGGAGCACGTCGAAGTTGACCGCCGACCGGACGTGCCCGACGTGGGGTTCGGACTGCACCGTCAGCCCGCAGACGTAGATCCCGACCGAGCCGTCCTCGAGCGGGACGAAGTCGCGGACTGCGCGGGCGGCGGTGTCGTAGATACGGAGGGGCACCGGGCAATCCTAGAGGCCGCACGGGCTGCCCACGGACGGCGGTGAACAGGGCGATACCCGACGCCGGGCTTCCGCAAAATGTGACAAAACCTTACCGATGTGACTGGAGAGCATTATCGTGGTTGTCGTGACTTCCAAGATCTCCGCCTCCTTGCGGCTCCGATCCGCAGCGGTCGCCGCCGTGAGCCTGGCGCTCGCGGGCACCCTGCTGGGCGAGCCGGCGAGCGAGGCCGGGACCCTCGACCAGGCTCGCCTGGTCGCGAGCGGGACTGCTGCCCAGCACCGGTTCAGCATGTTCACCACCGACGCCCAGTTCCGGTCCGGCACCAACGAGGGCGTCCGGGTCGCGAACGGCGCGGTCAGCATGGGCAAGCCCCGCGGCAAGGTGAGATACGCCGGCAAGCGCTGGGCGTGGTCGCGGTGGACCTCCCCGCTGATCAACCCGGGCCACCCGTTCACCGAGGTGGTGCCGACCTGGAACATCGTCACCCCGGCCAAGACCCTCGTCCTCGTCCAGGCCCGCGCCCGCAACTCCGCCGGCCGGTTCAGCACGTGGAAGACGATGGCCTACTGGAGCACCCGCGACGCAGGCCTGCGCCGCACCAGCGCCGGCGCCCAGAAGGACCCGGTGGCCCGCGTCAGCACCGACACCCTGCTCTCCAGCGCGGGGAACCTCACCGCCTACCAGCTTCGGGTCGCCCTCCTCAAGCGACCCGCCAGCACCGCGACCCCGTCGGTGCGATCCCTCCAGGCAGTAGCCAGCCGGCCCGCCGCCGCCCTCCCGGCGACGAGCCGGCGGCTACTGCCCCCCAAGACCCTCAACGTGCCGCGCTACTCCCAGATGACCCACCGCGGCCAGTACCCGAAGTACGGCGGCGGCGGCCAGGCCTGGTGCTCGCCGACCTCGGTGTCGATGCTGCTGGGCTACTACCGCCGGCTGCCGTCCGCGGCGAACTACTCCTGGGTGAACAAGAAGTACGCCGACCCGTGGGTCGACCACGTCGCCCGGGTCGTCTACGACTACGGCTACCGCGGCGCGGGCAACTGGGCGTTCAACACCGCCTACGCCGCCAACCTCACCGGGGACGCCTTCGTCACCAGGCTCGGCGACCTGCGCGAGGCCGAGCGGTTCATCGCCGCCGGGATCCCGCTGGCAGCCTCGATCACGTTCTCCCGCGGCCAGCTCAGCGGCGCCCCGATCAGCGCCACGGCCGGTCACCTCGTCGTGATCGCCGGCTTCACCAGCAACGGGGACGTGGTGGTCAACGACCCCGCGGCCCCGACGAACGCCAGCGTCCGCAGGGTCTACAACCGCGGCCAGTTCGAGAAGGCCTGGCTGCGCAAGTCCAACGGCACCGTCTACGTCGTCCGCGACGCCGCCCACCCGCTGCCGGCCCGGGCCGCCAACCGCAACTGGTGACCGCAGGGGCTCGGGTGCCGCTCAGGCCCCGTATCCCCCGTCCACGTCCACCTTCTGGCCGCTGATGAACGCGGCCCGGTAGGAGGCCAGGAAGCACACCACCTCGGCGACGTCGTGCGCGAGCCCGAACCGGCGCAGCGGGATGTTGGCACGTGCCGCGTCCAGGGCACGTTCGTCCAGGTCGCCGTCGGCGATCAGCCGCTCGGCCATCCCGTCGGTGAGCATGCCCGGGCCGACGCAGTTCGCGCGTACGCCGAAGCGCCCCTCCTCCACCGCGAGGGCCCGCACCAGTGCCTCGACCGCGGCCTTGGGCGCCGAGGAGAGCCCGTCGCGCACGGGGAACCGCGTCGTGGCCGCAGTGGTCACGGCGACGATGCTCCCCTGGCTCTCGCGCAGGTGCGGCAGGGCCGCGGAGACCACGTTGAAGAACGAGCCGGCGTCGAGCCGGAGCTGCTCGGCCAGGTCACCGGGCTCCACCTTGCTCAGGTGGACCATCGGGACGTGCGGGCCCGCGGCGTGCACCAGAGTGTGCAGGGCGCCGTGGTGCTCCACCGCCTCCTCGACGACGCGCGCGCAGGCTGAGGCGTCGGTGGCGTCGAGCTGGTGGAGGGTGACCCGGACGCCGTACGACGCGAGCTCCTCGGCCAGGCGCTGCGCCGCCTCTTCACCGGAGCGCCAGGTCAGCGCAACGTCGCTGGACCGCTGCGCCAGCAGCCGTACGACGGCGCGACCGATTCCCCCACTGCCCCCCACCACGAGGGCCGCACCGGCGGCCTCGGCGAAGTCGTCCATGGGTCAAGGCTAGGCACCCGGTCCACGCGGCCGGGGCGAATCGAGCGACTCAGAGCGCCTTGAACGCGACCGAGTGCCATCCGGTGGCACCGTCCGGTACGACGTCGGTGCGCACCGAGGTCTGGGTGTAGCCGCTCGAGTCGGTCGCGCGCACCACCACCCGGTGCTCCCCGGGATCGACCCGCACCGTGGCCGCCCACTGCACCCAGGTGTCGGCGCCGGGGACCCGGCCGAGCTCGGCCTGCGCCCAGTCGGCGCCGTCGAGCTGGTACTCCACCTTCTCGACCCCGGTGTGCTGCGCCCACGCGCTGCCACCGATGCGGAGCACTCCTGCCTCCACCGAAGCGCCACCGACCGGTACGTCGATCCGCGACTGGGTCTTCACCGGGCCCTTCTCGCCCCAGCCCCGTTCGGTCCAGAACGCCGAGAACCGGTCGAAGGTGGTCACCTCGAGGTCCACCAGCCACTTGGTCGCCGAGACGTAGCCGTAGAGCCCGGGCACCACCATCCGGACCGGGAACCCGTGCTCGACCGCCAGCGGCCGGCCGTTCATCGCCAGCGCGAGCATCGAGCTGCGCTCGGGGTCGGTGAGCGCCGCCAGCGGGGTGCCGCAGTTCCAGCCGTCGCGCGAGGTCTGCAGCACCGCGTCGGCGCCGGGCTGCACGCCCGCCCCGGCGAGCAGGTCCCTGACCAGCACGCCGGACCACCACGCGTTGCCGACGAGGTCTCCCCCGACCTCGTTCGACACGCAGCACAGCGTCACCCACGCCTCGGTCAGCTCGCGGTCCACCAGGTCCTGGTAGCTGAAGGTCAGCTCGCGGTCGACCATGCCGTGGATGCGCAGCTCCCAGTCCCGCGGCGAGATCGACGGCGGCGCGAGCGCCGTGTGGATGATGTAGAAGTCCTCGTTGGCCGTGCGCCACGGCTCGATCCCCGGGACCCCGAGCGAGGCCCCGGCCGGCACCTCGCCACCGTGGACCGGCAGCCGCAGCAGCCGGCGTGCGCGCTCCACGTTGCGGCGCCCGCTGCCGGCGAACCGGCCCGCGGCGCCCAGCACCGCGACCCCGGCGACGACCCAGGCCGTCCGCTTGAGGAAGTCGCGACGCGGTGACCCGGCCCCGGGGTCGCTCTCCTGGCCCGCGCCCGCCGGGACCGGCGTCTCGCCGAGCAGGGGTGCGGTGAGCAGGCGCAGCGTGACGATCCAGGTGACGAACCCGATCATCAGCGCCAGGGAGGACCCGATCCCGGCCTGCGGCTCGCGCAGCACGGCCACCAGACCGATGCCCGCGAGCACGAAGAACACGACATCGGGCACCAGCGGGTAGCGCCGGACCCAGGAGGCGGCGTACGCGCAGATGCCCAGGACCGCCAGCACCGTGCCGGCCAGCAGCAGGGGCTTGTCGGCCGCGCCGACGAGGTGGATCAGGAACAGGGCGACCGGTCCCGGGGTCAGGTCGCGAACGGCCCCGGCCACGGCCTCGACCGGGCTGGACCCGGAACGCAGCGCGGTCGCCGCCGCCTCGCTCAGCACGAGCCCGGCGGCACCCGCGACCACCCCGGCGAGCGCGAACATCCGTCGCGACACCTCGCCCCTGGCCTCGCCCCGGTCGGGAGCCGGTGCGTCGGGAAGGGCGTGTCCGGTGGGGCTGGGAAAACCGGGGGACATGCTCACCTTCCCATCGTCGCCCATCGTGGTGGCCGCCGCGAAGTCCCCTCACCGCGCGTGCAGCCGATCCGAGGCATGATCACTCCCGTGAACCTGCGCATCGGCATCGGAACCGACGTCCACCGCCTCGCTCGAGGTCGTTCGATGCGGGTGGCCGGCCTGGATTGGCCCGAGGAGGAGCTGGGCCTCGAGGGCCACTCCGACGGCGACGTCGTGCTGCACGCGGTCTGCGACGCGCTGCTCTCGGCCGCCGCCCTCGGCGACCTCGGCAGCAACTTCGGTACGGCGGAGCCGCAGTGGGCCGGCGCCGCCAGCGACGACCTCCTCGCCGAGACGCTGAACCGTGTGCGCGCCGCCGGGTGGGAGGTCACCAACGTCGCGTGCCAGCTGATCGGCAACCGGCCGCGCTTCTCGGCCCGGCGCGAGGAGGCCGAGCGCGGGATCGCCCACCGGCACGGCATCAGCGTCTCGATCAGCGCCACCACCACCGACGGCCTCGGACTGACCGGCCGGGGCGAGGGGCTGGCGGCCGTCGCGACCGCGCTGCTCCAGGCGCAGGGCCCGCAGGGCTGAGGCGGCGGGCCTCGACCGCGAGCCCGCCTTGGGGCGGGTGCCACGATGGAATCATGCAGCCGGCCGCTGGATCCCTGCTGATCGCCTCGGCGACCTTGGTCGATCCGAACTTCGCGCGCTGCGTGGCCCTGATCCTGGACTGCAACGACGAGGGCAGCCTGGCCGTGATCCTCAACCGGCCCTCGAAGATCCCCGTCGGCGAGGTACTCACCCCGTGGCAGGACGTCACCACCGAGCCCGGGGTGTTCTTCCGCGGCGGGCCGGTCGAGCTCAACGCGGCGCTCGCCGTGGGCTCGATCGCCGAGACCGCGAACGGCGACCTCGAGCCCCACGGCTGGCAGTCGCTGGGCGGTGCGCTCGGGATCGTGGACCTCGACACCCCGCCGGAGGAGTTCCTGGGCCGCCTGACCGGCCTGCGCGTGTACGCCGGCTACACCGGCTGGTCGCCGGGCCAGCTCGAGGACGAGATCGAGGAGGGCAGCTGGCACGTCGTACCGGCGCTGACCTCCGACCTGTTCAGCCACACCCCCGACCAGCTGTGGCGCGACGTCCTCCGGCGCCAGCCGCCGCCGCTGTCGATGCTGGCCACGCTCCCCGAGGACGCGAACCTGAACTGACGGCGCCGCGGCCTCGCGGCGGCGGGGTCGTAACATCCGGGGCGACCTTGAGTTTCCCCCGAGTCGGAGGACACGGATGCGCACCTACGACGGGCTGAACCTGGCCGTGACCACCTACGGCCCGGTGGACGCCCCGCTCACGGTCTTCCTGGCGCACTGCTGGACGCTGAACCAGCAGGACTGGCACTACCAGGTGCGCGACCTGCAGCGGGAGTTCGGCCACGGCATCCGGATCGTCACCTGGGACCACCGCGGGCACGGCGACTCCGACCCCGTGCCCCGGGCGCAGGCCACCATCGAGAACCTCGCCCGCGACTGGGCCGACCTGATCGACGAGCTCGCGCCGACCGGTCCCCTCGTCCTCGCCGGGCACTCCATCGGCGGGATGACCCTGATGCAGCTCGCCGATCTGCGGCCCGACCTCTTCGAGCGGGTGGTGGGGATGGCGTTCGTCTCCACCTCGGCGGGCGAGCTCGACACCGTGACCCTGGGGCTCCCGGAGATGGGCGAGCGGATGCGCGCCCAGATCCCCCGACTGCTCGCGTTCCGCTCCCGCACCCTCTCGCGGCGGGCGCGGCGCCGCGCCCCGGTGGTGGAGCGGCTGGTGATGCGCCGCTACGTCTTCGGGCGGCCGCTGCGGCTGGCGGACGCGGCCCTGGCCGTGGACGGGCTGATCAACTGCCCCAGCGACACCGTCGTCGGGTTCTACGAGGACTGCATGCGCCACGACCGGCTGCACGCCCTCAAGGTGCTCTCGGGGATCCCCACCCAGGTCCTGGTCGGCAGCCGCGACGTGCTCACCCCCACCGCCCACGCGCGCCGGCTCGCCGAGAACATCGAGGGGGCGGTGCTCACCGTGGTCCCGGAGGCCGGGCACATGCTCCCGCTCGAGCGCGACCAGCTCGTCTCCGGCGTGCTCATCCGGCTGATCCGGCCACACCTGTGAGCGCACCGGCGAGCATCCGCACGGCCGCGGTGCTGCTGGCCGCGGGGTCCGGCACCCGGGTCGGGTCCTCGGTGAACAAGGTGCTGCTGCCGCTGGCCGGGATCCCGATCCTGGCGCGGTCGGTCCGCACGGTCCTCGAGGTCGACGGCGTGCACCGGGTCGTGCTCGTCGTACGTCCCGAAGACCGGGCCGAGGTGCGCGACGCGGTCGCCCCGCACCTCGGCGCCCACGACCTGTGGGTCGTCGACGGCGGCGCCCAGCGCCACGACTCCGAGTGGCAGGCGCTGCGCACCCTGGCCGACGAGATCGAGGACGACGAGCTCGACGTGGTCGCGATCCACGACGCGGCTCGTCCGCTGGCACCGGCGCCGCTGTGGCGCGAGGTGATCGACACCGCGGCCGAGCACGGGGCCGCGATCCCGGTCGTCGCGATGCCCCGGCTCTCCCACCGCAACGGCACCCTGGCCCCCGCTGGCTTGGGCGGCGTGCAGACCCCGCAGGCGTTCCGGGCGCGCGACCTGCTCTCCGCGCACCGCCGCGCGGCGCAGGACGGCTTCGTCGCCACCGACACGGCGGCGTGCCTGGAGCGCTACACCGACCTCGTGGTGCGCGGCGTGCCGAGCACCGCCGGGAACCTCAAGGTCACCTTCCCCGAGGACGTCGCCCTGGCCGAGGAGCTGCTCACCGGCTCTCGCTGAGGGCGGCCAGGACCTCGAGGTCGGCCTCGTCCTGGATCCGTCGCCCCTGCGCCGGGGCCTCGAGGGTCCGCAACGGGTACCGCCGGGCAAGCGCGTCCACCAGCGCAGCGAGGTCCCCGCAGGCCAGCTCCGCGACCGGGTCCCTGCCGCTGTCCCCCACCTCGGCGGCCAGCGCAGCCACCACGGCCGCGGGCAACACGACCGGGGAGGTCACACAGACGAGTTCGTCCCGGTCGACGGTGACGCCGAGCGAGGCAGCCGCGGCGTCGTACTCCTTGACCGTGTCGGTGACCGGTCGTACGCCGGCCACGACCGCCCCGGTGCGCCGCGCCTCCTCGACCGCCTGCTCGATGAACCACGCAGGGGTGAGCGGGCACAGCGGGTCGTGCACGACCAGCATCCGGCCCGACTCGCTCACCGCCGCGAACGGGACCCCCTGGTCGAACAGCTCGACCTCGGCGGCACCCAGCGCCCAGGAGGCCGCGGCGACCAGCGACTCGCCGTGGACCAGCAGGAACGGCAGTGTCCCCCGGCCCTCCAGCGGCACGACGCCGAGCGGGGGGGCGAGCCCCTCGTAGATCTCCATGGCTCAGTAGTTTCCCTGCACCTCGCCCGGACATACATCGAGCCCCCGGACTCAAGGTCACGGAGGCTCGACGGAGACTGTCGATAAGTCAGTTGTTCAGGAAGCGAGAACCTCGTCGAGGATCGACTCGGCCTTGTCCTCGTTGGTGTGCTCGGCCAGGGCCAGCTCGGAGACGAGGATCTGGCGCGCCTTGGCCAGCATCCGCTTCTCACCGGCGGACAGGCCCCGGTCACGCTCGCGGCGCCACAGGTCGCGGACGACCTCGGACACCTTCATCACGTCACCGGAGTGCAGCTTCTCGAGGTTGGCCTTGTAACGGCGCGACCAGTTGGTCGGCTCATCGGGGACCACTGCCCGGAGCACGTCGAAGACGCGATCGAGGCCGGCCTTGTCGACGACGTCGCGGACACCCACGAGGTCGAGGTTGCACGCCGGCACTCGGACCACGAGGTCCTGCTGCGCGACGATTCGGAGTACCAGGTACTGCTTTTCTTCACCCTTGATGGTGCGCATCTCGATGTTTTCGATGACCGCGGCCCCGTGATTGGGATATACGACCGTTTCGCCGACAGTGAATGACATATGTAGTGAACCCCTTTCGAGGGGTCTAGTCTAACACGCCCGGAGGTGGCCCCAATCACACGTATTCGCAGGTCAGAGGGCCTGTTGGGGGTTGACAGGATCCGGATCCATGTGGTGCGACCAGTCGGACATGGGCAGATTGGGTTCGGGTGACAAGCCGGTCAGGGCCTGCGAAACGTCGCCAACCGTGTGGTGATGCTCAATACTGCGACCCATGAGCACACAGACAGCCTCGAGCACGACGGGACAGCTGCGGTCCTTCATCCGTGCCGCCCACCCCCGTCAGGCCGTCGCCTTCGCCGCGGTCGTCGGGCTGCTCTCCGCACTGATCGGCCGGCCCGCGCGCGAGGTGCTGGCCGCTGCCGGGGCGGTGCTGGTCGCGCAGCTGCTCCTGGGCCTGCTCAACGACCTGATCGACCACGACGTGGACCGCAACTCCGGCGCTCCCGGCAAGCCGATCGCCGAGGGGCTGATCCCTCCGGGGAACGCCAGCTTCGGCATCGCCGTACTCCTGCTGCTGGTCCTGCCCCTGTCGCTGCAGAACGGTCCCACCGCAGGGCTGTTCCTGCTCTCCACACTGGTCGTCGGGTTCGTGCACAACCGCTGGCTCAAGGGCACCGCACTGTCCTGGCTGGGCTGGGCAGTCACCTTCGCGCTGCTCGCCTGCTTCGTGACCTACGGCGGCTGGGGCCGGGAGACCGAGGGATCGGCACCGTTCACCAGCTTCGTGGTGCTGTGCGCACTGCTCGGTGTCGCGGTCCACTTCCTCACCGCCCTGCCCGACCTGGTGCTCGACCACGTGGCCAAGGTCCGGCACCTGCCGCTGCGGGTCGCGCTGCGCACCGGAGCCCCCCGGTTGCGGCTCCTGACGCTGGTCGCGACGGCCCTGGTCCTGGTCGCGATCGTGTGGACCACAGCCCTGAACTCCTCCATCGCTCACTGAGCGATAGGCTCGCCGGACGACGAACCCGTTCGTGACACGTTCTATGATCAACGAGCCTGGACACTGCCCCGGACCGAGCGCCCGGCGGCGCTCCGAGAGGAACCGCATCGCCATGTTGACGCCCGTCCGCCGCCGTCTGGCCCCGCTGGCCGCACTCGCGCTCGTGCCCGTCCTGGGCGGGTGCGGGATCCCGGGCTTCGCCGGGTCCGAGTACCAGACCGATCAGGTCTACCAGCCCTCGGTCGGCGCCAACGAGACCTCCGGCACGGTCAAGGTGCTCAACGCCGCGATCGTCAGCTCCGACGACGGCGAGGGCACGTTCGTGGGCTCGTTCGTCAACCAGGACCGCACCGAGACCGCCACGCTCGACCAGCTGACCGGTGACGGGGTCAAGGCCGAGATCGCCACCCCGGTGAGCATCAAGCCCGAGAGCCTGGTCGCGACGGCCGACACCGGCTCCATCCTGATCACCGGTGACGACGTCACCCCCGGCAAGTACGTCCGGCTGACCATGGTCTTCAGCACCGGCCAGAAGACGACGGTCAACACCCCGGTCGTGGCCGCCGCCGAGGAGTTCGAGGACATCACCCCGGCCACCCCCGCCGCCACCCCGAGCGCCTCCCCCACCAGCTGAGGACCGTGCGATGAGCGAGTCGACCCACACCCTGATCCTGCTGCGCCACGGCCAGAGCGACTGGAACGCCAAGAACCTGTTCACCGGGTGGGTCGACGTGGCGCTGACCGACCAGGGTCGTGCGGAGGCGATCGCGGGCGGTGAGCAGCTCGTCGAGGCGGGCCTGCTGCCCGACGTCGTACACACCTCGCTGCTGCGCCGCGCCATCACCACCGCGCACCTGTCCCTCGACGTCGCGGACCGGCACTGGATCCCGGTACGCCGCTCGTGGCGGCTCAACGAACGCCACTACGGCGCGCTCCAGGGCAAGGACAAGAAGCAGACCCTCGAGGAGTACGGCGAGGAGCAGTTCATGACCTGGCGCCGCTCCTTCGACGTCCCCCCGCCGCCCATCGACGACGCCGACGAGTGGTCGCAGGCCGGCGACGTCCGCTACGCCGACCTCGGCGAGGAGATGCCCCGCACGGAGTGCCTCAAGGACGTGATCGAGCGGATGCTGCCCTACTGGGACGCCTCGATCGTCCCGGACCTCCGGGCCGGCAACACCGTGCTGATCGCTGCCCACGGCAACAGCCTCCGCGCGATCGTGAAGCACCTCGACGCGATCAGCGACGAGGACATCGCCGGCCTGAACATCCCCACCGGCATGCCCCTGGTCTACGAGCTCGACGCCGACCTCCGCCCCACCGTCCCCGGCGGCCGCTACCTCGACCCCGAGGCCGCCGCTGCTGCGGCTGAGGCTGTCGCGAACCAGGGCCGCTGAGCGGTCCCGTTCCCCGGCGGGCGGGGTCCGTTTCGCTCGGTCGAGCTCAACAAATGTTGGGATGTGACGTTCAGACGCCTGTTCTGCACGCCACAACCCAACAAATGCGCGTCCCCGTGGTCCAACTGTTGGGGACCGCTGGCGTACGAGACTGCTTCACCGGCCTGGGAAGTGGACCCGCCAGTCATCGCGCACCGGTCCGATCCGCATGCCACGCTTCCTGAGCACCTTGGCGACCCGCATGATCGTCTGCTCGGGCACCTGGAAGATCCCCCGACTCGTCACGACCAGCAGCCGCCAGTCGTGGTCGTCGATCTCCTCACGCCGCTCGAGGTCTGCGTCCCACTGATCCCTGTCCTCCGCATGGTGCCGGCCGTCGTACTCCACAATTGTGCGAACTGATAGATAGCTGAGGTCGAACCGGCGCAGAACCCGGCCGTGGCTGTCGACGATCGTGTGATTGACCTTCGGTTCGGGCAGGCCCGCAAGGACCAGCAGCATCCGGAGCCGGCTCTCCATGGGGGAGTCCACCTCGGCCCGCCCGTACCGCGCGCCGCGACGAGCACGACGGGAATGCCAGCGCGCTGTCGAGGCGCAGAACTTCTGCAGCTCATGGACGGTGAAGAGCCCGAGTCGCACCATGGCATCGCCCACCACGACGAGATCGACCAGGCTGAGCCTTCCGGCGAGCTCGATGAACAGGTCGAGTGGCGCACTGGTCCGTACGTTGTTGACCTCCTCCACCACCGTCTCCTCGCAGGCAACGTGACATGCGATCCCGTACCGCTGGACTCGCTCCTCCTGCCTCATCACCGAGACGTGTGCCCGATCGCACGGCGGAACGGGCAGTCCGCGCAAGGCCGCAGCCGATTCATGACTGGCGATCGCGGTCTCGGGATGCAACGCCAGGGCACCCATGACATGGATCTCCGGGGTGTTCGGGACACGCGCGTCGACGTACACACCCCGGAAGATCCGTCGGAACAGCGACGTGCGCAGGATCCTCGGATCCATGCCCGCCGCGACGGCGTCCGCCCGGGTGAATGGGCGTCGCGTGTCGATCGGGCGCTTGCGAGTAGACGGAACTGTCGACATACGTGCAAGCGGACAGCCTCTGCGGAGCACTCGCCGGACACATCTGTGGGTCTGGGGACGAGAAGCACTACCTGCGGGGCTGGGCGCGGAAAGTGGTCGAGTGCACCGCACTCCACAAATGTTGGGTCGGGACGCCTAATCGGCCCGGTTCGACGTCGCAACCCCACAAATGTTGGGGTTCCCCGTCGCTCTTTGCTCCCACGACGCCGCAACCCAACATTTGTGTGGGCGCAGGCCCACCCCACTCACACGTACTGCGGGTGCTCCCCCGTGACCAGGAAGACGACGCGGCGCGCGACCGAGACGGCGTGGTCGGCGATGCGCTCGTAGTAGCGGCCGAGGAGGGCGATGTCGACCGCGGGCTCCACGCCGTGGGTCCAGTCGGAGCCGAGGAGCTCGCGGAAGGAGTTGCGGCGCAGCTTGTCCATCTCCTGGTCGGCCTCCTCGAGCTCCTCGGCCGCGGCGACGTCGGAGTGGGCGATCACGTGCTCGACCTTGCCGATCATCACCTCGGCGACCGCGGCCATCCGCGCCACCATCGGCACCACCTGGTCGGGCACGGCGACGTCGGGCACGCGGAGGCGGGCGATCTTGGCGATGTGTACGGCGAGGTCGCCCATCCGCTCGAGCTCGCTGACCATCCGCAGCGAGGCGACCAGCATCCGCAGGTCCCCGGCGACGGGGTTCTGCAGGGAGAGCAGCTCGAAGCTGTGCTCCTCCAGCTTGCTGCGCAAGGCGTCGATCGTGGCGTCACCGCTGATCACCCGCTCGGCCTGCTGGGCGTCTCCCTCGAGCAACGCGGAGGTCGCCTCGGAGACGGCCTCGCGCACGAGGCGGGCCATCGTCACGAGGTCGTCCCGGATGGAGTCGAGCTGGTCGTTGTAGGCATCACGCATGACAGGGAACCTAGGGGCGCGAGGTGAAGGACTGGCGTCGTTGCGTGAACCGGAGGTGAACAGCGACCGAAGGTGTGGTCCAGAGGCCACGAGCACGCGGGGTGGCTGCGTACGATCGACCGCGTGAGCCCGACTCTGCAGGCCCTCCTCTTCGCGCTGCTCGGAGCAGTGCTCGGTGGCGGCGCCGTGCTCGCGTTCTGGGTCAGCGAGCGCCAGCTCCGCCCGACGGTCCCGGTCGAGCCCGAGCTGCCTCCCGGCGTGGCCGCGGTGCTCTCCGTGCTCCGCAGCAGCGCCCTCGTCGTCGATGCCAGCGACACCGTGCTGAAGGCGTCGGCCCCCGCGACCGCCATGGGCATCGTGCGTGACGGGGAGATCACCGAGCGCGAGCTCGCCGACCTCGTGCGCCAGGTACGCCGGGACGGGCAGATCCGCGAGACCGAGCTGAGCATGCAGCGGCCCGGAATGCCTCCGCGCCACGTCACCGCCCGGGTCGCCCCGCTGAGCTCCCAGCTGGTGCTGGCGCTGATCGAGGACCGCACCCGCGAGCGCCGGGTCGAGTCGATCCGGCGCGACTTCGTGGCCAACGTGAGCCACGAGCTGAAGACCCCTGTGGGCGCGATCAAGCTGCTCGCCGACGCGGTCCTCGACGCGGCCGACGACCCCGACGCCGTACAGCGCTTCGCCGGCCGGATGCACACCGAGAGCGAGCGCCTGACCCGGCTGGTGCAGCAGATCATCGAGCTCTCCCGGCTCCAGGGCGACGACCCGCTGGAGCAGCCCGTGCCCGTCGAGGCCGACCACATCATCGCGCGGGCCCTCGACGAGAACCTCACCGACGCAGCAGCCCGTCGCATCGACCTGGTCCGCGACGGCACCGAGGGCCTGGTCCTCCTCGGCAACCGCGAGCAGATCGCCGTCGCCCTGAGCAACCTGGTCGCGAACGCGGTGGCTTACTCCCCCGAGGGCTCCTCGGTCGTGGTCACCGCCACCGCCCACGAGGGCGCGGTCGACCTCAGCGTGACCGACCGCGGCATCGGGATCCCCTCCCACGAGCTCGACCGCATCTTCGAGCGCTTCTACCGCGTCGACCCGGCACGGCACCGCTCCACCGGCGGGACAGGCCTGGGCCTCTCGGTCGTCAAGCACGTCGCCGCCTCCCACGGCGGGGAGGTGCGGGTCTGGTCGGTCGAAGGGCAGGGGTCGACCTTCACGCTCACCCTGCCGCGCAAGCCCGGCCAGCTGCCGGACCCGGCACCTGGCCCCACGACCAGCCCCACCGCGACCGACCCCAGCACCACAGGCCCGACCCCGCGCACCGACCGCACCGACCGCACCAAGGAGAACGTGTGAGCACGCCCCGAGACCGAGCTCGTTCGACCGGCCCCCGACCAGCCGGGACGCCCGCGTGACCCGCGTCCTCGTCGTGGAGGACGAGGAGAGCTACAGCGACCCGCTCGCCTACATGCTCCGCAAGGAAGGGTTCGAGGTGGCCATCGCCGCCACCGGTCCCGAGGCGATCGCGGAGTTCGACCGGGCCGGCGCCGACATCGTCCTGCTCGACCTGATGCTGCCCGGCCTGCCGGGCACCGAGGTGTGCCGCCAGCTGCGGCAATCCTCCAACGTGCCGATCATCATGGTCAGCGCCAAGGACGAGGAGGTCGACAAGGTGGTCGGCCTCGAGCTCGGAGCCGACGACTACGTCACCAAGCCGTACTCCTCGCGCGAGCTGGTGGCGCGGCTGCGCGCCGTACTGCGCCGGGGCGCCGAGCCCGACCCCGCACCGGCCACCCTGGAGGTCGGGCCCGTGCGGATGGACACCGAGCGCCACGTCGTCACGGTCTCGGGGGCCGAGGTGCGGCTGCCGCTCAAGGAGTTCGAGCTCCTCGAGATGTTCCTGCGAAACCCCGGGCGGGTGCTGACCCGCGGTCAGCTGATCGACCGGGTCTGGGGCTCCGACTACGTCGGCGACACCAAGACCCTCGACGTGCACGTCAAGCGGCTCCGGTCCAAGCTCGAGGCCAACCCGGCCGAGCCGAAGCTGCTCACCACCGTGCGCGGGCTGGGCTACAAGCTCGACCTCTGACACGAGGAGTCGCCCGGCACCGATTCGACCGCGGGACGCTGGGCACTGGGCCCGACGTGGGCATACGCAAGATCGGGGTCGAGGAGGAGATGCTGCTCCTCGACCCGGCGACCGGTCTCCTCAGCGCCGTGGGCCGTCGCGCCGTACGCGACCAGACCTGGCGCGACCAGGAGACGTCCGAGGACGATCCGCCGGTGGAGAAGGAGCTGTTCCTCGAGCAGTTCGAGACCCAGACCCCACCGTGCGAGAAGCTCGAGGACCTCGCGGTGGAGCTGCGGCGCGGCCGCAGGGTCCTGGTGGAGGCGGCCGAGAACGCCGGCGCTGCGGCGGCCGCGGTCGCCGTACCGATGCTGCCCGGCGACGTGCACGTCACCCCGAACCCGCGGTACCGCCGCATCCACGAGGAGTTCGGGGAGGTCGCGCGCTCGGCGCTGGCCTGTGCCATGCACGTGCACGTCGACATCGAGGACCCCGAGGAAGGTGTCCGGGTCCTCGACGGGATCGCCCCGTGGCTGCCGGTGCTGCTCGCGATCAGTGCGAACTCGCCGTACTTCCACGGGCGCGACACCGGTCACGCGAGCTGGCGCGCCCGGGTGTGGGGCCGGTGGCCCTCCCAGGGCAGCGGCGAGCCGTTCGGTGACGTGAGGACGTACGACGAGGTCACCCGCCACCTCGTGGAGTGGGGCGCCGCGCTCGACGACGGCATGGTCTACCTCGACGCGCGGCTGGCGAGCAACTACCCCACGGTCGAGGTGCGGGTGGCCGACGTGTGCACCGACCTCGACGACACCCTCCTCGTCGCGGCCCTGACCCGCGCGCTCGTGACCACCGCGGCCGCGCAGGAACCCCGGCGGTGGCGCAGCGACCTGCTGCGTGCGGCGTCGTGGCGGGCCTCGCGCTACGGCATCGGTGACCGGCTGGTCGACCCGCGCCGACGCGATCTCACCCCGGCCCGGGAGGTGATCGAGTCGTTCGTCGAGCACGTGCGCCCGGCCCTGGAGGACGCCGGTGACCTCGAGACCGTGCGCGCGCACGTCGAGCGACTGCTGGCGACCGGCAACGGCGCGATCCGGCAGCGGCGCCGCTACGAGGCGAGTGGCGGGTCCCTGCCGGCAGTGGTCCAGGACGTGCTGGACCGCACCCGGGAGTCGGCGGACTCCTGAGCTCGGGGCGCGGACTGGCCGGATCTCGACGTACGACGGCCGTGGTTCACCTGCCGGGTTGTCGGTGCTCGCACCTAGGCTCTCGGGAGTGACCGAGACGACGCGAACGCCTGCCTGGCTCCCGCTGGCCGCGGTCGGGTGCACGCTGGTGTTCTGGGCCTCCGCCTTCGTCGCGATCCGCCACCTCGGGCACGACTTCGGCCCCGGCGCGCTGTCCCTGGGGCGGCTGCTGGTCGGCTCGCTGTGCCTCGCCGTGGTCGCGCTCTCGCGCGGCGTCCCGCGGCCCACCCGGCGCGAGCTCGCGTCCATCGCCGCCATCGGCCTGCTCTGGTTCGGGCTCTACAACGTCGCGCTGAACGCCGGCGAGCGGATGGTCGACGCCGGCACGGCCGCGATGCTGATCCAGGTCTCGCCGGTACTGATCGCGCTGCTCGCCGCGCTGTTCCTCGGCGAGAGGTTCACCGCCCCGCTCGCGATCGGGCTCACCCTCGCGTTCGCCGGGGTGGCGCTGATCGCGTTCGCCACCAGCCCGCCCGGGTCGGTGGACGGTCACGACTACGTGCTCGGCGTGCTGCTGTGCCTGGTCAGCGCGGTGGCGTACTCGATCAGCCTGATCCTGCAGAAGCCGCTGATGGTGCGGCTGCCCGCCGTGCAGGTGACCTGGCTGGCGTGCACCGTGGGGGCGATCAGCTGCCTGCCGTTCGCGGGCCAGCTGCTCACCCAGGTCCGGGAGGCGCCTGCGTCCTCGACGTGGTGGCTGGTCTACCTCGGGGTCTTCCCCACCGCGATCGCGTTCACCACCTACGCGTTCGCTCTCAAGCACATGAGCGCGAGCAACCTGGGGGTGACCACCTACCTGGTCCCGCCTATCACGATCGTGCTCGGCGTGCTCTTCCTCAGCGAGGCGCCGCCGCTGATGGCGTACGTCGGCGGGGTGCTCGCCCTGGTCGGGGTCGCGGTCACCCGGCGCAAGCCGCGCGCGCGGCCCGTCGACCCGGTGGACTCGGCC
Source organism: Nocardioides sp. Z38_18 (assembly GCF_058215695.1). Taxonomy (NCBI): domain Bacteria; kingdom Bacillati; phylum Actinomycetota; class Actinomycetes; order Propionibacteriales; family Nocardioidaceae; genus Nocardioides; species Nocardioides sp. Z38_18. The sequence continues at coordinate 784,386 of NZ_JBZAJE010000002.1, forward strand.
CACCCCGAGTCGAGCCCGGCCCGCTGAGCGTCGCGGTCAGCCAGCCGACTCCGGGGTCCCGCGGGTGTCCAGGTCGAGCGGGCCGCGGAACGCCTCCAGGTTGCGGATCGACTCCCCTCGCGAGACGCGCCAGTCCCACTCCTTGCGGATCGAGGAGGCGAAGCCCAGCTCGAGGATGGTGTTGAACGAGCCGTCGGCGTACTCCAGGACGGCGCCCAGCAGCCGGTCGATCTCGGCGGGGGTCACGCCCTGGAGCGGGAGCCGGGCGTCGAGGTAGATGTCGCCGACCCCGTCGAGGGCGAAGGCCACGGCGTACATCTTCATGTTGCGTTCCAGCAGCCAGCGGTAGACGCCCTCGAAGTTCTCGTCGGGCTTGCGGCACACGAACGCGTGCACCTCCAGGGCGTGCCGGCCCACGTCGAAGCGGCACGGCGTCTGCTGCTTCTTCTCCCCCGGCAGCACCACGTTCAGCGAGGTCGGCGAGAGCTGCGACCACTCCAGGTCGCCCTCGGCGAAGATCTGCTTCAGCGCGTCCAGCACCTGCTGGCGCTCGGCGGAGATGGGCTCGTCGGTCACGGCTTCATCGACATCGGTCACGTGTCCGATGATGGCACCCGCCCCGCAAATGCTGGGAAATTCCCCTGTCCCAGGACGATCCGACTGTCATTTCCCAGCAATTGCGCCGCGGGGGACGGTCGAAAGCGCGAGCTACAGCGCGATCCCGCTGAGGTCCCCGCGCATCTTCGCCTGGGCCTCGGCGTAGACCTTGAGCATGGTGTCGGCGGTGCGGTCCCAGCCGAACTGCTGGGCGTGGGTCCGGGCGCCGGCGGCGAGGGTGTCGCGGAGGCCGGGCTCGAGCAGGACGCGTTCGAAGGCGGAGGCGTACGACGCGGGCTCGTGGCCCTCGATGAGCAGGCCGGAGCGGCCGTCGCGGACCGCGGTGGTGAGGCCGCCGACGGCTGCCGCTACCACGGGGGTGCCGGCGGCCTGGGCCTCGACGGCAACCAGCCCGAAGCTCTCGTTGTACGACGGCACGCACACCAGCGTGGAGGCGGCGTACCAGTCGACGAGCCCGTCCTGCCGCACCGGCGGGACGAAGCGCACCGAGCCGGTGATGCCGAGGTCGTCGGCCAGCCGGACCAGGGAGTCGGGCCGGGCCAGCCCGGAGCCCGACGGCCCGCCCACGACCGCGACGGTGAGCGAGGAGCGCAGCTCGGGACGGCGCTCGAGTAGCACCGCGACGGCCCGCAGCATCACGTCGGGAGCCTTGAGCGGCTGGATCCGGCCCACGAAGGTGATCACCGGTCCCGAGGGGGGCAGGCCCAGCCGAGCACGCGCCGCGGCGGGATCGGCGGGACAGAAGGTGGCGAGGTCGACGCCGGGGTGGACCACCTCGACCCGCCCGGGGTCGGCGTCGTAGAGGTCGATCAGCTGCTTGGCCTCGTCGTCGGTGTTCGCCACGAGCATGTCCGCGGCGCTGACGACCTGCTCCTCGCCGATCAGCCGGGCCATAGGCTCGGGGCTGTCCCCGGTCGCCAGCGCGGCGTTCTTCACCTTGGCCATCGTGTGCATCGTGTGCACCAGCGGCACGCCCCAGCGGTCGCGGGCGAGCGCGCCCACCTGGCCGCTGAGCCAGTAGTGGCTGTGCACGAGGTCGTAGTAGCCGGGCGCGTTGTAGGCCTCCGCGCGCAGCACCTCACGGGCGAAGACGCACAGCTGCGCGGGCAGCTCGTGCTTGGTCAGCCCCTCGTAGGGCCCCGCGGAGACGTGGTGCACCCGGATGCCGTCGCTGACGTCGACCACCGGGGGCAGCGCGCTGCCCACCGCGCGGGTGAACACGTCGACCTCGACCTGGCGCTGGGCGAGCCGGCGCGCGAGCTCGAGCACGTAGACGTTCATCCCGCCCGCATCACCCGTGCCCGGCTGGTCCAGGGGCGAGGTGTGCAGGCTGATCATCGCGACCCGGCCCAGGCGGGGAGCCGGTGCCGTGTTCGCGTCGTACGCCGATGAGTGGTGCCGCAATTGATGAACCTCCCCATCGGTAACCGCGACCGGGCCCGCTCCATTCCGCCGAGTCTCGCTCTTATCATTGCTGGGCGGCCACGGTGGGACGACACCGGACCTGCGCCGCTCCGGCGGACCCGCCCGCGACCTGTCGAGGAGACCCCATGACCCGTACCGCAGTCGTCACCGGCGCCAGCAGCGGCATCGGCGCCGCCAGCGCCCGCGCCCTGGCCGGCGACGGGTTCCAGGTCATCTGCGTGGCCCGCCGCGAGGACCGGATCAAGGCGCTGGCCGAGGAGATCGGCGGTCACGCCGTGGTCTGCGACGTCACCGACCCGGAGTCGGTCGCCGCCCTCGCGCAGTCGGTCGGCGAGCTCGTCGGGGACGCCGGGGTGGAGGTGCTGGTCAACAACGCCGGCGGGGCCTTCGACCAGGCCACCGTGGAGGACGCCGACCCGGAGGTGTGGGCGCGGATGTTCGACCTGAACGCCCTGAGCATCGTCCGGGTCACCCAGGCACTGCTGCCCGCGCTGCGGGCCGGCGAGGGCGGGCTCGTGATCAACATGGGCTCGACCGCCGGGAGGGTGGCCTACGAGGGCGGTGGCGGCTACACCGCTGCCAAGCACGCGGTCCGCGTGATCACCCAGACCCTGCGGCTGGAGCTGGTCGCCGAGCCGCTCCGGTTCACCGAGATCGCGCCCGGCATGGTGAAGACCGAGGAGTTCACGCTGAACCGGGTCGCGGGTGACCAGGAGCGCTACGACCAGGTCTACCGGGGCGTCGCCCAGCCGCTGGTGGCCGAGGACATCGCCGAGATGGTCCGCTGGGTGGCCTCGCTCCCCTCCCACGTGGACATCGACGAGCTCGTCGTACGCCCGCGCGCCCAGGCCGCGCAGCACAAGGTGCACCGCACCGAGGAGTGACCGCAACTCCACAAATGCTGGGAAATGACGTCCGATCCCGCGATCCAGACGTCATTTCCCAACATTTGTGGGGACGGGCCGGCACTGACCGGGGCGGCGCTGAACGGGACGGCGCACGGCCGCCCCCGCTACCCCCGGTTGAACACCGTCCCGGTGATCGGCGGCGGCGGCTCGAACGGCTTCAGCGCGAAGCAGCTCGCGACGTACTTGCCCTCCTTGGTCGGCCACTGGTCCGCCGATCCCAGGTAGGCCCGTCCCTCGACGCCGTCCTTGACCCGGGAGACCCGGGACAGGAAGTTCTGGCACACCTTGTCCAGACGGGCGAAGCTCGCCTCGCTGAGCGCGACGTAGCGACCCTTCGGCCCCTGCCGGACCGCCTGCCGGCCGCGCAGCTGCCCCTTGGCCACCGCGTCGTTGACCACCAGCTCCGCGATGTTCTCGGCCTGGTGCTTGCCGCGGCAGGGCACATAGGTCCCCGGGGTGTTCAGGCAGACCCGCGCCGCGAGCGGGACCTTGGCGGTGGTGAGGTCGGCGAACCGCAGCGTGCCCGGCTGCTCCTGCTCCAACGTGCACACGAACTTGCGCTGGCCCCGCTCCCACAGGTCGGCGGGGAAGGGATCCCAGGCGACGTGCACTCCGCCTTCGGTGTTCAGGAAGGGGCTCAGCTGCACCGACAGCCCGCCGGCGACGCCCGCAGGCACGGCGTACGGCGAGCCCGCCAGACAGCGCTCGTTGACCTGGTCGCTGACCTTCTGGAACAGCGGCGACCCCTGGTCGAGCAGGTCGGCGTACTCCTCGACCCGGGCCGCCGTCTCCGGCGCCAGCTCAACCACGTTGTAGAGCTCCAGGGAGTGCGGCTTCGCACAGTCGATCTGCTGGGCGAACGCGGCGTCGTCGCGCATCGAGTCCGCCAGCGCCGACTCGCCTCGGGCGTACTGCTCCACCCAGTCGCCGAACTCCTTGTCACCGAGCACCCCGAGCAGCTGCTGGTCGTCCCAGCAGGTCCCCGGAGCCAGCTCCCGCTCGGGCGAGACCTTCGGCTTCGCGTCCTTCTCCGAGGCGATGTCGGCGCTGTTGCAGCCAGCGAGCACGAAGAGAATCAGGGCGAGGGCGAGGCCAAGCGGGGCCCTGATCCCCGGGCGCGAGGTCGTTCGGGAGCTCGAGGAGCCCCTGACGTGCGTGGTCAAGTCAAGGTTCACTTTCCGAGGTAGGCCCGGATGCCCCGCACGATCGCGGTGGCGTGAGTCGCCTGCCCGCTGCTGGAGGTCATCCGCTGCGCATCCCCCGAGTTGCGCATGTTGCCGATCTCGATCATCGCGACCGGCACGTCGGACAGGTTCAGAGTGCCCAGATCGCTGCGCAGATTCAACCCGGAGCCGCCGGCTGTGTAGTTGGAGCGGGGTACGCCCGAGGCCGTCAGCGAGTCGCGCAGAGCGGTGGCCAGCCGCAGGGACGGGGCCGCGATGTCATCGGACCACGGCGCCCGCGCCACCGGCGCGATCACGTGAAAGCCCTGATCAGAGGGGCCGGCGCCATCGGCGTGCAGCGAGACCATCACCTGCGCGCCGACCCGCTGGCCGAACCTGCCGCGCTCGTCGACACACGGACCCCACTGCTCCCGTGAGTCGGCGGTGCGTGTCATCTTCACCACAGCGCCGAGCGCTCGCAGCCGCTGCGCCACGGCCTGGGCGAGCTGGAAGTTGACCGTCGCCTCGGCCACGCCGGCGTCGGTCGCGGTCCCGGTCGTGTTGCACGGCTTCGAGGAGCCTCCGGCCGGCACGAGCGCGTTCGTCTCGGCGGGGTGGGCGGCGTTGCCGAGCTGGTGGCCCGGGTCCAGCGCGATCGTGACCGATCGCAGCGGCGCCGGGGGCACGGTGGCCGGCGCGGCCGAGGGCGGGACCGACGGGGCCGGAGCCGACGGCCGGGCGGATGACTGGGCGGACGACTGGGCGGACGACTGGGCGGACGGCTGGGGCGATCCCAGGGGTGACGGCTGGGTCGCGCGCGCCGTGGGCACCGGACGTTCCGCAGCCGGGGGCGTGCTCGGCTCAGGTGAGGCGACGAGGGTCCACAGCACCACCCCGGCGGCCGCGAGGAAGATCACCGTGAGCACGACCACCACCCAGCGCGGCGGCGTCACGGCGCCGGGCTCCTCACCCGGCCAGGCCCTTTGCGATCCGGTCCACGGCCGCGGCCATCGCACGGGCAGCGACCAGGTGGGCCTCGTCGCCGCGCCCGTAGGGATCGGGGATGTCGTAGTCGTCCAGCACCGCCCGCGACCGCTGCTCGGCTGCGGTGCGCACCACCACGGACGGGTCCTCGCGGACGGGTACGGCGTCGAGGAGCGCGGCGAACTCCAGCACGGTGAACGTACGCCGCAGGGCTGACGGGTTGTCCTCGAGGATCCGCGAGCGGATCGCCGTCGTGGCGGCCAGCACCAGGTCGCTCTCGCGCACGATCGCCGGGGTCAGCTGACGGGCTGCGAAACCGGCCCCGGAGCCGCCGTACGTCTCGAGCAGCGCCGCTGACTCCGGCGCCATCGGGGAGCCGACCATCGCGCCGACGCCGGCACTGGTGACCTCGAACTCCCCCTCGGGCAGCTTCGTGGCCAGCAGGCGCGCCCCCAGCGGGGAGCGGCAGATGTTGCCGATGCACACGAACAGGATCCGGAACGTCATCGAACACCTCGTGCGTCCGAGGCTGCCGCCTGCTGCCTGGTCCGGAAAGTCACCCGGACCACGATAGACTCAGGGGTCGCGTCCTCGACGCACACATCCCAGATCCCCGATCCTGCCGCTCCGCGCGCCCGCGATCTGCCTCCTCCGGGCGGTAGCGGGCCGCGACCGGCTGAAGGCACAGATGACTCAGCAGTCCCGTATCGATCTCCGCAACGTCGCGATCGTCGCGCACGTCGACCACGGCAAGACCACTCTCGTCGACAAGATGCTCTGGCAGGGCGGTGCCTTCGGCGAGCACCAGCACGTCGACGAGCGGGCGATGGACTCCGGTGACCTCGAGCGCGAGAAGGGCATCACCATCCTCGCGAAGAACACCGCGATCCACTACGCCGGCCCTTCCGCGGACGGCAAGCCGATGACGATCAACATCATCGACACCCCCGGCCACGCCGACTTCGGTGGCGAGGTCGAGCGCGGACTGTCCATGGTCGACGGCATCGTGCTGCTCGTCGACGCCAGCGAGGGCCCCCTCCCCCAGACCCGGTTCGTGCTCCGCAAGGCGCTCAACGCCGACATGCCCGTCGTGCTCGTGGTGAACAAGACCGACCGTGGTGACGCGCGGATCGCCGAGGTCGTCGACGAGACCTACGAGCTCTTCATGGACCTGCTCGACGACTCGCACAGCCAGGACGCCCTCGACTTCCCGGTCGTCTACGCGAGCGCCCGCGCGGGCAAGGCCTCCCTGGTCGCTCCCGAGAACGGCGACGTCCCGGACTCCCCGGACCTCGAGCCGCTGTTCAAGACGATCCTCGAGACGATCCCCGCCCCCGTCTACACCGAGGGCGCGCCGCTGCAGGCCCACGTCACCAACCTCGACGCCAGCCCGTTCCTGGGCCGGCTCGCCCTGGTGCGCGTGCACGAGGGCACCCTGAAGAAGAACCAGACCGTCGCGTGGATGCGCACCGACGGCACGGTGAAGAACGTCAAGATCACCGAGCTGCTCATCACCGAGGGCCTCGAGCGCAAGCCCGGCGAGGAAGCCGGCCCCGGCGACATCGTCGCGATCGCCGGCATCCCCGACATCATGATCGGCGAGACCCTGGCCGACGCGGAGAACCCGGTCGCTCTGCCCCTGATCAAGGTCGACGAGCCCGCGATCTCGATGACGATCGGCACGAACACCTCGCCGCTGGCCGGGCGCGGACCCACCAAGAACACCAAGGTGACCGCCCGCCTGGTCAAGGACCGCCTCGACGCCGAGCTCGTCGGCAACGTGTCGCTGCGTGTGCTCCCCACCGAGCGTCCCGACGCCTGGGAGGTCCAGGGCCGTGGCGAGCTGGCGCTGGCGATCCTCGTGGAGCAGATGCGCCGCGAGGGCTTCGAGCTCACCGTCGGCAAGCCGCAGGTCGTCACCCGCGAGATCAACGGCAAGCTGCACGAGCCGATGGAGCGCCTGACCATCGACGCCCCCGAGGAGTACCTCGGCGCGATCACCCAGCTGCTGGCGGTCCGCAAGGGCCGGATGGAGCAGATGACCAACCACGGCACCGGCTGGGTGCGGATGGAGTTCCTGGTCCCCGCGCGTGGGCTGATCGGGTTCCGCACCGAGTTCCTCACCGAGACCCGCGGCACGGGCATCGCCCACCAGGTCTTCGAGGGCTACGAGCCGTGGGCCGGGGAGATCCGCTCCCGCTCGAACGGTTCGCTCGTCGCCGACCGCGCCGGTGCGGCCACGGCGTACGCCATGACGAACCTGCAGGAGCGCGGCGTGATGTTCGTCGAGCCCACCACGGAGGTCTACGAGGGCATGATCGTCGGCGAGAACTCCCGCGCCGACGACATGGACGTGAACATCACCAAGGAGAAGAAGCAGACCAACGTCCGCGCCTCCTCCTCGGACAACTTCGAGAAGCTGATCCCGCCGAAGAACCTCTCCCTGGAGCAGTCCCTGGAGTTCTGCCGCGAGGACGAGTGCGTCGAGGTCACCCCCGACAACGTGCGGATCCGCAAGGTCGTCCTCGACGCCGGCGAGCGCGGTCGAACCGCCTCGCGCGCCCGCAGGGGCTGACGCAGGGCCGGATCGTCCTCACTCGTCGAGGACGATCCGGGCCAGCTGTTGGAGGTCGGGGGTCAGGCCCTGCTCGGGGACCCGGCCTCGGTCGTCCGGTAGCGGAACGAGTAGCTGAACCGGTCCGGTTGCGGCGCCTCGTCCGCGAGCTGCGCGAAGTCGATCCGCTGCACCAGCTGCCGCACCTGCGGCACGCGGGGGTCGTCGGAGTCGAGGTCGACCACGCCCTCCTTGGTCATCCCCGCGAAGCCTCCGGAGCGGCGTACGGCGACCGCGGCGTGCGACCCCGCCCCCGGGCCTGACCCGGCCGAGACGGACTCTGCCTGCGCGGGGACCAGGCCGACCTGGCGCCAGGCGTCCTCGACGACCTCGGCGTGCTCGCCCGCGGCCGCGATCGTGACCGCTGCGAAGGTCGCGAAGTCGGCGTCCGCGGCGAGGCCGGTGAGCGCGGCGAACCAGATCCGGCCCGCGCCGCTCCACGACTCCCCGCCGATGGCGCGGGCGGCGATCACGAAGGCCCGGTTGGGGATGCCGCTGTTGAGGTGCACCCCGCCGTTGTCGTCCTCGGTCTGGACGTAGTCGGCCATCGACCCGACCTGCGGGTCCTTGCCCAGCCGCGGGTCGTCGTAGGAGGTCCCTGGCTCGGCCATCGAGCGCAGCGCGCGGCCCTGGATGCCGGGCAGGAAGATCCCCTCCCCCACCAGCCAGTCCGCGCTCCGGGCGTCATGGCCGAGGTGGCGCTGCTTGATGCAGGCGCCGAAGACGTCCGAGAGCGACTCGTTCAGGGCACCGGACTGTCCTTGGTAGACGAGGTCGGCGGTGTGCTGGACCACGGCGTGGGACAGCTCGTGTCCCAGCACGTCGATCGGCTCGGTGAACCGGCCGAAGACCTTGCCGTCGCCGTCACCGAAGACCAGCTGGGTGCCGTCCCAGAACGCGTTGTCGTAGTTCTGCTCGAAGTGCACGGTGGCCACCGTCGCGCCGCGGTCGTCGTAGCTGTCGCGCCCGAGGTCGGCGAACAGGGCCAGCGAGGCGGTGATCCCACTGGGCGAGCGTCTCGTCGGTCTCGACGAGCCGGTCGAGCAGGCACTGGGGGATGAAGTGGCACCTCACCACGCCCTCCTTCCCCACCCCTCCCCGCCTAGCAAGGGTGAGCGCCACAAGGACGGGCAGTTCGGGGTCATCCGGCACCGCTCAGGCGGGCCGTTGGCCGCGTCCCGGCCGAACTGCACGTCCTTGTGATGCTGCCCTGGCCTCGAGCCAGGTGCGGAACGTGTCGCGGACGTAGTCCTGGCGCAGCATCGCGTGCTCCCAGGCGAACCGGAGCAACCAGCGCCCCTCGACAGCGCACGCGTTGTAGCGCTCCACGTCGCGCACCAGCTGGGGACGGGCTGCGTGGAAGGCGAACGAGTCACACTCGACGATCAGGCCCAGGCTCTCGTCGACGAGGTCGGGCCGGCCGATGCCCGGGACGACGACCTGCGGCACGAGTGCCAGCTCGGCGAACTCCTTGGAGATCGCGCGGACCACCGATTCGAACGGGTTGTCCGCTCGGCCGTCGGCTGCCTCCGCGACCCGCACCGCGGCGGCGCGGCCTGTCCGCGGTGACGTCTCGGCGGCGGCGATCAGCTCGCCGCGTCCGACCAGCCTTGACCTCAGTGCTGAGTCGGCGACACACAGCGCCTCGTCGAACGGCAGCGCCCGGGCGCAGTCGACGACCGTCTGGACCGGCGTGGTCACGATGCCGTCGGCAGCCACCTCCCCGTAGTGCAGGAGCACGCCACGACGTCGTTGCACCGAGACCTTGCGGTTGCGCGGGACGGTGACGTGCGGGCGCGCAGGCGGAGCCTTCACCGCCCAGCCGTGGTGGAGCGCGGCACTCGTCAGCGACAGCACTCCGTTCAGCCGGCGGGCCGCCCGCGTCGCCTCCTCGAAGCCGGGCAGGCCGTAGGTGCCACGCCCGATGCGGACGATGTCACCGTTCGCGACTGCTGTTCTCACCCGTGACGGAGAGGACTCCGCGACGAGCTGGCGCCACGAGGCCACGCCTCCCAGGCGCAGCAGCAGCACGTCGATCTCCACGAGCCAGCAGCATGCCCCGGCGGGAGGGGACGCTCAGGCGTCGTCCACAGGTACTTTTGCCAGCAATTGCGCGAACAGGTCGATGGAGTCGGAGAGGGCGGTCCTCGCCGCGGCGCAGAACGCGCCCATCTCGGTGAAGCCGTGGATCAGGCCGTCGTAGCGGCGCACGACCACGGGGACGCCGGCGGCCTCGAGCTTGGCGGCGTAGGCCTCGCCCTCGTCGCGGAGGGGGTCGTACTCGGCCGTGACGACCACGGCGGGCGGGAGCCCGGCGAAGGAGTCGGCCCGGATCGGCGAGAACCGGACGTCGGCGTCGTCGGGCGCGTACTGCTTCATGAACCAGACCATCGTGTCGAGGTCGAGGAAGTAGCCAGTCGCGTTCTCGGTGCGCGAGGGGTACTCCCCCGCTCCGTCGACCGCCGGGTAGATCAGGAACTGCGCTGCCAGCCCCGGCACGTGCTGGGTGACCACGGCGGACAGGTTGCCGCCGGCGCTGTCCCCGGCCACCGCGACCCTGCCGTCGCCGCCGAGCTCCCCGCCCCGCCCCATCAGGTCGCGGGTGGCCGCGATCGCGTCGTCGACGGCAGCCGGGAACGCGTGCTCCGGCGCGAGGCGGTAGTCCACCGAGACCACGATCGCCTCGGCACCGCGGCAGATCGCGCGGGCCAGGTTGTCGTGGGTCTCGAGGTCACCGATGACGAACCCGCCGCCGTGGAACAGCACGACGAGGGGGAACGGGCCCGGCCCCTCCGGGCGGTAGAGCCGCGCCCCGAGCGGCCCCTGCGCGCCGCGCACAACGAGGTCCTCGGTGGCACGGACCGGGACGACGTCCTCGGGCCTGCGGAAGTCGACGGCCAGCCGGCGGAACGACTCCCGGGCCTCGTCCGGGGAAAGCCGGGACATGGGCACGCCTGCCTCGACGATGCTGAGCAGGCCGGCGATCTCTGGGTCGATGGGCATGCTCGCAGTCTGCCCCACGCCTGTTCACCCCGGCAGGACCCGGCGACGTCCGGCGCACCCCCCGATTCTGGTGCCGGGGGGTACGCCGGACGGCCGGGTCGAGCGTTCAGGCCTTGGTGCCGGGCTTGAAGACGACCTTCACGGTGTCGTCGGACTTCTTCTGGAAGTTCTCGTAGGCCTCGGGGGCCTGCTCCAGCGGAAGCTGGTGCGTCGCGAAGGTCTCGGTGCCGAGCGGGTCCGCGTCGTCGACGAGCAGCGGCATGATGTCGTCGACCCAGCGCTTGATGTTCGCCTGGCCCATCCGGAACTGCAGCTGCTTGTCGAACATCGTCATCAGCGGCATCGGGTCGCTCTGCCCGCCGTACACCCCGATCAGGGACACGGTCCCGCCGCGGCGTACGGCGTCGATGGCGGTGTAGATCGCCGACATCCGGTCGAGCCCGGCCACGTTCATGATCTTGGCGCTCAGTCGCTTGGGCATCGCGCTGAACAGGCGCTGGCCGATCTCCGCGACAGGCGACCCGTGGGCCTCCATGCCGACGGCGTCGACGACGGCGTCCGCGCCACGGCCCTGGGTCCGAGAACGGACCTCCTCGCCGATGTCGTCGACCTCGTCGAGGTTGATCACCTCGGCGCCTCGCGCCGCGGCCCGGGCCATCCGCTCGGGAACGCGGTCGACGGCGATCACGCGCTTGCCCTGGAACAGGGCGACCCGGGTGGCCATGTCACCGATCGGCCCCAGTCCGAGCACGAGCAGGGTGCCGCCCTCGGGGACGTCGGCGTAGACGACCGACTGCCAGGCGGTGGGGAGCACGTCGGAGAGGTAGAGGAACCGCTCGTCGACAGGTCCCTCGGGCACCTTGATCGGCATGAACTGCGCCTGCGGCACCCGCAGGAACTCAGCCTGGGCCCCGGGGACCTCCCCGTAGAGCTTGCTGAACCCGAACAGCGCGGCACCCATGCCCTGGTCGCGGACCTGCGTGGTCTCGCACTGCGTGTACAGCCCCTGGTTGCACATCCAGCAGTGCCCGCAGCAGATCTGGAAAGGAATCACGACCCGGTCCCCGACCTTGAGGTCGCCGGACTCGGGGCCCACCTCCTCGACGATGCCCATCGGCTCGTGGCCGAGGATGTCGCCCTCGCCCATGAAGGGCCCGAGCGTCTCGTAGAGGTGGAGGTCCGAGCCGCACAGCCCGCTCGAGGTGATCCGGACGATCGCGTCGGACGGGGCCTCGATCCGGGGATCCGGAACTTCCTCGACGCGGATGTCGCGGCGGCCGTGCCAAGTCACTGCCTGCATTCACTGCTCCTAGCTGATGGGGAAGATATGTCCCCGTCCCTTACCCCGATCCCAGCGGACCGAACCGGGGTCGGGCCTCAGCGGCGGCGGGTGATCGACGCGAGTGCAGGCTTCACGTCGAGGATGTAGACGAACGCAGCGACGGTTCCGATGATCGAGAACAGTCCGAGTGGGGAGCGCCACAGCAGCGAGCTGACCACCGTGAGTCCCAGGATCAGCGTCCAGGCCTGCTTGGTGAGCTTCCCGGTGGCGACGTACGCCTCCGCCGGGCGCATCAGGGCGTCGACCAGCGCCCAGATCTTCACCGCGATCAGCGCGAGGAAGGCCAGGCTCGTGATCAGGTACTGGAGCTCGAACAGTTGGGACACGTCCCGAGGATATCGGGCAACTGGCTGATACGCCCCAGACACAACCCCACGAGTTCCGGCTACGGACAGAGCAACGGGCCCCCGGATCAGATCCAGGGGCCCGCCGGCTCGTCTCTGGGGAAGGGAGGGATCACCAGAGGACGAGCTCCTCAGCGCCCGTCGACGCCGAGTGTCTGGGTCAGGACGTGGCCGCGGCGGCCGTGTTCGACGCCGTCTTGGTGGCCTTCTTGGCAGTCGTCTGGGCCGACTTGGCCGTGGACTGCGCGCCCTTGGTCGCGGCCTTCTTGGTGGCCGTGGCCTTCTTGGCGGTGGTCTTGGCCGGGGTCTTCTTGGCGACCGCCTTCTTGGTGGCCGACTTCTTGACCGGACGGCTGCTGTTCTTGGGCTTGTCAGCAGCGACCTTGGCCCGCTCGCGGCGTACGACCGAGGACTTGTTCGGGGACGTGCGCACCGCGGTCACGGCCTTGACGCCGTCCTTGCGGATGGCGGCGACGATCTTCTCGCCGCGGTCGACGAGGTCGGCGTAGGTGCGGGCGAGCTCGGTGACGGTGTCGTCGATCTCGTTCTGCACCTTCTTCGGCAGTGCCAGCGCGTCCTTCTGGAGCTCGGCGACGCGGGCCTCGAACTTCGCCTGCGCGTCCTTGGCGTCCTTCTGGATCTCCGTGACGCGGGCGTTCACCGCAGCCAGGGCCTGGTTCTGCAGGGCCTTGGGCTCACGCTCGATCTTGCTGACGCGGGTCTGCACGTCGTTCAGCGCCTCGGTGGTGTAGCCACGAGCGAACTCGTAGGCAACCTCGGTGGCGCCGGCAACGGCGTACAGCGGCTTCAACTGGGTCTTGGCCATGTCATTCTCCTTGCTTGTCAGTCTCGAGACCGATGACTTCGTCGACCGGTTGGGACTCGAGCACATCTGTGGGTAGGGCGTGCTGCGCGACTGCCCTGAAGGACTGGTAGACGTCCAGCAGGGACTGCTTCTGCCGCTCACTGAGCATCGGATCCCCGAGAATGGCGAGCTCTACCGAGCGAACCTGTCCGTCGTCGGGGTTCAAGATCCCGGCCTGCACGTAAAGCTGCTCGGCAGAGATCCGGAGTGCCTTGGCCAGCTGCTGCAGCACTTCGGCGGATGGCTTGCGCAGACCACGTTCGATCTGGCTCAGGTACGGGTTGGACACACCCGTCTGCTCCGCCAGCTGCCTCAGCGAGAGCTCGGCAGCGACTCGTTGCTCGTGGAGGTACTCCCCGAGCGACGAGACGGTCTTGCCGACCTGGATCTTTGCCATGCCCCACATAGTGCTAACTCTTGCTAGCAAAAGCAACCCATGAACGGCATCCGTGGACAGAAAAACCCCTGGTCTCACGATGAAAGACGCTGTTGAGCGGTGCTAGCCACCAGACAGCAAACGTCTAGACCACAGCTGGTCCGACAACTGATCCGGTTCAGATCCGGACCACCGGCCGGATCTCGCCGACCGGCCGGCCACCACCGAGCAGCACCGACTCCCCGGTACGCCGAACGGCCTCCCCGTCGACGCCGGGCTCCTCGGTGACACCGGCCTGGTCGAGCAGCGAGGCCATCACCACCGGGCGGACGCGAGCCGCCCCGTCGGAGGTCTTCGTGGCGAACGCGCGACCGTCCCGCAGCGCCACCACGTAGCAGGACTCGGCACCCGCCTTGCCGATCGCACCGGGGATCGCGCGCAGCAGGGTGAGCTCGTCGCGACGGGTCCCGGAGACGTACTCCGGGTGCGCCCGGATGGCCTCCGCGATCCGCGTCGCCTCCGGCGAGGCCCCGGTCGCGAGCCGCGAGAACGCCCGCGCCAGGCCGGTCAGCGAGGTGGAGAGCAGCGGCGCACCGCACCCGTCCACGGCGACCTGGGCCGGCTCCCCGGTCATCTCCTGGAAGGTGGCGAGGATCTGCTGCTGGAGCGGGTGCTCGGGGTCGAGGTAGCTCTCGGTCGGCCAGCCGTTGACCACACAGGTGGCGAGCATCGCCGCGTGCTTGCCGGAGCAGTTCATCAGCACCGGCTCCTTGACGCCGCCGGAGCGGATCAGCTGCTCGCGGGCCTCGTCGTCGAGCGGGTAGTCCGCAGGGGTCTGCAGGGCGTCCTCGGCGAGGCCGGCGGAGGCCAGGATGCGTCGTACGCCGTCGACGTGGAAGTCCTCCCCCGAGTGCGAGGCGCACGCCAGCGCGAGCAGCTCGTCCTCGAGGGGGAGGCCGGCCCGGACCATCGCCAGCGCCTGCAGCGGCTTGTTGCACGACCGCGGCAGCATCGGGGCCGCGACCTCGCCGGCCGAGGCCCGCACGGACCCGTCGGGGTCCAGCGCGACCCAGGACCCGTGGTGCTGCCCCTCCACGAACCCCGAACGGACGATCTCAGCGATGACTACGGGAGCGACCATGCTGCGACGCTATCCGCAGGCACGGTCTGGCAGGATCGTGCGGTGCCCGCACCGCAGTACTGCCCGAGCCCACGCGAGCTGGACGACCTCGAGCTCCTCGTCTCCGGGGCCCTGGCACCGCAGACCACCTTCGACCCCACCGGCGCTCCCGGCAGCGTGACCCTCGCGCTGCCACCCGAGCTCGCGGACGCCCCGGAGGTCGACCTGGTCGACCCCGAGGGGCTGCCACTGGCCCGCTACCGGCCCCCGGTGGCCGAGGGGCACGCGTCAGCGAGCGTCTCGGGGCTCACCCCGCTGAACACCCCTTCCTACGGCCCGTTCCGCCGGCTGCACCTGACCCCCGCCCAGGCGCGGGAGCAGTACGCCGGGTCCCTGACCGTTCCCGTCGCTGCGCCGCTGACGGTCGAGGACCTCGAGCTGGTCGAGGCGAACGCCCGGGACCGCGACGTGGTGCTCCTCGCCCTCGCCGGCACGGGAACGCCCCAGGGCGTCTCCCCGGTGGGTCTGGTGCGCGCCACCCTGGCCGCCGCCACCCTGCTGCACGAACGAGGGCTCGCGGCGCACGTCGTGGTCGTCCCCGTCCCTGCCCACGGCGACCCGGAGCTCGACCACCGGCTCGGCGCCCGGGTGGTGGAGAACTACGCGAGCTCGGACGTGATGGGGGTCACCGGCGAGGGCGAGTGGCCCGAGGAGATCGCGGCCGTCGTCGACCAGGACCAGCCCGGCCCCGACGAGCGCGGGTTCGTGGTGTTCTTCACCGGCCTCTCCGGCAGCGGGAAGTCCACGCTCGCCCAGGCGCTGCGCGACCTGGTCCTCGAGGACGGCCGGCGCACGGTCACCAGCCTCGACGGCGACGTCGTACGCCGGAACCTCAGCGCGGGCCTCACCTTCTCCAAGGCAGACCGTGAGACCAACATCCGGCGGATCGGCTGGGTGGCGGCGGAGATCGCCCGGCACCGCGGGATCGCGATCTGCTCCCCGATCGCGCCGTACGACGAGACCCGTAAGCAGGTTCGTCAGATGGTCGAGGACGCCGGCGGCGAGTTCGTGCTGGTGCACGTGGCCACCCCCCTGGAGGAGTGCGAGCGGCGTGACCGCAAGGGCCTCTACGCCAAGGCGAGGGCCGGGGAGATCCCCGAGTTCACGGGCATCTCCAGCCCCTACGAGGTCCCCGAGGACGCAGCCGTGCACATCGACACCACCGGGCGCACCATCGAGGACGCGCTCGCGGACCTGATGCCGCACCTGCCCTTCCACGTCTCCGAGGACGAGTCCCGAGAGGCGGCCCTGTGAGCGACCTGCTCACCCTCTCCGCCCTCTCGGTCCTGGTCGTCAGCTTCGGCGTTGGCATCGTGGTCGGCCTGACCGGCATGGGCGGCGGCGCCCTGATGACGCCGGCGCTGATCTTCCTGGGGGTCAACCCCACCGCAGCAGTGGCCAACGACCTGGTCGCCGCCAGCATCAACAAGTCGGTGGGCGCGGGCGTCCACTGGCGGCGGGGCTCCCCCAACCTGCGCCTGGCCGGCCTGCTGATGGCTGGCTCGATCCCGTTCGCGCTCGCGGGCGGCTTCATCGTCAAGAGCGTGGGGGCCGCCGAGGAGCAGCAGGAGTTCCTGCTCACCGCCATCGGCTACGCCCTGTTGTTCACCGCGCTGACCTACGCGCTGCGGATGTACCTCCAGCTGCGGCACGTCACCTCCGGCAACGTGATCAGCGAGGACGACCCGCACGTCCGTGTGGTCCCGACCGTGCTGGTCGGTGCTGTCGGCGGCCTCCTCGTCGGGATCACCTCGGTCGGCTCGGGCTCGCTGATCATGGTGGCGCTGCTGCTCATCTACCCGACCCTGTCGGCCGTCAAGCTCGTCGGGACCGACCTGGTCCAGGCGGTGCCGCTGGTGCTGGCGGCCGCGATCGGTCACGTGTTCGTGGAAGGGGTGACCTGGTCGGTGCTGATCCCGCTGGTTCTCGGCGGTACGCCGGGCACCTTCCTGGGTGCCCGGATGGCCGCCTGGGTCTCGCAGTCGGTGATCCGCCGCGGCATCGTCATCGTGCTCACCCTGACCGGGCTCAAGATGCTCGGCGTGCCCCCGGTCTGGGTCGGGATCATCGGTGCCGGACTGCTGCTCCTGGGGCCCCTGGCGTGGGGCTATCTCCGGCAGCGGAGAGGGCTTCCGGCCTTCGACAACAACTCCGCTGCGTGGCGACTTCCGGACTCGCCGGATAGGGCCCCAAGGCCCGACAGCGGCTCAGACCTCGCTGGGTGACAGCGCCCGATTCTTGTGGGCTCTCACGCCCGCCTGTGAGCGCCCAGTCGCCCAGCGACTTGTCCGCATTGATGGGGAGATGTCAACACCATTTGTACGATCTGTCGAACTCGCCGCCAACGGACAATTTGGCCCACATCTGGACTAGACCGCGAATGCGGATCTCGCCTCCGCGTAACCCCCAAACCGCCCTGTCGTATCTAAGGTAGGAACTCGGTACCCAACAAGGGATATCGATTGAAATCGGGGGATTCCAATGACCGCATCGGTCGTTCAAGCGACACGCATCAGTGCGCCTCCACGGGGCGGGCTGCGCTACATCCCGGTTCTTGCCTTCGGCCTGGACCTGGTCATGATCACGTTCAGCGTGCTGGCGGCGATCCTGGGACGCGGCGCGCTGGGCTTCACGCCGCGTTCCTCCAACGCCGAGATCGTGGCCACGCTCGAGATCGCCGGCCCGGTGATGATCCTGGGGTGGGTGCTGGCGATCTTTCTCCTCGGTGGCTACCGCACGCCGGTCTTCGGCGCAGGCCTGGAGGAGTACCGCGCGACCATCAACGCCTCGCTGGTCACGGCCGCAGCGTTCGGCATCGGCTGCTTCCTGCTGGAACTGTCGCTCTCCCGCGGGTTCTTCGTGCTGGCCTTCGCAATCGGGATCCCCGCCCTCGCCTCGGGCCGACTGCTGCTGCGCCGCAGCGTGCAGCGCGCCCGCAGCCTGGGCTCGCTGCAGCACCGCGTGATCATCGCCGGCTCCGAGGGCCACGTCGACGAGATCGCTGC
Source organism: Nocardioides sp. Z38_18 (assembly GCF_058215695.1). Classification (NCBI taxonomy): domain Bacteria; kingdom Bacillati; phylum Actinomycetota; class Actinomycetes; order Propionibacteriales; family Nocardioidaceae; genus Nocardioides; species Nocardioides sp. Z38_18. Next base: position 802,213 of record NZ_JBZAJE010000002.1, read on the forward strand.
CGTGCTCGGCCGGGAGACGTGGCTGGGCTACCACGTCGTCGGCGCGCTGACCCCCGAGCCCGGAGACCGACCCGCGACCCATTCCGGCATTCCCCTCCTCGGCGCATCCCGCTCCCTGGCGGAGGTGGCCGTCGACGCCGAGGCGGACGTGGTCTTCCTCGCCGGTGGTGCGTTCAACAGCTCGGACGAGATGCGACGCCTCGCGTGGGACCTCGAGCACGAGGACATCGCCGTGGTGATCGCCCCCAGCGTCACCGACGTCTCCAGCGAGCGCATCCGCATGCGCCCGGTCGGCGGGCTGCCCCTGATCCACCTGGAGAAGCCGCGCTCGCAGGCGGCCGTCCGCCGCGCAAAGCGCACCTTCGACATCGCCGGGAGCTCGGCGCTCCTGCTGCTGTTCGCCCCGGTCTTCGCCTTCTCCGCGTGGAAGATCTGGCGCTTCGACCGCGGGCCGGTACTGTTCCGCCAGACCCGGGTGGGTCGTGACGGAGCGTCCTTCCACTGCTGGAAGTTCCGCACCATGGTCACCAATGCCGAGGAGCTCCTCGCCGACCTGCACGCCCAGCAAGGTTACGTCGGGGGGCTGTTCAAGATGGAGAACGACCCCCGCGTCACCGCCCCCGGGAAATGGATGCGCCGTTTCTCCCTCGACGAGCTGCCCCAGCTCATCAACGTCCTCAAGGGCGACATGTCCCTGGTCGGGCCTCGACCGCCACTGCAGCACGAGGTCGCCCAGTACGACGACGCCATGGCCCGGCGTCTCCGGGTCAGGCCGGGCATGACCGGCTTGTGGCAGGTCTCGGGACGCTCCGAGCTCGCCTGGTCCGAGGCCATCCGGCTCGACCTCTACTACGTGGACAACTGGTCTATGTTCCAGGACCTCACTATCCTGGCCCGCACCTTCGGCGCCGTCTTCGGCTCCCGCGGCGCCTACTGAGGCCACGCACGATCCGCGCCCGGCTGCTCGTGGGCACCGGGCGCGGATCGTGCCGGGTGTGACCCTCGGCACGGACGTCGTCAACGCACTCCGTCTCGGCCAGAGCCTCCGGGCGGCCGGACTGCGAACCTGTCGATACGATGGCGCCGCTGTCTTCAGATGAGAGGCCAACCCAAAGCGATGACGCAGACCCATTCCGACTACCGGCTCAGCCAGCTCGACCAGCTGGAAGCCGAGTCGATCCACATCTTCCGCGAAGTCGCGGCCGAGTTCGAGAAGCCCGTGCTGATGTTCTCCGGCGGCAAGGACTCCATTGTCATGCTCCGGCTGGCCGAGAAGGCGTTCTACCCGGCGAAGATCCCGTTCCCGGTGCTCCAGGTCGACACCGGCTACGACTTCCCCGAGGTCCTCGAGACCCGTGACAGCTGGGTCAACCGCCTCGGCCTGAAGCTGATCGTCGCCAGCGTCGAGGAGGCGCTCGCGAACGGCATCGTCGTCGACGACGGCAAGACCAGCCGCAACCGCCACCAGATCGGCACCCTGCTGCACGCCATCGAGGAGCACGGCTTCACCGCCGCCTTCGGTGGTGGCCGCCGCGACGAGGAGAAGGCCCGCGCCAAGGAGCGCGTCTACTCCCACCGCGACGACTTCGGCCAGTGGGACCCCAAGATGCAGCGCCCCGAGCTGTGGAGCCTCTACAACGGCCGCATCCACGGCGGCGAGCACATGCGGATCTTCCCGCTCTCGAACTGGACCGAGCTCGACATCTGGCACTACCTGGCCCAGGAGGAGGTCGAGATCCCCTCGATCTACTTCTCCCACCAGCGTCGCGTCTTCAAGCGGGACGGCATGTGGCTCTCCGAGAGCGACTTCAACCCGACCAAGCCCGGCGAGACGGTGGAGGAGAAGACCGTGCGCTTCCGCACGGTCGGCGACCTGACCCTCACCGGCTGCGTGGAGTCGGAGGCCGACACCTACGAGAAGATCATCGACGAGGTCGCCATCGCCCGGGTCACCGAGCGCGGCGCCACCCGTGGCGACGACCGGTTCTCCGAGGCCGCCATGGAGGACCGCAAGAAGGAAGGCTACTTCTGATGAGCACCCCCGCCTCAGCCGCGATCGGGGAGATGGACCTGCTCCGCTTCGCCACCGCAGGCTCCGTCGACGACGGCAAGTCCACCCTGATCGGGCGGCTGCTGCTGGACTCCAAGGCCATCTTCGAGGACCAGCTGGAGGCCGTCGAGGCCACCAGCGCCTCCAAGGGCTACGACTACACCGACCTCGCGCTGCTCACCGACGGCCTGCGTTCCGAGCGCGAGCAGGGCATCACCATCGATGTCGCCTACCGCTACTTCGCGACGCCGAAGCGCAAGTTCATCATCGCCGACACCCCTGGGCACGTGCAGTACACCCGCAACATGGTCACTGGCGCCTCCACCGCCGACCTCGGCCTGGTGCTGGTCGACGCCCGCCAGGGCCTCACCGAGCAGTCCCGCCGACACGCGGTGATCCTGTCGCTGCTCCGGGTCCCGCACCTGGTGCTCGCGGTCAACAAGATGGACCTGGTCGGCTACGACCAGGAGGTCTACAACCGCATCCAGAAGGAGTTCACCTCCTTCGCCACCAAGCTGAACATCCCCGACCTCGAGGTCATCCCGATCTCGGCGCTGAACGGCGACAACGTCGTCAACCGCTCCGAGAACATGCCCTGGTACAACGGCTCCTCGCTGATGCACCACCTCGAGAACATCCACGTCGCCTCCGACCGCGACCTGGTCGACACGCGGCTGCCGGTGCAGTACGTCGTACGCCCCAAGTCCGACCAGTTCCACGACTACCGCGGGTACGCCGGCATGGTCGCCGGCGGTGTCCTGAAGCCGGGCGACGAGGTCGTCGTGCTGCCCAGCGGCATGACGAGCAAGATCGCGGGGATCGACCTGTTCGACAAGGAGATCACCGAGGCGTTCCCCCCGATGTCGGTCACCGTGCGGCTCGAGGACGACGTCGACGTGAGCCGCGGCGACATGATCGCCCGGGTCAAGAACGCGCCGAAGCCCAGCCAGGACATCGACGCGATGATCTGCTGGATGACCAACGAGCCCCTGCGCAAGGGCCAGAAGCTCGCGATCAAGCACACCACCCGCAGCGGTCGCGCGCTGATCAAGGACATCCAGTACCGCCTGGACATCAACAGCCTGCACCGCGACCAGGAGACGAAGGACCTGGGCCTCAACGAGATCGGTCGCGTACAGCTGCGCACCACGGTGCCGTTGCTGTGCGACCCGTACGCGAAGAACCGCACCACGGGCTCGTTCATCCTCATCGACGAGGCGACCGGTGTGACCGTGGGCGCGGGGATGATCAACAGCAGCAGCTGACCCGGTCATCGGATCGGGCCAGTTGCTCAGGTCAGCGCCGGCCACCGGCCCGCTTGGCTTCTTGGGCACGACCGGGGCGGAGTGGCCCTCCGGTTTCCAGCCGAGGGAGTTGAGGGCGCGTACGGCGACCAAACTTTCTTCTTCCCCCATTCCTGCCACCGTGAGCTGGCTCCTGCCTGCGGGCACCCGGAGCGCCTTCTCGCCGGCTCGGACCTGGATCGCGGCGATCGGGCCACCGGGGACGTTCACCGACCCCCTCACCGACTCTTGCCGCGGGCCGACCTGGACGCGGACGGCTTGGGGATCACCATGAGGTAGGTGCTCCTCGCTGCACGTTGCTGTAGGCAATCGCGTGCTCAACGAGCGATGACCCCGATGGTCAGTCCGAGAAGTCGAGACCAGCTCGCCCAGTTCGCCTGGCTTCCGGGCCACGTGCCCGGAAGTCGCCGGGGATAGCGTGACGTCACCGGCCCCTGCTCGTTGCCCAAGTGGGGTCCGGTCGTACCGCTCGGGGGGGCGGCCGGGCCTCTGCGTCTCGGCAGATGGGCTGCCACGTCTGGAAGGACGGTCAGTCGCTGCGCCCGTAGTCGTCCTCATAGCGGCAGATGTCGTCCTCGCCGGTGTAGCCGCCGAGCTGGACCTCGACGATGACAAGCTCAACTTGACCCCGGTTTCCGAGGCGGTGCTTGGCTCCCAACGGGATGCTGATCGACTCGTCGTGCTTGACGACAGACTCTTCGCCATCGACCTCAGCCGTGGCCTCCCCTTGGATGACCACCCAGTGCTCGGAGCGGCGCTCATGGCTCTGCAGGGAAAGGCGCGCACCCGGGTTCACGTGAATGCGCTTGATCTTGTAGCCGTCAGCTACCTCGATCACGTGCCAGGAACCCCATGGACGATCTTCGGACTCAAGAATCATGGCGCGAGGCTACCGGCCGATGCGCCAGTCGCGCAGATCCTCTCAGAAGAGGTAAGAAGCTCTTCGCCACGACTGGGCGGCACTCGACCGTTGAACTTGGTGAGCCCGTCGTACCGCTCGCGGGACGTCCCTAGCAGCATCATCTCGGGAGAGTTGCTCGACGCCGGTGACCCGCCCTGCGAAGGGAGCGCGTCTCCCCCACACCCTTCATGTTCGTCCAGATTGCCCCGTATTTGGGTTCCTCTACGGGGCCAGTGTTTCCGGCAGGTCACGAGCGGCTGCAAATCCCGCAAAAAGATTGTGGCCACACTGGAGAGCGACAATTCATATCAAGTGCGGCCTAGACCGCCCCGCTTAACGTCTCATTCCCCAAGAACGGAACTGGGTGGCTCGCTTCCCTTTCTGTGACGGTGGGGCGCATAGCGTTCATTCGCTCATTCCGGAAACGGCTGGCGTTCCCTACAACCGCCCAGGTAGCGGCGCTTCGGATCATAACTTTGGGGGAGATTACGCGTTGATCACGGAGAAGCGTTCCAAACACATCCGGTCCAACAAAATGGACCTGGGGGGCTCAGCAATGCCACTGACTGAGGGTGACCACCGGCCCGTAACCGTGCCGCGGCAACGACCGACTCCCGTGACGGGGCAACGGCCAGATACTTTGCCGGATCCCGGTGAGCCAGTTGCTCGACGTATCAGGTACCGCGAGAGATACATCCGCCGCCTGCGAAGACAATCGCCGTCCGTCGCGGTTGCACTGATACCCACGATCGCGTTGGGCATCGACCTAGTGCTTGTGGCCGTGGTTCTAGCAACCGCAAAACTCGGTCGGGACACACTCGGCATATTCGAACCGACGTCCGGCAACTTTGAACCAGCGCTAGCCATCGCTGCTCCGATGATCGCGGCGGGATGGATTGTCGCCATCGCCCTGCTCGGTGGTTATGACGGTCAGGTGATGGGCGCTGGCACCGACGAGTACCGGCGTATCGCGAACGCATGCCTGCTCACCGCGGCTGTGATCGGGATCGGCTGCTTCTTCCTGCGTTACGACCTTTCGCGCGGTTTCTTCGCACTTACGATCATCCTCGGCGCCCCAGCCCTCCTCCTCGGGCGAATGTCGCTGCGCCGGATCGTCAGGCAGGCTCGGAAGCGCGGCCTGCTTTCGCACCGCGTGCTCATTGTCGGATCCTCGGCCCACGTCGATGAAGTGGCTGCGGTCCTGGCGAGGGAGCCATGGCTGGGGTATCACGCCATTGGCGCACTCACACCCACGCAGCCGGATCGCCTGCTGACTCAGGCTGGCATCCCTATTCTCGGCAGCCCCGCATCGGTGATCGACCTGGCTCACGACGTCCACGCCGACGTGGTCTTCTTGGCCGGTGGAGCTGTGGAGTCCGCTGCCGAACTCCGTCACGTGGCTTGGGAGCTCGAGGACTCGGCGTGCCAGGTCGTGGTCGCTCCAAGTCTCACCGACGTCTCGAAGGAGCGCGTCCGCGTCCGTCCGATGGGCGGGCTTCCGCTGCTTCACCTCGAGAAGCCACGCGCTGCGGCGGCAGCTCGTCGCGCCAAACGGACCTTCGACGTGGTGGGCTCGTTCAGCCTGCTCGTCCTGCTTTCACCGCTGATGGCCTTCGCCGCGCTCCAGGTCTGGCGCCACGACAGGGGTCCCATCCTGTTCCGCCAGGACCGGGTGGGGCGCAACGGCGACGTCTTCCACTGCCTCAAGTTCCGCACGATGGTGACAGATGCAGAGGCCAGGCGGACTGAGATCCACGAGCAGCAGGGGTCGCAGGAGGGCGTCTTCGCCAAGATCAAGGATGACCCCCGCATCACGCCGCCGGGCCGCTGGCTGCGCAGGCTGTCACTCGACGAGCTTCCTCAGCTGGTGAATGTCCTCCGCGGGGACATGAGCCTCGTGGGTCCCCGACCGCAGGTCGACCACGAAGTGGCTCTCTACGACAACGTCATGTACCGGCGCTTGCACGTGCGGCCGGGCATGACCGGACTCTGGCAGGTTTCTGGCCGCTCCGACCTGTCTCCGGAGGAGGCGATCCGCTTGGACCTCTACTACGTGGACAACTGGTCAATGATTCAGGACCTGACCATCCTGGCTCGCACCTTCGGTGCTGTCGTGGGCAGTCGCGGCGCCTATTGAGCGGCCAGGTAGCCGTTCCTACTATTCCGACTCCATGCCTTGCGCGCGGTCGTCACGAGGAGTGCGTCATCCAGCCGAACACAGAACCGTCTGAGGGACGCTCATGACCGGGGTACTGGTGCACGAGTGGATCGCGAAGGCCGGGGGCTCCGAGAACGTCTTCGAGGCAATGGCGCGGATCTATCCCGAAGCAGATCTCTTGTGCCTGTGGAACGACTCCGTCGGACGTTTCGACGAAGATCGTCTCCAGGAGTCGTGGCTTGCCCGTACCCCCTTACGTCGCAACAAGGTCGCCGCCCTTCCGTTTCTGCCGACAACCTGGCGGCATGCTCCGGGCCAGGGCTACGATTGGGCGCTCATCAGCTCACACTTGTTCGCTCATCAGGCTCGCTTCGACGGGGTGAGCGCCGAGAACCGGTTCGTCTACGTACACAGTCCCGCTCGATACATCTGGACACCTGATCTCGACCGGCGAGGCCACAATCGCCCGGCGCGGGTAGCCGCCGCAGCGCTCAAGCCACTGGACCGCAAACGGGCACGCGAGACCCGCCACATAGCAGCCAACAGCGAGTTCGTGCGCAAGCGCATAGCTGACACGTGGGGCGTCGACTCGATTGTCATCCACCCACCTGTCGAGGTGACGAAGATCCAATCTCGGGTCAATTGCACCGAGGGTCTCGACTCTGACGAGCGTCGACTGCTGGACGCGCTGCCACCACATTTCCTGCTGGGAGCCTCTCGTTTCATCCCCTACAAGCGGTTGGATGCGGTCATCCGAGCCGGCGAACTCTCCGGCACCGCTGTCGTCATCGCGGGGGCAGGGCCAGAGGAGGAACACCTGCGAGCCCGGGCAGCGGAGGCGTCGGTCCCAGTCACCTTCGTGATCAGTCCGACCACACCCATGTTGTACGCCTTGTACGCCCAAGCCGACGCCTTCGTGTTCGCCGCAATCGAGGACTTCGGGATCATGCCGGTCGAGGCGATGGCTGCCGGCACCCCCGTCGTGGCGCAGGCGGTCGGTGGCGCCGCCGAATCGGTGGTGCCGGGCGTCACTGGTGCGCTGACCACCTTCGACTCCGACGATGCGCTCCGCGCCGCAGTGGAGACGGCGCTCACCCGGGACGCCGACCCGTGTCGCAGTCGCGCACGGGAGTTCTCCGTCGAGGTGTTCAACCAACGGATCCGCACCTGGACCGGGCGATGAAGCGGCGCAGGGTGTTCATCAACGAAGCATTCAAACCGCAGCGGGTCAGCGGTCAGCAACGCTACGCACACGAGATCTCAGCGCGCCTGCCCGAGGATTTCATCCACGTCGCGCCGGGCAACTTCTGGTCTCGGTCCTCGGTCCGGACCTGGCTGTGGACCCTGCTCATCCTGCCCCTGCGCACGTGGCGGGGCGTCCTGATCAGCATGACCGCCCGGGCACCGTGGTATCACCCCCGGCACGTCCTCGTCGTGCACGACCTCTTCGTCGTGGACCACCCCGAATGGTTCTCCCGGACCTATCACCTGACCCACGCACCCCTGCTCTCGTTCCAACTCCGAACGGCTGGCGCGTTGGTTGCCGTGAGCGGGCCGGTGGCCGAACAGGTGCAGGGCATCGGGCGCCGTCATGAGGTGCCAGTCGTCCCGAACGCGCCGAGCGAGGTCTTCTCCCGTGGCGCCGACCGCGCAGCCGACGCGCTGGGCCGCTTCGGTCTGCTGCCGGATCGCTACTTCCTGGTCGTTGGAAACCTGGAGCCCCGCAAGAACCTCTCCCGCCTGGCATCGGCGTACGGAATGCTCACTCCGGGGATGCGCGAGCAGTTGCCGTTGGTCGTAGTCGGTGGAGGATCGAACATCTACCAGTCCGACGAAATCGCTTGGCCGAAAGGCACGAAGGCCCTGGGCTATGTCGATGACTCCGACCTCAGGTCGCTGTACGCACACGCTCGAGCCGTCGTGTTCCCCAGCTTGGCAGAGGGCTTCGGCCTCCCCATCGTGGAGGCCGTGGCCGCTGGCGCGAAGCACCTGCTCCTGTCCGACATTCCGGTGTTCCGGTGGATTGCCGGTGAGTCTGCGAGCTATTTCTCTCCGACATCGGCGGAGTCGATCCACAACTCACTCGTGACCCTCGTAGATCGGCCCGACGAGGTGCCGACGATCAGTCCTGCCGCGATGGCGAGCTTCACCTGGGACCACAGCGCTGCACTGATGGCCGGCACTGCCTCTCGTCTCGCCGGTCGAGCCACCGGCGCGAAGAAATTGACCGCCTCCAAATAGAGTTGGAATCAATCAGTCACCCTGGAGTTTGCGATGACAGTCGACCACAGTTATTACGATCACTACTGGACCTCTGACGGCTTCAAACCCCCACGAAATGACAATCCCTTCCTGCAGGCAAACATTCAGCGCTTCTCCACGCCTGGGGCCGAAGTGGCTGACCTCGGTTGCGGGGATGCCGAGACCGTCGGTGCTCGTCTGCTGAACACTGGCGCGAATTACACCGGCGTCGACATCAGCAGGTCTGCTGTGGAGTCAGCCGGGAAACGAGGTATCAACGTTCGTCTGGTCTCGGACATCACCCAGACAGAACTTCCCGATGACTTCTACGACGCCGTGTTCATCATCGAGGTGTTGGAACACCTCTTCGATCCCCTTGCGGCCGTGACAGAAGCGAGACGGATCCTCAAGCCCGGTGGCGAGCTCATCGTCACGGTTCCCAATGCAGCCGTCTGGCCCCGGCGAGTGGAACTGGCCCTTCGTGGTCGGCCCAACGCCATGGGTGACGAGCTTTCGAGGGAGCAGCCCTGGCGTGACCCCCACCTGCGCTCCTTCACCCTCACGTCCTTGGCTGCGCTGCTCCGGCACGCCAACTTCACCCGCCTTGAGGTCGCAGGAACCGAGCCGGTCCCGGGCACGCCCCGGATTGGCCCCTGGTTGGCCTCGGCGCGACCCACCCTGTTTGCGCGGCGATGCACGGCCATCGCAGTCGCCTGAAGACTTCCAATTGAGGTCTCGCGGGCGGAGCAACGATCAGCGCTGGTCAGTGGCCAGGCAGCGCGAACATGATCAGGGGATCTCACGCTCGAAGTAGGCCCGCGCCTGCAAGTTGTAGAGCTCCGCGAACCGTCCGCCGTCGAGCACCATCAGGTCGGCATGGGTCCCTTCCTCGACGATCTCTCCGTCGGCCATCAGGTAGATGTAATCGGCCAGGTGCGCACTGGAGTACCGGTGCGAGATGAGCAGAGCCGCACGCCCATCGAGGACCGCGCGCACGTCCTGCATGAGCTGCCACTCAGCGAGTGGGTCAAGCGCCGAGCTGGGCTCGTCGAGCACGACCAAGGGGGAATTCCGATAGAAGGCGCGCGCGATGGCCAAGCGCTGCCACTGCCCGCCCGACAGCTCGGCGCCCTTCACGAGTTCAAGCCCGAGCCAGGTGTCGAAAGACTGCGGGAGTGCATCGATCGTGTCCGCGACGTTGGCACGCTCAGCCGCGAGCCTCACGGCAGCCTCGTCCACCTCGCCCGGGCGAGCGATCGCGATGTTGTCTCTCGCCGTCATCTGATATCGAACGAAGTCCTGGAACAGCACGCTCACGCTGGCCCGTAGGTCCTTGACGGGCACCTCGGCATCACCGTCCCATGAGACAGATCCGGCGTCCGGCTCGTACAGCCCAGCTGCGACCTTGGCGAGGGTGGACTTGCCCGAACCGTTCTCACCCACCAGCATCACGATCTTCCCGCGTGGCAGGTCGATGCTAACTCCCGCCAGGGCCGGTGCCTCGCGTCCTTCATACGCGAAATGAACATCCCTGAGGCGAAGCGATTCTGTAAGCTCTCTCGCGGTTCCGCGCTCGAGGTACGACGGATCATGCATCGCGGCGAAATCCTCAAGGTCGCGCAGGAACGGGCCGCACTCGACCAAGGAACCGACTGCGCCGAAAACCGAGGCCAGCTGACCGGACAGCAATCGGGCGGCAATCGCCGCGGCGCCTGCAGCGGCGACGCTCATGCGATCCGAGATCAGCAGGAAACCGATCAACCCGAAGGTCGCCGAAAGGGTGAGGACAGAGAACGTCGCGGACAGCAACGCAAGCCGTTGTCGCCGACTGACGTGGTGACGTAGGGCGGTGTAGGCCTCCTTATTGCCCAGCGTGTGTCTGCCGAGCAGGAACCGCGCACTAGCGAAGGCGCGAACCTCAGCAGCACCCCCGCGTTCCGTCATGAGTCGCTTCAGATACCCCTGTCGTCTCAGGACCGGGTTCACCTCGACGGCGTAGGTGAACTCCAACTTGCTCACGCGCCGGGAGATCAGTACTGCGGGTACACCGGCGAGGAGGAGAAGGGGAATGAGCAGGGGTTCGAGGGCGAAGAGCGTGACGATCAGGGCAACCGCGCTCGTGGCTGCTCCGATGAGGGTGAACAGGGAGGTGACCACCGAGGTCGGTTGGTGCAGGGAGTTGAGGCGAATTCGCTCGACGCGGTCCATGAAGTCGCTGCGCTGCCACGTCTTCAGATCGACACTGACAGTGGTGCGCATCAGCTCGTCCCACACGAACTGCATCACCCGCTCGCTCAACAGCCGTTGCTGCAGCGATTGAACGACTCCGATCATCTGTGAGACCGAGACCGAGAGGGCTAGCAGGCCCAGCCCGAGGACCAGACGGAGCGTGGAGTCATCGGCCCCTGTGGTCACCGATTCGATGGCGATCTTGCTCGCGAGCACCACGCCGAGCGCGCTGACTGCGCCCGCCAACTGCAGGCCACCCGCCAGACATGCGCCGCGGCGATCGGCCCCGAACACGGCCGAGACCGCCCAGCTCAACACCGAGATCTGTTGACGCACCGCCGCTCTCATGTCTCGACCAACGCTTCGCTCGTGCCGAGCAAGGCTTGCACGACACCGACGAGCTCCGCCCGATCGACCGATTCCAGGCCCCTGCCCCACGGCACCTCCAGCTCCATCACCCGAACCCTGCTGGCCAGGGCCACGGCCCATCTCAAGCGCTCCGCGAGCAGCTCGTGATCCTGTACGCCCTGCAAGGGCCAGTTGGCAGCAACCACATGGACGGCCTGAGCCGTGGTCAGCCTGCGCAGGCGGGGACGATCGAAGGCCGCTGAGAGGAGTGGCCGCAGCAGCACTCTCAGCCGGTCAGTGGCAGGCGCCTGCGTCGGGTCCGACAGCAGTAGCCGGCCGTCAACGCTGGTGGTGGGTCGATCACCGATACGGATGGCAGCTGTCGAACGGAGCCTGGAGTTGATCGTCCCCCGGTGCACGCGCACCCGGTCGGTGACGTCCACCCTCAGGGCGTCGTCGGAGAGCAACAACCGGTCCGGACCGACCAGCAAGCGAGCAACGGTGCTCTTGCCCGAGCCGGACGGTCCCACCACGCCCACGGCCCCCGACGACCCCCACGACACAGCACTGCTGTGCAGGAGCGCGTGGCCGCGCCAGAGGGCCAGTGCCACCAGGATCGGACCACCGATCAGGATTGACAGGAGCGCCGACGGCACCGAGTCCACGACTCGGACGGTGACCTCGGTGGAATCACCTCGAAAGGTGGCCGTGGCGACGTCGGGGAACGTGATGGTCCACGATTCCGCGGTACGCGTGACGACATGCCCGGTGGACCGATCTAGACCACCAGTGGAAATGAGCACCTCTCCCGGCGGTTGCTCGACGGGCCCCACAGTGACCGTGACGGTCACGTCAGCGCTGGACGTGGACCCAGGGCGCGCCGCCAACTCGACCGGACTCTCCACGGTCAGGCCGTGAATCAGGTAACGAGGCATCGCGAGCTCAGGCGAGCGCGAAGGAGGTAAATTCCTCCGAGGTGGGGTCCACCGACCGCCCGCAGATGATGAGCCAGGAGTGCGCCACGATCGCCCCTGAGGCTTCGCGCTTGACTCCGATGGCCATTCTCGGTTCGTGGTCTCGCAGAACGCTGCCGAGGAGCAGACAGCGCCGCAGGCAGGTGTCCTCGAATGGCCACCAGGCGAGGACACGCCAAGCGCGCGCCGCCGCTCGGTGGAGGTCATCCCAAGGCGGCACCCCAACCTCCGCAGCCGCCTTTTCCTCAGTATCGAGGCGTATCCCCAAACGGCTGCACAAGGCCGGGATCTCATCCCGACGAAGTCCCCACTCAATACGGACGAGGACGAACACCGCCCAACCAAGGAATCCAAGTTGCACTGCTGCCCTGACTGGCCACGCAGAGGGGGCGCCTCGGATGAAGACCCGCCCACGCTCCCGCATACCGATCAAGGGCGCCGCCAGCATGGGTGCGGAGAACCTGCGCCTTTTCCTATTTCCCTACGACAGCGGCAGGAGTGAACCAAGGAGAGGGGTTACCGCGCTGTACACGTCGGTCTTGCTTCCCACTTTGCTGAAGGTCTGCTGGGTCAGGTCGCGAACCGTGCCGAGGTCGGTGATGCAAGGAGGCTGGTAGGTCATGATGTTCTCCAAAAATCTGAATCCGCGTGAAGGCATGCACACTGCCTCTTGTGTGGTTCAGCATTCTCATGGAATCAACACGATGCAAGCGGCGTCTCAGACTGAACACTTCCGTCTCACAACGAGTTGAAGAGGTTGACAATTGTTCGCATATGGCCTTGCCATCGAGGCCTTGCCGAATGGCGACGCTCCCGACGGGCCGCGCGATCACACGTGGTTCGCCATGGACCTGCGTCAGAAGGCGGGCGCCGCCCCTTCTGTCACCGACATGGAAGTAGACGACGACCAGGCTCGACTGCAAGCGCGGGGTCTCGCCACCATCTCGATGACGCGATCGCCTCTCCGATGTGTCGTGTCAGCGCCGACCCCTTTCTCCGAGGCCGGACTAGCTCACCCCTTGCTGGCCTTCGTGGGTGCCGTGGCCGCTCGCTGGCAGGGCCGCAGCGCCTTCCACGGCGCGGCAGTGGTGCTCGACGGCCGCGCTTGGATCCTCCTTGGTGAGGCTGGGAGCGGGAAGACCACGCTCAGCTCGCAACTGCACGCGGACGGGCAGACTGTGCTCGCTGACGACCTCAGCGTGATCGCCGATCTGGATGTGCTGGCCGGTCCACGATCAGGCGACCTGCGTGCCGAGTCCGCGCGACACCTCGACCGAGGCGAGGAGCTTGCAGAGCACATCGGACGACCTCGCTGGCGACAGACGTTTGGACCTGCTCCCTACGAGACGCCTCTGGGCGGCTTTGTTGAACTCACCTGGGCCGACCAGCTGTCCGTCGATCCGGTGCCGGCGCCCGAGCGACTGAAGACCCTCGCCCGGTACGAGGCCCTGGCCCTGGGGCCCAGCGCCCACCGTTCGTTCCTCGACCTGCTGCAGTTCCCAATGTGGCGCCTTGCCCGACCGGCTGACTGGCGCTCAGCTCGGGCAGGTCCTGACGCCGTGACTCAGATCGCACGCGCCGCCCGCTGATCCAACCACGCTTTCTGGGCGAGGAGCATGGCCGGGTAGATGGGGGTCTGGGCCCGCCAAGCCTCACGCAGCGCGTCGGTATCGATGAGACGGGCGATCTGCGGCTCCAGGGTTCCGGGGTCCCACCCCTCCACGAACTCCTTGAACTCACTGCCCCACACGAGGCCGCCGAACGTGGCCTTGCTCTGCCTGGTGAGGAGCAGCTCCGGCAGGACATCCTGTCCGAGGGCACGCATCGCCTGCTCCCTGCTGCGCGGTCCCGCCATCCCGACCTCCCCCGCGAAGGCGGCCACAAAGCGCTCGTCGGCAAGGGGGCTCTCGACTCGGACTCGGGGGTGTCCCACCCGGTTGAGCGCGTCCTGGCCGAGCATCCGCGTCCGGGATCGCGCGTGGAGCACGGCTCCGACATCCCAGCGCACCCGCGTGTTGGCGATGTCCCAGGCCAGGCGGCGGTTGACCTCCCGAGCGGCCTCGGGCAGCAGCCACGGTGGACCGGCCTCACCGTAACTGGCCAACACTCGTAGACGAGCACGTGTCGGGGCGCACGCCAGAGCGAGAAGAGCGAGGTCTCGCATCTGCGGGGACCTCCGACGAGTCAACACCTGCGCCAGCCGCCAGCTCTCCGTTCCCAGAATCTCGTCGCCTCCGGCGCCCGTCAGCAGTGTGCCCGTCGGAGCGACGTCGACCATCGCGAGGTGCAGGTAGGCGTTGGGAGGCGCGACGACTCCTTCTCGCAGAAGAAATCCGGTCGCGACCGCACCGAGCACACCCAAGGTCTCGGCAACGTCGACCTTCACCCAGTCCGCGATCCTGAGGTGCCGCACCACCGCCTCTTGGTAAGAGTCCTCTCTGGACTCGGGCGAGGGGTGCCGCATCGTGATCGGCAGAGGATCAGCGAACCCGTTGCTTCGGGCGATGCTGGCGGCTCGGGCCAAAAGGAGCGAGGAGTCCCGGCCACCGGAGAATGAAATCGATACCGGCCCCCTTTGCAAGGCGCTGAGAAGCAACGAATCGAGAGCCGCCCGGCCGGCTCCTACCGGTTGTGGTCTAGGACGGTCCGCGCGCCGAAGGCGGGGCGGGGGCATTTCCTCGAGCACGATTCCGGCAGCAAGTTCGATGGGCTGGAGCGGGGCTATCTCACCAGCTCCTGACAAAGACCGCTGCACTGTCACCATCGGGCTAGGGTACGGGAATGCTGAAGTTGCGGGCAGAATCAATTACTTGGCAAGCCGTCGACGATGAGATCGTCTGCCTCGACATCACGGAATCGCGATATCTCTCAATCAACGCAGCCGGAGCCGCGTTATGGCCCCGACTTGTCGTGGGCGCCGAGACCGAAGATCTGGTGTCCACACTGATCGACAAGTTCAACATTGACCAAGCCGCCGCCATTCGCGACGTATCAGCATTTATCAGCATGCTCCGTGAGCGCAACCTGCTACAGGCGTGACTGGAACAACGAGTGGGCGTCATCTCCGCCGGGCCAACGCATGGCCGTACGGTGCCGTCGCCATGTACATCACGTCGAACCCAGCGACGTCGAGTTCGCTCTTGATCTCTCCGCGCGTGAAATAGTGCACGAAGTTGGGGGAAAGTGCGTCCCCAAGCTCCAACGGAGGGCCACCCCGAGCGCGGCGGATCGCGTTTCCGATCCTCTGGACGAGCGCGAAGTACTTCCCCGGTGGCCGCTCGAAGTAGGAGACCAGCAACAGTCCACCCGGGGCCAAAACAGATCGTGCGTCCTCCAGAAGGGTGACTCTGGTGTCCCGGCCACTGAGAAGCATGTAGGACCCCCAGCCGATGATCACGGCATCGGCGACACCGCTAAAGGGTGGAAACGCGTCCCAGGGCCCGCATTGCAGTCGGGAGGCATCCCGCAAAACAGGCCGACCCGCCTCTACGAGCGAGCCGTTGGGCTCGAACCCATGCACGTCGTAGCCGAGCTCCATCAAGGCGAGGACCTCGCGGCCGGCTCCCGCTGAGGTGACGACCACCGTGGCGCCGGCCGGGAAATGGGTCAGCGCCGATCGCTCCCACTCGCTCAACCCTTGACGGATGTGGGCCGGGTCCGCATACGTCCGGGCGAATCCGTCGACCTCCTCGGTCGCGCTGGCATAGAACCTCTGATCGATCTCTCGCAGATCCGCAGAGTCCAGGAGACCGAGCCAGATCCCGTCATGAACCGCTTCTGTGGCCCGTCGCCACCGGGCACGCCACGCGAACGAACGCTGGTACGCCCTCACCTTGAAGTCGCCACCAGCTTGCAAAGCCATGTTCGTGCTCCATCCCTGCGCGGTCCGAAAAGTGATGACGTGGCATTCAGGTCTACGCCCTGCTGCTCGCTTGCAGCCTCCCCACGTAAGCGGAGCTCAACCTTTCCCGAACACGCACGGGGCGATTTGCCCGAGTCCGGAACTGGAAATGGCTGGGCACTCTCAGCGAGAGTTCGGGTAGGGTCCGTTGCGGACTCGTGGCGAAGCCGGGAAAAGAGGGTGCTTGCCGTGCAATTATTCCACTATCGTTCGACGCGAGCCAATTTCGGAGATGAACTGAACTCGTGGCTTTGGCATGCGATCAGCCCCGGCTTGTTGGACACAAGCGAAGACGAAGTGCTTGTGGGAATCGGAACGCTCCTCGCCGCGGATGTACCCAAGAAGTTTCCACGCGCAAGGAGAATCTACGCCCTTGGAAGTGGCGCTGGTTACGCCGAGCTTCCAGATGTCAGCCGCGCCCCCTGGGCGAAAACGATCGTGCGCGGTCCGGTCAGCGCCAGGCTGCTTGGAGTGCCTGAACAGGCAGTCGGCACTGACTCAGCGATCTTCCTTGCCACCCTGCCGGGTATGTCCCCAGTGCCAGCCAGCCAGCGCAACGAGATCGTCTTCATGCCTCACTTTGCCGCCTCGGACAAGGAGCAATGGCGGGCCGTCTGTCAAAGATTGGGCATAAGCTACCTCGACCCGAGCTGGGACGACCGAGCCTTGATTCACCGCATCCGATCGGCGAGCCTGGTGCTGGCGGATGCCATGCATGCTGCCATCGTGGCCGATTCCATGCGCGTGCCTTGGATCCCGGTGTCAACGTCGAAGCACATCAGTACGACGAAGTGGCTTGACTGGACAGCATCGATGAGCGTCTCCTACCGCCCGAACGCCGCTCCTCACGTCTCTGTGCAGGCGCGTACTGAGGACAGGTTCTTGGCGGCTTACGGCGAGGCGCATCAAATAAATCCACCCCGACTCGACAATCCTGAGATATTCGACAGGTTCAAGCGGATAAAAACCCCCACTCGCCTGTCTTGGGTACGCACTCGGCTCACGAAAGCCACGACCCGTGCAGCCTCGAAGGCGTACGAGGCCACCCGAAAACCCCTGCTGGACCAAGCGGCACCCCTGGACTTTCTGAGTGACCTGACGCGGGTCGAGCCGTGCCTGTCAGACAACGAGGTGTTCCACGAAAGGCTCGAGTTCATGAAGGCGCAACTGCGCGAGCTTGAATGCAGGCCGAAGTTGAATTGACACCCGTTGTCAGTGGAGATTGCGGTCCCCCCGTGTCGGCTTTAGACGAGTCTCCGCTCGGTCAAGGAAGCGCTCGAAATCAGGCGAATTCACCTGCGAGACCGGGCCACTCACTTGCGTCTGATCGGCTCGCACCAGACGCGCCACCCGGTTGGCCGCGTAGCCACCAACTCCGATCACTGATCCGACGGTGGTGGGGGTGATGTAACGGGTCAGTCTCCTGGTCACCCCGTTGACGATTGGGCTGCCGTCGGGACGGCGAGTCAGGTAGAGCACCGCTCGTGCCGCCACAGTCGCTCCGGTGATCGCATCGCACCACCGCCTCAAAGTCGGGTCGACCGCATCGGCCGTCATCGAAAGGACCAGCCACGCTGGAGCACCGAGTCTCCGGCTGGCAGCCCGATCGGCCAGGTCGCTGGGCGACCATCCCATGGCATCAAGCCAGATGAGGCACTGCTGGGCGTCAAGGAAGGCGCGCAGACGCCCACAACCGTCGAGACACGCATGCAGCAGGACGTGCAGCACAAGGTCCAGGTCATCGAGGGTGGGCACCTCGACCCCACCCAGATCTCGGACGACCCGGGCTTCAAGCACGGACTCGGTACCGAGTCCGTACGCGCGGCGCATCGCCGGGCGGTTGATCAGGTGCCAGTGAAGGTCGATGATCGTGCCGGATGGCAGCACCATAGGGACCTCGGCTCCCTTGGCCCAGGTTCGCTGACTCCAGTCGACACCGAGGAGTTGGACTTGACTCTCTCTGAGT
The DNA here is from genome assembly GCF_058215695.1 of Nocardioides sp. Z38_18. Classification (NCBI taxonomy): domain Bacteria; kingdom Bacillati; phylum Actinomycetota; class Actinomycetes; order Propionibacteriales; family Nocardioidaceae; genus Nocardioides; species Nocardioides sp. Z38_18. The sequence goes on from NZ_JBZAJE010000002.1 coordinate 820,285, forward strand.
ACGGCCAAAGCGCGCCGAAGGTGTCCAGGAGCAACCAGGACGTCCAGATCCGCGCTCTCACGGGTGCCGCTCCGGAGGTACACGATCTCGCTCAGCACCGGACCCTTCACAACGACCCAGTCCACCTCAGCCGAATTGAGCGCCGTCGCCACGACTGCTAGATCGTGCTTGATCGTCAGGGCCCGCAGCCCTGCGGCAGTGCGGCTCGCATCGAGCTCTGGTCGCAGCCGTCTCCCGGAAGCCCGTAGCGCACCGAGCAGCGGAATCAAGATGCCATGTCGCACGGCGCGCTCCACCCATCGGTCGCCGGGGGGCGCTGCTGGAACTTCCGACGCCCGCGCGATCCCACGAACCACCTCCAGAAGAAAGTGATCCTCAACGGAGGCACGTTTGTCCCGGGGTACGGCCAGTGGGTCTGTCATGTTCCGGACCTCCATCGGCGCGGCTCGCTCCGCACTCTCCTCATCGCCGATATCGCAGCGTGACCAGCCTTGTCGCCAGACCACGTGGCAAGACGACGGCCGCGAGGCACCACAACGCCACTACGAGCCGCTGCTGCATCTTCTCTGGCCCGGGATGGATCGGAGAACGGATGGCATCCCACGCCATGCGGCGGCGACCGTCTCCCGGCAGCGCGGCGGGGGTTTGTGGTGTCATCACTAGGGCAGCCACCCTCAGCTGCAACAACTCTCTGCTACGAAAGAGGGCAGTTTCATCGAGACGCTGAGTCGGCGCTACCTCACGAGCAAACGCCCACCGCGCGCGTGCGCGTTCGACTTCGCGCCCGAAGCGGCTGGGTTCGTTCAGCAGATTGCTGTCGTTCGATGCGTGCTGTCGGTAACCAACGATCACCTCTGGCACCGTGACGACTTCACCCAGCAGCGGCGCCGCCGCTAGCAGCGCGGAGTCAGCGGCGTTGCCCAATCGATCGTCCACCGGTGCCAGCAGGTCCACGAACCAGCGGGCGTATGCGTTCCCGGAGCCTGGCGGCGTCGGGTAGGCCGACGTCCGGGTGAGCCAGGCCCTGATCTGGGCTGGCGACGGTTTGTCCACGTACCGAGGAAACGGGCTACCCAGCGGGGACCCGCTCTCGTCGATGCGTTGCATGCGGAATTGAGCCTTGCTGACGTCAGGGGCCCAGGCGGAGGCGAGGTGGCGCGGGAGCTCAGGGGGGAGGACGTCGTCGGAGTCGAGAATGATCACGATGTCACCGGTCGTGGCCGCGAGGCCCCGGTTGACGGCCACGCGCTGGCTCGCATTCTCGGTCGCAAGCACCCGAACCCGATCCTCGTAGCGCCGGATGACCTCGAGCGACCCGTCTGTCGATCCGTCGTCGACCACGACGACCTCGACGTCGGACCAGTGCAGGGCCAAGGCACTCTCGATCGCATCCGCGACGAACCGCTCGTAGTTGTAGTTCGGGATCACGACGCTCAACCGTTGCAAGGGTCGGCCCCCCCCCAATGGCGCACCATGAAACTTCACCTGAATCAGGCTCCCCGGACACCGGCGGGACGGTGGACCGGTCCGCGTCGAAGAGCCGACTCGTACACCCTCAGGTGGTCATCAGCCATCCGTCGCACCGTGAAGAACTCGGAGCCGCGCAGAGATCGTTCGCGCCAAGCCTCGAGCTCCTCCGGATCACCCATGAGGCCGCGCAGCCCGGCAGCCATGGCCGAGGGCCTCCCAGGCGGGACCAGCTGACCTGCGCCTCCCTGCTCGAGAGTCTCCGGGATGCCACCGACTGCCGTGGCGACGATGGCACAGCCAGCCGCCCTCGCTTCCATGACGTTCAGCGGACACGGATCGGCCAGGGTAGCGGTGGCAAAGATGTCTGCCTGTTCCAGCAGCGCCCGGGGTGCAGGCGAGGAACCGAGCATGTGCACCACCTTGCCGAGGTCGAGCTCCTCGATACGAGACCGCAAGCGATCAGCGTCTGGTCCCGCCCCGACGACGTTGAGATGCCAGTCAGGAAAGTCCGCAGTGAGACTGGCGAAAGCAGTGACGACGTCGTCGACGGCTTTGCGTGGATGGAGCCCCGACAGAGTCATCACGCAGGGGCGTTCAAGCACACGGTCGTCGCGCGGGAGGGTGTCCCGCGGCGAGGCGGCGGCACCGTTCAAGACCGTCACGACTCGATCAGCGCGGTAGCCGCGAGAGAGCAGGAGCATCCGCTCAGCCTCACTGACAGCGATGACGACCCGGCCGAGCCGCATCAGGACGGAGTGACGGTCGAACGAGTTGTGCATCGTGGTTACCAATGCGATCCCCATCGCCTTCGCAATGGGGTAGGCCAGCACCGCCGAGGACATCATGTGCGCATTGATGATGTCGGGGCGAGTACGGCGGCACAGCTGCCACAGTTCAAGTCCAGAGCGCGGTACCCGCCCGATCGACGAGGGCTCTGCGAGGTCGATGACGCGGACGCCGTGGTCGCGCATCAGGTCGCTGTACGTCGATCGCGCTGCGGCGAAGGTGACTTCGTGCCCGGCCGCGACCTGCGCGCAGGCAAGGTCCACGGCGACGTGAACGTGCCCGTTGCCCTGCTGCCCGTGCTTGAGAAGGTGCAGGATTTTCATGCCGCCGTCCCCATCTCGGTTCGCCCCAGGGACGCGCCTCTTGAAGTCTCCACGGGACGTCATTGTCGCGGTGAGCCTAACGCGGACTCCGCCTCCAACGTCGAGGTGCGAGCCGTGGGCTGATACTGAAATCCGCCCTGGCGACCGAAAGATTCGATCCCAGCCCTGGCAAGCCTGGTTCGGGCCGCAACAGCTCGGTTGCCGCTCCCCTTGACGTAGATGGGATAGGCCTCTTCCAGGATGTGATGGCCCTCCAGACGCAGCTCGCCATGGAACAGGCCCAAGGAGCTCACGTGGTTGCGGAACCCCTCATCCGCCTCGTTGACCGAAGTATGGCCTGAAAGTCCTCCCACCACCTCGACCGTGAAGTACTCCCGGCCGCCAACCGCGCCATAGAAGTCGGAATAGACGGTCAGTCGCTTCCACCGTTCCTCGTACGAAAAGTTGTAGACAATGGGGTCGGTGAATCCGCGATCCCCCGTAAAGCTGTAGAAGAGGCTGACAAGTGTCACCGTCGGCAGCGGCGGCGAGGTGAGTCCGACGAGACCCAGGGCGCGTCGCACTGGGATCGTCGAGATCACTCGACCGGCGGAAATCAGTCCCGATCTTGTCTCGAGCTCGAAGCCATCCACCGTGCGCCGGATCGCGCGCAACTCTCGCCCGAGCTCGAAGCGAACGCCTCGCGACGTGAGGTTACCGACCACAGGTTCGTAGAGCGCAGCGAACCCGGTTCGGGGCCGCGCGAGCTGGACGTTGTCGGGGGGAGGGGGCGGCAGCGACCGCAGCGCTCTCCACAATCGCCCCGCGACGGCGCGAGGTCGGGTCTGGTCCCCCACCCATGCCATTCGGGACTCGGCGAAAGAGAGCTCGATCTGATTGATGGGGCAGCCGCAGAATCGCTCCATGTAGTGCTCGAGACCGGACCTGCGCAGGAATCGAGCGCCGAGGGCCCTCCGGGCGTAATCGCGTGCGGTGTGTAGGCGCCGCCGATCCAGCCGGCCGCCGATGGCCGAGGCGATCATGCGTGCCATCTCGACGGGCCCGGCGGCGACGAAGTCTTCTCGCAGCGAGAACGGGTACTCCGTGACGACGCCTTGTGGATTCACTCGCGACCAAGCCGGAGCGATCGGCAAGTAGCGCAGCATCAGCTCGGGGAAGTGGTCGAGCAGAGGAGAGTCGTCCTGGAAGATCAGGCTGCCGACATCAAAGGAATAGGCACCGATTTGAATATCGATGTGATTACCGCCCACACGGGCGTATTCGTCCACGACCAGGACCGATTCGCAACCTTGACTCAACAAGACAGAAGCGCCGACCAGTCCGCTTATGCCGGCACCGAGCACCACAACCTCGGCGTTCAGTGAGCCCCCTGACCCGACATCATCCACCGGCACTCCTTCGACTTCGGAGATCCTGCCACTTCTCGTCAGGCAAGGCAGCCCGCCGCTCAGTGGGCGGGATACGCCGTCGAAGAACGAAAGGGCCGCCTATTCTGCGACAGTGGCGATAGGAACGGGGGATCCCAGCCTAAAACGGGCTATTGCCCTGATGACCGGAGCGAGCTTCCTCGTTCCTGCCGTCGGACTCGTCACCGCTCCCCTGCTGGCAAGAGCACTCAGCCCGGAGGGCCGCGGCGACCTGGCCGCAGCAATGGGTCCCGCCACACTCATGCTCGCTGTCGCCACCCTCGGCCTGCCGGAGGCCTTGACCCACCTACTTGCAAGGCGACCGCAGGACACCCGCGTCGCCATGCTCTGGGCCGCTGCGATCACACTGGCGATCGGGTCTGTGGCGGTCGCCGTGATCTGGCTGGCGGCACCGTACCTCTCGGGCCAGGACCAAGCTTTGGCCCACCTCATGGTGGTGGGCGCACTGGTGACGCTGCCTTCCCTGCTCGTGAACATTCAGCGCGGGGCGGCCAGCGGACATCAACGATGGAACAGGGTGGCTCTCGAACGCGTGGTCGTCACCCTCTGGCGGCTCGCGTGGTTCGGAGGCCTGTTCGTCACCGGTCACCTCACCGTTCTGTCCGCGCTGCTGGTCATCGTCACAGCGCCGTTCGCGGGTGGCATCGTCTATCTCCCGAGGATGCGCGCGCAGGGAGCGCACCCCTCGGACGAGGACGCCTCAGCCTTGCCGGCGTTGGCCGGTCCGGTACTCGGGTCGCTGGTGAGCTTCGGCGCGCGGGTGTGGTTCGGAAGTGTGGCCAGCATGCTCTTGGCCCGCGTCAGTCAACTCTTCATGGTGCCACTGTCCTCCTCAAGGGAGCTGGGTCTCTTCAGCGTCGCGATCACCGTCGCTGATGTGCCCCTGATCGTGGCCTTCGCCATCCAGGGCGCCGTCTTCGGCGTCAACAGCAAGAGCCAGGACGCCAACCAGCTCACCACCACGTCAAGGCTGACGCTTCTGCTCGGCATCCTCGGGTGCGGAGCGATGGCGGCGGCGCTCCCGTTCGCCATCGTGCCGCTGTTCGGTCCGGAGTTCAGCGATGCGCTCGTCCCAACGCTCCTGCTGCTCCTGACCGCACTCATCTCGATCCCGGGTCTGATGGCCGCCAGCGGGCTGGCCGCTTGGGGACGCCCTGGTCTGAGAAGCCTCGGACTGTCCGCCACCCTGGCCGGCAACATCGCGGTGTTCTTCCTGCTGGTCCCGAAGTTCGGGGTCTACGGTGCCTGCTATGCCGGACTGGTGAGCACGCTGGTGATGAACCTCTTCATGATCGTGGGCGCAAAACGAGTCATGGCGGTGCCCGCCGGTGACTTCTGGCTCATCCGTGCCTCAGACTTACAACGCCTGTTCACCGAAGCCACTGCGGTACTCGGCGGTCTCTGGAGGCGACTTCCCAACTCTCGTCGATGACGGCGTTGATCTTGCCGCCAGCGACGGCGCGGGTCGTGGACCCAGCACGAAGCGCAGCGTTCGACAGCACCCCGAGGCTGATCCACAGGGTGCCGCTGGGGTCGGACAGGTCGGGAGCCGACGTCACCTTGACGACCAGGAAGGCGACGAGCGCACACGCGACCGGACGGCACGAGCGGTCCCCCATCGCCGCGAGCACGATCGTGACGAGTGCGGCCAGCAGCAGGATCGACCCGACCAGGCCGACTGAGCTGAGGAGGGTCGGCACGAACGACGATGCTCGAGCAGAGCCGAGTCCGACCCCGACCCCGTAGGTCTCCAGAAAGATCCCGAAGGACCTCGCGTCGGCAGATGACCGATTCTCGAAGGAACTGGATCCGACCTTGTCGCCAATGCTCGACTCCACGAACGCCACCACAGTAGGCATCACCAGTGCTGCTGCCACGATCGCCCCACAGACCGCGAGCCCCACCGCGAGACTCATGGTCGACCGACGCGCCGCGAAGGCCACCAGAGCCACTGCCCCGAAGATGCCCGCGCTCACCAGCCCGGCGACAACGAAGGTCGTCGAGGTCGACACGACTCCTAGGTAGCCGGCGACCCCGGTCATGGTCAGGCACCCCACCCGACGCCACCCGTTCACTGCCGCCGCGCGCGGAACGAAGTAGGCGATGCCAGTGACACAGGTCATTGCCAGAGCAGCGGGTTCGGAGAGGATGCCGCGGACCCTCTCGAGGCCACCAGCAGCGGTCTCGATGTAGTTGAAGTTCGGCGAGCTGTCGAAGAACCCCTCGGGGAACGGCAGGCCGAGCTCCAACGCCAGGTAGCGGGCGAAGGAGAGGGCCAGGCACAGGCCGAGAGCCAGCCCGAGCAGCGCTGGTCGGGTGCTGGCGGAACGCGCTAGGAAGACCACGACGCAGATGCCCAGGGAGAGGTAGGCGATCTGGGCGAAATTGGACGAGGTCAAGGTGCCGGCCGAGAGCTTGCCGGCAACCGGGTGCACCACGGCGAGCTGATCGAACAACAGCGGCGCCGTCAGGGTGACCAGAACGGACCAGCACAGGAACAGGACGAGAAGAAGCGCTCCCGGTGGCAGCGGCCTGCGCGGGCTTCGGCCCCCCTGCCTCACCGCAAGCACACCCATGGCGGATGCGGCAGCCACAGCCATCGCGACGGCGTAGAACGTAGGCACCACGGCGGAGCCGACGATCAACGCCGCCCCGGCCGGCGTGGCTCCCCCGATGGCCAGGGCCTGGCCGTACGTCAGCCACCCTGCGAGCGCAGCGAGGATCACGAGCGCCGTCACCACCATCAGCCCGGTCACTGCCCCGCCTCCTCTCCCGCCGCTTGCCAGCTCGTCATGCGCCGGCCCGCCCCGTCGGCGCATCGGCACGGGCTTCCAGCTCACGCATCAAGGACTCCGCACGTCCGCCCGCGAGCACGCGGCGCTCGGCGACTTCCTTGTAGGCCTGCTGCGCGGTGTAGCGAAGTGACGTCAGCGTGCTGAACCGCTGCCAGTACGACTGCAAGGCTGGTTCGCCGTACGCAAGCAGCTCGTACGGTTCGTAGAACCGGTGACCCCATGGCCTGAGGCTGGCGTTCCACGGCCTGGGCATCGACATGAAGTGCACCAGCCGCGGAGGCGCAACTCTCTCCGCCGCAGTCCCCAACAGGAACCCGGGAAAATTCCAGCATGTCGACAGCAGCCTCACCCGCTCGCCCAGCACGACGTTGAGTGCGTCCTGGTCCGGGAAGACGAGCTGGGGATGCGCCCTGGCGTGCGCAGTGACCTCCCGACGCAAGGTCGTGAGGTATCCGCGATCCATCAGGAAGACACCTGAGTTGATGTACCGCTCACGAAAGGGTTCCGGGATCCCCGAACGTAGCCACCATCGGGCGATTTTGGCGTGCTGGCGCCCACCAACCCGAGAGAGGAGCACCATGGGGTCGAGGCATGCTGCGACACCATCAGCCGGCGGCGAGACCTTCAGGAGCAGACTCAGGTCACTGAGGATCTGGGTATCGCCGTCGAGGTAGAGGACCCGGTCCACCTCCGCAGGCAAGACGGCGTCGATGAAGAACCGACCGAAGGTGGGGGGCAGGTCTTTCAGCACCGTGCGGGGTAGCCGCAGCAAACGCACGCTGTGCCGGTCCAGGACTCCCTCGAAGTCCGCCGCCTCAGCTTCGCTGGCCGCCCCCTCGGTCAGGAACACCACGAAGATGCTCACGGCATCATCGCAGTGACGGCGCGCCTGAAGAGCGCTGAGAGCAGTCTGGAACATGTGGCCCGCGCTGGCGACATAGCAAACAGCGACCGTCATGCGTGCACCTGGCGACCGGAACGCGCCGCGTGGGGGCCGTGCGCGAAGACGCTGAGAGTGACGCTCATGGTCTGCCCTAGAGATGGACGATGCGTTCGGGTGTGATGCGTCCGCGAACCGCGTCGCGGAAGGCCAGCGCATTGCCGCGCAGCCGCTGCCGCCGCCACTGGTGCGATGACCCGGCCACAGCGAAGACGGCGTTCTTCGCCACGCGCCGCCCCAGGTGGCCAACAGCCAAACCGAGCGGGAAGCTGCCCTTGTGGTGCAGGTAGAGCGGGTTCATGACCTGGGAGTAGCCGAGCCGCACGTGATTTTGCCGGCCTCCCGATGCGGCGGCCCGGTGCACCACGACACAGTCGTCGACCTTCGCCAGGCCGCCTCGCCTCAGGAGTCGCCGTGCCATGTCGTGGTCCTCCAGCCAGGAGTAGAGAGGCAGCCGCTCGTCGAAGCGCTCGTCCCCTATGCGGTCCAATCGGATCGCGAAGTTGCAGCCGTAGAGCTCCTGCCACTGGTGCCAACGGCCGGATGGGGGCTCGCTCATAGACGCCATCAGCGCGGCTCGGGTGCGCTCCTTGGAGATCTCTCCGGAGACTGCTCCGTCGAGCAGTACCCTGCCCGTCAGTCCGACGACCTCGGGATGCTGCTCGAGGAAGTCAACCGCTGTGACCATCCAGTCGTTGCGTGGCACGCTGTCATCGTCGAAGAAGGCCACCACCTGCGTCCCCGGGACCAGGGCGGCGAGGCCCGCGTTGCGTTGAGCAGCGAGTCCCCTGGTCCCCGTTACCAGGCGGACGTCCCGTAAGAGCTCAGGATCATCCGGGAGGCTCTCCGCGTCCGGGACTGAGACAACGGTTTCGAACACCACACCCTGCTGAGCAGCGACGGCCTGCAGGGCCTCGCCCAGGAGGTCCGGTCTGCCCGCGGAGGCCAACACCACGGCGGATCGCAGAGTCGGACTCACCGAGTGCCTCCGGCACCCCGGCGAGCGAGCTCGAAGCGTGCAGACGGCGACACAGATCGCCCTCCGCGGGTGCGTAGGTTGTCGGCGACAGAGACCCGGGCATCGCTCAGCACGAGACCCAGTGGGGTCACTCCTACGTTGGCGAGCACACCGATGGCGCGGGTGAGGTCGGGCGCCTTCGTGTGACCGGCACGCACCAGGACAACCGTTTGCCCGGCTGCTCGGGCAACGACGGCTGCGTCGGTATAGCTGAGGAGCGGTGGGGCGTTGATCACCACGTTGTCATAATCGGCCTCGGCGCGCTCCATCAAGGTGTCGAGGACCCGGCTACTGAGCAGGTCCGAGGGCGCTTGGTTCGCGACCCCACCAGGGACGAGGTGCAGGTTGGGATGGGTGGTGGCCACGACAACGTCCTTGAAATCGGCGCGACCCTTCAGTACGTCCGCCGCCCCCGGACTCCCCGGGAGCCCGAACAGAGCCGCTACGTGGGCGTGCCGGAGGTCGAGGTCAACCAGCAGAACGCGACGTCCTGTCTGGGCCAACGACCACGCGAGGTTGACCGACACCTGCGTCGCGGACGGATCGTGACTCACGGCGGAGACCAGAACGCTGGACCGCTCATCCGGCCTGAGCGCTCCCAGGTTGGTGCGCAGGACGCGGTAGCCCTCCACGGACACACTCGAGGGGAAGTCACGCACAACGATCGCCGAACGGCCCCCCTTCCGCTCCTTGGCCAAGGTAGCCAGCAAGGGGATCCGGGTCACCTCCGTAATGTCCTCCGAGCGACGCAGCCGGCTGTCCAGTGACTGGCGCACCAGCGTGACCGCCAACCCTGCAGCCAGTCCGACCGCGAGGAACAGCACGAAGATCCGCTTGTCATTGGGGGCTGAAGGACCTGTGGGGGGTTCGGCACGCTGGATCACCTGGAGCTCCAGCAGCGGCGACCCGGGCGACCGCTGGGTGCTCACCAGCTCCGGCACCCGCGCGACGGCCCTGTTCGCGACGATGTTCGCGATCGCCGCCGCAAGCGCTGCGTCCGGAGCATTGGCCGTGACGTTGACCACGGCCGAAGACTCGGCCGAGGAAGCTGTCACCATCGTGCGCAGCTCGTCGGGCGACAGCGCGGCGCCGGAGTCCTCGACCTTGAGGTCACGGACTGCCGGCCTGAGCACCGCCGTGGTGCCGATGAGAAGGGCGATGGTCCCGGCTGAGGACTGGGCGTACTGAGCACCGACCTGGAGCTCACCGATCGTTCGCGGGTTGGTCGGAGAGACGAGGATCGCGGCATTGGCCTGATAGACCTTGGGGGTCGCCTGGAGATAGAACGCAGCGAGGACGGCGGACAGAAGGACGGCTGCCGCGATGGTGAGGGCACCCCTCCGCAGCAGCCTCAGGTAGTCACGTAGGTCCATCGACACGTCTCCGGCACCGGCAGGGGATCGCCGATGATCCAGTTGGGCGGCGCCGCGTTGCACCGTCGGGGAAGGCAGACCCTACGACACGGGTCGCTTCCACACCCCCGTTATCTCGACTGCCAGACCATGGCAACAGTGCGGCTAGGACTAACAAGCGCCATCACTGCCGTGAATCCAGTCACCAGACCCCACGCATTCTCGGCGCTAATAACCCTTGGTGGGAGATCACCCAAATAACAAATGCGCAACAGGAACGTGTGCCGGCAGGACTCATCGCAGACCATGGGTCTCATGGGGGATCAAGTACACGTTGCGGTATCGGCATCGAACCCGCGATCTCAGACGAAGGGCTCAATTAGGCCGGCTTGCTCCAGCGCTTCCGGGTTGTTAAATGCCGCTGTGAGCGGCCCGACGAAGCGCATCTCGTCCAGCGAAACGTAGGAGTCGTACTCCCCTGTGTGCTGCGCACGATAGGCCGGGTCGGCAATTTTGCTCCCAGCAACGTCGGTGAACTTGAAATGGAGCAGAGCCCCTCCGAGGCGCGTACGACCATTTAAGCGTCGCGGCCAGAGTTGATGAGCGGACTTAAGAAACACGTAGTGTCTCCGCCAGCGTACGAAGGGCGTCTTGTTGAGTGCGGGTGAGGCCGCCAAATCCTCAAAAAAGAGTCGGCCCCGCACTCCACCCTTGATCCAAGCCGTGTGATTGCCGGGGTCGAAAGTCTGGCGATAACCCGATCTATCAAAAAGGTTGCACACTGACAATGGGTCCTGCCCCGAATGCAGAGCGTTCTGGCGCGCCCGATTGTTGCTATACATGTCAATCATAATGGTCTGAAGTGAGCGTCGCCCCACTTCCTCAAGGCGCGCCACTAATTCGGACAGCGAGGTTTGCCGAAAGGAGAAGACCAGCAGTTCATCCGCATCCACCCACAATATCCACTTGTCGGCGCAGTAGCGGCGGAGAACGCCGTTGAGCCAATCGACGCCGTACCTCGAATCCCTATAACTTCCCTGCGCAGTTATAATCGATACGTCCTGGCAGTCGACCAAGAAATCGCGAGTGCCGTCTGTGGAATCATTGTCAATCACGAGAAAGTGCTGGACGCCGAGGCCCCGATAGTAGTCGAGGTGGTACTCAAGCCTCGGCAACTCATTCTTGATCACCATCACCACTACGAGGGTGGCGCCAGAAAGCCCATTGCGCATCACGACCGGTCGCCATTCACGTCGCTTCACGCTGGCCCGAAGGTGCGCCACGACGCTTTCGCCAAAATTCACGTGCGCCATTTGCCACCAGATGCTCAAGCGACTTCGCCTCCGCGTAAGCACCTGTACAGCGTCTCGTTCATCAGCTGCTGAATGCATTGCCCAATCTCCTCGACGGGTACTGGCCCTCATGATCCTCGGAGAATCTCTGCGGGTGCATCATGGCTGCGTCTCCTACGGCTCAACAAAGCGTTCGGGGGTGATCCCCCCACCCAGAGCATCGCGGATGGCGAGCGCGTTGCCTCGAAGTCGCTCTCGACGACACCGACGTGACGGGCCGACTACCGACAACGCCAAGTTCTTCATGAATCGTCGTTCCAAGTGGCGCGCAGCCATGCCAAGAGGGAAACTACCCTTCTGGTGCAGACAGAGAGGGTTCATAACCTGCGAGTAGCCCAGCCGTAGATGACTCTGCCGGCCACCGAAGGCCGCCGCGCGGTGAACCGCGACGCACCCCTCAACTCTTGCCAAAGTCCCTCGTCGCAGCAGGCGGCCAGCCATGTCGTGATCCTCCAGCCACGAGTACACTCTGGTGGGTCGGCCCCAAACCGAGGCAGGGCCCTACTCTAGTGATTACCCATTGTTCTGGCATCGGTTGTCTCGTCTTTCGGCCCTTCGGGCAGCGCGAATCTGATTAGTATTCTTTGTTCTCTGCTATACGTAGACGCGAATCCAATCGACGTAGAGCGAGGCCCGCCCGCGCACGGAGGACAGGTCGACTGGCCAGCCGCCCCCCAGAGCGAGGTCGAGCATGAAGAACATCGGCTGCTCCGTTGCCCCTACTCGCGGCACGTCACCGATCGGCTCGCCGTCGATGAAGTAGCGGATGCGGTCGGGCCGCACGTCGACGCCGTACGTGTGCCACCCCAGCGCTTCTCGCGCGGATGCCCAACGCTTTCCACACAGCGTCTTTCCCACCTTCTCGGGGTCGGGATACTGGTGGCTGGTGTGGCAGGCGGAAACCGGCTCATGGCCGTACATCTCGACTGCGTCGACTTCGGCGACCACGGGCTGCTTCTCCACCAGGTTGGGGTTGGTGAGCAACCAGAACGCAGGCCAGGTGCCCGGCTCGGCCGGGCTCAGCATGCGCGCTTCGAAGTAGCCGTACTGTGCGGAGAATCCCGAACCACCAGGTCGTGCCGAGGCCACCATTGCGCCGACGTACGCAGGGTCGGCCCCTTGCCCATCTCCAACCCCGACGGGCCGCGGACGTACCGAGAGGCGCAGGTATCCCTTCATCTGGCCCAGGTTGTCCATTCCCAGAGCCGGGTCTGCGAAGGGGGCGTCCCCGAAGTCGACGACCCCGGAGTGCTCCGGCTTTCCCACGACGTAGTCCGCACCCTCTCCCGTGCGACTGGCCGAGATCACCCCGTCGAAATCTTCCTCGAACACCTTGGCGCGACCGGGAGGACCGGTGTCCGGAGCCGCGGCCGGCTCTCCTGGTCTGACGAGCTGGAGGTGGACCGACCTGGCGCGGCCGTCTGCCGCGCTCGCGGTGATGGCCATCACGAAGGGCCCTGGACCCAGGGTCGAGACGTCAACGTCCATGTCTGCCTCGCCAGCATCGTCAAGTGCGACGCGTAGGGGTTTCATCGGGGCGCCGTCGCCCCAGGGGACAGCCGACACCGAGTCATAGGCCCTACCCGCGGCTACCCGGAGATGCACCATGTCGGCAACGATCGCGCCGTTGCTGGGACAGAGCACCACGACGCCGGTCGGGTCACTCGGTCGTGGGCCGGACGGAGCGCAACCCAGGTCGCCCGGGTCCTCGACCGGGTCTGAGGATCGGACGCCGAGTGGGCGCACCGGATCGGCGCCACGCCCGAAGACAGCCAAGGAGGACAAGCTCAGACCACCCTCACCCGACAGTGAGTCGACGGTGAGGCGAAGTGAGGTCGCGCTGCGGGGCATGAAAGCGATGACGGTGGGCCGAGCCGAGTCGCTCGTCACCGCTCCAAGCGGCAGGGTGGAGCCATCGGAGAAGGAGAGTGTTCCGCTGCGCAGCGACGAACTGCCGCTGACTCCTCCCACCGATACCCGGGTCAGCTCGTGCGGACGCGCCCACTTCAACTCGATCACACCGCTGACGGCGGATGCTGTTGTGCTCCGTCGGTCAACGAGGGCCGGGGTCGCTCCGCTCAGGTGTGCCGAGCCGGCAACATCCCCGTCCGCGGGGACGTCAGACGCCACTGGCCCCTCAGCGCCGGCCCGGTCAACGGCATCCAGCTCGGCCACTCCGGCCGAGCTCTGCGTCTTGGCCACCTCGCTGAGCGTGAGACGCATCCACGTGACGCGGCGGGGGTTCAGGGCGATCTCCGAGTCCGGGCCGCCCAGCTGCACGCTTACCTGGGAACCATCGCTGAAGCGCAGGTATCCCGCCTGGGGCCTGCCACCATGCTGCTCCTCAGCTCGGACCCTGACGGTGCGCACGACCACAGCCCGGTCCCAGGTTCGTTGCAGCCACGCGCCGGCGGTCTTGCCGGTCGGACGCCACGACCCAGGCACGCCCGGGGCAGCAAGCTCGGCTGCATGTCCCGCCCGGCTCGAGCTGGCACTCATGGTGCCCGTCGGCGCATTCACGAGCATCCACGTGACGAAAGAGGCCACCACGACCAGCACGAGGCACACGGACGAGATCGCCGTACGCCGTCCTGGACGCCTCATGGCCACCCCCGAGCGCACATCCTAGGCAGCCCGTCAGCGCGCGCCACCGCGCTGACCACCAACCGGGACGGCCCAGCAGGTCACCCTCCTCTGGCTACCAGACGGTGCCCTCAGCTGTAGACCCGCACCCAGTCGACCCACATGTCGGCCGTCTTGTCGGTGGCAGTCAGGTCGACGGGCCAACCACCACCGAGCGAGAGGTTGAGCATGAAGAACATCGGCCGGTCGGTGAAGTCCTGCCCCCGGCGCTTGGCGACCAAGGTCCCGTCGATGTAGAAATCTGCCCCATTGGGAAGGATCTGCACACCGTAGGTGTGCCATCCCAGAGCCCAGTCACCGAAGCCGTTCGGGTCTGGGCACACGCCGGAGCCGGACCTCGTCGCCCCCCAGGTATGGATCGTGTGGCAACTGCCGAGAGTGGAGTGTCCGTAGAGCTCGACCGCGTCGGTCTCCGCCGCGCCTGCATCCTTCTGTGTGGCCCCGGTGACGTCCATCATCCAGAAGGCGGGCCAGGTGCCCTTGCCCGGCGCGCCCAGCATGCGGGCCTCGAAGTACCCGTGTTGGGCTGAGAAGCCGGATCCACCCACGCGCATCGAGGACATGATGCCGCCGACGTGGGTGCGGCCCCAGCCATTGGGGTCCTTGCCCGTCCCGATGTCCTGGGCCCGGATTCGGAGATGACCCGCGTCCGTGCCGAGGGTCGCCAGTCCAGCTTCCGGCTTGGCGAAAACCGCGTCCCCGAATGGTCCCTCGCCCCAGTACTCCGGCTTCACGGCAGCGTAGGTCGCCCCCCGACCCCAGCCGGAAATCGACAGTGGGCGATCGAACTCCTCCGCCCACTGCAGGGTCATTCCTGCCCGTCCGGGCCTCGCGCTCGGGACCGCCACACCTCCTCGATTCACCAGCTGCGCATAGACGAACGGTTTCGCAGAGGCGCTCTCCCCCCTGGCGACGCCGACGTTGACCGGCCCCGAAGGCAGTTGGGTCGCATCCACCGACAGCGAGGCGATTCCCGCTCCGCTCGTTCGAGCGGTAGCGATGGTGACGACCCCGCGACCCGGCACGAAGGTGCGGGCGCTCACGACCGAGCCAGGGTCGGCTCGCACCGCGACCGTCGCACGTCCCTCGACGCTGGCGCCGGTCAGGGGACACAGCAACACCCGAGAAGGGACCGCCGATCTCGACACCGGGTCGCAAGAGGCAAACCGAGCAGGCTCGATGGAGTATCCGTAGCCGGTGGCCTCCGGGCGTGCGGGAGTGGTGCCGACGTCGTAGAAGGCCACCTCGCGCGCCCCAAGGCTCGCGCCCGGGGCCAGACGTGTCAGTCGCACGGTCGCCCTGTCGACGATCCGTGGTGTGAAGGCGACCAGGGTCGGCTCCGCTGCGCCACCCGAGATTCCTGGCAGCGGGACACGGCTCCCGTCGGAGAAGAGCACCTCGCCGCGAACCGGAGGAGACGATGTCGCCGCAGGGTTCACGACGTTCTGTTCCAGGCCGATGATCTGCACTGACGCAACGGACCGTGGCGAGGACCACTTGAGGGTGAGCTCGGTAGAAGCGACCTTGCCGGCTGACCACGCGTACCCGAGGCGACCCGTCGCGAGGTCACCATCAACAGCCGCTGCGGCGACCCCCTCAGTCGCAGTGGGTGTCGTGGCGAAGGCCTGACCCTTCTTCCACGTGCCCGAATCATCGAGACGAAGGGCCGAGAGACTGACGGTGGTGGCCGAGGCCGCGTGGACCCCTTCCACAATCAGCGACGCACTGGTGACTGACCGCCGCGGAAAGCTGACGTCGATGTCTCCCGAGGCATCGGTCGTGACCTGCAGCGACGAGCCATCGGAGAAGCGGAGAACACCGGTGCGGAACATGTCATCGGCAAGCGTGCCTGCAATGCGGAGACGCGAGATTTTCACCGAGGACGGCCACACGAGGTCCAGCTTCGCCCCACGCATCTCTCTTTCGCTACGCCAGGTGACAGCGCGCCAGCCGGCGTCATCCTTGAGTCCTGGCACGCGAGGGGCGGTACTGACGGCTTTCTTGGCTGCCTTGGCTGCCTTGGCTGCCTTGGCTGCCTTGGCTGCCTTGGCTGCAGCCGATGCCGCCGCGGCCCGGGTCGCCGCCGCCACGTGCCTCGCGCGTCGCGCGACTGCGACGGCCCGCTGAGCCCTTGACTTGGCCACCCGAACTGAGGCCCGGGCCTTGCGCGCTGCGGCGCGACTCCGCTTGGCCATTTTCGAAGCCCGCTTCACGGCCTTCCTCACCGCCAGCTGCGCGCCGGCTGCGGCCCTGTCGGCAACCTTCGTGCGGTTGACTGCCGCCAGGGCTGAGGCTCTGGCTCGTTGAGCTGCAGCGGCCGATCGTCTCTCAGCCTCATCGGCAGCCTGTTCCGCGCGCTCAGCCTGCCGCAGCCGATCGAGGGCATCCGCGGACGGCGTCGTGGCCGTTACTCGGGCGGTCTGAAGGTCAACGGCGCGAGTTCCCGGCTGCTGGCTCGAAGCTGTGATGGAGGCACCCGGCGACGCTGTGGTCGGCGTGACTGCGGATGGACCCGAGAGTGCGGAAGCGGGGTGAGAGACTTGCGGCAGCTCCGCAGCGAGCAGCGCAAGGACGGCGACGAACGCCACCCGAGTTGCTGCCCGGGACCAGTCGAAGGAGGTCCTCTGCGACCACCGATTTAGGGGAACCATTCGCGCATCCCTCACCTGACGAACGCCACGCGACCGACCGGACCACGCAGCCGCTTTTGCGACATCCACACCATAGTGGAGTAATAGCCCAATTATGCCTATATGGGAATAATCGGACATTCATGGATTCGACGGTAGTTCCTACGTCGCTCCAACGGCCGAGTCGATGCAAATGCGAATTAAGGGGCCGGCCGGATACCGCCTGACGGCGCGGCTAGTCAGCGCAGGGGACGGACGTGCAGGCCCACCTCGGGGTCGACCACGACCTCCTGCATGGCCGGGAGGCCGTCGGCGTCGAGCTCGGCGTCGACGGGGACGTTGCGCTTGATCATGGCCAGGGCGATCGGGCCGAGCTCGTGGTGGCGGGCGGAGCTGCCGACGAAGCCGACCTCCTTGCCGACGCCGTCGGCCGAGCCGGTCGAGAGCCGCACGGGAGCACCGCGCTTGGGGAGGCGGTTGTCGGAGCCGTCGAGGTGCAGCAGGGTCAGCCGGCGGGGCGGGCGTCCCAGGGTGTGCACCCGGGCGACGGTCTCCTGCCCGCGGTAGCAGCCCTTGTCGAGGTGTACGGCGGACGGGATCCAGCCCACCTCGTTGGGGATGGTGCGGTGGTCGGTGTCCTGGCCGAAACGGGGTTCGCCGCGGGCGATCCGCAGCGCCTCGAACGCCCACATCCCTGCGGCGGGGCCTGCCGCCTCGGCGTACGCCTTGAGCTCCGAGCGTGCGAAGACGTCGTACTTGCCGGAGCTGGGTCCGGTGGGCTCCGCTCCACCGCTCGAAACCACGGGGCGCCAGGCGACGGCGAGGTCCTCGGTGACGACTTCGACCTCCACGCGCATCATGAACCGCATCCGGTCCAGGAAGCCCGCTAACTAGCGGCGGCCGAGAGCGCGGTAGGTCCAGCCGGCAGCGCGCCACTGGTCGGGGTCCAGGCAGTTGCGACCGTCCAGGACTCGGCGGTCGCGCACCAGCCGACCGACGCGCTCGGGGTCGAGCTCCACGAACTCCGGCCACTCGGTGAGCACCAGGACCAGCTCGGCGCCACGCAGCGCCACGTCCACGTCGGCCTCGAAGACGAGGTCCGGCCACTTGCGCTGCGCGTTGGGGATCGCCTTCGGGTCGGAGATGACGACGTCGGCACCCTGGAGCGACATCTGGGCGGCCACGCTCAGCGCTGGGGAGTCGCGTACGTCGTCGCTGTCGGGCTTGAACGCTGCCCCGAGCACCACGATCCGGCGGCCGCCAATCGACCCTCCGCACTCCTCTCGCGCGAGGTCCACCATGCGCACGCGACGTCGCATGTTGATGGCGTCCACCTCCTTGAGGAAGGTGAGGGTCTGGTCGGCGCCAAGCTCGCCGGCCCGGGCCATGAACGCCCGGATGTCTTTGGGCAGACAGCCCCCGCCGAACCCGAGGCCGGCGTTGAGGAACTGACGTCCGATCCGGTCGTCGAGCCCGATCGCGTCCGCCAGGAAGGTGACGTCTCCGCCCGAGGCCTCGCACAGCTCGGCCATGGCGTTGATGAAGGAGATCTTGGTGGCCAGGAACGAGTTCGCGGCGACCTTGACCAGCTGGGCGGTGGCGAGGTCTCCGACCAGTCGGGGGGTGCCGTTCTCGATCGCGGTCGCGTAGACCTCGTCGAGCACGTCGACGGCGCGGGCACCCGCATCGCCGTCGGGGACCCCGTAGACGAGACGGTCCGGTGTCAGGGTGTCCTGGACCGCCTTGCCCTCGCGGAGGAACTCGGGGTTCCAGATCAGGTCGGCCCCGGGCGCGGCCTCGTGGACCCGGAGCGCCAGTCGCTCCGCGGTCCCCACCGGCACGGTGGACTTCCCGACGACCAGGTCCCCGGCCTCGAGGTGAGGGAGCAGCGACTCGATGGCTGCATCGACGTAGGTGAGGTCTGCGGCGTACTCCCCCACCCGCTGCGGGGTTCCGACGCACACGAAGTGGACCTGCGCGCCCCGGGCGTCGGCGATGTCCTCGGTGAACTTCAGCCGGCCGGACTCCAGCGCCGAGGCGAGCAGCTCGGGCAGCCCGGGCTCGAAGAAGTGCGCCTCCCCGACCGACAGCTTCGCGATGGCGGCCGCGTTGACGTCGACTCCGACGACGTCGTGGCCGAGATGGGCCATGCACGCGGCATGGACCGCACCGAGGTATCCGCACCCGATCACAGAGATCTTCACGGGCGGAGTCTAGGTGCCATCTCAGCCCCCCGCCCCGGGCATTGAGAAGTCGGTACCGAAGAGGTTCGTCGACTCCTGATGCGCGCTGCTAGCCAGCAGCCCCAGGCGAGGCTGCCACCGACTGGCCCCGGCGGATCAACGCCCGGAAGACGAGGACGAGCTCGCCGTAGGAATCCCGCGCGAGGATGCGTAGCGATGCCACGTACACGATCGCAGCGAGAGCCAGGGTCACCAGGAGCGCGGGAAGGGACCCGATGTCGTCGGAAAGGGGACGTGACCACAGGCCGACACCGACCACCCCCAGACAGGAAACGAGAATCCTGATGTAGAGGGACGCGACGTCCCGGAAGCCGATGCCGGATCGACGCCTGAGCATGCGGAAGACCATCGGAAGCATCACGTAGGCCCTGACCGAGAACGCCACTGCGACCCAGACCAGTCCGAACTGCACCGCCACGAGGAAGGCGGCAATGTTCAGGGCCGTGTTCCAGATCGCGAACCTCAGAGTGTCCTGCGGGTAGCCGAGTGCCACCAGGAGCGCCAGGCTCAGGTCCGTGGCCGCCGCCCCGACCCCGACAGTCGCCAGCGCGGTGACGAGGGGCGCGCATTCCTCCCACTGGCTCCCGAGCGCCACATCGACGATCGCCGGCGCCGCGGCGGCCACGAAGAGGAAGGTCGGGAACGCGATCGCCGCGTTGGCGCGCGATGCGCGCAGGAACCCCGACCTCAGCCTGGGAGCGTCACCCTGCAGGCGGGAGAAGAAGGCCAACGCCACTGTCCCGCTCGTGGACTGGAGCGTCTCCCGCAGGACGGTGAGCATCCTGTACGCGACGCTGTAGGTGCCGAGTGCCGTGGCGCCCATCTTGACGCCCACGATGAGGTCATCTGCCTTGTAGGAGGCCACCGACAGCAGGTCTCCGCCAACGATCTTCCAACCGAACCGAACGGCCTCCACGGCCGCGGCAAGCGAGAAGCTCAGTCTCGGCCTGTAGTAGCGCTGCGCAGCCACCCAGAGCATCACGGTGCCGACGCCGGCCTCGACGACGATCTGCGCGACGAGGGCCCAGACTCCATGACCGCCCACCGCAAGGACGATCGCGACCGCGGTGCTCAGCAGGGCCGCGACCAGGTTGCGGACGGCGAGTGAGCGGTACCTGAGCTCACGCCAGAGGATTCCGGTGGGAACGGTCGAGAGTGCGCCGAGCAGTGGCAGCACCGACAGCGCGAGCATGACGGGTGTGACGTCCGGCTCCCCGGCGAGCGCGCCCACGACCGGCGCCATCCCGGCGACGGCGAGGCTCAGCAATGCGCCCATGGCGACACTGACCCAGAAAGCGCTGTCCGTGCTCTTCTTGCTCAGGGTCTCCACCCTGGTGATGAACTGGTGCAGGCCCAGGCCAGCAGCGATCTGCGCCACGGAGACCACGGCGACGACGAGTGCGAGGAGCCCGAACGCCTCAGCCGAGACGAGTCGAGCCATGGCGAAGAACGATGCCGTCCTCAGGAGACGAACGGCGAAGGCCGTTCCTGCGCTCCACACGGCACTGCGCGCGGCGGACTCCCCGTAGCCGGGTGAGACCTCGGCCCCCGGCGAGACCTGGGCCTCGGAGTCCACCCGCCCCCCGGGTGGCGGCAAGTCGCTCATCGCTGCTTCGCGGGCGGTCGGGCCGCCAGGACGCCGGCCGCCTGGTCACGCAGCGAGAACCTGGATTCGAGACGGGCTCGCGCGCTTCTCCTGATGCCATCGAGAGTCGCATCATCGGCGAGAAGGCAGGCCAGGATCGACTCCGCCAGGGCTGGAACCTGGTCGGCAGCACGCCCTTCGGGCACGAGCCAACCGGAGTCCGGTGTGACGAGCTCCGGTATGCCCGAGACCGGCGTGGTCACGACGGGGGTCCCCAGGGCCATCGCCTCCATCAGTACGACGGGGATGCCGTCGAGGTCCCCGTCGGCCGCCTCCTGACAGGGCAGGCACAACGACCTCGCGTCCATGATCGTCTCCAGCACACGGTCATGGCTCTGTGCGCCGAGAAAGGAGACGGCCAGCCCCAGGTCACCGGCGGCCTGCACGCACTCCTCGAGGAGTGGGCCGTCACCGAGGACTGCGACACGCAGCGCGCGTCCACTCATGGCCTCCGCAAGGCTCAGTGCCCTGATCAACCCGAGCGGGTTCTTCTTGGGAACCAGCCGCCCCACGAAGAGGACGTCGATGGATCGATCGGCGAGGTCATCGACGAAGCTCAAGCTGCTCAGGTCGATGCCGCAGTAGTTGACCTCAGCCTCGACGCCCATCTCCTTCAAGTACCGCTTGTTGTACTGGGAGATCGTGAGAACCCCTGCGCCGGAGAGCCGGCGTTTCGCATACGCGCGATCAGCGAAGATGTCGTTGGCATGTGTGGTCACCGTCCAGTCGACGGCGAGCAGGGCGGCCATCGACCGGGCGAACGATGCCGCGCGGAACGCGAAGTGTGTGTGCAGCCTCGTCCGCCGGCTCCTTCTCGCGACGAGGGCCGCACCCGGCGCCCAGAGCATGAACGGAACATCCGAGGCTGGAGCGGCGACCAAGGTCCGCAGGTACAGCCAGTACCGCCTCGGAGAGGTGAGCATCCACCACAGGTGCGCCATCGCCGCTGCCACGGTCCCCCATCGCTCGCCGGGTGAGGCAAGGTCGGCGGACGCACCCCAGACGACCCGTGGATGACGGGTGGTCAGGACCTCGACGTCGACCCCCGACTCCCTGAGCGCGCGGATCTCCGCGGACACGAACGTCTCCGACAACACCGGGAATCGGTCGAGCACGTACAAGATTCTGGGCACGCTGATGGTCGACTCCCCTTTCATGAGCTGAGCGGCAAGGGCACGCCGGGCCCCTTGATCACAGGCCGCCGCGTCGACGAAGGCGGAATCTGTAGGCCAGCGTCGTGGCCAGTGCACGCGCGGAAGCGGGGTGCCGCACCAGCTCCACCAGCTCCAGGGCACGCGCCTTCGCATCGCTGCTCTGCTGCGCCCGATCCCACGTGCTGACCACGCGCACCCGTTCCGGCAGCGCCGGGTCGATGACGCCGTCGTCGACGAGGTCCACGAGTATCTGTTCGCGTGCGCGCCGCATCTTCTCCGCGTCACCGCTCACCTGAGAATGGTGTTCGTGGTAGAGGCAGGTCACGTCCGGCAGGACCACCCCGGGCGAGTGCTTGATCATCTCGATCCAGAACAGTCGGTCCTCACCCAGCTTGGCGTTGGGGAAGCCACCCACGTCGAGGGCCGTCGTACGTCGCACGACCGTGGCACTGGGACTGAGCGGATTCTCTGGCCAGATCAACCTGTCGAGCGTCAGGTGGAGGACACCCCGTCCAGGGTGCCCGACCAGCCTTCCCGACGGGACCGCTCTCGCGTTGGAGGCGACCATCCCCAGCGCCGGGGTGAATGCCCCTTCCAACGTCGCCAGGTGGTGGGGCAGCCACTCGTCGTCGCTGTCCAGGAAGGCGACCCACTCGGACTCGGCCGCTGCGAGCCCGGCGTTGCGTGCCGCCGGCTGTCCTGCATTGCTCTGGCTGATGACTCGGGCCCCCGCAGCCGCTGCTGCCGAGCCGGTGTCGTCCGAGGAACCGTCGTCGACGACGATGATCTCGCGTGGGGGTCGCGACTGGAGCCGAGCCGACAAGACCGCCCGCCGCACCATCTCCGGGCGGTTGTAGGCGGGAATCACCACGGAGATGTCACTGTCAGGCATGGTGCGTCCTCGTGTGTGCAGCAGGCGCGAACGCAATCCCGTGGGCCGGGACGTCGGTGATGACCAAGGCCAGGGAACCGATCTTGGCGAGCTCACCGATGTGAACCGGTCCGAGCACCTGGCTGAACGAACCCAGTTCCACTCCGTCACCCAGCGTCGGCACCCCTCCTCCGCTGCGGCGCTCACCGAGCGTGACGCCGTGACGCAGGGTGCAGTCGGAACCTGCGACGACTCCGGGGTGAACCACCACCGGTCCGTTGTGATGGATTCGAAGGCCGGGCCCGAAGCGTGCCTCTTTCGGGATCTCGATGTTGGTCAACGCGATCGCGAGGCGATGCAGGATCCAGTACGCGCGTCGCGCGACGAGACCGCGCATCCCCTCCTGGTCGTCGCTCCACCGACCGAATCGATAGACCACGACCGCGTAGACGGACAACTCACGAAAGAAGGGCCTGCGGCCGTACCTCTTCAGGTCTGCCCTGAGGTCCACCCAGGCGGAAGGCGCCGACGTGTCCACGGATGACGGATCGTGGCTCATGATCGCTCCCCGAGAAGCCGCATCGGGTTGCCCCCCGCGATGGCCCTGGGCGGCACGTCGCGAGAGACGACACACCCTGCTGCCACGATCGCCCCGGTGCCGATGCGACGTCCCGGCAAGAGGATTGCGCCTGCGCCGATCCAGACGTCGTCCTCGATGACGACCGGCGCCGACTCCGTCAGCCCTTGCGTGTTCATGGGGCGATGGACGTCGGAGAAGTTGTGGTTTGTGGAAAGGATCATCACGCGTGGTCCCATCATCACGTCCGCGCCGATGTGGGCGTGCCCCATGATCACGGCGTCCTTGCCCAGACCGGACCGGTCGCCCAACCGCACCGTCGCGCCAGAGCCGAACCACACGCCGGGTTCGACGTTCACGTCTCTTCCACAGACCTCGAACAGGGACCGGCAGAGCCGGGCGCGGATCTTCTTGGCTGCTCCCCCTCCAGGGCTGATGGACCAGGGCAGGTGCTTCGCGAGACCGTAGTAGGCGAGGTAGGCACACATGGTCGACACTCGAACGCGGCGTGGCACGCGCACCCCTCACCGTTACGGATACGGCCCAAACTGACAAACCGCATCTTACGCGTAACACGCCGATCCGGACTGGGAACGAGGAGATGGTCCGCCGTCCTTGGGGCCACTCTCCGCAGGTCTACTCCTCGACCCGATGCGCCGCGCCTGTCCGTTTACCCCGAAACGGACAAATAGGCGTATTTGCGACGTATCCTGTTGGCTCATCGGCCAAGGTGGTTATATGCGGCGTCCCGTCTCCCGTATCTGCGGGATCATCCTCAGCGCATGTCTCATGCTCACAGGGACCGCTTACGCAGCAGAGGCGCGCGGTGTCCCGCGCGTCCAGGGCGTGGTCCAGGTTGGACAGGACTGGAACGCGGCGAAGCTGAAGATCGCCTGGCGTGCCGTGCCGGGTGCGCGGTACCAGTTGCGCGTTGCCGCCAACCCGAGGAAGCTGCCCAAGGCGAAGCGTTCAGGATCGGTTCGAGCCCGTGTGGCCACGACGCGTGCCCTCAACCGGACACGGGTCTGGTACGTGCAGGTACGTGCCGTCAAGAAGCACACCCGCGGCCCATGGTCACGCCCCAAGGCCGTCCGCTTCGTCCGGCCGACTCGGAGCGTCCATGTCCGGCCACCGTCGCCGGCCCCGAGCCCCACCCCGGCAAAACCCTCCTCCAAGCCGACTCCCAAGCCCACCCCCAAGCCGGTCCCATCGCCCACACCCGTCCCGACACCCCCGGCCGTCCCGACCCCCACACCATCGCCGAGCTCACCGAGGCCACTGAGCACCGTGGAGATGGCAATCCTGGGGTGGACCGGGAAGGAGGTCCCCCGCGCAGAGAGCATCACGACGATGCAGTCGCTGGCCGGGACGTCGTCACCCGCCGGGCCACTGATGCGCGTCGAGCTGCGGCCGGGCGAGACCTACAGCGACCCGGGTTACACGGCACCTCGCGCGGAGGTCCTCGGACGGACTCCCACGTGGTGGAGTGACCCCGCATCACAGTGGCCGGACCCTCCGGGCTCGGAGCGCTGGTACGACTTCCAGATCCTCATCCCGCAAGGCTTCCCCGTCGCCACCGACGCACGCTGGCTGGTGTTCACGCAGTGGAAGGGGCTCCGAGGTGGGAGCCCGCCCCTGGCGCTCGACGTCAAGCGCTCCGGGCTTCGTCTCGGCGGCACTCGAACCAACAGCGGACTCATTCCCGGAGACGGCAACCTCGGGCCGATCCACTTCGGCAAGTGGACCAGGCTGACCGTCGGGATCAAGTTCTCGAACAACAGCTCCGAGGGCTGGGTCCAGGTCTACCGCGACGGGAAGGAAGTGGTCGCGCGGACCCGCGTCGCCACCATGGACACCATCAGCTCGAAGCCGGACCCCATCTACCTCAAGCAGGGGATCTACCGAGGCACGCTCAACGAGGCGACCCAGGCGATGTACTTCTCTCCCGTGAAGGTGACCGGGTCGCGGCCGGGGGGACTGTAGGGGTTGCCCCTACACCGCCTGCAGTGACGGCACCGGCATGAACTCATCTGTCCGCTGACCGACTCCGAGGAAGGCGGCGATGGCGGCGGCGCCTCGAGGCGCAGCCCTCCCGTCGCCGTACGGGTTGAGGAGCTTCGCGTACTCCGCATAGGTCGCCGGGTCACCCAGAAGGCGCTCGACCTCGAAGACGATGGACTCGTACTTCGTGCCCACCAGACGTACGGTGCCGGCATCGACGGCCTCGGGGCGCTCCGTGGTCTCTCGCATCACCAGGACCGGCTTGCCCAGGCTGGGCGCCTCCTCCTGGACCCCGCCGCTGTCGGTCAGGACGATGTGACTCGCCGCCATCAGATGCGTGAACGCGTGGTAGTCCAACGGCTCGGTCAGAAGAACCGAGTCCAGGTCCCCCAACGCGGGAACGACGACGTCCCGCACCAGCTCGTTCCTGTGCATGGGCAACACGATCTGCAGCTCGGGATGGTTGATGGCCAGGTCGCGCACAGCGGCCATCGCCTCGGCCATCCGCCCTCCCCAGGATTCACGTCGGTGCGTCGTGATGAGCAGGATCTTTCGACCCGACGACACCACGTCTCGCACTCGCTCGTCGGCGAAGTGGGGCGGCGTACCCAATGCAGTGGCCAGGGCATCGATGACGGTGTTGCCCGTGACGACGATGTCGTTCCTGCTTATCCCCTCACGCACCAGTGATGCGCACGCACGAGGCGTGGGCGCAAGGTGCAGCGCGGCAAGCGGTCCGAGCAGCCGCCGGTTCGCCTCCTCGGGAAAGGGGTCGAGCATGTTGCCGGTTCGCAGTCCCGCCTCCAGGTGGATCACCGGAGTCCGGTTGTAGAAGGCGGCGAGCCCTGCGATGAACGCGCTGGTGGTGTCGCCCTGGACAACGACGGCATCCACCGGGTTGTCCCGCAGAAGTGCGTCCGTGCGGGCCAGGACCCGGGTCGACAGGTCGCTCAGGCTGGCGCCGGCCTGCATCACGTCGAGATCGTGATCCGGCGTGATCCCGAACAGCTGATTGACCTGGTCGAGCATCTCGCGGTGCTGCCCCGTCACGGTCACCACCGGCTCGATCCCCGGACGCTGGGACATCGCCTCGATCAGGGGCGCCATCTTGATGGCCTCGGGTCGGGTGCCGTAGATCGCCATCACTCGTGGCATGGGAGCTCCTTCGTGGGTGACGAGACGTGCCGACGACACGTCCGTGGGCAGCGGTTCACTGCTGGTACTGGAGTCGAGCGGCGGATCTTGCTTCCCAGCGCTCTGTCGCCCTGCGCTTGCCGATCACCAGGCTTTCGCGCTGGAACCTGCGCAGCTCGCTCCTGAAGGCCCTGCCTCCGTGCCGGGGTGTACGGCGCAGCGCAGCGCCCCAATACCCCAGGAGCATGTTCACGCTGCCGAGGACGATCGGCTCGTCCCGGGCCCGGATCACCGAGCTGGCCAGCATGAACACCGGGCTCGTGCCCATGAACCACTGTCCGTAGCCGTGACGACGACGCCCGCGGAGCACTCCGCGGTCACTGCCGCCCTCAGGCCGCAGGTGCTTGAAGTCCGTGTCCGGAGCGTCGAAAGATCGGGAGCGCCACCCGCGGATGCGGGCTTCGTGGCAATCGATGCCGTCCCACATGATCTCGGGCACGAGCCCGCCGATCTCACGGAACGTGGTCACTCGATAGAGCTTGGCCATGCCGGCGCTCATCTCACTCGCACCGCGCTCCGCCTCCCACCCCGGCGAGGCCGGGCTGCCGGTGGCGACGTACGGGCGTCCACTGGCAGTTCCCAGTCGCGGATCCGCACTCATGTGATCCAGCAACCGCTCGTAGTAGGTGGGCGGCAGGATCAGGTCCATGTCCAGCTTCGAGACGAACCCGTAGTCGTCGAGGTCCTCCCCGGCCAGGCCGTCGTTGAACGCATGGACCACACCCGACCCGAGGATCCGTGTGGTCCGGGGTGGACGCTGTACGACCTCGATCCAGTCGTGGGCCGCAGCGGCGCGCGCGACGATCTCCGGCGTACGGTCCGAGGACCCGTCATCGACGATGATCCATTTCGTCGGTCGCTCGGTCTGCGCGATCACCGAGTCCAGCGTGCTCTGGACGAACTCCTCCTCGTCGCGGCACGGTGAGATCACCAGGTAACGGCGGTCTGTCTGCGGCGCCGGCGAAACTTGCTCGTGGCTCCCCACGGTGGTCACCTTTTCTCTCGCTGTCCTTTGGTTTCCCAGGGCACGTGAGGCGAGGACGGCGAACTGCCCGCCCGACACGAGGTACCGGCGCCACAACCGCCGCGGTTCCTGCGCGAGCCGGTAGACCCACTCGAGACCGACCTGTTGGGCCCATTGCGGTGCGCGTCGCAGCACCCCGCCGATCACGTTGAAGCTGCCGCCGACCCCCACAGCCACGTCGACCCCCAGGGCCTCCCAGTGCTGTTCGATGAACTGCTCCTGACGAGGGACACCCATCCCCACGAACAGAAAGCTCGCCCCTGAGGCCGCGATGGCTCTGACCCGGTCGCCCTCCTCATCGACGCCGAAGTAGCCGTTGGCGACCTCGAGCCGCAGGCCCGGATACTTCTGCAAGAGCGCTTCCGCCGATGCGTTGACGATCTCCTCGGCCGCGCCGAGGAAGTAGACGCCCAGGCCCTCGTCGCGCGCCCGCGCACACACACTGTCGATCAGGTCGACGCCGGTCACCCGCTGGGGCAGGGGCCTGCCCAGGAGCCGACTGAGCCAGACGATGGGTTGCCCATCGGCCAGCACCCAGCGCGCTCCGCTGATGAAGGAACGCAGCTCGGGGTTCGCCCGCATCTCCATGAGGATCGCGACGTTCACCGTGGCCACCCAGCCGCCGTCTCCGGTCCGGGCCGCGTCGGTCATCGCGTCGACGGTGGACTCGAGGGTCAGCCCGTGGAAGCCGCCGCCCAGCACCTCGATGGTCTCCATCAGCTGGCCTCTGCGATCTCGCGCTCCAGCAGGAGCGCATCCACGAAGAACTTCGCGGCCCAGTTGGGGAACGACATCGGGGCGTACCTGCCCCAGATCGGGTACGAGCCCGCCACGGCTCCCCGCACGGCCGGATTCGCATGCGTCAGCCGGTGATGCCGCTTCACGTAGGCAAGTGATGAGACAGCGGCACTCGAGTGCTCCGGGTTCCCGTCGCGGAGGAACTGCTTGGCCCACACCACCGCGAGTTGCGCCTGCCCGGTGAGGCAGGAGAACGACTTGTCCGGATCACCCGCGGGCGAGATCCGGCCAGGGATGAAGCCCGCGGCGTCCATGCGCACTCGCACGGCCTCGCTGCAGCGCTTCGCCGCAGCCACGTACGTCTCGTCTCCGAGGATCCATCCCGACTCCTGCAGGCCACAGATGGCGTAGGAGATGTTGTGGGTGTACGGCGCGTCGCCGGCGCGGAAGGCGTTGTGGGAGAAGTAGCCCTCGGGCGTCTGGGATGCGACTGCCCAGTCGAGATTGCGCCGCGCGGCCGACTCGAAGCTGGCGGACGGATGCGCCTGGTTCAGCTTGAGCAGGGCCCAGGCAGTCCGCGTGTTGTACACGTGCGGGGTGCCCATGTGCTCGAATCGCTTCCACTGGGGGTCATCTCCCAGTGCGGCCACCAGCCACTGCCCTGCCTTGAGGGCTGCATCCAGGAAAAGTTGGTCCTGGGTCCGTTCGAAGGCCGAGAGCAGGCCGAAGAGGCATTGACCCGTGTCGAAGACGATCCCGTCCGGCCCGTACTTGGTGTTGGCGAAGCTGCCGTCCTCGTTCTGGACTCGAAGCAACCATCGAGCGATGCGTTCCGCACGGCTTGCCAGCTCCGGATCGCCCAGTGCATCCGCTGCCCGGTAGAAGGTGGGGAGGATGTATCCGGAGGTCTCGCGATACGGGGCGAGCCATCCGCCCCGCAGGGAGTAGCCGTAGCTGACGCCGCCGGACTTCGCTTGATCCTGGGCGCGGCGCAGCCAGGCGAGGGACTCGCGGAGGTGATCTTCGATCGACCCCGGCGAACTGCTCCGATCACGTCGGGTCAGGTCCCGGGCGACCACCCCTGCAAACGGCATCACGGGCACGTTCCAGGGGCCAGGCCTAGCCACACGAGTCCTTCATGGCCCTTACGATAGGGGCGAAACGTTCTCCTTGTGGACAGACCAATTTTTTTGGGCAAGTCCGACTTGCTGGGCCTTTTCGGTTCGGGAAGTGCTCGGTTGCTCCTCCCGCTGACGACACGGGCTGGCGACACGGGCTGGCGAAGTATTGGCAGCCCTGGGCTGCCGCAGGTAGCGGTGCGTGACCTCTGAGAAGCCGCCCGAGGAACGCGCCAGAGGCCCTACGATTCAGGACATTGACCCCACCGCCAGATCGGAAACCGCTGTGCCTCTCTCCCAGGTCGAACCGACCACCGCACGTCCGCGGGACGGGCGCCTGGCCGGGTTCGGATCACGCCTGGCAACGGCTTCGACTCTGGGATCCCTGGCTGCCTCGACGATCGGGGGCGCCCTGATCGCCCTGCTGCTGGTCCCGACCCCCATTGAGGCAGAGGTCCGCCTCGTCGTGGGTGACCAGACGTTGAGTGCTCAGGCTGTCCCGGGCTACGCGCAGGCAACCATCACCCTGGCGGAGACCTACGCCCGCTTCGTCGACACGAGCAGCCTCGTCAAGACGTTGCCGGATTCCGTGACCGACGTCCGGGCAACCGTCATCCCCGAGAACCCGGTCATCCGCCTTCGAGTCGGTGCGGGCTCGGAGGAGGACGCCCTGAAAGGCGCCTCCGAGGCCGCACAGTCCCTGGTCAGCTCGGTCAAGAACGTGACCAACGACGACGTACGCGGCGCGACTGAGTCCTTCGTGGCGAAGCAGCGTTCCTTCGAGGACGCTGACCTGAAGGCAGAGCAGCTGAGCCGACAGATCGCCTCGGGGACGTCGACCACGGCGCAGCAAGCGGCCTACCGGGAGGCCCGGGTCACCGCGCAGCTCAAGAAGCTGGAGGCAGAGTCAGCGGGCTCGATCCTGCAGGACCGCATCGCGGCGAACGCAGACCGCAGTACCTCCGTGACGGTCATCATGAGCCCACAAGTGGTGACCCAGACTCGCAAGCCGATCGCACTCGGTGCCGCCATCGGACTCGGCGTCTCGTTGCTGGCGTGGGGAGCCGCGTCCATCTGGCGACAGACACGCTCGCGAACGCGTGAATAGTGCGATGTCGCATCAGACCCTGCCGGCCGCCGGTGAGGCAGTGACCGCCGACCCCCCGGGTCGACTACCGCTGTACGTCCATCTGCTGTCCGTCGGGTTGGCCTTGCAGTTCATGTCCGGGCAGGCGTTCAACTTCGGGTTCCCGATCGCCCCGGATCGCATCCTGATCCCGTTGGCCCTCGCTCTGTTCGTGGCGCACGGCGACTCCCGGCGCGGGCGATGGCGGCTGCGTCCGATCCATCTCCTGTTCCTCGCTGCGCTGCTGTGGTGCCTGTGCTCGATGATCGCGTCGGGGACCATCGCGACTTCAGCCTCGCGGTTCAACTTCTGGGACGCCTACGGCGTGATCCCGTTCCTGCTCTTCGTCGTGGTTCCGATCGCGTACGGCACCACTGCGAGACGTAGGACCCTGCTCGTCGCCCTCACCGTGCTGGGGGCCTACCTCGGCGCGATCGCCGTGCTGCAGGGTCTCCAGGCGGATTCGTTGATCTTCCCGCGGTACATCGTCGATTCGACCTCTGATCACTTCGGCCGGGCCTTCGGGCCCTCGCTCCAGGTCGGCAGCAACGGCCTCCAGCTCTTCGCGTGCATGGCCGGTGCAACCATCCTCGCGACGCAGAGCCGCGGGCTGCCTCGGCTCTTCGCGCAGGGTGTCGCACTCGCGTGTGTGCTCGGCCTCTTCTTCACCATGACCAGGGCCTTGTGGCTCGGCACCCTCATCGGGTGCGTCGTGGCCCTCTCGATGGATCGGCGGACGCGGCGGCTCGTGGCGGCCGTGGCCGTCCTCGTGCCTGTCGTCGTCGGGTTCCTGCTGGCCGTGAGCCCGGCGCTGCAGCAGCTGACCCTGGCCCGGTTGAGCGAGTCCGGGTCGGCATTCGATCGCATCAACGCCACCTGGACCGCCTGGGACGTGATTCAGCACCACCCGTGGTTGGGGATCGGCTTCGACAAGTTCTACCTGGTGGAGAACGACTGGCTCTGGCAGCTGGACACGACGCCCGTGGCAGCGACGGGCATCGCCGTCCACAACGTGTTCCTCGGCCTGGCCGTGGAGATCGGGATACCAGGACTGGTCATCTGGCTGATGGCCCTCCTCACGGCGACCAAGGGGTTGTGGCGCCCCCTTCCCCAGCACGGGGAGCACCGACTCTGGCGCCAGGCAGCGGTCGGCTACGGGCTCTGCTGGTTGACTGCGGCGATGCTGATGCCCATCTCGTATGCGCTTCCCTCGAGCCTGCTCTGGGTCTTTCTGGGCATGGTCGCTGACCCCGACGACGTCGGTTTCACCCCCGAAGAGCTGACTCACGACGTACCCCACGAACTGGAGGCGCCTTGAAGCGCTCCCTCCTGACATCTGCACGCCGAGCCGGCACCCTGGTCGCCGTGACGCGCCTTCGTCTCGCTGCAGCGGTTCGGGGCAGCAGATGCGCGATCACGATCCACCCGACGGCGTACCTCTCGCCCCGGGTCGTCCTGGCGATCTCCGGCCCCGGGACCATTCGCATGACCCTCGGCCCCGAGGCCAAGGTCGAAGGCGGCGTGCTGCTGCAGCTGGGTCCGGGCGCTGACGTGGTGCTTGGTCCCAGGGTGACGGTCCGCCGCGACTGCGTCCTGAACGTTCGTGGCCGGCTTGTCTTCGAAGGGGACAACCTGCTCTCGTGGCGCAGCGTCGTGCACTGCGCGCGAGCCGTCACGTTCGAGCCTCTGGCCGGCACCGGCGAGATGGTCACCGTTGTGGACAGCTCGCACTTCCGTCGCAACGCCGACGACCACTGGTACCACAACGCGGCGGTGGACCCGGTCGTCATCGGCCGCAACGCCTGGCTGGGAAGCAAGGCCACCGTCGGCAAGGGTGTCCACGTGGGCAGTGGAAGCACAGTCGCAGCCAACAGCCTGCTCATGCATGACCTGCCCGCGAACTCGTTGGGCATGGGCGCACCCGCCGAGGTCGTTCGTTCGGACATCAACGTGGAGCGCGGCAGGACGAGCGCCTCCGACACAGGGGATGCGCAGCCTCCGACCGCTGTGACCCCCTAGGACGCAGGGAGTGGTCGGTCGGACGGCGGCGGGCCACCGACCGCGCTATTGCAGAACTAGCGCAGCGGACGGACGTGCAGCCCCACCTCGGGGTCGACCACGACCTCCTGCATGGCCGGGAGGCCGTCGGCGTCGAGCTCGGCGTCGACGGGGACGTTGCGCTTGATCATGGCCAGGGCGATCGGGCCGAGCTCGTGGTGGCGGGCGGAGCTGCCGACGAAGCCGACCTCCTTGCCGACGCCGTCGGCCGAGCCGGTCGAGAGCCGCACGGGAGCACCGCGCTTGGGGAGGCGGTTGTCGGAGCCGTCGAGGTGCAGCAGGGTCAGCCGGCGGGGCGGGCGTCCCAGGGTGTGCACCCGGGCGACGGTCTCCTGCCCGCGGTAGCAGCCCTTGTCGAGGTGTACGGCGGACGGGATCCAGCCCACCTCGTTGGGGATGGTGCGGTGGTCGGTGTCCTGGCCGAAACGGGGTTCGCCGCGGGCGATCCGCAGCGCCTCGAAGGCCCACATCCCTGCGGCGGGGCCGGCCGCCTCGGCGTACGCCTTGAGCTCCGAGCGCGCGAAGACGTCGTACTTGCCGGAGCTGGGTCCGGCGGGCTCCGCGGCGCCCGTCGAGCCTGTCGACGCCACGGGACGCCAGGCGACGGCGAGGTCCTCGGTGACGTCGGTGACCTCGACGCGCATCATGAACCGCATCCGGTCCAGGAACGCCGCGAGCGGGCCGGCCTCGCCCGGCTCGACGTGGGCGGTGAACGCCTCGCCGTCGTCGACCCCGTACATCGCGTGCTCCACGTGCCCGTTGGGCGAGAGCACCAGCGCGGCGGTCGGCACGCCGGGCTCGAGGCGCTCGAGGTGCTGGGTGGTCAGTGAGTGCAGGTAGGTGAGCCGGTCGGGGCCGCTGACCCGGATCACGCCGCGGTGCGAGAGGTCCACGAACCCCTCGCCGCTGACCAGGGCGCGCTGCTCACGGTTGAACGATCCGTAGTGCGCGGCCACCGGGGCATCGATCCCGTCGCCGCTGACCGCTCCGGGCAGGTCGAGGAGCGGACTTGCAGTGGCACTAGTAGACGGGATCATGGGTTCATTGTTGCGCGCCCACGGTCATCGAGGCGAAACAACGATTGGCTACATTGGCGCCTCGGCGAGACAAGGAGTCCTGTGCGCGCTCGTGCCTGCATCGTGGTCCTAGCCGTGCTGTTGACTTTTCTCGCGCTGGCAGCTGTCGCTGGGCACAACCCGATCGCCCCGCAGACGCTGATCGCCGTCACGGATACCCACGGCGTGGAAGTGGGTGACGTACCGGTTGCGCTCGCCTGGACCATCGGGATGGGGTGTCTCGCCGCGCTGTGGCGGCGCCCCTGACCACCGCCAGCCGGTCGAGCTCTGCTCCGGGAGGTACTCCTGCACCAGGGCCTCGGTCTCGGCCTCGAGCGGGATGCCGGCGAGCGGGGTGCCCATGGCGTCCAGCGTGCGACGTACGCCGGCCTGCGCGTCGCTCGCGTAGCGGGCCCCGGAGCAGGTCGCGCCACAGGGGCTGGTGGGCCGGGTCGGCCCGCAGACCCGCCTTGGCCGCGAGGCGGTGGCTATTCCGAGGCGAGCATGGTGGCGCCGAGGCCGACCATCATCGCGCCGCCGGCGATACCGAGGCGGTCGAGCCGCTGGGGCTGGCGGGCGAACCAGTCCCGCGCCTTGCCCGCGGCGAGCGCCCAGATGCTGTCCGAGCAGATCGCCATCGCCCCGAACACGAGACCGAGCAGCGCCATCTGCACGCCGACGTGGCCCGCTCCCGCGTTGACGAACTGGGGCAGGAAGGCCACGAAGAACACGATGGTCTTGGGGTTGGTCACCCCCACGATGAAGCCGGTGCGCAGGGACTTGCCGCGTCCGCCGGGAGCCGGGGAGGCCAGGGCTGCCCGTGCGTCGGCACGGTTGCGGATCGCCTGGATGCCGAGCCAGATCACGTAGGTGGCCCCGACCACCTTGATCGCGGCGTACGCCGTCGACGAGGTGGTGACCACCGCGTCGAGCCCGACGGCGATCAGCGCCACCTGCGTGGTGAGGCCGATGCCGTTGCCGGCCACGGAGAGCAGGGCGTCGCGGCGACCGACGGTGAGCGCACGGCCGATCGTGAACAGCAGGCTGGGGCCGGGGACCTGGATGAACAGGATCGACGCCACGAGGAAGGCGATCCACTGACTGGTGGCGGGCACGGCTCAGTGTGGACCCGAGCCGGCCCCGCCGCCAAGTCGGACGAGCGAACGGCGACGCGGTCGCTCAGCCGGTCGAGCGCTGCTCCGGGAGGTACTCCTGCACCAGGGCCTCGGTCTCCGCCTCGAGCGGGATGCCGGCGAGCGGGGTGCCCATGGCGTCCAGCGTGCGGCGTACGCCGGCCTGCCCGTCGCTCGCGTAACGGGCACGCAGCAGGTCGCGCCACAGGAGCTGGTTGGCCGGGTCGACCCGCAGGCCTGCCTCGGCCGCGGCACCGGCGCCACTCGGGTCGTCGTCACCGCCGAGCAGCTCGACGAGCCGGTGCGCCGAGGCCACCACGACCCGGCGGATGCTGCGCTCGAGGTCGTCGTGGGCGACCCAGCCGTAACGGCCGTCGGGGACACCGGCGAACGACTCGCCGCGGATCAGCTGCAGACCGCGACGCAGCAGCTCGACCTCGTCGCGGTGCGAGGGGGCCGAACGCGCACGCAGGAACAGGGAGCGCACCGCGTCCCAGTCGCACACCACGGCCTCGCTCAGCGAGAGCCTGCCCTCGGCGTCCTCACGCAGGTAGGCGTGCCCGTTCACGTCGTCGCCGAGCCAGGCCCGCGCACGCTCGACGGCGGCGTTGCTGACGTCGGGGGTGACCCCGCGTGGCCACAGCACCCCGGCGAGCACGTTGGGGTGCACGCCCTCGGGGTGCAGCGCGAGATAGGTGACCAGTTCGACGAGCTGGTCGGCGCGCGCAACGTCGGCCCGGTCGACGCCGGTGACGGCGATCGCGCCGAGCACCCCGACCCGGCGGGGAGCGGTCGTCCAGGCCGCGTCGTCGACCTGGCGAAGCGGCGCGGGGATGCTGACCAGTCCCCCGTCGTCGGGGCTGTCGGGCCGGCGGGCGGCCTCGAACAGCTCTGCGATCCCCTCGACCTGCTCGTGTCCGATCCGGTTGGCGGTGACGGTGATGCCGAGCTCGTCGAGACGTAGGTGACCGCTGCTGTCGACCCGCAGGGTCCAGCGTGCGGCCCGGTGCCCGCCCGCGAGTACGACGGAAAGCGACTGCCGCTCCGGACCGGTCAGGCCCACCAGCCGCTCGGCGAGCTGGTCGTCGTCGAGGTGGCCGACCACGACGAGCTGGGAGGTCATCGCGGAGCGGCGGCCGACCCGCCCGGTGAGCACGTCGGCGCGGAGGGTTTCCAGGCCCTGCTCCAGGGTGTCGATCTCGGGGGCGAGGTCGGTGACGACGCGGATCCGCTCGTCACCGACGCCGCTGAGCCCAGCGGGGAGACCGGTGGCGGTGACGCGGATGTCGGTGGCCCAGGTCGCGGTACCGCTCTGCAGCGCGATCGCGGCTGCGACCTCGCTGGCGATGTTCGGGTCGCCGTCGATGGCGACCAGTCCCCCGGCGGCCTCGAGGTCGACCAGGACGTCCCGGCCGTCGTCGTCGACGCCGAGGCTGACCAGCGCGGGGTACGGCGACGCCTCGCCGTCCAGCTCGGCGTCCGGCTCGAAGTGGTCGCGCACCCAGGTCACGCCGTCGTCGGAGGTGTGCCACTCCCCGACCGGGCTCGGCGAGGGCGGGGCGAGCTTCAGCGTCACCGTCGAGTCGTCGAGCGTCACGGCGTACGCCGAGGGCAGCGGTGCGCCACCCTCACGGCACGCGGCCATCAGGTCGCGCAGCGCCCGGTCCAGGAACGCCGCCCGCGTCGGGGTGGCCGCGCCACGCAGCGCGACCTCGACATCCTCCGCGCCCGAGGCAGCGCCGATCCGCCGGCGCCGCGCGAACGCGAGGGCACCCAGCGCGGTCGCCGCCAGCAGGCCGATGCCGACCAGGCCCCCCGGCATCTCCTGGACGCCCTGCTCGCCGACCATGTCGGCGCCGGGGTCCGGAGCCGTCTGCGTCGGGGCGGCCGGCGGCAGGGCTGCCTGGGGCGCCTCGACCATCCGATCCACACCGACGGCGTCCTCGGGCATCACCATGTTCCAGCCGGGCTGGATCAACCGCGCCAGCTGGAGCTTGCGCCCGTCGGGCTGGTTCAGCGACTTGTTGAGCTCGTAGATCTCCGTGTAGCGACGGCCGTCGCCGAGGTGCCGCTCCGCGATGTCCCAGAGGTTGTCGTGGTAGCCGTCCTTCGGCGCCTTGACCGTGTAGACCTTGTGGCCCAGCAGGTGCTCCTGGTCGGTGATCTCGTGGGCGGCGCGACGCTCGGCCCGGGTCTGCTCGGCCCGGTCGACCGCCTGGTCGGCGGCCTCCTGCTGTACGGCGGCCGCGACCACCTCGGGCCCGGAGTGCTCGGGGGTGACCGTCGCGGAGGCAGCGCCACCGGAGATCACCTCGGCCAGCAGGAGCGCACCCACCAGCGCTCGGGCGAGCTTCTGCAGCGGCCCGCCGAGCGGTACCGGCTGGGCCAGTCCCCCGCGCCGCGCGGCTGCGACCTCCACGGCCACGCAGACCACGAAGAACACCCAGGCCACCCAGACCACGAACAGCAGCACGTTGAGCAGCGTGGTGAAGCTCAGCTGCCCGGTCAGCGTCTCCTTGTCGGGGATCGAGGTGGGGAACGGGTCGGCGCCGGCGAGCAGCCACAGCGCGACCGGGATCCCGATGACGAGCGCGAGCAGCGCCAGCGCGGAGAGTGCCCGGCTGCCGCCGGAGCTCTCCTCGGCGGTGCCGGGCTGCTGGAACCGTGCGGGGTCGGTCGAACGCGGCTGGTCCGGAGTGATCTGGTTGCTCATGGGTTTCCTGGTTCTCTCGCCGAGCTGGAGCAGTCCATCAGGGCACCGGTGCCTGCTGGCCAGTGTCCGGAACCGCCACGGCCTCGGCTCGCACCGGGAACGGGATTCCGAACAGCTGGAGGATGAAGGTCTTGCTGGTGTCGTTCACGGTCACGGTGACCTCGCCGTTGCGCACGCTGCCGGTCCACTTGCCGCCGGTGTAGCCGAGGTCGGCCATGTAGCCGGCCATCCGCTGCTGCGCCAGCTGCTCGTCGATCACCAGCTTCTCGGTACGCCGGAACTCGTTCACGTCGATGCTGTCCGCCCCGATCCGGGCGGCCTGCTCGGCGTCGTCGGCGATCCGCATCCGCTTGTTGATCGCCAGGCCCCCGTCGATCACGAGGCCGGCGCACAGGAACATCACCATCGTGAAGCCGATCATGAAGACGGTGGCGGACCCGCGCTCGGACCTGGGTCGCCGGGGCGC
Organism: Nocardioides sp. Z38_18; assembly: GCF_058215695.1. NCBI lineage: Bacteria > Bacillati > Actinomycetota > Actinomycetes > Propionibacteriales > Nocardioidaceae > Nocardioides > Nocardioides sp. Z38_18. The sequence goes on from NZ_JBZAJE010000002.1 coordinate 858,137, forward strand.
CGCAGTGGTCTCGACTGATCGCTCACTTCGTTCGCTGCTCGACCACCTATTAACGGTCTCGACTGATCGCTCGTCTCGGCTGTCCGCTCGCTGGCGCTCGCTGCTCGACGCAAGACTTCGTTCGCTGCTCGACCACCTAGGGCGATAGGCGGTCGAGCAGCGAGCGAAGCGAGTGGACAGTCGAGACCCCGGGACGCGGACGCCGCGAGTGGACAGTCGAGACCCCGGGACGCGGAGGCGGGCTGGGGCCGTCATCGGGTGCTCCGGTAGGTGTCGATGGGGGCGTGGCCCTCGGCGGTGACGGCCAGGGAGCCGGGGAGGCCGAGGAGCCCCAGGTCGGCGTAGCTCACCTGGCAGTTCAGCTGCACGATCGCGGTGCCGCCGGACTCGAAGTTGCCGGTCAGGCCGGTGGGCTGGCAGTTGCGCGTGGAGCGCAGGCCCTGGGCGATCGCGTTGCGTACGGCGTCGCCGGCCTCGGCCCGGGTGTGGCTCTGCGAGGCGGCGCGGGCAGCGTCACGGGCGGTGGCGTCGGCATCGGCGCGGGCGCTCACGTAGCGGCCGCCCGCGACGACGAAGAGCGTGAACATGAACATCACCGGGATGAGGACGACGACCTCGACGGCCATGGAGCCGCGCTCGGTGCGGGGTCTCGACCTTCCGCTCGCTGCTCGACCGCCCCACGACCGCCTCACGGGGCACCGTCCTGGACGTAGCGCTCCACCGGGCCCTGGACGGTCTCGCTGACGCGCGGGATGGGGAGGAAGGGGATGATCTTGCTGGCCTGGCCGCTGACCGTGACCCGGGCCTGGTCCTCGCCGATCTGCACCGCGATCTGGGCTTCGTTGAGCACGCCGTCGCCGATCTGGTCCACCATCCGCTCGGCGACCCCCTGGGCGGCCGCGGGGTTGCTGGTCACGCGCGCGGTGCGGGCCCCCTCGCGGGCAGCACCGGACGCGACCTGCCCGCCGAGGTAGACCAGGGAGAACTGCACGGCGAACAGGATCGTGAACATCAAGATGGGCATGTAGAGCACCAGCTCCACAGCGGAGGCTCCGCTCTCGTCCCGGCGCCGGGAACGGCGACAGGCACGAGCGCGTACGACGAGGCGGCTCACCGTCGGATCACGAGGACATCAGCAGCGAGTCACTGGGACGTCACTGGCTGTTTATCTTGCTGCCGACGTCGGTGGCCTTGCCGGTGAGCGCGTTGCTCAGGATGCCGGCGACGGCGATGCAGATGCCCACCACGATCGCGGCGATGATCACCCACTCCACGGCCGAGGCCCCGTCCTCGCGACGGTTGCGGGCCACGCGGCCCTCGAGCATGAGCAGGCAGAACCCGATCGGGGTCAGCGGGCTAACGAAGTTCGTCATGGGTGGAGGACCTCCAGTTGAGGGGACGGACGGGTGATACCCATCTCGCAGTCTGGGCACACCGCATCAGAACCCCAGAATCTGCGACACAGGAGGATAGATCAGGAACAGCAGGAACCCGAGGCACAGCAGCAGCTGCGCGATCAGCATGGACTGAGAGCGTTGAGCGGCCTGCCCCTCGGCGTCGGCGAGCTCGCGCTGGCGCATGGAGACGGCGCGCGCGGCCAGGGACTCGCGGACCTTCGCGCCGTCCTCGGCGACCAGCGCCAGGGCGGCGGCGAGGTCGCGCAGCTCCTCCACCGCCATCTCCTCGCCGAGGTCGCCGAGCGCCGACCACGGGGTCACGCCCTGGAGGCGCGCGGTCTGCAGCGTCTCGCGGATCCGCACCATCCCCCAGCCGTTGCTCAGGCTGACCGCCGACTGGAGCGCCTCGGGAACGCCCCGGCCACCGGCGAGGTTCATCGAGACGAGGTCGAGGAACGAGCTGACCACGTGCCGGAAGTCGCGCCGGCGCTCCTTGGCGTTGCCCTGCAGCTGCAACGTGGGCAGCACCAGGCCGACGACTCCGCCGACCAGGGCCATCCACAGCGGCGTGGAGATGCTCGCCCCGAAGAAGTAGATCGCGGGCGCGACCATCACCGTCGGCGCGAACAGCCCGGCGACCGCGGCGAGGACGCTCATCCCGAGGTGACCCTCGACGGTGGTGCCCATCACGGCCAGGTCGGCGCGCAGGCCGGCAGGCAGGTTCCAGCCGCGGGCCTCGAAGACCGAGCGGATCTGCGCGCCGAGCTTGCGCACCCGCATCGACTCGCGCTCCTTGGACTCCTCCTCGGCGTGCAGCACGGCCGTACGCCGGGTCCGGGCCCGGGCCGCGTCGAGGCGGGCGAGCTCGGAGGCGCCGCTCGCACGCCCGGTGTCGAACTGCAGGACGAGCAGCAGCGCGCCGAGACCGACGACCGCGCCGACCACCATCACCGCGGTCATCGCTTGGCCGCCCTGGAGGCGTTGCCGGTGCTGGTCGCGGAGAACAGGAACCGCTCGGGGACCGCGAACGCCGAGAGCCGGCGCATCCAGAGGAACCCGGCCGCGAACAGGAGGAGGATCAGCAGCAGCACCATCTGCCCGACCGCGCCGGAGTAGGGCTCCACGTAGCTCTTGTTGAACAGGGCCAGGCCGAGCACGAAGAACACCGTGATACCCATGACGATCTGCACGCTGCGACGCGTGCTGGCCCGGCCGGCGTTGACCCGGCGGCGCATCTCGAGCTCGTCGCGCGCCGAGCCGGCCAGCGAGGTCAGCACCTCACGCAGGCCGGGGCCGCGGAGCTGGGAGTTGAGCATCAGGGCCGCCACGATCAGGTCGGCGCTGGAGTCGTCGAGATCGTCGGCGAAGTGCTGGAGCGCGGTCGGCAGCGGCGTACGCATCCGGAGCCGGTCGGAGAGGTCCACCAGCTGGGGGCGGATCGAGGGGGCGGCCGCGGTGGCGGTGGCCGGGATCGCCTGCTCGAGGCCGACGGCCCCGGCGATCGTGTCGCGCAGGGACTCGGTCCAGGCGGCCAGGCCCTCGAGCCGGGCCATCGCCACCCGCTCGGAGCGGGCGCCACCGAAGAGCAGCGGGGCGAAGAACACCAGCAGCCCGCTGGCGGCGCCGAGCACCACCCACCTGGTCAGCAGCAGGACCACGACGCCGGCGAGGATCGCGAGCGGCAGCCGGGCGCCGAGCTTCTTCAGCTGCGGGACCAGCGTGGAGGGCTGCACCGGGCGATTGGGGTCGTCCTCGACCTGCTGGAGCGAGTGGATGAGCAGCGCGATGCCGGCTCCGACGACGGCGCCGAGCAGGACGATGAGCAGCTGGCTGCCGGTCATCCACCGGCTCCGGCGTGGTGGTAGGGCTGGTAGCCGACGGCCAGCAGCTCCTCGATGCACTGGATCGGCGCCGCCGGCACGGCCACGCCGTTCTCGCCCTCGGCGAAGACCTCGCTGGAGAGCACCCGTCCGTCGACACCGTTGACCTCGCGCACCGAGGTGATCAGCCGGCGCAGGCCGCCGCCGGCGGCGTACTCGTTGCGGCGCTCGACGAAGACCACGAAGTCGATCGCACCGGCGATCAGCATCATCGTCGCCTCGGCGGGCAGCCGCTCCACGGACTGGATCGCGTAGGTGCAGATCCGGTTGAACACCTCGAGCGAGGAGTTCGCGTGGATCGTCGACAGCGAGCCGTCGTTGCCCTGGCTCATCGCGTTGAGCATGGTGACGATCTCGTCGCCGAGCACCTCACCGACGATGACCCGGCTGGGGTTCATCCGCAGCGAGCGACGCACCAGCTCGCTCATCAGGATCTGGCCCTTGCCCTCGGAGTTGGGCAGCCGCTCCTCGAACGCGACCACGTTGGGGTGCAGGTCCTCGAACTCGCCGAGCCCGAGCTCCAGCGCGCGCTCGACGGTGACCAGCCGCTCCACCGGGTCGATCTCGTTGGCCAGGGCGCGCAGCAGCGTCGTCTTGCCGGCATTCGTGGCGCCCGCGATCATGATGTTCTTGCGCGCCTTGACCGCGGCCGAGAGGAACCCGGCCAGGTCCGGCGACATCGAGCCGTTCTCCACCAGCATGTCCAGGCTCGCCCGGCCGATCCGGGAGCGCCGGATCGACAGCGAGGGCCGCTGGCAGACCCCCATCACCGCCGAGAGCCGGCTGCCGTCGGGCAGCCGCAGGTCGAGCTGCGGGTTGGCGGTGTCGAAGGGGCGGGAGGTGATCGAGGAGTAGGCGCCGAGCACCTGCACCAGCTCGATCAGCTCCTCGTCGCTCTCCGCGACCGGCGGGAAGCGCCGCTCCTCGCCGTTGGCGTAGCCGACGAAGACGTTGTCGCAGCCGTTGATGTCGATGTTCTCGACCTCGGGGTCGTCCAGCAACGGCTGGAGCCGGCCGACGCCGTACAGCGCGGCGTGGATCCCCTCGGCGAGCTCGTGCTCCTCGGTGACCGTGGGCGGGGTCCGCCCTGCCGCGATCTCCTTGGCGGCGTGGCCCTCGAGCACGCGGGCGATCACGGCACGTGCGAACTGCCGCTCGTCCTCCGAGCTCATCGTGGGCAGGCCGTTGGCGGCGTCCTCGCGACGCTGGACCGAGAGCGCCTCGGCCACCTCGGTGCGCAGGTCGCGCAGCAGCTGCTGGTCCATCGATCCCCCTACGAAGCGTTCTGACGGACGCGGCCGGTCAGGTTGGTCATCTCGTCGATACGTGTGGTCAGGTCGACCAGCGAGCGCACCAGCACCGAGCGGCGGATGTTGCGGCCGGACTCGGTGCGGAGCACGGTGGCGGCCTTGGAGTCCTCGGCGATCACGCCGAGCCCGCGCACGGGCAGGCCCGCGGAGGCCATCAGCCGCTCGGCGTCGGCCAGGCCGCGGGAGTCGGACGCCGAGGTCACCATCGCGATCCCGGTCGGGGTGGCGTCGATGGCACCGAGGTGCAGCGACTCCTGCAGTCCGCGCAGCCGCTCCCGCAGGTGGGCGACGTCCTCGAGCTCGCCACGGCTGACCAGCACCACGGCGTCGGCGTTGTCGATGATCGCCATCGTCGGGGATCCCGGGGTGAGCCGGCCGCAGTCGGCGAGCACGTCGTACTGCCGGGAGCGGCGCAGGGTCAGCGCGATGTGCTGCCACGCCGGCCCGAGCCCGAGCACCTGGCCCGGGGTGTTCACGCCGACGAGGGTGCGCATCCCGCCGGCGGTGGTCTGCAGGTGGTCCTCGAGGTCGGCCTTCTGCCCGGCCCGCACCGCGGCGCCGAGGGAGAGCAGCCCGACCGCCGGGTTGAGCGGGTCGCCGCTCTCGTTGCGGTAGCGCAGTCCGGTGTCACCACCGGCCGGGTCGAGGTCGGCCACCACCACGGGCCGGGGCCACAGGTGCGCGAGACCGGCGAGGGTGACACTCACCCCCGGTGATCCCTTGGCCGAGGCGAACGCGATCAGGGACATCAGTTCCTGCCTCCGGAGAGGTCGGCGATGTCGGCGTCGTCGATTCCGATCCCGCGGCCGGTCAGGGCGATGCCGAGCCGGTCGGTGCCGGCCGCGCCGACGACCTGGTCGGCCACGCTCTGCGGCACGATCACCGTGGCCACCGAGGCGCCCGACTCACCGCCGAAGCCGCTGGACTTGGCCCCCCTGACCTCGATCACGAGCCCCTTGGCCAGCGCCTGGGAGGGAGCCTGGGCGTCACCGATCCGGACGAGGCGTACGGCGTCGCCGCCGCGCAGGTCCGGCGGGAACTTCCCTGCCATGAGCGGTACGCCGACCTGGGCCTCGTCCACCTGGAGCGGCGGCTGCTTGCGCAGCAGCTCGGGCTGGAGGAGCTGGCCCTCGTAGATGGTCTGGCGGGCGAAGAGCTTGTCGACGACCTCGTCGGTCGCGTCGACCGAGATCGTCTTGAGGCTGTCGCTGGAGACGTTGGTCGAGGTGAGCATGTCCGAGGTGATCCGCTGGCCGGCCGTGACCTTGGTGTTCACCACGAGCACGGACTCACGCGAGTCCATCCGCACGGCGAGCAGACCGGCGAGGGCCGCGCCGCCGACGATCAGCAGGACGGCCAGCGCGGTGAGCGCGGGACGCTTGCGCCGGGGCGGAGAAGGGGCGGCGGGGGTGAAGGAGGCACCGGTGGAACCGGGACGGCGGAGCCCGCCCGAGGTCTTCTTGCCCGGTGCGGAACCGTTCCCGCGCCCTCGGGACTGGTCGGTGGTCTGGGACATGTGCTCTGTCTCCGGTCAGTCGGTATCGGAACGTCTGGGCACGGCAGCGCTCCGCCCCCCGGCGCTTGTCTTCCCTGAAGGCAAGCGGACGAAACCGACTCTAATCGCCATAGGGCCCTTCACCGACCAAGTTGCCCATGTTGGTCACGGTTGGCCTTAACCTCGGACATCGGACCACCCCCGCAGCAGAGAGCCACCACATGCGCTTGCTCGTGACGATCGAGGCGGCCGGGTCGGGCAACGACCCGGCCACGGCGCACGACGTCGTGCTCAGCTACAGCCCCGAGACCCGGGTGCGCGACCTCGCGGCGGCCCTGACGCGCACCCCGACGGCGGTGCCGGCCAACGTGATCGCGCTCCCGGGCGCTGCGAGCGTGCCCACGCTGACCGGTTCGCTCGACCTCTACCTCGGCGACGAGCTGCTCGACGGTGACCAGCGGGTCGACCAGAGCCCAATCCGGCACGGCGTGGTCCTCGGCCTGGGGCAGCCCTCCTCCCAACGGCTGCGGGAGCCGCAGGGCCTGGTCGAGATCCGGATCTCCTCGGGCCCCGGCGCCGGGCACGTGCACCGGCTCGGGATCGGCCGGGCCACGATCGGGCACGGTCGCCACTGCACCATCCGGATCCCCGAGCTCGCCCGGCAGCCGCAGCCCGAGGCCCTCGAGGAGGCTCTCGTGCTCGAGGTCGCCACCGACGGCACCATCACGCTCACCCCCGACGCGGCCGTCGTGGACCAGACGATGCCGGTCCCGTTGCGCCGCGAGCCGGTGACCGCTCCGATCGTGCTGGCGGCCAGCACCATCTCCGAGGCGCAGAAGAAACGCCGGTGGGGCATCGGCCGGCGCAGGACGGTGCAGGAGTTCCAGCTCGGCGAGCGGATCGACCCGGCGACCGCCGTACCCGTCGTGCACCTCGACCGCCGGCCGCTGACCGGCCCCACCCCATGGAGCACCGGGCAGGTGCTCGGCATCGGACCGGTGCTGCTCGACCGGGTCGAGGTGACCCAGCCCGACGCCTCGCTGAGCCCGAGCGTGGCCACGCCCGAGCTCGACTACAACCGCCCGCCGCGGCTGCACCCCGCCCCGGGCGTCAAGGAGTTCAGCGTCCCCAACGAGCCCCGGCGGCCCGACAAGGTGGCGTTCCCCTACCTGATGATGCTGGTCCCCGTCGGCATGGGCATCACGCTCTACCTGATCACCGGTTCCTACTACAGCCTGATGATGATCGCGGCCAGCCCGCTGATGCTGCTGGCGAACACCACCGGCTCCCGGCGCGAGTCCCGGAAGCGCTACGCCCGCGAGATGGCGGAGTACCAGGAGCGCCGGGTCCGCGTGGAGGAAGCGGCCCTGGAGTCGCTGGTCTCCGAGCGCGGCACCCGGCGGCGCAACTTCCCCGACCCGGCGACCGTGCTGCTGTTCGCGACCGGCCCGCGCGCCCGGCTCTGGGAGCGCCGCCGCTGGGACAGCGACTTCCTGCACCTGCGGCTCGGCACCACCGACCTCCCCTCCGAGGTGACCATCCAGGACCCGGCCCGGGCCAGCCACGAGGGCCCGCTGCTGTGGACCGCGCCGGACGTGCCGGTGACGGTGCCGATGACCGGCGTCGTCGGCATCGCCGGGCCCCCGGACCGCGCCCGCACGCTGGCGATGTGGGCCGTGGCGCAGGTCGCCGCGATGCACAGCCCCTCGGACGCGACGATCACCGTGCTCACCGGCGAGCAGGCCTCCCCGGACTGGGACTGGGTGAAGTGGCTTCCGCACGCCCGCAACAGCGAGGACCACCCCCGCCCGGTGCGGTTGGCCAACGACGAGGAGACCCAGGCGCTGGAGATCAGCCAGCTGCTGGCCGAGCTCGAGGCACGTCAGGGCCTCAAGGAGCCGGCCCGCGCCGGACTGCAGTGCCGGATCGTGGTGCTCGACGGCGCGCGCCGGATCCGGATGTCCCCCGGGGTGATCTCCCTGCTCAAGAAGGGCCCCTCGGTCGGCCTGTTCTTCCTGTGCCTGGAGCAGACGGTGCGCGAGCTCCCCGAGGAGTGCAGCACCGTGGCGGTCTGGGACGGCGACAAGCTCAACCTCGAGGTCAGCACCGAGCGCACCGTGGACGCGATCCGTCCCGACCTGGTCGACGGCCTCTGGCTGGACCGGATCGCGCGCGCGCTCGCGCCGATCCGGGACGTCTCCACCGAGGACCTGGCCAGCAACCTGCCCGGTGCGAGCCGGCTGCTCGACGTGCTGCGGATGGGCGAGCCCGACGGCGGCGCGGTGCTCGCGGGCTGGGCGCGCGGCGGGCGCACCACCAAGGCGGTGATCGGTGAGTCCACCGACGGGCCGTTCACGATCGACATCCGCGCCGACGGCCCGCACGGCCTGGTCGCGGGTACGACGGGCTCCGGAAAGTCCGAGCTCCTCCAGACGATCATCGCCTCGCTGGCGGTGGGCAACCGTCCCGACGAGTTCAACTTCGTGCTGGTCGACTACAAGGGCGGGGCTGCGTTCAAGGACTGCAACCGGCTGCCGCACACCGTCGGCATGGTCACCGACCTCGACGGCCACCTCACCAGCCGGGCGCTGGAGTCCCTGGGCGCGGAGCTGCGCCGCCGTGAGCACCAGCTGGCCCGGGCCGACGCCAAGGACATCGAGGACTACCTCGCCGGCCGCGGCCCCGACGACGAGCCGATGCCGCGGGTGCTGATCGTGATCGACGAGTTCGCGGCGCTGGTGGCCGAGCTGCCCGACTTCGTCACCGGCCTGGTCGACGTGGCGCGACGGGGCCGGTCGCTCGGCGTACACCTGATCCTGGCGACGCAGCGGCCCGCGGGCGTGGTGAGCGCGGAGATCAAGTCCAACACCAACCTGCGGATCGCGCTGCGGGTCACCGACGCCGGCGACTCCGACGACGTGATCGAGTCGCCCGCGGCGGCCCAGATCGCGAAGAGCTTCCCCGGCCGCGCCTACGCCCGGCTGGGGCACTCCTCGCTGATCCCGTTCCAGAGCTCCCGAGTGGGTGGCCGGCCGCTGGGCGCCGGCGGCGGGACGGTCCGCTACGAGGACCTCGACTGGGACAACCTGCCGGTGCTCGGCCGCGGCCCGGTCGAGGAGAGCTCGGAGGACGACGACGTCAGCGTGCCGACCGACCTGGCCGCGCTGGTCTCCGCGATCACCGACGCCAACGACGGCCTCGGGCTGCCGCCTCCGCGCAAGCCCTGGCTCGAGGCGCTGCCCGAGTCGCTCACGCTCGACGACGTGCTCGGGGAGTTCCCCGCCGCGACACCGTCGGCGGACAACCTGGTGCTGCCGTTCGGCCTGGTCGACGTACCGGCCGAGCAGCGCCGCGACGTGGCCACGTTCGACCTCGAGGGCGGCGGTCACCTCGGGATCGTCGCGGCCCCGCGCGCCGGCCGGTCGACCGCGCTGCGCGCCCTGGCCGGGGCGGTGGGCCGGTTCACCAGCCCCGCCGACGTCCACCTCTACGGCGTCGACTGCGGCAACAACGCCCTGCTCCCCCTGGTCGGCCTCCCCCACGTGGGCGCGGTGGTGACCCGGGACCAGACCGACCGGATGGACCGGCTGGTCTCCCGGCTGCGGCAGCTGATCTCCGAGCGGCAGCAGGCGCTGGCGGTGGCCGGCTTCGCCGACGTCACCGAGCAGCGCCGGCACGTGCACGGCCCCGACCGGATGTCCTACGTGGTGGTCCTGTTCGACCGCTGGGAGGGCTTCTACGCGGCGTACGACGGGCTCGACGGCGGGCGGCTCGTGCAGGCGTGGCAGCAGATCATGCAGGAGGGTGCCGCTGTCGGGATCCGGGTCGTGATGACCGGGGACCGCACGCTGCTGCTGGGCCGGATGTCGACCCTGTTCGACGACAAGCTGCTGATGCGGATGGTCGACTCCAGCGACTTCACCACGATCGGGATGCACTCGCGCCAGATCCCCAGCACCATCGCCGACGGGCGCGGCTTCCGCTCCGAGGGCATCCGGGAGACCCAGGTCGCGCTGCTCACCGACGACCCGCTCGGCACCGCCCAGGTGGCCGCGATCCAGGCCATCGGCCGGGAGGCGACCGAGCGCTACGCCGACGTACCTCGTGCGCAGCGGCCGTTCCGGCTCGACGTGCTCCCGGTGCGGATCGGGCTCGAGGAGGCGCTCGAGCTCGAGAGCCAGTCGCTGACCCCCTCGACACTGGTGCTCGCCGTCGGCGGCGACACCCTGGGCCTGCGCACCCTCGACGCCCTCGAGCACGGGCCGGCGCTGCTCGTGACCGGCGCCAGGCGCACCGGCCGGTCCACCACGCTGCGCACGATGGCGACCTTCGCGCTGCAGCAGGGCTGGAAGGTCGTGGTGTTCACCCCGCGGCTGAGCCCGCTGCGCGACCTGTGCGCGGACCACTCGGACGTGCACGGCCCCTTCGACACCAGCTCCGACGAGGGCGAGGTGACCAGCCTGCTGGAGAAGCTGCGCGACGACCCGGCGCCACTGCTCACCCTGGTCGACGACGTGGAGCTGTTCGGCGCCGACGGCTGGGTCCCTGCCCTGCTGGAGAAGCACCTCGACAAGCTCCGCGACACCGGCTCGGTGCTGGCCGCGGCCGGGACGCCCAGCGAGATGGGCGGGATCTACCGCGGTCCCGTGGTCGCGTTGAAGCGCACCGGCTCCGGGATGATGCTCTCCCCGCAGACCAGCAGCGACGCCGACATGTTCGGCGCCCGGATCGCGCGGTCCGCGCTGGGCCAGTCGATGCCGCCCGGCGGCGGCTTCCTGATGCGCACCGGCTCGGCCGAGCGCGTGCAGGTGATCTGGCCGGAGTGAGCCGCGAGAGAGCCGCGAGGGCTCAGCCCCCGCTGACCTCCTGGATGCGGGTGACGACCTCGGGCATCGCCGCGCCGACCTCCTTGCCGGCGTCGATCCCCTCGGCCGGCTCGAGGAGCCGCAGCACGACGATGCGCTCCGGGAGGATGGATACTCCCCTCGCGCCCGCGCTGTCGGGCAGCACGTAGGTGGTGTCGTCCACCTTCTCGAAGCCGGGGACCTTCCCGGAGGCCAGCATCTGCTGCGCCTCCTTGTAGTCGCGGGTCGTGGCGTTGAACGTCGCGAGCCGGAGCGCGTCCTCGCCGCCGCGCAGCAGCGTGCAGTTGCCGTCGTACGCCGCTGGCAGGTTGCCGTCGATCACGGCGAAGCCGGGCTCGGTCTTGTAGCTGCCCGGACCGACGAGGCTGCGGAGCAGCGACTCGGGGACGAGCCGGGTGATCGGCAGCTCTGCCGCTGCCAGCGCGCAGTCACCGGTGATCGTCAGGGACTTCTTCTCCTCGTCGTCACCGCCGCACCCGGCGACGCCGGTCACCAGCAGGCAGGCCGCGAGGCCGGTGGCGACCCGGCCGAACCGGGTCGGGTCGTCCTTGATCCTGGGCACGCGTTCACCCAACCATCCCGGCCAAACCGGGGGTTCCCCGGCTGCAGTGCGCGGACGGGGAAAGGCCTTGGAGCCCTATTCGCCGGGAGGCGGCGTGAGGGAGGCGACGCGGTCGGCGACCTCGGCGACGGCCGCCCCGGTCTCCTTGACCACGTCGATCCCCTCGGCGGGACGCAGGACCCGCAGGACCACGATCCGGTCGGGCAGGATCGCGACGCCGCGGGCTCCGTCGGAGCCGTCCGGGAGCACGTAGGTCGTCTCGTCCACCTTGACGAAGCCGTCGAGGTCGCCGGAGGCGATCGTCTCCTTCGCGTCGGTGTAGCGGGGGTCGGAGCTGTTGACCAGCCCCAGCCGGATGGCGTCCTGGCCACTGTCCGACTGCTGCAGCGCGCACTCCCCGTCGTAGGCCGCAGGCAGCTTGCCGTCCCGGACGATCAGCCCGCCGATCGCCTTGTAGTCGCCGTCGTCGACGAGCTTCTCGGTCACAGCCGTGGGCAGCACCTTCTCGACGGCGAGCTTGTTCTCCCCCAGGCCGCAGTTGCCGGACACCTTCATGCTTCCTCCGTCGTCGTCGCCCCCGCAGCCGGCCGTGACCGCGGCGAGCACGCCCGCCAGTGCCAGTCCGACCATCTGCCGTGCGCGCATCTCGTGCCTCATCCGATGTTGGGGAACTGCTGGTCGTACTTCTGGATCAGCTCGTCGGGGACCTTCATGCCAGGCGCCTTGCCGTACCAGCCGGGGCGACCCTCGCCACCCAGTCCCTCGGTCCAGTTCTGGAACGCCTCGGAGCCGTAGTTGAAGCCCTTCACGTTGCCGTCCTGGTCGAAGGTCAGCGCCTCGCGCGGCGGCCCGGCGACCGACCCCGGACCGAGCTGGCTGTTGCCCGCGGCGATCGTGTCGTCGTCGAAGAACCCGTTCTGCAGGAGCACGTTGAGCGTGTCGCGCTGCAGTGCCTCCTTGTTGCTGGTGTCCGCGCCGGCGTACAGCGAGTCGGCCGTGCTCGGCGACTCCCCGAGCCGGTCGAGCGCGGCGCCCTTGAGGGTGTCGAACCCCCACCCGGCGTACGTCGCTCGCAGGCCCTCGCCGGGGATCTTCAGCGCGGGGATGCTGCCGGCGAGGTCGAGCCAGCTCTTGAGCGCATCCGCCTTGGCCTGCTCGAGCTCCTCCTCGTTCTTCTTGCCCTCGTAGGCCTTCTGGAGGATCGCTGCCAGCACGGAGGGACCGGCGCCGGCGGCGTTGGTGAAGGCGGGCACGTCCTGACCGCTGAGGATGCGCCACTTCATCTCGGGGTCGTCCGCGAACTCCTGCGTGAGCTGGTAGGTCATCCGGACCCGGTTGAACGCCAGCGTGGACACGGAGATCTTGTCCATGTTCTCGGAGTCCTCGCCCAGGGTGTTCAGGACCTTGTCCATGTGCTGGGTCAGGAAGCTCATCCCGTAGGGGCCGCCGGGGATGTCGAGGGAGTTCTCGTCGCTGAACCACTCCGAGAGGTCGTCGTCGGTCGAGTTGGTGCTGTAGTGCCGGTAGAGGTCGGGCGTGTAGTCGGCGACGATGTCGGCGATCTCGTCGCGCATCCCCTCGTACATCTTCCAGCCGTCATCCTGGCCGATGCCGAAGATGCCGCCGTCGGAGCCGTCGTTGGTCTTCGACCCGATCAGGGCGATCGTCTGGGAGGCGATCATCGCCGAGATCCGCCCGCTCTCCTCGCGGTTGCGGAAGCTGGTCGAGGCCGCCCGCAGTGCCTGGCCCAGGCCGTCCCCCTCGTCGCTGTGCCGGGAGCCCGACCAGGTGCGGTCCTGGAGGAGGTACTGCATCCGGGCGTTGACCGAGACGTCCTTGCCGTCGATCTCCACGTTCCTGTTGCCGCCCTCGCTGAAGAACTTCTGGGACGCCTCCGCGTTGCGCCCCAGCGCCGCGAGGACCCCGGCGAGCGGGTCCCGTACGTCGATGTACTCGCCGTTCTTGTCGTAGGCGTACCAGGAGCTGTCGGGAACGCGCTGCGCCCAGGTCTGGTTGTTGTCGGCCATCGTCGTGGTCTCGTAGTCGTAGACCTCGGTGGAGACGGTGTCGAGGAACTTCGTGCCCCAGGCGCCGTCCTTGAGCAGGTTGCCCAGGATGGCGGCCTCGCCGTTGATGTTGTTCTCGTCGGTGATCGCGTCGACCCACTCCTGGGCGTAGCCGACGGGCAGGGCGAGGTCGGGCGACTCGTTGCGCGTGGCCGTGCTCAGCGCCGTGCTCAGCCCCTCCATGATCAGCATGTGGTCGGCCATCAGCGCCTGGAACTCCTCCTCGGAGCCGCTCATGCCGTTGCTGCGGGTGTTGCCCATCATGTAGCCGACGTCGCGCAGGTAGATCGCCAGCTGCCCGGGGTCGGTGCCCTTGGCCAGGGCCGCGGCGAAGTAGGGGTCGTTGGCGTACTGCGAGAGCCATCCCGCGAGCTCGGGGTCGGGGCCGTCCTCGCCGCCGTCCTTGATCCGGTTGGCCGCCTCGGTGCCGAGCTTCATCGCCTCGGTCGGGCTCAGGGTGGAGAGCTTGGACTCGTCGATGGACACCGGGGTGCCGGCCTTGAAGTTCGGCGTGGCCGCCGCGATCGCCTGGGCCAAGGAGAGCCGGCGCCGCAGCCCGGGGACCTGTCCCTCCACCCAGCTGGCCGCGGTCTCCAGGGGTCGCGGCGGGCTGGTGTCCAGGGAGACGCCGCCGAGGATCCCGGCGAGGTCGGTCTTCACCCCGCGCAGGTCGCTGGCAGCGGTGCCCATGGTCGTGACCAGGGACTTCATCGCGTCGAGGTCGATCGCCGCCATCGCCATCAGCGGGCTCCTGCCGGGAGGTCGTCGTCGGCGTTGGGGTCCACGATCTCGGCCGGGCAGGTGTCGTAGGCGTGCTGGATCTCGTCGACCGAGGCGGTGCCACCGCTGACCGCCGTGGTCTGCTGGCCGGTGAGCTCGGCGGAGAAGTCGCCCGAGGTGCCGCCGGTCCAGGCGTTGGCGGTCATCGCGGTCGCGGCGGACTCGAGGATGCCGGGGATGGTGCCGGACTTGGTCCGGGCCGCGGTCAGGGCGAGCCGGAGCTCCTCCTTGCGCGGGTTGTCCTTCATCTTCGGTGGCAAGACGTCTCCCCCATGTTTCCTGGCCAGCTCAGGCGCCCTCGTCGCCGCGATGTCGGAGCGAACCTGCCCGGTGAGCGGTGTCGCGAAACTATAGGCCTGACCGCGATGCCCGTTTTCCTGGTTTGGTGGAAGTCGGCGCTGGGCATGGCTACGGTGACGTGGTCACGGGCCCGCTCGGCGGGGACGGACCGAATCACACACACACCTCAGAGGGGGATGCACACATGGCAGAAGTTGGTGGAGATCTCGAGACCCTGCGCAACTTGCACAAGGGGCTCGATGACGGCGGACAGAAGGCAGTGGAGTTCAAGACCACCCTGGACGGGCACATCAACCAGGCCGTGTGGAAGGGCGCCAACGCCGACAAGTTCCGCTCGGCGTGGGAAGAGTTCAAGCCCCACTTCGACAAGCTCGGCGCGGCCCTGAACGAGGCCCGCGACGACGTGCGCACCCAGCACAACAACATCGCTGCTGCCACGGGCGAGTCCGCACACATCTGATCCACGTCTCGAAACCACAAAGCGAAGGGCCGGACGTTCTCGTCCGGCCCTTTCGTCATGCCCGGGTCGGCTCAGCCCGGTCGGCTCAGCCCGGGTCGGCGCAGTCCGCGCAGGTGCCGAACACGGTGAGGTGTCCGTAGTCCGGGGAGAACCCGTGCCGCCCGGCCAGCCCGCCGAGGGCCTCCTCGATCTCGTCGAGCCCGACGCTGATCACGTTGTCGCAGCTGCGGCACACGAAGTGGGCGTGCTCGTGGCCCCGGGCGGCGTGGTACGTCGGCGCCCGGTCGGTCAGGTGCGCGTGCCGGATCAGCCCGACCTCGTCGAGCAGCTCCAGGGTCCGGTAGACCGTGGAGAGGTTGATCGACTCCGAGTGGGTCCGCACCTCGGCGTACACCTCGTCAGGAGTGGCGTGCCCCAGCGTCTCCACCGCCGCGAGCACCAGCGCCCGCTGCGGCGTGAGCCGATACCCCTTCTCCCGAAGCAGCTCCTGCCACCCCTTGTCGGTCGAGCCGCCACCGGTGGTTGAGCCACCGTTGGTGGTCGAGCCACCCCCACCGGTGGTCGAGCTTGTCGAGACCATGGCTACTGGCGCTTGAGCTGCGCGTGTGTGTGCGGCTGGAGCTCCTGGCCCATCGCGGCCATGTCGAAGGCGTAGAGCAGGTCGCCGTTGACGTAGCCGTAGAGCCGCTTGCCGCCGACGTACTCCTTGGCGGTGGCGGTGCGTACGACGGCATCGGTGGCCATTTCGAACCGCGGCTGCTCGGGGTGGAGCTCCCCGTGCCAGGTCTCCACGAAGCCGGTGTTGTGCGCGAGCAGGAACTCCAGCGTCCCGTCCTCCTGGGGCCGGATGAACCCGGTCTCCTGGGCGGCCTCGCGGACGTGGTTACCCTGCTCGTCGACGATCCACGAGCGGCTCATGTAGTGGATGAACGGCCGGCCGTCCTGCTGGAAGAGCAGCTCCTGCCCGAACTGGAACGGCTCGATCGTGGGGTACTCCCCGTGCCCGTTCCCGGCCCAGGTCCCGAGCAGCCACGCCAGCCGGGCGCAGTTGGGATGGATGTTCTGGGGGATCTCGAACGGCATGGAGCAAAGTCTAGGTCCCCCGGGCATCAGCCCTTCAGCCCGCGAGACCCAGGAGCACTCGCGCCTGCGCCGAGGTCATCGGCTCACGCTGAGCCATCCGTCCCATCTCGACCGCGCGGGAGACGAGCTGTTCGTTGTGCTCGACCGGGACGCCGCGCGCGAGGGTGAGCACGTCCTCCATGCCGACGCGGAGGTGCCCGCCCTTGGAGAGCGACGCCAGTGCTACAGCGAGCGTGGAGCGACCGATCCCGGTCGCGGACCAGCTGGTGGTCTCCGGGGGCAGAGCAGCCACCGCCGCAACGAGTGCGTCGGTCGTGCCCGGCATGCCCCCAGGGACGCCCATGACGAGATCCACGTGCACCTTCCCGCCGTACGGCAGGCCGTGCAGGTCGAGCAACCGGCGCAGCGCAGCGACCTGCCCGAGGTCGAACACCTCGAACTCGGGTACGACGCGACGCTCCTGGCTCAGCCGGTAGAGCTCGCGCACGAACGGCCACGGGTTCAAGAAGACGTCGTCGCCGAAGTTCGTCGTGCCCATGGTCAGGCTGCAAGAGTCGGGCTGGGCGTCGAGCACCTTGAGCCGGTCCTCGAGCGGGTCGTGCACGGAGCCACCGGTGGACAGCTGCACGACGAGCGTGGTCTCCGAGCGCAGCGCCGCGACGGTCTCGCGCAGCCGGCCCTGGTCGAGGGTGGGGCGGTGCTCGGCGTCGCGGATGTGGACGTGGATCATCGCCGCCCCCGCCTCCTCGCACCGCACGGCGGTGGCGACCAGCTCCTCGAGCGTGGTCGGGAGCTGGGGGCAGTCGGCCTTGGTCGTCTCCGCGCCCGTCGGCGCCACGGTGATCAGCAGGTCTCCCATGCTGGAAATCTATCGGCCTACATATCCTCGGTCCCATGCGTGCTGTGCTCCAGCGAGCCACCTCCGCCTCCGTGACCGTGGCCGGCGAGGTCGTCGGCCGGATCGAAGAGCCGGGCCTCGTCGTACTCCTCGGGGTCACCCACGACGACGGCCCCGAACAGGTGGCCTGGATGGTCCGCAAGATCCGCGACCTGCGGATCATGCGCGAGGAGAAGTCGATCGCCGACCTGGGCGCCCCGGTGCTGATGATCAGCCAGTTCACGCTGTACGGCGACGCCCGCAAGGGTCGCCGGCCGACGTGGCTGGCGGCTGCCCCGGGGGAGGTCTCGGAACCGCTCTACGAGGCAGTGTGCGCCGGCCTGGAGGAGCTGGGCACCCCGGTCGCGCGAGGCGTCTTCGGTGCCGACATGCAGGTCGCGCTCGTCAACGACGGCCCGGTGACGTTGACCCTCGAGGCGCCCCGGCCCTAGAACGACTCTGGCCCCTGGCCGCGTGCGGCAAGGGGCCAGAGTTGTGGCTCAGGAGGTGCCTCAGACGGTGACGGCGACCTCGCGGATCGCGCCGACCTCGGCGTTGACCGTGGTGTCCACGGGCTCGGCCTTGGGGGCCAGGGTGCGCAGCGTCCACTCACCGGGGCCGGCGAAGAACCGGAAGTGCCCGGTCGCGGAGGTGGGGACCTCCGCGGTGAACTCACCGGTGCGGTCGAGCAGCCGGACGTAGGCGTTGCCCACGGGGTCGGTGCCGTTGGTGCCGGCACGCAGGACCTGGCCCTGGATGATGGCCTCCTTCTTGACGTTGATGCCGTCCAGGGAGAGGCCGCCCTCAGTCGCGCCGCACATCAGGCGTCACCGGGCTCGTCGCCGACGGCGACGGGGACGCCGACGAGGGAGCCGTACTCGGTCCAGGAGCCGTCGTAGTTCTTCACGCTGTCGTGGCCGAGGAGCTCCTTGAGCACGAACCAGGTCAGCGAGGAGCGCTCACCGATGCGGCACAGGGCGATGGTCTCCTTGGAGCCGTCGATCCCGACCTCGTCGTAGAGCTTCTTCAGGTCCTCGTCGGACTTGAAGGTGCCGTCGTCGTTGCAGTTCTTGCTCCACGGCACGTTCAGCGACGTGGGGATGTGGCCGGCGCGCTGGGCCTGCTCCTGCGGGAGGTGGGCCGGGGCGAGCAGGCGGCCGGCGTACTCGTCGGGGCTGCGGACGTCGATCAGGTTCTTCACGCCGATCGCGGCGACGGCCTCGTCGCGGAACGCGCGGATCGAGGAGTCCTGCTCCTGCGCGGTGTAGGTGGTCGCCTCGCGGGTGGTGGCCTCGTCGGTCAGCTCACGGCTGTCGAGCTCCCACTTCTTGCGGCCGCCGTCCATCAGCTTCA
Source organism: Nocardioides sp. Z38_18 (assembly GCF_058215695.1). Taxonomy (NCBI): domain Bacteria; kingdom Bacillati; phylum Actinomycetota; class Actinomycetes; order Propionibacteriales; family Nocardioidaceae; genus Nocardioides; species Nocardioides sp. Z38_18. Next base: position 876,565 of record NZ_JBZAJE010000002.1, read on the forward strand.
CGTCCTGGTGGCCGTAGAGCTTGAAGTACCAGTAGGCGTAGGCGGCGAACCAGTTGTTGTTGCCGCCGTAGAGCACGACGGTGTGGTCGTTGCCGATGCCGCGCGAGGACAGGAGCTCCTCGAACTGCTGCTTGTTGACGAAGTCACGACGGACCGGGTCCTGCAGGTCGGTCGTCCAGTCCAGCTTCACGGCCCCACGGATGTGGCCCTTGTCGTAGGAGGTGGTGTCCTCGTCGACCTCGACCAGCACGATGCTGGGGTCGTCAAGGTGCTCCTCGACCCACTCGGCGGTGACCAGTGCGGTTTCGCGGCTCATGCGAATGCCTCTTCTTCCTTGGTGTTCTCGGCTGGGATGCCAGCCGAAGTTGATGCGGTGACGGTGTTGGGGATGGTGCGGCGGATCAGCAGGTACATCTCGCAGCCCAGGCAGAACCCGAAGACTGCGTTGAGCAGGGCCGCGGCCAAGGCGAAGCCGACGGCGACCGCTCCGACCAGGTCCGCTCCGGAGAGGTAGCCGGCCAGCCCGACCACGGTGAAGGCCAGGCCGACTGCCTGGGCGAACCGGGGCGGACGCGCGTCCTCGAGGTGGGTCGGGGCAGCGAGGCGCGGCCGGACCAGGGTCTTGAACAGGTACGCCGCCGGCGTGCGCTGCACCCCGAAGGCCACCGCGGTCGCGAACAGCGCCGCCTGGACGGCGAGCAGCACGATCGCGACGGTGCCCGGCGCGGCGAGCAGGGTGAGCGCGAGCACGACGCTGGTGAGGATCGCGTTGAACTGCGGGCCTCGAGGATCGATCTCGACGGGTCGCCCGGTTGGGCTCGATCGCGTTGTGGTCATGGTTCTCCTGGGACGTCCTGGGGCGCCGTCGACTGCCGACGGGCGGTGGACCGGCGTACGGCGTGCGTCCTCGGATCAGCGACCAAGGGTCGGCGTGAGGACAGCGAGCGGGATGCGGCCGGTCAGGACATTCGACACAGTGACGAGCGCATGCGGCAGTGGTCCACCGCGCGGCGCTTGGTCAACAGGGTCGAGAACATGGCCCAAGACTAGGAGGTGCCCGCCCTGGGCCGAAAAGCGTGTCTCACCATTCGGTCATCGCGTCCATATTTTGGACGGGCTACGCTCCGCGGGTGAAAACAGCGTTCATCACCGGAGTCACCGGTCAGGATGGGTCATACCTCGCCGAGCTTCTCCTCAGCAAGGGCTACGACGTCCACGGCCTCGTGCGGAGGTCCTCGACCCTCAACCGGTCCCGGATCGACCACCTGCACCAGGAAAAGCACCTCACCCTGCACTACGGCGACCTCACCGACGGCGTCAGTCTGGTCAACCTCGTACGAAGCATCAAGCCGGACGAGGTCTACAACCTGGGCGCGATGAGCCACGTGAAGGTGTCCTTCGAGATGCCCGACTACACGGCCTCCACGAACGCCATCGGCACCCTGCGGCTGCTGGAGGCGATCCGCGCCGCGGGCCTGGAGTGCCGCTTCTACCAAGCCTCCACCTCGGAAATGTTCGGCTCCACGCCGCCTCCGCAGGACGAGGACTCGAAGTTCCACCCTCGCTCGCCGTACGGATCCTCCAAGCTGCAGGCGCACTGGGTGACGATCAACTACCGCGAGGCCTACGACCTGTTCGCCGTCTCGGGAATCCTGTTCAACCACGAGTCTCCCCGGCGCGGGGAGAACTTCGTCACCCGCAAGATCACCAAGGCAGTGGCCGCCATCGATGCCGGAGTGGAGGAGTTCGTCACCCTGGGCAACCTCGACGCGGTCCGCGACTGGGGCTACGCGCCCGAGTACGTCGAAGGCATGTGGCGAATGCTGCAGCGTGACGAGCCCGAGGACTTCGTGCTGGCCACCGGCGAGGGACACACCGTGCGCGAGTTCTGCGAGGCGGCCTTCAGCCACGTCGGCCTGGACTGGGAGGAGCACGTCCGCTACGACGAGAGCTTCACGCGCCCCTCCGAAGTCCACGCGCTCATCGGCGACGCCTCCAAGGCCCACCGTGACCTGGGCTGGAAGGCCCAGACCACCGCTCTCGACCTCGCGCGGCTGATGGTCGATGCCGACGTTGCCGAGATCAAGCGCTTCCTCGGACGTTGACGTTCACCCGCTCGCTGCTGAATTCCACCGCCGTCGCCACGGCCTCCCCGGGACGCCCCGATCTCCGCCGAGACCGGCCACGTCGTCGAGTCCGCCAGGTCGAACCACTGATCGTCTAGACGACCCTGGGTGGTCGAGCAGCGAGCGAAGCGAGCGATCAGTCGAGACCCCGCCCCCGGGCTCACCCAGCCTGCTGCCCCAGCACGGAGAGCACCTGCTGCTTGGTGGGTGCTCCACTAGCCCGGGTCAGCTCGACCCCGTGCTCGTCGAGCACCAGTGTCGTCGGGGTTCGCAGGATCCCGAGGCGGCGTACGACGTCGAGGTGGTGCTCGGCGTCCACCTCGATGTGCGTGACACCCGGCGTCGCGCTCGCGACATCGGTGAGGATGCGCCGCGTCGCCCGGCAGGGAGCGCAGAACGCCGAGGAGAACTGCAGCAGCGTGGCCTGCTCGCCCAGCTCGTCGGCCCAGGGCGTGTCGGCGAGGACGGACTCCTCAGCAGGTACGGCATCGTCCTCGGTCGGCTCGGCGCCAGCCACCTGGCGCGGGCCGCGGAAGCGACCGTCGCTCAGGGCGCGGTAGCCGCCGAACGACAGCGCGCCGACCACGGCGACGACCAGGACCCAGGCTTCTGTAATCACGCGTGGTCAACCACGGCGGGGCGCAAAGGCTTCCCTGGTTTCGACAGGCTCAACCGACGGGGCGCCTCAGCCGCCGGCGAAGGGGGGAAGGAACTCGACCGTGGAGCCCGGGGAAACCATCACCGCGGCTGGGTCGTCGGTGGTGACCGGGCGGTCGCCGACCATCACCGAGCAGCAATTGAGAACGTCGGAGAACCGGCGGGAGTCGCCGTGGGCCCGCTTGACGCGACTGACCAGGTCGGCGAGGGACACCGGTCCGGTGACGTCGAGGGAGTCTGAGTCGGTCCCGGCGGCGGCTCGGGCCGAGGCCCAGTAGCGCATCGTGATCGGACTCTCATTGGTCTCTGGGGCCATGCTGGTCGACACGTGGATATCCTTGCGCCTCTGTGGTGGGTAGTTCATCAGCGTAGATGACCCACCGGCCGACGCAAGGACCTCACCCAGGAGGTGCCATGGGCACCGTGCTCCTGCTCACCAAGGCGCTACAGGCGTCCTCCGAGGTGCTGCCGGGCCTCGCCCTGCTGCCCCACCAGGTCAAGATCCTTCCGGCCGAGGGCAGCGCCCTGCTGGAGGCTCCCGACCACGACCTGTTGATGATCGACGCCCGTCGTGAGCTGGCTCAGTCCCGGGACCTGTGCCGCCTGATCCGCACCACCGGGTCCGACCAGCCGGTGCTGCTGATCGTCACCGAGGGCGGCCTCGCCGTCGTCGCGGCCGACTGGGGCATGGACGACGTGATCCTGGATTCCGCGGGCCCGGCCGAGATCGACGCCCGCATCCGGGTCGCCGCCGGCAAGCTCGCCGCCCGCAACGACAAGGGCGCCCCCGAGGCGCACATCATCCGTTCCGGCGAGGTCGTGGTCGACGAGGCGACGTACACCGCCAAGCTCGGCGGCCGGGTGCTCGACCTGACCTTCAAGGAGTTCGAGCTGCTGAAGTACCTCGCCCAGCACCCGGGCCGCGTGTTCACGCGCGACCAGCTGCTGCAGGAGGTCTGGGGCTACGACTACTTCGGGGGCACGCGCACCGTCGACGTCCACGTACGTCGCCTGCGCGCCAAGCTCGGCACCGAGCACGAGTCGCTGATCGGGACCGTGCGCAACGTCGGCTACCGGTTCGTGCTGCCGCCCCGGGACGCACCGAAGGACCGTGTCGACGCACCCTCGGGATCGCCGGTCCGCTGACCACGTCCCAACCGGGGACTAGCGTCCAGTGCATGATGGCTGGCGCCGAGCCGACGACTTTTACGGCTGAGGAGTCCGGCTCGCCGCACCCCCGTGGGGCGTCGAGGTGCTCTCCGTGCTGGGAGGGCGGGCTGTGGGCCTGGTCTCGACTGACCGCTCGCTTCGCTCGCTGCTCGACCGCCTACAGGGGTCTCGGCTGACCGCTCGCTTCGCTCGCTGCTCGACCGCCTACAGGGTCCGACCACCTGGCTGGGTCTCGGCTGATCGCTCCACGTCCCCACCGGGGGCTAGCCTCCAGTGCATGGTGGAGATTGCTCAGGTCAGCCCCGAGGACTTCGACTGGTCCAGCGAGGACGGTGTCGCGGCGGAGGTACGCCGCATCGCCCGCACGGCCACGGCCCACGACGGCTCCAGCACGCTGAACGAACAAGCGGTGCTGCAGCTGAAGAACCGCGGGCTGCGGGACGCGGAGCTGTGGGTCTCGACAAGCTCGACCGACGGGGGCGGGCACGCCAGCGGCTTCGCCTTCCGGCACGGGGACGTGCTCGACCTCGCGGTCCACCCGGACTCGCGGCGACAGGGCGTGGGCACGGCCCTGGCCGCGGCAGCGGCACCGGAGGGCAGGAAGGTGGATGCCTGGTCGCACGGCGACCACCCCGGGGCGGCCCGGCTCGCGGAGCTCTTCGGAGTCCCGCGCGAACGCGAGCTGCTGATCATGCGCAAGTCGCTGGCCGACTCACTGGGCGAGGTGACGGTGCCCGACGGCGTACGCGTGCGCACCTTCGAGCCGGGTGACGAGCGCGCGTTCCTCGAGGTCAACGCCGCGGCGTTCGCCCACCACCCCGAGCAGGGCAACATGACGATCGAGGACCTCCGCGAGCGGATGAGCGAGTCCTGGTTCGACCCGGCGGGCCTGTTCCTCGCCGTACCCGCCGACCCGGGAGCCGAGGACCCGCCGCTGCTCGGCTTCCACTGGACCAAGGAGCACCGCGAGGACGACCCGCCCTATGGCGAGGTCTACGTCGTCGCGGTCAACCCGAAGGCCGCCGGCCGCGGCCTCGGCACCGTCCTCACCGCCATCGGCCTCAAGCACCTGCAGGACCGCGGCCTCGACTCGGTGCTCCTGTATGTGGACGGCGACAACGCCCCCGCCATCGCCGTCTACACCGGCCAGGGCTTCGACGTCGAGCGCACCGAGGTGCAGTACCGCGGGACCTCCGCGGGGCTCCCCCGCTGACCTGACTGTTGCCGAATTCCGGATAGTCCGCGACGTTTCCGTTGTCGAAACGGTCAAATCGGAGCGGAAACGTCTCGGACTATCCCGACGGCCGAAAACGAACCCGGGTCCGACCACTGGGGCCTGTGGATAGCCGGAGCGGGGCGAGGGCATTCCCGGGCACCCTGCACGGGTGCATCCGTCAGGCCACTTCGCACCTCCACCGTTCCACCCGAACAGGCCAGGGCTGGTCGGTCCTGTTCGCGTCGACCCCAGCGGACTGCGCGGGCCGACGGAGGGCCAGGCGCGGGGACCGTACTGGCGTTGCACGAGCCGCGGCCTCTACGTGCCGGCCAGCGTGGACCCCTCCCTGGTGGAGCAACGGATCGTCGAGTGCGCGGCAGTGCTGCCGGAGGTCGGCGGGATCACCGGCTGGGCGTCGCTGTGCTGGCTCGGCGGGTCGTGGTTCAACGGCCTCGGGCCGGACGGGATCACTGTCCTGCCGGTGGACTTGGCGACCTGCTACCAGGACATCCGCAGCCAGGACGGCTTCGTCGTACACCAGGAACGGCTGGGCCCGAGCGAGCTGATCATGGTCGACGGGCTGCGTACGACGCTGGCGGTCCGTTCGCTGTTCTTCCTGATGCGCTACGCCCGCGACGTGCGTGAGGCGGTCGTGCTCGCCGACCTCGCGGCCGCTGCCGATCTGGTCTCCATCGCCGAGATCACGGCGTACGCACTCGCCCACCCGGGGTGGACCGGCGTCCCGCAGGCTCGCGACGCCATCCCGTTCGTGGACGAGAACAGCTGGTCGCGGTGGGAGAGCTGGACCCGGCTCCTCTGGGTCCGCGATGCCGGGCTGCCCCCGCCGCTGTGCAACCGGCCGATCTTCGACCTCCCCGGGAACCACGTCGCGACACCGGACCTGCTCGATCTCGAGTCCGGCACCTATGGGGAGTACGACGGCGCACTGCACCTTCCCGGCCGGCAGCGGGCTCGTGACGTCGCAAGGGCGAACAGGCTCAGCAACCTCGGCCTGGAGGGCTTCACGATCCTGGCCGGCGACATCCCGCACCCCGAGCGGGCCGTCCAGAAGATGCTCGACGCCCGGAGCCGCGCGAAGTGGGAGCCGGAGTCGGTGCGTCGATGGACCGTCGAGCCACCACCGTGGTGGACCCCGACCCACACCGTCGAGCTCCGGTGCCAGTTGGACACCGAACAGCGAGCCCGCTGGCTGCGTGGTCGCGCGTCCTGAGCCGGGATCGCCGGGCGGGCGGGTAGTCGGGATAGTCCGCGACGTTTCCGTTGTCGAAACGGTCAAATCGGAGCGGAAACGTCTCGGACTATCCCGACTGCCGAAAACGACCAGCCGTCAGGCCAGGGCCGCCCGGAGCCGGTCGGCGATCTCCGCGACGTAGGACTTGGCCTCGCGGCCGACGCCGACCAGGTGCAGGAAGCCGTGGAACATCGAGGGGTAGCGCTTGACCTCCACCTCGACGCCCTGCTTCTCCAGCAGCGCGGCGTAGGCCTCGCCCTCGTCGCGGAGGGGGTCGAAGCCGGCCGTGACGACGTACGCCGGGGCGATCTTCTCGGGGAAGTCGACGCGGCGCAGGGCCGAGGCGTCGGGGACCGACTTGTCGGCGCCCGGCTCGAAGTAGCCCTCCTCGGCGTTGTCCATGAACCGCTGGGTGAGGACGAACCCGCCGTCGCTGAACAGGTCCCGGCTCCTGGTGCGCTCCATCCAGTCCGTGCCGGGGTAGATCATCAGCTGGAACGCGAGCGGCAGTCCCCGCTCGGCGGCCCACATCGCCGTCGAGGTGGCCAGCGCACCACCGGCGGAGTCGCCACCGACCGCGAGCCGCAGCGGGTCGGCGTTGACCTCGTCGGCGTGCTCCACCAGCCAGCGGTACGCCGCTCGGCAGTCCTCGACCGCAGCGGGGAACTTGTGCTCCGGCGCGAGCCGGTAGTCGATGGCCAACAGCTGGACCCCGGAGCGCTCGGCCAGGAACCGGCACGAGGCGTCGTGGCTCTCCAGGTCGCCGTAGATCCAGCCGCCACCGTGGATGAACAGCAGTGTGGGGGCCGGGTCGGCGCCGAGCCGCTCGGTCGGGGTGTACAGCCGGGCCCGCAGCGGCCCCTCGGCGCCGTCGACCTCCAGGTCACGCAGCGCCCCGACGTGCTGGTGACCGCCCACCATCCGCTGCTGCCGCTCGAGCTCCGCGCGGGCCTGTGCGATCGGCAGGTTCTCGGCTGCTGGCACCCGCGCCAGCCGCTTCAGGCGCAGCATCAGCTGCACCTCGAGCGAGAGCGTGAGGCCGTCGACGACGACGGGCTTGCCCGCCATCGACCGTTGGACGCGGGTCGGCAGTCCGAGGGCCATCCTGAACGCTTGTTGCTGGACGCGGAACATCAGGTCGGTCATGGAGGTCAACCTAGCGAGGACCCCCTGTTGTTCACCCTGCGGTGTCAGACTTCGGTACATGTCCACAGAGAGCTCCCCGCAGGCCACCGGCTCCGACACCGCCGAGGGTCCGCTCGACCCCAGCCTGCGTGTCGTACCGGCTGACATGTTCGACGTGGACCCGCCCTACCGCCCCACCGACGACGGGTTCTCGCCCGGCGAGTTCCCCAACCGGTTCCTGGACCGCGAGCTGTCCTGGCTGCGGTTCAACCAGCGCGTGCTCGAGCTCGCGGAGGACGAGGCGCTCCCGCTGCTGGAACGCGCGCGCTTCCTGGCCATCTTCGCCAGCAACCTCGACGAGTTCTTCATGGTCCGCGTCGCCGGCCTGAAGCGCCGTATCGCGGCGGGGGTCGCCGTACGCGCCGCCTCCGGGATGATGCCCCGCGAGGTCCTCGAGCAGATCTGGTCCACCACCGCCGAGCTGATGTCCCGGCACGCGCGGGTCTTCCGGGAGGACATCATCCCCGAGCTGGCCTCCGAGGGGATCGAGCTCGTTCGCTGGGAGGACCTGGACCGGGACGAGCAGAAGTACTGCAAGCGGTTCTTCAAGGAACGGGTCTTCCCGGTCCTCACCCCTCTTGCGGTCGACCCGGCCCACCCGTTCCCCTACATCTCCGGGCTCTCGCTGAACCTCGCGATCCTGGTGCGCAACCCGAAGACCGGCAAGGAGCACTTCGCCCGGGTGAAGGTGCCGCCGATCTTCAGCCGGTTCGTGTCCCTGGGCAACCAGCGGTTCGTGCCGCTGGAGGACGTGATCGGCGAGCACCTCAAGCGGCTGTTCCCGGGCATGGAGGTGCTCAAGGTGAACACCTTCCGGGTCACCCGCAACGAGGACCTCGAGGTCGAGGAGGACGACGCCGAGAACCTCCTGGCGGCCCTCGAGAAGGAGCTGCTGCGCCGCCGGTTCGGACCCTCGGTGCGCCTCGAGGTGCAGGAGGACATCGACGCGCACGTGCTGGAGCTGCTCACCACCGAGCTCGGCGTCACCGACTCCGAGGTGTTCCGGCTCCCGGGGCCGCTGGACCTGCGCGGGCTGCACGGCATCGCCGACCTCGACCGCGAGGACCTGAAGTACCCGAACTTCATCCCCGCCACCCATCCCCTGCTCGCCCCGGTCGAGTCGGCCTCGCCGGTCGACGTGTTCAAGGCGCTGCAGCGTTCCGACGTACTCCTGCACCACCCCTATGACTCGTTCAGTACGTCGGTCCAGCGATTCATCGAGCAGGCAGCGGCCGACCCGCAGGTGCTCGCGATCAAGCAGACGCTGTACCGAACCTCCGGCGACTCCCCGATCATCGACGCGCTGGTCGACGCTGCCGAGGCCGGCAAGCAGGTGCTGGTGATCGTGGAGATCAAGGCCCGCTTCGACGAGCAGGCCAACATCCGTTGGGCCCGACAGCTCGAGCAGGCCGGCTGCCACGTGGTCTACGGCCTGGTCGGGCTGAAGACCCACTGCAAGCTGTCGATGGTGGTGCGCGACGAGCCCGAGGGGATCCGCCGCTACACCCACATCGGCACCGGCAACTACAACCCCAAGACCGCACGGATGTACGAGGACTACGGGCTGCTCACCACCGACGAGGTCATCGGCGAGGACGTCGCGCACCTGTTCAACAACCTCAGTGGCTACTCCCGCAACGCCTCCTACGCGCAGCTCCTGGTGGCGCCCGAGTCGGTGCGTACCGGACTGCTCGAGGCCATCGGCCAGGAGATCGAGCACCACGAGGCCGGGCGCCCCGCCCACATCCGGATGAAGGCCAACTCCATCGTCGACGAGGCGCTGATCGACGAGCTCTACCGTGCCTCGCGGGCGGGGGTGCCGATCGACCTGCTCGTCCGCGGGATCTGCGCCGTGCGCCCGGGGGTGAAGGGGCTCTCCGAGACGATCCGGGTCCGCTCGGTGCTGGGTCGCTACCTCGAGCACAGCCGGGTGATGTGGTTCGCGAACGGCGGCGAGCCGGTCGGCTGGATCGGGTCCTCGGACCTGATGCACCGCAACCTCGACCGCCGCGTCGAGGTGCTCGTCAGGCTTCCCTCGACGAAGGAGGTCGACGAGGTCACCCGCCTGCTGGACCTCGCCTTCGACCCCCACACCGCCGCCTGGGAGCTCCACCAGGACGGCACCTGGACCCAGGCCGAGTCCCCCGACGACCGCCCCCTGCGCAACCTCCAGGAGACCCTGATCGCCACCCACCGCCGCCGCCGCCTCCGCATCTAGGCGGTCGAGCACCCCCAGGTGGTCGAGCACTCCTAGGCGGTCGAGCAGCGAACGAAGTGAGCGACCAGTCGAGACCCCGGCCAGGTGGTCGAGCACTCCCTAGGCGGTCGAGCAGCGAACGAAGTGAGCGGACAGTCGAGACCCCGGCGTACGCCGCGAGCCCACCGGATCCACAGGCTCCACATTCGCCGTGGACCCCAGCGCCTCACACGGCGATTCTTGCCCCATGGCTTGGGTCTACATCGTTCGATGCACTGACGACTCGTACTACGTGGGCAGCACCATCGACCTCGAAGCTCGGATCGCCCAGCACAACCACGGCGGTGGCGCGAAGTACACCGCGCGGCGTCGACCCGTCGTCCTGGTCTGGGCGATGGAGTTCCACAACGTGGCGGATGCTTTCGCTGCTGAGAAGCAGATCCAGAACTGGTCGCGGGCCAAACGCGAGGCCCTGATCGACGGACGGATGGAGGACCTGTCGATGCTCAGCCGTGGTCGAACGGGGTGGATGCGCAGGAGTGACTGAGTGGGTTCCGGCGTACGTCGTTCCGGCGTGGTCTCGACTATCCGCTCACTTCGTTCGCTGCTCGACCACCTAGGGACCGCTCGACCACCTGGGTCGGGGTCTCGACTATCCGCTCACTTCGTTCGCTGCTCGACCACCTGGGGGCGGCTCGACCACCCCGCCTGGTCAGCAGGAGGCGAAGAGGAGGGGGCCGTCGTTGAGGGAGGAGAGGACGAAGCCGGTGGGGGTGCGGGGGCGGAGGTCCAGCTGGATGGTCTCGCCGATCACCTTCGAGGAGGTCAGGGTGAGGTCGTCGGCGAAGGAGCCGCCGCGGCCGATGGCGTCGCCGACGGCGAGCTTGGCCCGGGAGCGTACGTCGCGCTCGGCGCGGTCGGAGGTCTCGAAGTGCGCGACCACGCGCAGGGTCCGGCTGGGCATCATCCCCATGGCCAGGCCGGCGAGGGGCGAGACGCCGCCCACCTCCCGTACGGCGCTCTCCGCCGCCGCCTGGTCATTCTCGTCGGCCTGGGACATCGCCAGGTCCTCGCAGGCGAAGTCCTTGCCCCACACCATCGCGTTGGCCGGCTCGGCGAGCCGGTCCGCGAGGTCGGGGACCCCGTCGACACGGGCGAAGGAGTCGCCGTCACCGGAGGCGGCCTTCGCGGCGACCACCACGTAGTCGGGGTTGTCGCTGGAGACCACGACCCCGCGGTCCTCGAGGAGCACGATGTGGTTCAGCTCCGGGCTGATCGTCGGGTCGAGGTCGGTCACGTCCGAGCCGCCCTTCCAGGCCCCGTCATCCTTCTTCGGCGCGCGGTACCCGGCTCGGCGCAGGTTGCCCGCGAGCACGTCGAAGTCGCTGCCCTCGGCCACCTTGAGCACCATCGTGGCGCCCTTGCGACCCTGGGCGAACGCCTCCCACTGGGCCGTCGCCGGGCTGAAGCCGAACGTCTCCTGGAGCGCGGCGGCCGACTCGTCGATGCTGGAGACGGCCGAATAGTCGCTGTCGTAGGCCCGGTCCATCAGCTCCTGCACGGCCTCGCGGTCCGGGTCGTCGCCGAGGTCGGCGTCCAGCCGGCTGCGCACGGCCGACCAGTCGGTGAACCCGACCCGCAGGGTGCTGGACGGGACGGAGGCGAGCGCCTCCTGGAGGTCGGTGCGGTTGGCCCGCTGCCAGGCCGCGGCGCCGACCACGACCAGTCCCACGACCAGCACGAGCGCGAGCAACGCACCCACCAGGACGCGCCCGCGGAGGGGCCTAGACCAGCGCCGTACCGCCATGCCTGCCCCCCGGGTCGTCGTGGTGGCGCGGCCTGGGATCACCCGCGCACCGGGCGAGGGTAGCCGTACCCGGCGAGGCCGTTGCGTGTCAGGATTCAGGACATGGCCTCCACGGCGACCTCGGCCCCCGGCGATCGCGATGCCCCCGACGTGGTGGCTGCCGGGGCGGTGGTCGCGCGCAGGGGTCCCGAGGGCCGCGAGGTGCTGCTCGTGCACCGGCCGAAGTACGACGACTGGTCCTTCCCCAAGGGCAAGCAGGACCCCGGGGAGCACGTGACCGCCACCGCGGTGCGCGAGGTGCTGGAGGAGACCGGGGTCGAGATCCGGCTCGGGCTGCCGCTGCGCTCGCAGCGCTACTCGATCAGCGGCGGCCGCACCAAGCAGGTGCGCTACTGGGTGGGCCACGTCATCGGCGACGACGACGTCTCCTCCTACGTGATCAACGACGAGGTGGACGCCCTGGAGTGGGTCTCCGCCGCGGCTGCCGCGGAGCGGCTCACCTACCTCGACGACATCGACCTGCTCGAGGAGTTCCGCCAGCAGCGCCGCAACACCTCGGCACTGGTTGTGCTGCGCCACGCCAAGGCGCTCAAGCGGGCCAGCTGGGACGGCCTGGACCGGCTGCGACCCCTCAACGAGCTCGGCGAGCGGCAGGCCGACGCGCTGGTCCCGCTCCTGCACGCGTACGGCGTCTCCCGGGTCCTGACCTCATCGAGCACCCGTTGCGTCCAGACCGTGGCGCCGTACGCCGCGGAGCAGGTGCTGGGGCTCAACGAGTCCGACGCGCTCTCCGAGGAGGACTTCGACGTCGAGGCCGCGTCCGGCTTCCTGGACCACCTGCGCACCACCCCCGGCCCCAGCGTCGTGTGCAGCCACCGGCCGGTGCTGCCGCAGCTGTTTGACCTGCTCGGGATCGACCCCGACCCGCTGTCCCCCGCCGAGATGGTCGTCGTGCACCACCGCAAGGGCACCGTCCTGGCCACCGAGAGGCACCTGCCGGTCCTCGCCGACCGCTGAACTGCCGGTCACCGTTCACCTTGCGTTCACCGAGGCACCCGAACCCGGTCACTTGCACTTCCTAGGTTCAGAGTCATCAACCACATGACTCCCAGGAGAACGAAGTGAACCGCACTTCCCTTCGCCGCATCGCCGCTCCCGGCATCGCGGCCCTCGCTCTCGGAATCACCCTGTCTGCCTGCGGAGCCGCGAACGAGACCAGCCCCGCGGCCGGCTCGGGCTCCGACTCCGACTCCACTCTCTCCGGCCAGCTCGCCGGCGCCGGCGCCTCCTCCCAGGAGAAGGCCCAGGAGGCCTGGGCCGCCGGGTTCCAGGGCGCCCACAGCGGCGTCACCGTCACCTATGACCCCGTCGGGTCCGGCGACGGCCGCACGCAGTTCATCGCCAAGGGCGTGAGCTTCGCCGGCAGCGACTCCTACCTCAGCGACGACGAGGGCGAGCTGGCCGCCGCCAAGGAGCGGTGCGGCGGCGAGGACCCGATCGAGGTCCCGGCGTACGTCTCGCCCATCGCGGTCGTCTACAACCTCGAGGGCGTGGACTCCCTCCAGCTCTCGGCGAAGACGATCGCGCAGATCTTCGAGAACAAGATCACCAAGTGGAACGACCCCGCGATCGTCGCGGAGAACCCCGACGCGAAGCTGCCGGCCACCGCGATCACGCCGGTGCACCGTTCCGACGACTCGGGCACCACGAAGAACTTCACCGACTACCTCGCCAAGGCAGGCGAGGGCGCCTGGAAGCACGAGGCCGAGGACGCCTTCCCGGTCAAGGGCGAGGCGGCGGAGGGCACCTCCGGGGTGATCTCCGCGGTCAGCAACGGCCAGGGCACCATCGGGTACGCCGACGAGAGCCAGGCCGGGAAGCTCGGCCAGGTCAAGGTCAAGGTCGGTGACGAGTACGTCGCGCCGTCGGCCGAGGGTGCTGCCAAGGTGGTGGCGGTCTCCCCCGCCGCCGAGGGCCGCGCCGACGTGGACATGGCCGTCGACCTCGACCGGACCACCACCGAGTCCGGCGCCTACCCGGTCGTGCTGCTGTCCTACCTGATCGCCTGCCAGACCTACGACGACGCGAACGAGGCGGAGCTGGTCAAGTCCTACCTCGAGTACACCGTCTCCACTGAGGGCCAGGAGGCCGCCGCGAAGAACGCCGGCTCCGCTCCCCTGGACGCCTCGGTCGCCGACAAGGCCAAGGGCATCCTCGAGCAGATCACCGCCAAGGGCTGACCTCGACCGTGATCGGCACCGAAGCACCGCCGGAGCCACGCGCCGTACGCCGAGTCGGCGACCGCGTCTTCTCCAACCTCGCCCGCGCGGCCGGGATCGCCATCCTGGTCGCGCTGGCGGGGGTGTTCCTCTTCCTGTTCATCGAGGGCGTCCCCGGGCTCACCCAGCCCGCCAGGTTCTACGGCCCCCGGGCCGAGAGCTTCCTGGGCTACGTCGGACCGCTGCTGTTCGGGACCGTGCTCGCGGCCGTGATCGCGGTGGCGATCGCGGCCCCGCTCTCCTTCGGCATCGCCCTGGTGATCAGCCACTACGCCCCGAGGTCGATCGCGACGCCGGCGGCGTACCTGATCGACCTGCTGGCCGCCGTGCCCAGCGTGGTCTTCGGGCTCTGGGGGATCAGCGTGCTGGCCTCCGAGGTGACCCCGATCTACACCTGGCTCTACGACAACCTCGGCTGGATCCCGCTGTTCGCCGGACCGCCCTCGACGACCGGGCGCACGATCCTGACCGCCGGGATCGTGCTGGCGATCATGATCCTGCCGATCATCACCGCGATCTCCCGCGAGATCTTCGCCCAGACCCCCCGGCTGCACCAGGAGGCCGCGCTGGCCCTGGGCGCGACCCGGTGGGAGATGATCCGGCTCACCGTCTTCCCCTACGCCCGCTCCGGGATGGTCTCCGCGACCATGCTCGGCCTGGGTCGTGCGCTCGGCGAGACGATGGCCGTGGCGATGGTGCTCTCCGTGGGCGGCGGGATCAGCCTCAACCTGATCTCCTCCACGAACCCGGCGAGCATCGCCTCCAACATCGCCTCCAACTACAAGGAGGGCACCCCGGCGAAGGTCAGCATCCTGGTCGCGACCGGCCTGGTGCTGTTCCTGGTGACCTTCCTGGTCAACGCCGCGGCACGCTGGCTCGTGGGCCGCTCCGAGCGGAGGCTGAACCGTTGAGCACCACGACCCGGACCCAGACCACCGCGGCCGAGCTCTCCCCGGTCACGCTGCGCAAGCCCCGGCTCCCCCGGTGGGCCCCGGCGCTGGTGGCCACGATCAGCATCGCGCTGTCGCTCCTGCTCGGGCTGAGCCTGGGCTGGGGCCTCGCCGGCATCGTCGTCGTGGCGGCGCTGGTGCACGTGGTCTCGCTGCCCGCGTGGGCGCTCGTGATCGAGAACAAGCGCTCTGCGGTCGACCGGCTGATGACCTCGCTGGTGTGGTTCGCGTTCGCGATCGCGCTGGTCCCGCTGCTGTCCCTGATCTGGACCGTGATCGCGCGCGGAGCCCCCCAGGTCACCAGCACGTTCCTGACCTACTCGATGTTCCGCACCGACCTGTCCCAGCCGGTCGGGATCTACCACGCTCTGGTCGGCACCCTGCTGATCACGCTGTTCGCAGCGCTGATCTCGGTGCCGGTCGGCATCTTCGCCGCGATCTACCTGGTCGAGTACGGCAAGGGCAACCGGCTCGCGCGGGCGATCACCTTCCTGGTCGACGTGATGACCGGCATTCCCTCGATCGTGGCCGGGCTGTTCGCGTTCTCGCTGTGGATCCTGATCTTCGGGCCGTCCGCGCGCGCGGGACTCGGTGGCTCGATCGCGCTGGCGCTGCTGATGATCCCGATCGTCGTGCGCTCCACCGAGGAGATGCTCCGGCTGGTGCCCTCGGACCTGCGCGAGGCGGCGTACGCCCTGGGGGTGCCGAAGTGGCGCACGATCGTCAAGGTCGTGCTGCCGACCGCGCTCGGCGGGATCGTCACCGGCGTGACGCTCGCGATCGCGCGCGTGGTCGGCGAGACCGCCCCGCTGCTGCTGATCGCCGGCCTGACCACCCGCACCAACTTCAACGTGTTCTCCGACCGGATGACCACGCTGCCGGTGCTGATCTACACCCAGAACGCCAACCCCGGCATCCCGCCGGCCGACGGCGGTCTCGCGCCCGGTGTCGAGATGGCCTGGGGCGGTGCGTTCGTCCTGATCGTGATCGTGATGGTGCTCAACCTGACGGCACGCGTCGTCGGCAAGATCTTCGCCCCCAAGACCGGGCACTGAGGAGAAGGAAAGTTCCTGATGGCCAAGAGCATCGATGTCTCTGACCTCAACATCTACTACGGCGACTTCCTCGCCGTCGAGGACGTCACCGTCACGATCCCGGCCCGGTCGGTGACCGCACTGATCGGTCCGTCGGGCTGCGGGAAGTCGACCTTCCTGCGTTCGCTGAACCGGATGCACGAGGTGATCCCGGGCGCGCGCGTCGAGGGCAAGATCGTGGTGGACGGGCAGTCGCTCTACGACAGCGCGGTCGACCCGGTGGAGGTACGCCGGATGATCGGCATGGTCTTCCAGCGACCCAACCCGTTCCCCACGATGTCGATCTACGACAACGTCCTGGCCGGGCTGCGGCTGAACAACGCCAAGATCAAGAAGGCCGAGGCCGACGTCGTGGTCGAGCGGTCGCTGCGTCACGCCAACCTGTGGGAGGAGGTCAAGGACCGGCTCAGCAAGCCGGGGATGGGCCTCTCCGGCGGCCAGCAGCAGCGCCTGTGCATCGCCCGGGCCATCGCGGTGGAGCCGCAGGTCCTGCTGATGGACGAGCCCTGCTCCGCGCTGGACCCGATCTCCACCTCGGCGATCGAGGACCTGATCCACCAGCTGAAGGCCGACTACACGATCGTGATCGTCACCCACAACATGCAGCAGGCGGCCCGGGTCTCCGAGGACACCGCGTTCTTCAACATCGCGGGGGCCGGCAAGCCCGGCCGGCTGATCGAGATGAACAGCACCAAGAAGATCTTCAGCGTGCCGGACGAGCGGGCCACCGAGGCCTACATCTCCGGCCGGTTCGGCTGAGGCGTCCCGGACCGTACGCCGACCGGATCCCGGACACCGGACCGACCCCGTGCCGGCCCCCGGGCACGGCGCGGTCGTGGCGGGGTCCGTCCACCTAGGGTGCGTCCATGCCTCTCGCCGCGATCCTCGCCATCTGCGCCGGGGCCTGCCTCCTGGGCGGCCTCGCGCTGTGGCGGCGAGGGCGCCGCGCCTCTCCTGGTCACAGGAGCCAGCGCCCCCCGGCGGTGCTGCTCGGAGTCGGCCTGGCGTGCGCGCTGGTCGCCACGCTGCTGGCGCGCGACGGCTCGGGAGATCGTCGTACGGACGCGGGCGGGGCCGCCAAGGTCGAGTGGGCGCTGATCCGCGACCTGGACCTCAGCCGGGACGAGGGCTGGACCCACAACCTGGGCAACCAGGGACGTGACTCCTCCATCTGCCGACCCGAGCAGGCGAGGTTCGGGACCGGACCGCAGGGCACCTCGCTCACCGTCACCGCGGAGCGCGAGTCGGAATCGGCGCCGATCTACAGCGTCGACATGAAGCTGCTCGATCTCGCGCTGCCGAACTACTTCCGCGCCGAGGTCACCGCGCGCGTCTCCTCCCTCGTGCCCGGACTCTGGCCGGCCGCGCTGTGGTTCCGGCCCAACGGCCCCGGGGAGGGCGAGATCGACGTGCACGAGCTCTGGGGCAAGGACCCGCTGCCGCGGGAGAGCCAGATCTCGGCGATCTGGACGGCGAACGACGGCCGCGACGCGACCCTCATCCGGTCGAAGTCCGTGACCATGGACGAGTTCGACGACCCCGCGGCCGAGGGCAGGCACACGTGGGCGGTGGAGAAGGTCCCCGGCGAGATGCGCTACTACGTCGACGACGAGCTGGTGGCGACGCTGCGCCCCAAGACCATCCACGTCTCCCGGGAGGAGTGGGACTCCATGTGGGAGGTGGACACCCGGTGGTATCCACGGATCACGTTCCAGGTCGGCCCCGGGACCGGCAGCGCCGGACCGGTGGACGACTCATGGCGCCGCTCGGACCTGGTGATCGACTCGATGCGGTTCTGGCGGATCGCCGGCTGAGCCGACCTCAGGGGAGCTGGAAGACGAACTTCAGCACGAGGTAGGTCAGCGCCGCCATGGTGCCGGCGGCCGGGAAGGTCAGCAGCCAGCCCACCAGGATGGAGCGCGCGACGCCCCAGCGCACTGCCGAGAGCCGCTTGGTTGCGCCCACGCCCATCACCGCGCTGGTGATGGTGTGCGTCGTGGAGATCGGGGCCTCGAAGACGTACGCCGTGCTGTAGAGCACCGACGCGGCCACCGACTCCGCGGCGAAGCCCTGCGGCGGGTCGAGGTGGATGATCCGGCGCCCCAGGGTGCGCATGATCCGCCAGCCGCCGGAGTAGGTGCCCAGGGAGATCGCGGTCGCCGCGGCGATGATCACCCACAGCGGCAACGGGTCCCCCTCGGCGACGTACCCGCCGGCGAGCAGCGCCAGGAAGATCACACCCATCGTCTTCTGCGCGTCCTGCAGGCCGTGACCGAGCGCCATCGCGGCCGCGGAGAGGGACTGGGCCAGGCGGAAGCCGCGCCCGACCTTGCCCGGGGCCTGGTTGCGGAACAGCCACATGATCAGCAGCATCATCCCGAAGCCGAGGGTGAATGCCACCAGCGGCGAGATCACCATCGGGATGACGACCTTCTCCACCACGGTGGCCCAGTTCACGGCCACGCTGGCGGTCAGGGCGGCCCCGACGAGACCACCGATCAGCGCGTGCGAGGAGGACGAGGGCAGCCCGAAGTACCACGTGATCATGTTCCAGGTGATCGCGCCGACCAGGCCGGCCATCACGATCACCAGGCCATGGCTGCCCGTTCCCGGGCTGATGGTCTCGCTGACCGTGCTGGCCACCTTCTGGCCGAGGAACGCGCCCACGAAGTTCATCACCGCGGCCATCAGCAGCGCGACCCGCGGGGTCAGCGCCCGGGTGGAGACCGAGGTGGCGATCGCGTTCGCGGCGTCGTGGAAACCGTTGGTGTAATCGAAGATCAGAGCAACTGCGACGACCGCGATGATGATCGCGAGTTCCACCGGTCAGTTCTCCTTGGCGTGGATCTGCTCGATGATGTTCGCGACCTTCTCGAAGGCGTCAACCGCGTGCTCGAGGGCGTCGACGATGTCCTTGAGCTTCAAGACGTCCAGGGCGTCGTACTGCCCGCTGAACAGCTTGGCCAGGATCCGGCGGTAGCTCTTGTCCCCGGTGTTCTCGAGCCGGTTGATCTCGATCCAGAACTCTTCGAGGTTCTTCATCGACTTCAGCCGCGGCATCGCCTCGGCGGTGAGCTCCGCGCAGCGCTGGAGTACGTCGACCTGCTCGGCCAGCTCGGCCGGCAGGGAACCGACCTCGTAGAGCACCGTCAGGTCGACGGCCTCCTCCATGAAGTCCATGACGTCGTCGAGACCCGAGGCGAGGGCGTAGATGTCCTCACGGTCGAACGGCGTCACGAAGGTCGCGTTGACCCGCTTGGCGATCTCGTGCGTGGTCTCGTCGGCCTCGTGCTCGGCGTCGCGCATGCGGTCGGCGATGGCCGGGCGGTCGGCGGAGTCATCGAGCATCTCCGCGAGGATCGCGGCGCCGTCGACGAGGTGCGTCGCGGAGTCGGTGAGCAGTTCGTAGAAGACGCTGTCCACTGGCTTGAATCTCAGAGCCACGGGTTAACTCCTGGTCGGGTGGTCAAAACGTTGCACATGCTAAGAGGTGCTCGCACCGGCAGCGCAACTCGGAGCACCGGTAGCACGACAAGTGAACTACACCCGACGACGTCTCGATGACACGGCAGTGCCCAAGTGACCCGCAGCGAGGCTCAGTCAGCGGTGCGCGGGTGTGGGACCACGCCGAGAATGTGATCGATCTCGCTGAGCGAGAGGTGCCCGTCGGCCTGGTTTGCCGCCACGATCAGGTTGGCCGTCAGCTCGACTTCACTGAGGAGCTCGTCGTCCTCGAGACGCACGTTGAACGGGTCCACCCGAGCGTCCTCCCATTCGGATCAGCGCCATTTCTTGGCTATCTCTTGCTCTTACCCCGGCGTGCGTGGTGAAAACCGCGCAGCGCGGCGGGCCTCCGCGTTTTCTGGTACCTACCGGTAACCGCGGGACTGAATTACGAAAGGAGCCCCGACCCTCTCGGGTCGGAGCTCCCTCCGGTGTCTAAGCGTGCGTCAGACGGCGCGAACGTTCTCGGCCTGCGGACCCTTGGGGCCCTGCGTGACGTCGAACTCGACCTTCTGGTTCTCGTCGAGGGACTTGTAGCCCTGCGACTGGATGGCCGAGTAGTGAACGAAGACGTCGTCGCCGCCGTTCTCCTGGGCGATGAAGCCGAAGCCCTTCTCGGCGTTGAACCACTTCACGGTGCCTTGTGCCATGCTCTTTTTCTCCTGTTACTGAGGCGTGAGACCGCCACTTCGGCGGCCTCTGCAGAGTGCGGGTGATACGCCGTCCCGCCTCGCAAGCCGTGTAGCAAAGAGAAGAAACGCCGTTGGATCACAAACTCCAACAAGCGTTGAGTACCGCTGGAACTTGCACCCTGCTCCACTAGCGTAGCAACCTCTTGGGCAACTTCGCGCCACCCCCCGGCGAAAGCGGTTCTCGGCGCGCCACGTCGGTGACCAGGAACACCCCCTGCAACCCGCGATCACGACGCATGGCAGCCTCCATTGACCGCCCGGGTGTGCCGCCGTACGTTCCGATAGCCGTCATCTGACAGGAGCAGCCGTGAGCGATCCCGACCAGGAGGAACCGCGCCGCGGTCTGCTCTCCCGAATCCGCCGCCGGGAGCCGGGTCCGGAGCTGAAACCGGGCGCGACCGGCACCGCCACCGACTCCCCCGACTCGGCCGAGAAGGCCGACGAGGGATGGGTGCTGCACGAGGCCGCGGACGGGTCCGGCTTCGACGGCTGGCTCTACCACTTCGCCGACGGCGCCATGGTCGCCGAGGACGGGACGGTCTACCAGCACACCGGCACCGGCGACACGGTCACCGAGGCGGAGGCGGAGCCGGAACCGGCGCCCCGACCCGAGCCGGAACCGGAGCCCGAGCCAGAACCAGAACCCGAGCCCGAACCGAAGCCCGAGCCCGAGCCCGAACCCGAGCCAGAACCCGAGCCCGAACCGGAACCAGAACCCGAGCCCGAGCCGGCCGCCGAGGCGGCGCCCGAACCAGAGCCGGAACCAGAACCGGAGCCCGAGCCCGAACCGGAGCCCGAGCCCGAACCCGAGCCAGAACCCGAGCCGGCCGCCGAGGCGGCGCCCGAACCAGAACCCGAGCCCGAACCCGAGCCCGAGCCCGAACCAGACCCGGAGCCCGAGCCCGAACCGGAACCAGAACCAGAGTCCGAGCCCGCTGCCGTGCACGCCAACGTGTCGTACTCCCCCTCGGAGCTGCCCAACCACATGCTCGGCGCCGTGTTCGTGGCAGCCGCGATCGCCGCGGTGCTCACCCTCTTCCCGGTGCTGGCGGAACCGGACCCGGGCGGCTTCGTCCTGGTGGCCTGCCTGGCGCTGATCGCAGCCGGCGCGGGCTGGGCGCTCACGCACTGGAGCCCGCAGGTGGTCTCCATCCGCGACGGCGTCCTCGAGGTGTCCGGTCGCGACAGCACGGCCGAGTTCGACCTGCGCGACCCGCGGACGAAGGTGACGCTCGGCGAGGAGCCGCGGTCCCGCAGCTGGCGGTCCACCTTCGAGTCGCCCGAGGGCTCGGTCACCGTCGTCCGGGCCCGCCAGGTCAAGGTGCGGCAGTTCACCGAGATCGTCGAGCACCACCGGAGCCACGCGCAGGAGCGGGGCAGGAGCAAGGATCCGGTCGACTGAGCGGTCCGCTCAGCCGGGCCGGCCGTTCCCCCGCCGCGACCTGCGCGCATCGAGGTAGGCCGGCTCGCGCAGCCGCACCACCCAGGAGTACTGGTCGAGGCCGGGGACCGGGTTGCACACCGGGTCGAAGGACACCGCCTGGTCCGGCGCCGAGCCGGAGCTGAGCTCCAGGGTGGCGAAGCGCTGCCAGTCGGCGTCGGTTCGCGCCCAGGCCAGCTCGTAGCCGGTGGGGCCGGTGGCGCGCGCAGCCAGCCACAGCGGACCGACGGGCGAGCGGTAGGGCAACAGGGTCGTCAACGGACGTGAACCCGGCTGCCGGCCGAAGGTGAGCAGGAACCGTCCCAGGCGCGAGGTGCCGGTGGAGGCGAACAGCACGTCGGCGACCCCGCCGTCGACCTGCCTCCTCAGGGCGAGCCCGTGGATGTCGGGCAGTGCCTCCGGAAGCCCGATCGCCCGGGAGATCCGGACGAGGACCTCTTCGGTGCCGGGCTCGTCGAGCCAGGCGACCCCGGACCGGGCCGGGGACCCCTCACGCCGCAAGGAGCCGGTGATCACCTCGCCGGTGGGGTGCAGCGGCTTCTCGGCAGGGCGCAGGGCGGAGACCGAGCGGATCGCCGCGGCGAGCACCGCACCTCCTGCTGCTGCGCCGGCGCGTACGGCGCGGGTCACGACTTCTGGGCGCTGTGCCATGGAACCTCCTCCGGAGCCTGACTCCCCCCCGTTCCCCGTGGGCGGCGTCGCTCACCTGCGGATCGCTCATTCGGGATGCCAGACATCTCACACCGTCCAATGTGTGTCAGGTGCCACCGAACGGGCACGGTCCCGACCATGAGCAATGACAAGGCAGCACAAGCCCGGGAAGGGCTCCTCGACAGCGTCGCCGGCAAGGCCAAGGAGGTCGCCGGGGCGGTGACCGGCAAGGACGACCTCGTGGAGGAGGGCCAGCTCCAGCAGGCCGAGGCACGCAACCGCAAGGAGGCCGTGGCCGAGGAGGCCGTCGCTGACGCGAAGCGCCAGGAGGCCGCCGAGGAGGTCCGGGAGACCACCGCCGAGACGGCCGCGCAGCGCAGTGCCGCCCGTGCCCAGGCCGCGCGCGAGGAAGCCGTGGTCGAGCAGCGCCGCGAGGGCGAGCAGGCAGCGGCCGAGCGTCAGGCCGCGGTCCAGGAGGCCGCCGGCCAGGAGGCCGCGGAGAGGCGGGCCGACCAGCTCGCCGAGACCCGACTCCGGGACGCCGAGGCACTCGAGGACGACGCCGATGCCACCGAACGGCAGGCGAACGCCGAGAGGCTCCGCCTCGAACGCGAGGCCGCCGTCGCCGACCAGCAGGCCGCGCAGCTGCGCGCCGAGACCCAGAAGTGAGGACCACCATGATCAGCACACTCATCGCACTGCCCTACGAGCTCGCGCGACTCCCGCTCGTGGTCGTGGACAACACCCTGGGAGCCAGGCTCCCGCAGACCTCCGCGCCGCGGGTCACGCTGGACCGGGCCATCGGCTCGGCCGACAAGCTCGCCGGGAGCCTCCTGGGCAACCGCGGCATCGCCCAGCGCGGCGCCGACCGGCTCGAGCGATCCGAGACGCTGCTGCAGGCGACGCGGCTCGAGCAGGAGGCGGCAGCTCGCCGCGAACAGGCGCAGGAGAAGGCAGCCACGGCCCGCCAGCAGGCGCAGGAGAAGCGCAGGAGCGCCCAGAAGCGAGCCCAGTCGGGGCTCGAGGAGGCGGACGCCGCCGAGGCGCGTGGCAAGCGGGAGGCCACCGCACGCGCAGCGAAGACCGCGGCCGGGAAGAAGGCCGCGGCGGAGAAGCGAGCAGCCGACCAGGCCGCCACGGTCGAGCAGCGCAAGGAGCGGGTCGAGAGCGCCGCCGAGGCCAAGCAGCAGGCGGCCCGGCGCAAGGCCGAGGCAGAGCTCACCGAGGCCCGGGAAACCAAGCAGTCCGCCGCCGAGGCTCGCGCCGACGCCGAGCGCCTCGGCGACCTCGCCGAGGCGAAGAAGCGGCAGCGCACGAAGAGCTGAACGGCTTCGGGGCCGCCAGGGTTGGGGCGGTCCCGAAACCCGTGATCTCGAACCTCGGGACCTGTGGTGGAGGACCCGCAGGTCCTCTCCCTTAAGCAGGGCAGTGCCCGGGGCGACAGATTTCAATCAGCCGTGGGCACCGGTGTCCACAATGGGCGTGGTCGCGGCTGCGATGCTTGAGGAACACCGTCTCTCGTCGGAAGGTCCTCGGCCGTGGACCAACAGACCCTGCTCAACATGCTGCTCGTCCTCGCCTTCGTCCTGGTCGGCGGCGTGTTCGCCGGCACCGAGATCGCCCTGGTGTCGCTGCGTGAGAGCCAGATCGACCAGCTGGAGAAGCAGTCCAAGCGGGGGGCGCGGGTGGCGGCCGTGGCCCGCGACCCGAACCGTTTCCTGGCCGCGGTGCAGATCGGCGTCACGGTCGCCGGGTTCTTCTCAGCGGCGTACGGCGCCTCCACGCTGGCACCGGACTTCGCCCCTCTCCTGACCAGGATCGGGCTCGGGGACAGGCCGGCCGAGACCGTCTCGGTGGTCGTGCTCACCCTGCTCGTGGCCTACCTCTCGCTCGTGCTCGGCGAGCTGGTCCCCAAGCGGCTCGCGCTGCAGAAGTCGGCCGGACTCGCACTGCTGGTCGGGCCGCCGCTGGACCGGTTCGCGCAGCTGATGCGCCCGATCATCTGGCTGCTCTCCAAGTCCACCGATGCGGTGGTGCGGCTGCTGCGCGGAGACCCCGACGCCACCTCGGAGGAGGTCAGCGACGAGGAGCTGCGCTACCTCGTGGAGCAGAACCCCAACCTGGACGCAGCCGAGAAGACGATCCTGCGCGACGTCTTCGCCGCCGGTGACCGGTCCCTGGCCGAGGTGATGCGGCCCCGGGCGGACATCGCCGCGCTCGCCCTCACCGACACGGTCGGTGACGTGATGTCGACCATCCAGGAGAGCCCGTACTCGCGCTACCCCGTCTACCGGGCCGGCATCGACGACGTCACGGGGTTCATCCACGTGCGCGACCTGCTGGGCGTGTCAAGGGACACCCCCCTGAGCCAGCTGGCTCGCCCCATCCCGTTCCTGCCGGCGACGAACCGGGTGCTGCCGACGTTGGCGACGATGCGCTCCGAGGGTGCCCACCTGGCCCTGGTCATCGACGAGTACGGCGGGACGGACGGCATCGTCACCCTCGAGGACCTCGTCGAGGAGCTCGTGGGCGACATCCGCGACGAGTACGACGTGGAGGACCTCCTCGCCGAGACCGACGAGAACCTCGATGCCGGTCTCAGCATCGAGGACTTCGCCGCACGCACCGGGGTCGAGCTGGCCGACGGCCCCTACGAGACGGCCGCCGGCTTCGTCCTGAACGCGCTCGGGCGGCTCGCCAAGGTCGGGGACACGGTGACCGTCGGTGACCACCAGCTGGTGGTCACCGAGGTCGACCGGCTCCGGATCACCAAGCTCGCCGTACGTCCGGTGCGGCCTCCTGCGGCCGAGGCCCCCACGGAGACCGCCTAGCGCCGGGTGGAGGGGTCGTCCGGGCGGCTCAGGTGCGGTCGCCGGCGAGAGCGAGGAGGACGTCGCCGATCTCCACCTCCTCGGCGGCACGGTTCCACGGCATCCGGGACAGGACCATCCCCATGGCACAGGTGTTGCTGAGCGCGGCGAAGCTCAGGCCGGCCCCGACGGCACCGGCGACCCACTTCAGCCGCGGCGCGACGGTGGAGCCGAGCACGCTGGCGGCGACGATCGAGCCCGCGACCAGGCGGACCTGGCGCTCGAGCTCCCAGCTCTCGCGTCCACGCACGACCGGGGCGCCGGCTGCCTCCCACGCGACGATGCCGCCCGCGAGGACCCGCAGCCCCTGGCGGCTCGTCGTGGTCAGCGCCTGCTCGGCCTGGGTGGCGCGGGCGCCGGAACGGCACACGAGCACGGTCTCCTGTCCCAGGTGGGGAGCGAGGTCGGCCCGGTGCTCGCGGAGCAGGTCCAGCGGGACGTTGTAGGAGCCGGCGATGTGGGCGGTCTCGAATTCCGCGGGGGTGCGGACGTCGAGCAGGCGCGGCGCCTGGGGTCCCTCGAGGAGCTCGCGGAGCTCGGCGATGTCGATCGCGGCCCGGGTGGCCGGAGTCTGGGTCTGGGGCTGGGTCTGGGTCTGGGGCTGGGTCTGGGTCTGGGTGGTCATGGTGATGCCTTTCGGGGTGATGTTCAGAACAGTGCGGGCACCGCTTGGAGGCCGGTGTAGCCGGCGACCAGCAGCAGCAACGCCGTGAAGGCGGTCTGCAGCCTGCCGGTGGAGATGCGGCACGCCAGGCGGGCACCGAGGTGACCGCCGATCAGGGCGAAGACCGTCAGGAACCCGACCAGCGCCCAGTCGGGCTGGGCCGCGGCACCGGCCCGGACGAGCAGGGCTGCGACCGAGGTGATGGAGATGACGACCAGGGAGGTGCCGGCGGCCAGCCCGATCGGGAGCGCGAGGGCCAGGACCAGCGCAGGTACGACGAGGAACCCGCCGCCCACGCCGAGGAACCCGGTGAGCAGGCCCACGACGGTCGCGGTCACGAGCACCTTCAGGGCCCTGGGACAGGCGCAGGCGAAGTGGGGGCTGAACGTGATGATCGGGTCGTCCAGCTGGGTCCGGACCGGTGGCACTCCGCCGCCCGCGGCCGCCCGGTGTGCCTTGACCTGACGCGCCACCATCACGAGCGCGACCACCAGCAGCAGCACGGCGAACGAGGCCATCAGCACCGGTCCCGGAACCAGGGCCGACGCCTTCGCGCCGACCGTGGCCCCGCCGATGGCGACCACCCCGAAGGTGACCCCGCGAGCCAGCAACAGGTTGCCGGCTCGCTTCGCGGTGACGGCTCCGATGACCGAGGTCAGGCCGACCACCACCAGGGATCCGGTGGTGGCCTGGCCCGGCGTCTGCCCGAGCAGGTAGACGAGCACCGGAACGGCCAGCACCGATCCGCCGCCGCCGAGCGCGCCGAGGCTGAGCCCGATGAGCAGTCCGGCGACGGCGGCCAGGAGCAGGGCCGGGGTCACGCCGTCTCGGGGCCCACCAGGTGCAGCCCGACCTCCTCGGCGTTCGCGAAGGCGTCGTCGATGGCGACCAGGCGCAGCCCGGCGGCCGAGAGGAAGGACGCGGCGACTGAGGCGCGGTAGCCACCGGCGCAGTGCACCCACACCTCGCCCTCCGGCACCTCGTCCAGGCGCTTGGGGATCTCCTGGAGCGGGATGTTGACCGCGCCCTCGATGCGGGCGGCGGCGTACTCGTCGGCACGGCGCACGTCCAGCACGGTGACCTCGCGGTGGTGCCGGACCTGGGCGAGGTCGGCGAAGCTGGCGGTGGCGAAGGACGCGAGGTCGACTCCGGTGCCCGCGACCCAGTCGGCCGGGGTGCCGGTGGATGCGGCCGCGGGCCGGTCGATGCCGATCCGCACCAGCTCGCGCTGGGCCTGGGCCACCTGCTCGGCGCTCTCGCCGAGCAGGGTCAGCGGCGTACCCCACTCGATCAGCCAGCCCAGGTAGGTCGCGAAGCCACCGTCGATGCCGAAGTTCAGCGAGCCGGGCACGTGCCCTGCCGCGAACACGGTGCGGTTGCGCAGGTCGACGACCCACTCGCCGGCCTCGATGCGGCGGCGCAGCTCTGCGGGCTCGGCCCGGTCGGGCGCGGACAGGTCCGGCTCGGCCGGCCCGGCGGCGTTGGCCGGTCCCATGTGGGCGTAGTAGGCGGGGTAGGCGGTCAGGCCCGCGAGCAGGTCGCGGACGTAGGTCTCCTCGTCCTGGGTCAGCACCGGGTTGGAGGTGCGCTCCTGCCCGATGGTGGAGGCGGACGCGTCGGACTGGGTGGCCGAGCAGAAGGAGCCGAAGCCGTGGGTGGGGAACACCTCGGCCGTGTCCGGCAGGACGTCGGCAAGGCGGTGGGCCGAGGCGTGCTGCGCACGGACCAGGTCGTCGGTGTGCTGCTTGCCCAGCAGGTCGGGACGGCCGGTGGCGCCGAAGAGCAACGAGCCGCCGGTGAACACCCCGATCCGCTGGCCGGAGGAGGCGTCCTCGAGCGCGTAGGACAGGTGGGTGAAGGTGTGGCCCGGGGTGGCGAGCGCGATCACCCGCATCCGGCTGCCCACCTCGATCACCTGCTCGTCGACGATGCCGGTGCGCTCGAAGGAGACCTCGTCGGCGGCGTTGACCAGGTACGTCGCACCGGTACGCCGCGCGAGGGCCAGTCCCCCGGTGACGTAGTCGTTGTGGATGTGCGTCTCGAAGACGTGCGTGAGCCGGACGTCGTGCTCGGTGAGCAGGTCCAGGACGCGGTCGATGTCGCGCTGCGGGTCGATCACGAACGCCACGTCGCCGTCGTGGACCAGGTAGGAGCGGTCACCCAGGGTCGGGGTCTCGATCGCAACGATGGTCAGCTCGTCGGTGGTGCGGTTCATCAGGTCTCCTCCGGGAGGTTCAAGGGCGTCTGGCGGCCCGCCGAGAGAGCCGTTCCTAGATACCCCAGGGGGTATCTGTCAGGATCGACCATAACACCCCCAGGGGTATCCGCGAAGCCACCCGAGCTTCCCGCCGCGGCGTACCCAGGGACTTCGGCGACGGACGACGCCGGCCTGGGAGCGCACGGCGCTGGCCCTGCTCGTGGTGGTCGCCATGACCGCCCTGTCGCCGGCACCGAGGTGGTCTTCGTGCTCCGCACCTGACTCCTCCGGATGATTGCGATCGGCCTCTGCGGGTACCTGTCGAGCCGTCCGTCCCCACGACTCTCGGAGACCACATGAGCGACCAGCGACCTGAGACCACCGACCCGGCCGAGCAGCACACCCAGCCGGACACCGAGGGCGAGCAGCTCCCCGGGCCCGGGTCACCGGGGTCGGTCACCCCGCAGATGGGCGAGGAGCCCGACCACGGCGAGTCGAGCTATCGAGGCACCGGCAAGCTCACCGACCGGGTGGCGGTCATCACCGGCGGTGACTCGGGGATCGGTCGCGCCGTCGCGTTGGCCTTCGCCCGCGAGGGTGCCGATGTCGTCCTGGCCTACCTCGAGGGGGAGAACGAGGACGGCCGGCGTACGGCGGAGCTCGTCGAGGAGGCCGGACGCAAGGCCGTGCTGCTCCCCGGCGACCTCACCACCGAAGAGGCCTGCCGAGCGCTCGTGGACCGTGCGGTCTCCGAGTTCGGTCGCATCGATCTCCTGGTGAACAACGCGGCCTTCCAGATGGTGCAGCCCGGCGGCATCGCCGACATCACCACCGAGCAGTTCGACCGGGTGATGAAGACGAACCTCTACGCGATGTTCTGGCTCTCCAAGATGGCCCTCCCGCACATGCCTCGCGGCGGCGGCATCATCAACACCTCCTCGGTGCAGGCCTCCAGCCCGGGACCACAGCTGCTGGACTACGCGACCACCAAGGCCGGCATCGTGAACTTCACCCGCGGGCTCGCGCCGACCGCCGCCGAGCAGGGCGTCCGGGTCAACGCCGTCGCACCAGGCCCGATCTGGACGCCGCTGATCCCCGCGACGATGCCCGAGGACATGGTGGAGTCCTTCGGCACCGACACCCCCCTGGGCCGTGCCGGACAGCCCGCCGAGGTCGCTCCGGCGTACGTTTTCCTGGCCTCTGCGGAGTCGAGCTACATCACCGGCGAAGTCATCGCAGTGACCGGCGGGATGCCCGTCTCCATCTGAGCGAGCACCAGGACGCCTGCTCAGCAGTCGGCAGGTGGCGGCAGCTCGACTCCGGTCGCGGAGCGTTGCGCCACCATCTGCTCGGCGATGTCGCGGAGCTTGACGTTGGAGTAGGAGGATCGTCGTCGGAGCACGGCGAAGGCGGCCGTCTCGGTCAGCTGATACTGCGCCATCAGCAGTCCCATCGCGATCCCGATGGTCCTGCGTGTGACCAGTGCGCGGTGGAGGTGCTCGATCTGTCGAGAACTGGCCAGCATGCCGGCGATCTGCGCGGCGAGCGCCTTCGCGATCGCGGGTGACGTGTGGGCGACCTCGGCGTGGGTCGTCGAATACAGGTTCAAGGATCCCAGCAGGTTGCCTTCGCGCCACAGCAGCGGTGTCGCGACCTGGGACCTCAACCCGAGACCAGTCGCCGAGGAGACGTAGCGGTCCCAGCGTGCGTCACCTTCGATGTGGGGAGCGACGACCGGAGAAGCGTCCCGAAGGCTGTCGATGCACGGCCCCTCGCTCAGGCCGTACTGGAGACGATCCAGGTCCGCCACCACATCCCCAGCCTGCGCGCAGGTGGCGAGGCTTCCGGCGCCATGGATGACCGTGACGCTCACCTGGTCGAAGTCGGGCAGGAGGCGCCGCACCAGGTCCAGCGTCAGGATCAGTGGCTCCCGCGCGTCGCCGACGGTCGCGTTGCTCGTTGCTCTCGCTGGAGCTTCCTGCAGGAAAACGCTCATGGCTGGACCCCGGGTACTGGTAGCTGTCAGATTCGCTACCGGGTCTGGGGCAGTCAGCACAGTCAACCACAGGAAAGAGCCGAAGTGGAGCCCCAGCCTCGACGTGGACACGGGGCAGCCACCTGGCCGGGCGCTCAGCTCACTGCGGGCGCGTGAGCTCTGGCAGGAGTCCCGGGTCATTTGTGACCGTGTAGGCCACTTTGCTCAGCCGCAGGCCGTGCGTACGGCAGTAGTTGCGCAGCCTGGTGAATGCCTCGTCGGTGGTCCCACCGTGGAGCTGGGCAAGAGCACCCTTGGCCTGCTCCACCACGATGCGGCTGTTCAGGGCGGATTGCAGCTGCTCGGTCAGGAGCTCGCCATGGGCAATGGCGCGTTCCTGCAGGAGCCCGATGGTCGCGATGTCCGCCAGCGCCTGGACCACGCGGACATCAGCCGGCTCCATCGACCCGGTGTCGTCACCGAACATGTTCAACGCCCCGATGACCTGACCCCGTAGTCGCATGGGGAACGCGTGGACTGCCCGGTACCCGGCGGCGACGGCCCACGGTGCGAACGTGGGCCACCTGTCGTGGGCCACCTCGAGGTCGGTGTTGATCACAGGCTCGCCCGTGCGGTAGCAGTCCTGGCACGGCCCTTCTTCGGCCTGGGCCTGGAACAGCTCGAGCATCTTGGTGCGCTCGTCGGAGGCTGCCATCAGCTGGAGTCGTCCGCGGTGGTCCGCGAGCATGAGCCCACAGGCTCGCGCTTCGACCAGGTCAGAGGTGTGTGTTGTCACCAGCTGCAGGAACTCGATCAGATCGAATTCATCGACAAGGGTGTCGGCGACTTCGACGAGCACTAGTGCAAGTCGGTCAGACATTATCGTTGCCATGTGCGGTTGTCCCCTTCAGCTGGGAGCGGTGCCGGACCGGGTGGGCTGGTGGTGGCTTGTCGAGGACAGGCCAAGTTCGTGCTCACTAGTCCGACTCCAGAGTGAGTCTACGGTCGAGAACGTCGCGGGCAACGTCGATGAGGCGCCGCTCGTGGGCGAATGCGAAGGCTCGGAGCCGGGCCAGCGCCTCCTCGGCGCTGACGCCGAGCTGGACCAGCAGCATTCCCTGGGCTTGGTAAACCTCGACGCGGCTGTCATCGAGCTCCTCGACGAAGCCGCCGGGGTCAGACCCTGCTCTGGCGTCGAGGAGCCCTTCCATCACGATCTCGGCGAAGGTCAGAGCCCGCGTGAGCATTCCCGAGGACATGCTCCCCGTGTGGTCGCGATAGACGTCCAGAGCGCCCAGTCGGGCAGCACCGACCTGGAGCGGGAAGGCGAACACTGACCGCACCCCGTGCTGGTGCGCCGCCGGCGCATATCCAGGCCACGTGGTGGTTGCCCTGGCCAGGAGGTCGGGCACGAGGACCGGGCTACGCGATGCGTAGGCGTCGATGCAGGGCCCTTCACCCATGACGAACTGCAGCTCGTCGATCAACAAGCTGGCCGGACTCGAAGCCGCGGCGTTGATCGGTTCCCTCCCGCCGGAGAGAACGCACACGCCGACGCCCATCGCCGACAGTTCGCGACTTGCCGCACGACAGGCACGCTGCATCCATCCGGTGACCCCAGCACTGTCTCCATCGGCCGCGGACTCCTGCGCGATCAGCTCCCGCACCCGCGCCGTTTGATCAGGTGCTGAGGTCATGGCACGACCATGTCGGATCGCCCCATGAGACCGGGACCGACGCCTACGGTGGTCCGCGCAGCCTGGCGGGGCGCCACTACAGCACTTCTGTCGTTCCACATACCGCGCGCTCCCTCAACAGGGCCGCCGGGTCTGGGACGACAAGTGCATTTCCAGCACCATACCCGGTGTGCCTGCTCAGTTGATCTCGCTACGGCGTTCGAGCAGGACGACGTCGCGCCAGGCCCCGTCGAGCTGCGCGATCCGGGTGCGCACGGCGAGGGTGCGGTAGCCGGCCGAGTGGTGTAGCGCCAGGCTGGCGCGGTTCTCGGGGAAGATCGAGGCCTGCAGCGTCCACATCCCGGCCTTGTCCGCCTCGTTGACCTGGGTGAACAGCAGCGCCTTCCCGACACCGCGACCCCGCGCAGCCTCTGTGACGTAGACCGACGTCTCGCCGACTCCGGCGTAGCAGTCGCGTCCCGAGACGGGCATCACCGCGGTCCAGCCGACCACCACGCCCTCGAGCTCAGCGACCCAGGCCATGCCTGGGACCCACTTGGCGCGGAGCTGCTTGGCGGTGGGGACCTTGGTCTCGAACGTCGCGTTGCGGGTGGCCAGGCCTTCCTCGTAGATGGCCAGGACCGCCTGCATGTCTTTGTCGGACACCGGCCGGGTGCTGACGTCGGCGGGCAAGTCCTCGGGGCAGCACGGAGGTGACGCCAAGGTCCCCATCACGACATCGGCAGCGTGCGGCAGACCGGTGCAGCAGGCCGCGTTGACCGACACCATGCTCGAGGTGCCCACCTTGTCGACGACCACGAAGCCGACCTTGCGGAGGTGCTCGACATGGTGGGAGCAGGTGGACTGGCTCACCCCCACGGCCTCGGCAAGGTCGCCGACGCTCATCGCGCCTGCGGGCGAGGTGGCGAGGGCGTGCAGCACCCGGACCCGGGTGGGATCAGCTAGCACCGCGAACCACTCCGCGTAGGTAGCTGCGTCCTGCTTCGTCAGGCTCGGGGCGGGGCGCGCCGGCGATGACATCACGGGGACAGCCTACCTTTGCTCCATCGACTCTGATCGATACTGTAGCGATGCATCGACAGCTGTCGATGGATCTCAGTGTGTGAGGAGAGCTGGCAATGGAGCACCCCGTGGCCATCATCGGAGCCGGTCCGATCGGGCTGGCCGCCGCCGCCAACGCGACCGAGCGCGACCTGGCCTTCGTCGTACTCGAGTCCGGCGACGCCGCCGGTGCCGCCGTCGCCGAGTGGGGTCACGTGCGGCTGTTCTCGGCCTGGCGCGAGCTCATCGACCCCGCGGCCCGTCGACTCCTCGAGGCCAGTGGGTGGGCGGCACCGGACGACGACGCCTACCCCACCGGCGCCGAGTGGCGCGAGCGCTACCTGCTCCCCCTCGCCGACCTCCTCGCCGCTTCTCCCCTGGGCGCCATCCACTACGAGTCGCGTGTCGTCGCAGTGGGCCGGTCCGGTCGCGACCTGCTCGTCGACTCCGGCCGCGAGGCCGACCCGTTCGCCGTCCACGTGCAGACCCCGACCGGGCACGAGCGCCTCCTGGCCAGTGCAGTCGTCGACGCCTCCGGCACCTGGAGCCGGCCGAACCCGCTCGGTGCCGACGGCTACCCGGCCCTGGGCGAGGAGGAGAACGCCGCCGGGATCAGCTACGGCATCCCGGACCTCGATGACCCCGCGGTGGCTGCGCGGTACGCCGGCAAGCACGTCGCCGTCGCCGGGAAGGGCGCCTCGGCCCAGGGCGTCCTGATCGGCTTGACCCGGCTCGCCCAGCAGGACCCTGCGACCCGGGTCTCCTGGCTGCTGCGCCGGGCCGGGGTCGGGGACGCCTTCGGCGGTGGCGACAACGACCAGCTCGCGGAGCGGGGCAAGCTGGGCCAGGACGCCAGGGCTGCCGCCGCCAGCGGTGTGGTCACCAGCGTGACCCGGTTCCGCACCGAGTCCGCGGTCGCGGGCAGCGACGGACGCCTCACGCTCACCTCGGTCGACGGCCAGCAGGTCGACGACGTCGACGAGGTCATCGTCGTGACCGGGTTCCGCCCCGACCTCGACTTCCTCTCCGAGGTGCGACTCGACCTCGACCCGGCACTGGGCGCCCCGCGCGTGCTCGCGGCGCAAATCCACCCCGACCACCACTCCTGCGGTGACGTCCAGCCGCATGGCTTCAAGGAGCTCGCGCAGCCCGAGCGGGATCTCTACCTGGTCGGGATGAAGTCCTACGGCCGGGCGCCGTCCTTCCTGGCCATGACCGGCTACGAGCAGGTGCGGTCTGTCATGGCGGCGCTGGCGGGCGACCTGGAGTCGGCCGAGCGGGTCGAGCTGGTGCTCCCCGAGACCGGTGTGTGCAACGGCGCCGGCGCCTTCGACGCGCCGGACGCCGTCGCCGACGCGGGCGGCTGCTGCGGCGCCCCGGCCGCCTCCCAGCCGCAGCTGGTCACCCTCGGGCGCCCGGGCGAGTGACCCCCGAGCCCCGGTCGGCGGCGCCGGAGACCGGAGCGCTCGACGGCGCCGGCCTGCGGCAGGTGGTCCTGGTCCTCAGCACGGTCCAGATCACGTCGTGGGGCGTCCTCTACTACACCTTCGCCGCGCTCCAGTCCTCCATCACCGAGGACACGGGCTGGTCGAGCGTCGCGGTCACGGGCGCGTTCTCGCTCGCCCAGCTCCTCTCCGGTGGCGTCGGCGTCTGGGTCGGGCGCCACATCGACGGGTTCGGTCCGCGCCGGGTGATGACCGCGGCCTCGTTGCTCGCCGTACCGGGAGTCCTGGCCGTCGCGACGGCACCGAACCTGCTCGTGTTCTACCTCGGCTGGTCGGTCGTCGGGGTGGCGATGGCCGGCACCCTGTACCCACCGGCGTTCGCCGCGCTGACCCGGTGGGGCGGGGAGCGCCGCGTGCGCGCCCTGACGACGCTGACGCTGGTGGCCGGCCTGGCCAGCACCGTGTTCGCGCCGCTGGCCTCCGGGCTCGAGGACTGGCTGGGCTGGCGCGGCGCCTACCTGGTGCTGCTCGCCGCGCTGGCCCTGATCACGGTGCCGCTGCACTGGTGGGGACTCGACCACCCCTGGGGCCGGGCGCACCACGTCGACGCGGACCTCACCCGAGTCCCCGATGGGCGCCGCGACG
Source organism: Nocardioides sp. Z38_18 (assembly GCF_058215695.1). NCBI lineage: Bacteria > Bacillati > Actinomycetota > Actinomycetes > Propionibacteriales > Nocardioidaceae > Nocardioides > Nocardioides sp. Z38_18. Next base: position 911,320 of record NZ_JBZAJE010000002.1, read on the forward strand.
CGGTGGCCACGGTCATCCGCAGCCGCGCCTACCTCGCCCTGATGCTGGCGAACGCGATGACCGCCCTGGCCGTCTTCGCGGTGGTGATCAACCTGGTGCCGATGCTGGTCGAGCAGGGCATGACCCGGAACCTGGCCGCGGTGGCGTTGGGCCTCGGCGGTGTCGGGCAGGTGCTGGGACGGCTGGGCTACGCCCGCTTCGCCGCCGCCACCTCGGTCACCTCGCGAGGTGTCATCGTGGCCGCCTCGGTCGCGGCGGGCACTGCGGCCCTGGCGCTCGCGCCGGCCTCGGCGAGCCTGCTCATCATCGTGGGGATGGGGCTGGGGCTCGCCCGCGGGATGTACACCCTCGTCCAGGCCACCGCCATCACCGACCGGTGGGGCCCGGCCGCCTACGGCACCCTCAACGGCATCCTGTCCGCGCCCGCCCTGGTCGCCGCCGCTGCGGCACCCTTCGTGGGTGCGGCCCTGGCCCACGTCCTCGGCTCGTACGCCGACGCGTTCCTCGTGCTCGCAGCAGTCGCCGGGCTCGCCGCAGTCCTGATGGCGGTGGCCACGCCATCACCTCCCCCCTCCCGCGTCGATGCCGGCGCCGGGAGTCCCGATCCGCTCGACGAGGGGCCCTTGTGAACCAGGCCATGCACGGAAACCACGAGGCGAACGTCTCCGAGGACCCCGTCCTCCGGCGTCTCTCCACTCTGGACCGCTACCTGCCGCTGTGGATCGGTGTGGCGATGGCCGTCGGGCTGCTGCTCGGTCGTCTCGTCCCCGGCCTGGACGACGCACTCGCGGCGGTCGAGATCGGATCGGTGTCCCTGCCCATCGCCATCGGCCTGCTGATCATGATGTACCCCGTGCTGGCCAAGGTCCGCTACAACGAGCTCGGTCACGTCACCCGCGACGGCCGCATGCTCGGCACCTCGATCTTCTTGAACTGGGTCCTCGGTCCCGCCTTGATGTTCGCCCTCGCCTGGCTGCTGCTCCCCGACCTGCCGGAGTACCGCACCGGCCTGATCATCGTCGGCCTGGCCCGCTGCATCGCGATGGTCCTGATCTGGAACGACCTCGCCTGCGGGGACCGTGAGGCGGCCGCGATCCTGGTCGCGATCAACGCCGTCTTCCAGATCCTCGCCTTCGCCCTGCTCGGCTACTTCTACCTCCAGGTCCTCCCCGGCTGGCTCGGCCTCGAACAGACCCAGCTCGACGTCTCGATCTGGGGCATCGCCAAGTCCGTGCTGGTCTTCCTCGGCATCCCACTCCTGGCCGGATTCCTGACCCGCACCTTCGGAGAGCGCGCCAAGGGCCGGGAGTGGTACGAGTCGAGGTTCCTGCCCAGGATCGGGCCGGCCGCCCTCTACGGCCTGCTGTTCACGATCGTGATCCTCTTCGCGCTCCAGGGCGACACCATCACCAACCAGCCCCTCGACGTTGCCCGGATCGCGTTGCCGCTGCTGGCCTACTTCGCCCTCATGTGGGGCGGATCCATGCTGCTCACCAAGGCGCTCGGGTTCGACTACCAGCGGGCCACCGCCGTCTCGTTCACCGCTGCCGGCAACAACTTCGAGCTCGCCATCGCGGTGGCCATCGGCGTCTTCGGCGTCACCTCCGGACAGGCCCTCGCCGGGGTCGTCGGCCCCCTGATCGAGGTCCCGGCCCTGGTCGCCCTGGTCTACGTCAGCCTGTGGGCTCGGAGGTTCTACCGCGAGCGCTCCACCCCCACCGGCGCCACCACCAGCAACACCGGAGGGACCCGATGAGCCAAGGCACCGCCAGCACCACACCGCAGGTCGTGTTCGCGTGTGTGCGCAACGGCGGACGTTCGGTGATCAGCCGGGTGCTCACCGAGCACTACGCCCAGGGCCGGGTGACCGCACTGTCGGCCGGCACCCAACCAGGCGAGCAGATCCACCCCGAGGTCGCCGAGGTGCTGGAGAAGCTCGGTCTCGACACCTCCACGGAACTGCCCAAGCTGCTGACCCGCGAGACCATCGCGGCGAGCACCATGGCCATCACTCTCGGGTGCGGCGAGGAGTGCCCCTACGTCTCCGGCGTGAAGTACGTCGACTGGCCGGTCGCCGACCCCGGCGGCCAGGACGAGAGCACCGTGCGGGGCATCGTCGCCGACCTCGACGGTCGGGTCCGGGCGCTGCTCCTCGAGCTCGTCCCCGACCTCGAGCTGCCCCCCTCGGTCCTGGAGAGCCGAGTGACCTGACCGGTGTCGCCACGCACGGGGCAAGAGTGGTTGGTATCCCTCCCCGTATCCACTCGCCCAAACGGAGACTCACCAGATGAGCAGCACGCGATGACCGACCGCGCCATCCGGGCGACCACGATCCCAACGACAACACCAAGGAGCCACCCCATGTGTCGAGCGGTCACCTGCCGCACCTGCGGCAAGACCACCTGGGCCGGCTGCGGCCAGCACATCGGCTACGTCAAGGCCAGCGTTCCCGCCGGCCAGTGGTGCCCCGGGCACCCCAAGGCGGAGCGCACAGGCGGCGGTTGGCTGAGTCGACTGCTCCGACGCTGAGCCGCACCTCGGCGCGAGCGGCGTGACGACCACGTGAGCCACCTCGCTAGGCTCCTCCCGGTGTGGGTTGTTCCCAGGCTTCTTCCCAGGGTTCTTTCCATACGCCGGGCCTCTGAGGGCTGGGGACTTTCATCCTGACCTGGGGTTTTGCCGGTGCCGCCCACTGCTGATCGCCCCACATTGGGATAGTGCGGCGCAGAGGTTGGAACGGCAACCATCGATCGCTGGAACGGTCTGGCACTCCTCCGCCCAAACATTGGGGCAGTCGGTGAGGCGCCAACGGGCCCTACGAGACCGCCGCCGGGTTCGTGCTCAACCGGCTCGGCCACCTCGCCGACAAGTCGGCGACGCCGTCGTCGTCGGTGACCACCGGCTGGTGGTCACCGAGGTGGACCGGCTGCGGATCACCAAGCTGGCCGCACGGCCCATGCCGACGCCCCTGGGGGACGACGCACCCCGCTGACACTCGGCCAGCGGGACGCGAGCTCTCAGCCGGTCGCGGTCATCGGGTGGGAGTCCCGGTCCGCGGCGCCCGGAGCCTGCCGCGGCCATCGCGGGAGGCGGCGCGGAGAGCGAGGGCCGCCAGGGCGAGCCCGAGGAGGATCATGACGAGGCCCGTCACCGCGAGCGCGACGACGACCGCCGCGACGATCGGGAGCTCGGCTCCGACCGCGACGTCGCCCCGGACCACGGGGCTGGCGTCAGTGTTCATGAGCACGTAGCTCCACTCGCCGTCGGCCGGCTCCCAGTCGACGCGCAGCCGTCCTCCGCCAGAGTCCTGGGCCGTCCAGAAGTCCTGATCGCCAGGGGCCGCGACGCTGTCCGAGCCTGCCTGCGTCCGGTAGACCGGCCGTCCGTCCTCCCAGTCGGTCACGGTGACGTGGTCGACCCCGGCCAGGTAGTCCTCGACGTCGCGGGTGCGGGCGAGCCCGAGAAAGAGCTCGGCTCCAGAATCCGGTTCGACGGTGACCCGGACCTTGCCGATGAGCGCGTCCGGCAGGAAGTCTCCGGGTTCTTCGCTGTGCAGGTCCACGCTGGTCGAGGTGATCGCGCTGGTCCGGGTGGACACCTCCGTGCGCTCGCTCATGAGGAAGCCGTCCCGGTCCTGGGCTCCGACGTTGACCAGGCCGAGCGCCGCCCCGATGAGCGCGCACGTGAGCCCGATGGTCACGAGCACTGAGCCGACCGTCAACGCCACCGCGCGAGCGGCGGTCCAGCCTGTCGCCGCCGGCGGCGGCCTCGGCGTCACCGGGTCGCGCCCACCTTGGTCCAGCGCGAAGGGCGGGTACCGGTCGGTCATCAGGGTCGCGTAGCCCACGACCCGGAAGACCCACCGGTTGAGCCCGATCACCAGGTCGAACAGCCGTTCGGGGTAACGCCCGGCGAAGAGCAGGTAGCCCGCCGCCACCAGCACCAGCACCCCGATCAGCCCCGGGCCCCAGGACGAGGCGAAGTTGTCGTCGGCGGCGGCGTACCCCGCTCCGCCGAGGAGGGCGCCGAGGACGAGGTACTGCGGGATGGCCAGCAGCCACCACTTGACCAGGACGAGCCCGCGGGACAGGTGCTCGGGATAGTCCACGTCGAGATGGGCGGGATAGTCGGCCACGTCGTGCAGCGAGAAGGGCGGGTAGCGGTCGGTGCCCAGGGCGCCGTAGGCGTAGAAGCTGACCCGCCACGACCAGCGCAGCACCCCGACGTTGAAGTCGAACATCGCCCGTGGGTACCGCCCAGCGAACAGGATCGCGAAGAAGGCGAGGACGGTCGTGACCATGAACGCGATCCCCAGGAAGAACAGCACCACGTAGTGCGGGATCGCGAGCAGCCACTTCACCAGCCAGAGGCCCCGCGAGGTCTGCGGGTCGAGCTCGGCGTCGACGTGTACGGGGTACGACGCGCTCCCCGGCGCAGTGATTGCAGCCGACATCGGGTCCTCCTCCTGAGTCGCACCGTCGTGCGCGGGCCGGCAGGGACGACCTCAAATCAAGGTTAGAACTCGGCCCAAGGCACGCATCTGCCGCTGAACCGACGTCTCGAGGGCCGTTTTGGTCCGGAGAACCTGAAGAGTTCGACCCTCACTGAGGATGTCCGTTATGCTCAGGTTTGTGCGCCGACGGCCGATGTCACTCTGTATGAGCCACCCGAGTGACCTGACCCCGCCGTGTGCGGGTGTCGGCCACGCGAGGTGCTTGGTGAGTGCGGAAACGAGGCGGCAGCAGCGTCGCGGCCTTCTGGCCGCGGCAGCCTTGGTCCTGAGCGTCCTGCTCGGCGTCGGTGTTCCGGGCATCGCAACACCACAGGCGGCAGTTGCGGCGAGCCACCCGGCCAAGAAGGTGACTGTGAAGAAGGCCGCAGTCAAGAAGGTCGCAGTCAAGAAGGCTGCGACGAAGAAGGCTGTGGCGAAGAAGGCCGCGAAGAAGAAGGCGGCTGCGGCGAAGAAGGCCGCAAAGAAGAAGGCCGCTGCCGCGAAGAAGGCCGCCAAGAAGGCCGCAAAGAAGAAGGCCGCTGCCGCGAAGGCGGCGAAGAAGAAGGCTGCTGCCGCGAAGGCTGCTGCCGCAAAGGCTGCGGCGGCGAAGAAGAAGGCCGCCACCGCAAAGGCTGCGGCGGTGAGGGCTGCGGCCGCACGCCCGGAGGGCTGGGTGCGGCGTACGGTGACCACCACCCGCGGCCAGGACTCGATCGGCATCCAGTGGCCGGCGCGAGCCCGCGCCACCGGGTACACGGTGACCTGGTCCCCCACGACCGCGACGATCCCCTCCAGCCCGAGTGCGTGCGTCAACCCGTGCAAGAGCCGCTGGACCAAAGCGACCGCCATGACGCTGTCCTCGGTGGACCTGTCGACCCCCGGCAACCTCGTGTCGTCTGCGTCGGGCAACAGCGTCCACCTGAAGGTCTTCTCCCACAACGGAGCCGAGTTCAACTCGACGGGCATCACCTACCCGTGGGACTCGTGGGTGACCCCCGAACGGACGGAGACTGTCGACTGGGTCCTGTCCCCCAGTGCCCAGATGCCCGCTCCCCTGCCCCCTGTGCAGGGCCTCGACGTCGCCGTCACCTCGTTCAACGTCCTGGCGGCCTCCTCCGGCGGGCCCTCGTGGGCAGATCGCGCACCCAAGGTCGTTGACCAGATCAACGCGACCGGCGCCTCGGTCGTGGCCACCCAGGAGAACTCGAACTCCCCGACCGGAGTCGCCTCCGGGGGCGGGCAGTACGCCGACCTCGCCGCCCGCCTTGCCCCCCACGGGTGGGTTCTCGCCGATGACCGGGACTGGGACCGTGAGCTCGGGCTGCCGCGGTCACGGTCGACGCAGGCAACGCGAACCTTCTACAAGGCCGCCGAGTGGGACCAGGTCGCGCGCGGTGCGCTGCTGACCCACGTGCCTGTCAGCGGGCAGACCGAAGGGGTCAACGTGGACCGCTGGGTCTCGTGGGTCAAGCTCCGGTCGACCACCGACCTCGCTGTGGAGATGTGCGTGCTGAATGCGCACCTGATCTCGAACATGGACTCGAACGCACGCACGTGGGCTGAGCACCGCAATGCCGAGATCGCGCAGGTGCGTTCGGAGCTGAACAACGCCGGGAGCACGGTTCAGCGGGTCGGTGTGCGGGTCGGTGCGGCGTGCTCGGGGACGCCGACGGTGTTCGCCGGAGACTTCAACTCCGCGCAAGGTCACGCGCCGTACGGCAACCAGCCGCAGGCGACGATGATCGGCGACGGGTTCGTCGACACCAAGAACGCGGGGGTCCGCTACAACACGCGCATGTCCGGCACCGGCGCACTCGACGCATGGCACGAGGCCTGGGGAACGCAGATCGACTACGTGCTCACCAAGGGCATGGGTGGCGCGAAGAGCTTCAAGGTCGACGCCGCTCCCCCGGGCTCCACCGGGTCTGACCACTACCCCGTCACCGCGCGCATCAGCGTCCCCGCGACCTAGGTCGCCGTCTCGCTCCCGGGTCCTCGGCACCCGTTTGCATCCACCACGAGGTCCTGCTCGAAACCCCAGGATCACCACAGCAAACGGGGCCGGCAGCACCCGAAGGTGCTACCGGCCCCGCCCTCGCTACCGATCAGCGGCGGACGCGCACCACCTTGCGGGTGGTGGACGGCTTGACCGCCGCGTTGCCGGCGTAGCTGACCACGAGGGTCTTCTTTCCGACCTTGCGCAGCTTGGTCAGGGTCAGCACGATCCGGCCGTTGGCGCCGACCGTCCCGCGGCCGACCACCTTGGCGCCGGAGCGGACCACCACCTGGCCGGTGACGCGCGCGCTGGCGGTGACCGTGATCGTCACTCGGGCACGCTTCTTCCGCGTGATCCGCTTGGGAGCCACCTTGGTCACGGCGACCCTGGAGGCGACCTTGACCACCGGCGCCGCCGTGACCTGCACGGGCACCGCCGTCGAGGAGCCACCCGCGGTGACGTCGTCGCCCGAGTACGTCGCCACGACCCGGACGGACCCGGGCTTGGTGAACGGACGCACCGGGCCGGTGGCCGTGCCGTCGGCGCCGAGCGGCAGGGTGCCGATCGTGTCGCCGCCGGCGGTCAGCTTGACCGTGCCCGATGGCGCGAGCTTGAAGTCGTTGACCGAGGTCACCTTGACCGTGGCCGTCGTCTTCTGCCCCTGCTTGACGCTGGTCGGCGACAGGCCCAGCTTCACGGTCGGCTTGGCCGCCTTCGGCGACCACGACGGGTCCGCGATCCACTTCCGGTAGCGCCGGTCCCCGGCCTTGGTCGGGTCGTAGCCGGCCTCGACGTTGTCGGCTGGGTCCACGGCGTACCAGTAGATCGGGGTGCCCTTGGCCACGCGCAGGCGCTTGCCACCTTCACGGTCGCCACCGGACTCCCAGCGGGTGGCCTTGCCCTTCGTCGGAGCGGACCCATCGAGCGTGTAGTAGATCTCGGCGGCCTCGCTCGAGGTGAACTTGAAGTCCACCTGCTCGGGGTCGCTGGTCTCCATGAACTCGATCGCCGTGGTCGGCGCCTTGGCGTCCAGGTCCTGGTCACGGGCGACGCGGAGCAGCTCGATCAGGCCGTTGGCGTACTCGAGCGCCTCCTGGTGCGCGCCCGGACCGGTCTTTGTGAGCGACTCGAACGGAGGCTGGAAGGTGCGGCCCACCTCGAAGTTCCAGCCGTAGAGACCGTACTTGTACCAGGCGAGGTCACCGGAGTTGCCGGCTGCCGAGTAGAGCACGTCGATGATCGGTCCCGTGCGGGCCGGGGTCACCGTCATGCCGCGCTCGCGCTTGATGGCGGTGAGGATCCGGCTCGACGCCTGCCAGAAGTACGCCTCCTCACCGACGCTCGGGCGGGGAGCCGTCTCGCGGCCCGCGTCCTTGTACGCGCCGGGCGCCCACATGAAGTAGTCACCCGACGAGTGCATGTTCATCGAGTAGCGCATGTTGGGCTTCGCCATCATCCAGTCGACGTTGCGCGCCTCCGGCTCGGACAGCTCGGCCGGCCCGGCATAGGTGTCGCTGGTGCAGTTCGTCGCCGACGCACCCGAGTAGCCGTCGTGCGCGCTGTACTCGGTGAAGTTGCGGTTCAGGTCGACGCCCCAGCTGTTGCGGCCGGTGGCGTCGTAGACGCCGCCCTTGGCGCAGTGCCGGGTCATGTTGCGGCGCTGCGAGGCGTAGTCGAAGAACGAGTAGTGACCGCCGTCGGGATTGACCGACGGGGCGATCCAGATCTCCAGGTTGTCGACCAGCTCCCGGGTGGGCGCGTGCGTCGCGTAGTTGCGCAGCAGGCGCTCCGCAGCCTCCAGCGTGACCAGCGGCGGAACCCACTCGCGGGCGTGCTCCTGGGCGTAGGCCAGGACGCCCGGCTTGGAGCCGTCACGGGTCTTGCCGATCTTCAGCGCGTAGACCGGGTGCGGGTCACGGGAGACCCAGGCCGGCGCGTTGAGGTTGTCGCTGAGCCGGACGACCGGCGTCGCGCGCACGATGCCGGTGCCCGTCTCGCTGCGGTAGGGGTAGGCGTCGACCAGCGCGGCCGCAGCGGGGGTGGCCAGCAGCGCGGCGATGACCTCCGCGGAGGTGCTGGTGATCGCGCCGGTCGCGGCGGTCGCGGCGGTGACGGTGATCGCGGTGCCCGTGACGCTCACCGCCAGCGGCGCGTTCGCGACGCCGGGGTCGACGATCTGGGCGGTGATGTCGTTGCCGCCCTCGTGGCCCCAGGCCAGCGACTCGAGGCCGACTCGCGCGCTGTTCGGGACGGCGGCGACCGGCACCAGCCGACCGGTGACCGTGGTCCCGCCGTTGCGGATCCGGGTGGCGTCCATCAGGGAGATGCCGACCGTTGGGATCGTCAGCGGGCCTCCGGTCGTCGGAGTGGCCGAGCCGCTCGGGGCGGACGCCAGTCCGGAGGTGGCGTTGACGAGCGCGACGGCGACGGCGCCGGCGTTCTGCGCGTTCAGCACCTTGTCGGCCAGGGTGCACTCGCCGCGGTCGATCACCGCGATCGCACCGCTCACGCCGGTCATCGCGCCGCAGCCCATGCTGGGCGTCGCGGCGGGCCAGGCCGAGTTCGCCACCGCGCTGACCCGTCGCACGGGAACCGGCGTCGGCGTCGTGGCGGAGGTCGGCGCAAGCGCGCCCCAGGCGCCGCTGCTCGCGGCCGCGTAGGGCAGGTCGACATCCTTGCCGGAGATGCTGGCGGTCAGCCGGTTGGTCGGCTCCAGCATCGCCTGCGCCTTGCGCCGGTAGCCCTGCGACGCGTTGGGCAGGGTCACGACCTCGGCGAGGCGGGGGTACGACGCGGCCAGCTGCTGGACGCGCTGGTAGAGCTCGGTGGGCACGAGGTACTTGCTGACGAAGTCCTCCTGGTAGCCGGCGCCCTTGAAGGGGTCCTTCTCGGAGCCGGTCGGCAGCCAGTCGGAGACCTTCGCGATCGCCACGTCGCCGCTCGGGCTGGTGATCTGGATCCGGTCGGGACGGATCGACTCCCCGCGCACGTCGACGTTCACGTTGGTCGCGCCGAGGTGGTAGAGGTAGACGCCCGCGTCGACGAAGCGGGCGATGTTCTGCGTCCCGCCGGAGCCCATCGGCGTCCCGGGGCCGCTGTCGCGCTGCACCACGAGCGGGCTGTTGGACGTGGCACCTTCGGCCCACTTGGCCTCGACCGAGAGCACGCCGTCGCCAAAGCTCGTGTAGTAGTCGGCGCGGATGATCCGCACGTCGGAGGAGTCCACCGGCGTGGAGCCCGCGAGCGAGCGGACACCGGAGAGCTTGCCGCGCTTGAGCGCGGCGTTGGCCGCATGGTCGGCGGCGAGAGTGTCCTCGCGCACGGCGAGGGCCGCGGCCGAGTCGTCGGCGGAGTAGAGGGTGCCGCCGACGTCGTACCCGCCGGCCTTCAGTGCCTCGATCTCGCTGTCGGTGACGACGGCGCGGACGGTCAGGCCGTCCTGGCCCTGCTCGACGCCGTGCTCCAGGTCGACGCCGGTCGCGACCAGGCGGTCCAGCTCGGCGGTGTCGGCGAGACGCACCTCGACGACCATCGCCTCCTCGTCGGGGAGCCGCTCGAGCACGACATCGGGGTCGGCGGGCGCGGCCGTGCTGGACGGCGCACCGGCGAACGAGAGGGTGCCGAGCACGAGGGCCGCCGAAGCGGCGAGGGCAAGCCCGCGCCTCCTCTGGCCGTGCCGTCGGTGGGGTAGGGACATGGTTCTCCTTCACGTGGGGAAACTTCGCGCGCACCACTACGCGCCGACGGCCGAGGGGTCGGTTCGTGAAGGAGCAGTGGCCCAGCGAGTGTCCGGGGTAGAGAAAACCAATCAGGTCCGCTGAGCCGCGTCAGCGGAATCACCGAATGTTTTCTCATTTCGGTGAAAATCCGGGCGTTGTTCCGCTACCGGGCCAAATGTCGACATCGGTGATCGCCCTCGTCATACGTCGACCCCGCAGGCGTGGTCGGGTCGGACACCGAGCCCGGGCATGCGGGCGTGCGCCCCACGCCGGTCATTGCGCAATACTTCCGGGCCCTGACGGTCGTATCGACGCGGTCCCCACACACTGACCGTGGCCCCCTAGACTCTCGTCTTGGCGGTCTGGGATGCCCGCGAAGCCACGCTGGTGTCCAGGCGGTTCTCCGGACCAAACCCCAGATTCCCCGGGGCCTCTGGGGGCTAGGGACTTTAATCCTGACCTGGGGTTTGTTAGTTCCGCGTATTGCTGACTCACTCACACTTGGGACAGTGCAGCGCCAAGTTGGAACGGCAATCAGTCATCCTTGGAACGTCCCGAACATCGGTTCGCAGGAGCCTCCTCGCGGAGTTTGCCGTTTGACATCCGTGCCTCTGGCCGGCACGGGAGTGACCGTCAGCTCGCCAGGGGCGGACGTCCGTCTGTCTGAAGTCACCCCGGTACGGCGGTCGCGGCCGTCCTGGTGAGGATCGCGTCGAGGTGTCGGCGGGCGACCTCGATCGGGATGCGTTCCTGCTCGATGCGGAGCACGGGAGCGTTGCCGCTGGTGAGCAGCGCGTACAGCGCGAGCTCGCCTTCACGGAGATGGGGGACGGCACGTGGCGGGCGTGCGGTGAGCGCACTGCCGCGGCGGTCGTGGTTCGTGCCGTAGCGCTGGTACCGCTCGTAGGTGGTGGTGTCCATCAGGATCGACTCGACGGTGAGGCCCGTTGCGCGGAACTCGTTGAGGATCTCCAGGCCGTCGAGGTCGATGTCGCCCCAGTAGACGACCAAGGGTGCGGCCCGGACCCAGGGTGCTGCCGCGATCGTGCCGGCGCCACGGCCCTCGCCTTCGATGGCGATGCCACCAGGGACGGTGGGGAACCCGATCGCGGTGTCCTTGTTCTCCGAGACTAGGACCACAGCCGGCTGGTACGGCAGGGCCACGGCGTCACCGACGCTGTAGGAGTCGTGTTGACGACCTCGACCGGGCCGACTCGACGCAGTGTGCGGGGCAGTGATCTGAGAGGCCGCGCCAAGGGCGGCGTGGTCGCCCAGGCCGAGGTGGTCGGGGTCGAGGTAGGTGAAGTGGAACCTGGCTGGATGCGGCGGCAGGAGCCCGAGGTGGTCGATGCCTGTGACAAGCCTGACGAGACCCTGGTGGGTGTCGAGCCATTTCGCGTGGACACCCTCGATCGGCACCTGTCGTGGGGTCATCGGCATCAGCGCCAGGCTCCCTGAGGAGGTGGCCCTGCGTGACGCGCCTGCGGAGGTGTCCGCAGTGCCAAGGCGGCGCAGGAACCAGTCGCACACGCGGCACAGGATGTCGAAGTCGAGCTCGCTGAGGCGTACGGCTGTGCGCAGTGCTCCGACCGGGTTGGGTTGTCCGGGGAACCTTCGCCGCAGTTCACCGGCCCGGGCGCGTGCCAGCTCCAGCTGTACCGGCCACGGGTCCCCGGCCAGGTGCGCGGCCGTGTTGATGTCCGGGACGTGCACGTGGGTGATGACGTCCTGCCGGGTGCCGCTGACCATGCGTGTGCCGTAGACGAGCTCGACGTGGTGCCGTGTCGCCCAGTCGCGCCACTCGTGGAGTTGCCGGACGTAGCTGGCGAAGTCGCGCTGCAGCTCATCTGAGGCGACTTTCCCGAGGGGGACCCTGTGCGGCCACCGTGGCTTGTCCTCGGTGACCGGGTTGTGGGGGGCGTCGGAGTCGTCGAGGCCGTCGGCCCGGCCCAGCTCGGCGATGACGGCTGATGCCCAGTTGCTCTCCAGTCGCGAGCGGATCTTGGCGACGACCTCGGAGATGCCGCGCATCATGAGTCGGCGCCGGTCGGCACCAACCGCTCACCGACCCCGACCCCGACCCCGGCCAAGTCGAGCTCCTCGCCGGTGTCGGCCACGGTGTCGGTGTTCGTGTCGTGGTCGGTGATGTGGTCGATGTAGGCGTATCCGGTGCTCTCGTCCTTCTGAATGATCACGAAGGAGTTCATGTGCTGCTCCAGGCCTGTGAACTTATCCTCGGGTGCCCCGACGATGATCTGGAACTTCAGCCCGCGCCACGCGGAGACTGCTCGTCCTGCGAACTGGCTGTCGGCCTTGACGAAGCCCTCGTCGAGGAACACGGGCGCGAACCGCGGACGGTCGCGCAGCTCGTCACCGAGGCGGAACCGGAGCGCGGAACCGATGATGAACGCGATCAGCTCTTGGGATTCGCCTCCTGACGCGGACCCCAGCTGGCGATGCTCCTGGGCGGCCCAGGCGTCGCCGACCGCGGGGTACTCGACCGCGTACACCTCGACGTGGCGTCGCACGTCGAGCAGCCTGTCGCGATCGGACTTCTCCGGGGAGTACTTCGCGTCCTTCGGGCCCCGCAGGCGGACCATGAAGTCCTCCAGGTCGGCGAAGACGGTCCGCATCTGGTCGAACGACATCGACTTGGTCGCCAAGGTCGCCATCTTGCGGAGCTTGATGCGGAACTGGCGCACGGTCTCGGTGTTCATGTCGTCGACCTTGAGCTTGAGGCGTCCGCGGCGGGCACCGAACGGCTGGTTCGCCAAGATGTCGTTTATCGGCACGATGCGGGTCTTGATGGCGTCGATTTCGCTGGACATCGACTGGGCGAGGGGCAGCAAGTCCTCGCCGACCCACTCCGCGACGGCTCGCTGCCACTCCTCCCTGTTCTGGTAAAGCCCGGCTGCCTCGAGCTCCTCGAGGATGCGCAGGAAGTCGGGGTAGCACGCCAGCGCGATGTCGAGGTTCGGGTCGTACCAGTTGCTCTGGTAAAGCTCGAAGGTCTTTAGCAGCGCCTTCTCGCACCTCTCGACCTCGATGCTGGCGTCCTTCTGCTGGATGCCGAGCGCTGTCTTGATGCCGGCCAGGCGTTCGATGAACCGGTTGGCCTCGACGATCGGGTCGCTGGTGTCGGCTTCAGCGGTGACTTGCGCGTACACGGAGGCGAGGTACGCCTCCTGGTCCTCGCTCAGGGTGAACTCGTCGTCGTGCTCGTGGGGAGCGAGCTCGCCGAAGCGAGCGTCCTTGCGTTCGCAGAGCTCAGCCCAGGTTGCCCTGTGGTTCTCGCCGGCGCCCTGAAGGGCCGTCTCCTCACGCTGAGCGGCCTTGTGCAGCTCCTTGAGGACCTCGATTTGCCCGGCGAGCTCCTGGAGCCGGTTGTCGGCGGAGAGCAGTTCAGCCCGCCGCCTCTCCAGGGTCGCGATCCGGCTGGTCAGTCCGTCGACGTCGACCTCGTCCCACCGGTACGTCTCGATGCTGGCGTAGGTGGTGCGCCGGTCGCTGTGCGCACGGTTCTCCGCGTCGAGCTTGTCCATAAGTGCCTTGGCGGCTACGAGGTCGCGCTCGACCTGGCTGCGTTCGTCGTCAAGGCGGGTGAGGTCCTCAGCGTTGCTGAACCCGAGGATGTTGTCGCTGTGGGCTCGGCCGACCGCTGAGCGAATGCCGCGTCGAGTCTGGCCGGTGACTGTGACCCGGAACCCGCCGCTGTCGAGCTCGTCGGGGTGGTTGACGCACAGGGCGTTGAGGGCGCCGTCGGCGATGTGGGCCTGGAGCCATCCGGCGTACCGGTGGTCGGCGAAGGAGAGCTTGCCGAGGATGCGGCCGGCCTGGTCGCTTCCGGTGGCACCCTCCAGTGGGAAGCGGGGTGGCTCGTCGCGGTTCCCGTCGATGAGGCGCACCCGTCCGCGCAGGTTCAGGTCGTTCAGGGCGCGCGCGATCTCGCGACGTCGTTCGGCCGGGATGACGATCTGGCGAGCTTCGCCTCCCAGGACGGTCTCGATGGCGATGCGCCACTTCTCCTCCCCGGGGCGGACGTCGAGGAGCTCGGCGATGTAGGGCAGGTCCTCGGTACGCATCCCGAGGTGGTGCGCGACGATCTCGCGCAGGTCGGCGAGAGGTCCACGGATGCGGGTGCCGGACTCGGCGAGCTGGCGCAGGTCGTTGTTGATCTCGCGGCGGCGCTCCTCGAGCGGCCTGAGCGCATCGCGCGCCTCGTCACGTCGCTCCTGGTAGCGCTCGTTCCACATGTTGATGCCCCGCGTGAACGCCCGGGCGTCCTGCTGAAGGGTCTCGAAGTCGGCCTGGCTGGTGAAGGACGTGGAGACGGCACCTGCGAGCGCGACGAGCTCGTCTCGACGGCTCTTCGCGTGCGCCAGCTGCCCGTGAAGATTCTCCAGCTGCGAGGTGAGACCTGACAGCTCGTTGCCGCCACTGTCCCGGAAGTCGTCTCGAGCCGATTCGAGGTCTTCCCACAGCTGCTCGGTCTGCTCCGAGGCCGACCGTGCCGCCGCTTGCGCGGCGCGGTGCTCGGCGTGCGCGTGGTCGGCGGCGGCGTCGAGCAGGTCGCACTCGCGCCGCAGAGTCCACGCGGTCAGCTTGGTGAAACCGGGCCTGGTGACGCCGAACTGGTCGAGGTCGCGGATCCGGTCCTTGGCGGTGGTGAGCTGCTCGTGGACGGCGGGAAGGTCCCGCAGGGTGGTGTGCTTGCGTTCGGCGTCCTCCATACGCGCAAGGTCACCGGAGAGGGTGTCGAAGTCCGCGAGGGCGAGGTCAGCGTCCTTGAACGTCGCAGGCGTGTCGAGGACGAGCTCGCGGTAGAGGGCGTTCACGCTGTTGACGGGACGGCCGGCCTGGATACGGGCGAGGAGATCGAGGGCGTTGAGACCATCGCCGTTCGCGCCGATGGCGAGCTTGGTGAACAGCACGTTGGAGAACTCGGTGTACTTCTTGTAGACCCTGGCGCTCGACCAGGTCGTGGAGATCACAGTGGAGAGGGGTTTCCCGGCGATGTAGACGCGCATCGGTTCGCGCAGGTCGGCCAGATTGACCGCCTCGGGGATGGTCGCCATGCGGGTGACGATCTCGTTGGAATCGGTCGCGGTCGCGGGAACGAAGTAGACGCGAAGGGCGGTCATCGCGTGCCCGCTGGTGTCGGTGAACGTTGCTGCGACCGCGCCCCACGTGGCGCGGCCGCCGCCCCGAAGCAGGTTCTCGCTGCTCGCGCCGCCGGTCTCGTCGTTGGTGCCCTGCTTGCCCCTGAGGTAGGTCAACAGGGTGCGCTGCCCGCCGGCCTCGTTGCGGGCACGGCCGGTGCCTGAGTCGTTCGACGCGCCGTTGAACGGCACGCGTGAGGGCATCATCAGGGCCGTGTAGGCGTCCAGGAGGGTCGACTTCCCGGTCCCGGAGCCACCGGAGATCATGGTCGCCTCGTGGTGGAACGGGAGCTTGTGGTGGCCCTGGAACCCTCCCCAGTTGACGACCTGAAGGGACTCCAGCTTCCACTGTGTGGAGGCTGGGTCGTCGCCAACGGCCGCCAATGTGTCGAGGCTGGTGCGGTCGAAGAGGTCTTCTTGGATGGTGCTCATGCCGAGGTCTCCTGTGCGGCAGCGGCCAGCGGCGCTGCGGCCGCGTCCGGGTCGGTGAGGTCTGCGTCCACGTCGCCGTCGGTCGACCCGTGGGTTGCGCCATCCGCTGCGCTGTCGGGAGTGGAGGTGTGCTGCTGGAACGCGTCGAGCAGCTGCTTGAGGGTGGCCAAAGGCAGGAGTGCCTCGATGGCGCGGTGGATCCGGTACCGGTCCTCGTCGCGGGTCTTCACCAGCAGTCCCGAGGTGACCAGGCCGGCGATGGCGCCGCGCACTCGGTTCTCGTCGAGGTACACGTCGGTGGCGGTCAACGGCCGGAAGCGCGCGACGTGGGCAAGCATCCCGTCGGTGTCGACGTAGGCGACCGCCTGACCCGACGCGGTCTCGGCACGGTGACGTTCGCGAAGGTAGATCAGCAGCAGGGTCTCTTCGCGACTGTTCGGGGCGTCGCGGACGAGCGTCTTGAACGGGTGGTCGGCGTTGCGCGCGGGGGTGGCGTACGCGACCTCGGCGCGCTCGTCGACGACCAGGATCATGTAGAGGTTGTTGAGCGCGACCGCGATGGGGTCGCGGTCTTGGAGGAGCGTCCGCCAGGCGTCACGGTCGTCGGAGGAGATGAACGACTTCTTCAGCAGCGCGACGACGGTGTCGCGCTGACGAGCGGCCAACGTGCCCTGGTCGCCGATCCACAGCGGGTCGTTCCCGTCGTCGAGCCGCTCGGCGAACTCGGCGTCGTCGTCGGTGAAGGTGTCAATGAGGTCGTGGTCGTCGGCCACGCTGTGGGCAGACATGCCCGCGGATGACTCCAGGTTGAGGTCCTGGGTGGCGTCGTTCCCGGAATGGGGCGTGTGGTGACTCATCCGTGGGTCTCCTGCGTGGGTGTCTGCATGGGGTCGTGGGGCGTGGTCTCGGGGTGCGTGCCGTCGAGGTGCCCGGTCGCGCTATCCGGGGTACAGGCGGGTTCTTGTTCGAGAGCCCCGGGACGTCGCGCGTAGTGCGGCACCTGGAACCAGCGGCGGCTCCCATCGGCCCGGAGCGCCTCGTACACCTCGGCATCGCCAGTCGGTTCCAGCCCGTGCCGTCGCGCGAGCGGCAGAACGCCGAGGATCTCGACGGGGCGACGCAGCGCATCCGGAAGCGAGTGGAACAGCCCGGCGAGCGAACCGACACCGGTGGCGGCTGCCAGCTTGTCGCTGAGCTGCTCGCGCAGGGACACGTGCGAAGGGCCGCCGCGAGCGCGCAGCTCGGCAATGCTGAGGCCGCCGACTCCGGCGGGCGTCTCGAGGTCTGCCATCGGTGGAGGCGGCTCGTCGTTGGCGGGGTCGTACATCTTCGTGCGCAGGTGGGTGATGTCCGGTCTTCCGGGGAGCAGGGGCAGCGGTGCCTTCGCGCGTGGTCCGGCCTCTTGCATCCACTGCCGCATCTCGACCTCGAGCGCCCGCAGCGTCGCGGCTAGCTCGTGGTCGCGTTCGACGTCGTGGGAGGTGATGTAGTCGTGCAGTGTCCGGGAGACCTTGGCGCGCTGCTCCAGAACGCGTTTGAGGCCCTCGCGGATGAGGGTGACTGTGTTCCGAACCTGCGCCCGTTCCTCGGGGATGAGCAGGTCGGTTGCCCGGGGCGTGTCGAGCAGGGTGGCGATGTACCGGTTGACCTGGTCGAGCAGGTCGGGGTCGCGCAGCAGCTGGAGCGCTCCCTCGAAGCCGCGGCCGGCCGCCGAGGACGTGCCGAGCTCGCGCACGTGCTCGAGGTAGAGGCGCACGGCGTCGCCGCTGGTGACCGACGCAGTCCGGAAGTTGGCGATCGTGTCGTGCTCGAACTCGCGGTAGGACTCCACGACCCGGGTGAAATCGCTGGGAAGCTCAGTCAGGTACCGCTGGAGCTCTGCGACGCCTTGGACGATGTCGTCGTCGGTGGCCTCCTCGATCTCGCCGCCATCGAGAACGCGGTTGATCTCGGTCTGGATGCGGTCCTTCTCCAGCTGAAGGTTGGTGATGTACTCGCCCTCGTCCGGGGCGAGCGTGGAGGCGAAGTCCCGGAGGTGTCGCACGAGCCCCGCGATGAGGTGGCTCGACAGCGAGATCGAACGGTCCTTGGTCAGACGTTCCACTGTGCGGAGACCGTCCAGGGCGCTCGAGGTGAGCTGGTAGACCTCGTTGCCGTCGTCGTCTGGCAGGCGCAGCAGCCACCCGTCGCGCATCCACTTCAGGCAGGAGTCGCGGCCGTTGGTGGAGGGGACGTGCGGTAGGTCGGAGCGGCGGAGGTCGGTCAGCAGCTCTTCGACCTGGTCGTGCATGCGCGCGGTCGGGACGGTCGGCTTCTCGGCGGTGAACATGATCCGGAAGACGGTGAGGACCGCCGGAGAAGTCGGTCGGGAGATGAGCGTCAGGGTCGGCTGGGTGTATGCCGTCTGGACCCGCCTGAACTCGGACGCAACGTCGCTCATTCCCCCGTACCTCCCATGTGAGGACACCGTATGTGGCAGTGCCGACACTCGCTGGGGAACAGACCAGCCCCGTTCACGCTTCGGGATGCGGCGTCACCTGCGGTCCAGGTCACATTCCGGGATCCCGGCCGCGGTCGTGGTGCCCACCCGGCCGACAGTGCGCGCGACGGTCTCTGTTGCGGTGAGCCAGAACCTGCGGGCGCAAGTCGCGCGCGGCAGCTACCGTGCGGTGGTCGTTCGCTCGTGGCTTGCTCGGCGTGGCAGATTCGCGCCCGCGTGACACACAGTCGCAGCCACGCACCTCGGATCCGAGCGCCGCGTAGTGCGCACCGTCCAGGCACAGCCACTCACCCGAGCATGGAGGACCTTTCGTGAGCAGTAACGATCAGCACCCCGCGGCATCGGAGCCGGATGCGGACCGCGGCCCGGCCCAGGTGCTCCCTGGTCCCGGGTACAGGGCACTGTGCGGTGTTCCCCTCGACACGATCTCGACCGTCACCAACCTTCGCGAGCAGGCACACGCACGTGGGCTGACCTTGCCGCAGTGGCGTGAGGCGCACACCGCGGTGCTCGGCGCCTCTGGGATCGAGCACGGCCCGGTGGCAGCTCAAGCGATCGAGCTGGCCAAGAGCGCCCGGACGGAACTGATCGCCGCCTACGACCGTCTCGACGAGGCGGACGTACCCGAGGACCGCCAGTCGATTGAGGATCTCCAGAAGCACTTGACCGCCATGCTCGGTGACCTGGCCGCCATGGAGGGCCCGCCGAGCGACACCGAGGTCCTCGAGGACCTGCCGGCACACGACGCGGAACTACGCCAGCACATTGCCGACATGCGCGGGACCTTCAGCGAGCAAACCGTTGACCGGGCCCGTGCACGTGCCGAGAAGCAGGAGAAGCTGCACCGAGCCTGGCGGGTCGACCTCGATGGAATCGAGCGCGACGCGTTCACGGGCCTTCCGTTGGCCGCCGTCGAAGAGCACCGCGTCAAGGTCCATGACCGGCTCGGGCCGGTGCCTGTCGGTCGCGCGGAAGCGCGCGCGACCACGTGGCTGGCGGCCTCCGACGACGACCGTGCGACCGCCGCGGCTGCCCAGTCGCACTTCTGGGGCCCTGAGGACCTCCACGGGTGGCGGATGCACGAGCTCACCCATGGGTTGAGTCGTGGTGTGCTAATCGAGTTCCTCGAGTACGCGCGCGCTCACGCGGACGAGTCGGCGTCGGCGTCGGCGATCGTGGACCTGTGGCAGAACGGAGACCTGCGGGCGTTCGTGCGTGACTTCCTCGACAGGGACGCACCGCCTCTCTGATCCGAGCTGTGACCCCTCAGTGCGACCCCAGGGCGACTTCAGGGCGAGCTCGACTGTCTTGCTGGCAGACCTGAACCGGGCACCGCTAGAAAGACGGAATCTCGCAGTCAGTTCCCCGCCTCGCCAGCGGACTCACCTTCGGATACTGCTTGGTGACTACGGTCGAGGATTCACGCTCATGGTCACGCCTGTCGACGTGACATGCAGCGATCCGCCGGCAAGTGCCAGGACTACAAGTGCCGCGAGCCCGAGCCCGACCACTGCGCCGGTGCGCAGCTTCATGGTGTCGGCTTCCCGAGGGGTGTCGATCTCGGGAGTGCGGGCGCCGCCGGGTGTCTGGTGGTTCATCTTGAGTCCTTACGTGAAGAGGGTCGATGTAGACAACCATATACACTACTCACATGAAGGTCCACAGTTTTTAGATCTGGTCGTACACACTTCTTAGAAATGACGATAGGTTTGATCCATGGCGCGAGGCATGCGGCGAGGAACTCCACCTGCTGAGCTCTTCGGCGGCCTGCTCGCCATGATTCGGGGCGCAGGGACCGGTAGCTCCATGCGGCAGGTCGGGGACAGGATCAAAGCTCCAGCTGCGACGGTGTCCCAGATCGAAAAGGGCCAACGGGCTCTCAAGGCTGAAAAGATCGCGATCTGGGCTGAGGCCCTTGAGGTAGACGAAGCTCAACTTCGTGAACTCTGGCACTTGGCTCAAGGCGAGGTTCTGGTCGGCGATCGCCGCATCTTCTATACCGACAAGGACGCACGCGAGGCGCTCGGGTCGGAGCCCCTCAAGTCCAACAGCCTCACGGAACTGCGCGAACGGCCTGACCTTGAACCGATCTACCGCCTCGCCAGGCGAATGACCACCCTGCTGGAGAAGGTGCTTCCGAACGCAGTTCTCCAGATGGAGCCGCTCGACTACGAGCCCCTTCACATCGACAAGAGCGCCGCAGGACTAGCGCTCACCGCAGCCGAAGAGGACGAGCAAGCAGAACACCTCGACGCTTTCTTGCCACTGCCGTTCATCGAGTGCTACTGGGACGACACACCGGGCCGTCATCCAACCGAGCTCAACGCGAGGTGCCGCGTCTTGGTACCCCTCCTACAGGAGCTCGCACCAATCGTCCGGCAACGCGGCAAGTCCATGAAGACAGCGGAATTGGAGGACCTAATCCGCGACCTGTCGGGGCCCGAAAGAGCGCGCGTGCGCGGCTACGTCGAAGCCATCCTTGAACAGCGAGCCGACCCAAGTAATTAGGTGGGCGCCGGGCCGGCAAATGCCCAGCCGCGGGCAGGACGAAGGTGCGGTCACGCGTCTCCGTCCTTCGCGGCCGGAGAACTGGTGGTATCGCAGCCAACCTCAAAGGTGGTGTTCGGGTGCCTCCACTCTGCGTCTCTGGTTGGCTGACCCGGTGACACGTTGCCAGTTGCTCGCAGGAGCCCTAGGGCTCGCATCGTGGCGCGCTCGCGCCCATCTGGAGGAGTACGCCGTCGCCGCTGGCGATGCGTTGAGACTCACGACGAGGGGGACACGGAAGGCAGGCACTCTCCGTCCGGTGCTCGCGGGACCTCGGCAACGGCCGCAGCTGAGCGAGCTCGGGGTCACCGACGCGGTCCTGGCAACGATCTGGCGGTTCGGTCCCCACGGCATCACACACGAGGTCGCTCCGCTCGCGGAGCGGTACTACACCGGCGCCGACATTGCCTTCGTTGACGGTGTGAGCCGGAGGATCCTGCTTTACCAGGCGAAGGTCGGTTGGCTGTCGGGTGCGACGTTCCGGCTGAAATCTGTGATCGCGGGCCGACAACGGGCCCTCTTGACCACTGCGAAGCCGTTGTCGATCGCGGGCCGAGACTATTCGGTCACCGGACGTCTTGCGCTGTACCAGTCCGACCATGGCGACAGTTGGGACGACTGCGCACGGAGCTACCCGGCTTGGCGGCGCGTGTCGCTTACCGGCCTGGAGGACGAGCCGATAGCCGCTCTCGTCGATGACGTCGCCGCGCAGGGTTACTACACGTCGGTAATGTCTGGGGGAAGCGCGAAGGACGCCTCGCCGAGGCGCTCGACCTTTGCTACGGCGCGATCGAGGCCGCGGAGCAGGACCGGGATGGACGCGAGCCTGCGCCTTGGTACACCGAGCAGGCCGCGATCATCCATCGCAAACTCGGCGAGCGTGACCGGGAGATAGCAGTGCTGCAACGGTGGCTGAGCATGTGCCCACCCCGAGTGGCGCGACAATTCCAAGATCAGTCAGCGGCTCGCCAAGCTGCAGCCGTAGTCTGGCGCGGAGCCGCGGCCGGTACCCGGGTCTGAGGTCGCGAGCTAAGCGCTCAGCAGGCGGACCAGCCGCTCCCTGATGGTGGCTTCGGCTTCGCGCAGAGCTTCGTCTTGTGTGGGGACCGATGATGTCTTGGCGACGACTGCACCGAATAGCACCACTTCGACGTGCCAGAACTGCGGGGCAACCTGGTCGCACACGGTGTAGTACTGGAAAGCCATCTTGTCGGTGTTGGTGATCTCCAGCTTGCGGTATCCGGCCTGAAGTTCACGCCCGTCCAGAATGATGGTTGGTTGAAGGTTCATGCCTGCACCGTAGGGGGCCGCACCGACAGTTAGGTGGGCGAGAGTTCGGGCCACCGTCCGCGGCTCTGGAAGTACTCGAGGGCTTCGACATCCTCGCTGAACTCGAGTAGTCCGCCGACCTTCGCGATGAGCAGTTCGCGCACCTCCGCTGGGTTGGCGAAGAAGAACTCGCGCCGTTCGTTGACGAAGTTGACCCGTCGCTCTGCGAACGCCCGGTGCAGCTCAGCCTCGAGGGTGAGGGCATCCTCGGAGAAGAACAGTGCGTGGGTGTCATAGCGGAACGGCACAGAGGCGTCGCCGAGTTCGCGGATGCGGTCGTGCGGCTCGAGGCGCCGGGTCATCCCGATCTTCACGATGCCGGGGCCGAACGCACCTACGTTCGAGATGACGTAGACATAGCCGGCGCGGATGTTAGCGATGCGGTAGTCGTTGGCCGCGATGGCCTCTTCAAGATCGCCCAACCGAGCGGCGAGCTCATCAGCCGCGACGTTGTCACCGGAAGCGCGCAGGGACGCCATCGCGGAGACGTAGTGCGCCTTTTCCTTCTCTAGACGCTCCCGCTCGGCGGCCAGCTCGGCTTCGGCGCGGCGCTGCTCGCGCAGCTCCTCACGTTCCTGGCGTGCCTGTTCGCGTTCTTCTTGAAGCTTCATCTGGAAGTCGGCGGTCAGTTCGAGCTCGGCGACGCGCAGCGCGTGGTAGTCGGGGTTGATCCGCATCTCCATGAACACACCGAGCTTCTCGATGCCCTTCACGGCGGACTCCAGACGTCTCTGGGCGGTGCTCACGTTGCCTGAGCGCAGGGAACGGACGCAGTTGTCGGCCTCGGCGTTGTAGGCGCGCAGCATCAGCTTGGAGAAGTCTCCGACCATCTTGCGTCCCTTGGCTAGGGAGCCGTCGAAGGTGAACATGTCCGCGGCCAGGACAGCTCGCCCGGCTTTGACGAACTCAGTGACCTGGTCGTCGAGCACCCCAAGGCGCTCTTTGTACGCGGCGGCGTCCTCGAGAGGGTGGTGGTAGCGGTAGATGCCGACGTCTTGGAGGACTCGCTGGTCATCGAGTTCGATGACATCTGATGCCGAACCCGACCGGGCGGCAGCGAGCGCCGCCTCCAGTGCGGTGATGCGCTCGAGCAGCGCGGAGGTGTCGGCATCTCCCGGTGAGGGTGCGGGTGGGATTGGTATGGGCATCGGGGGCGCCGGTTGCGCATCCGGTGCCTCCTGCGGCGATGGACTGGCGGTGTCCTCGGTTGCGTTGGGAGACGTCTGCTGAGCCGTGTCGACGTCGTCTTCCTCCGGGAGCCACAACTTCCATCCCGGCGGCGGCTCTGGCCACGACGGATCTGGCTTCCATCCTGGCGGCGGAGTCCACCCCGGTGGGGGTGCCGGCCACCCGGGCGGGGAGTTGTACCGCACCGCTATTGGCCCTGGGCGCGCACGCCGCGGCCGGCGGCGGCGGGGGTGCAGTCGTACGGCGACTTCGACATCGCGGCGCCCAGGTGGGACAGGGTCGCGTCGGGGACGACGTTGGCAAGGTCGAAGGCGCTGAACGTCTCCCGATCGGCTGCGACGACAACCAGGGGGATGGTCTCGGGCAGGCCGGTGGCGGGTGCGACCCGGTCCACGCCGACGCTCAGGGCGATGGAATGGATCTTGCCGGCACGGTCGGCCTCAAAGACTTCGTGCAGGGTGCGGACCGCGACCTGCCAGACGGCACTGGCGTACCGGTCCTTCTGCGCCTTCACCGGCAACTGGGTCGCGGCGATCTCGTCCTTGGCCTTGACGTACTTGTACTCCTTGACCGCCGGCACAGCCGACGGTTCAGGCACGGTGACCTGCAGCGTGAGTTCGCGGGTGGCCAGGTCGAAATTGTGAGAGTGGGTGACCGGGAAGCACTCGGGGTAGGTGGAGTTGGAGAGCACGATGCCGACGTACTCAGTGATCGCGTCCTCGACGTCGAAGGCCAACCCGTTGATCAATTGGGCCAGCTCCTGGTTGTGCGCTTCGGCCTGGGCCTCGCGGTCGCGGCACTCCTGGTCGTAGACATCCCGGGCCGCGGCGACCTTCTCGACCCGCTCGGCCTCCCGGCGCTTCCAGTCTTCTTGGGCTGCCAAGTAGTCGGTGTACATCTGCTGACACCGTTCCTGCCACCCCTGCACCGCGTGCTGGTGCGTGGCGTTCGCCTGTTCGAGAGCTGCCTCCTTCTTCTTCCTGCCAGCCAGAGCACCCAACGGCGCGGGAGGGACAAACGCAGGCTCGGGCGGGTACGTCAGCGCAGGCAGGGCCGGTTCGGCGACCCCCAAGGCACCGGGGTCGAACGGCGGGTGGTCGACCTCAGTGACCTTCAACGACTCCAAGTCGACGTAATCGTCGACCTGGAGAGTCGAGGTAAGCAGCCCGTCGATCTCGGCGTAGTCGTTTTCGAGGTCACCGTTACGGGATGCGACCTCGGCGAGCTGGGACTCGACATGAAGGCGGGCCGCTTCCTTCTCGGCTGCCTTCTGGTTCGCGACCGAGGCGCGGGCAGCCGCGGCCCGTGCGCGCTCGGCAGCCTTCCGCGCTGCTTCCGCGCGCCGCTCGGCCGCGGCCTGTGCACGGTAGGCGGCGTTGTGCTGCTGCACGCGGCGCTTCTCGGCCTGCTGTGCCTGGTAGTTCATCTCGGCGAAGAAGCCGCGTGCCATGAGTCCCCCAAGGTGTTCGTGTCCACGTCGCGGAAGCGAACGGGACCGGCCCACGACTATCCGGTCCTGGGTTTCTTGCCCCACTGTCTACCACTCGTCGCTGACACGTCGCAGGTGAAGGCTCGCACTCCGATACGCGCGGTCAAGGCAGTTTCCGGCTGAGGTGAACCGTACCGAGTCCCCCGGTGCGTCGGTACGTCCCGCAGCGTCCAGCCGAGACAGCTGGAGCGGGACAAGCCCCCGCACCATGCGCCGATGGTGGGGTGTCCCGGCCGGGATGTGTCGCAGGTGGTGGTCCGGTTCGCTGAGATGAGACCACCCTGCGCAGTGCAGCGGCACAGCGCATTGGGGCAGGTCCCGACCTGGCTAGTGGCGGCGCGGCGCGCCCTCGCCGGAACAGTGCCGGTGATGGCCCACACCGGCAGCGTCCTCTTCCCTCTGCCAAGATGGAGCTCGGCACCGGGGGTTTTCCCTAGGGAAGTCCCCACGGAAGTCCCGATTAAAGTCCCCAGGTCCCGGGCCTCTAGCTCAATTGGCAGAGCAGCGGACTTTTAATCCGCGGGTTGTGGGTTCGAGTCCCACGGGGCCCACCGTTGCTGGCTAGATTTCGAAGCATGAGCTTCGACTGGGACGAGTCTCGCCGTGCGTTCGCCGAGGCCGGGGACGCCTTCGTGGGGCTGGTCGCGCGGGTCGGCGACCGGTGGGAGCTGCCGGGCCTGGGCGAGTGGGACGTGCGCGCGCTGGTGGGACACACCAGCCGTTCGTTCCTCACGGTGGAGACCTACCTCGACCAGCCCGCCGCGGAGGTGGAGGTGGCCACCACGGCCGGCTACTTCCGCGCCGCGCGCACGATCGCCGCCGGCCCCGACGTGGCCGAGCGCGGCCGCGAGGCGGGCCGCGCCCTCGGGCCCGCGCCCGCGGAGAAGGTCGCGGAGATCAGCGCCCGGGTGACCGCGATGATCGAGACCCGGCACGGGGACGAGCTGCTGACCACGGTCATGGGAGGGATGCGGCTGCGCGACTACCTGCCCACCCGGACCTTCGAGCTGACGGTCCACAGCGCCGACCTGGCCACCGCCCTCGGCGAGAGCCTCGAGGTCCCCGCGTCGGCGGCCACCCAGACCCTCGGGACGGTGGCAGAGCTCGCCACGCTCACCGGCCGGGTGCTGCCGCTGCTGCTCGCCACCACCGGCCGGTCACAGCTCCCCGCCGGGTACACCGTGCTCTGAGTCCTCGGGAACATTTTCTTCCGACTCTGTCCATCCGGCGTCCACGGGGTGCAGACTTCCTCCCGAGCACTCCAGGGAGGGCCCATGGAACAGGGGTCGAGGAACGAGACCACTCGCGGCGACCGTCGCGAGCGGATGCGCGTTTCCGCTCGTGGACTGCACCCCGCAGCGCCACCGGAGAGCGACGGCTTCCAGACCCCGGCCTGGCTGGAGAAGTCCTTCGTGCTCCCCGTGACCCCATCGGAGGAGACCGACGTGCCCGTCCAGCCCGTGCCGCACCACGACGACGACGAGCCGGAACCCACCTTCGTTCGCCCCCCGGCGCCGGAGATCGACTTCGCCCGGGTGATGCGCCGTTCCGACGTCGGCCGCAGCGCGTTCCGCACTGCCGTGATCAGCACCGGGCTGTCCGGCCTGTCGGTGATCGGCTTCCTGCTGACCGGGTGGCTCCTCGCCCTGGCGACCGCGATCGTGTGCGCCGTCGTGGCCGCCACGGCGTGCGTGGTGCGGCTGCGCGTCGCAGGCGCGCCGGTTCCGTACGTCGACCGCTGACCCAGCGCGACGGCGTACGGCGACCCTGACCTAGTCTGCGGACATGGCACCGCCGATGAACTACACCGTCGTCGACATGACCCCCGAGGAGCTCGAGGCCGAGCGCGTCCTCCTCGGCGGTCTCGCGCAGAGCGTGCGAGAGCTCGCCGACGCGTCCCTGCGTACGACGGTCCCGGCCGACGTGGTCACGGAGGTGCACGCCGAGATCGAGCGCCTCACCGCCCGTCTGCGCGCGGAGCAGATCCCCGGCTCGTTCGGGGTGACCATCGGATCGGGCGGGACCGTGCGCGGCCACGGCAATGCCGTGGTCGGGATGCGCAACCCGATCGCCCCTCCCCTGGAGGTGGAGCGTGCGCCCGAGGGGCGGGCGTGGGCGTCCTTCGAGCTGGGAGCCGTCTACGAAGGACCGCCCGGGATGGTGCACGGAGGCGTGGCCGCCCTGGTGCTCGACCAGATGCTCGGCGAGGCCGCGGCCGCGGGAGGCGCTCCGGGGATGACCGGCACGCTCAGCGTCCGCTACACCCAGAACACCCCCCTCGGCGCCTGCTCGGCGGAGGCCTGGATCGACCGGGTCGAGGGGATCAAGACCTTCGTCAAGGGTGAGCTGCGCCGCGCCGACGGCGAGACGACTGCCATCGCCGAGGGCGTCTTCATCCTGCCGCGCTGGGCGCGCGAGGCGATCGACGAGACGTCGGCCCGGCACCGCTTCGAGTGAGCGGAGGCGGGGCCACCGCCCTGCTCAGCTCCGGACGCGCACCTTCACCACGCTGGTGGGGTACCTGACCCCGGCCTTGAAGTACCGGTGGAAACGCCTGGTGAGGTCGCGCAGGTCGGTCGGAGACATCTTGATGCAGCCGTTGGAGCGGTAGTCGTTGTAGGCCGGGACCTCCCAGCGGCACCGGTCGTCGCCCTTGCGGTTGCGGCACTGGGTGTTGAACTGGGTCTGCTCGGTGTGGATGAACAACAGCTGGCGCCGGGTGCCGTTGCGGCACAGCTTCGACTCCAGCTCGAAGACTCGACCGTTGATCATCGGCGCCTTCCGGCGGTCGTGCTGGACGAAGGAGTAGCTCCCGTTCGGCAGCCACCCCTTGTTGCGGTGGCACTCGTCGGTGGCGACCTTGCGCGACAGGCCGGACCCGGCGCGCCACGAGGCCTCCTCGATGCGCACCCAGCGCTTCGCCTTCTTCGGGCCCACCTTCGCCCAGGCCCGGAACGTGATCCGCGAGTCGAACGGGTTCTTCCAGTTCTTGTCGAACTCGATCACGGCCCGCTTCGGGATCCGCTTGTTCTTCCGGATCCGCAGCAGCGCCGCGCCGCTCACCGCCACGGCTGCCCGGCCTGCCTGCGGCTGCTGGGTCCGCGGCTGGGCCTTCTTCTCCCGGGACGCGACCGCGGTCGAGGGGAGCACGACGACGGTGCCGGCGAGTGCGAGCACGACGAACACGCGAGCCGCACGGGGGAAGAAGCTCATGACCGGGGAGTTTCACACGGTCGCAAGTGGATCCCCCCGATTAGGGCCTCCGGGCCGCGTGTCGGCCGGCTCAGGCCGTGTGGTCGGAGACCTTGCCGCGTTGACCGGTGTCGGTGAGCCTGGACTGCTCGGCCGCCATCTCCTCGAGCTCCGCACGCCGGTCGGCCTCCGGCTCGGCGGAGCTCACCAGCTCGGTGGCACCGCCTGGCAGTAGTTCGAGCGCCCTCCGGGCGAAGATCTGCTGCTCGGTCGCCGTACGCTCGGAACGGCCGTTGCTCAGGAACGTGACCGCCCAGTGGAGCAGGGCGGTGACCCGGTTCTTGAACCCGGTCAGGTAGAGCAGGTGGACCGCCAGCCACATCAACCAGGCGATCAGCCCGCTGAGACGCAGCTTCCCGACCATGGCCACGGCGTCGAAGCGGGAGATGGTCGCCATCGAACCCTTGTCGAAGTACTTGAACGGCTCCTGCGGGGCCTTGCCCTCGACCCGGTTCCGGATCTCCTTGGCGGCGTACTTCGCTCCCTGGATCGCCACCTGCGCGACCCCGGGCAGGTTGTTCAGCGCGATCATGTCGCCCACCACGAACACCTCGGGGTGACCCGGCAGCGTGAGGTCGGGGTTGACCCCGATGCGCCCGGCCCGGTCGAGCGAGGCCCCGGACTGCTCCGCGAGGGTCTTCGACAGCGGGCTGGCCTGGACCCCGGCGGCCCAGATCTTGGTGACGGCCTCGATGCGGCGCTTGGTGCCGTCCTTGTCCTGGACGACCAGGCCGCGCTCGTCGACGTCGGTGACCATCGCGCCGAGCTGGACCTCGACACCGAGCTTCTCCAGCGTCTCCTTGGTCTTCTCGCCCAGCTTCGCGCCGAAGGGCGGCAGCACCTGGGGCGCGGCGTCGACGAGGATCACGCGGGCGTGCTGGGTGTTGATGAACCGGAAGTCGCGGCGCAGGGTCCGGTGGGCGAGCTCGGCGATCTGCCCGGCCATCTCCACACCGGTGGGGCCGGCGCCGACGACCACGAAGCTGAGCAGGTGGCTGACGTCCTCACCCTTGGCGGCGAGGTTCTCGGCCAGCTCGAACGCGCCGAAGATGCGGCCACGCAGCTCCAGGGCGTCGTCGATGCTCTTCATCCCGGGGGCGAACTCGGCGAAGTGGTCGTTGCCGAAGTAGGACTGGCCGGCCCCGGCCGCCACGATCAGCGAGTCGTACGGCGTCACGGACTCGCGTCCGAGCACGTGGTGGGTGACCGTCCTGGCCTCGAGGTCGATCGACTGCACCGTGCCCAGCATCACCGTGGCGTTGTCCTGCTTGGACAGGACCTCACGGGTGGAGGGGGCGATCTCGCCCTCGGAGAGGATGCCGGTCGCCACCTGGTAGAGCAGCGGCTGGAAGAGGTGATGGGTGGTCCGCGCGATCATCGTGACGTCCACGTCGGCCCGCCTCAGGGCCTTGGTCCCGAAGAGGCCGCCGAAACCGGAGCCGATCACCACTACCTGGTGCCGGCTCGGATCCTTGACAGGCGTGCTGTTCGTGTTCACGGCAGACATAACCAGTATTCTCCCCGGTTCCGTCCCCGCTGAGACAACTCAGGCCGTTCCTTCCGTCACACGGACGACTCCCGGGCCCGTGAGGGCATCCGGCACGATGTAGCGGTGACCCACTACGACCTCGCCGTGATCGGCACCGGCTCGGGCAACAGCATCCTCGACGAGAGGTTCGTGGACTGGCGGGTCGCGATCCTCGAGGAGGGCACCTTCGGCGGGACCTGCCTGAACGTGGGCTGCATCCCGACCAAGATGTTCGTCCACCCCGCTGACCTCGCGCGGGAGGCGGCGCATGCCCGCGCCCTCGGCGTGGACCTGGCGTACGGCGGAGCCAGGTGGCCGGAGATCCGGGACCGCATCTTCGCCAGGATCGACCCGATCGCCGCGTCCGGGAGGGGCTACCGCGAACGCCAACCCAACGTCGACGTCCACGCCCGGCACGCGCGCTTCCTCGACGACCACACCCTCGCCGTCGCGTCGCCGGACGGCGGCCCGGACACGGAGCTCACCGCCGACCAGATCGTGATCGCCGCCGGCAGCCGGGTGGACGTGGCCCCGATCCCCGGCCTCGACCAGGTCGAGTTCCACACCAGCGACACCGTGATGCACCTCCCCGACCTCCCGCGCAGGATGGTGATCGTCGGGGGCGGCTACGTGGCCGCCGAGTTCGCGCACGTGTTCTCCGCGCTCGGCACCGAGGTCATCCAGGTCCAGCGCAGCGGCGTACTCCTGCGGGACCAGGACGAGGCGGTCTCCGAGCAGTTCACCCGAGCCGCGGCCAGGCAGTGGGACCTCCGGCTGGACACCGTCGTCACCGAGGTCGGCCCCCGCGGGCAGGACATCGCCCTGGTCCTCTCCGACGGCTCGGAGATCGAGACCGACGTGCTCCTGATCGCCACCGGCCGGATCCCCAACGGGGACCGGCTCGGGTTGGAGAACACCACGATCGAGAGCACCGGGGGCCGCGTCCTGGTCGACGAGTTCCAGCGCACCAGCGCGCCGGGTGTCTGGGCCCTGGGCGACATCAGCAGCGAGTACGAGCTCAAGCACGTGGCCAACCTGGAGGCCAGGACGGTGCAGCACAACCTGCTCCACCCGGACCACCTCGTCGCCAGCGACCACCGCTTCGTGCCCCGGGCGGTGTTCACCTCACCGCAGATCGCCAGTGTCGGGCTCACCTCGCAGGCCGCCAGGGAGCAGGGCGTCGAGCACCTCGAGAGCTATCACGACTACTCCGAGGTCGCCTACGGATGGGCCCTGGAGAGTGCTCCCGGAGAGCACTTCGTCAAGCTCCTCGGGGACCCGACCGGGCAGCGACTCCTCGGCGCGCACATCATCGGGCCGGAGGCCAGCCTGCTGCTGCAGCCGCTGGTGCAGGCGATCAGCCTGGGCACCTCCCCGGTCGAGATGGCCCGCGGGCAGTACTGGATCCACCCCTCCCTCGCGGAGGTGGTGGAGAACGCCTTGCTGAAAATGGTCCCGAAATGAGTGTCAGTGAGTCCGTATTCCCCTAACCTCATCCGCAGACGAGTGCACAACTGTTCCGTCAGGCCTCGTCGTTCCGGCTCTAGAGCGAGGGAAGGTGCCCTTGACCAAGCGCTCCCTCGTCCTTCCCGCGAGCCCGCCGTCGGTCAAGCTCGCCCGCTCCTGGGTCTCCAAGGTGCTCGAGGAGATCGGCCGCGACGACCTCGTCGACGCCGCCCAGCTCGGGGTCTCCGAGCTGGTCACCAATGCCCTGATCCACTCCGAGCCACCCCTGTCGGTGCGCGTCCGCGGAACCGTCGACCACCCGCGCATCGAGGTGGTCGACTCCTCCCCCGTCCCCCCGCAGCGGGCGTCGGTGGCCCCGGAGATCGACGACGTCGACGACTACAACGTCACCACGTTCGGACGCGGCCTGGACCTGGTCGCGATGATGTCGCGGCGGTGGGGCTCCGACCTCGCCCACGACGGGCGCAGCAAGTCCGTGTGGTTCGAGCCCAGCGGCAAGGCGCGCTACGAGAGCCATCTCGAGGGCGAGATCTTCGAGTTCGACCCCGAGCTCGCCGACGGTCCGGCGATCGCTGACTCCCGGCGCAGGCTGCTGAAGCTGATCGGGCTGCCGGCGCAGCTGTTCGCCGAGATGCGTCGCTACCACTTCGAGGTACGCCGTGAGCTCCGCCTGCTCGCGATCACGGCGCCCGACGAGTACCCGCTCGCCAACAAGTTCACCGACATCAGCTCCCAGGCCGACCGCGAGCGCCGCTCCAGCGCCGGGATCTCCCGGCTGGACCGCGCGATCGCCGACGGCGTGGAACGGGTCGACCTCGAGTACCACGTCCCCGTCACCGCTGCCGAGACGATGGCCACCATCCGCGACCTGCTCGCGGAGGTCTACCGGGCGCTCTCGGACGACCACCTGCTGGCGCTGCGGCCGCCGGACCTGATCGTGGAGCTCGAGACCTGGTACTTCACCGAGTTCGAGCGGCAGGGCCGGGGCGAGGAGCCCCTGCCCTGGACCGGTCCGACCTCGATGCCGTCAGCCGGCTGAGCCGCGCGACGGCGTACGCCGTGGGCCTCGCCCGCAAGCTCCGGGTGAGCGCCACCCTCGGGCGGCCGGTGCCCGCGGCTGTCCTAGTGTGGACGGGTCCGGGTGCGCCGGGCGCCGCGGCCAGCGGTGAGGACCGGGACCGAGGAGTGCAATGCGATCGCGACGCCGACCCGCATCGGTGGCCAGCTTCCTGGTGCGCCAGGCGCGTCTTGTCCCCGTCCTGGGCAGCGCGAGCCACGCCGGCCCCGGCACCCCGATCGAGATCCCGAGCGACACCCCGATGGACGTGCTGGTCAGTGACGGCCGGGTCGTGGAGGTGGGCGAGCGGCTCTCCCGGCCCAGCGGCACGGAGGAGTACGCCGCCGACGGTCGCTGGCTGATCCCCGGCCTGTGGGACCAGCACGTGCACCTGGGGCAGTGGACGATGGTCTCCCAGCGGCTGGACCTCACCGGCACCCGTTCGGTCGAGGAGGTCCTCGACCGGGTCACCCGTCGCATCGCCGAGGGGCCCGAGGGCCCGGTCATGGGCTGGGGTCACCGCTCCGCCGGATGGACCCGTCAGCCCACGGTCGCCGAGCTCGATGCCGTCTCGGGCTCACGCCCGGTGGTGCTGATCAGCGGCGACGGGCACAACGCGTGGCTCAACTCCGTGGCGCTGCGGGACCTGCGCCTGCCCCCGCGCGAGGGCGTGGTGGCGGAGGCCGAGTGGTTCCAGACCTACCCCAGGCTGGTGGACGTCACCGGCAGTGAGGGCACCTCGCCGGAGGCCTACCTGCGCACCCTGCGGTCCGCGGCGGCCAAGGGCCTCGTCGGGCTCGTGGACCTGGAGTTCGACCAGGCCCTGGACGCGTGGCCCGAGCGGGAGGCCGCCGGTGCCGAGCTGCTCCGGATCAAGGTCGGGGCGTACTCCGACACCCTCCCGGAGTTCCTCGCGGCGGGCCTGCAGAGCGGCGATCCGTTGCCCGGCTGCGGCCCGCTGGTCACGATGGGACCGCTGAAGATCATCTCGGACGGGTCA
The DNA here is from genome assembly GCF_058215695.1 of Nocardioides sp. Z38_18. Classification (NCBI taxonomy): domain Bacteria; kingdom Bacillati; phylum Actinomycetota; class Actinomycetes; order Propionibacteriales; family Nocardioidaceae; genus Nocardioides; species Nocardioides sp. Z38_18. The sequence continues at coordinate 944,475 of NZ_JBZAJE010000002.1, forward strand.
CTGAACACCCACACTGCCTGGTGCTGCGCGCCGTACGCCGACACCGGCGACTACGGCTCCGCGAACCTGCCACCCGCGGGCCTGCGGGTGCTGATGGCCCATGCCACCCGGCACGGCCTGCAGGTGGCCGTGCACGCGATCGGCGACGCCGCGGCGCACGAGGCGCTGGCCGCCTACGAGGAGACCCGCGCCACCGGCACCATCGAGCACGCGCAGCTGATCAGCCGCGAGGACAGCCGCACGATGGCGCGCCTCGGCATCCGCGCGAGCGTGCAGCCGGCCCACCTGCTCGACGACCGCGACGTCAGCGAGGCCTTCTGGCCCGACCGGACCGACCGCTGCTTCGCGCTGCGCTGGCTGCACGACGACGGCGTCGAGGTGGTCTTCGGCAGCGACGCACCGGTCTCCCGCCTCGACCCGTGGGACGCGATGGCCGCAGCGGTGCACCGCAGCGCCGACGACCGCGAGCCCTGGCACCCCGAGCAGGCGCTCACCGTCCACGAGGCGCTGGCGGCCAGCACCAACGGCCTCGGCACGGTCGCGGTGGGCCACCCGGGCGACCTCGCCCTGCTCGACGCCGACCCGCTGCCCCGCGGCTCGTCGAAGGAGCAGGCCGCCGCGCTGCGCTCGATGCACGTCGCGGCCACCTGGGTCGACGGCCGGATCGCGCACCACGATCTGTGAGGTGGGGGGTGTGCCCCATCCCGTGCCCGATCCCCACAAATGTTGGATCGTGACGTCCGCACGGCCCGTCTGGACGTTCCAACCCAACATTTGTGGAGTTGCCGCAGCCCCAGCCGCCCTCAGGCCAGGGCGATCGTCAGCTCCAGGATCGTGCGTGGATCCTCGAGCCGGTCGCCGTAGAGCTCGCGCAGCTGCCCGAGGCGGTAGCGGACGGTCTGGGCGTGCACGAACAGCTCGGCCGCCACGGCGTCGCGGCGCCCGTGGTGCAGCAGCCAGGACCGCAGCGTCTCGGTGAGCTTCTCGGCACTCGTGGGGCTCAGCTCGTCCAGCGGCGCGAGCACCCGCGCCCGCAGGTCGGCCAGGGCGCTGGCGTCCGCGGTCAGCACGAGCTCGACGAGGTGCTCCTCGGTGTCGGGGCCGCGGCCCAGTCCGCGGACCCGCAGCGCGCGCTGGTACGACGACCGCACGTCCAGCCACGGGCGGGCCGGGCCGGCGATCCCGCCGATGCCGGCGAGCGCGCTCAGCATCGTGGTCCGGGTCCTGCCGTGCGCGTCCGGCACCAGCAGGAGCACCATCCCCTCGCCCCCCTCGATCGGCGGGGTCTCGCTCGCCCGCAGGGTCTCACCGAAGATCGAGTTGTAGACCGTGCGCACCTGCGACTCCGGGACGATCACGGCGGTGAGCGTGGAGGGTGGAGTCCAGTCGGCGCGCTCGGCGGCCGCCTCGACGGTCTCCTGGGAGGAACCGTCCAGCAGGTGCGCGGCCAGCCGCTCGAGCAGCCGGTGCCGGACCCGTCCCGTCGTGGCGAGCTCGTCGTTGTGGCCGGCGACGCTCGCGGCGGACAGCTCGTCGATGTAGGCGAAGACGAGCTCGGCGAACCGGGCCAGCGTGGCGGCGTCGACGTCGTTGCGCACCGCGGTCTTGGACAGCTCCCGCCAGGAGACCCGGGCGCCGATCCGGTACGCCGCGAGCAGCGCATCCACCGAGCGGCCGCTGCGGGCCTCGCCCCGGCCGAGCTGGTAGGCCCCGTCCACCGCTGGGGCCGTGGGTGACTGCGAGATCCCGCCCCGGGACCGGCCGGCCAGCGAGATGAACCCGCCCAGGGCCAGCTCGACCGCGTTGCGGATCGTCTCCCCCATCGGCCCGCTCAGGGCGTCCGAATAGCTGGGTACGTCGTCGGTGATCGCCGACACCGTCTTCCCGGCCACCTCGGGCAGGATGTCGCGCAGGTCGCTGATCGTGGAGCTGCTGAGCTGCAACTGAGGGGACTGCGGAGACGGGAGGATCACTTTTTCATCCTTTGCGAACAAAACATTGCGGGGGATTCACGCCCTGTGGTCATGACTTTAGCCGGAAGACACATCAGTGTTGATACATGGCCACGACGACCTTCCTAGCTCCCGCGAAGCGTGGACCCGGCGTGCTCAAGAAGTCGCTGCGACAGCGCCTGCTGCGCGTCGCCGAGCTGGCCGCGACCCCCCTGGTCCCGGCCGACTACCTCGACGTGTTCAGCCCCCTGCGCGCCGGCGCAGACCTGCGCGGGCGCATCGAGGAGATCCACCCCGAGACCGCCGACGCCGCCACCATCGTGATCCGGCCCGGCGCCGACTGGGCCGGCCACGTGCCCGGCCAGTACCTCCGCATCGGCATCGATGTCGACGGCGTCCGCCTCTGGCGCGCCTACTCGCTGACCCACGGCCCCCGCGCCGACGGCCGGATCTCGATCACGGTCAAGGCGGTGCCCGACGGCAAGGTCAGCAACCACCTCGTCCACCGTGCACGGGTCGGCACCCTGGTCCACCTCGAGCAGGCGGCCGGCGAGTTCGTGCTCCCCACCGAGGGCGGCAAGTTCCTCTTCGTCACCGCCGGTTCCGGCATCACCCCGGTGATCGGGATGCTGCGCAACCTGTTCCCGGTCGCCGACTCCGGCGTTGTCAGGCTCGATCGCAGTGCGGCGTACGACATCGTCGTGGTGCACGTCGCCCCCAGCGAGCCGCACTCCATCTTCCTGGCCAACCTGCGTGAGCTCGACGAGGCCGGGATGATCGACCTGGTCGCCCGCTACGACGACGAGCACGGCGTCCTCGACGTGGCCGACCTCGCCGACCTCGTCCCCGACCTGTCCGAGCGGACCACGTTCGCCTGCGGTCCGGCCGGGCTCCTCGACGCGCTCGAGGCGCACCACGACGAGCGCGGGCTCACCCTGCTCACCGAGCAGTTCCGGGTGGCCACGATCGTCACCGGCGAGGGCGGCACCGTGAAGTTCGCCAACGGCACCATCGTCGAGGCGGACGGCGCACGCTCGATCCTCGACGAGGCCGAGGAAGCCGGCGTACTGATGCCGAGCGGGTGCCGGATGGGCATCTGCTACGGCTGCGTGCTGCCGATGCGTGAGGGCAGCGTGCGCGACCTGCGCACCGGCGAGATCACCACGGCCGTCGACGGCGACGGCGTCAAGATCCAGACCTGCATCAGCGCTGCCGCCGGCAGCTGCGAGCTCGACCACTTGCACACCGACCCCGCACAGACCCCCTGAAGGAGTCACCATGACCGTCCTACAGCGCAAGCCCGTCAGCCCGATCGACCACCTCACCGCCGAGGACATCGAGAACATCGGCAAGGAGCTCGACGCGATCCGCGCCGAGGTCATCGCCGTCCGAGGCGAGAGCGACGCGAAGTACATCCGCAAGGTGATCGACACCCAGCGCAAGCTCGAGCTCGGTTCGCGCGCCGTACTGCTGTTCTCGCTGTTCCCGCCCGCGTGGATCGTCGGCACCGCCGGCCTCAGCGTCGCGAAGATCCTCGAGAACATGGAGATCGGCCACAACGTCATGCACGGCCAGTGGGACTGGATGCGTGACCCGAAGATCCACTCCTCGACGTGGGAGTGGGACAACGCCTCCCCCTCGGAGCAGTGGAAGCACTCGCACAACGAGCTGCACCACAACTTCACCAACGTCGTGGGCAAGGACAACGACCTCGGCTACGGCATCATGCGCGTCGACGAGGACCAGCGCTGGCACCCTGTCTTCCTGGCGCAGCCGCTGTGGAACTTCATCAACGCCTGCTTCTTCGAGTACGGCATCGCGGCCTACGACCTCGAGATCGGCAAGAACGTCAAGCGCAAGACGCTGAAGTCGCCGGAGTTCAAGGCCCGCGCCGCGGTGACGATGCGCAAGATCCGCAACCAGTTCAAGAAGGACTACCTGATCCACCCGCTGCTGTCGGGCCCGTCCTTCGTGCACACCATGGGCGCCAACTTCACCGCGAACCTGGCCCGCAACCTGTGGACCCACTCGGTGATCATGTGCGGTCACTTCCCCGAGGGCGTGCAGACCTTCGAGAAGCACTCGATCGAGGGCGAGACCAAGGGCGAGTGGTACGTGCGCCAGATGCTCGGCTCGGCCAACATCACCGGCTCCAAGGCGATGCACATCGCGACCGGCAACCTGTCCTTCCAGATCGAGCACCACCTGTTCCCGGACCTGCCCAGCAACCGCTACCAGGAGATCGCCCCGAAGGTGAAGGACCTCTTCGAGCGCTACGGCCTCGACTACAAGGAGGGCTCGCTCCCCCGCCAGGTCGCCTCGGCCTGGCACAAGGTGATCCGTCTCTCGCTGCCCAACAACTTCATGGGCACCAACGCCACCCCGCCGCGGGAGCCCAAGCCCGTGGAGCAGTCGCTGGCTGCCTGAGGTCGCAGCTGCAACCCCACAAATGTTGGGTCGGGACGTTCAGATCGCGCATCTCGACGTCCCGATCCAACATTTGTGGGGTTGGAGCGACCCCCCCCACCCACGTCTCGGGCAGGCTGTAGCCCATGGACATCGAGGAGACGGAGTTCGAGCAGCTGGTGGCCGTCGCGCTGGACGGGGTGCCGACAGAGCTGGCCGACCTGATGGACAACGTCGTCGTGCTGGTGGAGGAGGAGCCGCCCCCCGGTGAGCCCGAGATCCTGGGGCTGTACGACGGGATCCCGCTGACCGAGCGGGACAGCAACTACACCTTCCACGTCCCCGACCGGATCTTCATCTACCGCGGGCCGCTGACCCGGATGTGCGAGACGCCCGAAGAGCTGGTCGAGGAGGTCCGCATCACAGTCGTGCACGAGATCGCGCACCACTTCGGCATCGACGACGCCGCGCTGCACGACCTCGGCTACGCCTGAACGTCCCCTCTCGCCTATGCTGTTCCGGTTGCTCGCGGGATCCTCCGCGGGCGACAAGCCCCCATCGTCTAGTGGCCTAGGACGCTGGCCTTTCACGCCGGTAGCACGGGTTCGAATCCCGTTGGGGGTGCCGATTCGGAATGAGAGCCCCTTGTGGGTTAGCATTCCGGGGCTGCGCAAACGTGCGAGCAACGCACCAAAACCAGGCCCCGTAGCGCAGTTGGTTAGCGCGCCGCCCTGTCACGGCGGAGGCCGCGGGTTCGAGTCCCGTCGGGGTCGCAGAGACAACAGGAAACCCCCACCACCCGGTGGGGGTTTCCTGCGTTTCCGGGGTGTGGTCGACGTGGCCTTCGCCTCATCGACACAGCTCGGGTGTGGGTCCCCCGGGCCGCGGGTACGGTCCCGCCATGATCAGTGTCGAGCGTGTCATCAACACCACTCCCGAACGCGTGTGGGACGTCCTGTGCGACGGCTGGCTCTACCCCCTCTGGGTCGTCGGCGCCTCCCGGATGCGTGACGTCGACCAGGACTGGCCGGCCGTCGGATCTCAGCTGCACCACTCGGTCGGGGTCTGGCCCGGCCTGATCAACGACGACACCGAGGTCACCGACTGCGAGCCGATGAAGACGCTCGGCATGCGCGCCAAGGGGTGGCCGCTCCTGGGCGAGGCGCAGGTCCGCATGCACCTGTCCGCCGAGGGCGGCGGGACCCGAGTGATGATGGAGGAGGACGCCGTCTCCGGCCCCGGCAAGCTCGTCCCGATGCCCGCCCGCGCTCCGGGCATCAAGTGGCGCAACGTGGAAAGCCTGCGCCGCCTGGCCTACATCGCCGAGCGGCGTCGGTGACGTCGTACGACGCCGTCGTCATCGGCTCGGGGCCCAACGGCCTCGTCGCCGCGAACCACCTCGCGGACGCAGGGTGGTCGGTCCTGGTGCTGGAGGCCCAGCCGGACCTCGGCGGCGCCGTACGCAGCGCCAGCGACGTCCACCCGGACTTCGTGCACGACACCTTCAGCGCGTTCTACCCCCTCGCCGCCGCCTCCCCCACGATCAAGTCCTTCGACCTCGAGGACCACGGCCTCACCTGGCGGCACGCACCCGCCGTGCTGGGCCACCCGCGTCCCGACGGGGCGTGGGCGCTGCTGGACCGCGACCGGGAGCTCACCGCGCGCAGGTTCGAGGACGACCACCCCGGTGACGGAGAGGCCTGGCTCGAGCTGTGCCGGGTCTGGGACGTCATCGGCGACCAGCTGATCGGCGGGCTGCTGTCCCCGTTCCCACCGGTGCGCGCCGGCCTGTCCGGCCTGCTCCGCCTGCCCCGGGCCGGGGGGCTGAACCTCGTGAGGACGCTGCTGATGCCCGTGATCGAGCTGGGGCGCAACCGGTTCGGCGGGGAGGGCCCACGGCTGCTCCTGGCCGGCAACGCCGGGCACAGCGACATCCCGCTGGACTCCCCCGGCTCGGGCCTGTTCGCGATCCTGATGACGATGATGGGGCAGACGGTCGGCTTCCCGGCCCCCGAGGGCGGCGCCGGAGAGCTCACCCAGGCCCTGGCACGCCGTCTGCGGGCCAACGGCGGGGAGATCCGGTGCTCGGCCCCGGTGGAGCGGATCGGCACCTCTGGCGGGCGAGCCAGCACCGTGCACACCGCTGACGGCCAGACGGTCCGCGCCCGGCGGGCCGTGGTGGCCACCGTCGTCGCTCCCACGCTGTACGGCGACCTGCTGGCGCCCTCCGACGTACCCGACCGGGTCCAGCGCGGGATGAAGACCTTCCAGCTCGACCCGTCCACGATCAAGGTCGACTGGGCCCTCAGCGGCCCCGTCCCGTGGCAGGGCCGGCCGGCGGCCGACCCCGGCTGCCTGCACATCGCCGACAGCGTCGCCGACATGGCAACCTCGCTCGGCCAGGTCTCGGCCGGTCTGGTGCCCGCGAAGCCGTTCATGCTGGCCGGCCAGATGACCACCACCGACCCCACCCGCTCCCCGGCGGGCACCGAGTCGATGTGGGCCTACACGCACGTGCCCCAGAAGACCGACGGCGACGCCGGCGACGAGGGCCTGGACGGGTCCTGGGCACACGATGACCTCGAGCGGTTCGCGGACCGGATGCAGGACCGCTTCGAGCGGCTCGCCCCCGGTTTCGGCTCCCTGGTGACCGAGCGCCGGATCCTGGGCCCGGCCGAGCTGGAGAGCAGGGACGCCAACCTGCTCGGCGGGGCGATCAACGGCGGCACCTCCCAGCTGCACCAGGAGCTGGTCTTCCGGCCCGTCCCCGGCCTGGGCCGGGCCGAGACCGGGGTGTCCGGCCTCTACCTGGGCGGGGCGTCTGCCCACCCCGGTGGCGGGGTGCACGGCGCTGCCGGGATGAACGCGGCCCGGGCGGCGCTGGCGCACCACCGGGTACGCCGGTTCACCGGACGGCGGGGATGACGGTCTACGTCGCCTGGACCACGGCCCTGCCCGAGGAGGACCTGCCCGGCCCGTGGACCGAGATCCGCGAGGCCGCCCCGGGGCTCCTCCTCGTGGAGAGCGACGACACCCTCTCCCGGGTCTTCCACGAGCTCAAGTGGGCGCTGCCCGAGGAGGACGCACCCCTGTTCGTCGCCCCCCTCGCGGCCACGCCCAAGCTGCGCGGCCTGGCTCCGGGGACGCTGTCCTGGCTGCGGGAGCGCACCTCGGCGCCATGAGCCCTCGGGCAGTCCCGGTTCGCGGGTGCCGAACCTGTCCGGTAGGGTTTCGCTCGCCTCTGGAAACAGCGGCTGACCTGTTCCGCGGCTCCGGCCGGGGCGCAGGAAGAGGTACGGCCAGGTAGCTCAGTTGGTACGAGCGTCCGCCTGAAAAGTGGAAGGTCCGCGGTTCGACCCCGCGCCTGGCCACCACACGAAAACCCGCTGGCCAGACACCTGGCCAGCGGGTTTCGTGCGTCCACCCGAGTGACGAGCAGCTCCGGGCGGAGACGGGATCGTGCTGGAAACGGGTAGTCCCGGAATGCTCACGCGTCGTCAGTGCAGGGAGGGTTCCGGGACGCGGGTGCTGGGGTGCTCGCCGCGGCGCATCACCGGGACCTGCTCGACCCGGCCCGCTGCCCGTGCCAGGGCTCTGCTGGCCCGTCGCAGGGTGGGTGCCGCCCGGGGAGCCCGGTGGGCGGTGACCTCGCAGAGGTCGCGCAGGTTGTCGAGCACGGTGAGGGGCAGCGCGGCGATGGCGTTCCCGGGTGGGCGCCGGGCCACCACTGGGTGCGGCCGGGTGGGCGCGGTCCGGCGTACCGCCTCCCAGGCGACACCGAGCCGGCGCAGCTGTACGACGCTCAGGTGCTCCTGGAGGCCCGGCAGCAGGGCGTCCTCCTCGTCGCGGACGTCCTCGCGCAGCACGGCGACCAGCCGGTCGATCAGCCGGCGACGCGCCTCGGGGTCCAGCCCGCCACCGTCCGGCCCACCACCGTCCAGCTGGGTGACGAGCTCGTTGACCTCCTGGTGCTCCTGCTCCACCTGCAGCGTCAGGGCCTCACCGTCCGGGAGCACCCGGCGGATCACCGGCCACAGCACGGACTCCTCGGCGAAGGCGTGCGGGAACACGAGCCGGTGGATGCGGATCAGGATCCGGTCCTCCTCGGCGCCGCTGGCGGCCTCCAGCCGGGTCAGCAGGCACTCGAGCCTGATGTGCTCCCGCTTCTGCCGCACCAGGACGCTGAGGGGTCCACCGAGCTGGGCCTCGTCCTGGTCGGCGAGGGACGTGCCGCGCGGCGCGCTGCGGCCCTCGGGGTACTGCTGCATGGGCCCTGCCTCCTGGGATGAGAACGGTCGGGGTCGCGAAGGTTCGGGATGCAGCCGTCGTACCCATGGCCGATGCCGGCATGCCACCGGGGACCTCCGTCCCGTCGAGGTCCAGGGCGGGGCCAGGGGCTGAGCAGCGACACCGCGCATGAGCGCCCACCCGTAGGGGTACTCATCGGCGTGTCCGTCTATCTCGCCGTGCTCGGCGACTCCATCGCTGCGGGCCAGGGCGCTACCCGCCCCGCCGACACCCTCGGCCCCCGGTTGGTCGCGGGGTTGGCCGAGCACGACGTGGAGGCGACCGCGGGGGTGTTCGCCAGCTCGGGTGCGCGCAGCAGCTGGCTGTCGGAGCAGGTCGACCGTGCCCTGCGGTGGTCGCCCCACGTGGCGGTCGTGGTGGTGGGAGCCAACGACGTGAGCCACCGGGTGCCCCCGGAGCTGGCGGCACAGCAGCTCCGCGACGCCGTACGCCGCCTCCGGGACGCCGACGCACAGGTCGTGGTGGCACCGGCTCCCGACCTCAGCTCGGTGCCCTACGTCCCCACCGTCCTGCGCCCGGCCGTGAGCAAGGCGAGCAACGTGCTCAGGACCCTGCAGGCCGAGGCGGTGCTCGCCGAGGGGGGGCGGGTGGCCGACTCGGTCGGTGCGACCTCGGTCGCCTTCGCCGCGGACCCGTCGCTGTTCTCCGCGGACCGGTTCCACCCCTCCAGCGCCGGCTACGCCGTGATCGCCTCGGCCCTGCTGCCGGAGGTGCTCGCGGCCGTCGCCGAGCACCACGAGGCCCAGCACCGCACCTGAGCGGTCACGTGCGGCTCAGTCGGCCCGCAGCCGTGCGTAGGCCTGCTGCAGGGCGTCCGAAAGGGCGACGACGGCCAGGACGGCGGCCCCGGCCCGCGCGTGCCGCGGCGCCGCCGCCAGCCCGGCGACGTACCCGGTCCCCACCCACACGCCGAGGCAGAACGGGCAGGTGAGCAGCTCACCGATCGTGTGCCGGACCCCGTGGGAGCCGCGCGCGGTCTCCTCGTGCTCGGCGGAGCCGGCCGGTCCCTGGAACTCGGTGAAGGGACTGCGCAGCGGACTGGTCACCGAGGCCTTGGACAGGATCCTGCTCAGCTTGTGGGTGGCCACCCCGCCGACCACCAGGTCCTGGACGGAGTAGCGCTCCGGCAGCTGGCGACCGCTGGCGCGGGCGAGGAGCAGGAGCCCCAGCACCCCGGTGCCGTAGGTCGCCATCGTGCCGGTGAACCCCGCCAGGTCCACCTCACCCGTGGAGTCGTAGTCCCCGTTCAGGAGCCAGGAAGTCGTCATGGCGGGTGGGTACCCCAGCAGCCGGGGAGCACGCCGCGAGAGCACGCGGCGAAGGTCACATCAGAGGTTCACAGGCCGAGGTGGGCCAAGACCCTGTCGGTGGCGTGACCGTCCTCCAGCGCGGTGAAGGTGTCCCTGAACCCGGCGTAGCTCTCCGCGTGCGCCTCGAGGCCGACGGGCAGGCGCCGCAGGGTCTCGAACAGCTCCTCCTGCGTGCGTACGACGGGCCCCGGGGCGTTCTCGAAGAGGTCGAAGTAGAACCCGCGCACGGAGTCCCGGAAGCGGTCCAGGTCGTAGGGGTAGAACACGATCGGGCGACCCGTGATCGCGAAGTCGAACATCACCGAGGAGTAGTCGGTGACCAGCACGTCGGCGGCGGCGTACAGCTCGCGCACGTCGCGGTAGTAGGAGACGTCGTGCACGCCGGTCACCTCGGGCATCCGCGAGCGGCCCGTCGCCAGGTCGTGCGCCCGCGCGAGCAGCACCTGACCCGGCCCCAGCGTGGCCGCGAACGCGGCCGGGTCGAGCGCGAACGGCAGCTCGCTCGTCGGGTCGCCGAAGACCTGGTCGTCACGCCAGGTGGGCGCGTAGAGCACCGTGGTGACGTCCTCGGCGATGCCGAGCTCGGCCCGCACCCGGGCGCCGATCTGCGCGAGGTCCGGCGAGCCGAGCAGGTCGTTGCGCGGGTAGCCCGACTCCAGCACCTCGCCGGTGTAGCCGAAGGCGCCGCGCAGCCGCGGGGTGCTCACCGGGTTGGGCGAGAGCAGCAGGTCCCACCGGGCGATGTCCTGGTCCAGCCGGTCCAGCCTGCCGGGCGGAGCCCACAGGACGTCGTAGTGGATGCGCTTGAGCGGCGTGCCGTGCCAGGTCTGCAGGTAGGTCGCGTGCCGGGGCTTGGACCACTCCACCTCGGTGTGGGTGTTGGCGATCACCAGGTCCGCGGACTCCAGGGCCTTCCGTGCGTGCGGTCCGTCGATGTCGACGGTCTCGACGTCCTCGGGGAAGGCACCGAGGTGCTCGAGGTCGGCCAGCCAGACGTGCTCCAGGTCCTGCCTGGACCGGAGCCGCTCATGGAGTGCTCGCGGGCTGTCGGAGTACCGGCCATGGAAGCTGTTGTAGACGATGCGCACGGACCACCTCTCTTCCTGCGCAGTCTCGCAGGTGTCACATCAACCCCAACTCCACTACTTCCCTTATTTCGCCTCATACCGGACATGGTTTACGTCATAGTGGCGAGACCGGGGGGCGGCAGCGGTCGACTACGCGGGGAGGCGTTGATGAGGACCTGGCCCGGCTCCAGCGGTTCCCCGTCGAAGGACGCGTGCCCGCAGGACCCGTCCCCCACCGAACGCAACGTGTTCGTCCTCTCCGGAGGAGCCTCGCGCGGCGCCGTCCAGGTCGGGATGCTGGCCGTGCTCCTGGAGCACGGGATCGTCCCCCACGCCTTGGTGGGCACCTCGGTCGGCGCCCTGAACGCCGCCTTCCTCGGCTACCGCGCCGACCACGACCGGACTCGCGAGCTCACCTCGCGCTGGCTCGCGCTGAGCACCCGCGACATCTTCCCCGGAGGCAACCTCACCCGGGTGGGTCACCTGCTGCGACAGCGCCCCTACCTGTTCTCCTCCGCCGCCCTGGCCCGGCTCATCGCCGAGTGGGTGCCGGCGAGGAACCTGGAGGACCTCGCCACGCCGGTCCGCGTGGTGACCACGCCCCTGGGCGGCTCCGCGGCGGTCTATCACCGGCACGGCAGGCTCGACCGGCTGCTGCTTGCCTCGGCTGCGGTGCCCGCAGTGTTCCCGCCGGTCGTGCTCCCCGCCAGCTGTGGACACCCCGGACCGCACGTGGACGGCGGCGTGGCCGACCTGGTCCCGGTCACCGGTGCCGCCGACCTCGCGCCGACGCGCGTGTTCGTCCTGGATGCGAGCGTCCCGGCACGGCTGCCCAGCGGGCGTACGCCGGTGGACGTGCTCGTCGCCAGCCTGGGCGTGGCGACGCGCGTGCGCCCGGAGCCGGACCTGGGCCTGCACGTGACCGTGCACCGGATGCGGACCCCTGACCGGGGCGTGCGCATGACCGACTTCTCCTGCACCGCACGGCACATCGCCGACGGTCGGGCCGCCGCGATGCGGGTGCTGGACCAGATCGCCGAGACCCGCGAGGTGCGGGTCGAGCCACCGGTGGCACCCCGACGCCCCGCCCTGCGGCTCTGGGACCGTCGCAAGCTCGTCTGAGCGCCGGTCACCGCACGCCAGGAGCGAGCCGGTCGACCGCCCCCGGACATGACGACCGGGTCGTCCCGACGGTGGCGGTGCGATCGGGCCGACCCGGAGATACGGCTGTCCGGCCGGCGAGAGGAGTGGTGCCCCTAGGAGGAGATCACGATCGCGGGAGCTTCCCCACGAGCGGGTCTCACTGGGTTCCACACCTTCGCCGGAGCCACCCGATCCGACCGTGGTGCGGCCGGCACGAGGACCGGCCACCTGGCCGAGGGGTGACTCCTACCCGAGAAAAGTACGTACTGATCGAGACCGAGCAAACGGCTCGATCAGTCGCGTGCGCTGCGCTGAGCCGGGATGACGTCGCCCAGCAGCTCCTTGACCTCGGACTCGCGGTAGCGGCGGTGGCCGCCCAGCGTGCGAATGGCGCTCAACTTGCCTGCCTTGGCCCAGCGCGTGACCGTCTTCGGGTCCACGCGGAACATTGCAGCCACCTCAGCAGGTGTGAGGAGGGATTCTGTTTCGGTCGGTCGCGTTACCACGGCGCTCCCCTTTGGTACTTGACATCGGAGCTCTCTGCTCTGGTTCGAGTGTGCCATCGGGCCTGATGGCGTGAAACATGAAATGTCCGGATTCCCGAAAACGGCCGTAAATCGGGCGATCCAGTCTAGACCAGTCAGGATCCACCCTTGACTGAGCTACCTAAACCGTGCAATCGGCCCAAGACCGACATATCTCATGGTATAGCACCGGAGCAGCGCAGGTCGCGTCCGGGCCTCGCCTCGGGCACAGGGCCGGGCAGGCGGCATCGAACGCCGCGGGTCGGGGGTGCGGGGGACGCAGGAGGTCCCGATGTCCACGGGTTCCGGAGAGTCTCCTCAGCGCGAGTCCGTCACCCGGGCCCCACACCCGTCGTCGAGGACGGGCCTAGGTGGGACCAGGGTGACGGCTGGTTGGAGTCAGTCTCGCGAAGTGGTGTCGGAGTAGTCCGCCCACTTGTCGTACTCATCGGGGTCGACGGCATCCACCGGCTCGGTACGCCTGGCCGGTGCCGATTCGCTCCCGTGGAGCTCCTGAGCCAGAGACGCGAAGTCCGTCTCGTGGGTCTGGTACTTCAATTCGCGAGCAACCTTGGTCTGCTTCGCCTTTGCCCGGCCGCGCCCCATGGGTGGCCCCCTCGCACGTTTGGCCGGCGCCGCCGAGGGCTGCCGGTCGGAGTTGTCTGTTCGTGTGCCAACCCTAACCGGCCGGTGGTGATTCCCGCACGTCGGCCCGCGAAGTGGGCAGCCTGAAGTTTCTCCGCGCCGCTGCCGGCGTGGCGAAAGTCTCGGACCTCAGACGTGGTTGCCGTGCAGCGTGACGCGTGCCTGGTCCTCGTCCGCGGTGCTCTCGGCCAGCTCGACCGTGCCTGCCGCCCAGGCCTCGATGCCGTGCCCGGCGAGCAGGGAGATCGCCCGGTCGACGTCGTGCGCAGCGGTGAGCGAGACCATTCCGACACCGCAGTTCAGCGTGCGCTCGAGGTCGTCGCGCGGGACGTCGCCGGCCTCGGCGACCAGGCGGAACACCGGGGGCAGCGACCAGGTGGTGCGGTCCAGCGTCGCGGCGAGCTCGACCGGCAGCACCCGCTCCAGGTTGGCCGCGAGGCCACCGCCGGTGATGTGCGACATCGCGTGCGTCTCGGTCTCTCGCGCCAGGTCCAGGCAGGCCTTCGCATAGATCCTGGTGGGCTCCAGCAGCTCCTCGCCGAGGGTGCGGCCGAGGTCGTCGACGTGCTGACCCAGCTTCCACTGCGAGGGGCCGGAGAGGCCGTCGGGGAACAGCGTGTGGCGCACCAGGGAGTAGCCGTTGGCGTGCAGGCCGCTGGAGGCCATCGCGATCACCACGTCGCCCGGGCGCACCCGCCCGGGGCCGAGCAGCTGGCTGGCCTCGACGACTCCGGTGGTGGACCCGGCGACGTCGTACTCGTCGGGACCCAGCAGGCCGGGATGCTCGGCGGTCTCGCCGCCGATCAGGCCGCAGCCGGCGACCACGCAGGCCTCGGCGATGCCCTTGACGATGGCTGCGATCCGCTCCGGCACGACCCGGCCGGTGGCGATGTAGTCGGTAAGGAACAGCGGCTCGGCGCCGCAGACGACCAGGTCGTCGACGAGCATCCCGACGAGGTCGAACCCGATGGTGTCGTGCTTGTCCAGCGCCTGTGCGATGGCGACCTTGGTGCCCACGCCGTCGGCCGAGCTGGCCAGCAGCGGCTGGTCGTAGGCCTTGAGCAGGGTGGCGTCGAAGAGGCCTGCGAAGCCGCCGATCCCGCCGATCATCTCGGGTCGCCGCGCCTGCTCGACCCACACCTTCATCAGCTCGACAGCCTTGTCACCGGCATCGATGGAGACACCGGCCTGTTCGTACGTCGTACCGCTCATGGTCGCCTCAGTGCGTCAGGGGCTCCGCCACCGGCAAGGGAGGTGGCGAGGCCGTCGGAGTCGAGCAGGGGGGCGCTCTCGAGCAGGTGGTTGCCGAGGAACTCCGGCTCCGGCAGCTTCACCGGGTAGACACCGTCGAAGCACGCCCGGCACAGCTTCTCCGCGGGCACGGTCGTGGCCTCGATGAGCTGCTCGAGCGAGATGTAGCCCAGGGAGTCGGCATCGATCGAGGAACGGATCTCCTCGGTGCCGAGGCCGTTGGCGATCAGCTCGGCCCGGGTGGCGAAGTCGATGCCGTAGAAGCACGGCCACTTCACCGGCGGGCTGGCGATCCGGACGTGCACCTCGCGGGCACCGGCCTCGCGCAGCATCCGCACCAGCGCACGCTGGGTGTTGCCACGCACGATGGAGTCGTCGACGACCACGAGCCGCTTGCCCTCGATCACGTCGCGCAACGGGTTGAGCTTGAGCCGAATCCCGAGCTGGCGGATCGTCTGGCTGGGCTGGATGAACGTGCGCCCCACATAGGAGTTCTTCACCAGTCCCATGCCGTAGGGGATCCCGCTCGCCTCGGCATACCCGATCGCGGCGGGGGTCCCCGACTCCGGGACCGGGATGACCAGGTCCGCGTCGGCCGGGAAGTCCTGGGCCAGCCGGCGACCGATCTCGACGCGCACGCTGTGGATGCGCTGTCCGGAGATGCGGGTGTCCGGACGGGCCAGGTAGACGAACTCGAACAGGCAGCCCTTGGGCGCGGCCTCGGCGAAGCGACGGGTGCGCAGGCCCTGGTCGTCGATGGCGACCATCTCACCGGGCTCGATCTCGCGGACGTAGGAGGCTCCGACGATGTCGAGCGCCGCCGTCTCGCTCGCCACCACCCAGCCACGCTCCAGCCTGCCGAGCACGAGCGGCCGGATGCCCTGCGGGTCGCGGGCGGCGTAGAGGGTGTTCTCGTCCATCCACACGAACGAGTAGGCACCCTTGAGCTTGGGCAGCAGCTCCGCCGCGCGGTCCTCGAGGGTGGTGTCGGGGTGGTAGGCCAGCAGCGCGGTCACCAGCGAGGTGTCGTTGGTGCTGGTCTGCAGCTTGTGGGCGTTGAAGTCGAGCTCGTTGCCCTCGGCCGGCAGGTCGGCGATCAGCTGCTGGAGCTCGCCGGTGTTGGTCAGGTTGCCGTTGTGGCCCAGCGCGATGGACCCGTCGGCCGTGGGCCGGAACGTGGGCTGGGCGTTGTGCCAGATGCTGGCGCCGGTGGTGGAGTAGCGCGAGTGGCCGATCGCGAGGTGCCCCTGGAGGGCCGCGAGGGTGGACTCGTCGAAGACCTGGGAGACCAGGCCCATGTCCTTGTAGACCAGGATCTGGCGACCGTTGCTGACCGCGATGCCCGCCGACTCCTGGCCACGGTGCTGCAGCGCGTAGAGGCCGTAGTAGGTGAGCTTGGCGACGTCCTCGCCCGGAGCCCAGACACCGAAGACGCCGCAGGCGTCCTGTGGTCCGCGCTCGGCCGGATCGAGGTCGTGATTCAGGCGTCCGTCTCCACGACGGCGTGCCCCGGGGTTCGCTGGGCTGACCACGTCGCCGAGTGTACGTGCCCACGGCCCCGGCTCGCGCCGACGGTCCGGGTTACTCGCGTCCGGTCAGGTAGGACAGCACCGCGACGACGAGCAGCACCGAGACGAACGCCCCTGTGAGCGTCGGTGAGAACAGCACCGGCGCCGCGGTGAGCAGCAGGATGTCGAAGCCGCGGACCACGCTGCCGTAGAGGTTCGTGGGCACGCCACCAGCGGGCGTCGAGACCAGCGGCCGGGAGTAGTCGGGTGGGCGCCCCGTGACCCAGCGCACGGCCCCGGCGAGCGCGCACGCGCCGATGGTCAGGCCCAGCACGACCGCGTCGGCCCAGAGGACGTCGAGGCCGCGGTGCAGTGCGGGAGCGGTGGCCAGGCCGAACAGCAGCAGGGCGACACCGGGTACGACGAGCGTGCTCGACCGGGTGGTGGAGTCCGGGAACGGCATCGCCCGGACCAGGCTCGGCGTGCGGGTCAGCACCCGCATCCCGGCGAGCAGGGGCAGCCCGGCGAGGAAGCCGGCGAGGGCGCCGAGCAGGAGCAGCACCCGGCCCGCGCCGGCCGTCTCGGCGGCGTACGGCAGCGCGACGGCGCCGGCCAGCAGCACCAGGGTCTGCGGGCTGCGGCGCACCCGGCTGAGGTCGCACCAGACCAGCGCCGCCGGGCCGCTGGGCCCGCCCCGTCGGGGACGGACGGCGTCGTGACGGTTCCAGCGGTGCGCGAGGAGCACGTCGTAGAACAGCGCGAGGTCCAGGGTCGCCAGGGCACCGGAGAGCCCGGGGGCCAGGGAGCCGCCGGGGGCCACGGCGTGCCGGCCGAGGCGACCGACCCGTCGTACGGCGAGGACCAGCGCAGCGGCAGCCACGGCCCCGATCACGGCGATCCCCGACCACGAGGCCGTGTCCATCGCGGTGGGCGGCGACCAGCGCGGCCACGCACCCGCGGCCACCAGCACCAGGCCGGTCCAGACGAGGACGCCCAGCACCCAGGTGAGCAGCCGCGCGCCGGTGCCGGAGCCCGACTGGGACAGCGCCGCCAGACAGACCACGGCGAGCGAGAGCAGCGCGGCCGCGACGCTGAACGCCAGCAGCGGGTGCAGGCCGAACCCGCCGAGCGTGCTGGCCGCGGCGGCGAACAGGCCACCGAGGACCGCCGCGATCGCCGTGGTCCGCAGCAGCCGGGGGCGCAGCAGGCTGGCGCGGTCCACGGGGGCGCTGAGCAGCCAGGACCCGACGGCCGGGGGGACGAAGACCGGGCCGAAGATCCGGGAGAGCGTGAGCACGAGCACCAGGACGCCCAGCGCGACCAGCCACGGCAAGGCGGCGCGCGCCTCCTGACAGCCGCCGACCGTGCACGCCTCCTCGGTGACCAGGCGCAGGTTGACGATGACGCTGACCACCATCGAGCCCAGCACCAGGGCGGAGAAGATCATCACGTAGGCGTCCTCGATCGCCTCGCTGATCTTGGTGTCCACCCGCCCGCGCCGCCAGTGCCGGATGTCGCCGCGGAGGTCCTTGACCTCCCTGCTCGCGGCGCTCATCGGCGTACCGGGGTCATGCGGGCTCGCCGAGCACGACCACGCGGTCGGCGACCGCCTCCACCAGCTCCGGCGCGTGACTGGCCATCAGTACGCCGAGCCCGTCGGCCTTCTCCCGGTTGAGCCGGGCGGCCAGCCACTCCAGGCCCGCGGTGTCCAGGCGCTGCTCGGGCTCGTCGAGGACCAGCAGCCGCCTCGGACGGACGAAGGCGCTGGCCAGCGCCAGACGACGCTTCTGGCCCGAGGAGAGGGTGCCGGGGAGCTGGCCCGACTGCGGCATCAGGCCGAGCTCGTGGAGGACCTCGTCGACGACCTGCTCGGCGTCCGGGACCCGGTGGGCCTTGGCGAACAGGTCGAGGTGCTCGACCACGCTCAGGTCGGGGAAGAAGTCCATGTCGTCCATCACGACCGAGAACGCCGACCGCACCCGCGGCGAGCGCTCGTCGAGTGGCTCGCCGTCGAGCTCGATCGTGCCCGCGGTGGGCTTGTCGGCCCCGGTGATGCAGCGCAGCACCGTGGACTTGCCGGCCCCGTTGCGCCCCACCAGCGCGACCGCGCTCCCCGCGTGCACGTCGAGGTCGAGCCCGGTGATCACCTCGACGTCCCCGAAGTTGCGCACCAGCCCCCGCACCTGGAGCAGCGCAGGAGCCGCCGTTGCCTTCGGGGTCTTCTTCTTCTTCGGGGGCACGACCGACAGGGTGCCAGAGGGGGCGGGGCGAGCAGGTCACCTGTTCTCGGCGCCGGCCTTGATCGCCTCGCGGATCCGGTTGTGGGTGCCGCAGCGGCGCACGTTGCGGATCTCGTCGAGGTCCGCGTCGGTGACCTCGTCGGTGGGCGCGATGTCGGCCACCCGGTGAGGCCGACGACGTCGCGGTCCCGTGTCCTACGTCTGCGGCCAGAGCCCGTCGCAGGCCTCGCGCGCGGCCTCCAGGGTGGCCGGGTCGGCGGCCACGATCAGGCCCGCCCCGCCGGAGCGGGCGTCGTACGGTGTGCCGTCCCGGTGGGCGCTGGCGCCGCCCGCCTCCCGGACCATCAGCGTCCCGGGCAGGTGGTCCCACGGGAAGGTGTGCCCGTAGAGCAGGTAGTCGGTGTCCCCCTCGATCAGCTTGGGGTAGTCGATCCCGCAGCACACCCAGGAGCCGATCAGGGCGGGCAGGCCCGCGGGCTGGCGGCCACGGCGCGACCAGATCGACGTGGCGCCCTGCGGCTGGTCACCGGCAGGAGCCCGGTGGATCGGCTCGCCGTTGCGTCGTACGCCGGCACCGTGCTCGGCGACCCAGGCGATCTTGTGCTCGGGCTGCCAGATCCAGCCGCGGACCGTCTCGCCGTCGACCACCTCGGAGAGCATCACGGCGTGGTCGGGCGACCCGTGCACGAAGTTCTTGGTGCCGTCGACGGGATCCACGGTGAAGCCGTGCCCGGCCTCCCGGAAGCGGCGCAGCAGGTCCTTGTCCTCGGAGTAGGCCTCCTCGCCGAGCACCACGGAGTCCGGGTAGGCCTCCAGCAGGGCCTGCGTGATCAGCTCCTCGGCCTCCCGGTCGGCGACCGTGACCAGGTCGCCGGGGTTCTTCTCGTCGATCTGGGCGTCCGAGAGCGAGCGGAACCGGGGGGTGATCACCTCGGCGGCGACCGACTGCATCAGCTCGAGAACGGCCTCGGTCGTGAGTGCCACCTCAGACCTCGAGGGTGGCCAGGTCGGCGAGGAGCAGCGCCTCGGCCAGGCAGACGCGTTCGAACTCCGCGAGGTGCAGTCCCTCGTTGGCGCCGTGCGCCCGCGTGTCCGGGTCCTCGACGCCGGTGACGAGCACGCTGGCGTCGGGGAAGCTCTGCAGGAACTCCGCGATGAACGGGATCGAGCCGCCGACCCCCATGTCGATCGGGCGGACGCCGTCCCAGGCCTCGGCGAAGGCGTTGCGGGCCGCGTCGTACGCCGGCCCGACCGCCTCGATCAGCGTGGGCTCCCCCTTGTCGGTCACCGAGAACGACAGCTCCGCGCCCCAGGGGACGTGGGCCTCGAGGTGCCGGCGCAGGCACTCGATCGCGTTCGCCGAGGTGTCCCCCGGTGCGACCCGCACCGAGATCGCGGCGCGGGCGGTCGGGCTCAGGGTGTTGCTGGCGCCGTCCACCCTGGGGGCGTCCAGGCCGGTGATCGTCAGCGCGGGCTTGGTCCACAACCGCTCCACCGCGGTGCCGGACCCGATGAACTGCACGCCGGGCGCGATCCCGGACTCGGCCAGCAGCCGCTCCTCGGGGTAGTCCACGTCCGCCGCCGGGCCCGCGTGCAGCCCGGCCACGGCGACGTTGCCCTCGTCGTCGTACAGGGTGGCGAGGAGCCGGGTCAGGGTCATCAGCGCGTCGGGCACCAGCCCGCCCCACATGCCCGAGTGGACCGCGTGGGTCAGGGTGCGCACCCCGACGTCGATCGTGGCCAGGCCGCGCAGGCTGGTGGTCAGCGCGGGGACGCCGACGTCCCAGTTGGCGGAGTCGGCGATCACCATCACGTCGCAGCGCAGGAAGTCGTGGTGCTGCTGGAGCAGGGCCGGCAGCGTCTCCGAGCCGACCTCCTCCTCGCCCTCGACGAACATCGTCACGCCGACGTCGAGGTCCTCGCCGAGCGCGCGCACGGCGGCGAGGTGCGCGGCGATCCCGGCCTTGTCGTCGGCGGCGCCGCGGCCGTAGAGACGGTCCCCGCGCTCGGTCGGCTCGAACGGCGGCGAGTCCCACTCGGCGGGGTCGTTCTCGGGCTGCACGTCGTGGTGGGCGTAGAGCAGCACCGTCGGCTTCCCGGGGGGCGCGGGCTTGCGGGCCAGTACGGCGGGCGCGCGACCGTCCTCGTGGGCGCTGACGACCTGGACGTCCTGGAAGCCCTCGCCGCGGAACAGCTCGGCGACGGCCTCGGCGCTGCGTCTCACCTCGGCCGCTCGCGCCGGGTCCGCGCTCACGGACTGGATCCGGACCAGGTCCTCGAGGTCCTGCCGGATGCGGGGCAGCTCGGCGCTCACTCGGGAGCGCAGGTCGTCTCTCTCCATGCTCCGAGCCTAGGTCGCGGGTTCGCCCGGGACCTCATCGGCGGCGTCGCCGATGGGATTCTCCTCCCCCTTCGGAGGTGGTGGCGGCCCCGCGGGCGGTGCGCTGCGACTGGTGACCTGCTCGTCGAGGTAGCGCACCACCACGGCCGCGACCGCGACCACCGGCACGGCCAGGAAGGCGCCGGTGATGCCGAACAGCGTGGACCCCAGGGTGACCGAGAGCAGCACCACGGCGGCGTGCAGGTTCATCGACTGCGACTGCAGCCACGGGGAGAGCACGTTGCCCTCCAGCTGCTGCACCACGACGATCACGCCCAGGATGATCAGCGCCCCGGTGACCCCGTTGGACACGAGTGCCACCAGCACCGCCACGGCGCCGACCACGAACGCGCCCACGATCGGCACGAAGCCGCCGAAGAACGTGAGCACCGCCAGCGGGATCGCGAGCGGCACTCCGACGATCAGCAGCCCGGTCCCGATGAAGACCGCGTCGATGGCCGAGACCAGCGCCTGGGTCCGGATGAAGCCGCCCAGCGTGGACCAGGCGCGCGTGACGACCTCGGCGAGGTGGGGGCCGGCGGAGGGACCGGCGAGCCGGCGCAGCCAGGGGATGAAACGACGTCCGTCCTTGAGGAACAGGAAGGTGAGGATCAGGCTGATCACGAGGGTGATGCCGGCGTTGCCGACCGCGGAGACCCCCGTGAGCACGCCGGAGGCGATCTTGCCCGCCGACCCGGTCACCTTCTCCTGGAGGCTCTCCAGGGCTGTGTTCACCTGCGCGGCGGAGACGAAGTCGCTCTCCTTGACCCAGTCCCCCAGCCGCTGCAGGCCCGCCGTGGTGTCGGAGACGATCTGGTCGGACTGGCCGACCACCGACGGCGCGATCGCGAACCCGACGCCGACCAGGACCGCGATGGTGCCCAGCAGCGCCGCCGCGGCCGCGAGGCCGGCCGGGAACCGGAACCGGTCCCGGAGCATCGCGGCCAGGGGCGCCAGCACGGTGGTGATCACCAGGGCCAGCAGCACCGGGAGCACGATCCCCCACGTCCTCTGGATCACCAGGCCCAGCAGGACGACGCCGAGAGCGATCGAGACCCAGCGCAGGCTCCAGCGGGCGGTCCAGGCGATCCCGTCCCCGATCACGTGCTCGCGCTGCTTCAGCCCGGGCGGGTCGGCGGCCGCGGGCACTGTCGTCTCGGACACGGCCCGATCCTTCGCACTCATGTACCCGAGGGTGTCAGGCAGGCCCAGCGGCCCACAACGCGCACCCGCCGGGGCGGCGCCTCAGTCCTCGGCCGGCGGGCTCGTGAGCGGCAGGTAGGCCGACAGGTCCGCCCGCTGCCCGGAGGCTCGGATCCTGCCCTCGGACATCGCGTCGGCCCAGGAGACAGTGCCGGTCGCGAGGCCGATCCAGGTGACCGCGTCGAGCTCGACCACCGCAGGCGGCGTACCCCTGGTGTGGCGGACGCCCGGGATCACCTGCGCCGCGGCGTACGGCGGCACCCGCACCTCCACCGACTTCCCCGGCGCCCGCTCCGCCAGCACCGCGAGGAAGTGCTTGCTCAACAGCTTCAGGTCAGCCCGCGTCCGCTCCTCCCGCCCCAGCGCCTCCGCGACGGCCACCGGGTCCTGGAGCTGCAGATGCGTGGGCACCGGACCACGGTATCCGCGCCGGGGACCCGGGACCCGACCGGATAGTCCGAGACGTTTCCGTTGCCGATCGGGCCGAAGTACGACCGTTCCGTCTCGGACTATCCCGACGCCGCGAACCGCCCGGCCACCCGGGCGACCAGCTCGCGCAGCTCCTCGGGGTGCTCGACGGTGAACTCGGCGTCCAGCTCGGCCAGCACCATCAGCGGCCACTGCAACGAGTCCACGTGCATCGTCAGCAGGCAGCCGTCGCCGTCGGGCTCCGTCTCTCCCCAGCGTCCGACCGCGGCGGCGACCTTCTCGGGGGAGGTCGCGACGCGCACCCTGACCTCGTAGCGCTGCGGCATCCGGCGGATCCCACCCTGCACGAAGGCCACCGCGTCCTGCGCGGGCAGCTCGCGCGGCCGGTAGCGCTGCCCGGTCGCCACGACGTTCGCGATCCGGTCCAGCCGGAACGAACGCCAGTCCTGCCGGTCCCGGTCGTAGGCGACGAGGTACCAGCGCCGTCCGAGCGAGACCAGGCGCAGCGGCTCCGCCCGGCGCTGCGTGGTCTCCGACTCGCGTGCGGTGTAGTCGAAGCGGACCAGCTCGTCGTCGCGGCAGGCCTGGGCCAGCGTGGTGAGCACGTCGGCGTCGATCACCGGTCCGCCGCCCCACACCGGGTTGTCGGTCTGGGATCGGACGGCGTCCATCCTGCGGCGCAGCCGCGGCGGCATCAGCGCGATGAGCTTGGTCAGCGCCTGCACCGAGGTCTCCTCCATCCCGGTGACCCCGCCGGCCGCGGCGGTGCGCAGCCCGACCGCGATCGCGACCGCCTCCTCGTCCTCGAGGAGCAGCGGCGGCAGCGAGCCGCCGGGCCTGAGCTGGTAGCCGCCGGCCACGCCCCGGGTCGCGTCCACGTCGTACCCGAGCTCGCGCAGCCGCTCGACGTCGCGTCGCAGCGTGCGTGGGCTGACCGCGAGCCGCTCCGAGAGCTCGTCGCCGGGCCAGTGCCGGTGGGTCTGGAGCAGCGAGAGCAGTCGCAGCATCCGTGCGCTCGGGTTCATCTGCCCAGACTAATTCCGATTGCGGTCAGGATCTGGCCGCAATGGTTCCTAGCGTGGGATCCATGAGCGAACACACCACCACAACAGTCATCAGGACCCAGGGCCTGACCAGGCACTTCACCCGGCACAAGAAGACGGTCGAGGCGGTGCGCGGCCTCGACCTCGAGGTCGCGCCCGGCGAGCTCGTCGCGTTCCTCGGCCCCAACGGAGCGGGCAAGTCGACCACGCTGCGGATGCTGACCACGCTGATCGCGCCGACCTCGGGCACCGCCACGGTCGCCGGGTACGACGTCGTGGCCCAGCGCCGCGACGTACGCCGCAGCATCGGGTACGTCGGACAGGGCAACGGCGCCGGTCACCAGCAACGCGGCCGTGACGAGCTCGTCAGCCAGGCACGGGCGCACGGCATGGACCGGGCCGCGTCCCGGCGACGGGCCGACGAGCTGCTGGAGGCCTTCGACCTCACCGAGCACGCGCGACGCCCCGTCTCCACCCTGTCCGGAGGCCAGCGGCGCCGGCTCGACGTCGCGATCGGCCTGGTGCACACCCCACGGCTGCTGTTCCTCGACGAGCCCTCCACCGGGCTCGACCCGCAGAACCGCGCCAACCTGCAGGAGCAGATCCGGCGGCTGCACGCGGAGTTCGGCACCACGATCGTGCTCACCACCCACTACCTCGAGGAGGCCGACGCCATCGCGGACCGGGTCGTGGTGATCGACCACGGCCTGGTGATCGCCGACGACACCGCCGCCGGTCTCAAGTCCGGTCTCGGCGACCTGGTCACGCTGAGCTTCGGCGACGACCACCAGGCGGCGGCCGCCGCCCGGCGAGTGAGCGCCCAGCCGGACGCGACGGCCACCGTGGAGCGCACCGGGGCGACGGTCTCCATCCGCTCCGCTCGCGGGGCCGAGCACGCACCGGCGCTGGTGCAGGACCTCGCTCGCACCGGCACTCCCGTCCAGCGCATCGAGGTGGCCGGGCCCACCCTGGACGACGTCTTCCTCGACCTGACCGGGCGCAGCCTGCGCGAGAGCAACCACGTCACCGAGGGGCCCGAGACGGCCCCCGTCACCGAAGGAGCAGCGGCATGAGCACCGTCACCGCACCGGCCCACCGGGTCGGGGACCTCGCCGAGCCGTCCACGAACCCCGGCTTCCTGCAGGACACCTGGAACGTGATGGTCCGCGAGCTGAAGCCGGTCTTCCGCGAGCCCGCCTCGGTGCTGTTCGCGATGGTCCAGCCGCTCGTCTTCCTGGGGCTGTTCGCCCCGCTGCTGCCCGAGGTCGGGAGCGGCTCGGCGCTGCAGTGGTTCGTGCCGGGCATCGTCGCGATGACCGCCCTGATGGGCGCCTCGTTCACCGGCGCCAACCTGATGCAGGAGATCGTCTCCGGCTCGCACGAACGGCTGCTGGTCTCGCCGCTGAGCCGGTCCTCGCTGCTGGTGGGCCGGGCGATGAAGGAGGTCGTGCCGATGCTGATGCAGACCGCGATCATCCTGCTGGTGGTCACCCCGTTCAGCTTCGAGCTGCACCTGGGCGGCGTACTGGTGGGGATGGCGCTGCTGGCCGTGTTCAGCATCGGCGTCGGCGCGCTGTCCTTCGCCCTGGCGCTGGTCTCCAAGGACCAGGACTGGCTGTTCTGGACGGTGCAGCAGACCTGCATCTTCCCGCTGCTGCTCCTGGCCGGCGTACTCCTGCCGCTCCAGGGCGCCCCGGGCTGGCTGCGGACGGCCGCGGACCTGAACCCGCTGAAGTACGTCGTGGAGGCCGAGCGGGCCCTGTTCGCCGGCACCTTCCCGGTCGACACCGTGGCCTACGGGTTCCTCGGCGCCGCGGTGGTCGCCGTACTCGGCCTGCTCGTGGGCCTGCGCGCGATGGACCGCTCCAGCTAGGGAGCGCCGAGCCGGGATAGTCCGAGACGTTTCCGTCGTCAATTGCCTTCGAGTACGACGGAAAGGTCTCGGACTATCCGGGTGCTCAGGCCATTGCGGCGGGAAGCGTGAGCCGCCAGGCGGTCCCCAGCTCCTCGAGGGGTACGTCGAACGCGCCGGCCACGACCAGGGAGTCGCCGCGGGTCTGGCCCAGGGAGGTGATCGGCACGTCGTGCTCGGCGGCGAGCTCGAAGAGGCGCTCCTCGTCCTCCAGCGAGACCGACACGACCACGCGGGCCGCGGACTCGCTGAACAGGGCGAGGAACGGGTCCCCGCCGGCCACCTCGGTGAGGTCGACCTCGGCGCCGACGCCGTTGCGCAGGCAGGACTCTGCCAGCGCCTGGGCGAGGCCGCCGTCGGAGACGTCGTGGGCCGAGGAGATCACGCCGGTCGCCGCGACCAGCAGCTCGCTGAGCGCGCGTTCTGCGGCCAGGTCGACCACCGGCGGCAGGCCACCGAGGTGGTCGTGGACCACGTTGGCCCACTCCGAGCCGGAGAGCTCCTCGCGGGTCGCGCCGAGCAGCAGCACCCGCTCGCCGGCCGCACCGAACCCGGTGGGCGTGCGGCGGGTGACGTCCTCGATCACGCCGAGGACGGCGACCACCGGCGTCGGCAGGATCGCGGTCTCGCCGGTCTGGTTGTAGAGGCTCACGTTGCCGCCGGTGACCGGGATCCCGAGCTCGACGCAGGCGTCCTTGAGCCCGCGGCAGGCCTCGGCGAACTGCCACATCACCGCGGGGTCCTCGGGGGAGCCGAAGTTGAGGCAGTCGCTGATCGCCATCGGGGTGGCGCCACCGGTCGAGACGTTGCGGTAGGACTCGGCGAGGGCGAGCTGCGCGCCGGCGTACGGGTCCAGGCGAGCGAACCGGCCGTTGCAGTCGGTGGAGACAGCGACCCCGAGGTTGGTGGACGGGTCGACCCGGATCATCCCGCTGTCGCTGGGCTGGGCGAGCACGGTGTTGCCCTGCACGTAGCGGTCGTACTGGTCGGTGACCCAGGACTTGTCGCACAGGTTGGGGCTGGCGACCAGGCGCAGCAGGGTCTCGCGCAGCTCCTCGCCCGTGGTCGGGCGCGGGAGGAGCTCGGCCGCGTCGGCCTGCAGCGCGTCCTGGGAGTCCGGTCGCGCGAACGGGCGGTGGTAGGTCGGGCCGTCGTGGGCCACCGAGCGCGGGGGTACGTCGACCACGCGCTCGCCGTGCCAGTCGATCTGCAGGTGGTCGCCGTCGGTGACCTCGCCGATCACGGTGGCCTCGACGTCCCACTTCTCGCAGATGGCCAGGAAGCGCTGCACGTCGGCGGGCTCCACGACCGCCATCATCCGCTCCTGGCTCTCGCTCATCAGGATCTCCTCGGGCACCAGGGAGGAGTCGCGCAGCGGCACCAGGCCGAGCTCGATGTGCATCCCGCCGTCACCGGCGCTGGCCAGCTCGCTGGTCGCGCAGGACAGCCCGGCGCCGCCGAGGTCCTGGATGCCGGCGACGACGCCGGCGTGGAAGAGCTCGAGGGTGCACTCGATCAGCAGCTTCTCCTGGAACGGGTCCCCCACCTGCACGCTGGGCCGCTTCGCCGGACCGGAGCTGCCGTCGGCGGACTCGTCGAAGGTCTCGCTGGCGAGGACGCTCACCCCGCCGATCCCGTCGCCGCCGGTGCGGGCGCCGTACAGGATCACCTGGTTGCCGACCCCGCTGGCCTTGGCGAGGTGGAGGTCCTCGTGGCGCAGCACGCCGACGCACAGGGCGTTGACGAGCGGGTTGCCGGCGTACGTCGCGTCGAAGACGACCTCGCCGCCGATGTTGGGCAGGCCGAGGCAGTTGCCGTACCCGCCCACGCCCGCGACGATCCCGGGCAGCACCCGGTGGGTGTCGGGAGCGTCCAGCGGCCCGAACCGGAGCGGGTCCATCACCGCGACCGGGCGCGCGCCCATGGCGAGGATGTCGCGGACGATGCCGCCGACGCCGGTGGCGGCGCCCTGGTAGGGCTCCACGTAGGAGGGGTGGTTGTGGCTCTCCACCTTGAAGGTGACCGCGTAGCCCTGGCCGACGTCGATGACCCCGGCGTTCTCGCCGATGCCGGCCAGCATCTTGCCGGCCCGGGTCTCCTGCGGGATCTCGGAGAACTGCTTGAGGTGCACCTTGGAGGACTTGTAGGAGCAGTGCTCGCTCCACATCACCGAGTACATCGCCAGCTCGGAGCTGGTGGGACGGCGGCCGAGGATCTCGCGGATCCGGCCGTACTCGTCGGCCTTGAGGCCCAGCTCCGCCCATGGCTGGTCGCGCTCGGGGTCCTTGGCGGCGGTCGTGACGGTGTCCAGTTGCACCGGCTCATCCTATGAGCGCCGGCCATCCGCCGTTCGCCGGACCTGTCCGGGCCGGCGGTGCCGGCCCGCCACGGGACCGGGTGCGGGAGGCAGCGGCCGTGACCGCCACGCCGGATCCGTGCCCGGCCGACCCGCGGCGCCCACCTGGAAATGGGTGCCGACGGCATTCTTTCGGAAAATGAATTACATATTTGTAATTCACAAGAATGCCTGTTACTGGTGTGACGAGCGGGGTTAGGGTGACGAAGTTTTCCGACATTCCAGGAGATTCTGATGCTTCCCCTTGCCCCCCTCCGGAGCACCGCCACTCGGGCACGCCGCTGGTTGGTGGCCGTGTCCGCCACCACTGTCGCGCTGGCCGTGTCGGGCACCATGCTCAGCGTCCCCGCGCACGCCGCGAACCCGGTGACCCCGGGCAACTACCGCGGACTCGGGTTCGACCAGTGCGAGGCGCCGAGCCAGGCCGCGATGAGCACCTGGATCAAGAAGTCGCCCTTCCGCGCGGCCGGCATCTACATCTCCGGGGCCTCCCGCGCCTGCCAGCGGCAGACCAACCTGACGCCGACCTGGGTCAAGAACCAGCTCGCCGCCGGGTGGCGGCTGATGCCGATCACCCTCGGCCCGCAGGCCTCCTGCTCGCACCGCTACCCGCGCTACGGGAAGAACATCGACCCGACGATCAACCCGAGCACCACCAACACCTACGCGGCGGCTCGCGCCCAGGGCGCCCTCGAGGCACGCCGGGCCGTGACCCGGGCACGCGAGCTCGGGATCGTCCCCGGCAGCACGATCTTCTACGACCTCGAGGCGTTCAGCGCCAAGACCACCTCGGCGTGCATGCAGTCCGCGCTGTGGTTCACCAGTGCCTGGACGACCGAGCTGCACCGCTACAAGTACGCCTCCGGCTTCTACTCCAGCGCTGCGTCCGGGATCAAGATGCTCGACGACGCGCGGGTCAAGGCTGGCAACAAGATCGTGATGCCCGACCAGATCTGGATCGCGGACTGGGACGGCAAGGCCAACACCTCCTCGACCTACATCCGCAGCGACGGGTGGAAGCCCTACGGCCGCGCGAAGCAGTTCCAGGGCGGTCACAACGAGACCTGGGGCGGCGTGAAGATCAACATCGACCGCAACTACCTCGACCTGCGTACGCCGCGCATCCCCGGCGTCGCCGCACCGGCACCTGCGCCCGCCCCGGCGGCACCGGTCGCCAACGGCCTGCGCTACACGGGCACCGCGACCACCGACGCCAAGTGCACCGTGAAGTCGATGAACCGGCGCTCCTACGTCGCCAGCAGCAGCACCGTCGCCACCGGCCTCACGGTCCCGCTGCAGTGCCTGCTCAAGCAGCGTGGGTTCTACCGCTACCAGGTCACCGGCCGCTGGAACGCCCAGACCATCTCGGCGCTGCACGCCTTCCAGCGCAGTGCCGGCACCTCCGCCCGCAAGTACGTCTCCCGCAGCGACTGGGTGCGGCTGCTCTCGGCCGGCGGCCAGGGTCGGGTGCTCAAGCGCGGCAACCTCGGCTCCGACGTGATCCGGGTGCAGCGTGCCCTGAACGCAGCCGGGAAGCCGCGCCTGAAGGTCACCGGCCGCTACAACAAGGCAACCGCGAAGGCCGTCGGCGCCTACCAGCGGCGCCACGGCATCAGCTCGACCAAGGTCACGGCCACCAAGACGTGGGCCGCGCTGCGGGCCGGACGCGCCTGACCCAGGCAGTCCTCAGTCAGGGCACTCAGTCACGGCACTCAGTCAGGGCCCGGGGGCCCAGCCGGTTCACCCGGCTGGTCCGCCGGGCCCGTCTGGTCTGTCGGTCCGGTGCGGGTCAGGTCGGGGTCAGGCGTCCTGGAGGGCGGCTACGGCGCTGGCGAAGAACCCGAGCCCGTCGGTGCCCGGACCGCACAGCTCCTCGATCGCGTGCTCGGGGTGCGGCATCAGCCCCACCACGTTGCCGGCCTCGTTGGTGATGCCGGCGATCGCCCGCTGGGACCCGTTGGGGTTCGCCCCCACGTAACGCGCGACCACGCGCCCCTCCCCCTCGAGCACGTCGAGGGTGTGCTGGTCGGCCACGAAGGAGCCCTCACCGTTCTTGAGCACGATGGTGACCTCCTGGCCGGCGTCGTACGCCGTGGTCCAGGCGGTGGTGTTGTTCTCGATCCGCACGACCTGGTCGAGGCAGCCGAACTTGCGGCTGGAGTTGCGGATCAGCGCCCCCGGCAGCAGGTGGGACTCGCACAGGATCTGGAAGCCGTTGCAGATGCCCAGCACCGGCAGGCCCCCCTTCGCCGCGGAGATGACCTCGGTCATCACCGGCGCGAACCGGGCGATGGCGCCGCAGCGCAGGTAGTCGCCGTAGGAGAAGCCCCCGGGAAGCACGACCGCGTCGACCCCCTTGAGGTCGTGGTCGCCGTGCCACAGCGCGACGGGCTCGGCGCCGGCGAGGCGTACGCCGCGCTGCGCGTCGACGTCGTCGAGCGAGCCGGGGAAGGTGACGACGCCGATCCTCACTGGACGACCCGGACTTCGTAGTCCTCGATCACCGGGTTGGAGAGCAGCGTGGCGGCCATCTCGTGCACCTGCGCCAGCCGCGCCTCGGTGACGTCGCCCTCGAGCTCGAGCTCGAAGCGCTTGCCCTGCCGCACCTCGTTGACCCCTTCGAAGCCGAGCCGGGGCAGGGCACCCTGGACAGCCTTGCCCTGCGGGTCGAGGATCTCGGGCTTGGGCATGACGTCGACGACGACACGGGACACGGGTGGCCCCTTTCGCTTCGGGGTACGGGGCGGCGCCAGTCTAACGACGGTGCGCAGGTCTCCCCGGACGGACCGGGGAAACCTGCGCGCGTGCCTGCACCCTGGCGGCGCCGCCTGCGCTCACGAGTTCAGCGCGGTGGAGCCACCGGACGGGGCGTCCGGGGTGCGGGCCCCGCTCTGGCCGTCCTTCTGGCCGTCCTTCTGGCCGCCCTTCGGGCCACCGGGACCGGCGCCGTCCTCGTCGCAGCCGGGACCACCGGGACCACCGCGGCCGGGGCGTCCGTGACCGCCTGGGCCGCCGAGCTCCTCGGTGCCGGTGATCTTGAAGTCCTTGTCGAGCTTCACGACCAGCGGCTGGTCGTCGTCGACTATGTGCGCCTCGTAGACGCCCTCGGAGTCGGTCTCGACCCGCTCGATGGTGGCGTCGGGGTACTTCGCCCTGACCGCGTCCTCCACCTTCGTCTTCTTCGTGCCGGTGAGCGGCTCCTCGTTTCCGTGCGGACCCCGCGCCTCGCCTCGGTCCTGGCCACCGTGGTGGTCGGCGGAGTACGACGCGTTCTCACGGGGGCTCCCGGAGTCGGCGGACGCGGCCGAGATCGCCCCGGCGGTGACGCCACCGATCACGAGACCGGCCACGCCGACCGCCGATGTCAGCACGATGGTCCGCCTGCGCGGCGACCGCTCGCGTTTCGGGGACGGGTTGGTGTTCTCGTTCATCTGGCAACCTCCAAGTGCTCGGATCGCCCGGTGAACCTCCACCGGGTCACCTCACACGATGCCCACCGGATCTGGGCCGACGGCGTGCAGAACCTGTGTGCGGGCTGGGAGATGCCGTGGATCAGCGCGAGGACGGTCCACGCAGTACGACGATCGCCAGCGCGATGCCGAACCCGGCGATCGCCGGGCCCACGATCGCCCAGAACTCGACCCCGGTCATCGGGCTGCCCTCCAGCACCCCGAGGCCCTGCAGGGTGAACACGATGCCCGCCACCACCATCAGCAGGCTCAGCGCGATTCCGATCATCCGACCCATCAGCCCGCCCTCCCCGAGACCAGGCGTGCGGCCCGCCGCAGATCACTGCGTACGGCGGGCAGTCCGGCCCGGGTCGCCACCCAGCCCACGGGTCGCAGCGGGCCGCGACCGTGCACGCTGAAGGAGGCGGTCACCCGGCAGCCGGTCTCGCCGGGAGCCGGGCTCGCAGCGAAGCCGAGCTCGAGGTCCGCCTCGATCCCGTGCCAGCGTCCGGTCTCGGCCCAGAGCAGGTCGGGAACCATCTCGGTGATCTCCATCTCCGGCGCGATCCGCGCCGCGGTGAGGTCTCGCCAGCGCATGCCGACTCTCGGCGCGCCCTCGTCGATCAGCTCGACCGCGCGCAGGGAGGACTGCCACTGCGGCCGGTTGCGCGGGTCCGCGAGGTACTCGTAGGCCACCGCCACCGGCACGTCGTACTCGACCGTGGTCCTCAGGGCGCCGTCCCGGCTCATGGCCGCATCAGAAACGTTCGCCGGTGAGCTTCTCGAACGCCTCGACGTAGCGGGCGCGGGTGCGCTCGACCACCTCGGCGGGCAGCGGCGGCGGCGCCTCGCCCGAGGACCGGTCCCAGCCGCTCTCCGGGGAGAGCAGCCAGTTGCGCACGATCTGCTTGTCGTAGGAGTCCTGGGTGCGCCCGGGCGCCCAGTCCTTGGCCGGCCAGTACCGGCTCGAGTCGGGGGTGAGCACCTCGTCGGCGAGCACCGTGGTGCCGACCGCGGCGCTGTCCCCCACCTGCGGTCCGAGTCGGGACCCGAACTCCAGCTTGGTGTCGGCCAGGATGATGCCCCGCTCACGGGCCAGGCCCTCGGCGCGCGCGTAGACCGCGAGCGTCAGGTCGCGCAGCTCCTCGGCCGCGGCCGCACCGATGTCGCCGACGACGCTGTCGAAGGAGACGTTCTCGTCGTGGTCACCGAGGGCCGCCTTGGTGGCCGGGGTGAAGATCGGGGACGGCAGCCGGCTCCCGTCGACCAGCCCCTTGGGCAGCGGGACCCCGCACACCTGGCCGGTGGACTGGTAGTCGAGCAGGCCCGACCCGGTCAGGTAGCCCCGCGCCACGCACTCCACGGGGTACATCGCCAGCTCCTCGCAGACGATCGCCCTCCCCTTGACCGACTCGGGGACGTCGGTGGACTTCACGTGGTTGGGCACGAGGTCCGCGAGCTGGGCGAACCACCACAGGGACATCCGGGTGAGGATCTCGCCCTTGTCGGGGATCGTGGTGTCGAGGACGAAGTCGTAGGCCGAGATCCGGTCGCTGGCGACCATGAGCAGACTGCCGTCCTGCAACCGGTAGAGGTCACGGACCTTGCCGGAGTGGACGTGGACCGCGCCTTCGATCTCCGGCGCCGGGGGAATGTTGTGCACGGTGCCACCCTACAAAGCGGTCAGGTCCACCCGGTCCGCAGACGACTGTGGGGTGTGTCGGCTTGCGCCGACACACCCCACGAAGACCCTCGGGTCACAGACCTACCTGAGGATCGCGCGGGTGACCGACGACTTCCCGCCGGCGGCCGCAGAGGCGATGCCGGAAGCGGGGACGGACGCGACCGCGATGGCAACGGCGACGGTGGCGACTACGCCTCGGACGATGCGGCTGTTGAAAGACATGATGGGTTTCCCTCCCCCTCGGTTCGGGCCCCGATGGCCCGAGCTCCTGTCGCCAGCCTATGACATACACCCTGATTTGTACATAAACCGGACACTGCTCAGGGTGGTGAAAGAGGGAGAGGGCCGCTCCGGTCCCCGGAGCGGCCCTCAGGCACGTGCGCGCTGGGCAGACTCAGCGCACCGCCCCCCTTGCTGCTCGGTTCCAGGACCTCCACCGAGGCTCGCGCTCGGCCCACCCCGAGGCGGCGTTGCACGCCACGACGGCCAAGTCAGCACTTCGAGCCAGGTGCACTTTTCTCCTCAAGAATGGCCCACCGACAGTCGGGGCCGAGTCGCTGCTGGAATCAAGCAGCCCCGAAGGTAAGGGACGTCAGGGACGAGCACCACCCCCGTTCGGCCACAATTACGGGCCATCTTCGATTTCGGACCGCCTCTCGCGGCGCCGACCGCAGGAGAGCCGTCCGTCAGAGGATCGCGCCCGGCGTGTAGCTCGCGGCCTCCGGGTCGGTCGCAAGAGCGGCCTCGACCCGGCGTACGACGGCAGCGACCTGGTCGCGGGCCGCGCCGGTGAACTCGATCGGCTCCGCCACCAGGGACTCGATCTGGCCACGGTCCAGCCCCAGCCGGGGGTCGGCGCCGAGCCGCTCGAACAGGTCGTTGACGACCAGGCCCTGGCGCATCTCCAGGGCGACCGCGACCGCGTGCTCCTTGATCGCCTCGTGCGCCTCCTCGCGGCCGACGCCGTTGCGCACGGCCGCCATCAGCACCTTGGTCGTGGTCAGGAACGGCAGGTACCGGTCCAGCTCGCGCTGCACCACCGCCGGGAAGACCCCGAACTCGTCGAGCACGGTGAGGAAGGTCTGGAAGAGCCCGTCCGCGGCGAAGAACGCGTCCGGCAGCGCGACGCGGCGTACGACGGAGTCGGAGACGTCGCCCTCGTTCCACTGGTCACCGGCGAGCTCCCCCACCATCGACAGCTGGCCCCGGAGCACGACGGCGAGGCCGTTGACCCGCTCGCAGGAGCGGGTGTTCATCTTGTGCGGCATCGCCGAGGAGCCGACCTGGCCCTCCTTGAAGCCCTCGGTGACCAGCTCGATGCCGGCCATCAGCCGGATCGTGGTGGCGAGGTTGGAGGGACCGGCGACGATCTGCACCAGCGCGGAGACGACGTCGAAGTCCAGCGAGCGCGGGTAGACCTGGCCGACGCTGGTGAGCACCTGCTCGAACCCGAGGTGCGCGGCGATCCGCTGCTCGAGCTCCGCCAGCTTCTCCGGGGATCCGTCGAGCAGGTCGAGCATGTCCTGGGCGGTGCCCATCGGCCCCTTGATCCCGCGCAGCGGGTAGCGGGCGATCAGGTCGTCGATCCGGCCCAGTCCGACCAGCATCTCGTCGGCCACCGTCGCGAACCGCTTGCCCATCGTCGTCGCCTGCGCGGCCACGTTGTGCGAGCGGCCGGCCATCACCAGCGACTCGTGCTCGGCCGCCAGCCGGGCCAGCCGCGCGAGGGCGGCGAGCACGCGCTGCCGGACCAGGCCCAGCGACGCCTTGACCTGCAGCTGCTCGACGTTCTCGGTGAGGTCGCGCGAGGTCATCCCCTTGTGGATGTGCTCGTGGCCCGCGAGGGCGCAGAACTCCTCGATCCGGGCCTTCACGTCGTGGCGGGTGACCCGCTCGCGCGCCGCGATGCTGGCGAGGTCGACCTGGTCGACGACCGCCTCGTAGTCGGCGATCACCCCGTCGGGCACGTCCACGCCGAGCTCCTTCTGCGCGGCGAGCACGGCGATCCAGAGCCGGCGCTCGAGGACGATCTTGTGCTCGGGCGACCAGATCTCGGCGAGGTCGGCCCCGGCGTACCGGGTGGCGAGGACGTTGGGGACGGTCACGACTGGTCTCCTTGCTCGGCCACCGAGGCGGCGATGTCGGTGCGCCACTGCGCACCGTCGAAGCTGATCGAGGAGATTCCCTCGTAGGCCCTGGCCCGCGCGTCGGCGACGTCGGCGCCCACGGCGGTCACGGCGAGCACCCGGCCTCCGGCGGTGACGAGGTCACCGTCTCGACGGGCCGTCCCGGCGTGGATCACGTCCACGTCGGTCCACTCGGCCAGCGTCTCGGTCCCGGTGATCACGTCGCCGCTGCTCGAGGTCTCCGGGTAGCCCGCGCTGGCCATCACCACGGCCACGGCCGCTCCGGACTTCCAGCGCGGCGGCTTCACCTCGTGCAGGTTGCCGTCGGCCGCGGCCTTGAGCAGCTCGGCGAGCGGCGAGTCGAGCAGGGCCATCAGCGGCTGGGTCTCGGGATCACCGAAGCGGGCGTTGAACTCCACGACGCGCATCCCGGCCGAGGTGAGGGCCAGTCCGGCGTAGAGCAGTCCCGCGAACGGCTTCCCGCGCCGGGCCATCTCGGCGACCGTGGGCTCGAGCACGTGCTCCTGCACCTCGGTCACCAGGCTGTCCGGCGCCCAGGACAACGGCGTGTAGGCGCCCATGCCCCCGGTGTTGGGGCCGGCGTCGCCGTCGAAGATGCGCTTGAAGTCCTGGGCGGGCTGCAGCGGGTAGACGGTGCTGCCGTCGGTGATCGCGAACAGGGACACCTCGGGTCCGTCGAGGAACTCCTCGATCACCACGCGCTCGCACTGCGCGGCATGGGCCATGGCCTCGTCGCGGTCCTCGGTGACCACCACGCCCTTTCCGGCGGCGAGCCCGTCGTCCTTGACGACGTACGGCGGGCCGAAGTCGTCGAGCGCGGCCGCGACCTCCTCGGCCGAGGTGCACACGTGCGCCTGCGCGGTGGGGACCCCCGCCGCCGCCATCACGTCCTTGGCGAAGGCCTTGGAGCCCTCGAGCTCGGCCGCCTGCCCCGACGGGCCGAAGCAGCTGATCCCGCGCGCGCGGACGTCGTCCGCGACCCCGGCCACCAGGGGGGCCTCGGGGCCGATCACGACCAGGTCGGCGCCCAGGGACACGGCGAGGTCGGCCACGGCGGCGCCGTCCATCGGGTCCACGTCGTGCAGCACGGCGCACTCGGCGATCCCGGGGTTGCCGGGGGCCGCGTGCACCTCGCTGACGGACGGGTCGCGGGAAAGTGCGAGGGCGAGCGCGTGCTCACGTCCACCGGAGCCGATCACGAGGGTCTTCACGTTCGCGAATCCTATCGACGCCGACGTACCGACCCTGCGGCGCCGGTCAGGCAGAGGGCGGGCGCACCCGTGCCTCGTAGGCCGCCCGCGCGGCGTGGTCTGCGCTGGAGAGGATCGAGTTCGCCTTGAACGCCTTGGCGATCGCCTCCTGCAGACCACGGGGCAGCAGGCTCGAGGTGCGGGTCATCGCCTGCAGCCACTGCGGCACCCACAGCTCCGCGCGCGGCCGGCGGATCGCGGAGGCGACCACGGCGGCCACGTCCTCGGCGTCGACCGACTTGACCCCACGGGTGGACGGGACGCCGGCGGCGAGCTCGGTCATCACCACCGTCGGCAGGACCACGCTGACGTCGATCCCGAAGGGCTTCAGCTCCGCCCGGGTGGCCTCGCTGAACCCCACGGCCGCGAACTTGGAGGCGGAGTAGGTGGCCCCGTCGGCGACCGCGATCCGGCCCACGGCCGAGGCGATGTTGATGATGTGGCCACGGCCCCGGTCGACCATGCCCGGCGCGATCGCTTTGGTGCCGTTGATGATCCCGTGCACGTTGACGTCGAGGATCGCCTTCGCCACCGAGTCGGGCTCCTTGAGCACCGATCCGAGCGGCATGATCCCGGCGTTGTTGACCAGCACGTCGATCGGTCCCACCTCGCCCACCGCGGCGACGAACTGCGCCCAGGACTCGGGCTTGGTCACGTCGAGGTGCGCACCCACCGCGCCCTTGCCGATCTTCGCGGCAACACCCTGCACCAGCTCGGTGTCGAGGTCGCCGAGCGCCACGGTGGCGCCCTGGCGGGCCAGCAGCTCGGCGGTCGCGGCACCGATCCCACGCCCGGCGCCGGTGATCATGACGGTGAGACCGGAGATGTCGCGCTTGCTCATCAGACAGGAGTCCTTTCACGGGGGCGCAGG
Organism: Nocardioides sp. Z38_18; assembly: GCF_058215695.1. Taxonomy (NCBI): domain Bacteria; kingdom Bacillati; phylum Actinomycetota; class Actinomycetes; order Propionibacteriales; family Nocardioidaceae; genus Nocardioides; species Nocardioides sp. Z38_18. The sequence continues at coordinate 981,553 of NZ_JBZAJE010000002.1, forward strand.
TCGACCGGTTGGCCGTCTGCAGGGAACGGAAGAGAGTGGTAGTTCAGTCGATCGCGGTAGTCCGCGTCCACGGTCCAGTCGAAGCGGCGCAGCATCTGGTGCACGATCAGCTTCACCTCGGCGCCGGCGAAGGCCATCCCGAGGCACTTGTGCACCCCGCCCCCGAAGGGCTCCCAGGCGTAGCGGTGCACCTTGTCCTCGCGCCGGTCGGCGGCGAAGCGCTCCGGGTCGAAGCGCTCGGGGTCCGGCCACAGCTCGGGCATGTGGTGCCCGAGGTGCAGGCCCACGGCGACGAGCCGGCCGGCCGGCACGTGCACACCGAGGACCTCGGTCGCCTTGACCGTACGACGGGCCACGACCGGGACCGGCGGCACCAGCCGCAGGCACTCCTTCATCACGAGGTCGAAGGACTCCAGCGCGTCCAGCTGGTCCAGGTCGGGACAGTCGGGCAGGTCGGCGGCCTCCTCGCGGAGCCGCTCGCGCCACTGCGGGTTCGCCCCGAGGTGGCGCATCATCGTGCTCACCGTGATCGTCGAGGTGTCGTGGGCGGCCATCAGCAGGAAGATCATGTGGTTGACGACGTCCGCGTCGCTGAGGCCCGACCCGTCCTCGTCGCGCAGCCGGCTGAGGACCGAGAAGAGGTCGTCGCCGTCGCCCTGCGCCGTGCCGGCCCGGATGCTCGCGAGGTGCCTGCCGAAGAAGTCCTCCAGCAGCCGCCGCCCGGCCGTCGCCCGGCCCCACCGGGTGCCGGGGACCGGCAGCCGCACGAGCGCCGTGGCCGCCTGGACGCAGGCGATGAAGGCCTCGTTGACCGCGTCCAGCTCGTCGGGGGTGGCGAGGTCGGCCCCGCCCATGAACACCTCGGTCGCCAGGCCGAGGGTGAGCTCCTTGAGCGCCGGGTAGACCTCGAAGTCCTCAGCGGGCTCCCACGCGTCCAGCCCGGCGGCCACCGCCGGGCCGAGCGCCGCCGTGTAGCCGGCGAGCCGCGGCCGCGTGAACGCCGCCTGCATCAGTCGGCGGTGCCCGTGGTGCTCCTCGAAGTCGAGCAGCATCAGGCCGCGGTCGAAGAACGGGCCGACCAGCCGGCCCCAGCCGGGTCCGCTGGCCAGCGCCTTGTCCGCGTTCAGCAGCGCCGCCCCGCAGGCGTCCGGCCCGAGCAGCAGCGTCCACCGAGCGCCGAGGAGCGTGATCTCCGATACGGGTCCGTGGTCGTCGTACTGCTCGCGCAGCATCCGCAGCGGGTCACGGACATAGTCCAGGGTCGCCCCGACCAGCGGGATCCGGCGTCGTCGTGGAGCCACCTGCTCGGGTGCACTCATCGTTCCCCCAACCTCGAACTCATCTGACAGGAATGCCTGTCAGTTTGTACAAAAGGCGGGGGCGCGTCAAGATGCACACGTGGGAACACCGGTCCGGAGCTATGGCGGCAAGACCGGGCAGGAGCGCGTCCAGGGACGCCGTGCCCGGCTGGTGGAGGCCACCATCGCCCTGCTGGCCACCCACGGCGAGGCCGGGACGACGATGACCGCGATCTGCGCGCGCGCCGGCCTCACCGAGCGGTACTTCTACGAGAGCTTCGCCCACCGCGAGGACGCGCTGCTGGCGGCGCTGGACCACGTGAGCGAGCAGATCGCCGAGGCTGCGCGGGAGGTGATCGCGCAGGCGCCGGGCTCACCGGAGCAGCGCGTGCACGCGGTGATGGCCTCGTTCGTCGACCTGGTCAGCCGTGACCCGGCGCTCGGACTGGTCGCCGTGGTGCACTCCAGCGCCACCCCCACCCTGCGCGCCCGGCGGCACGAGCTGATCGGCACCTTCGCCGACCTCGTCGCCGAGGAGGCGGCCGTGCTGTACGGCGAGGACGCCTGGCCCGCCGACCGCGCCCGCATCCAGGGCCTGGTCTACGTCGCGGGCTTCGCGGAGCTGGTGGCCTCCTGGCTCACCGGCGAGGTGGACCTCACGGCCGAGCAGCTCACCACCACCGCCAGCGACCTGTTCGTGTCCCTGGGGCGCCGCACCTGAGGGTGCCGGCTCCGCTCCATCGTCAGCGGTACGGGTCCGCGACCTCGCGGATGCCCTCGAGGGCCGCGCGCAGCCGCCGGGTCGCGGCCGGGCCGATCCGGCGTACCCACTCGGCCTCCACCTCCTGCTCCGCGACCCGGGCGACCTCGACGGCGCGCAGGCCGCGCTCGGCGATCACCACGAGACGGGCCCGGGCATCGGCCGGGTCCGGCACGCGACGGACGTAGCCGGCTCGCTCGAGCTGGTCGACCGTCGCGCTCGCGGTCTGCTTGGTGACGTGGGCCTGCTCGGCGAGGTCCCCGATCCGGGTGCCGTCCGGCGCGATCCGCGCGAACACCCGGCCCTGCGCGGCGGTGAGGTCGTCGAAGCCGGCCGTCGCCAGGGCGGCCAGCACCCGCGTCTCCACGGCCCGGTGGGCCACGAAGCAGAGCACCCCCAAGGAGAGCTCGCCCTGCGGTTCCGTGGTCATCACACCTCTTGACAATCGTCAGTCTTCCGAACCAATATGGTTCGAAGATCGTACCAAGGAGCTGGCGATGGACCTGGACGAGGTGTGGCAGGCGATCGATCGGGAGCGGACCGGCCTCGCCGACCTGATCGAGACCTTCGGCCCGGCCGACTGGGAGACGGCGTCGCTGTGCCGGGGCTGGACGGTCCGCGACGTCGCCGCCCACCTCACCCTCGCGCACACAGGCCCGCTCTCGGCGGTGGTCTCCCTGGTCAGGGCCCGGGGCAGCCTGGACCGGATGATCCACGACACCGCCGTACGACAGGCGAGGCGACCGGTCGAGGACTACCCGGGCCTGCTCCGCGCCATGGTGGGCTCCCGGCGCAAGGTCCCCGGCGTCGCGGCGACCGATCCCCTGATGGACGCGCTCGTGCACGGCCAGGACATGGTGGTCCCGCTCGGACGCCGGCGCGAGATGCCGGTCGAGGCGGCCACCGCGGCCACCCAGCGGGCCTGGTCGATGGGGATGCCCTTCCATGCGGGCAAGCGGCTCGCCGGGTTCACCCTCAGGGCCACGGACGCGGAGTGGGAGGTGGGCGAGGGTCCGGTCGTCGAGGGGCCGATCAGGGCGCAGCTGCTGCTCGTCACCGGGCGCGACGCCGCACTCCCCGAGCTGGCCGGCCCGGGCGTGCCCGCCCTGACCGAGCGCCTCTCCGGCGCGAGCCTCAGTTGAGCAGGAGCCTCAGCTGACCACGAGCGTCTGCTCGCGACCCGGTCCGACGCCGACCGCCCAGAACGGCGCACCCGACATCTCCTCGAGGGCGCGAACGTAGCGCTGGGCGTTCTTGGGCAGCTCCTCGAAGGTGCGGCAGGCGGAGATGTCGTCGCCCCAGCCGTCGAGGTGCTCGTAGATCGGCTTGGCCTTGTGGAACATCGACTGGGTCATCGGCATCTCGTCGTGCCGCACACCGTCGATGTCGTAGGCGACGCAGACCGGGATCTGCTCCCAGGCGCTGAGCACGTCGAGCTTGGTCATGAAGAACTCGGTGAGCCCGTTGACCCGGGCGGAGTAGCGGGCGATGACGGCGTCGTACCAGCCGCAGCGACGGTCGCGGCCGGTCGAGACCCCGACCTCGCCGCCGATCTCCCACAGCTTGGCGCCGTCCTCGTCGAACAGCTCGGTGGGGAACGGGCCCGAGCCGACGCGGGTGGTGTAGGCCTTGATCACGCCGATCACCCGGTCGATGCGCGTGGGGCCGACGCCGGCGCCGACGCAGACGCCGCCGGAGACGGGGCTGCTGCTGGTGACGAACGGGTAGGTGCCGTGGTCGACGTCGAGCATGGTCGCCTGCGCACCCTCGAACAGGACCGTCTGGCCGTCGTCCAGTGCCCGGTTCAGCAGCAGCGAGGTGTCGGCGACCATCGGCTCGATCCGGTCGGCGTACCCGCGCAGCTCCTCGACGATCTCCTCCACGGTGATCGCGCGGCGGTTGTAGACCTTGGTGAGCAGGTGGTTCTTCGACTCCAGGGCGGCCTCGACCTTCTGGGTGAGGATCTTCTCGTCGAACAGGTCGGCGATCCGGATGCCCACGCGGCTGATCTTGTCGGCGTACGCCGGGCCGATGCCGCGCCCTGTCGTGCCGATCTTGTTCCTGCCCAGGAAGCGCTCGGAGACCTTGTCGATCGTGGAGTGGTAGGAGGCGATCACGTGCGCGTTGGAGCTGATCACCAGCTTGCCGAGATCGACGTCGCGAGCGATCAGGGCGTCGAGCTCGCGGAACAGCGCCTCGGGAGAGACCACCACGCCGTTGGCGATCACCGAGGTGCAGCCGGGGGTCAGGATGCCGCTCGGCAGCAGGTGGGTGGCGAACTTCTCGCCGTTGACCACGATGGTGTGGCCGGCGTTGTGGCCGCCGCTGGTGCGGACACAGAAGTCGATCGAGTCCTCGGTGGTGAGGAGGTCGGTCGCCTTGCCCTTGCCCTCGTCCCCCCACTGGGCTCCGAGTACGACGATCGCAGGCATATCTCTCCTAGTCGGCGCGACGCCGCCTCGCGTGGAGTGCGGAGCCGAGTCGCGGCTGGACGTCAGTTCGTGGCCGTCAGGGCCGCGGGCCCCATCCTAACGGTGGGCGCGGACAGGTGTCCCCCGCGGAGGCGTCCGGGGAAGAAATGGGACAGGCCCCGTTAGTGTGTCGCCGTGGATCCCCTCCTGCTCATCACCAACGCCGACGCCGGGGGCGGTCGCGACGAAGGTCTTGAGCGCGCCCTGGCGGTCCTGCGCGAGGTCGCCGACGTCGAGGTGGCCTCCACCTCGAACCCCGGCGAGCTCGACGGGGTGCTGCACCGGGCCGGGAGCCGGACGGTCGTCGTCGCCGGCGGCGACGGCAGCCTGCACGCCGTGGTGTCCGCGCTGCACCGGCGCCACGAGCTCGACCAGCGGACACTGGGCCTGATCCCGCTCGGGACCGGCAACGACTTCGCCCGCACCCTCGACATCTCCCTGGACCCCGAGGAGGCGGCCCGGTCCCTGATCAAGGGCGAGGTGCGTGAGATGGACCTCATCGTCGACGAGCTCGGCGGCATCGTCGTCAACAGCGTGCACGCGGGGGCCAGCGCGCAGGCCAGCCGCCGCGGCGAGCGGTGGAAGAAGCGGCTCGGGCCCTACGGCTTCGGCATCCTCGGCTACCCGATCGGCGCCGTGATGGCCGCCGTCCGCCCGCCGTTCGTGCGGCTGCGCATCGAGGCCGACGGCGAGGTGGTCTCCGACATGGACCAGCACATCTTGATGATCGCCGTGAGCAACGGCGCCAGTGTCGGCGGCGGGACCGAGCTCACCCCCGACGCCGACCCCACGGACGGCAAGCTCGACGTGATGGTGTCCTTCGCCACCGGTCCCCTCGAGCGGCTCCACTACGTCTGGCAGCTGCGCAGCGGCGAGCACGAGGAGCGCGAGGACGTGCTCACCCTGCGGGCCAACCAGGTGACCGTCTCCGGCGAGGACTTCTGGCTCTCGGCCGACGGCGAGATCAGCGGCCCGGAGCGGCGCCGCTCCTGGCACCTGGAGGAGGCGGCGTACTCGATGGTCGTGCCCGCCAACTGACCGGCGGGCCCCTTAGTCCGCGAGCGCGCCGGCGCCGCCGGTCTGCTGCCGCACCGCCTTGTCCTTCTCCACCCGCGGGTCCCCAGCGTCCGCGAAGTAGTCCCCGGGCCGGGTCTCGTCCGAGCCGTTCTCGACCTTGGCCGCGTTCAGCGCCGCCGAGAGGAGCACCGCGACGACGAGGTTGAGCACGAACGCGGTCATCGCGACGTACCCCAGGTCGCCGAGGCCCGGGATCTCGGCCAGCGAGCCACCGAAGTGCTTGCCGGTGGCCGGGTTGACCACGCGGTACGCCGAGATCGTGCCGTAGACCATCCCCACGGCCCACCCGGCCAGCAGCGCCCACTTGTGGAACCAGCGCGTGTAGAGGCTGAACACGATCGCCGGGAACGTCTGCAGGATCCAGATGCCGCCGAGGAGCTGGAAGTTGATCGCGTTCTGCTTGTCCATCGTGAGCACGAAGACCAGCGCGAACCCCTTGACGACCAGCGAGGCCAGCTTGGAGATCTTGGCCTCCTGGGCGTGCGTGGCCTGCGGGTTGACCCACTCCTTGTAGACGTTGCGGGTGAACGTGTTCGCCGCTGCGATCGACATGATCGCCGCCGGCACCAGGGCCCCGATCGCCACCGCCGCGAACGCCACCCCGGCGAACCAGCTCGCGAAGGAGTCCTCGAACAGCTGCGGGATCACCAGCTGGGCGTTCGGCTCGCCGTCGACGCCGATGGGCTGGGTCCCGGCCGCGATCGCCACCCAGCCCAGGAGCGCCAGCAGCCCGAGCACGAAGGAGTACGCCGGCAGGATCGCGGTGTTGCGCCGGATCGTGACCCGGCTCTCCGCGGACAAGGTGGCGGTGACCGAGTGCGGGTACATGAACAGCGCCATCGCCGAGCCCAGTGCCAGCGTCGCGTAGGCCCACATCTCCCCGCTGCCGGGGATGAACGCGCCGTTGGGCTTCCCGGTCGCCTCGTTGGTCGCCGCCATCTTCTCCTTGGCCGCACCGAAGACGCCCTCCCAGCCGCCGTCGATCGTGGTCGGGAGATAGATCACCGCGACGATGATCACCAGGTAGATCAGCGCGTCCTTGACGAAGGCGATCACCGCCGGGGCGCGCAGCCCCGAGGTGTAGGTGTACGCCGCCAGCAGCACGAACGCGATCAGCAGCGGGGCGTCCTTGGCCAGCCAGTTGCCGCCACCGCCGAGGCCCACGACGTCGAGGACGGCCTGCATCCCGACCAGCTGCAGGGCGATGTAGGGCATCGTCGCCACGAACCCGGTGACCGCGACCGCCAGGGACAGCACCCGGGAGTCGTAGCGCCCGCGGACGAAGTCGGCCGTGGTGACGTAGCCGTGCCGGTGGCTCACCGACCACAGCCGCGCCATGAAGATGAAGATGATCGGGTAGAGGATGATCGTGTAGGGCACCGCGAAGAACCCGGCGACCGATCCGGCCGCGAACATCGCCGCGGGGACCGCGACGAAGGTGTAGGCGGTGTAGAGGTCGCCGCCGAGCAGGAACCACGTCACCCAGGTGCCGAACTGGCGGCCTCCCAGCCCCCACTCGTCGAGCGACTCCAGCGAGTCGCCCTTCTTGAACCGGGTGGCCATGAAGCCGAGCACGGTGACGACCACGAACAGCAGGACGAGCACAGCCAGCGCGACCCAGTCGACCTCGGTGCGGGCCGCGAGCGGGACGAGCAGCGGGTTCATGCTCACTCCCCCGCGCCCGGGGATGCCGCGTCACCGTTGCCCCGACGCTCACGGTCGCGGCGATGAGTCGGCAGGGGGCGGCGGGCGGCCAGCACCAGGCGGTGCGCGGAGTAGGTGAGGCCGGCGCACAGGAACACCCAGAGGAACTGGTACCAGTAGAAGAACGGCCACCCCCACAGCCTCGGGGTCTCACGGGCATAGGTGCTCACCCAGAGCAGGGCCACCACGGGGATCAGCAGCAGGACCCCCGCGAGGACGAGCAGGGGCCTGTTGGTGGGAGGAACCTCAGGCGCGGTCGAGCGGTCGTCGAGTTCTGCCATGGCAGAAAACTCTAGACCGGTGTGACGCAGGTCTCACCGGTCAGAACAGTGCCGTCTCACGACGCGTCCCACCGGTTTTCGCGCCTCAGCTCAGCTCGGCGTGCGCCTCCGGGCTGGAGTCGCGCAGGAACTCGTCGCAGCGGGCGCTCTCGTGGTGCTCCCCGATGCGTCCGGCGGCGTGGGCCAGGGCGGCCAGCGACCGCAGGAAGCCGCGGTTGGGGGTGTGCTCCCACGGCACCGGGCCGTGCCCCTTCCAGCCGTTGCGGCGCAGCAGGTCCAGGCTGCGGTGGTAGCCGACCCGGGCGTAGGCGTAGGCGGTGATGTCGTCGACATCGGCGTCGGCCAGCGCCTCCTCGGCCAGGGTCGCCCAGGCGAAGGGCGACTCCGGGTGCCGGCGTACGACGTCCTGGGCCTGCTCGCCCGCCTCGAGCTCGGCCTCGGCAGGGTCGACGGGAAGCAGGGTGGGGGGCGGACCGGCGATCAGGTCGCGGCGCAGGTGTGAGTCGCTCATGCTCCCGATCGTGTCACGGGGTGGTTGGTCGCGCGGAGACGGATAGTCCCGGTCGTTCGGCATGCCTCGACCCGTGCTCGGGATGCCGTTCGACCGGGACTACCCGGATCCGCAGTTCCGATCAGTTGTCGACCGCCTTGCGGAGCACCTTGAAGTCGGCGTCGAGCTCGACGTTCCACTCGGTGGTGCCCTTGCGGACCTCGACCTCGTAGGCCTCGCCCGGGTCGTCGCTGCGGTCGACGTCGACGACGGTGCCGCCGCCGACTGCGGCCACGGCTGCTTCCTCGGCGCTGGCGATCTCCTGGCCGGTCAGCCGGTCGTCGCTGTCGGGGCGGCCGGGCTCACCGGGGCCACCGGCGTGACCGCGGTCGTCGTCCTCGTGGCGGCCGCGGTCGTCGGTGTCGTGGTGACCGTCGCGGTCGATCCGGACCACGTCGAGGTCCTTGTCCAGGTGCACGTCGACCTCGTCGCCGTCGGTCGTGCGCACCTCGACGTCGTAGGCCTCGCCCGGGTCGTCGCTCTTCTCGGCGTCGATCACCTTGCCGCCGCCGGCGGCCTCGAGAGCCGCTGCGGAGACCCGGTCACGCTCGCTGCCTCGGAGGTCGGAGTCGTTCATCCAGGCGTAGAAGGCAGCGCCGATCGCGATGGCGACGACGACCACGACCGCCGGGATCAGGAACTGCTTGCTCTTGAGCTTGCTGGTGTTCATGGCGAACCTTTCGGTCACGGGTTGTGGCTACAAGCCTGCAACGACCCGCCTGAACCCTTCCCGAACGCGTCGGAAGGCTCCTTCAGCAGGCCGCCGCGCGGACACGGCTGGTCGGGGGAGACGGGAGGTCAGCGCTCGGCCTTCTTCTCCAGCACCTTGAAGTCGGCGTCGAGCTCGATGTCCCACTCCGTGCCGTCGGCCTCGCGGACGTCGACGTCGTAGGCCTCGGGGCCGTCGTCGCTGGCCTCGACTTCGGTGACGGTGCCGCTGCCCACGACCGCCAGTGCGGCCTTCTCGGCGGAGACCCGCTCGGCGGAAGCCAGGGCCCGGTCGTCGTCGTCGCGCTCGGTGCGCTGGTGGACCACGGCGAGGTTCTCATCGAGGGTCACCTCGACGACGGTGCCGTCCTCCCTGCGCACCTCGGCCTCGTAGGCACGGCCGGTGTCGTCGCTGGACTCGGCCTCGACGAGGATGCCACCGCCGACGGTCCTGGTGGCGACCTCGGAGACGCGGTCGCGTTCGCTGCCCTTGAGGTCCGAGTCGCCCGCGGAGGCAGTGGAGGCCCATGCGGCACCTCCGATCCCGAGTGCGAGGACGGCAGCGGCGGTGGGGATCAGGACGCGCTTCCTGGTGTTCATCTCTCAGTCCTTTCGATGGTGCCCGGCTGGTACGTCACCATCTTGTGGCCGCCTCGCTGAACCCTCACTGAACGTCTCTGAACGCGCGTTCAGGAGGTCGTCGACGAGGACTCGCCCTCTGCGGGGAGGCGTACGACGAACGCCGCACCGCCCAGCGGCGAGGACGAGACAGCGACCGAGCCGCCGTGCGCCGCGACGATCTCCGCGACGATCGCCAGGCCGAGCCCGCTGCCACCCGAGTCACGGGCCCTGGCCTCGTCGAGGCGCACGAACCGCTCGAAGATGCGGGTGCGCTGCCCCTCCGGCACGCCGGGCCCGTCGTCCTCCACCGTGAGCACCACGTCGGGACCCTCCTCGCGCACGCTCACCGCCACCCGCGACTCCGCGTGCCGCACGGCGTTGTCGAGGAGGTTGCGCACGACCTGGCCCAGCGCGGTCCCGTCCCCGCGCACCCGGCCCGCTCCGACGCCCGAGGTGTCCACGTGGAGGCCGGAGCGCCCGGCACGCCGGGCCTCGTCGAGCACGAGGTCGTCGAGGTCCACCTCGCGCGACGCGCGCACCACCACCCCCTCGTCGGCCCGGGTGAGCAGCAGCAGCTGCTCGACCAGGCGCTGCATCCGGATGGCCTCCTCGAGGACCGACTCCGCCAGCTCCCCGTCGGGCAGCGCCGAGGGATGGGCACGGGCGACCTCCGCGTGCTGCCGGATGCTCGCGATCGGCGAGCGCAGCTCGTGGGAGGCGTCGGCGACGAACTGCTGCTGCCGGTCGTGCGAGCCCTGCAGCCGGCCCAGCATCTGGTTCATCGTCCGGGCCAGGCGGTAGATCTCGTCGCGCGAGCCCGGTTCGGGGACCCGCCGGTCGAGCCGGTCCCCGGTGATCTGCTCCACCTCGCGGCGGATCCGCTCCACGGGGGCCAGGGCCCGGGCGGCCACCACCCAGGTGGTGCCCCCGACGAGCAGCAGCACCAGCGGCACCCCGACGAGCAGCAGCTGCACGAGCGCGGCCCGGGAGTCCTCGACCTCCTCCAGCGAGGTGGCCACCGAGACGACGTACTCCTGGCCGCCGGAGCGCGCCCGCTCGGTCACCACCAGGTAGTCCTGGTCGGTGCCGGCCACCCGCACCCCGTCGGAGTCGCTGATCGGCAGCGGCCGAGCGAGCGGCTCCGAGCTGCGTACGACGGCACCCGACTCGTCAGTGACCTGCCACAGCTGCTCGTCCGGCTCCTCGTCCTCCTCCGGGGAGTCGTCGCTCTCTCGCGGCGGCTGCGCCGGCAGCCCCGACGACTCGATCTGGTCCGCCAGGCTGGAGGCGCGCTCCTCGGCCCCGGTCTCTAGGCCGTCGCGCAGCGAGTCGCCGAGCAGGGTCACCAGCGCCACCGCCCCGGCCAGCAGGGCCACCGCCACGACGACCACGGCCGCGGCCGTCGTACGCACCCGGATCGAGGCGCGCCGCATCCGGCCCCCGCCGCGCTCAGCCACCGTCACTGCTCAACCGGTAGCCGGCGCCGCGCAGGGTCTGGATCGCCTCGCGGCCGAACGGCCGGTCGACCTTGTTGCGCAGGTGCCGCACGTAGACCTCGACGATGTTCGGGTCCCCCTCGAAGTCCATCCCCCAGACCGCGTCGAGGATCTGGAGCTTGGAGACGACCTCGCCCGGGTGCCGGACCAGGAAGCTGAACAGGGCGAACTCCCGCGCGGTCAGCTCGATCTCGGTCTCCCCGCGCCACAGCCGGCGGGCGGCCGGGTCCAGGCGCAGGTCACCCACCTCGATCTGGGTGGGACGCTCCCGCGCGCCGCGCCGGGCGACCGCGCGCAGCCGCGCGACGAGGATCGGGAAGGAGAACGGCTTGGTCAGGTAGTCGTCGGCACCGGTGTCGAGCCCCTCGACCTGGTCCCACTCGCCGTCCTTGGCGGTGAGCATCAGGATCGGCGTCCAGATCTTCTCCTTGCGCAGGGTCTCGCACACCTTGTAGCCGTTGATCCCGGGCAGCATCAGGTCGAGCACGATCGCGTCGTACTCGTGCTCCCGCGCCATCCACAGGCCGTAGGTGCCGTCCCCGGCGAGGTCGACGGTGAAGCCCTCGGCCTCGAGGCCGACGCGGATGGACCGGGCCAGCCGTACCTCGTCCTCGACGACGAGCACACGCATGGCCACCTCCGGGGTCAGGTGGACCCATTGTCGCAAGGCGTGGCTGAACCTGCGCTGAAGACGGCCGCGGGCGGAATGGATCGTCACGCCTCTGGTGTTGAGTTTGGTCATGGCCCAGACGAAGCAGCCGCCCACCCAGCCGGGCGCGCCACAGAGCACCGAAGCACCCTCGGACGTGAACCCGTGGCCAGCGCTGTTCGCGCTCTGTCTGGGCTTCTTCATGATCCTGGTCGACTCCACGATCGTCTCCGTGGCGACCCCCGCGATCATCGGCGACCTCAACGCCGACGTGAACGCCGTCGTCTGGGTGACCAGCGCCTACCTGCTGGCGTACGCCGTCCCGGTGCTGATCACCGGCCGGCTCGGTGACCGGTTCGGGCCCAAGAACCTCTACCTGCTCGGCCTGACCGTCTTCACCCTCTCCTCGCTGTGGTGCGGGCTCACCGGCACCATCGAGGGCCTGATCATCGCCCGGGTCTTCCAGGGCCTCGGCGCGGCGATGATCACGCCGCAGACGATGGCGATCATCACCCGGATCTTCCCCTCCGAGCGCCGCGGGCAGGCGATGGCCCTGTGGGGCGCGACCGCCGGTGTCGCGACGCTGGTGGGGCCGATCCTCGGCGGCGTCCTGGTGGACGCGCTCAGCTGGGAGTGGATCTTCTTCATCAACATCCCCGTCGGGATCGTGGGCTTCGTCCTCGCCTGGCGCCTGGTCCCTTCGCTGCCGACCAACAACCACCGCTTCGACTGGCTCGGGGTGGTGCTCTCCGGGGCCGCGATGTTCCTGCTCGTCTTCGGCATCCAGGAGGGCCACCAGTTCGACTGGGGCACCATCACCGGGTTCATCTCGGTGCCGCTGCTGATCGTCACCGGGATCGTGCTGTTCGCGCTGTTCATCTGGTGGCAGGCGCGCAACAAGCGCGAGCCGCTGGTGCCGCTGCCGTTGTTCCGCGACCGCAACTTCAGCATGGCCAACGTCGCGATCTCCTCGATGGGCTTCGCGATAACGGCGATGTCGTTCCCGATCATGCTCTACGCCCAGCTGGTGCGGGGCCTCTCCCCGACCGGCGCCGCGCTGCTGCTGGTGCCGATGGCGCTGATGTCGATCCTGCTGGCGCCGTGGGTCGGCAAGCTCACCGACGCGGTGCACCCGCGGGTGATCACCGCCTTCGGCTTCGCGGCGGCAAGCAGCTCCCTGATCTGGCTCAGCCGGGTGCTGACCCCGGACTCGGCCACCTGGGAGATCCTGCTGCCGATGGCCCTCCTCGGGATCGGCAACGCCTTCGTCTGGGCACCCACCTCGGCGACCGCGACCCGCAACCTGCCGATGCACCAGGCCGGAGCGGGGGCCGGGATCTACAACGCCACCCGTCAGGTGGGCGCGGTGCTGGGCTCCGCGGCCATCGCCGTGCTGATGGACGCCCGGCTGGCGGCCCAGGGCCTGAACTTCTCCCCGAGCGAGGCCGGTGGCGGCAACCTGCCCGAGCAGGCCCTGGCCCCGTTCAGCGAGGCGATGGCGCAGTCCTTGCTGCTGCCGCCCCTGGTGCTCCTGGTGGGTCTCGCGGCAGCACTCGCCTTCGCCCGCCCCAAGCACATGACCCGCTGAGGGGCGCGCAGCGGGGCAAGCGAGAAGCGGCCGGCCTCAGCCGACCGAGTGGCCGGTGCTGCGGAGGTTCTCGCAGGCCTCGACGACGCGGGCGGCCATGCCGGCCTCGGCGGCCTTGCCCCAGGCGCGGGGGTCGTACTGCTTCTTGTTGCCGACCTCGCCGTCGATCTTCAGCACGCCGTCGTAGTTGGTCATCATGTGGCCGGCGACCGGGCGGGTGAAGGCGTACTGGGTGTCGGTGTCGACGTTCATCTTGATCACGCCGTAGTCCACGGCAGCGCCGATCTCCTCGGCGGTGGAGCCAGAGCCGCCGTGGAAGACCAGGTCGAAGGGCTTGGAGCCGGCGGGCAGGCCGAGCTTCTCGTTCACGGCCTCCTGGGCCTTCTGCAGGATCTCCGGGCGCAGCTTGACGTTGCCGGGCTTGTAGACGCCGTGGACGTTGCCGAAGGTGAGCGCGGTCAGGTAGCGGCCGTTCTCGCCGGTGCCGAGCGCCGCGACGGTCGCGAGCGCGTCCTCGGTGGTGCTGTAGAGCTGCTCGCCGCCACCGCCCTCGACGCCGTCCTCCTCGCCGCCGACGACACCGATCTCGACCTCGAGCACGATGTGCGCCTCGGCAGCCTTGCGGAGCAGCTCCTGGGCGATCTCGAGGTTCTCCTCCAGGGGTACGGCGGACCCGTCCCACATGTGCGACTGGAAGAGCGGGTTCTGGCCGTTGCGGACCCGCTCGAGGGAGATGTCGAGCAGCGGGCGGACGAAGCCGTCGAGCTTGTCCTTGGGGCAGTGGTCGGTGTGCAGCGCGATGTTGACCGGGTACTGCTTGGCCACCTCGTGGGCGTAGGCCGCGAACGCGACCGAGCCGGAGACCATGTTCTTGATCGTGGGACCGGAGAGGTACTCCGCGCCGCCGGTGGAGACCTGGATGATCCCGTCGCTGCCTGCCTCCGCGAATCCCGCCAGCGCTGCGTTGAGGGTCTGCGACGACGAGACGTTGATCGCGGGGAACGCGAAGGCGTCCCGCTTGGCGGCGTCGAGCATCTCGGCGTACTTCTCAGGCGTGGCGATGGGCATGGTGGCGGTCTCCTCGGGAGTCCTCAGGGGGTACGACAGGTGATGCCGCCAACCCTAGAGGACCAAGCGGCCCTGTTGTCCCGACGGTCCCGGCGGAACCGTGCAAGGATCCTGGTGCCCGCCGCTCGTCTCCCAGCACGTCAGCACCAGCACCGGAGTGACATGTCTGCTCACCGCCTCCGACGCTCGCCGTTGCAGCGGCACCCCGGGCTGCCCGCGCTCCTGCGCGCCCTGGCTCTCGCGGTGGCGCTGGTCCTGCTGGCGGGGGGATGCGGCGGCAAGGAGTCCCCGGAGAAGGAGAGCTCGTCGCCCTCCTCCCGCGAGGACGAGAGCCCGACCACCCCCGAGGAGCCGGCGGCCGATCCCGGGTTCGGGGCGCCGAAGCTCGGCCAGTGCTACCGGATGACCCCGCGGCAGTCGCGCGCCTCGGTGGCGGCCGGCACCCCCATCGCGTGCCGCGGTCCGCACCACACGGTGGTCGCCTATGTCGGCTACCTGCCCACGGCGGTCACCCCCCAGACGCCGATCGCCCAGCGCCGCGAGCTCGGCAACCGGTTCTGCGCGCCCGCCTTCCGCCGGCTCGCCGGCGGGACGCTCGCCGACCGGGCGTCCTCGATCCTGACCTGGACCCTGTTCACGCCGGGTCAGGCACAGCTCGAGCGGGGAGCCCGATGGCTGCGCTGCGACGTCCTCGCCCGCAGCGGCCGGGAGCTGATCGAGCTCCCCGCGGCACGGCCGCTGCTCAAGTCCGGGGTCCCCGAGGCGCTGCAGGTCTGCCAGACCAAGGAGGGGACCGACGTCTCCTGCGCGCGGCCGCACGCCCTCAGGACCGCCTCGGTGTTCCGCGTCGTGGGCGAGGCCTACCCCGACCCGCAGACCTACACGCCGGTCGCCCGGGACCGGTGCCGCGAGCTCGTCGGCGGCTTCGGCGGGTTCTGGCAGCCCCCGAGCCAGGCCGGGTGGCGCTCCGGCGACCGGTTCGTCCGGTGTCTGCTACCCGACTCCTGAGACCGGTCAGCCGCGCCAGGCGTTCCCCAGGTCGGCGTACCGCTCCACCCAGGAGTGCATCGCGATCGCAGCCGCCGCCGAGGCGTTGATCGACCGGGTCGACCCGAACTGGGCGATCGAGAAGGTGCCGTCGCACACCTCGCGGGCCCCCTCGGAGAGCCCCGGGCCCTCCTGCCCGAACAGGAAGCACACCGAGCGCGGCATCTCCCAGGTCTCGAGGTGCTCGGAGCCGGGGAGGTTGTCGATGCCCATCAGCCGCACCCCCTGCTCATGCAAGTGCGCCGCGAGGTCCTCGGCGGTCGGGTGGTGCCGGACGTGCTGGTAGCGGTCGGTGACCATGGCGCCCCGCCGGTTCCAGCGGCGCTTGCCGACAATGTGCACCTCACGAGCGAGGAAGGCGTTGGCGGTGCGCACGATCGTGCCGATGTTGAAGTCGTGCTGCCAGTTCTCGATGGCGACGTGGAAGTCATGGCGCCGGGTGTCGAGGTCGGCGACGATCGCCTCCACCGTCCAGTAGCGGTAGCGGTCGA
Source organism: Nocardioides sp. Z38_18 (assembly GCF_058215695.1). NCBI lineage: Bacteria > Bacillati > Actinomycetota > Actinomycetes > Propionibacteriales > Nocardioidaceae > Nocardioides > Nocardioides sp. Z38_18. The sequence goes on from NZ_JBZAJE010000002.1 coordinate 997,362, forward strand.
CCACGTTGCGCCGGTCGCCCTCGGCGAGCAGCCGGGCGTCGTACTGCGACCCGGTCGGCGGCTCCCCGACCCACGGGCCGACCCCGACCTCGTCAGGACCGTTCGGCATCGGGTCGTACGGCGCACGCCGCTCGTCGTCGGAGAGATCCTCTGGTTTCACCGCGCAAGCCTAGGCGTGCTCCCGTGGGCGCTCAGCCTGCTCACAGGTCACCCCGATATCCTCGCAGGGTGACTGGCCTGCAGCCCCTGCTCTTCGGCATCAAGTGGATGGAGCCCGAGTGGCTCCTCGAGCAGTTCGGCACCAGCTTCTTCTGGGTGAGCCTGGCGATCATCGTCATCGAGTGCGGACTGTTCTTCCCGTTCCTGCCCGGTGACAGCCTGCTGTTCGCGATGGGCCTGTTCATCGCCGGCGGGCAGATCGAGATCGTCCCCGGAGGGCACACCGCCAACCTGCTCTTCGCGCTCGTCGCGCTGGCGGTGGGTGGGTTCGCGGGCAACGTGATCGGCTACGAGATCGGCCGGGCGATCGGTCCACCGCTCTACGAGCGCGACGGCAGGGTGCTCAAGCGCAAGTACTTCGACCAGACCTCGGCGTTCTTCGACCAGCACGGCAACAAGGCGCTGGTGATCGGTCGCTTCGTCCCGTTCGTGCGGACCTACATCACCGTCGTCGCCGGGGTCACCCGGATGCCGCGGCACCGGTTCTTCCTGTGGAGCGCCATCGGAGCGGTCGGCTGGGTCTTCAGCATCACCCTGCTGGGCTACTTCCTGGGCCAGACGTTCCCCTGGCTCAAGGACAACATCGACTACGCCGTCTTCGCGATCCTGGCGTTCTCCGTGGTCCCGATCGCCTACGAGTGGTGGCGGCACCGGCGCACCTCGAGCCCGGAGGCCGAGGACAACGACCACGACGGCCGCCCTGACATCGACATCTCCGGGATGCCGGTGGACCCCCGGCCCCAGCAGGCCGACCGGGACTGAGGCCCAGCAAGACAGGCCCAGCAAGAAGGGCCAGCGACCCCAGGCTCAGCGGGCGCGCGCAGCGTCCAGCTGGGCCTTGGTGAGCACGGGCAGCACCTCGAGGCCCACGTCCTCGAGCGGGTTGGCACCCGCCGCGCTGCGGTCGATCGCGCAGATCACGGTCTCGACGATCGCGCCCGCCTCACGCAGGGCGCGCGTGGCGTCGCGCACGGCGCCGCCGGTGGTGATCACGTCCTCCACGAGCGTGACCCTCCGCCCGGCTACGTCGGGGCCCTCGGCGAGCTTGCAGGTGCCGTACTCCTTGGCCTGCTTGCGCACGAACAGCGCGGGCAGGCCGGTGCGCGCACTGAGCACGGTGGCGATCGGCACGCCCCCGAGCTCCAGTCCGCCGAGCAGCTCGGTGCCCTCCGGCACCAGCGCGACCATCTGGTCCACCACTCGCGCGAGCAGCGCGGGGTCCGCCTCGAAGAGGTACTTGTCGAAGTACTCCGAGGCCACCTGGCCCGACCGCAGGGTGAACTCGCCGGTCAGCCGGCAGCACCGGTCCACGTCGCGGGCCAGGTCGGGGTCGCTCGTGCCGGCATCGTCGGGGGTGGGAACCATGTCCCGGAGGCTACCGGGCCTTGCTGGTGGTGCTGACCAGGTGCCCGAAGGCGATCATCCGGTCATCGGTGTGGAAGAGCTCCGAGCACGTGGTCAGCGTGATCAGCCGCTGGCCGGCCTTCTGCTCGGGCTGCGGTCCGCCGGGATCGGGGTTCTTCGGCAGCGGGTCGAGCACCCACACCCCGGTGAACGGGATCACCAGCTCCTTGGGATCGGTGTCGAGCCGGTAGACGTGGGTGGCGTCGACGGTCTCCACGATCACCTCGTCGCCCGGCTCGAGCCGCGGCATCTTCCGCAGCGGCTCGCCGTGGGTGACCCGGTGGCCGGCCAGCGCGTAGTTGCCCACCTCACCGGGGTTCGCCGAGCCGCGGAAGTGGCCGAGCCCCCGGGCCAGCACCCGGTCCGAGACGCCCTCGAGCACCGGGACCACGAAGGACTTGCCGAACTTCGGGATCCGCACGAGCGCCGACGCCTTGCCCTCGGGGACGTACTTCGGCGCGAGCCTGGTCCCCTCGGCGCCACCTGCGCGGGTCCACTCGGTGCGCAGCGAGTCGCGCACCTGCGCCTGGTCGCGCTGCGAGACCCAGTTGGTGCCCCAGAACTGCCACCCGACCCAGCCGAGCATCGCCAGTCCAGCCGTCATCATCGCCACCCCCACCCACCAGGTGATGCGGCGTCCTCGGGACGGCTTGGCTGACACGGGACCATTGTGCGGGATCGGGGGTGACCCCGAGCGCGGATCGCCCCGGGGCGGACCAGCGGCTAGGTTCGGGATCGTGACCGTTCCCGGTACCAGCCCCCAGTCCACCGCGCCTGCACCCGGAGGCCGCGGCAGGGCCGCCGCCCGCCTCGACGGCGTGGGCAGCACCATCTTCGCCGAGATGTCCGCGCTCGCCGTCTCGACGGGGTCGGTCAACCTCGGCCAGGGCTTCCCCGACCGCAGCGGCCCCTCCTCGGTGGTCGAGGCGGCGTACGACGCGATGCGGGCCGGCCGCAACCAGTACCCGCCCGGCCACGGGACCCCCGAGCTCGTGGAGGCGGTCCGGCGCCACCAGAAGCGGCACTACGACCTCGACCTCACGCGCGACCAGGTGGTGGTCACCACGGGGGCGACCGAGGCGATCGCCGCGGCGATGCTCGGCCTGGTCGACCCCGGCGACGAGGTGGTGGTCTGCGAGCCGTACTACGACAGCTACCGGGCGATGATCCAGTTCGTCGGGGGCGTACGCCGCCCGGTGACCCTGCGGGCACCCGACTACCGCCTGGTGGCCGAGGAGCTGGAGGCGGCCGTGACCGACCGGACCCGGGTGATCCTGCTCAACAGCCCGCACAACCCGACCGGTCGGGTCCTGGACCGCTCCGAGCTCGACGCCGTGGCCCGGGTCGCGCTGCGCCACGACCTGGTGGTGGTCACCGACGAGGTCTACGAGCACCTGACCTTCGACGACCACGACCACGTCCCGCTGGCGACCCTGCCGGGGATGTTCGACCGGACGCTGACGATCTCGAGCTCGGGGAAGACGTTCTCCTTCACCGGCTGGAAGATCGGGTGGGCCACCGGGCCCGCCGACCTGGTCGCCGCCGTTGAGGGCGCCAAGAACTGGCTGTCCTACGCCTCCGGCGCTCCGCTGCAACCCGCCGTGGCGCACGCGCTGGACCACGAGGACGCGTTCCACGAGGAGCTGCGGCGTGACCTCGCCCATCGGCGCGACCTGCTGTGCGAGGGGCTGGACTCACTCGGCCTCGAGGTGCACGTCCCGCAGGGCACCTACTTCGTGACCACCGACGTGAGCTCCCTGGGGCACCCCGACGGCCGGGCGTTCTGCGCGGCGATGGCCGAACGGGCCAAGGTGGTGGCGATCCCCACGCAGGTCTTCTACGAGGACGGCTCACCCTGGGGCAGGCACCTGATCCGGTGGGCGTTCTGCAAGGAGCAGGACGTGATCACCGAGGGGATCGAGCGGCTGCGCGGGGTCGACCTGCACCACTCCTGAGCCGCGCGCTCACCACACCGGCGGCTTGCCGCTCGGCGGCGGTTGCTGGTCGGGCCCCTGCTGACCGTGGGGTGCTCCCTGGTGCTGCGGCTGGCCCTGCTGGCCGGGGTACTGACCCTGCGGCTGCTGCTGGCCCGGGTACTGCCCCTGCGGCTGGCCCTGCTGGCCGGGGTACTGACCCTGCGGCGGGCCCTGCTGCCCCGGGTACTGCCCCTGCTGGCCCGCGTACGGACCGGGGTGCTGGCCCTCGGGCCAGCCGGGGGCGGGAGGCCCGGACGGACCGGTGGGCTCGTGCCCGGCGAACCACTTCTGGGCGGCGGTGCCCACGAGTCCACCGATGGTGAGGGCAGCCGCGAACTGGTAGGGGATCCCGACGGGGAAGGCGACGAAGGCGATCGCGAGGGTGGCCACGGCGCTGGCCACCAGCAGCCAGCGCGCCCAGTTGTGCCGGCGCCAGGTGAACCAGGCGAGCACGCACGCACCCAGGGACCAGGCCAGGAAGATCAGGCAGCCGACCCACATCAAGGGGAGGACCATGTCGGAGTCGAGCGCGGCACGCTTCCACTCCGGGGTCTCCACGACGAGGTCGACCAGCTGGTCCTGGCTCACGATCAGGGCCGCCGTCATCGCGAGGTAGAGCAGCGAGACCATGCCGGCGAAGACCCAGGTCAGGATGCACGCGACCTTGACGGTCACCGGCGGGGCGGAACGACGTCCGCGGTCGGCGTACGACGAGGGCCCCGCGGACGGGCCGGGGACACCGGGAGGAGCGGCGACGGGGTCACCGAAGCCCGACGTCGGTCGCGGCTGGTCCGAGGAGACCACCGCGGTCAGCGAGGAAGCGGGGGCGACCGGCCCAGAAGAGTGCCCGGAAGAGTGACCAGAAGAGTGACCGGAAGGCTGCTCGGGGTACGACCCGGTTCCCTGTCCCTGGCCACTGTCTCCGGGGCCACCCTGGGCGCGGTTGTCGAAGGTCGGACCGGCCGGCGGGTCGGGCCGGGGAGCAGGCCGGGGTTCGGGCTGGCGGATGGGCCGGCCGTCGAACCAGTCCCGGACGGGGCCGCTCCACAGCATCGAGATGGCCAGCACGACGAGCAGCCCCACCAGCCCGCCGGTCATCGGCGAGGTCAGCAGGATCGGCACCGCGAGCACGGTGAGCGCGAGCCGGGCCGGGCGGCTGCGCTGGAAGACGTAGAACCCGAGGACCGCCGTGGCGGCGGCGCACGCCCCGGCAACCATCAGCCCGACCCGCATCAGCTCGGTCGCCTGGCTGACGCTGATCCCCAGGCCCTTGCCGGTCGGCGAGGACAGCACCCGGGTGATCTCGTCGCGCATCTCCACCGACCGCAGCCCGGTGATCGAGTCGAAGACCGACAGCACCAGGAAGACCGAACCGCCGATCACGAACCCGCCCGCCATGATCAGCTGGCGGGGTCGCGCAGGTCTCTCGGTCTCACTCATGGGGACATTGAACCAACCCGACCTGACGATCACCGCATCCGTGTCCCGAGGGGCATCTCACCCCACGGGCACGGCTCGCGTCACGTGACCGGTGTGAGCGTCAGCTCCTGCGCATCCTCGAGGTGGTCGACCGCCACCGTCTGCCCGTCGGTGACCTCGCCGCCGATGAGCATCCGGGCCAGGCGGTCGCCGATAGCGGTCTGCACGAGCCTGCGCAGCGGCCGGGCGCCGTACGCCGGGTCGTAGCCGTTGTCGGTGAGCCACCTCCGCGCCGCGTCCGTGACCGTGACCGTGATCCGCCGCGGAGCCAGCCGGCGGTCGAACTGGGCCAGCTGCAGGTCAACGATGTGGGCGAGCTCGTCCTTGCCCAGCGCGTCGAACATCACGATCTCGTCGAGCCGGTTGAGGAACTCCGGCTTGAACGACTGGCGTACGACCGACATCACCGACTCGTGCTTCTTCTCCTCGTCCAGCAGCGGGTCCACCAGGTAGTGCGAGCCCAGGTTGCTGGTCAGGATCAGCAGCGTGTTGCGGAAGTCGACGGTGCGGCCCTGGCCGTCGGTGAGGCGGCCGTCGTCGAGGACCTGGAGCAGGATGTCGAAGACCTCCGGGTGGGCCTTCTCGACCTCGTCGAGCAGCACCACCGAGTACGGCCGGCGCCGGACGGCCTCGGTCAGCTGCCCGCCCTCGTCGTAGCCGACGTAGCCGGGAGGGGCGCCGACCAGCCGCGCCACCGAGTGCTTCTCGGAGTACTCGCTCATGTCCACACGCACGATCGCGCGCTCGTCGTCGAAGAGGAAGTCCGCAAGCGACTTGGCCAGCTCGGTCTTGCCGACACCGGTGGGACCGAGGAACAGGAAGGACCCCGTGGGACGGTTCGGGTCCGAGACACCGGCCCGGCTACGGCGTACGGCGTCGGAGACCGCCTCGACCGCGGCACGCTGACCGACCAGCCGCTCGCCGATGATGTCCTCCATCTGGAGCAGCTTGGCGGTCTCGCCCTGCAGCAGCCGGCCCGTCGGGATCCCGGTCCACGCCTCGACCACCTCGGCGATCTCCTCGGGACCGACCTCCTCGTTGACCATCCGGGCCTCGGTGGACACCTCGGCCGACTCGGCGGCCTCGATCTGCTTCTCCAGCTCGGGGATCCGGCCGTAGTTGATCTCGCTGGCACCGGCGTAGTCGCCCTCGCGCAGCCTGCGCTCGGCCTCCACCCGGAGCTGGTCGATCTGCTTGCGCAGCGCGCCCGACCCCTCGAGGGCGGACTTCTCGCGCGCCCACCGGGCCTCGAGCCCGCGCAGCTCCTCCTCCCGGTCGGCGAGGTCGCCGCGCAGCCGCTCCAACCGGTCCTGGGAGGCGGCGTCGGTCTCGCGCTCGAGCGCGAGCTCCTCCATCTTCATCCGGTCCACCGCACGACGGAGCTGGTCGATCTCGACCGGGGAGCTCTCGATCTCCATCCGCAGGCGCGAGGCCGACTCGTCGACGAGGTCGATCGCCTTGTCGGGGAGCTGGCGGCCGGGGATGTAGCGGTCGGAGAGCATCGCCGCGGCCACGAGCGCGGCGTCGGTGATCTTCACGCCGTGGTGCGCCTCGTACTTCTCCTGCAGCCCGCGCAGGATCGCGACGGTGTCCTCGACGCTGGGCTCGCCGACGAACACCTGCTGGAACCGCCGCTCGAGGGCGGGGTCCTTCTCGATGCGCTCGCGGTACTCGTCCAGCGTGGTGGCGCCGATCAGGTGCAGCTCACCACGGGCCAGCATCGGCTTGAGCATGTTGCCGGCATCCATCGCGCCGTCGCCGCCTGCGCCTGCACCCACGACGGTGTGCAGCTCGTCGATGAAGGTGATGATCTGCCCCTCGGCGGACTTGATCTCCTCGAGGACCGCCTTGAGGCGCTCCTCGAACTCGCCGCGGTACTTCGCGCCGGCCACCATCGCGGCCAGGTCCAGGCTCAGCACCCTGCGGCCCTTGAGGGAGTCGGGGACGTCGCCGGCGACCACGCGCTGGGCCAGGCCCTCGACGACGGCGGTCTTGCCGACGCCGGGCTCGCCGATCAGGACCGGGTTGTTCTTGGTACGCCGCGACAGCACCTGCACCACGCGGCGGATCTCGGAGTCGCGCCCGATGACCGGGTCGAGCTTGCCCTCCTCGGCGGCGGCGGTGAGGTCGACGGCGTACTTCTCGAGGGCCTCGTAGCTGTCCTCGGCCTCCGGGCTGGTCACCCGGCGGTTGCCGCGCACGGCCGCGATCGCATCGCGGAGCGCGGGCTCCTGCACGCCGGCCTCGGCGAGGAGGCCCTTGACCGGGGACTCCACCACGGCCAGCGCGAGCAGCAGGTGCTCGGTGGCGACGTAGTCGTCCTTCATCTCGGTCATCAGCTCGAGCGACTTCGCCAGCACCCGGGTCAGGGCCGGCGACGGCGACGGGGTCTGCACGGTGTTCCCGGAGGCCTTGGGCAGCTTCCACAGGGCCTGGTCCAGGGCGGCGCTCAGCCCGGCGACGTCGGCTCCGCTGCGGTCGAGCAGCGAGGGCGCGACGCCCTGCTCCTGGCGGATCAGCGCCAGGGCGAGGTGCACCGGGTCCACCTGGGGGTTGCCCTGGTTCACGGCCAGGGTGCTGGCAGCGTTGATCACGTCGACACTGCGCGAGGTCAGCTTGGATGCGTCCACGTCGTCTCCTGAGATCGGTACGGTCCTGCTCGGCCCAACGGCTACAAAGTTGAGTGTATTCCCCTCAACTTTGCGCACAGGTACCCGACCCCGAAACCAGACCACCGCTTAGACCAGTGCGCGTCTCATCGCAGAGCACGAGCGGTGGCACGCGATCCCTCCTAAGGTCTAACCCTGTCCGTCTCGGACGTCCACGAAGGGAGGCCTCGATGCTGGGGCTTCTCGCCCACGGGCTGCATCTTGCCCTCGTCCTCGGCGGGACGGCGGGCGTGGCGCTGCTGCTCCCCCAGCTCCGCGAGGCTCACGGCTCCCGCGGTCACGCCTTCCGACCGCCCGCGACACCCGACGAGCACGCCCGGCGGGTCGACGCACTGCGCCGCGCCGCCGCGGTCGAGCGACCGGTCGTGTGGGCGGGCGAGCGGCCGGAGACACCGGGACCGGTCCTGTGAGCGGCGCGACCACCCCCGCGACGCCGCTGCGCACGGTGGTCATCGACGACACCCCGGACCTGCGCGAGCTGATGCGGATCGCCCTGGAGCGGACCCGGGAGTTCGTCGTGGTCGGGGAGGCGGACAACGGCCTCTCCGGCGTCAGGGTCTCGGCCCGGCAGCAGCCCGACGTGGTCTTCCTCGACGTCGCGATGCCGGTGATGGACGGCCTGGAGGCACTCCCGCTGATCCGCCAGGCGTGCCCGGCCGCGGCGATCGTGATGCTCTCCGGGTTCGGGGCTTCCGAGATGACCGGACGAGCTCTCGTCGGGGGCGCCGACGGCTACGTGCAGAAGGGGCAGCCCCTCAGTGCGCTGCTGGCGCAGGTGCGCGTGATCGTGTCGCGCCGAGCCATCGCTCGGGGCGTCCTGCCCGAGCCCGAGCCGCAGCGCCAGTCACAGGTCCCCGCGGCGGCCCCGTTCTCGGTGCCGACCCAGGGTGGGGGCCGACACCAGGACCGGGCACAGAGCAGAATGGACGAGCCGGCCGTGCCCGACCCCCTGGAGCTGGCGCCCTTCGGGTTCCTGCTGGTGCGCCGAGGTCGCGTGGTCCGCTCGAACCGGGAGGCGGCCCGGCTCATCGGCGACCTGCCCCATCCCGGCGTACCCCTGGCACAGGTCGCTCCCGAGCTCGCCACCCACCTCGTCAAGCAGCCCGACACCGACAGCGCCCTGGTCTTCGGCCTCGGCGAGCCCCCTCGCCGGGTCGAGGCCAGCGTGCGCCGCGCCGGCGAGGACCACGCGATCTACCTCTCGGCCCAGGCCGAGGACGAGGCCGACCTGCTCAGGCGGGCGATCGCGACCGCTGCCCACGAGGTACGGGGCCCGGTCGCGGTCCTGATGGGGGTGGCGGAGACGCTGATGCTCCACGGGGAGGAGCTCGGCCAACGCCAGCAGGAGCGCATGCTCGGGGTGATCGAGCGGCAGACCCGGTTGCTCGACAACATCACCGCGGACCTGCTCGCCGCCGGCCAGGCCCAGCACGGCACCCTGGCGATGCAGCTGGAGAAGGTGGACACGACCACGCTGGTGCGCTCGGTCCTCGACGACGGGTTCGACCTCGTGGTGGAGCAGGAGACGCCCTCGCACGTGCTCACCGACCCGCTCCGGTTCCAGCAGATGCTCAGCAACCTGCTCAGCAACGCCCGCAAGTACGGCGAGGCGCCGTACCTGGTGCGGATCAGCCCTTCGGGTGCCTACGTACGCATCGAGGTGGAGGACAACGGCCAGGGCGTGCCCGACGAGTTCGTCCCGCGCCTGTTCCAGGAGTACTCACGGGCTCCCGGCACCGCCGCACGCGGCACCGGACTCGGGCTGTTCGTGGTCCGGGCCCTGGCCGAGGCTCAGGGTGGCGGCGTCACCTACGCCCCGCGCACCCCCCACGGATCGGTGTTCACGCTGCGGCTCCCGGCTGCCGCCGCCGAGGAACCACCGGAGTGAGCGGGCCCCACCAACCCCCGCCCGCCACTCTCGTTGCAGAAGTCAGGCATTAGCCGCAAGCAGTGTGAGCCGGGTTGTTCTCCTCACTTCGCCATCAACCACATCAGAGTTGAAGCGGCTCCACTCAAGTTTGTCACCTTATTCCCGATATACGCTCGTGAGATAGTCCGGAATAACCATCGATCTATGCCCGGTCGGGGCGTACAAATGGGGTTACCCCCGGCAACTACCCCAAGGAGTAACAGATGAGCAGGATTCGGATTCGCGTCACCACCGGTGTCGCAGGCGCACTGGTCGCAGTCATGGCGATGGGCGCTGTCGCGCCGGCCGCCTCCGCGGCCTCCGCCACCGCGACCACCCAGAAGGCGATCCTGAAGAAGGCCATCTTGAAGAAGGCCATCCTCAAGAGCGCCCCCACCCAGAAGGCCATCCTCCGGAAGGCCATCCTCAAGAAGGCGATCCTGCGCTAGGGGACTCCCCACTTCGCAGCTGCAACTCGCCCGCCGGGACCTTCGGGTTCCGGCGGGCGCTTGGCATTTCTGCCCAGGGCCGAGCGGGCTCCAGGGCCCACCCAGAGGTCACCTGCGTCTCACCAGTCCCAGTGGTTACAAGTCGCCCATCGTGCACAAAAGGCCGTCGGCGTCACGATTCCCTCGGGACGGAGCCAAACAGCGGGAAGACTTGAGCCTCGTCGACTCAGGTTTGTCCACTTATTCCGGACATGCAACTTAAAGATAGTCCGAAATAGCCATGCTTTCCGCGCGGGCAGTCCCATACAAATGACCTACCACCCCCGGTAACTACACAAGGAGCATCACATGAGCAGGATTCGGATTCGCGTTGCCACCGTTGTTGGAACCTCGCTGGTCGCAGCGACGGCGCTCTCCGCTTGGGCGCCGGCCGCCTCCGCGGCCATCCTGCGGCGCTGAGCGAACCTCAGCGCAGCAGCCCAGCGCCCATCGAGACTCCGGTCTCGGTGGGCGCTGGTGCGTGTCCGACGGGGTCGCTCACTCCTCCGGGATCTGGTGCACCGGCAAGGTGGGGGTCTCCTCGGGATCAACCAGGCAGGCCGCGCAGAAGCGGGTGCCGAAGGGGGTGAGGTGGATGCTGCGGCGTACCACCTTGGGGAACCGCACCGAGTGCATCGCCTCCAGCACGTCGGGCTGGGCCTCGAGCACCTGGTACTCCATCGGGTCCTCGAGCTGCTCGCGCGAGAACCACACCAGGCCGAGCCGGAACAGGTTGTTCAGGTAGGCGGGCACCTCGTCGAGGTAGCGGCAGCCCGCGCGGGCACCGATCATCGACATCCCCGGCGCGACCAGGGCCGAGCTGACCAGGCCCACAGGGCCGCCGGTGCGGACGTCGACCGAGGGCTGAGGACCTCCCCGGAGCAGCAGCAGGAGGATCCGGGCCTCGTCGGGCGCGAGGTCCTCCAGGATCCGGGCGTAGGCAGGATGGGTCTCCTCCTGGCTCCACACGTCCCGGGAGCGGCGCAGCAGCTTCTCCCCGCGCTCGCGCAGGGTCTCCTCCGGCTCGGGCTCCTTCGGGGTGACATCGGCCAGCACTACCGAGGAGAGCGAGACGGTGGCGTCCAGCAGCGCCTTGGGGATCGGCACCCCGGTGGAGACCGCGCGCGCCACGTCACTGACGGTGCGGCTCGCCTCGGAGACGTCCCGCGCCACCTCCTGCACCAGCTCACCGGCGGTCTGCGGGTCGGTCAGGGCGCGCACGAAGAGGCGGCTGGTCCGGACACCCGACCCCAGGCCCCACGCCGCGGACCGCAGCGCTGCCCTGCTCGCGATCCGGGCCACGCCCGGCAGTGCCTCGGCGGCCTCGTCCCACAGCGCCGGCGAGTGCCGCCGTCCGGCCCCGGGCGCCGGTGCGGGGCCCGCACCCGGCACCGGTCCGGCTCCGGCTCCCGGTCCAGCTCCTGGTCCGGGCACGGCCCGGGGCCGGGGGACCGAGTCGGGTTCCATCTCGTCGGTGCTCATGTTGCTCCTCCCACTCCGAAGATCGCCAGGTGCAGGAGCCCGCCGCCGAAGCCCATGATCGCGCCGTGGGCGTAGAGCATCCACTCGTCCTCCCGGATCGCCGATCGCATCATCTCCACGAAGTCACGCGGCGGCAGCCCCTTGGTCCGGGTGACGATGAGCTGGTAGATCTTCTCCGACTGCGCCTTGCTGAACTCCGGGTCCTTGAAGGGCTCGATGGTCCGGTCGACCGCCTCGAGCGCCACGGCCTCACGGATGTTGTCGAAGCTGCGGCTGCCGACCGCGACCCGGACCGCCCCGCGCAGGGGACCTGCCGCGTTGTCGATCGCCGGCCGCATCGCGTCGGCCAGCATCTGCTGGGTCCGGTCGCCCCGCGGGCCGTCGAGGAGGAAGTCCCCGATGTTCTCCAGGGTGATCACGTTGTCGGCGATGATCTGCGCGTAGACCTCGGCAGCCTGGTCCTGGCGGCGCAGGAACAGTCCGTGCACCTTGATCCCCAGGATCCGGCGCGGCTCCGGCGGCTCGAAAATGAGCCACATGCCCAGGGCGTTGGTCGCCCAGCCGACCACGACCCCGAGCACCGGCAGCAGCCACCACTGGGCGAACCAGTGGTCCACGACGGCGACGGGGATGCCGAGCACGAAGCCGAAGATGAACCCGAAGGCCACCATCAGGTTGAGCTCGTGCTGGCCGAAGTCGCGGAAGATCCGGACCACCAGCGCCGGGTTCTTCTGGAAGTGGTTGATCACCATGATCTTCGGGTCGAGCAGCTGATCGATGTGCTCGCCGATCTCGTCGGTGACCCGGTGCACCACCCGGGGCAGCTGTGCCTGGACCCGGGCGACGACGGCTCGCCGGCCGCGCTCGGGGAGGTCGCGCCACAGGTCGGGGGACTCCCGCCGCATGATCTCCTCGATCATCGCCGGCATCTCCGGCTCGAAGACCTGCACGATGTGCTCGGCGATCCGGTCCGGGTCGAGCTGCTGGTAGAACTCCTTCGGCGTACCGAGCTTGGCGATCGCCTTGTCCACCGCGATGCTGCCCATCTTCGCGGCCCGCGCCGGCACGATCCCCTGCCAGCCGATGCCGCCCTGGAGCAGGCCCGGGACCTCCTGGAGCTTGCGCGGGAGCACGCGCGAGAGCTGGCGCATGCCGGGGACCGTCACCCCGCGGAAGGCCACGGGCGAGAACAGCATGATCAGTCCGGTCCAGTTGATCAGCCAACCGACGACACCGGTGAACACGGGGACCGAGACCAGGTGCAGCCAGTCGACGTGCTGGAAGAACCAGTCGACCTCCAGCGCCATCGCTCCCCTGCCCTCAAGCGGCCCCGGCGGACCGTCGCTGAGACTAACGGCTCGGCGCCGCGGAAGTCATGGGGTCTGGTCGAGCGGTGCGCAGGGAAGGTCACTCGGCCTGGCCGCACGGACGCTGGTCACCCCGGCGAGGGTCAGGAACGGAAGTCGCGGCGCGGGGTGCCGAGGTCGAAGCCCTGCTGCGGACGGCGCAGCGCGGGCAGGTTGGGGCGGCGCTCGCGCAGCGAGTTCAGCGTCTGCTCGAGGGCGGCCTGCAGCTCGGCCACCTGGCCGCGCAGCTCGCTGTTGCGGGCCCGCAGGGCGGCGACCTGCTGCTCGAGCTCGAGGATGCGTCGTACCCCCTCGAGGCCGATGCCCGAGGCGGTCAGCTCCGCCACCTCGCGCAGCAGCTCGATGTCGCGCAGGGAGTAGCGGCGGCCACCGCCCGCGGTGCGCCCCGGGGAGACGAGGCCGAGCCGGTCGTACTGCCGCAGGGTCTGCGCGTGCAGGCCGGTCAGCTCAGCTGCCACGCTGATCACGTAGACCGGGACGGTGGGTCCCGGTCCACGTGAGCTGCGGCCCTGACCACCCTGGGAGCCGGGCATCACGTACGCCCCTCGAAGAGGCGGGCACGTGGGTCGGCGCCCTTGCGGGCCTGGCGGTACGCCGTGACGGCGGCGCGCTGCTCGTCGTCGAGCGTCTGGGGCACCTGCACGTCGATGGTGACCAGCAGGTCGCCCTTCGAGCCGTCCTTGCGCGGCGCGCCGCGTCCGCGCACCCGCATCACACGTCCGTTGGGCGTGCCCGGCTGCACGCGCAGCGTCACCGGCGAGCCCATCAGCGTGGGCACCTTGATCTCCGCACCGAGCGCGGCCTCGTCGAAGGTGACCGGCACGTCGAGGGTCAGGTTGTCGCCCTTGCGGCCGAACAGCGGGTGGCTGCCGACGTGCACGGTGACGAGCAGGTCGCCGTTGGAGCCGCCGTTCTCGCCGGCAGCGCCCTTGCCCCGGAGCCGGATCCGCTGGCCGTCCTTGACCCCGGCCGGGATCCGCGCGGAGACCGTCCGCGAGGACAGTCCGCGCCCCGACCCGTGACAGGTCGGGCACGACTCGTCGTAGACCAGCTGTCGGCCGTGGCACTCGGGGCACGTCTCGTTCATCGAGAACCCGCCCCCGACCGAGCTGACCACCACGCCGGCACCGTCACAGGTGCCGCAGATGTGCGGCCGGGTGCCGGGCTTGCCGCCGGTGCCGTTGCACGTCGGGCACGGGGCGTCCGAGCTCAGCCGCAGGCTGATCGTGGACCCCTCGATGGCGTCGGTGAACGACACCGTCGCGTCGGTCTCCAGGTCGGCGCCGCGCGCGGGCCGAGGCGCCTGCGTGCGACCGCCGAAGCCTCCGCCCCCGCCACGGTTGAACAGGTCGCCGAACAGGTCCGAGACATCGAACCCGCCGGCCCCGGGACCCTGGCCCCGGAAGCCGCCGCCACCGAAGCCGCCGCCGAACCCGCCTGCGCCGCCACCGCCTCCGGCGCCGGCGAACATCGAGCGCATCTCGTCGTACTGCTTGCGCTTGTCGGCGTCACCGATCACGTCGTAGGCCTCGGCGACCTGCTTGAACCGGTCCTCGGCCGCCTTGTCCCCCGGGTGCCCGTCAGGGTGGTTCTCGCGCGCCAGCTTGCGGTAGGCCTTCTTGATGGCCGCCTGGTCGGCGTCCTTGGCCACCCCGAGGACCTTGTAGAAGTCCTTGTTCGCCCAGTCAGCGTTGTTCATCACTCACCCCTCCTTCCGGCATCCGGTGGTCGTTGGTAGGCAGCGTCAGCTCTCAGGATCCAGCACGGTGACCTTCGCCGCACGCACCACGCGGTCACCGATCCGGTACCCCGCGTGGGCGACCACGTCGACCGTGGTCGTCGTGACGTCGGGCGAGTGCCCGTGCATCAGCGCCTCGTGCAGGTGCGGGTCGAACTCGTCGCCCTTGACGCCGTACTTGGTCAGGCCGAGCCCGGCCACGGCTCGCTCCAGGGAGTCGGCCACGGCCCGGAAGCCACCCTCGAGCTCGCCGTGCTCGCGGGCCCGGTCGATGTCGTCGAGGACCGGCAGGAGACCGCTGAGCACCGAGTAGGTGGCGTTCTCCTTGACCAGCTCCCGGTCGCGTTCGACCCGGCGCTTGTAGTTGAGGAACTCCGCCTGGATCCGCTGGAGGTCGAGGGTGAGCTCGGCCACTGCGGTCCGGGCCAGGCTCAGCTCGTCGCTGACCGGCTGGTCGGCCTCGCCGGCGGGCTGCTCCTGGGTCGGTTCGGCGTCGGGTGCGGTGCCGCCGGCCTGCTCGACCGGGTCGGCAGCGGCGGCGGAGTCGGCCTGGTCGCCCGGCGACCCCGGGCGGGGAGCCGCAGTGTCCTGCGGCTCCCCGGTGACGGCGGTCTCCTCGGCGAACTCGTCGGGAGTCGAGGTCACTTGGACTCCCCGCTCTCCGGCCCGTCCTCGTCCACGATCTCCGCGTCGACCACGTCCTCGTCGCCCTCGGAGGCGGCACCCGGCTCACCGGGAGCGCCCTCGGCCGCGCCTGCGGCCTCGCTGGCGGCGTAGATCGCGGCGCCCATCTTCTGGCTGGACTCACCCAGCTTGCTGATGGCCGCGGTGAAGGTGTCGTTCTCGGTGGCCTCGTCCTCGAGCAGCTTCTTGAGGTCGTCGACGTCGGCCTGCACCTCGGTCTTCACGTCCTCGGGCAGCTTCTCGTCGTTCTCGGAGAGGAACTTCTCGGTCGAGTAGACCAGCGAGTCGGCCTGGTTGCGCAGCTCCACGGCCTCGCGACGCCTGGCGTCCTCCTCGGCGTACTGCTCGGCGTCACGGACCATCCGGTCGATGTCGTCCTTGGACAGCGCACTGCCGCCGGAGATCGTCATCGACTGCTCCTTGCCGGTGCCCTGGTCCTTCGCCGAGACGTGCACGATGCCGTTGGCGTCGATGTCGAAGGTCACCTCGATCTTCGGCACGCCGCGCGGGGCCGGCGGAAGGCCGGTCAGCTCGAAGTTGCCGAGCGGCTGGTTGGCCGCCCACATCTGGCGCTCGCCCTGCGCGACCTTGATCTCCACCGAGGGCTGGTTGTCGTCAGCGGTGGTGAAGATCTCCGAGCGCTTGGTCGGGATCGTGGTGTTGCGCTCGATCAGGGTGGTCATCACGCCGCCCTTGGTCTCGATGCCCAGGCTCAGCGGGGTGACGTCGAGGAGCAGCACGTCCTTGACCTCGCCCTTGAGCACGCCGGCCTGCAGCGCGGCACCGATGGCCACGACCTCGTCGGGGTTGACGCCCTTGTTGGGCTCCTTGCCCCCGGTGAGCTCACGGACGACGTCGGCGACCGCCGGCATCCGGGTGGAGCCACCGACCAGCACGACGTGGTCGATCTTGCTCACGTCGAGGCCGGCGTCCTTGATCACCTGGCGGAACGGCGCCTTGGTGCGCTCGAGCAGGTCCGCGGTGAGCTTCTGGAACTCGCTGCGGGTCAGCTTCTCCTCGAAGTGCAGCGGGCCGGACTCGCCGTGGGTGATGTAGGGCAGGTGGATCGTGGTCTCGCTGGAGGAGGACAGCTCGATCTTCGCCTTCTCGGCGGCCTCGTTGAGGCGCTGCAGGGCGATCTTGTCCTTGCTCAGGTCGACGCCGTTGTTGTCCTTGAACTTCTTGACCATCCAGTCGACGACCTTGTTGTCCCAGTCGTCACCACCGAGGTGGTTGTCGCCGCTGGTCGCCTTGACCTCGACGACGCCCTCGCCGATCTCGAGCAGGGACACGTCGAACGTGCCGCCACCGAGGTCGAAGACGAGGATGGTCTGGTCAGCGTCGCCCTTGTCGAGCCCGTAGGCGAGCGCTGCCGCCGTGGGCTCGTTGACGATCCGGCTCACGGTCAGGCCGGCGATCTCGCCGGCCTCCTTGGTGGCCTGGCGCTGGGAGTCGGAGAAGTACGCCGGGACGGTGATCACGGCGTCGGTCACGGTCTCCCCGAGGTAGGCCTCGGCGTCGCGCTTGAGCTTCTGGAGCACGAAGGCGCTGATCTGCTGGGGGGTGAAGGACTTGTCGTCGATCTTCACCTTCCAGTCGGTGCCCATGTGGCGCTTGACGGAGCGGATCGTGCGGTCGACGTTGGTGACCGCCTGACGCTTGGCGACCTCCCCGACGAGGACCTCACCCGACTTGGCGAAGGCCACCACCGACGGAGTCGTCCGGTTGCCTTCGGCGTTGGCGATGACTGTGGGCTCTCCACCTTCGAGTACGGACACGACGGAGTTCGTCGTGCCGAGGTCGATACCGACTGCTCGTGCCATGTGTGTGTACCTCCGTGATGGGTGCGTCTGGTGGGTCCGTCCGGGACCCGGGTCGCATGGTGGTCTGTTTATCTTTTGGCTGTCAAACATCTTGAGCCAGATTGACTCAAGTCTGCACGATCATCACAACCGCCGGACACCGGGGGTTGTTCCCGCGTCAGGGAGGGAATTTCCAGGACTCCTCACGTGGCGGTGCGCGGCCCGCGCAAGCCCTCCGGCCGGGTCCGCCTCGGCACTGCTGTGTTCCCGGCGCGTTAACAAATGGCGCCGGAAGTTCTCAAACGGCGCCCGCCGGGGCAGGCTTGGAGCCATGCCGACACCCACGACCGTCGTCCTCTTCGGTGCGACCGGCGATCTCTCCCGGCGCAAGCTGCTTCCCGGGCTGCTGCACCTCTTCGAGTCCGGGCTGCTGCCCGAGGTCCAGGTGGTGGGCACCTCCCTGGACGAGCACGACCGGGACTCCTTCATCGAGCTCGCCCACGAGTCGATCGTGGAGTTCGGCGGGGAGGGACCCGACCCCGCCGGCTGGGCGGAGTTCTCCAAGCGGCTGCACTGGGCCCCGGGGGCCGGGGGCGCCGAGACGCTGCGGTCGACGGTGATCGAGGCCGAGACGCACTTCGGCACCGACGAGCTCCGCCGGGTGCACTACCTCAGCGTCCCACCGAAGGCCGCCCTCTCGGTGGTGCACCTGCTCAAGGACGCCGACCTCGTCGACCGGAGCCGGATCATCATGGAGAAGCCGTTCGGCACCGACCTCGCCTCGGCCCGGAAGCTGAACAGCGAGCTGCACGAGGTCTTCGACGAGGAGCAGATCTTCCGGATCGACCACTTCCTGGGCAAGGAGGCCGCGCAGAACATCCTGGCGTTCCGCTTCGCCAACGGGCTCTTCGAGCCGATCTGGCACCGCAACCACATCGACCACGTGCAGATCGACGTGCCCGAGGAGCTCGGGCTCGCCCAGCGAGCAGACTTCTACGAAGCGACCGGGGCCTACCGCGACATGGTGGTGACCCACCTGTTCCAGGTCCTGGCGTTCACCGCGATGGAGCCGCCCACCGCGCTGGAACCGGCCGCGATCAGCGAGGAGAAGAACAAGGTCTTCCGCTCGATGCTGCCGATCGATCCCTCCGACGTGGTCCGCGGCCAGCACGCCGGCTACCGCGACCTCGACGGGGTCGCACCGGACTCCGAGACCGAGACGTTCATCGCCCTGAAGTGCTACGTGGACAACTGGCGCTGGGCCGGGGTGCCGTTCTACCTGCGCACCGGCAAGCGGATGGCCGAGGGCGCCCGGATCATCTCGATCGCTTTCCGGGAGCCACCGCGCTCGATGTTCCCGCAGGGCTCGGGGGTGGGCGACAACGGCCCGGACCACCTGACCTTCGACCTGGCCGACCAGTCCCGGATGTCGCTGTCCTTCTACGGCAAGCGGCCCGGCCCCGGCATGCGGCTGCAGAAGCTGTCGATGCAGTTCGCGATGCACGAGACCGGGTGGGCGGGCGCGGCGCTGGAGGCCTACGAGCGACTGATCTACGACGCCGCCCACGGGGACCGGACCCTGTTCACGACCGCGGAGGGCATCGAGCGGCTGTGGGAGATCTCCACGCCGCTGCTGGAGAACCCGCCCGTCGTACGCCCCTACCCGCAAGGGTCGTGGGGACCGAACCGGGTGCACCAGCTGATCGCGCCGCGGGGCTGGCGGCTGCCCTTCGAGCGGGGCTGGCGCGACCCCAACGACATCGGAGCCTGATCCCGGCCTCCGGCCGGGTCAGGGGAGGGCTCAGCCGATCGTGACCAGCTCGACGTTGCTCGCCTGCTTGGTGGCGGGGTCGTACATCCGGAACCGCTGCTCCCCGGCTCGTCCCGTGCTCACCCAGGTGCGGTAGGTGCCGACGCGGACGGTGGCGTCCACGCCGAAGCTGCGCCACTCGCCGTCCTCGAACCGCTGCACCTCGAGGCCCTGGTTGTCGGCCCCCTTGTAGGTCCCGGTCAGGTTGATCCGCTCGTTCGGCCGGGCGGCGACCGGGGAGACCTGGAGCTGGATCTTGCCGGTGGCGGCCTCCTCGTCCTCGGTCGGGGTGGCCGAGGCGCTCGGCTCCTTGGTCGGCTCGGCCTCCTTCTCCTCACCCGGAACGGGGAGCGCCGTGGTGGGCAGCGTCTTCGCGGGGCCGGAAGGTTCGGTCGAGACCGGGTCGGAGTCGCCCTCGTTCAGACCCAGGGCACGTACGACGACCGTCGTGCCGAGGGCGATCACGACACCGATGGCCACGACCAGGACCACGGCCTTGATCAAGGCAGCGCGCACCTGCGCGGAGCGGTCTTCGTCGTCCATCCAGACTCCCGTGAGCGTCGGTTCAACGTGGGTTCTCGCCACCGAATCTACCCAGTCCGCCCTTCGGGCGGGGAAGACGTCCGATGGACGAGCCGCAGTCGCGACCCCTGCGCAGTGCCGGCACCGGGCGAGCGCCCCTGTCCGGACTCAGGTGGGCAGCCGCTCCCCGGTCGTGCTGGAGAAGAGGTAGATCCTGTCCTCGACGGGCGCGAGGTGGATCACCGCACCCTTCTGGGGTGGGTTGCGACCGTCGACCCGGGCTATCACGGCGTAGCTCTCGCCGTTCAGCTCGGCCTCGCCGTGGACGTAGGCGTCGGCGCCGAGCTCCTCGACGACGTTGACCACGGTCCGCAGGCCACTGCCCTCCGAGACCAGTCGCATGTCCTCGGGTCGCAGCCCGATCACGGCACGCTCCCCCGCCTTGCTCGCCACGGCGGCGGCCGCCCGGGGGACCTGCACCTTCGCGGACCCGAAGACCACGGAGTCCTCGGTCACCGCGACCTCGAGCAGGTTCATCGCCGGGGATCCGATGAAGCCGGCCACGAAGACGTTCTCGGGGTCGTTGTAGAGGTCGCGCGGGGTGCCCACCTGCTGCAGGATGCCGTCCTTCAGCACCGCCACCCGGTCGCCCATGGTCATCGCCTCGACCTGGTCGTGGGTGACGTAGACGGTGGTGGTGCCGAGCCGGCGCTGCAGCGCCGCGATCTGGCCCCGGGTCTGGACCCGGAGCTTGGCGTCGAGGTTCGAGAGCGGCTCGTCCATCAAGAAGACCTGCGGCGAGCGGACGATCGCCCGGCCCATCGCCACGCGCTGGCGCTGCCCGCCCGAGAGCGCCTTCGGCCGCCGGTCGAGGAACTCCTCGAGGTCGAGCATCCGCGCGGCCTCGAGGACGCGCTCCTGGATCCGCGACTTGGACTCTCCGGCGATCTTGAGCGCGAAGCCCATGTTGTCCCCGACGGTCATGTGCGGGTAGAGCGCGTAGTTCTGGAACACCATGGCCACGTCGCGGTCCTTGGGGTCCTTGCGGGTGACGTCGTCGGACCCGATCAGGATCCGTCCCTCGCTGACGTCCTCGAGCCCGGCGAGCATCCGCAGCGAGGTGGACTTGCCACACCCCGAGGGCCCGACGAGGACGAGGAACTCACCGTCCTCGATGGCGAGGTCGAGGCGGTTCACGGCGGGGCGCTCGGCCCCCGGGAAGCGCCTGGTGGCGTGGTCGAAGGTCACGGTGGTCATGCGAATCTCCTTCACCGGCAGGAACGTGCCGGACGATCCGAGTATGGGAGCGGTGGCGTGACCCTAGTGGCGGCGATCACATTCTGTCCACTCGCAAGTCCTGCGGAGTTTCGTTATTCAACCGTGACTGCAATCGGTTGACTGGTCCATGCGTAAACGCTTACACCTAGGCGACGAGATGGGCCGGGACACGGGCAGCGGACAGGCTGACGGACCGGCGTACTGCCGAGAAGGAGCCACCAGCATGCGAACAACCACTGCACGTCGAGGGGCCGCGTCCCTGGCGCTGCTGCTCACTGCCGGCCTGGGCCTCGCGGCCTGCGGGAGTGACGACGGCGACAGCAAGTCCGCCAGCGGGAAGTCGCCGGGCGAGGGCAAGGCCGAGTGCGAGGGCCTGACCAGCTTCGGTGACCTCAGCGGCAAGAAGGTCAAGGTCTACACCTCGATCGTCGCGCCCGAGGACAAGTCCCACAAGGACTCCTACAAGCTGTTCACCGAGTGCACCGGCGCGGAGGTGGTCTACGAGGGTTCCAAGGAGTTCGAGGCCCAGCTCGTCGTCCGCGTCAAGAGCGGCAACCCGCCCGACATCGCCTACGTGCCCCAGCCCGGTCTGCTCAAGACCCTGGTGACCGACACCAAGAAGGTCGTCGAGGCGCCCGACACCGTGAGCACCAACGTCGACGAGTTCTTCGGCGAGGACTGGAAGACCTACGGCACCGTGGACGGCAAGTTCTACGCCGCTCCCCTGGGCGCGAACGTGAAGTCGTTCGTCTGGTACTCCCCCACGATGTTCAAGGAGAAGGGCTGGACCGTCCCCACCACCTGGGACCAGATGGTGAAGCTCAGCGACACGATCGCCGCGAGCGGGGTCAAGCCCTGGTGCGCCGGCATCGGATCCGGTGACGCCACCGGCTGGCCGCTGACCGACTGGCTCGAGGACGTCGTCCTGCGCGACGCCGGCCCCGACGCCTACGACGACTGGGTCAACCACAAGACGAAGTTCAACGACCCCGCCCTGGCGGAGTCGCTGGACCGCGTCGGCGCGATCCTGAAGAACGACAAGTACGTCAACGGCGGCATCGGCGACGTGAAGTCGATCGCAACCACCGAGTTCCAGGCCGGCGGCCTGCCCATCCTCGACGGCAAGTGCGCCATGCACCGCCAGGCGAGCTTCTACGCGGCCAACTGGCCCAAGGGCACCGACGTCTCGGAGAACGGCGACGCGTTCGCGTTCTACCTGCCCCCGACCAGCGACGAGTTCGGTTCCCCCGTGCTCGGCGGTGGCGAGTTCGTCGCGGCGTTCAGCGACCGGCCCGAGGTCGCGGCGTTCCAGACCTACCTGTCCTCCGACACGTGGGCCAACGAGAAGGCGAAGGCGACCACGGATGGCGGCTGGGTCAGCGCCAACACCGGCCTCGACGTGGCCAACCTGGCCAGCCCGATCGACAAGCTGTCGGCCGAGACGCTGCAGAACAAGGACGCAGTGTTCCGCTTCGACGGATCCGACCAGATGCCGGGTGCCGTCGGCGCCGGGTCCTTCTGGAAGGAGATGACTGCCTGGATCACCGGGCAGAGCACCAAGGAGACCCTCGACAACATCGAGTCCTCCTGGAAGTGAGCTGACGCACCAGGGCCGGGCCGGCATCCCCGCGCCCGGCCCTGGTGCTCGCTCCGCACGATCGTTCCCCTCGCCCGCCCGGCCCCGCATCCCGAAGGACGTCCCATGTCGACCGCTGAGAAGTTCCTACAGCTCGTCATCGTGATCGCGCTGTTCCTCGGCGTCGTCCTGGCGGTGCTGGTGATCGCCGACCGCGTGAAGAGCCGTCGCGGCGAGGGGTTCCAGACCGCGGCGTTCATCCTCCCGGCGGTCCTGATGATCGCCCTGGGCCTGCTCTACCCCGGGCTGCGCACGATCTACGAGTCGTTCCGCGACTCGGGCTCCACCGCGTTCGTGGGCCTGGAGAACTACCAGGCAATCTTCACCGACAAGAACCTGCTCGGCGTGCTCCGCAACACCGCCGTGTGGGTGGTGGTGACGCCGGTGCTGGCGACCCTGATCGGCCTGGTCTACGCGATCCTCGTGGACAAGTCCCGCTTCGAGAAGGTGGCCAAGGCGCTGATCTTCCTGCCGATGGCGATCTCGCTGGTGGGCGCGTCGATCATCTGGAAGTTCGTCTACGACTACCGCGCCTCGGAGAACGCCCAGATCGGGCTGCTCAACGAGCTGCTCAAGCTGGTCGGTCTCGACACCTACCGGTTCCTGCTCACCGAGCCGTGGAACACGCTGTTCCTGATCGTGATCATGATCTGGGTCCAGGCCGGCTTCGCGATGACCGTCCTCTCGGCCGCCATCCGCGCCATCCCGGAGGACATCATCGAGGCCGCCCGCCTCGACGGCGTGAGCGGGCTGCGGATGTTCCGGCACATCACGGTGCCGATGATCCGGCCCTCACTGATCGTGGTCCTGACCACGATCAGCATCGCCACCCTCAAGGTCTTCGACATCGTCCGCACCACGACCGGCGGCAACTTCGACACCAGCGTGGTGGCCTACGAGTTCTACGTGCAGAGCTTCCGCTCGTTCAACAGCGGACTCGGTGCCGCGCTGGCCGTGCTGCTGTTCCTGCTGGTCGCACCGATCGTGATCTACAACATCCGTCAGCTTCGCCAGGTGGAGGCACGATGACTGCCACGTCCGAGCCCTTGACCCTCACCGGCAGGGCCAGTGTTGCGGCCGACACGGCGCACAAGAAGCTCAGCTCCCCGTGGGCCTCCCTCGCCGCGATCGTGATCGCCACGGTGTGGACCATCCCGACCCTGGGGCTGTTCATCTCCTCGTTCCGGCCGGAGGCCGACGTCCAGGGCAGCGGGTGGTGGACGTTCTTCTCCGACCCGGCGGTGACCCTGGACAACTATCGCGAGGTCCTCACCGGCAGCGACACCGACCTGGCGACGTTCTTCGTGAACTCGATCGTGATCACGATCCCCAGCGTGCTGATCCCGATCACCCTGGCCTCGATGGCGGCGTACGCGTTCGCGTGGATGAACTTCCCGGGCCGCAACTTCTTGTTCGTCGCCGTCTTCGCCCTGCAGATCGTGCCGATCCAGGTGACGATGATCCCCCTGCTCAGCTTCTACGTCTCCCCGCCGTTCGGCCTGCCGCCGCTGGCGGGCTCCGAGGCACCGGGTGGCGGCTTCTACACGATCTGGCTCTCGCACACGATCTTCGCGCTGCCGCTCGCGATCTACCTGCTGCACAACTTCATGCGCGAGATCCCCGCTGAGCTCGTCGAGGCAGCCCGGGTCGACGGAGCCGGGCACGTCCGGATCTTCACCCGGATCATGCTGCCGCTGATGGTCCCTGCCATCGCCGCGTTCGGCATCTTCCAGTTCCTGTGGGTCTGGAACGACCTCCTGGTGGCGCTGGTCTTCGGCGGCGGAAACCTCGACGTCTCGCCGCTGACCGTGCGGCTCGCCGAGCTCTCCGGCACCCGCGGCGCCGACTGGCACCTGCTCTCGGCTGGGGCCTTCGTGTCGCTGGTGGTCCCGCTGATCGTCTTCTTCAGCCTGCAGCGGTTCTTCCTGCGCGGGCTGCTCGCCGGCAGCGTCAAGGGCTGAGCTGCGTGGTCACAGGACTCGACGACGGCCGCCGCCTCACCTTCGGGGTCGCTACCGCGGCGTACCAGATCGAGGGCGGCACGGACGCCGACGGCAAGGGCCCCTCGATCTGGGACACCTACACCCAGGTGCCCGGTGCCATCCAGGACGGCTCCGACGGGACCGTGGCGTGTGCCTCCTACCCCGACCCGGCTCCCGACGTGGACCTGGTCGAGGGCCTGGGGGTGGCCCACTACCGGTTCTCCATCGCCTGGCCCAGGATCCAGCCGACCGGCACCGGACCGGCCAACCAGGCCGGCCTGGACTACTACGAGCGGCTGGTCGACGACCTCCTGCGCCGCGACATCGCCCCGATGGCCACGCTCTACCACTGGGACCTGCCCCAGGCCCTCGAGGACGGCGGCGGATGGCTGGTGCGGGAGACGGCCGAGCGGTTCGCGGACTACGCGATGCTCGTCCACGACCGCCTCGGCGACCGCGTGCCCGTGTGGGCCACCCACAACGAGCCGTGGTGCGCGGCCTACCTGGGCTACGGCTCGGGGCGGCACGCGCCGGGGAAGACGGTGGGCGCGCAGGCGCACCGCGCCGCCCACCACCTCCTCCTCGGCCACGGCCTGGCAGCCGCCCGGATGCGCGAGGCAGGAGCCGACACGGTCGGCATCGTGCTCAACCTGACCCCGGTCTGGCCCGACAGCGAGGCCGCCGCCGAGGGAGCCGACGGCGTGGACGCGATCCGCAACCGGATCTGGCTCGGCCCCCTGGTCGACGGCGCCTACGACGCCGGCACGCTGCGCGTCGCCCCGTCGCTCGCGGACCCCGAGCTGGTCCGTCCCGGTGACCTCGACCTGGTGCGCGGCTCGGCCGACTGGCTCGGGGTGAACTACTACACCCCCGCCCGGGTGGACGTGCTGGACCCGGACGCCCCGGCAGAGGTCGACGGCGGCGGGGACGCCGAGGTCGAGGCGTTCCCCGGGGTCGAGGGCGTCCGGTTCACGCCGCGCGAGCCCCGCACCTCCATCGACTGGGAGATCGACCCGGCAGGCCTCACCGAGCTGCTGGTGGAGACCCATCGTCGTACGCAGCTGCCCCTGGTCGTCACCGAGAACGGCGCCGCCTTCCCCGACACCGACCGGCTCGCCGACGGGACGGTCGACGACGCGGACCGGGTGGACTACCTGCGCACCCACCTCGCAGCGATCGACGCGGCCCGCGAGGCGGGTGCCGATGTACGCTCCTATGTGGTGTGGACGCTGATGGACAACTTCGAGTGGTCGCACGGCTACACCCAGAACTTCGGCATCGTGCACGTCGACCGCGAGTCGCTACGCCGTACGCCGAAGCAGTCCTACCGCTGGCTCGCGAAGGTCGTCTCCGAGCGGGGACGATGACCGGTACGGGCCGGTCACCGAGGAGACCGGCCGCTGTGTCGGCGCCGGGGCGATGACCGGCATCAAGGACGTGGCCCGTGAGGCCGGCGTCTCCACCGCCACGGTCTCGCGGGCCCTGCGCGGACTCCCCCGCGTCTCCGAGGAGACCCGGGCTCGGGTCCTGGCGGCCGCGGACCGGATGGAGTACACCGCCTCGCCGCACGCGGCGAGCCTTGCCGGCGGCCAGAGCCGGACCGTGGGGCTGGTGGTGCCGAACGTGACGCGCTGGTTCTTCGGCTCGGTCATCCACGGGGCCGAGGAGCTGCTGCGCGACGAGGGCTACGACCTGCTGCTCTACGACATCACCGGCGACCCGGCGATGCGTCACCGGCTCTTCACCACGCACCTGTCGAGCAAGCGGGTCGACGCGGTGATGGTGCTGGCGCTGCGGCCGACGCCGAGCGAGATCGCGTCCCTGGCCCGGTCCGGGTCCCCCACCGTCGCGGTCGGCGGGGCGGTGCCCGGCTGGCCCTCGACGCGCATCGACGACGTGCTCGCTGCGAGCACGGCGGTGCAGCACCTGATCGACCTCGGCCACCGGCGGATCGCCCACCTCGGCGGCACCCCCGACCCCGAGCACCAGGGACTGGCCTTCGCCGCGCCCCGGGAACGACTCGAGGGCTACCGAGCGGCGATGGCACGGGCCGGGCTCGCGATCGACCCCGACTGGGAGGTCACCGGCGACTTCTCGGCCCGGGGCGGGCTGGAGGCCTGTCCCCAGCTGCTGGCGGCGAAGCACCGGCCCACCGCGGTCTTCGCCGCCTCCGACGAGATGGCCATCGGCGCCATCCACGCGTTGCGCACCCACGGGGTCAGCGTGCCCGAGGACATGTCGGTGGTGGGGATCGACGACCACGAGATGTCCGGCTTCTTCGACCTCACCACCGTGGCCCAGCCGGCCCAGGAGCTCGGTCGCCGGGGCGCCCAGATCCTGGTCGACCTGATGGGCGGGCGCCAGCCACCCGAGGCGGAGGTGGTGCTGTCGACCCAGCTCGTGCTGCGGCACTCGACCACGGTCCCGCCCGACGGGCCCGCGGCCTGATCCTCACCCCGAGATGCCGACCGCTGCCGTGCTCTCCTGCTCGTCCACCGGGAAGTGGCAGGCCACCCGGTGCTCGCTGGTCGGCGCGGCACCGATCTGCAGCAGCGGCGGCTCCTGGGTGCGGCAGATGTCCTGCGCCTTCCAGCAGCGGGTGTGGAACCGGCACCCCGGTGGTGGGTTGATCGGGCTCGGCACGTCCCCCTCGAGGCGGATCCGCGCGCGCTGGTGCCGGCGCCGGGTGTCGGGGACGGGGACCGCCGACAGCATCGCCACCGTGTAGGGGTGCCGGGGCCGCTCGTAGAGGTCGTCGCGGTCACCGATCTCCACGATCTTGCCGAGGTACATCACCGCGACCCGGTCCGAGACGTGGCGGACCACGGAGAGGTCGTGCGCGATCATCACGTAGGTGAGGTCCAGCTCCTCCTGGAGGTCCTCGAGCAGGTTCACCACCTGCGCCTGGATCGAGACGTCGAGGGCCGAGACCGGCTCGTCGGCCACGATCAGCTTGGGCTTGAGCGCCAGGGTGCGGGCGATGCCGATGCGCTGCCGCTGGCCCCCGGAGAACTCGTGCGGGTAGCGGTTGTAGTGCTCCGGGCTCAGCCCGACGGTCTCGAGGAGCTCCTGGACCGCCTTCTTCCGGCCGCCCTCGGGCTCCACCCCCTGGAGCCGGAACGGGGCGCCGACGATCTTGCCGACCGTGTGCCGCGGGTTCAGCGAGGAGTACGGGTCCTGGAAGATCATCTGGATGTCGCGGCGCAGCGGGCGCATCTTGCCGTCGGAGAGATGGCTGATGTCGCGGCCCTCGAAGGCGATCTCGCCCGAGGTCGGCTCGAGCAGCCGGGTGACCAGCCGGGCCGTGGTGCTCTTGCCGCAGCCCGACTCCCCGACGATCGAGAACGTCTCCCCGCGGCGTACGGCGAAGCTGACGCCGTCGACCGCCTGGACCGCGCTGCTCGACCGGCCCAGCAGGCCGCTCTTGATCGGGAAGTGCTTGACGAGGTTCTCCACGACGAGCAGGTCGTCCTGGGGGCGGTCGGCCGTACGTGCCGCGTGCCGGGGTACGACGTGGGCGTCCGGGGCGGTCGGGTCTGTCGGAGTGGTCACGAGATCCTCGGCGAGATTTCCTGAGCCCAGACTCGCTGGCGCTCGGCGGGTGTCATGTGGCAGGCGACGAGATGGCCGTCACCGGCATCGAGCAGGTCGGGACGCTCGATCCTGGTGACCGAGCCGACCTGGTCGGCGTAGTCGCAGCGGGGGCTGAAGGCGCAGCCCTGCGGCACCCGGATCAGGCTCGGGGGCGTGCCCTTGATCGGCATCAGCCGCTCGGTCGGGGCCTTGTCGAACCGGGGCATCGAGCCGAGCAGCCCCCAGGTGTAGGGATGCTGCGGTTCGTTGAACAGCTGCTCGGCCGTGCCGGACTCCACGGCGCGGCCGGCGTACATCACCAAGATGTCGTCGGCGAGCTCAGCGACCACCCCGAGGTCGTGGGTGATGATCACGATCGCGGAGTCGAACTCCTTCTGGAGGTCCCGCAGCAGGTCCAGGATCTGCGCCTGGACCGTCACGTCGAGCGCCGTGGTCGGCTCATCGGCGATCAGCAGGTCGGGATCGCAGGACAGCGACATCGCGATCATCGCCCGCTGACGCATCCCGCCGGAGAACTGGTGCGGGTAGGCGTCCACGCGCCGGTGCGGCTCGGGGATGCCGACCCGGTCGAGCATCTCGACGGCGTGGGCGCGGGCCACCTTCTTCGAGACCTTGTGGTGGATCCGGTAGGCCTCGATGATCTGGTTGCCGACCGTGTAGAGCGGGTGCATCGAGGACAGCGGGTCCTGGAAGATCATCGCCATCTTCTTGCCGCGCAGCAGCCGGATCGTCTCGGTGTCGGTGCCGACGAGCTCCTGCCCGTCGAGCTTGATCGAGCCGGAGAGGCGGGCGTTGCTCGCGGTGTGCAGGCCCATCACGGCCATGCTGGTCACCGACTTGCCCGAGCCGGACTCCCCCACGATGCCGAGGGTCTTGCCGCGCTCGACGCTGAAGGAGAGCCCGTCGACCGACTTGACCACCCCGTCGTCGGTGGCGAAGTGCACCTGCAGGTCGTTCACGTCGAGGTACGGCCGGTCGGTGGCGCCGTCCGTCCCGGAGAGCTGGGGGGTCAGGGTGGTCATCGGGTCCTCACTCTCGGGTCGATCACGGCGTACAGCAGGTCGACGACCAGGTTGCACAGTGCCACGAAGACCGCCGTGACCAGGACGACGGCCAGCACCGGCGGGAGGTCGTTGTTCTTCACCGAGGTGATCGCCAGCTGGCCGAGGCCGGGCAGGCCGAACACGGTCTCGGTGAGCACCGCGCCACCGATGAGCAGCCCGAAGTCGAGGCCGAAGATCGTCAGCACCGGGGTCAGGGCCGAGCGCAGCCCGTGCTTGACCACGACGGTGCGCTCGGGGAGGCCCTTGGCCCGGGCGGTGCGGATGTAGTCCTCGCCCATCACCTCGAGCATGCCGGCGCGGGTCAGCCGGGCGTACTGGGCCGAGAACAGCAGCGCCAACGTGATCCAGGGCAGCAGCAGTGCGTGGGCCCACTTGAGCGGGTTGTCGGTGAGGCTGGTGTACGACGCACCCGGCGGCGTCCAGCCCAGGTTGTAGCTGAAGAAGGCCAGCGAGATCAGGCCGGTCCAGAAGATCGGCAGCGAGACGCCGGCCAGGGCCACGGTCATCGCGGCCCGGTCGAAGACCGAACCGCGCCGCAGCGCGGAGAGCACGCCGGTGGCCACGCCGACCACGACCCAGATGATCGCGGCGCCGATGGCCAGGGACAGCGTCACCGGGAACCGGCGCAGGATGTCGGGGAGCACGGCCTCACTGCTGCGGAAGGAGTAGCCCAGGCACGGCGCCGGGCAGTTCTCCACGCCGGCGCCGTAGTTGTAGGTGGTGCCGCCGACGACTCCCTTGATCCAGTTCCAGTACTGCACGTGGATGGGGTCGTAGAAGCCGAGGCTCTTCGCCACGTCGCTGATGGTGCCGGTGTTGGGCGCCTTGCCGACGTACCGCGCGGCAAGGGTCTCCGGGGTCGCGCCGGCGAGCCGCGGCATCAGGTAGAAGATCGCGAAGGTGATCATGCTGATCACGATCACGAGACCGGCCGCGGCGACCAGGCGCCGGATGATGTAGCTGATCACGTTCTCGGCTGGGAGGGGCGGTCCCGACCCGGGTCGTGCCCGGGCCGGGACCGCCCTCCTACGCCCTCACCAACTCTCGGTGTCGTGGGTGCGGAGGTGGAACGGTTACTGCTTCACACCCATGGCGGTGTAGTCGTAGTAGCCGAAGGCGTCGTTGACGAACACGTTCGTCGCCTTCTTCGACCGCAGCAGCACCGCCTTGGCGTAGACGCCCGGGTAGATGACTGCCTCCTCCATCACCCGCTTGTCGATCTCGCCCCACATCTTGTTGCGAGCGGCCTCGTCGGGCTCGACCGATGCCTTGTCCAGCAGCGCGTCCACCTCGGGGATCCGCACCGAGAGGTTCGAGGAACCACCCGTGGGCGTGATGACCCGGCTGTCGACGATCTGGGACAGGAAGCCGAAGCCGTCGTTCCAGTCGGCGCCCCAGCCGTTGGTGCACAGGCCGATCTTGTTCTTGACCAGGTACGACGGAAGGCCGCAGGTCGAGGAGAAGTAGTCGCCCTCGGGGAGCGGCTTGAGGGACACCTTGATCCCGACCTTGCCCAGCGAGTCCTGGAAGGCCTCGGCCGTGGCCTTCTCCTTCGAACGCTCGGCGCGGTAGCCCATCGTGGTCTCGAACCCGTCGGGCTGACCGCAGTCCTTCAGAGCTGCCTTGGCCTTGTCCGCCTGGCCGTTGGGGTTCTTCTTCTGGCCGTAGAGGTCGACGTCCTCGTAGCCCGGGATCATCGGAGGCATCACGGTCGTAGCGAGCTCGCCGCCGGCGAACTTGCCGCCGTAGGCGTTCTGGTACGACGTGGGGCTCATCGCGTACATGACGGCCTTGCGGCAGTCGATGTTGTCGAAGGGTGCCACCGTCGGGACGATCGAGGTGTACCAGAGACGCGCGATCGTGGGGTTGTCCGCACGCGCCATCAGGTCCTTGTCCTTGAGGACCTTGGGCAGCGCGGCGGGCTGGACACCCGTGCCGGCCACGTCGACGTCGATGGTCCCCGCGATCAGCTGGTTGTCCAGGTCGTCGGGCTCCATGCTCGTCTTGACGTCGATCACGTCAGGCAGTGCCTTGCGGTTCTCGTCGGTCGCAGGGTCCCAGTTGGGGTTGCGCACCAGCTTGAAGCCGGTGGCCGCGTCGAAGTTGCCGTCGAACATGTACGGGCCTGACGAGATCACGTGGGACTTGTACTTCGCGCCGGTGTCCTTGGCCTGCGGGACCGGAGCGGTCTGCGGCAGCTGGGCCATGTAGTCGAACCCGGCGAACGCCTCCTTGAGGTGGAACACGATCGTGGAGTCGTCGGGCGTCTCGATCGCGGAGGTGGTGTCCGCGCCCTTGCTGCGGTAGACCCCGTCGTAGCCCTTCGGCAGGTCGAGCATGCTCTTGAAGTACTGCGGCGCGGTCTTGAAGGTGGTGGTGTCGGTCGAGCGGAGCACGGCGTACGCCACGTCCTTGGAGGTGATCGGCGAGCCGTCCTCGAACTTCAGGCCCTCCTTGAGGGTGTAGGTCCAGGTCTTGCCACCGTCGGAGGACTTGCCCAGGTCGGTGGCGAGGTCGGGAACAAGCTCGAGCCCCTGCTTGCCGGGCGCCGGCTTGAACATCACCAGGGTGCGGGCGAAGTTGCGGACCATGTCCCACGAGTAGCCGTAGTAGGTCTCGCCGGGGTCGATGGTGCTGTCGCCCCACTCCGAGCCCAGACCCATCTTCAGAGTTCCGCCCTTGGCGTCCGACGGGCTCACCACGGAGTCCAGCCCCTTGTTGTCCAGCTTGGGCGCGGAGCTGCCGCCGCCGTCGTCGGAACCGCTGCCGCACGCACTCAGTCCGAGTGCCGCGACGGTGGCCAGGGCCACCATCACTCTCCTGTGCTTGATCCGCATTCACTTACCTTTCTGTCGACCGCGGGATTGCGGCAGTTCTGGTACCGGACGGGTCACCGGCTCCTGGGGTCGAAGGCATCGCGCAGCCCGTCCCCGAAGAGGTTGAAGGCCATCACGGTGGCGAAGATCGCCAGCCCGGGCCAGAGCATGAAGTGCGGGACCGTGTAGAAGCCGACGGCGTCCGAGAGCATCCCGCCCCAGGTCGCCGTCGGCGGCGGTACGCCGACCCCGAGGAAGGACAACGCCGCCTCGAAGAGGATGTTGGTCGGGATGATCAGCGTCGAGTAGACGAGGATCGGCGCGAGCAGGTTGGGCAGCAGCTCGGTGAACAGGATGTAGGGCCGCCGCGCTCCCAGGCTGCGGGCGGCCTCGACGTACTCCCGCTCGCGCAGCGAGATGGTCTGCCCGCGCACGATGCGACCGATGTAGGGCCAGTTGAACAGGCCGATCACGAAGATCAGCAGCACCAGCCGCAGCGTCAGTCCCGACATGCCGAAGGCGTTGTCGGGGAAGACGCCGGAGAGCGCGATCGCGAAGACCAGGATCGGGAACGCCAGGAAGATGTCCATGATCCGGCTGAGCACCGCGTCCACCCAGCCGCCGAAGAACCCGGCGACGATGCCGACCGTGGTGCCGATGGCGACCGAGACGAACGTGGCCAGGATCGCGATCAGCAGGGAGATGCGGGCGCCGTAGATGACCCGGCTGAAGATGTCGCGACCGTTGACCGTCTCCAGGCCCATCGGGTGCTCCCAGCTCATCCCGCCGAAGCTGCCGGCCGGGATGTTGGGGATGAACGGGTCGAGCAGGTCCTGGTGGTACTCGTTGGGCGGACCGCCGGTGATCTTGACGATCAGGGGCGCGCAGATCGCCACCAGCACGAGCAGCACGATGAACACACCGCCGGCCAGCGCGACCTTGTCGCGGCGCAGCCTGCCCCACGCGATCTGGGTCAGGGAGCGGCCTTCGATCGCCTTCTCCCCGACCAGCACTGCCTCGGGATCGGCTTGGCCCGCCCTCGGGTCGTCCAACGTGCTCAGGGTGACCTCCCAGGAAGCGGCTCAGCAGCCCCCCGTGCGGTGGCCGATTACAACCTTCTCCCGTCGCCGCGACGGGTCAAGAGGCCGTGCCTGCCGTTGCCGAATCGTGACGCGAACCGGGAACTATCTGGGTCTGAGCACCACGACGGGGATCTCCCGCTCGGTCCAGGACTGGTAGCTGGCGTAGTCGCTGTAGAGCTCGACCAGCCGTGGCCACAGCACCGCGCGCTCCTGCTCGTCGGCGGTGTGGGCCCGCATCGGCAGGCGCTCCCCACGCACCTGCACGGTCACGTCGGGGTCCGCGAGCAGGTTGAGGTACCACAGCGGGTGCTGGGGGCGCCCGGCCTGCGAGGCGACCACCACCAGGTCGTCGCCGTCGCGCAGGTAGACCAACGGCGTGGTCCGCAGCCGGCCGGTCCTGCGCCCACGGTGCTCGACGAGGCAGATCGGGACCGGGTTGCGCCAGGCGGCCCCGACGCGCCAGGTGCCGCCGATCCGGCCGCGGGTCAGCCGGTAGACCCGGACGTTGCCGGCCGCGAGCACCTTGATCACCTTGCGGGCGAGCTCGCCGTCGAGTCCTTCGGGCTTGGTGTCCACCGGCCGCTACAGCCCGCGCTTGAGGACGACCTGCTCCACCAGCGAGCGCGAACGCCAGCCGTGCGGCGTACGGACCAGGTGGTGGTGGTAGATCCCGGCGAACTCGACCACCAGCTCGGTGCCGTCCTGCTGCGGGAGCGTCATCGGGTTGTAGAAGTACGCCGCCACGGTCGCCTCGTCGCCGTCGACCTGGCTGTCGACCTGTCCGAGCTGGTGCATCCGGCTGGGGAAGATCGGGAGCATCTCCGCGAGCCAGGGCTTCACGGCGTCGTACGTGCCCGCGATGCCGCCGCTGGCCGTGTAGTCGATCTCGGCGTCGGGGGTGAACACCTCGTCGAGTCGGTCCCACTCCCCCGTGTCGATCGCGCGGGTGTAGCGGGTGAGCAGTGCCTCGATCTCGAGGCGGTCGGAGATCTGGGTCAGGTCCACAGGCTGCACTCTGGCAGAGAACTGAAACACGTTCTATATTTCGACCAGCTCAATAACCGAAAGGTCCCGATCATGAGGTTCACCTACGCCGAGGCGATGACCCACGTGGAGTACTACGCCCCGCTCGCCCAGGCGGCGGAGGCGGCCGGCTACACCTCGATGACCGTCGCCGACTCCCTGATCTACCCCCGGGAGTCCGACTCGACGTACCCCTACACCGACACCGGCGACCGGGAGTTCCTCGAGGACAAGGAGTTCATCGAGACGATGGTGCTGGTGACCCACCTCGCCGCGGTGACCAGCACGCTGCGGTTCACGCCGTTCGTGCTCAAGCTGCCGGTGCGGCCGCCGGTGCTGGTGGCCAAGCAGATCAGCTCGATCGCGTGCCTGAGCGGGAACCGCCTCGGCCTCGGCGTGGGGCTCTCGCCGTGGCCGGAGGACTTCGTGGCGATGGGGGTGCCGTGGGAGCGGCGCGGCAAGCGGATGGACGAGTGCATGGACATCCTGCGCGGCCTGACCAGCGGGGAGTTCTTCGGCTACGACGGGGAGTTCTTCACCCTCCAGGAGATGAAGCAGACGCCTGCGCCCACCGAGCGGATCCCGCTGCTGGTGGGCGGCCACGCGGACGCAGCGCTGCGGCGCGCCGTGCTCAAGGGCGACGGGTGGATGCACGCCGGCGGTGACGGCGAGGAGCTCGACCGGCTGCTCGCTCGGCTCGCAGAGATCCGCAAGGCCGAGGGCGACACCCGCGACGACTTCGAGGTGCACGTCATCTCCTATGACGCCTACGACCTCGACGGCATCAAGCGGCTCCAGGACAAGGGCGTCACCGACTGCATCGTCGGGTTCCGGGTGCCCTACATCAAGGGTCCCGACACCGAGCCGCTGCAGACCAAGATCGACAACCTGGAGAAGTACGCCCACTCGATCATCAGCAAGGTGAGCCTGTGAGCGAGGTCTCGACAGGCTCGACCGGCGGTGGGGGCGGCGTCACGGCCGCGTTCGCGGAGGCGGTCCGCGAGGCGGAGCAGCTGATCGCGAACCCGCCGTTCCCGGTCTCCGAGCAGGACCTCGCCGAGGGCTACGACTACCTCGCCGGCAGCATCCGGTCCTCGCTGCAGATGGCCTTCGACTACGACCTCGAGCACCCGGTGCTGATCAACCCGACGCACCAGTACGCCCGCCAGGGCCTCGACAACCCCGACGCGATCTACTTCAACGCCTACCTGGCGCCCGGTGCGTCGTACGTCGTCTCCGGCGTGCGCGGCACCACCGCAGACCTGTCCTTCCAGCTGATGTCCGGGACCTACTCCGCCGACGGCGCGCCCGACAGCGTCGCCGCGTTCGACGACCGTGACCTCGAGATCGCCGAGGACGGCTCCTTCGAGTGGCGCTTCGGCCCCGAGCTGGGGCTCACCAAGGGATCCACGCTGATCGTGCGCGAGGTCTACGACGACTGGAACGCCGAGGACCGCGGCACCCTGCGGATCCAGCGGCTCGACACGGCGGGGACGCCGCGGGGACCGCTGACCCCCGAGCGCGTCGCCAAGCGGTACGGCGTGGCCGCCAAGATGCTGATCGGTCGGATCAACACCTGGTTCGCGTTCCCGGAGTGGTTCACCTACAAGGAGCCGGTGAACACGCTCACCGTGCCGAGGTCGACGCCCGGCGGACTGGCCTCGCAGTACTCCTCGATCGGGCACTACTCGCTCGAGCCCGACGAGGCGATGATCGTCACGGTGCCGGTCTCCGAGTGCGCCTACCAGGCGATCCAGATCGGGTCGCGGTGGTACGTCTCCACCGACTACGAGCACCACCAGACCTCGCTGAGCAAGGCCCAGTCGCACGCCGACCCGGACGGGAAGTTCCGCTACGTGATCAGCGAGCGCGACCCGGGCCTGGCCAACTGGCTGGAGACCACCGGCCACCCCCAGGGCGTGATGATGCTGCGCTGGCAGCGGGTCTCCCGCGAGCTCACGGCCGCCGACGGCCCCGAGGTCGAGGTGGTGCCGTTCGAGTCACTGCCCGACCGGTTGCCCCACTTCCACGCCAACCAGATCTCCGCCGACGACTACCGGACCCGGATCTCCGACCGCCAGGTGGGCATCGCCCGCCGGATGATCTCGTGACGCCGACCGGGCACGAACGTCCCGCCGTAGCCCGCCGAGCGGGCACTTGTGTCCCGCGGAAACGCGCCGACCGGGCACTCCCGTCTCGTCCAGATGTCTCGACCGGGCAGTTGTGTCCCAGCCCGGCGAGCACAACTGCCCGCTCACCGTCGTACGACGGGACACAACTGCCCGCTCACCGTCGTACGACGAGACGCAACTGCCCGCTCACCGAGAAGAGGATGAGGACCCCGTGACCGGATCCCCCCAGCTGCTCCAGGACAAGGTGGTCGTGCTCTCCGGAGTCGGGCCCGGCCTCGGGCGCTCGCTGGGCGAGGAGGCGGCCCGGATGGGTGCCGACCTCGTCCTCGTCTCCCGGACGCAGAAGCGGCTGGAGAAGATGGCCGAGGTGGTCCGCTCCCACGGCCGCCGGGCGCTCGTCGTACCCACTGACATCAACGACGAGGACGCGTGCCGGCGACTGGTCGACGCCGCCCTGGCGGAGTACGGGCGCGTCGACTGCCTGATCAACAACGCGTTCGCGATCCCGCCGATGGAGCCGCTGAGCACGATCAAGCACGACGCCCTCCGGGACTCGCTGGAGACCAACGCGTTCGCGCCGCTGCGGCTCTCCACGCTCTTCGCCGACGCGCTCGCGGAGTCCCCGGACAAGACCGGCGGCTCGGTGATCATGGTCAACTCGGCGGTGCTGCGGCAGTCGCAGCTGGAGTTCGGCGGCTACAAGGTCAGCAAGGGCACCCTGGTGCACATCGCCTCCGCGCTGGCCACCGAGCTCGGCCTGCGCGGGATCCGGGTGAACACGGTGGCGCCGAGCTGGATCTACGAGGACGTGAACAAGGCGTACTTCGACTGGATGGCCGAGGAGCGCGGCCTCACCCACGACGACATCTACCGCGAGATCGCCGACCGGACCGACCTCAAGCGGCTCGCGACGCCGGAGGAGGTCGCGAGGGCCACCCTCTTCCTCGCCTCCGACCTGGCCTCGGCGGTCAGCGGGGTCACCCTCGACGTGAGCTGCGGTGAGTTCCATGGCTACTGATCTCGACTGGGCTCGATCACCGTCCGCTGCTGCTCGCCCCTGTCCCTCGACCGGCGGTGAGCGATCATGACGGCGCGCACACGCGAAGACCTCGGCTCCTTCGATGACATCGCCGCGGCCGCCGTACGCACCACGGGACTCGAGGACTTCGGCGGCACCGAGCACGAGGAGGGCCTGCGCCTGCTGTGCGAGGACCTGGGCGAGCACGGGGGGCTGACCCCCGAGGGCAACTACATGCAGCGCACGTTCATCAAGAGCGCGCTGGTCGGGCGGCTGCTCTCCGAGCACGGCTTCAAGGAGCACCCGTCGTACGCCGAGGTGCCGATCGAGCGTCCGATCTTCGTCTGCGGCCTGCCCCGCACCGGTACGACCGCCCTGCACCGGTTGCTGAACGCCGACCCCGCCCACCAGGGGCTCGAGCTGTGGCTGACCGAGGTCCCCCAGCCGCGACCCCCGCGCGAGACGTGGCCGGAGAACCAGATCTACGCGGCCCTGAACGCGGCGTTCTCCGAGCACCACGTGGAGAACCCGGAGTTCATGGGGATCCACTTCATGGACGCGAGCAGCGTCGAGGAGTGCTGGCGGATCCTGCGCCAGTCCGGGAAGTCGATCGGGTTCGAGTCGCTGGCCCACGTCCCGTCGTACTCCGCCTGGCTGGAGAAGCAGGACTGGACCGACGCCTACCAGCGGCACAAGGCCAACCTGCAACTGATCGGGCTCAACGACCCGGAGAAGCGCTGGGTGCTGAAGAACCCCTCGCACCTCGTCGGCATCGACGCGATCATGGCGGTCTACCCCGACGCGCTGATCGTGCAGCCGAAGCGCGACCCCGTCGTCGCGATCGCCTCCGCGTGCTCGCTCTCCGCGGAGGCGACGAAGGGCTGGTCGACCACGTTCGTCGGCGAGACGATCGGGCGGACCCAGCTCGACATGCTCAGCAAGGCCGTGGCCCGCTTCGAGCGCGAACGGGCCAACCACCCCGCGGACCAGTTCATCGACCTCGACTACGCCGAGTTCGTCAAGGACCCGGTGGCGACCACGCGAGCCATCTACGACTCCTTCGGCCTGGAGTGGACCGCGGGCGTCGATGAGGCCGTCACCCGCCTCGACGCCGAGTCACGCCAGGGCGGCAGACGTCCGTCGCACCGCTACGACCTGGCCGACTACGGGCTCACCGAGGACGAGGTCCGCGCGGCGTTCGCCGAGCATTCCGGATAGTCCGAGACGATTCCGTTGCCGAACGGCCGTTTTCACGACGGAAAGGTCTCGGACTATCCGGCCCGGCGGGAGGCACGAAGGGCGCGGAGGCCCCAGGAGCCGAGTACGCCGGCGATGGCGATGTTGACCACGATCAGCACCGAGTGCGCGACGAAGTAGCCCACCGGGCGGTCCTCCTCGGTCTGCACGAGCGCCTTGGTGAACTGTGCGTAGGTGAGCACGTTCCAGACGGCGACGGCCAGCAGGACCAGGGCGTGCTTGCGTTCCAGCTTCACCCCGGAAGCGTATGCGCCCGCGCCCAGTGCGCCGGGCCGGGGCCGGTCAGGCGGGTGCCTGCTCGCGCCGGGTCACCACGATCCGGGCGCCGTGGCGCGGGACGCTGGTGATGTTGCGCACCTTGGGGGTCTCGGTGGAGCCGGGCGGGACGGCCACGTCGTAGGCGCGCAGGACCTCGCGGAGTACGGCGACGCCCTCCATCAGCGAGAACCCCGCCCCGATGCAGCGCCGTACGCCGCCGCCGAACGGGATCCAGGTGTTGATGGCCACCTCGCCCTCGGTGAACCGCTCCGGGCGGAAGCGGGTGTGGTCGGGGTGGCTGCTCTCCGACTCGTGGGCCAGGATGATCGAGGCCGCGACGTTGGCCCCGCGGGGCAGGTCGATCCCACCGACCGTCGCAGGCTCGGTCAGGTGCCGCACCACCATCGGGATCACCGGGTGCAGCCGCATGGACTCCTTGAGGACCGCCTCGAGGTGGTCGGTGTCCCCGTAGATGGCGGCCTCGCGTGCCCTGGCCTCCTCGGCGGGGTTGCTGCCCAGCTCGTGCAGCGCCCAGGCGAGCGCGGTCGCCGTGGTCTCGTGACCCGCGAGCAGCAGGGTGACCAGCTGGTCGCGCAGCTCCTCGTCGCTCAGCCCGCCCCCGGACTCGTCCTCCACGAGCAGCAACTGGGAGAGCACGTCGGTGCGCTCGGCGAGGTCGGGAGCCCGGCGGCGCTCGTCGATCTCGGCGAAGATCACCCGGTCGAGCTCGACCTGGTTCTCGATGGTGCGCCGCCAGGGACCGTACTTCTGCAGCCGCGGGTACCCCCACCCGAGGAACACCAGCGGCGGGATGTCCACCGTCTTGTTGACCAGCGGACGCAGCTCGGCGAGCCGGTCCTCGTCGGTGACCCCGAAGACGACCTGGAGGATGACCTCGAGGGTGAGTGCGTTCATCCGGGCCAGGGACTCGAACGGCTCCCCTGCCTGCCAGCGGTCGACCTCCTCGCGGGTCAGCCGGGTGACCAGCGACTCGTAGCCCTTCAACGCCCGGGCGTTGAAGGCCGGCATCAGCAGCCGGCGGGCCCGCTTGTGCTGGGTGGAGTCGACCAGGAGCAGCGAGTGCTCGCCCATCACGGGCCCGAGGATCGCGTTGCCCTTGCCCGCGTGGAAGACCTCGGGGTCGCCGGCGAAGATCTCCCGGACGTGCTCGGGACGGTTGAAGAACACGATGTGGCGGCCCTCGGGCATGATCCGGATCGTGAACACGTCGCCGTAGCGGCGCTGCAGCGCGGGGATGAAGCGGTGCCGGAACCGAAGCACGCCGATGCTCTGGAGCAGGACGTGCATCCGCGGCCCCGGCGGCAGGTCGCGGGCGTCCAGCGGCCCCGCGTCGGAGGGCGCGGGACGCATCTTGGCGAAACGGCGCTCGGTCACCTCGGCAGTCGACATACGCGGAGCATGCCCCGCGGAGCGCGGTGCAATCAGGTCCCGGACTCCGGCGTGGGCGCGGTGGGCACTCGGCGCAGGTCGGTCACCTCGAAGACCGGCAACGGGCTGAGCCGCTCCAGCCCGCAGGTCAGCTGCGCCTCGCCCCGGGTCCCCTGCCGCAGGGTCACCGACCAGTCCACGCCCTCGCGGCGGAACACCGCGGTCGGGCCGTTGCGGCGCACGAGCCTCAGCGAGTCGAGCCGGTCGTCCTCGAGGTGGCGGCGCAGCGCGATCTCGGCGTACTGCACCGCCATCGGGTACGACGAGCGCCCGCGCAGCCGGGAGATGTCCAGCCGCCCCTGCTCGTGGAGGCCCGCGAGATCGCTGGCGGCCCAGGGCTCCACCCGGCCGTAGTAGAGGCCCTCGGGGAGCACCACCATGTTGGCCGCGAACCGGTCGCCACCCACGTGCGAGATCTCCCAGGTCTGCTCCGGGTGGGACGCGGTCAGCGCGGCCGCCACCGGACGGCCCCGCTCGGCGCAGCACGGGTCGTGCCGGCCGTGCGTGCACACGCCGAACAGGGGCCCCTCTGCCGGCGACCAGCCCGCCGGTGGCTCACCCCGGGCGATGGCGTCGAGGTCGACCGCGAGCAGCTCCTCGGGATCGAGGAAGGTCGTGGTGAACAGGCGGCCCTGCGCCGGGAAGGCGAGGAACATCCGGAAGTCCGCCTCGCGGTGGGCCCGGTGGTGGCGCCGTGCCAGCAGCACGCGGATGCTGCCGTGCGTGCGCAGATGGGCCTTGACCGCGTCGGGCAGCCGGCTGTCGCGGGGAGCGCTGGCGCCCCACGGGCCCTGGTTCTCCACCAGCAGGAAGGCGCGCAGGTGCGTCGCCGTGCCTGCCAGGTCGTCCTGCCGCTGCTCGGCCGACACGGCGCAGCGGAAGTCACCGATGTCCGGCCTGGTCAGCGGAGGACCTCGAGCAGACCCTCGCGGACGAGCCGGCGGGTGAGGACGAGAGCGGACTGGGGGTCCAGGCCCAGGTCCGCCGGGGTGAACACCTCCAGGGTGCGCGCCCGCTCGACCGCGTCGAGGAGCCGGGCCGGCACGCTGAGCCGGCGGTCGCCCAGCAGGAGGTTCAGCCGGTCGCCCTCGGGCTGCAGCACACAGGGCTTGCCGGGACGGCGGCGCAGCTCGGTG
This sequence comes from Nocardioides sp. Z38_18, assembly GCF_058215695.1. Taxonomy (NCBI): domain Bacteria; kingdom Bacillati; phylum Actinomycetota; class Actinomycetes; order Propionibacteriales; family Nocardioidaceae; genus Nocardioides; species Nocardioides sp. Z38_18. Next base: position 1,038,636 of record NZ_JBZAJE010000002.1, read on the forward strand.
TCGCCGGCGATGCCGTCCAGCTGCATCCGGTCGACCAGCCCGCCACGCAGGTTGCCGCCCCGGCTCCCCAGGAACGACTGGGTCTGGGCTGCTGCCACCGCGGCCGGGTCCGTCGCCGCAAGCGCGGACCCGAGGTCCTGCAGCCGCTGCGCCAGGCCCTCGGCGAGCTCCTCGGGACGCTCGAGGTAGCCCGCGGGCAGGTGGGCGTCAGCCTCGACGCTGGTCAGCGCCTGCTGGACGGCCCGGTCGAGCAGGGTGCGCCAGGTGAGCTGGTTGATGCCGATCGTGACGTGCAGGGAGACGGTGTCGCGGGCCCGGGCGGCGTGCGGCGTACCGGTCGGCAGGTACATGCTCAGGCCGGGCTCCAGCAGGACCTCGCGCGCGTCCCGGTCGACCTCACCGGGGGCGGGGTGGACCTCCCACAGCTTGGAGCCGTGGGTCTGGAAGACGAAGACGTCGTGGCTGTCGCTGTGCACCGCGAACCCCTGGGAGCCCGGCGGGGTCAGGTAGGCGTTGGCCTGGCACGGGTGCCCCAGGGCCAGCTCGAGCTCGGCGACCAGCCGGGTCAGCGGCGGCCAGTACCGATGCAGTCCCTGGAGTACGACGGTCGCGCCGCCCTCGAACAGGTCGATCACCTTGCGTGCGTCCACCAGCCCGCTCAGGGCCTGCCCGGCGAGGGTGGCTCCGCTGCGGGTGTAGCTCGACGCCGGCAGCACCGACCCGTCCTGGGCGAGGCGCACCGCGGGGGTGCGGATCGCGGTCGCGGTCAGCAGGTGGTCGACGTCGTCGAAGGACAGCAGGCCGACGAGCTCCGCCGGGTCGGCCTTGTGGACGTGGACGTGGGACGCCCAGATCTTCTCGACGAAGTCCTGGGCGTCCCCGCTCAGCAGCGTGAGGGCGTTCACTCAGCCGTCGGTGCCGTCGGTGCCGTCCGCGTCGCTGGAGTCGCCGTCGGTGCCATCCGCGTCGGTCGAGTCGCCGTCGGTGCCGTCCGCGTCGGTCGAGTCACCGTCGGTGCTGTCGGTCGAGTCGCCGTCGGTGCCGTCCGCGTCGCCCGAGGGCACGGCCTCCGCGCCTCCTGCGGTGGTGTCCATCTCGTCGTCGCCGAGCGGCTGGTCTGGAGTCGTCGTCATCTGCTGCCTCCTTGTGAGTGTTCGGCACACGTCGCGCCGTACGTAGTCGTGCCCGATCCTGCACGTTCTGAACCGCATCGCGCCACCAAAGGTCGCGGCCCCAGAGGCGACGGCTCAGAGCTTCTCGGACTCCGCCCGTTGGAGGAGCGCGGCGGCGTGGTCCTCGTGCTCCTCGCGGATGCGGGACAGGAAGCTCTGGGTGCGCTCGTGCTGCGGGTGGTTGATCACGTCGTCGGGGGGACCCTGCTCGACCACCACCCCGCTGTCCATGAACACGACCCGGTCGGCCACCTCGCGCGCGAAGCCCATCTCGTGGGTCACCACGATCATGGTCATGCCGCCGTCGGCGAGCTCACGCATCACCGAGAGCACCTCGCCGACCAGCTCGGGGTCGAGCGCGGAGGTCGGCTCGTCGAACAGCATCAGCTTGGGGTCCATCGCCAGGGCGCGGGCGATCGCCACCCGCTGCTGCTGGCCACCGGAGAGCTGGGAGGGGTAGCTGTCGCAACGCTCGACGAGCCCGACGCGGTCCAGGAGCTCACGGCCACGCTTCTCGGCGGCGGCCTTCTTCACCCCGGCCACCTGGATAGGGGCCTCCATGATGTTCTCCAGGGCGGTCATGTGCGGGAACAGGTTGAACCGCTGGAAGACCATCCCGATCTCGCGCCGCTGGGCCGCGATCCGCTTGTCGCTGAGCCGGTGCAGCTTGCCGCCCCGGTCCTCGTAGCCGGCGAGCTCGCCGTCGACCCAGATCCGCCCGCCCTGGATGGTCTCGAGCTGGTTGATGCAGCGCAGGAACGTCGTCTTGCCCGACCCGGAGGGACCCAGCAGGCACACCACCTCGCCGGCCGCCACGTCGACGTCGATGCCCTTGAGCACCTCGTTGCCGTAGAAGGACTTGTGCACGTTCAGCGCACGCACCAGGGGCATCGCCGAGGAGCCCTGGCCGGAGGAAGCCGGGGAGGGGGACGCGTTCACTTGCTGCCGCCGATCATCGAGAGCATCTTCGCCCGCCAGCTGGAGTCGGGCTGCCCCGGTGTGCCGAAGCCGCGCCCGAACCGGGCCTCGAGCCGTGACTGGATCACCATCAGCACGCTGCACACGATCAGGTACCACAGCACCGCCGCGACCAGCACCGGGAAGACCTCGTAGGTCCGGGACCCGATCGAGCGCAGCTGGAAGAACAGCTCGTTGCTGACCGGGATCGCGATCAGCAGCGAGGTGTCCTTGACCATCGCGATGGTCTCGTTGCCCGTCGGAGGGACGATCACCCGCATCGCCTGCGGGAGGACGACGCGACGCATCGCCTTGCCGCTGCTCATCCCCAGGGCACAGGCGGCCTCACGCTGGCCGGGGTCGACCGAGAGGATGCCGGCCCGCGCGATCTCGGCCATGTACGCCGCCTCGGAGAGCCCGAGACCGATGATGCCACCGAGGATCCCGGTGAAGATCTGGTTGGCGTCGAGGCTGAAGAACCGCAGGTTGCCGTCGAGACCGAGCAGGTCCATGATCTGCTCGCCGAACGGCACCCCGATGCCGAGGCCGCCGGCGGCCTCGGGGAACAGCAGCCCGAGGGCTCCCATGATCGTGAGCAGCACGAGGCGGGGCACCGCCCGGAAGAACCAGGTGAACACCCACGCCACGGTGGAGAGCACCGGGTTGTCGGAGAGCCGCATCACGGCCACGGTGATGCCGAGCGTGACACCGATGAGCATCGCGCCCGCCGTACCGAGCAGGGTGCCCATCACCAGCCCGCGGAGCACCGGGGACTGCACCATCGCCTCGAGCACGAACGGCCAGTTGAAGGCCGGGTTCGTGACCAGGAGGTGCACGAACATCGCCACCAGCACGGCGATGACGACGATCACCACCCACCGCCCCGGGTGACGCACCGGAACCGCGTCGATCATCCCGGGACGGTCGTCTGCACTCTCCGGGGCAGACGTGGGTGGCATCGTCATGGTCATCTCAGGGAGTGGGGTTCACGGCGAAGTCGGTGATGGCCCCGGACTGCACGCCCCAGGCCTCGAGCGCCTTCTTGTAGTCCCCATCGGCCTCCAGCGACTTCAGGGCCGCCAGGACGGCCTCGGCGAGCTCGGTCTGGTCCTTGGGGATGACGTAGCCGTAGGGGGCCGCGTCGTAGATCTCGCCGAGGGCCTCGAGCTTGTCCTTGGACTGCTCGACCGCGTAGGCGACGATCGGGGAGTCGGCGAGCATCGCGTCCGCCTTGCCCGAGACGACGTTGGCGGTCACCTCGTCCTGCCCCTCGTAGGTCAGCACCTTGATCGGCTTGCCCGCGGCCGTGCACTCCTTCTGCTTCGGCGGCAGGTCCTCCTCCTGCTGCACGGTGCCCTGCTGGACCGCGACGGTCGCCCCGCAGGGCTTCTCGACGTCGACGTTCTTCGGGTTGCCGGGGGCCGAGGCCCACTGGGTGCCGGCGCTGAAGTAGCTGACCATGTTCACCTGCTTCAGCCGGTCGGGGTTGATGGTGAAGCTGGAGACGCCGACGCCGTACTTGCCGCCCTGGACGCCGGTGATGATCGAGTCGAACTTGGCGTTGGTGAACTCGACCTTCAGGTCGAGCTTCTTGGCGACCGCGGTGAACAGGTCGATGTCGAAGCCCTCGATGGTCTTGCCGTCGCCGCTGAGGAACTCGTTGGGTGCGTAGCTGGCGTCGGTGCCGACCGTCAGCGTGCCCTTGTCCTTGATCTCCGCCGGGACCAGCGCCGCTGCCTTCTCGTCGACGCTCGTCTTGACGTCGCCGCCCTTCTTGTCCCCGGAGTCCAGGGAGTCGGATCCGCAGCCGGCCACGGTCAGCAGGCCGACCGTCAGAGCCGAGATGATGAGCCTTGAGCGTCGCATTTGAGTCCTTCCACAAGCCCCTTGTGGAGCCCGAGATCGTCATGTGCTGGTGGTGGCCGGAGGTTCCAGCCGGGTACGGCATCTTGCCACCGCCCGATCCAGTGCCCGACGCCCGTGGCAGAAAACCTAGACCCGAGCAGAAGCCCCGTCCAGAGACCGAGGACACAAAGGTTTGAGTCCAGACCATTGACACCCGTGGGCCCGGCTCCGAGACTGGGCCGGGTGTTGACCACGTCGCACGACGCCGCCCTGCCTGCTGAGGTGATGCGGCCGGTGCGCGGGCACCACGCCTTCGAGGCCTGTGTGGAGCAGCTGGCCACCCTGATCCGCCTCGGTGTCTACCCGCGCGGCTCCACCCTGCCGCCCGAGCGCGAGCTGGCGCAACGTCTCGTGGTCTCCCGCGCCACGCTGCGCGAGGCCATGGCCGCGCTGCGCCAGGCAGGACTCGTCGAGACCACCCGCGGCCGCGGTGGCGGGACCGTGGTGACGATGCGTCCCGCCACGCCCTCGGCGCGCGCCGCGTCGCGCCGGTCCGGGGCGACCCGCGCGGACTGGGTGGACGCGCTCGACTTCCGCCGCATCGTCGAGCCCGGCGCCGCCGCGCTGGCAGCCCGCCAGCCCCTCGACGCCGCACGGCGCCAGCGGCTGGAGGCCGCGCACGCGTCGGTCGCCCAGGCGAACGGCCCGGCGATGCACCGGCAGGCCGACTCACGCTTCCACCTGACCGTGGCCGCGCTGAGTGGCTCGCCCCGCGTCGTCGAGGCCGTCACCGCCGTGCAGTCGAGCCTGCACGAGATGCTCAGCGCGATCCCGGTGCTCGAGGCGAACATCGCCCACTCCGACGCGCAGCACGCCCGGATCGTCACCGCCATCCTCACCGGACGGGGCCACCTGGCCCGGCGCGCGATGGCGGAGCACTGCGACGACACCGCCGCCCTGCTGAGGGGCTTGCTCACCTGACCGACCAGCTCGCCCCTGTCCGAGACCAGACCAGCGACCCGCTCCGAACGCCACCCACGGGAGAACACCGATGAGCACACCCAACGACCGCTACCTCACCCTGGACCGCCTGCGCACCCTGATCGAGTCCGACGAGATCGACACCGTCGTACTCGCCTTCACCGACATGCAGGGCAGGCTCCAGGGCAAGCGGCTCCACGGCCGCTACTTCCTCGACGTCGCCCTCGAGGGCCGCACCGAGGGCTGCAACTACCTGCTCGCCGTGGACATCGACATGAACACGGTGGACGGCTACACCATCTCCTCGTGGGAGAAGGGCTACGGCGACATGGAGTTCGTCCCGGACTGGGACACCCTGCGCCGGCTCCCGCACCTGCCCGCCACGGCCCTGGTGCAGTGCGACCTCGTCTGGCTCGACGACGCCCCGGTGCCGCAGTCGCCGCGGACGATCCTCAAGGCCCAGCTGGAGAAGGTCGCCGCGATGGACATGGTGGCCCTGGCCGGGACCGAGCTGGAGTTCATCGCCTTCGAGAACACCTTCGAGGACGCCCACAACCGCGGGTGGCGCGGTCTGACCCCGGTCAACCAGTACAACGTCGACTACTCGCTGATCGGCACCTCCCGGGTGGAGCCGCTGCTGCGCGACATCCGCAACCACATGTACGCCGCCGGCATGGACGTCGAGGGCGCGAAGGGTGAGTGCAACCTGGGCCAGCACGAGATCGGCTTCCTGTTCGCCGAGGCACTGGTCACCGCCGACAACCACGCCGTCTACAAGACCGCCGCCAAGGAGATCGCCTCCCAGCACGGCAAGTCGCTGACGTTCATGGCCAAGTACGACGAGCGCGAGGGCAACTCCTGCCACATCCACCTCTCCCTGCGCGGGGCAGACGGCGAGGTGGTGTTCGCGGAGGGCAAGGAGCGCTCGCCGCTCTACGACCAGTTCGTGGCCGGCGTGCTCGCGACGATGGCCGACTTCACCCTGCTGTACGCACCGAACATCAACTCCTACAAGCGGTTCGCCTCCGCCTCGTTCGCCCCCACCGCGGTGGCCTGGGGCACCGACAACCGCACCTGCGCCGTGCGCCTGGTGGGCCACGGACCCTCCGCGCGGATGGAGAACCGGCTCCCGGGCGGCGACGTGAACCCCTACCTCGCGCTGGCGGCGATGCTGGCGGGCGGGCTGTACGGGATCGAGAACGAGCTCACGCTGGAGGACGAGCTCGTCGGCAACGCCTACGCCTCGGACAAGCCGCACGTGCCGCACACCCTCCGTGCCGCCCGGGAGGCCTTCGCCACGTCGAAGATCGCCCGGCAAACCCTGGGTGAGGAGGTCGTGGACCACTACGTCAACATGGCTGATGTCGAGCTCGCGGCCTTCGATGCCGCCGTCACCGACTGGGAGCTCGGCCGGACCTTCGAGAGGATGTGAGCAGGTGACCACCTCACCGTTCGTCACTGCCACCAGCCCGGTGATCAGCCCCGTCACCACCCAGCAGATCGCCGAGGTCGGCTCGGCCAGCGTCGAGGAGGCCGACGCCGCCATCGCGCGTGCCCAGGAGGCCTTCGGACCCTGGCGCGACCTCGCCCCCGGCGAACGGGCCCGGCTGCTGCGCGCGTTCGCCGCCGTCGTGGACCTGCACCTCGAGGAGCTCGCGCAGATCGAGGTCGGCAACTCCGGGCACACCATCGGCAACGCCCGCTGGGAGGCGGGCAACGTCCGCGACTGCCTGAACTACTACTCCGCCGCCCCCGAGCGGATGTTCGGCCGGCAGATCCCCGTCCCCGGCGGGGTCGACCTGACCTTCCACGAGCCGCTGGGGGTCGTCGGGATCATCGTGCCGTGGAACTTCCCGATGCCGATCGCGGCGTGGGGCTTCGCTCCCGCCCTCGCGGCGGGCAACACCGTGGTGCTCAAGCCTGCGGAGATCACCCCGCTGACCGCGATCCGGATCGGCGAGCTCGCGATCGAGGCGGGCCTGCCCGAGGGCGTGCTCACTGTGATCCCCGGCAAGGGGTCGGTCGTGGGCCAGCGGTTCGTCACCCACCCCGACGTGCGCAAGGTGTGCTTCACCGGCTCCACCTCGGTGGGCAAGCAGATCATGGCCGGGTGCGCCGAGCAGGTGAAGCGGGTGACCCTCGAGCTCGGCGGCAAGAGCGCGAACATCATCTTCGCCGACACCGACATCGCCGCGGCGGCCGCGAGTGCGCCGTACGCCGTGTTCGACAACGCCGGCCAGGACTGCTGCGCCCGCTCGCGGATCCTTGTGCAGCGTTCGGCGTACGACGAGTTCGTCGGCCGGCTCGAGGAGTCGGTCAAGCGGCTGCGCGTGACCGACCCCGCCGACGAGCAGAGTGAGATGGGCCCGATGGTCTCGGCCGCGCAGCGTGACTCGGTGCAGCGCTACATCGACGCGGCCGACGTCGCCTTCACCGGGTCCCGCCCCGAGGGCGACGGGTTCTGGCTGGCGCCGACGGTCGTGGAGTCCACCTCGACGCAGGAGCCGGTGTGGCGCGAGGAGGTCTTCGGCCCCGTCGTCGCGGTGATGGCCTTCGATGACGAGGACGAGGCGGTCGGGCTCGCCAACGACACGGAGTACGGCCTGTCCGGGTCGATCTACACCAACGACCTCGGCCGGGCGCTGCGGGTCGCACGCGGCGTGGAGTCGGGCAACCTGAGCGTGAACAGCCACTCGGCGGTGCGCTACTGGACGCCGTTCGGCGGCTACAAGCAGTCCGGTCTCGGGCGCGAACTGGGGCCGGACGCCCCGAACGCGTTCACCGAGGAGAAGAACGTCTTCATCGCCCACTAGGGCCGGGCGTCCGTCGGGGCCGCACACCTACGCAGGCCCCGGGGCGGCTACTCGAGCAACCGATTCGTGCACAGGAGAGGGAGAGCAATGTCTGGACGCCTGGAGGGCAAGGTCGCGGTCGTCACCGGGGGGTGCTCGGGCATCGGCCTGGCCACCGTGAACCGGTTCGTCGAGGAGGGCGCGAAGGTCGTGATCGGCGACATCGACGACCAGCGCGGCCACGAGCTCGTGGGCCAACTGGGCGGCGAGCAGTTCGCGACGTACGTCCACGTCGACGTCACCGACAAGGAGCAGGTCGACGCGCTCTTCCAGACCGCCAAGGACACCTACGGCTCGGTCGACGTGGCGTTCAACAACGCCGGGATCTCCCCGCCCGAGGACGACTCGATCCTGGACACCGACCTCGACGCGTGGCGCCGCGTGCAGGAGGTCAACCTGACCAGCGTCTACCTGTGCTGCAAGGCCGCGCTCGGGCACATGCGCGAGCAGAGGTCCGGGTCGATCATCAACACCGCGTCGTTCGTCGCGGTGATGGGTGCGGCGACCAGCCAGATCTCCTACTCCGCGTCCAAGGGCGGCGTGCTGTCGATGAGCCGCGAGCTCGGCGTGCAGTTCGCCCGGGAGGGCATCCGGGTCAACGCGCTGTGCCCGGGGCCGGTGAACACGCCCCTGCTCAAGGAGCTGTTCGCCAGCGACGCCGAGCGAGCGGCCCGCCGGCTGGTGCACGTCCCGATGGGTCGCTTCGGCGAGCCCGAGGAGATGGCCAACGCCGTGCTGTTCCTGGCCTCCGACGAGTCCAGCTTCATGACGGCGAGCACGTTCCTGGTCGACGGCGGCATCTCGGGCGCCTACGTGACCCCGCTCTGAGGCCGGTGCCATGAAGCCGCTGATCGGGCTGACCAGCTATCGCGAGCACGCCCAGTGGGGCGTGTGGAAGCAGGGCGCCGACCTGCTGCCCGCGGTCTACTCCGACGCGATCGTGCGCGCGGGCGGCGTACCGGTGCTGCTGCCCCCGGCCACCGACGACCCGGAGGCGGCCGCCGCGGTGGTGGAGCGCCTCGACGGCCTCGTGGTCAGCGGCGGCGCCGACGTCGACCCCGCGCAGTACGGCGAGCAGCCCCAGGAGCGCACCGTCGTGATCCGCCCCGACCGCGACGCGTGGGAGCTCGCGCTGCTCACCTCGGCCGCCGCGGCCAACCTGCCCACCCTGGGTGTGTGCCGCGGCATGCAGCTGCTGGCCGTCGCCGCGGGCGGCACCCTCGAGCAGCACACCCCCGACGTGGTCGGCCACACCGGCCACAACCCCGAGCCCGGCGTCTTCGGCGACATCGAGGTGAGCACCGCGGACGACTCCCTGGTGCGCTCGATCCTCGGCGAGGGCGTCACCGTGCACTGCCACCACCACCAGTCCGTGCGCTCCCACCCCGGCTACGTGGCCACCGCCCACGCCGCCGACGGCTCCCTGGAGGCCCTGGAGACCCCCCGCGCCACCGGCGAGGGCAGGTTCTGCCTCGGCGTGCAGTGGCACCCCGAGATGGGCCGCGACCAACGGCTCTTCGACGCGCTGGTCCGGGCGGCTGGCGGGTAGGTCGGGCCCGCACCACCGACCCCCGCCAACCCACCGCTCACGCGATGACCTCGGCGACCAGGGGCACGCCGGGGCGGTAGGCGAGGTGGAGGTACGACGGGGCGTCGAGCAGGGTCAGGTGGGCGCGCTTGCCGGGGGCGAGGACGCCGATGTCGTCGCGGGCCAGGGCTCGGGCGCCGCCGGCGGTGGCCGACCAGAGCGCCTCCGCCGGGGTCATCCGCAGCTCGCGGACGGCCAGGGCGATGCACAGTGGCATCGAGGTGGTGTAGCTGGAGCCGGGGTTGCAATCGGTGGCCAGTGCGACGACCGCGCCGGCGTCGAGCAGGCGGCGGGCGTCGGGGTACGGCGACCGGGTGCTGAACTCCGCTCCCGGCAGCAGGGTGGCCACCGTGCCGGAGTCGGTCAGGGCCGCCACGTCGGCGTCGACGAGGTGGGTGCAGTGGTCCACCGCGGCGAGGCCGAGCTCGCACGCGAGGCGTACGCCGGGGCCCGGGCCGAGCTGGTTGGCGTGCAGCCGGCCACCCAGCCCGTGCGCCGCTCCGGCCGACAGCACGGCGCGGGCCTGGTCCTCGTCGAAGGCCCCGCGCTCGCAGAACACGTCAATCCAGCGGGCGTACGGCGCAGCGGCCTCGAGCATCCGCCCGGTGACCAGCTCGACGTAGCCCGCGGGATCCTCGGCGTACTCGGGGGCCACCACGTGCGCGCCGAGGAACGTGGTCTCCGCGGTGAACTCAGCGGCGAGCGCCAGGCTCCTCGCCTCGTCGAGGACGGTGAGCCCGTACCCGCTCTTGATCTCCACCGTGGTCGTGCCCTGGCGGCGCATCTCGGCGACCAGTCGGGCCACCCCGGCCCGCAGCTGCTCGTCGCTGGCGGCGCGCGTGGCCGCCACGGTGGTGGCGATGCCTCCGGCGGTGTAGGCCTCCCCCGCCATCCGCGCCGCGAACTCGGCCCCGCGGTCGCCGGCGAAGACCAGGTGGGAGTGGGAGTCGACGAACCCGGGGACGACCGCGAGCCCGCCGAGGTCGCGGGCGTCGTCGGCCTCCGGCGCGCGCAGCCGCGGCCCGACCCAGGCGACCCGGCGACCCTCGAGCACGACGGCGGCGTCGTGGACGAGCCCGAGGGGGGTTCCGTCGTGGGTGGGGTCGTTGGTGACGAGCTCGGCGATTCCCGTCAGCAGCAGCGAGGTCATGAGGGCATGCTCCCCCCATGGAGTTCCAAGACGTCGTACGCCGCCGCCGGATGGTCCGCAACTACACCGACGAGCCGGTCGATCCCGCGATCGTGGACCGCGCGCTGTCCAACGCCACCCGGGCGCCGAGCGCCGGCTTCAGCCAGGGCTGGGGCTTCCTGGTGCTCGACACCCCCGAGGACGTACGGCGCTACTGGACCACCACCGCCGACACGGTGGCTGACCCCGACGAGTGGCTCGCGGGGATGATGCGCGCCCCGGTCGTGGTGGTGCCGTGCTCGAGCAAGGCGGCCTACCTGGGCCGCTACGCCGAGCCGGACAAGGGCTGGACCGACCAGGAGGAGGCCCGCTGGCCGGTCCCGTTCTGGCACATGGACGCCGCGATGGCCTCCCTGCTCATCCTGCAGACCGCGGTCGATGCCGGGATCGGCGGCTGCTTCTTCGGCGTCCCGCCCGGCAGGGCGCCGGCCCTGCGGGAGGAGTTCGGCATCCCCGCGGAGTTCGACCCGATCGGGGCGATCACGCTCGGGCACCCCGCCCCGCGTCCCGGAGCGGCCGGTTCGCCGAGCCGCAGGCGCCGCAAGCCCGCCGAGGAGGTCGTCCACCGCGGCGGCTGGGGACGCACCGGAGACTGACACGCGGTGAACCCTTCCGGACCCGCCTGAGTCGCGCCGGTACCGAAAGAGACCGATGGGTCTCGAAATCCCCCGGCGAATCGCGGTTTGGACAGGATTATCAGCGGGTAGACCTTGCGGGTCACGAGGGAATGTCAATCGAAGGGAGACAGGACATGGTTGTCCTGGGACTGATTCTGCTGATCATCGGCTTGGTGGCGGGCATCTCGATCCTCACCACGATCGGAGCGATCCTGCTCGTCGTGGGGCTGATCCTGAACCTGGTTCCGATCGGCGGTACCCGCCGCAGAGTCTTCTAGCCGACGGGCTGGAGACACCAGAGCCGCAAACGAGAGCCCCGGGACCGAACTGGTCCCGGGGCTCTCGGCGTGCTCCGGCCGCCACCACCCGCCAGGGTCACCGGCTGGCGGCTCGCTGGTACTGCCGGATCGCGAGCGGCGCGAACACCACGATGATGATCACCACCCAGATCAGGGTGTAGGCCACCGGGTGCACCAGGGGCCACGGGCCGTCCGGGGCGGTGCCGGGCACCGTGTTGCCGAACAGCTCCCGCGCCGCCTGGGTCACCGTGGAGACCGGGTTCCACTCCGCGAAGGTCTTCAGCGGACCCGGGAGGTTGTTGATCGAGACGAACGTGTTCGCGATGAACGTGACCGGGAAGATCACGATGAACGAGGCGTTGTTGACCACCTCGGGGCTCCGGACGAGCAGGCCGACGTAGGCCATCACCCAGGAGATCGCGTAGGCGAACGCCAGCAGCACCAGGAACCCCGCGGCCGCCTCCAGCACCGAGGAGCGGATCCGCCAGCCCACGAGGAGCCCGGTCACCGCCATCACCAGCAGGCTGAGCACGTTGATGCCGACGTCGGAGATGGTGCGGCCGAGCACCACCGACCCCGGCGACATCGGCAGTGAGCGGAACCGGTCGACGATGCCCTTCTGCAGGTCCTCGGCCAGGCTGTAGCCGGTGAAGGTCGACCCGAACACCACCGTCTGGGCGAAGATGCCCGCGATCAGGAACTCCCGGTAGTTCACCCCCGTGTCCTGGGAGCCGATCGCGCTGCCGAAGACGTAGGCGAACAGCAGCACGAACATGATCGGCGAGAGCAGCGTGAACACCAGCAGGTCGGGGACCCGCAGGATCTTCTTCAGGTTGCGCCGGGTGATGGTGACCGTGTCGGTCACGGCGTCGGACAGCATCGTGCTCATCAGGGCCTCCCTGCCGCGAGATCGGCCTCGACCGACTCGTCCTCGGTGGATCGCGCCTCCTCGGCGCCGTGCCCGGTCAGCTGCAGGAACACGTCGTCCAGGGTGGGACGGCGCAGGCCCACGTCGGTCACCTCGATCCCGGCCCGGTCCAGTCGCCCCAGGAACTCCACCAGGTCACGCGCACCCCCCGCGACCGGGATGGTGAGCCGCCGCTCCCGCTCGTCGACCTGCGGCGGCCCGAGACCGATGCCCCTCCCCTCTGCGCGCGCCCGGTCGAGCTGGCCGGCGTCCGGCACCCGGATCTCGATGCGCTCACCGCCCACCTGCGACTTGAGCTCGTCGGCCGACCCCAGCGCGATCACCGTGCCGCGGTCGATCACCGCGATCCGGTCCGCGAGCCGGTCGGCCTCCTCGAGGTACTGGGTGGTCAGCAGCAGGGTGGTGCCGCCCCGGACCAGGTCCTCGATCACGTCCCACATCCCCGCGCGCCCACGCGGGTCGAGGCCGGTGGTGGGCTCGTCGAGGAACAGCACGGGCGGCTCGGCGACCAGGGCGCCCGCGAGGTCCAGGCGCCGGCGCATGCCGCCGGACCAGCCCTTCACCTGCCGGTCGGCGGCCTCGGTCAGGTCGAACCGCTCGAGCAGTTCGCGCGCCCGCTTCCTGCTCGCCGAGGCGCCGAGGTGGTAGAGCCGCCCCACCATGTCGAGGTTCTCGAACCCGGTGAGGTGCTCGTCGACCGCGGCGTACTGCCCGGAGACGCCGATGCGCGAGCGCAGCTCGCGGGCGTCCCGCACCACGTCGAGGCCGAGGACCTCGGCGGTGCCCGAGTCGGCCTTGATCAGGGTGGTCAGCACCCGGACCGTGGTGGTCTTGCCGGCGCCGTTGGGCCCGAGCAGCCCCATCACCGTCCCGGACTGGACCTCCAGGTCAAGACCGTCGAGGGCCGTGACCGACCCGTAGTGCTTGTTCAGGCCCGTGGCCCGGATCGCGAGGCCTGCGGCTGAGCTGCCCATTCTGGTGTCTCCTCACTGCTGGCGGTGGCGGGGTGATCTGGGTCACACCCACCGCTCACCGACCTTAGCGAGGAGTACCGACAACCGAGTCCGGCCGAAGTCATCGGCGCCCGGCGGAGTCATCTAACGTTCCCCGGGTGGATCACACGCCCGAGGACGACGAGGTCGTCGAGAAGCTGCGCGCGCTCGTCCGGATCCCCACGGTCTCGCGGGCAGGCGAGTCCGACACCGACCCGGGGCCGTTCGAGGAGTTCATCGCGGTCCTCGCCGCGGAGTTCCCCCTGCTGCACGCCCGCCTGACCCTGCACCGCGTGCTTGAGCACTCACTGCTGTTCCACTGGGCGGGGCACTCCCCGGCCGACCCGGTGGTGCTGATGGCACACATCGACGTGGTCCCCGTCGACGAGTCGGCCCCCTGGCGGTATCCCCCGTTCGGCGCCGAGATCCACGACGGCGTCCTCTGGGGCCGCGGGACCCTGGACGACAAGGGGTCCCTGGTCGGGATCTGCGCAGCGGTGGAGCGCCTCCTGGCCGCGGGCTTCACCCCCGAGCGGGACGTGTGGCTCTCCTTCGGCGCCCGCGAGGAGGTCTCCGGTCCCGATGCCCCGGCAGCCGTCGAGGAGCTCCGCAGCCGTGGCGTGACGCCCTGGTTCGTGCTCGACGAGGGCGGTGCGATCGCCCACCAGGCCTTCCCCGGGGTGCAGCCGCCCCTCGGGGTGATCGGCGTGAGCGAGAAGGGCACCACCACCATCGAGCTGCGGGCCGAGGGGCGCGGCGGGCACTCCTCGACCCCCGCGCGCAACGGCCCGACCGCGAGGATCGCCCGGGCCGTCGTACGGCTGGAGAAGCGGCAGTTCGGGTCCTCGCTGCCGGAGCCGACCCTGGAGCTGTTCGCCCGGATCGCCCCGCACGCCCCGGCGGCGCTGCGGCCGCTGTTCGCCAACGCCCGGCGGGTGCAGCCGCTGCTGCGGCGCGCCCTGCTGGCCGCGGGCCCCGAGCCCGCCGCCCTGGTGCGTACGACGATGGCGGTCACCATGCTCTCGGGCTCGCCGGCGCACAACGTGATCGCCAGCACCGCCACGGCCGCGGTGAACCTGCGGATCCTCGTGGGCGACACCGTCGCCTCGGCCACCGAGCACGTCCGCCGGGCGATCGCGGACGACTCCATCTCCCTCGATCTCCTCGATGTCAACGAACCCAGCGCGGTCTCGCCGCACGACGACCCGGCGTTCGAGCTGATCGCGACCACGATCTCCGAGCAGTTCCCCGACGCGGTGCCCACGCCGTACGTGATGATGGCGGCCACCGACTCGCGCTACTTCACCGCGATCTGTGGGCGTGTCTACCGGTTCACCCCGTTCCGGATGACCAAGGCTCAGCGCGAGAGCATCCACAGCTTCGACGAGCACATCGCGGTGGAGGACTTCCTCGCCGGCGTCCGCTGGTACGCCCGGCTGATCGAGAGGCTGACGAGATGACCACCACCACCGCAGACGGGCCACGAGGAACCGGTCAGCGCCAGGGCGTGGTCCCGGGCCTTGCGAAGATCGTCGGCTTCCTGGTCTGCGTGGAGATCGCCAGCGGGATCCTGCAGGGCTACTACACGCCGATCTTCAGCGACATCGCCGACCACCTCTCCATCGCCGACGCCGACGTCAACTGGTTCGAGGCGGCCCAGCTGGTCGTCTCGGCGCTCGCCGTGCCCGTGCTGGCCAGGCTGGGCGACCTGATCGGGCACCGCCAGGTGCTGCTGATCACCACGGCGGTGACCGCGCTGGCCTCCTTCGCCCTGGCCTTCGCGCCGAACTTCTCGCTGTTCCTGGTCGCCTGGGCGATCCAGGGGTTCTACGTCGTCTGGCTGCCGCTGGAGGTGAGCATCATCCACCGGCGCACCGCCGGCACCGGCGCCCAGGCCCGACTGACCCGCCGGGCGGCGGGCTTCCTGGTCGCCGCGCTCGAGGCCGGGGTGATCCTGGGAGCGGTCACCAGCGGCCTGCTCGTCGAGGCCACCTCGATGACCTTCCTGCTCCTGGTGCCGGCGATCGCGGTCACGGCGTGCTTCGCGGTGATCTGGTACGGCGTGCCGGACACACCCCCCGTCTCGACCGGGCGCCTGGACGTCACAGGCTTCCTGCTGGTCACCCTGGCGCTGGGCCTGGTGATGGGCGGGCTGATCCTGGTGCGGCTGGAGGGACCCGGATCCCCGCTGCCCTGGCTGGTGCTGGCGGCCGGGCTGCTCGTCCTGTGGCCGTTCGCGCGCTACGAGCTGGGCGTCGAGGAGCCGCTGGTGGACGTCCGGCTGATGGCGAGCGCCGCCCAGTGGCCGGTCCAGCTGACCGCGTTCCTTTTCGGCATGTCCGTGCTGGGGGCGCAGATCCCGCTGTCCACCTTCGCCCGCACCGATCCCGACGAGGCCGGCTACGGCCTGGGGGCGTCGGCCGGGTTCGTCTCCACGCTGATCGCCGTCTACGTGCTCTCGATGGTGGTCGGCGCACTGCTGCTCCCCGTGGTCGCCCGGTACGTCGGCACCCGTCGCACCATGCTCGGCGCCTGCCTGCTGGTCGCGCTGGGCTACGGCCTGTTCCTGCCCCTGCACGACTCGACGGCCCAGACGCTGGCGAACATGGCGATCGCCGGGATCGGCTCGGG
Source organism: Nocardioides sp. Z38_18 (assembly GCF_058215695.1). Taxonomy (NCBI): domain Bacteria; kingdom Bacillati; phylum Actinomycetota; class Actinomycetes; order Propionibacteriales; family Nocardioidaceae; genus Nocardioides; species Nocardioides sp. Z38_18. Next base: position 1,054,687 of record NZ_JBZAJE010000002.1, read on the forward strand.
CGCGCTGGTCGCCGCGCTCCCGGCGGCCGCGGCAGCCGCGGCGCCCGCCGACCGGACCGGGTTCGTCACCGGGATGACCAACACCACCAAGACGATCGGCGGGGCGATCGCGTCCAGCATCTTCGCGATCGCGCTGGCCTCCACCGGCTCCATCGCCGACGTGGACGCCGGTCACGCCCCGCTCTCGGGCTACCTCACCGTGTGGGCGGTGTGCTCGGTCACCGCCCTGGTCGCGGCGGCCAGCCTGCTCGTCGTGCCCAAGGGCGCGTTCGCGGACTGAGCCATGACAGATCCCACCTGGCAGGTCCTGGTCCTCCTGGCGCTGGCGGCGCTGACCGCCGGCTTCGTCGACGCCGTGGTCGGCGGGGGCGGGCTGATCCAGCTCCCGGCCCTGCTGATCGGCCTGCCCGGCGCCTCCCCCGCGCAGATCCTCGCCACGAACAAGCTCGGGTCGATCTGCGGGACGAGCGTGAGCAGCCTGACCTACTACCGCCGGGTGCAGCCGGACCCGCGCACGTTCGCGCCGCTGATGCTGTTCGCCTTCCTCGGCTCGGTGGCGGGCGCGTTCGTGGCCAGCCACATCCCGAGGTCGGCGTTCGAGCCGATCGTGCTGGTGGCGCTCGTCCTGGTCGGCGCCTGGGTGGTGCTCAAGCCGTCGGTGGGACAGACGAGCCAGCTCCGGTTCGCCGGGCACCGGCACACGGCCGCGGCCATGGGCACCGGAGTCGCCGTGGGCTTCTACGACGGCGCCCTCGGGCCCGGGACGGGCAGCTTCTTCGTGATCGCGCTGGTGGGGCTGCTCGGCTACAGCTTCCTGGACGCCTCGGCGAAGGCCAGGATGGCCAACTGGGCGACCAACTTCGGCGCCCTGTGCGTCTTCGTCCCGCAGGGCGTCGTGCTCTGGAAGGTCGGCCTGGTGCTGGGGGCGAGCAACCTGGTCGGCGGCTACCTCGGCGCCCGGGTCGCGGTGGCCCGCGGGTCGGGCTTCGTCCGGGTCTTCTTCATCGTGGTGGTCTCCGGGTTCGTCGTACGCATCGGCGGCAACGTGCTCGGCCTGTGGGGCTGATCGGGGTTGCAGGGATTTGTAGGCTCGTGACGAGGTGATGCGCCATGCCGAGGACCCCGGACGGCAGGGGGAGGTCCCAGCCACAGCCGGACGCGCCCCCGCGGGAGCGGGCCCGGGACGCCCGCACCGGCTCCGACGCGGCCGCCGCGCGAGCCCAGCACCAGGCCCGCTGGGTGGAGCTACAGGTGCAGCGGGCCATCGACCGTGGCGAGTTCGACGACCTCCCGGGCAAGGGCAAGCCGCTCGGTGACCTCGGCGACCTCAGCGATCGCGACTGGTGGCTGCGCAAGCTGATCGAGCGCGAGCAGATCACCGGGGTCCTCCCCGCCGCGCTGCAGCTGCGCAAGGAGGACGCCGAGCTCGACGCGCGGCTGGACCGCGAGACCAGCGAGAAGCTGGTCCGGGAGCACCTCGAGGACTTCAACCGCCGGGTGGTCGAGGCGCGCCGCCAGCTCCAGGGCGGTCCGCCGGTCGTCACGCCCACCCGCGAGGTGGAGGCAGAGGTGCAACGCTGGCAGGAGCGGCTCCGCGCGCAGCGTCAGCAGGCGGCGTCGTCCGCCGCCGCGACCGAGCAGCGTGCCCCCTGGTTCGCCAGGAGACGACGCCACAGGAACCGGGAATGAGCCGTCCCACTCGGGTGCCGCCCGTGCTGGCGGTGCTCGGGGTCCTCGGCGTGCTGCTCGTCCTGCTGGTCACGGCCGCCGGCCGGTCGTGGTGGCCCTTCTCCGATGACGGGAGCGACCGGTCCACGAGCACCCCCGCGACCGCCCCGGCCACGCCTGCTCCCATCGCTGCTTCCGCGTCCCCGACCGCACCCGCTCCCGCGCCCCGGTGCCCGGCCGCGCCCGACCGACCGTTCGCCCCGACATCGATCTCCGTGGCCGGGGTCCCCGGACGACTCGACGTGATCGCACCGCCCCGCGACGCCAACGGGATCCCGGGCGTGCCGCCCCTCTCGGGCGGGGGGAAGAACGTCTTCGCCTACGACCGCGAGCAGGGAGTCGCCCCCGGCGCGGATCAGGGCAACGTGCTCCTGAACGCGCACACCTGGCCCGACGGAACCGCCCTGGGCAACGCCCTCCTCCGTACACTGGACCGCGGTGACCGGATCGTCGTACGCGGGTCCTCGGCGAAGCTCTGCTACCGGGTGACCGAGAAGGTGGAGGTCGCCGCGGCACAGGGTCTGCCGAGGTACTACGCGACCACGGGTCGTCCACAGCTCGCCATCGTGGTGTGCTCCGGACGTCGCCTCGGGCCCGGCAACTGGGAGAACCGCACGATCTGGTTCGCGTCGCCGACCGTGTGAGGGCGCTTGACCGGGGTGGCTCGTCCCCGAGCCGCACGTCGTACCGCATGGCACGATGACCCCACGACCGAGGCGCCCGGGAAGGTTGACCATGCGCAGGAACGTGTTGCTGGTACTGCTGCTCGTCATCGCCCTCGTCGGCGTCGGCTGCGACGCCCCCTTGGAGCCGGAGTCCCGCAAGCGCGCCGAGAGCACCCCCACCGCGACCCCCTCGACCCCGTCGACTCCCTCGACGCCGGCAGCGCCCTCGACCTCCCCGTCAGGTGGGGCCGCGCCGCAGGGCACCCCGGCCCCCCAGCAACCGCCGTCGATCGAGGCCCCCGAGGTGCCGAGGGTCACCGAGGTGCCCCGCGACCCCGGGCCGATCCTGGGCGCCGACATCAGCTGGCCGCAGTGCCCCAAGGGGATGGGCATCCCGAAGAAGCGTGGCCAGGGCTCACCGATGCCGCTCCCCGAGGCCCGCTACGTGATCATCGGCCTCACCAACGGCCCGGCGTTCTACCCCAACCCCTGCCTGGCCAGCCAGACCGAGTGGGTCAAGAGCCGGGGACTGATGGCGGCGGCGTACTCGGTGCTCAGCTATCCCGAGAAGCGTCACTTCGAGGCCTACAAGGACAAGGGGCCCTACGACGGCAGCACCAAGCTGGGAGCGTTGAGCAACGTCGGCTACCAGCAGGCGAAGTTCAACCTCGCCACGATGCGCGCCGCCGGACTGGAGTCGCCCATCGTGTGGCTCGACGTCGAGCCGGTGCCGGAGTTCGACTGGCCGAAGGACCCCACGGCCAACTCCGCCGTCGTGCGCGGCGCCGCACGCGGCTACACCGACTCCGGCTTCAAGATCGGCACCTACTCCACCCAGTCACTGTGGTCCGGGGTCGTGGGCGACCTCGAGCTCGGCATCCCCGAGTGGCGTGCCGCGGGCCAAACCTCCGGAGCCGAGGCGCTGGAGCGGTGCAAGCCCGACCGGATGTTCCAGGGCGGCAAGGCCGTGCTGAGCCAGTGGGTCGAGGACGAGCGCGACCAGAACTACACCTGCCCCGGGACCTCGAACCAGATGGGCCGCTGGTTCCACCAGTACTGAGGACCCGGCGGGCGGTCAGCCCAGCCGGTTGCCGTAGCTCGGGAGCCGGAAGGCACGCTCGTAGTTGCCGCCGACGAAGTCGGTGCTGCGGTTCCCGACGTTGGCGATGATCGTGTAGCCGGCCGCGGCGTACTGCTGCCGGCACCGCTGCTTGCTCGCGACGACGCTCTCGCCCGTACGCCGCCCGCACATCCCCGCCACCGGGTAGCCCGCCGCCCGCAGCCAGGCCCGCGGCTTGGCCAGTGCACTCTGCTTGCGGCCGGTGTTGAACAGCACCGCGACCCCGCGCCGGTTCGCGAACTTCGCGAACCGGAGCACCACGGGGACCGCCTTGCGGGACCGGTAGTAGGTGGCCAGGCTGGTGTTGTCGATGTCGAGGTTCACCGCGAGCCGGGTGCCACTGCGACGCTTCTCGACCCGCCGCTCGACGAAGGCGCGCGAGCCGTACATCGCGGACCGGGTGTCCTTGAGCCACTTCTTCTTCCCGGGCGGTCCGGCCTGGGCGGGAGCGACCAGCACGGACATCACCAGGACCGCAGCCAGCAGGCCCACGGTGAGAGTCTTTCGGATCACGGGGAACGCTCCATCTCGCTCGGGGCGAGCGTCTGGCCGACGCCCGGTCGTCGGCACCATCCTGCGCCATGACGGCCCCGAGCACGAGGTCCTGAGCCCGCTCCCGCCGACCGCGGGCGGCTGCGGCGGGGTCATAGTGGGCCACATGCCCATCGGGACCAGCCGCCGGTGGGCGATGCTCGCAGCCAGCGTCGCCGCGCAGGGCACCGCCTCGGTGGCCATCAACGGGCCCGCGTTCCTGATCCCCACCCTGCAGGAGGAGCGGGGCCTGTCCCTGGCCCAGGCCGGGACCGTGGCCGCGATGCCGATCCTGGGGGTGATGTTCGCCCTGTTCGGGTGGGGCCTGCTCGTGGACCGCATCGGCGAGCGCCGGGTGCTGCTCTCGGGCCTCGGGGCCACCGCCGTGTTCGGAGCGCTGGCCGCCCTGGTCGAGGGCACGCTGCCGCTGATGCTCGTGCTGTTCGCGGTCGGCACGGCCGCAGCGAGCACCGGGTCCGCGAGCGGCCGCATCGTCGTCGGCTGGTTCCCGCCGCACCGCCGCGGGCTGGCGATGGGGATCCGGCAGATGGCCCAGCCCCTCGGGGTGGCCGTCGCCGCCGCGACGATGGCCGTCACCGCCGCGCACGTGAGCCTGCAGGCCGCGCTGTGGATCCCGGTCATCGCCGTCACGGTCGCCTTCGTCGCGGTCGCGGCGATCGTGCTCGACCCGCCACGGCCGGCGGCCACCGCGGCGCTGACCGCCAACCCCTACCGCGCCGACGGGTTCCTGCTCCGGATCCACGGCGTCTCGGTGCTGCTGGTGGTCCCCCAGTTCCTGGTGTGGACGTTCTCGCTGACCTGGCTGGTGCAGGAGCGGGGGTGGTCGGCGGCCGCTGCGGGCACCCTGGTCGCGTGCACGCACCTGGCCGGGGCCCTCGGCAGGATCGCGGTCGGCCAGCTCTCCGACCTCGTCGGGTCCCGGGTGCGCCCGCTGCGCTGGGTGACGATCGCCGCCGCTGGCACGATGCTGCTCCTCGCGCTCACCGAGCCGCTCGGGGTGGCCGTGGCGCTGCTCGTGGTGGCCTCCACCGTGACGGTCGCGGACAACGGCCTGGCGTTCACCGGCGTCGCGGAGCGGGCGGGCTCCTACTGGTCCGGGCGGGCGCTCGGCGTACAGAACACGGCGCAGTACCTCGCGGCCGCAGCCGTCGCCCCCGTGGCAGGGCTGGCGATCAGCGAGTGGGGGTACGCCGCGACCTTCGGCCTCTCCGCGCTGTTCCCCGCCCTCGCCTGCGCCTTCGTCCCCGCGCACGACCAGCGCAGTCCCGAGGAGCCCCTTGCCGGCACCGGGAACGCGTGACGGATCGCCGCCTGGGTCGTTGCTCTGCTGACCCCAGAGCAAAGGACTCCCATGCGTCGTCTCCTCCCCCGCGCGAGCCGCACCCCCTCCGGCGCTGGGCGCCGCCTGGCCGTCGCAGCAGTGCTCTCCGTCGGCGCCGTCGTCGTGACTTTCGTGATCCCCACCGGCGACCTCCCCGGCTCCACCCCGAAGCAGCCGGACGGCTACAAGCAGGCGTACGCCGCTGAGGTGAAGACGAAGACCGCAGCCGCCCAGGGATCCGACACGGTGTACGCCGCCGACGGCTCCCACCTGCACCCCGACGGCGTCAGCGACGGTCACGACCACGACCACAACGACCCGAAGACCAAGAACGCCATCTCCCGCACCCCCGCGACCAAGGAGACCGCCGACCCGACCACGCCCACCCAGGCCAAGAGCGCTGCGCAGTCCGCCGCGGCGCAGCGCAAGCAGGTGGAGCCGCCGTTGTCGAACGTGCCCGTGAGCGCCCCCCAGGGCAGCTCGCCCACGGACCGCTACAACATGTTCAACGCCTGCTACGGCGTGCAGTCGGTGCCCACCGGCCGCTGGCTGGCCGGCAGCAAGCTGCCCGCGTTCAGCGCCGCCTCGCTCGCGGCGGCCGAACCCTTCTACTTCAAGCCGACCACCCTGGGCAGCTACCTGCTCTACGGCCGGGCCAAGACCTACCTCAACGGACTGCTCCCGCTCGCGACCTACGCCCCCAAGCCCGGCCCCAGCAGCGACTGGGTGGTCACCATGCCGACCAAGGGACAGTTCAAGTTCGCGATCGGCAAGCGGTTCCTGACCGACAAGGCCGGGAAGGCCACGCTGACCAGCACCGGCACGACGTTCCGGCTCCAGCGCCGCAGCGGGTGCGCGGAGTTCCCCGAGATCGCCACCAACGTCACCGGCAACCCCTTCTCCGGGGTCAGCAGCACCCAGGAGGTGCGCGGGTTCATCGACGCGCACACCCACGGGATGGCCTTCGAGTTCCTCGGCGGACAGGTGCACTGCGGACGGCCCTGGTCGCCGTACGGCGTGACGACCGCCCTGCGCGACTGCCCCGACCACGAGCTCACCGGCGGGTACGGCGCCCTCGCCGAGGCCCTCCTGTCCGGCAACCTGACCCACGACCCGGTGGCGTGGCCCACGTTCAAGGACTGGCCGGCCCCGGAGTCCCTCACCCACGAGGGCACCTACTACAAGTGGATGGAGCGCTCCTGGCGCGCCGGCCAGCGGATCCTGGTCAACCTGCTGGTGGAGAACAACCAGCTGTGCCAGATCTACCCGTTGAAGCGGAACTCCTGCAACGACATGGACTCGATCCGGCTGCAGGCCAAGCAGATGCACGCGCTCGAGCGCTACGTCGACGCCCAGCACGGCGGACCGGGCAAGGGCTGGTACCGCATCGTCACCACGCCCGACGAGGCCCGCCGGGTCATCAACGCCGGCAAGCTCGCGGTGGTGATGGGCATCGAGACCTCGGTGCCGTTCGACTGCACCCAGAAGCTCGGCGTGCCCGACCTGCGCTGCTCCAAGGCGTCCATCGACCGCCAGCTCGACGAGGTCCGCAAGCTCGGGGTCTCCCAGATGGAGTTGGTGAACAAGTTCGACAACGCGCTCTCCGGCGTCGCCGGGGACACCGGAGCCACCGGCTACCTGGTGAACGCGGCCAACCTGCTCGAGACCGGCTCCGCCTGGCGGATGCAGACCTGCAAGCCCAACGACCCCGAGGTCCACGACCGCGAGCAGGGCCTGGCCCTGCCGATCGACTCCAACGACATCCCCGCGCAGGACGCCCTGTTCGGCGCGATCGCGAAGGTCTCCGGGGTCAGCCTGCCCTCGCTGCCGATCTACCCCGCTCCGCAGCACTGCAACGCGATGGGGCTGACCGAGCTGGGCAAGCACACGATCCGCGGCCTGGCCAAGCGGAACATGCTCTTCGACCCCGACCACATGAGCGTGAAGGCCCGCAAGGCCTCCCTCGACCTGATCGAGTCGATGAACTACAGCGGCGTACTGTCCAGCCACTCCTGGTCGACCCCGGACGCCTACCCGCGGATCTACAAGAGCAAGGGCTTCATCACGCCGTACGCCGGGGACAGCAAGGGCTTCGTGGAGAAGTGGCGCAAGCATCTGACCTGGGCCGACCCGAGCACCTACTGGGGCTTCGGCTTCGGCGCCGACATCAACGGCCTCGGCGCCCAGGGCGACCCGCGGCCCGACGCCGCCGCCAACCCGGTGAAGTACCCCTTCACCACGCTGGGCGGGGTCAAGGTCGACAAGCAGACCAGCGGCCAGCGCGTCTACGACATCAACAAGGACGGCGTGGCGCACTACGGGCTCTACCCGGACTGGATCCAGGACCTGAAGGTGCAGGCCGGTGACGACATCGTCAAGGACATGGCCCGCGGCTCCGAGGCCTACCTGCAGACGTGGGAGCGCGCCTACGGGATCAAGCCCAACGCCTGCTCCAACCCAGCCTCGAAGCTCTCCTTCGCCACGTTCCGCTCGCGGGTCAAGGCCGGGATGACCTCCTGGGCGACCCTGAAGGCCGTGGGCCAGCCGGACCGCCGGCTGGGCAACAGCTTCAGCTACTGCGCCACCGACGGCGCGCTGCGCGTCGAGCTCGACGGAGCCGGTCGCGTGAGCCGGATCGTCCGGGCCTGATCGGGGGCCGGATCCGGTTCTGAACCGGGCTGTCGGCGGCCCGGGACCCGGGCCGTCGACGGGTCCGCAGACACGCCGTGCACGGCTACCGAGGCCGGGACCGACGACGTGTTACCGGAGGGTAGCCTTTGCGTGTCGATGCGGCCTGCCCCGACCCCGGGGCGGCCAGTAGTCTCGACGCCGATACCAAGACACTTCCGGCGATCTCGCCGGTCAGTTGGGAGTTCTCGTGCTGGTGCTGGTGCTGATCCTCGGCCTTGTGATGAACGCGGTGGCCCTGCCACTGGCCGCTCGGAGAGTGTTGTTCCTCTACCGCGCGATCACGTCCGGGCAACCCGCCCCGGACCGGATCGAGGGCGTCACCAAGCGCGCGGGCACTGCGCTCAAGCGCCAGCTGGTCGAGGTCCTCGGCCAGAAGAAGCTGCTCAAGTGGACGGTGCCCGGCACCGCCCACTTCTTCGTGATGTGGGCGTTCTTCATCCTGGCTACGGTGTACGTCGAGGCCTACGGCTCGCTGCTCAAGCTCCTGTTCACCGGCGGCAAGGGCCCGATGGACTGGGCCATCCCGCTGGTCGGCCACTGGGCCGTCCTGGGCTTCCTGCAGGACTTCATCGCCATGATGGCGCTGTTCGGCCTGTTCGCGTTCTACATGATCCGGATGCGGAACCAGCCCAAGAAGCTCGGCCGCAAGTCCCGGTTCTTCGGCTCGCACCTCAGTGGCGCGTGGATCACGCTGTTCATGATCTTCAACGTCATCTGGACGATGTTCCTGTTCCGCGGCGCCTCGGCCGCGCTGGGCAACCTGCCCTACAAGGACGGCGCGTTCATCTCGATCGGCCTCGGCAAGCTGATGGACGGCCTCTCCCACACCGCCCTCGAGGTGATCGAGGGGATCGGCCTGCTGCTGCACATCGGCGTGATGCTGGTGTTCTTGATCTTCGTGCTGAACTCCAAGCACCTGCACATCTTCCTCGCGCCGCTCAACGTGCTGTTCGGTCGCACCCCCAAGGCGCTGGGCTCGGCCAAGATGATGATGAGCGACGGCAAGCCCCTGACCCTCGACGACCTCGAGGAGCTCGACGAGGACGCCAAGCTCGGCGTCGGCGCCTCCGAGGACTTCAGCTGGAAGGGCATCCTCGACTTCGCGACCTGCACCGAGTGCGGTCGCTGCCAGGACCAGTGCCCGGCGTGGAACACCGAGAAGCCGCTGTCCCCCAAGCTGATGATCATGGCGCTGCGCGACCACTCGCTGTCGAAGGCGCCGTACGTGATGGCCGACGAGGGCAAGCGCGAGAACCTCCTCGAGAACAACCCGAAGCTGGCCAAGGAGGTCGAGCGGCCGCTGGTCGGCGACACCGGCGACGACTGGTTCTACATGCCCGAGGACGGCTCCGGCGTCATCGACCCCGACGTGCTCTGGTCCTGCGTGACCTGCGGCGCCTGCGTCGAGCAGTGCCCGGTCGACATCGAGCACGTCGACCACATCGTCGACATGCGCCGCTACCAGGTGCTGGTGGAGTCCAACTTCCCCGCCGAGCTCAACGGCCTCTTCAAGGGCCTGGAGAACAAGGGCAACCCCTGGAACATGTCCTCCACGGCGCGGATGGACTGGGCCAAGGACCTGCCGTTCGAGGTCAAGGTCGTCGGCGACGACATCGAGTCCCTCGACGAGGTCGAGTGGCTGTTCTGGGTCGGCTGCGCCGGCGCCTACGAGGACCGTGCCAAGAAGACGACCCGTGCGGTCGCCGAGCTGCTCGACATGGCCGGGGTCTCGTTCGCCGTGCTCGGCAACGGCGAGACCTGCACCGGTGACTCCGCTCGCCGCGCCGGGAACGAGTTCGTCTTCCAGGGCCTGGCCGCGGAGAACATCGAGACCTTCAAGGAGTACAAGGTCAAGAAGGCGGTGACCACCTGCGCCCACTGCTTCAACACCTTGAAGAACGAGTACCGCCAGCTCGGGATCGAGCTCGAGGTGGTGCACCACACCCAGCTGCTCAACCAGCTGGTGCGCGAGAAGAAGCTCGCCCCGGTGGCCACCGACTCCAACAGCCCCAAGCGCTCGATCACCTACCACGACCCCTGCTACATCGGTCGCCACAACGGCGTCTACTCGCCGCCGCGCGAGCTGCTCAGCGTGATCCCCGACGCCGAGCTGACCGAGATGCCGCGCAACTCCGAGCGGTCCTTCTGCTGTGGCGCCGGTGGCGCCCGGATGTGGATGGAGGAGACCATCGGCACGCGGATCAACGAGACCCGCACGATGGAGGCCGTCGAGACCGGCGCCGACCAGATCGCCGTCGGCTGCCCGTTCTGCCGCGTGATGCTCTCCGACGGGCTCACCTCGGCGCAGAGCGACGGCAAGGCCCGCGAGGAGGTCGAGGTCCTCGACGTCGCGCAGATGCTGCTGGCCTCGGTCAAGGGCGAGAGCGCGCGGCCCGCGAAGAAGGCGGCCGCGAGCAGCGCCAAGGCCGGCGCCGGCGCTGCCGCCGGTGGCACCGCCACCGCGACGATCGAGCGCGAGGACGAGGCGACCAAGGCCGAGCCCGACGCGGGCGACGTCACGCAGACCGAGGACACCGTGACCAAGACCGAGGACGTCGGTCCGGGCGCCAAGGCCAGCGGCGGCAGCTCGCTGTTCGACCTCGGTGACGAGCCCTCGGGCGACGAGGCGATGCACCAGGAGGACACCTCGAAGTACGACGAGGCACCCGAGGCGAAGTCGACGACCGTCGGCTCGCTCTTCGACCTCGACGACTCCTCCACCGAGGAGGCGGAGGCCCCCGCTTCGGAGGCCCCGGCTTCGGAGGCCCCGGCCGAGAAGCCGGCTGCCAGCTCCTCGAACGGTTCCTCGGCACCGGCCGAGACCGTTCCTTCGGGTGGGTCGCTGTTCGACATCGAGGCACCGGCCGAGGAGCCCGCACCCGCGGCCTCCGACGCCGGCACCCCGGCCGACCAGGACGCCGCAGCCGACTCCACCACCGACGGCCCCACCGACCGCAGCCAGGACGACGCCGACACCGACGTCGCCCCCGAAGCGGACCAGACGGAGCCCGAGGTCGAGCCCAAGGCTGTCGCGGAGAAGCCGGCCGCATCCAGCGGTACGGCGGCCACCCCGGCCAACTCCATCCCCGAGGGCGGATCCCTGTTCGACATCGAGGCCCCCGCCGAGGAGCCCGCACCCGCGGCCTCCCAGCCGGAGACCCCCGCCGACCAGGACGCCGCAGCCGACTCCACCACCGACGGCCCCACCGACCGCAGCCAGGACGATGCCGACACCGACGTCGCCCCCGAAGCGGACCAGACGGAGCCCGAGGTCGAGCCCGAGGCTGTCGCGGAGAAGCCGGCCGCATCCAGCGGTACGACGGCCACCCCGGCCAGCTCCATCCCCGAGGGCGGCTCCCTGTTCGACATCGAGGCCCCCGCCGAGGAGCCCGCACCCGCGGCCTCCCAGCCGGAGACCCCGGCCGACCAGGACGCCGCGGCCGACTCCACCACCGACGGCCCCACCGACCGCAGCCAGGACGACGCCGACACCGACGTCGCCCCCGAAGCGGACCAGACGGAGCCCGAGGCTGTCGCGGAGCCCCCTGCGGACTCGGACGCCGATGCGCCGGTGACCTCGCTGCGTGACATCAAGGCCAAGCACGAGAGCGACTCGGCGCAGTCCGACGAGGGCGGCTCAGCGGTCCTCTCGGAGTCGTCGGAGCCCGAGGCGGAGGCCGCGCCCGACGAGGACGCACCGGCCGCGAAGGACGAGGAGCCCGAGGATGAGAAGCCCAAGCCGGCCTCCTCCGGCGAGGCCCACCAGCCCCGCACCGACGCCCAGATCGGCGAAGGCGGCTCGCTCTTCGACCTCTGAGTCACCCGTTCGGCAGTAGCAAGAAGATCCCCGGCACCTGGTGCCGGGGATCTTCTGCGTTCCGGGGCCAGGTGCCAGAATCAGGTCGGGAGAGCCGAGCCAGCTGTGCCGGCCCAACGGGCTGCGCGGCGTCGTACGACGGGACCACGGCACGTCTCAGGCCCGGGGCGAGGGTGCGCGCTGCCGGTACGACGACCGGGCGCAGTTTCCCGGGTTATGAACCAAAACTGCCTCTTCACACACACCACGCCGTGTGTGAAGAGGCAGAACGGGTTCATAACCCGGGAAACCGGACCAGAGCCGACCCACGAAGGGTCAGGACTTCATCGCGACGCCCTCGCGCCAGTAGCCCATGAAGGCGACCTGGGCGCGCTCCATGCCCAGCTCGGTGACCAAGCTGCGGCGCAGGGCCTTGACCATCCAGGACTCGCCGGCGATCCAGGCGTAGGTGTCGTCGAGGTCGTGGCCCAGGGAGTGGGTGTGCAGCTGCGCCTCGACGTCCTCGCCGGCCGAGGAGTACCTCGGGGTCTCCCACACGTCGATGTCCAGGTCGCTGGGCAGGTCGGGGAGGGCCTCGAAGTCCTTGGAGGGGGGCAGGCCCAGGTGGCGGCGTACGTCCTGGACGAGGCGGCGGCCGCAGGCGTCGTCGTTGCGGGGGCACCACTTCACCTCGAAGCCCTCCGGCACCCGGAGGTCGAGGATGTCGGCGCTGGACGGGACCTGGATGAACACCTCGCCGGTGTGGCCGGGTCCGAGGTCCGCCAGGATCCGGGTCAGCGCGGGCACTGCGGTCTCGTCGCCGACCAGGATCAGGTGCTTGCGGCCGGCGGGGTCGAACTCGGTGCCGCCGTACTGGGTGAGCCGGTGCGGCGCGATCACCTGGACGACGTCGCCCGGGGTCGCGGTCAGCGCCCAGCGGCAGGCAGGTCCCTGGCCGTGCCCGGTGTCGGGGTGTACGACGAAGTCCACCACCAGGCGCACGTCGAGGCCCTCTCGGACGACCTCGCGGATCGTGTAGGTGCGCATCGGCGAACGCACCTCGTCCGGGGCGCTCATCCAGCGCTGGTAGTAGTCGTCCGGGGACTCGGGGATCACGGGGAGCTGCCCGGTGCCACCGGGAAAGACGATCTTGAACCGGGTGTCGAAGCCCTCCTCGGCGAGGTCGGCGAAGGCGGGGCTGGCCAGCTGGACGCGGACGAAGGCGGGGCTGATCCGGGTGATGGAGTGCACGCTCGCCTCGGTGAGCAGAACGCTGGGTGCCTCGGTGTCCTGGATGGTGGTCATGGCGTCCTCCGGTCGTGGGACCCCCGAACGCGCCAGTGCGCCGGTCGAGAGTTAGGCCAGCCTAACCTCTACTCCGCACTGCCGTCCAAGGGTCTCGCCACACGAAGGCGAGGGAGGTCCCGGAGCGGGACGCGAGACTCAGATCCGCGTGCGCTGGAAGTTCGCGTAGGAACGCGAGGGGGTCGGCCCCCGCTGTCCCTGGTAGCGCGAGCCGTACTTGGCCGAGCCGTAGGGGTGCTCGGCCGGGGAGCTGAGCCGGAAGAAGCACAGCTGGCCGATCTTCATCCCCGGGTAGAGCTTGATCGGCAGCGTGGCCACGTTGGCCAGCTCCAGCGTCACGTGACCGCTGAACCCGGGGTCGACGAAACCGGCGGTCGCGTGCGTGAGCAGGCCCAGGCGGCCCAGGGAGGACTTCCCCTCCACCCGCGCGGCGAGGTCGTCGGGCAGCGTGACCACCTCGAGGGTGGACCCGAGCACGAACTCGCCCGGGTGCAGGATGAACGGCTCGTCGCCGTCGGGCTCGACCTCGCGGGTCAGGTCCGACTGGTCGGCCGCCGGGTCGATGTGCGGGTAGCGGTGGTTCTCGAAGACGCGGAAGTAGCGGTCGAGCCGGAAGTCGATGCTCGAGGGCTGGATCATCGCCTCGTCATAGGGCTCCACCACGACCCGCTCAGCCTTGATCTCGGCCAGGATGTCGCGGTCTGAGAGAAGCACGCGGACAACCTACCCCGCGACGTCGGCCAGGGCATCGGCACCGGAGAATGGTGACCCATGACGTCACCTGGACCGTTCACCCGCTTCGTCGCACTGGGCGACTCCTTCACCGAGGGCGTCGGTGACCCGGACGCGGATCGACCCAACGGTCTCCGCGGCTGGGCCGACCGGGTCGCCGAGGTGCTCGCGACCCGGAGCGACGACTTCGGCTACGCCAACCTCGCCATCCGCGGCCGCAAGCTCCAGCAGGTCATCGACGAGCAGCTCGAGCCCGCCCTGGCCCTGGAGCCCGACCTGGTCACGATCTACGCCGGGGCCAACGACGTGCTCCGCCCCCGGGTCGACCTCGACGGCCTGGCAGCGGCGTACGACGGGGCGATCGCCCGCCTGAGCGCCACCGGCGCCCAGGTGGTGATGTTCACGATCTTCGACCCGGGCAAGTCGAAGATCTACGCGGCCGTCCGCGGACGGATGGCGCTCTACAACGAGTTCGTCCGGGAGATCAGCGATCGCCACGGCACCCTGCTCGTCGACATGTGGCGGATGCGCGACCAGGACCTCGCGGAGGTGATGGACACCGACCGGATGCACCTCAACCCCGCCGGGCACCAGCACATCGCGAACGCGGTCCTGGACGCTCTCGGCGTCCCGCACGAGCAGCTCCAGCTCGAACGGACCCCGCTCCCGGTCCTGAGCCGGCGCGAGCAGCTGCGGGCCAACGCGGAGTGGACCCGGGAGTTCCTCGCGCCCTGGGTGCACCGCCGCGTCACGGGGCGCTCCTCGGGCGACAGCGTCTCCCCGAAGCGTCCGAAGCTGGGCCCCATCTGATCCGGCAGAGCTTTCGGGTAACCTCTCCTGCGTCGGCGTCCGAAGCAGCACTCGGGCCCGGCGTGCGGATGTAGCTCAGCTGGTAGAGCGCGACCTTCCCAAGGTCGATGTCGCGAGTTCGAATCTCGTCATCCGCTCCATATGGGTCGCAGCCTCAGCAGCGACCGTCGCTCCACTCCAGCTTCAGCCCGGCCCAGTCGCCTGCCGAGCTTCCTCCCGCAGCCGTGAGCGAGAGCTCAGCCCCGCGATGCGCCTCGAGGTACGCCCGCTCGAACGTGACCGCGAAGCCACCGGCGTCCGACGGATCGACCGTGGCCCCGACGCCCTCGCCTGACCCGCAGGGCGACGGCTCGGAGCCGTCGTCGAGGTCGGAGGGGATCTGGGTGGACAGGTAGGTCACCCGCGCCTCGATGCCGTGATCGCCCAGCGCCCGCTCCAGACCCGCGGGATCCGTGAGCCGGTTGACGGTCATCACCACGTCACCGTTCTCACGCTGCTCCACGGCGAAGGCGGGTGAAGTGCCGATGGTGGTGGCACCGACCACCGCAGCAGCGACGGCGACTGCGACAGCCAGGGCACTCGCGAGAGTCCGGCGTCGGACGGTGGCGCGGGAGCGTCGTACAGCAGGCTCACCGCTGGTGAGGATGTGCTGCAGCGTGGCGGCCGACCAGGCGGCGTCGAGAGGCTGCGGTTCCGGGCGGATCCGCTCGAGGACGTTCATGGCAGCTCCTTCAGGGGCGTCGGTCGGAGTTCTGGTCGTGGCGGCGTCGATCCGTGGAGCAGGGCTGCCCGCGCGCGGCTGAGTCGCCGGCGAAACGTCGCCGGCTTGATGCCCAGGACGGCTGCTGCCTGGTCGTTCGAGAGCCCGTCCCAGCTGACGAGGAGCAGCGCCTCGCGATGCTTCTCGTCGAGTCGAGCGAGCCGTTCCAGGGCCTCGCGCCGGGTGAGGGCCATGTCGGCCGAGTCGGCGGCGTAGGAAGCCACCCCGTCGAGCAGTGCGACCCGCTCCTCCAGGGCGCGGTGACGCCGTACCGTCCGGGCTCGGTTCTGGATGACCTTGCGGGCAGCCACCAGCAGCCAGGCGATCGGAGGGTCGGTCACGTCGTTCCAGCGCCGCCAGGCAACCATGAAGGTCTCCGCCACCACGTCGTTCGCGGCCTCCGGACCGACGTGACGCCGAGCGAAGGCCAGCACGTGGGGCCCCTGCTCGTGCCACAGCTCGGTGAATCGTTCCTGCGAGGAGTCCATGCCCGGTAGTGTCCGGCACCGCGCGATTGTGACCGCGGCCGTCGAACATATGGTGGCTGGCGTGACGTTCACCGGTTTCCCTGACGCCGCCCTCGACTTCTACGACGACCTCGAGCTGGACAACACGAAGTCGTTCTGGGAGGCGCACAAGCACGTCTACGACTCCTCGGTGCGCCAGCCGATGCTCGCGCTGACCGCGGAGCTCGCCGAGGAGTTCGGGCCGGCCAAGGTGTTCCGGCCCTACCGCGACGTCCGCTTCGCCAAGGACAAGACGCCCTACAAGAACCACCAGGGCGCGATCGTGGCCGTCGGGCCGGCCACGGGCTACTACGTCGAGGTCGGCTCCCCCGGCGTCCGGGTCAGCGGCGGCTACTACCACGCAGCAGCCCCGGACCTGAGCCGGATCCGCACGGCCATCGACGTGGAGCACTCCGGGATGGAGCTCGAGCGGATCCTGCGTGACCTCGCCAAGGACGGCTTCGAGATCGGTGGCGACCAGCTCAAGACCACGCCCCGCGGGTACGCCGCCGACCACCCCCGCATCGAGCTGCTCCGCTACAAGTCGCTGTCGATGACCAAGTCCTACGGCTTCGAGAACCTGAACACCCCCGACCTCCTCGACCGCGTCCGCGACGACTGGCGCGCCCTGCGCCCCCTCGTGGAGTGGATCCGCGCCCGCGTCGACGCGATCGGCTGAGCGGCCCGGCGTACGGGGCCTGCGGACTCCGGCCGCGTGTGGCGTGGCGTGGTCGCAGCGACCCGGGCCACGCAATTGCTGGGAAAATGCATCCCACGCCGCGATCCGACCGACATTTGCCAGCAAATGCGGGACCTGGGTCGGCGCGCGCCTGAGACCCGCGCGAGCTGAGCGCCCGCGTACGCCGCCCCACGCCGCCCCGCCCGGCCTACTCCGGCTTGCGCAACGTCGCGAGGGTCCGCTCGACCTCCCAGTGGGCGGCCATCGAGACCAGCTTGCCCTCGTCGTCGATCCGGTAGACGGCGATCAGGTCGGTGTCGGCGAGGCTGCCGTCCTCGAGCTCGGTGCTGAAGGTGCCGATGTTCGCGCAGGAGTTGCCGTTGGCGAAGGAGTCGCGGATGGTGAACCGGAACGTCTTCACCGGGGCGATCGCGAGGTCCCAGAAGGCGCTGATCGCCTCGATCCCGTGGTGGCCCTTGCCGTCGGGGTCGAAGAACGACGGCCCGACCGGGTCCTCCACCACGGCGTCCTCGGCCCACAGGGTGAGCCACTCGTCCTTCTGCTTGCGCGAGACGAGGTCGTAGGAGCGCTGGGAGAGGCGGCGTACGGGGTGGTCGCCGTCGGGCGCCTCCCAGGAGATGAACTCGGATTCGATCATCGGCGAACTGTAACGTGTTCCAGTTCTGGCTCCCAGGCCTGCGAAACGGCTCAGTGCGGCTGCCAGGCGTCGTCGTCCTTGGTCCGCGCCTCGACGTCGTCGGGCAGCGTGCGGGCGGCGAGGCCCTCGATGGTCACGTTCTCGAACACCTCGCGCAGGCTGCTGCGGGCCGCGATCCACACGTGCTGCAGGATCTGCGCCGACTCGTTGTAGGAGACCGCTTCGGGGCGCAGCCCGTAGACGCTGACCAGGGGGCCGTCCACCGCGCGGATCACGTCGGCGACGCTGACCTGGGACGGCTTGGTCGCCAGCCGCCAGCCGCCGGACTGGCCGCGCTGGCTGACCACGATGCCGGCGCGGCGCATGTCCGCCAGGATCGCCTGCAGGAAGCCGTGCGGGATCTCCTGGAGCTTGCCGAGCTCCTCCGCGCTCACCGGCCGCCCGTCGTCGCGGTTCGCGATCTCGATGAGTGCCCGGAGGGCGTAATCAGCCTTAGCGGAGACTCGCATGCCCGAAGTCTGTCAGATCGCTTCATTTACCGGACCTGCACGACTCACCCGACCGCCCAGCGACCTCGGCGCGCCCGGATCCGGGCATGGCGCCGGTCACAAAATGCGGAAGCGCTTGCGTGCGGCGCTCCCGCGGCAGATACTGGTTGTTACCGGCCAGTAGCAACCGCACGGCCGAGTTCCGACCAACACAGATGCAGGTGGGTTCGTGAGCCACTACAAGAGCAACATCCGCGACATCGAGTTCAACCTCTTCGAGGTGCTCGGGCGTGACGAGGTCCTGGGGTCCGGCCCCTTCGAGGCGATCGACGCCGAGACCGCTCGCTCGATCCTGACCGAGGTGGAGCGTCTCGCCCGCGAGGACCTGGCTGACTCCTACGAGGACAGCGACCGCAACCCCCCGGTCTTCGACCCCGAGACCCACACCGCCCCGCTGCCCGAGTCGTTCAAGAAGAGCTACCAGGCCTGGCACGAGGCGGAGTACTGGCGCCTGCAGCTCCCCGAGGAGCTCGGCGGCACCCCCGCCCCCGCCAGCCTGGTCTGGGCACTGGGCGAGATGGTGCTCGGCGCCAACGCCCCGATCTGGATGTACGGCGCCGGCCCGGCCTTCGCCTCGATCATCTACCGCAACGGCAACGAGCGGGACAAGAAGATCGCCCAGATCATCATCGACAAGGGCTGGAACACCACCATGGTGCTCACCGAGCCCGACGCCGGCTCCGACGTCGGCGCCGGCCGCGCCAAGGCGACCCAGAACGAGGACGGGTCCTGGAACATCACCGGCGTGAAGCGGTTCATCACCTCCGCCGAGAGCGACCTGTGCGACAACATCATCCACATGGTGCTGGCGCGCCCCCAGGGCGTCGAGGGCAAGGGCGGGCCGGGCACCAAGGGCCTGAGCCTGTTCATCGTCCCCAAGATCCACTTCGACCACGAGACCGGTGAGCTCACCGGCGAGCGCAACGGCGCCTACGTCACCAACGTCGAGCACAAGATGGGCATCAAGGTGTCCAACACCTGCGAGCTCACCTTCGGCGACCCCGGCGTCGGCGGCGGCGAGCCCGCCAAGGGCTGGCTGCTCGGCGAGGTCCACGACGGCATCGCCCAGATGTTCCAGGTGATCGAGAACGCCCGGATGATGGTCGGCTCCAAGGCCATCGCCACCCTCTCCACCGGCTACCTCAACGCGCTCGAGTTCGCCAAGACCCGCGTGCAGGGCGCCGACCTGACCGAGTCCGCGAACAAGACCGCCCCGCGCGTCACGATCACCCACCACCCCGACGTACGACGCTCGCTGATGGTGCAGAAGTCGTTCTCCGAGGCGATGCGCTCGCTGGTGCTCTACACGGCCTCCTGGCAGGACCGGGTGCAGATCGCCGAGCACAACGGCGAGACCGACGAGCTGGCGATGCGGGTCAACGACCTGCTGCTGCCGATCGTGAAGGGCTACGGCTCGGAGCGCTCGTGGGTGCTGCTCGGCACCGAGTCCCTGCAGACCTACGGCGGCTCCGGCTTCCTGACCGAGTACCCCGTGGAGCAGTACGTCCGCGACGCCAAGATCGACACCCTCTACGAGGGCACCACCGCGATCCAGGGCCAGGACTTCTTCTTCCGCAAGATCGTCAAGGACCAAGCCAAGGCCCTGGGCTACCTCGCGGGCGAGATCGAGGGCTTCCTCAAGAGCGAGGGCGGCAACGGGCGGCTCAAGGCCGAGCGCGAGCTCCTGGCCAAGGCGCTCGAGGACGCCCAGGCGCTGGTCGGGCTGATGATCAACACCTTGATGAGCGCGGACGAGTCCGCCGAGGGTGGCGACATCAAGAACATCTACAAGGTGGGCCTGAACACCTCCCGCCTGCTGATGGTGCTCGGCGACGTCGTCTGCGCCTGGCTGCTGCTCAAGGGCGCCGAGGTGGCGCTGGAGAAGCTGGGTGGCGAGGTCTCCGCCAAGGACAAGGCGTTCTACGAGGGCAAGGTCGCGGCTGCGCAGTTCTTCGCGCAGTACAACCTGCCGAAGCTCAGCGCCGAGCTGGCCATCGCCGAGGCCGTGGACCTGTCCCTGATGGAGCTCGACGAAGCAGCCTTCTAGGTCAGGCCCCGCCTGGCTCGCAGTACCTCAGGTGCCCTCCGCGCTTCACTCGAAGCCGCGGAGGGCATCTGACTTTTTCAGCTCGGCCCAGATCTCGTCGCGGAAGCGCTGGGTGAAGCTCACCGTGAGGTGGTCCCGGTCGCGCCACACGACCGTGTCGTCGCGCACGGGCAGGCACAGCGGCCCCCGGGGACAGATCACCGGGTTGACGTTGGCGGTCCACACGTCGTCGCGCTGCGCCGCAACCTCGCGGTAGTAGGAGTCAGCCCGGGGAGCGCTCCGCGGCAGGGGTACGGCGCACTCGCCGATGATCTTCGCCGAGGCCAGGCACTCCACGGCCCGGAAGGTGCCCGGGGTGAGCACCGACTCCAGCACGAGCACCTTCCAGGGCCCCTCGGCGAGCATCGTCAGGGTGCGCTCGGTGGCGCGGGCCTGCCGCTGCTCCAGGGTGTCGTTGGTGTCGTCGGCGTTGACGAGCAGCTTCTCCCACATCTTGGTCTCGCGGGGCTTCTGCACCAGCAGCACCACGTCGGGCTGGAGCTTGGGCAACGCCTTCTCGTACCAGTCGTCGCGGTTCTGGGCGCAGCGCTGCTGGAGCTTCTCGCTGACCCGCTTGTTGACCAGCCCGACCGTCCAGGCGCAGCCGAACAGGATGTTCTCGGAGTAGGTGAAGTCGTGCTCCTCGGCCAGCTTCGCCATCATCGGCCCGAACATCTCGGCCTGGGAGTCGCCCACCACCAGCAGGTGCGGGCCCTTGCCGCGTACGACGGTGCACTGCTCGGGCTGGTCCGCGGGACACGTGCGGATCGTGCCCACGTCCTTGGACACCTGCTCGAAGTCGATGTCGGGCACCGGCTGGCGTCCCTCTGCGGTGGCGTCGACCGGTCGCGTCGCCTCGGTGCCGCCCGAGGCGACCAACGAGGGCTTGCGCGGGCTGTCGAGCACCCCGGGCACCAGCACGGCGACCAGCGCACTGGTCACGACCCCGACGCCGAGCACCCTCCAGCCGAACCGGTTCAGCGCCGGGGCGCGCCGGATCGGGGACTCGAAGACCTGGAAGGACAGGGCGGCGAGGCCGGTGCTGAGCCCGAAGGCGATGACGGCGATCGTCGCCGGGCTCACGGCGAGGAACTCCTTGAGCACCAGGATCACCGGCCAGTGCCACAGGTAGGTGCCGTAGCTGATCTTGCCGAGGTAGACCGGCGTCGGCCGGGCCAGCAGCCGGGTCAGCCCGGCACCGGGGACCAGGCTGAGCCCGGCGATCACCGCCACCGTGGCGACGGTCGCGCCGAGCCCGCGCCAGGTCGGCGTCAGGTCGGCGAGGCCGAAGGCGAGCAGCGCCAGCGCCAGCGCCCCGGTCGTCGCCGCCATCGCGAGCGCTCCCTGCACGGCCTGCGGGACCTGGCCCGAGGAGGCCCAGCGGCGCAGCACGAGCGCCAGCAGCACGCCGGCGAGGAGCTGGTAGATCCGGGCGTCGGTGCCGTAGTAGGCGTGGTTGGCGCTCACCTGCGACCACACCAGCTGGCTGGCGACCGAGGCCACGACGAGCACCACCACGACCCGGGTCAGGTGACGCTCCCAGCGAGCCCCGGTCCGGGCGACGAGCAGGCACAGCGCCGGGAAGAAGAAGTAGAACTGCTCCTCGATCGAGAGCGACCAGAAGTGCAGGAACGGGCTCGGGTCGTTCTCCGCCGCGAAGTAGTCGTTGGCCGTGGTCAGGAAGTGCCAGTTCGCCACGTAGAGCAGGGAGGCCTGGGCGTCGCCGATCATCGGCAGCCGGCGTACGACCGAGGCGATGATCAGGAACAGCGCGACCGTCGAGACGATCACGAGCACCGCTGCCGGCAGCAGCCGGCGGATGCGCCGGCCGTAGAAGGCGCCGAGGCCCAGGGTGCCGGTGCGGTCGAACTCGCTCAGGATGACGTTGCTGACCAGGAAGCCGGAGAGCACGAAGAAGACGTCGACGCCGATGAAGCCGCCGGGCACCTGGGGGAGGTCCGCGTGGAAGAGGAGGACGAGGTAGACCGCCACGGTGCGCAGGCCGTCCAGTGCCGGGCGATAGGTCCACACCCGCGCGAGCCTATCGAGCGGGATCGGTCGATCAGCGGCGCCGTGCGGACGGGTCAGGAGGAGGTTGCAGGCACCGCCAGCGGTGCTCGCCGGCCGGTTCCTTCCCCGTCGCGCGCGCCGGTCTCCTCGCGCTCGCCTGCCTCGTCCGCCTCGTCGGTGACCAGGCCACGACGAGACAGCGCGGGTACGACGCCCTCGGCGAACCGCGCCGGCTCCTCGGGGTCCGGGTGGCCGGAGATGACGAAGTGGTCGATGCCGAGGTCGGCGTACTCGCTGATCCGCTCGCTGACCTCCTCGTAGGACCCGACCAGAGCCGGCCCGGCGTCACCGTGGAGCCACTGCCCCGGCCGCTCGGCCTCGGCGCGGGCCCGGGCACTGGTCTCCCGCGCGACCACGTGCAGGCGGATGCCGTAGGACAGGGCACGTCCGCGCGCGCTGGCCAGCCGGCGGATCCAGTCGATCTTGCCGGCGACCGCGGACGCGGGCTCCCCCGGCGTCAGGTAGGTGTTCGCGTGCTCGGCCGCCACCACCCCGGCCTGCGGCGAGGTCCCGCCGAGCAGGACCTGCGGCAGGGGCACGTCGCTCGCCCACTCCCGGCGCAGGCCGGTGACCAGCTGCGCCGTGTGGGCCTGACGCTGCCGTTCGTCGGGTGAGTCCCCGCCCGCGACCACGTTCAGCAGGAGGCGGCCACCGGAGTACCGCTGGAAGGTCGCGGCCATGCGTGCGGCCAGGACCGGGCCGAGCAGGTCCGGGCGCACGGTGACGGCGAACTTCAGCCGTTCGGTCCCCTCGGCGAGCATCGCCGCGGTCAGCCAGGCGTCCTCGCCCGCGGGTGCGTCCGGGGCCAGTACCGACTCGAAGCCGGACCGCTCGGCGGCCGCGGCCACCGCCTTGAGGTGCTGCAGCGTGGCGGGCCGGTGCTCGCCGCCGGAGGACCCGGGCCTGCCGGGAGCCGGGGAGCCGGGGTCGCCGTACGCCGGCAGGAACCAGTGGAAGGTCAAACTCATGCCAATAAGGTAGCAAGTCGATAGGTTTTAGTTTCTTTGTCCACGCATGACGCGCGTGACCTGATTCCCGGTTTCGCGGGCCCCTGATGGGGGACACTCGCCGCAACCGAAGGGAGCATCACCATGGGAATCGGACTCGGAGTCGTCCTGTTGCTGGTCGGCCTCATCCTCGCCCTGGACGTGGTTGACCTGCCCGCGAGCGTCGACGACGTCGTCGCGACCGACACGCTTGGGTGGATCCTGATCCTCCTGGGCGCGCTCGCGATCGTGCTGGCGCTGGTCATGAACCGGCAGCGTTCACGCTCGACCCACGTGGTCGAGGAACGCCGGGTCGACCCGCCGGCCTAGCCGTACGCTGTCCGCCATGACTGACGCCCCGCAGGCCCCGACCGACGCCCGGCTGGGCCATCTCGTCGACCTGTGGCACGGGGCGTGCGCGGACTTCGTCGCCCTCGTGCGCACCATCTCGCCGGACCAGGCGGACCTCCCCACCGACCTCGCGGGGTGGACCGTCCGGGACGTCGTCGCGCACATCGCCCACCTCGAGGCAGTGCTCGCCGGGACCCCGGAGGAGACGATCAAGGTCGCCGAGGCACCGCACATGCGGGGGCTGCTCGGCTACTACACCGAGCAGGGGGTCGAGGCCCGCCGCGGTCACGACCTGTCAGCGCTCGCCGACGAGATCGAGCACGCCGTGGCGACCCGTTACGCGCAGCTGCAGGCCGAGCCGCCGACGGATCCCGCGGCGGCCGCACCGCTGACCCCGGCCGGGATGCCGTGGGACAACCAGACCCTGCTGAGCAACCGCCCGCTGGACGTGTGGATGCACGACCAGGACGTACGCCGCGCCATCGACCGCCCGGGAGGCTACGACTCCCCCGCGGCCGGGCACGTGCTGGCGGTCTTCGGCCGGGCCCTGCCGATGGTGGTGGGCAAGCGGCTCGCCCCGCCGGTCGGCACGACGGTCCGTCTCGCCGTACCGGAGGCAGGCCTCGACTGGACCGTGCGCGTCGGCGCCGACGGCCGCGCCACCGCGACCGACGACGCGGCCGCGCCGGACGTCTCGGTGACCCTGACCCCCGAGGACTTCGTGGTGCTCGCGGGCGGCCGACGGGGACCGGAGTCCGTGCAGGCCCGGATCGAGGGGGACGAGGACCTGGCCCGCCGCCTGCTCGCCTCGCTGGCGGTGACCCCGTGAGCGCGAGGCCCTGGAGCCCCGAGGACATCCCCGACCTGACCGGCAAGCGCGCCCTGGTCACCGGGGTCACCAGCGGCATCGGTGAGAAGACGGTGATCGAGCTCGCCCGCCACGGCGCGCACGTCATCCTCGGCGCCCGCAACGCCGACAAGCTCAAGGCCTCCATCGCGACGATCACCGAGGAGGCTCCCAGCGCGCAGCTGCATCCGCTGTCGATCGACGTCTCCGACCTCGCCTCGATCCGGAAGGCGGTGACCGAGGTCGAAGGGCCACTGGACATCCTGATCAACAACGCGGGCGTGATGGCCACGCCGTACCACCGCACCGACGACGGCTTCGAGCTCCAGATGGCCACCAACTACTTCGGGCCGTTCGCGCTCACCGGGCTGCTGCTGCCCCAGCTCGCGGCCTCCGGCGACGGGCGGGTCGTCGCGGTCGCCTCGCAGGCCAGCCGGCTGACCCGGACTCCGCCGCTGGACGACCCCCGGGACGAGAGCGGCCACTACGGTCGCTACCGCGGCTACGCGAAGTCCAAGCTCGCCGACCTGATGTTCGTGCTCGAGCTCGACCGCCGTGCCCGTGAGCTCGGCGTGCCGGTCAGGGGCCTCGCCGCCCACCCCGGCTACTCCGCGACCGGACTGATGGGCGCCGGTCGCAACCACGGCAACACCAAGCAGCGGCTGCGGTGGAGCGCCACCATCATGCAGGCGGTCTTCGAGGTCGCCGGACAGCCGCCGGAGCTGGGAGCGCTGCCCACCCTGATGGCGGCCACGGCCGACCTGCCGGGGTCGACCTACGTTGGCCCGAGCGGCGTCCTGCAGATGAAGGGCCATCCGCGGATCGTGAACCCGCGCAAGCTTGCCACCGACCGGGAGGCGCAGCGCCGGCTGTGGGAGATCAGCGAGGAGGCCACCGGCGTGAGGTTCCTCGACCAGTGATCCTGCGACCCATCACCGCTGCCGACCACGCCGATGTGCTGGCGCTCAACGAGCGCAACGTGGAGGTGCTCGCCCCGCTCGACGAACCCCGGCTGGAGCAGCTCGTGGAGCTCGCCGACACGGCGGCGGTCATCGACGTGGACGGCGAGTTCGCGGGCTTCGTGATCACGTTCGCCTCCGGCTCGGCGTACGACGGGGAGAACTTCGGCTGGTTCTCCCGGCGCTTCGACAACTTCTGCTACCTCGACCGGGTGGTCATCCACGAGGACTTCCGTCGCCGCGGGCTCGGCACCCAGGTCTACGACGAGCTGGAGTCGACCTGCGGGCGCCCGCTGTTCGCCCTCGAGGTCAACCTCGACCCCCCGAACCACGCCTCCCTCACCTTCCACCACGCCCGCGGCTTCGCCGAGGTCGGCCAACGCGTCTCCGCCGGCCACCTCGTCTCGATGTTCCTCAAGACCCTCCCCACCTGAGTCGCGCCGTAGCTCGCCGACCGGGCACAAACGTCACGCCGTAGCCCGCCGACCGGGCACAAACGTCGCGCCGTGGCCGCTGAGCGGGCGATTGTGTCCGCACCCGCCGATCTCGGCCGACCATTACTGCCCGCTCGAGACGTTTTCGCGAGACATTTCTGCCCGCTCGGCGCGCAACGGCGGGACGCAATTGCCCGCTCGGCGTGCTCAGTTGACGACGCGGAGGACGACCTGGTTCTTGGAGTACCTCACGTTGGCGGAGAAGTGGCGCTGGTAGAGGCGGACCAGCTCGGCGAGGTCTCGGGGGGCGAGCTTGATGCAGCCGGCCGACTTGTAGTCGTTGATGCGGGGCACCTCCCAGCGGCAGACCTGGTCGCCGCGGCGGTCACGGCACTGCCGGTTGCCCCGGCCCTGCTCGGTGTGGATGAACAGGTCCACGCGGCGGGTGCCGTTCGGGCAGGTCTTGTCGTCGATCCGGAAGGCACGGCCCTTGATCAGGTTGCCGGGGTAGTTGTCGTGCTGGCGCATCGAGTAGGTGCCGTTGGGCAGCCAGCCCTTGTTCTTGGCGCAGGAGTTGACCCCCGCGCGGCCGAGCATTCCTGAGCCGGCCCGCCAGCTGCGGGTCTCCACGGTCTTCCAGGCACCGGCCCGGCGCTGCTGGAGCTCCCAGACCAGGCGCGAGCTGGACGGGTTCTGCCAGGACTTGTCGAAGGTGACCACGGCTCGCCAGGGTGAGGCAGCCGATCCGGCGGGGGCGGCGACGACCAGGGCCGCGCCGATCACCAGCAAGGAGATGGCCGCAGCCAGGAGTCTGTGCACCCTCCCGATTTTAGGTCGCAGGTCACGTCCGGCGGGGCGAAACGTCTGCCATGCTCACCCGATGACGCGGGCCCGGGGCGCACTGGTGTGGCTTCTCGGCCCCGCCCTCGCTGTGTCCTCGGCGTGCGGCCCGGGTGGTTCCGCGCCGGATCCGGGCAGCGCCCAGGGACGCGTGGAGGCCCTCGAGCGCGCGCTGGTGGACGCCGACTCGGCCGCGGCGATCGAGCTGGTCGAGGACCGCCGGTACGCCGTCTCCACCGCCCTGCTGACCGACGCCGTGCTGGAGCGTGGCGCCCTGGCCGGCCAGGAGGTCGAGCTCGAACGGACCGACACGGACCTGGACTCGGTGCGCTACGCCCTGCGGCTGCCTGACCAGGAGTCGAGGCCGTGGCTCGAGCCCGAGCTGCGTCGCTCCGGGGAGTTCGTCGGCTCCGCGCTGCCCACGATCAAGCTGCGTGGTCCGGGTGTGACGTCGGTGTCCATCAGCGGGGTGCAGGTGGACGTCGGCCCGCTGCCCGGCGAGGGGCAGTCGTTCTACCTGCCACCGGGCGAGTACGACGTCGGCGTCGGTGGCGCGGACCGCTACGTCGACCACGGCCCCACCCAGCGGGTCGACACCCGCAGCCTGCGCCTTGACGGCCTGGAGTTCCCGGCCCGGCTGCGTCCTCCTGGCCGGGCGCAGGTCGACCGGGCGGTGCGGTCCTTCGTGAAGCGCTGCACGGAGCCGCTGCGGGGCAACCGCCCGGCCGGCTGTCCCGCCCGCAAGGCGTTCGTCGGGGGGCTCGAGTCCTCGCAGTGGACGCTGGACTCCTACCCCCGGACCAGCGTCGAGGCAGGCGCCGCGGACTGGCAGCTGAGCACCCCGGACCCGCCGCTGGGACGGATGACCGGAGTCGTCCGTGACCGCGAGACCGGTGCCACCGAGCAGGTCACCGACACCGTCCCGTTCGCCTTCTCCGGCACGATCGCGGTCCGCGGCGACGAGCTGGTGATCCGAATCCCGGGCTACTGAGGCGTCCTCTCGTCCTTGCGCGCTGCACCGGACTCGTAGCAGGTTGAGCGAATGCGACTCCTCGTCCTCGGCGGCACCCAGTTCCTCTCCCGGGCGGTCGCGGCGGAGGCCGTCACCCGCGGGCACGACGTCACCTGCGCCGCGCGCGGGCTCTCCGGCCCGGTTCCCGACGGCGCCCGGCACGTCCCGCTGGACCGGCAGCGCCCGGACTGGTCGGCGCTGCAGGGCGAGTGGGACGCGGTCATCGACGTGGCTCGGACGCCGTCCTGGGTCGCGGCGGCGCTGGAGGCACTGGCCGACCGGGTCCCGCACTGGACCTTCGTCTCCACGATCAGCGTGTACGCCGACCAGTCGACCCCCGGCGGCACGCCCGAGACACTCCCCCTGCTCCCGGCCCTGCTCCCGGCCCTGCTCCCGGCGGCCGGCAGCGACCTCGACGAGGACTCCCCCGAGCAGCACGGCTCGAACAAGGTGGCCTGCGAGCAGCTGGTCAGGACCCGGGCCCACGAGGCGCTGGTGGTCCGCCCCGGGGTGATCATCGGCCCGGGCGACCCGAGCGGCCGGTTCACCTACTGGGTCGAGCGGCTCGCCGAGGGCGGCGACGTGCTCGCGCCGGAGTCCCCGGACCGCGAGGCCCAGGCGATCGACGTACGCGACCTCGCTGCCTGGATCGTCTCCTGCGCCGAGCAGCGCCGCACCGGGGTGTACGACGCCACCGGGCCCACCAGCCGCCTGGGCGACCTCGTCGACGCCGTGGCCCTGGCCGTCGGCCCGGCCGGCGCGGAGGCGACCGTGACCTGGGCGCCCGCCGACTTCCTGCTCGAGCGCAACGTCACCTACTGGGCCGGCCCGCGCTCCCTGCCGCTGTGGCTGCCCGCGGAGAGCCGCGGGATGACCACCCACGACGTCACCGCGACCCTGGCGGCCGGGCTGCGCCCACGCCCCGTCGAGGAGACGGCCCGCGACACCCTCGCGTGGCTGCGCGCGGCGCCGGACGCGCCGCGCACCGGCCTGACCCGCGCCGAGGAGCAGGACCTGCTCGACGACTGGCACACGATCCTCGTGTGAGCCGAGTTCGCCCACGCCACTCGACAATAGAACGTGTTTCAGTTTTGATGACCCAATGGACAAATCTGTCGTGCTCTTCACCAGCGATCGCGGCATCACTCCCGCGGACGCGGCCCGCGCCGCCGAGGAGGCCGGATTCCACGGCTTCTACGTGCCGGAGCACTCGCACATCCCCACCAGCCGGGACTCGGCCCACCCCGGGACCGGCGGTGAGCTCCCCGACGACCGCTACCTGCGCATCCTCGATCCGTGGGTCTCGCTGGCGACCGCGGCGGCGGTGACCAGCACGATCCGGCTCGGCACCGCGGTCGCGCTGCCGATGGAGCATGACCCGATCACCCTGGCGAAGACCCTGGCCACCCTGGACCACCTCTCCGGCGGCCGGGTCACGCTCGGCGTCGGCTTCGGCTGGAACGTCGAGGAGCTCGAGGACCACGGCGTCCCCGGCAAGAAGCGGCGCACCGTGCTGCGCGAGTACCTCGAGTTGATGCAGCGGCTGTGGACCGAGGAGGTGGCCTCCTACGAGGGCGAGTTCGCAAGCCTCAAGCCGAGCTGGGCCTACCCCAAGCCGGTCCAGCAGCCCCGGATCCCGATCCTCGTCGGTGCAGGCGGTACGCCGAAGAACTTCGACTGGATCGTCGCGAACGCCGACGGGTGGATCACCACGCCGATCGAGACCGACATCGAGGACCGGGTCGCCGCCCTCAACCAGGCATGGGCCGACGCAGGCCGTGCGGGCGACCCGCGCATCGTCGTACTCCTGACCAGCCGGCTCGAGCCGGGCCAGCTGGAGCGTTGGGAAGCACTCGGGGTCGACGAGGTGATGTTCGGACTTCCGGACCGGAGTGCCGAGGACGTGGTCGCGTTCATCGCGCGGCTGGGCGCCTCACTGAACCGCCCGACCGAGGCGGCCTGATGAGCACGTACGTCGTCAGCGGCGCCGCCTCGGGCATCGGGGCCGCGATCGCCACCAGGCTGCGCCACGACGGCCACACCGTGATCGGGGTCGACCTGCGCGACACCGACGTCATCGGCGACCTCGCCACCCAGTCGGGCCGCGACAGCGCGGCCGCCGAGGTGGCCCGGCTGACCGACAAGGTCGACGGCGTCGTCCCGTGCGCGGGGGTCGCCGGCCTCACCGGGGTCGACCCGCAGCTGGTGGTCTCCTTGAACTTCTTCGGCGCCATCGGCCTGGTCACGGCCCTGCGGCCGCAGATGGGGGATGGCTCCAGCGTGGTCCTGATCAGCTCCAACTCGGTCACCGCCCAGCCGGGCTGGAACGCCGACGTGACCGCCGCGTGCCTCGCCGACGACGAGGAGAAGGCGCGGCGCCTCGCCTCCGGCGAGGACGCGGTGAACATCTACCCGGCGACCAAGGCGGCGCTCGCGTACTGGGCCCGCCGCGAGGGGATCAAGGCCGAGTGGGCCGGAGCCGGCATCCGGGTCAACGCCGTCGCGCCCGGGATGATCGCCACCCCGATGACCGAGCAGCTGCGCAACGACCCCAAGCTCGGCGTGTTCGCCGACGCCTATCCCACGGCGCTGAACCGCCCCGGCCGCCCCGAGGAGATCGCCGCCATCGTGGCGTTCCTGCTCTCCGAGGAGGCCAGCCTGATGGTCGGCTCGGTGGTGTTCGCTGACGGCGGCACCGACGCGCTGCTGCACCCGCTCAAGCCCGCCGGCATGAACGTCCCCAAGATCGCGCTGGGCGCGATGGACGCGATCAGCAGTGCCGTCACCAAGCTCAAGGCGCTCCGCTCGCCCTGACCTGCCCCGGCTCAGGTGAGGCGTACGACGATCCAGTCGGCCGCCCCGAGCAGCACCAGGAAGCGCAGGTAGCGGCCGACGAGGCAGGTGCTCAGGAACAGCCAGAAGTTCACCCGGAACTGTCCGGCGAGCACGGCGATCACGTAGAGCGGCGGGATGCCGGCCGAGGCCGAGAAGAACAGCAGGGCGACCGTCCCGCGGGGGTGGTCGGCGATCCAGACCCGCCACCGCTCGTAGGACCTCGTCCACTTGGCGGAGGACATCTTCCTGCGCAGCCAGGGGAGGTTCATCGCCCAGTCGGCCGCGGAGTACAGCAGCACCTTGCCGGCCGTCTGCCCGATGGCAGCGGCACCGGCGACCTGCCACACCCCGACGTCGCGGATCGCCGCGCCGACGGCCGCCAGGTAGGCCTCGATGTTGACGAACGGCAGCAGCGCCGATCCGAAGGCCACCAGCAGCGTGGTCAGGACGAGCTTCACGGTCGGGCGAGGTTGCCCGCCCGCGGCTGCCCCAGGACCCCCTCCGGGTCGGACGGGACCGGCATCCCGATGCGGAGCAGGCTGACCACCGACCAGCACTTGGCCACGAGCAGGGCTGTCGCGATCGCCAGTCCCACCCACATCCACCCCGTCGTCAGGAGCAGGATCGCGAACAGGCCGGAGTTCACCGCCTTGGCGGGGTGCGACCAGTTCCGCAGCCACAGCCCGCGGTCGATCACGTAGAAGTAGTTGGGGCTGGTGATCGGCCACGCGAGGAAGCTGAGCGAGAGGAAGCAGTCGACCACCATGAACATGGTCAGGTAGACGAAGATCGCCGGGGCGAGGTGCGGCTCCAGCCAGGCCAGCCCGACGTAGAAGCCGGCCACGCAGAGCCGGTCGCACAAGATGTCGATCACCGCGCCCGTACGGGTCTCGCAGTCCAGGACGCGGGCCACCAGGCCGTCGAGGGAGTCACCGACCCAGTGCACGACCAGCGCGATCACCAGCAGCGTCAGGCTCTCCTGGCCCGCGGCCGTCGCCGCGAGCGCCACGGAGGCGACGGTGCGGACCATCGTCACGATGGTCGCCGGCGTCTGCAGTCGCTCCCGCGACGGGTCGGCCGTGACCCTGCCTGGCTCGGTCATGTGCCAACGCTAGGCCCGCGCGGGCGAATATCCCATCAGGCATGACCCTGTACGGCCCCCGAGTTCGAGTCTTCTGGACACCGGGGGTGCGCACAGGGTCCTACGTAAGCCGCCGGGCCAAAGGGGGCCGGCCTCAGCTCACGTCGCGCCGCGTGGTGAGCAGGACCCCGATCCCGGAGAGCGCCGCTGCCCAGCACCCGAGTGCGATGGCCGCGGCCCACCAGCTCAGGCGGGTTGCGTCCGGGGAGTTCTGCACCGCGTTCACCACGGCGTTGGTCGCCTCGGTCGGCATGAACGGCGCAATGTGCTCGGCGCCGAAGTCCCAGGCGCTGATCGCGAGGCCGACCAGCGGCTCCACGATCCAGGCCACGCCGATGCCGACGAGCAGGGCGGCGACCTGGTTGGGGATCAGGATCCCGATGCCGAGCCCGATCAGTGCCCACAGCCCGAGCACGAGCAGGCTCAGCGCCAGCGTGCGCAGCACCTCGGCGGAGGGGAACGCATCGGCCCCACGAAGACTGAGCGTGAGCGCGCCCACCGACACCGAGCCCAGCAGGCTGATCACCCCGTAGACGACACCGATGATCAGCAGTGCCACCACCTTGGCGAGCATCGCCGTCGCGCGGCGCGGGACGGCGAGGAAGGTCGTGGTGATGGTGCTGTGCCGGTACTCGGCACCGATCTGGATCACCCCGATGGTCAGCATCAGCAGGTAGCCGAAGCTGATCCCGGCGGTGTAGACGCTGTTGGCGATCTGCAGGTCGTCACCGGTCGGCATCCCGGCCTGCCCGCCCGCGGTCGTGGCGGCGTCGGAGGTGAACAGGATGCCGAAGAGGAGCGCGAACGCAGCGCCTGCGAGGAAGATGCCGATCGCCATCCCCCACCACAGCCGGGTGGTGAAGAACTTGAGCAGCTCGGAGCGCACGACGCGGGGGAAGGAGACGTTCATCAGGCCACCTGGTTGCGGTTGGTGCCCTCGGTGAGGGACAGGAACAGCTGCTCGAGGTCGGGACGCTGCGCACGCAGTTCCCAGACCGGCAGCCCGGCGGTCAGGGCCACGTCGCCGACCTGACGCAGGTCGTCGGTCTCGACGGTCAGCAGGCCGTCCGCGGCGGTGGTCGAGCCGAGCCCGGCCGCCAGCAGCGCCTCGGCCAGCCGGACCGGGTCGGAGGTGCGCACCCGCGCCGTGGCGGTGCCGCTCAGCTCGGACATGCTGCCCTGCCGGACCAGCCTGCCGTTGGCGAGGATCACCACGTCGTCGACGGTCTGGGCGACCTCGAGGAGCAGGTGGCTGGAGACCAGGATCGTCTTGCCCTGGTCACGGCTGAGCCGGGAGAGGAACCCGCGCAGCCAGCGGATGCCCTCGGGGTCGAGCCCGTTGGCCGGCTCGTCGAGGATCAGCACCTTCGGGTCGCCGAGCAGTGCCGCCGCGAGGGCGAGCCGCTGCCGCATGCCCATCGAGTACGCACCGGCCCGGCGCCGCGCGAACGCGGGGATCCCGGTGAGCTCGAGCATCTCGTCGACGCGGGTGTCCGGGATCCCGTGGGTCGAGGCCATCACCCGCAGGTGGTCGCGCCCGGAGCGGCCCGGGTGGAAGTTCGTCGCCTCGAGCGCAGCACCGACCGTGGCGAGCGGGTTGCCGAGGTCGGCGTACGCCTTACCGTCGATGGTGACGCCGCCCGAGGTGGGCCGGACCAGCCCGAGCGCCATCCGCAGGGTGGTGGTCTTCCCCGCGCCGTTGGGGCCGAGGAAGCCGGTGATCCGCCCCGGCTCCACCGTGAAGGTGAGGTCGTCGACGGCGGTGAAGCTGCCGAACTTCTTGGTCAGGTTGGTGATCTCGATCCGGGCTCCGGCCGCCACGCTGCTCCTTGGACTCGTCGCAGCGTCAGTAGATCAGCGCTGCTGCTGGGTCCTGCATCATCGCAGCAACGTCGGAGAGGAACCGCGACCCCTTCTCCCCGTCGACGTGGCGGTGGTCGAAGCTGAGCGCGAGCTGGGTGACCTGGCGTACGACGATCTCGTCGGTCGAGCCTGTCGAAACCACCCACGGCATCTTCCGCACCGCACCCAGGCACAGGATCGCGGACTCCCCCGGGTTGATGATCGGCGTGCCGGCGTCGATCCCGAAAACACCGACGTTGGTGATCGTGAAGGTCCCGCCCGCCATCTCGGGCGGCTGCGTCCGCCCCTCGCGGGCGACGGAGGTGAGCTGGTTCAGCGACCGCGCGAGGTCGAGCAGGCCGAGCCGGCCGGCGTCCTTGATGTTGGGTACGACGAGCCCGCGGGGGGTGGCCGCGGCGATGCCGAGGTTCACGTAGTCCTTGAACACGATCTCCTGCGCCGCCTCGTCCCAGAACGAGTTGATCTCCGGCGTACGCCGCATCGCCAGCATCGCCGCCCGGGCGAGCACCAGCAGCGGGGACACCTTCACGTCGCGGAACTCCCGGTGCTCCCGCAACCGGTCGAGGAACTCCATCGTCCGGGTGACGTCGACCGTGACCCACTCGGTCACGTGGGGTGCGGTGAACGCGGAGGACACCATCGCCTGCGCCATCACCTTGCGCACGCCCTTCACCGGCTCCCGCCGCTCCCCGCCGCCCGATCCGGTGGTCGAGCTTGTCGAAACCCCGCCCCCGCGCGCAGCCCGAGGGGTTTCGGCAGGATCGACCCCTGTGGGCTCGCTCCCCGCCACCGCGGCCTGCACGTCGTCGCGGGTGATCGTCCCGTCCGGGCCGGTCCCGGTCAGCGAGGCGAGGTCCACGCCGAGGTCCCTGGCGAGCTTGCGCACCGGGGGCTTGGCGCGGGGACGACCCGGGCCGGAGCCCGGCTCGGGGCTCGTCTCGGCCGGCGCCACGCTGTGCGCCGGGACGGCCGGCTCGTCCGCCTCGACCACGGCCGCGGACTCGGCGCCGCCGGGCGCGAACGCCCCCTGGAGCTGCAGCTGGGCCGCGGCGCCCGCCTCGGTCGGCGGCGACGCGGGACCCCTGCGCGCACGGCGCACCGGCCCGCGGTCGGCCTTGTTGCGCCCGACCAGGCTCTCCCCCTCACCGCCCCCGCTGGCGGCGGGGTTGGAGAGGTCCATCCCACTGAGGTCGGCCGGCCCCGCGGGCTGCTCGGCGGCCTCGCCGATCGAGATGATCGGGGCTCCCACCTCGACGGTGTCGCCCTCGGAGACGAGCAGGGCGGTCACCGTCCCGGCGTAGGGCGAAGGGAGCTCGACCAGCGACTTGGCCGTCTCGATCTCCACCACGATGTCGTTGATCTCCACGACGTCGCCCTCGCGGACGCGCCAGGACACGATCTCCGCCTCGGTGAGCCCCTCGCCGACGTCGGGCAGCAGGTAGTCGGCCATCTCAGAACTCCAGCGACCGGTCGACGGCGTCGAGCAGCCGGTCGAGGTCGGGCAGGAAGTCCTCCTCGATCCGGGAGGCCGGATAGGGGGTGTCGAACCCGCCGACCCGCAGCACCGGCGACTCCAGGGAGTAGAAGCACTCCTCCTGGATGCGCGCGGCCACCTCGGCGCCCATGCCGAGGTTGACGTGGGCCTCGTGGGTGACGATGGCGCGGCCGGTGCGGCGTACGGACGCGAAGACCGGCTCGAGGTCGAGCGGGCTCAGCGTGCGCAGGTCGATCACCTCCAGCGAGCGGCCCTCGGTCGCGGCCGCCTCGGCGGCCCGCATCGCGATCTTCACCATCGGGCCGTAGGCGAGCACGGTCGCGTCCGTGCCCCGCCGCACGACACGGCTGGTGAACAGCGGCTCGGGGGTGGCGGACTCGTCGAGGTCGGCCTTGTCCGCGTGGTACTGCCGCTTGGGCTCGAGGAAGACCACCGGGTCGTCGGAGGCGATCGCCTGCTGGATCATCCAGTAGCCGTCCACGGGGTTCGAGCAGGCGACCACCTTCAGGCCCGGCGTGTGCGCGAACTGTGCCTCCGGGCTCTCGGAGTGGTGCTCGACCGCCCCGATGCCGCCACCGAACGGGATCCGGATCACCATCGGCATCGGCGACCTGCCCTTGGAGCGGTAGTTCATCTTGGCGACCTGGCACACGATCTGGTCGTACGCCGGGTAGACGAACCCGTCGAACTGGATCTCCACCACCGGGCGGTAGCCGCGCAGCGCCAGCCCCACGGCGGTGCCGACGATGCCGGACTCGGCCAGCGGCGAGTCGATCACCCGGTCCTCGCCGAAGTCCTTCTGCAGCCCGTCGGTGATCCGGAAGACCCCGCCGAGCTTGCCGACGTCCTCGCCCATCACCAGGACCTTGGGGTCGTCCTCCATCGCCTTGCGCAGGCCCATGTTCAGGCCCTTGGCGAGGGTGATCTTCTGGGTGCTCATCCCTGGGCTCATCCCTGGGCTCATCACTGGGCTCATCCTTGGGCCCCCTCGAAGCTCTCCAGGTAGGCGGCGTAGCCGGCGCGCTGCTCGCGCAGCTCGACGGTCTCCTCGGCGTAGACGTAGTCGAACAGGTCCAGCGGCGCCGGGTCGGGCAGCGCCTTGCACCCCTCACGAAGGCGGTGCCCGAGCTCGTCGGCCTCACCCTTGAGGTCCGCGACGAAGGCGTCGTCGACCAGCCCGTTGCGGCGCAGGTAGACCTCCAGCCGGGCGATCGGGTCCTTGAGCTTCCACCGCTCCACGTCGTCGGAGAGCCGGTAGCGGGTGGGGTCGTCGGTGGTCGTGTGCGCGCCCATCCGGTAGGTGTAGGCCTCCACGAGCGTGGGCCCGCTGCCCTCGCGGGCCCGCTGCAGGGCGGCCTGCGTGACGGCGTACGTCGCGAGCACGTCGTTGCCGTCGACCCGGACGCCGGGGAACCCGAAGCCCAGCGCCCGCTGGTAGAGCGGGATCCGGCTCTGCCGCTCGATCGGCTCGGAGATGGCCCACTGGTTGTTCTGGCAGAAGAACACGACCGGCGCGTTGTAGGAGGCGGCGAAGATGAACGCCTCGTTGACGTCGCCCTGGCTGCTGGCGCCGTCGCCGAAGTGTGCGACCACGGCCGTGTCCCGGTCCGGGTCACCGGTGCCGACCGCGCCGTCGCGCTGCACCCCCATCGCGTAGCCGGTCGCGTGCAGGGTCTGCGCGCCGATCACGATCGTGTAGAGGCCGAAGTTGGTCTCCTTGGGGTCCCAGCTGCCGTGGTCGACGCCGCGGAAGAGGCTGAGCAGCTTGAGCGGGTCGATGCCGCGGCACCAGGCGACGCCGTGCTCGCGGTAGGTGGGGAAGACGTGGTCCTGGGGCCGCAGCGCGCGGCCGGCACCGATCTGCGCGGCCTCCTGGCCCAGCAGCTGGGCCCAGATGCCGAGCTCGCCGTGACGCTGGAGGGCGGTGGCCTCGGTGTCGATGCGGCGGGTCATCACCATGTCGCGGTAGAAGCCCCGCAGCTGGTCGCCGCTGAAGTCCTGGTCGAAGTCGGAGTGGTGCACGCGCTCACCCTCCGGGGTGAGGAGCTGGACCAGCTCCGGGCCGCCGTCGGCCAGCGAGGGGCCGAAGGCCTCCACGAGGTCGGGACCGAAATCGGGCATCACACACTCCTGTCTCCGGGCGAGTGCGGGGTCTCCGCGATCGCGACGTGCAGCGGGTCGGCGGTCGCAGGGATGGCGCGGCCGACGGCCCATTGATTGGGTGGGAGCACTGTGACCCAGGCCACACTTCCCCCGACAAGATAACGGACGATCCGGACCGTGACCCAGCGCCCCCGGTCAGGCGGGCTGGAACTTCCGCGGCCGGCGGCTGCGAGTGGCGGCCGCGACGCCGACGACGGCGATCACCAGACCGACCACCTCCCGGGTGTTCAGCGTCTCGCCGAGCAGCAGCCAGGCCAGCACGGCCGTCACCGGCGGCATCAGGAAGAACACGCTCGCCGCCGCCCCGGCGCCACGGGCCCGGACCAGGATCCCGAGCAGCCCGAGACCGAGGATCGAGTTCACCACCGCCAGGTAGACCAGGGCGATCCCGGCCGCTGCCGGATCGCGTACGACGCCGGTCCCCTCCACCAGCACCGCGAGCAGGAGCAACGGCGGAGCCGCCGCGCCGAACTGGATCGCGCCGGACCACAGCGGATCCGGCGCGTACCCGATCCAGCGCTGCCCCAGCGTGCCGGCGCTCAGGGCGAGCACACTCACCACCCCGCACAGGATCCCCACGGTTCCGCCCGCCTGGTCCACGTCGGGGCCCAGCACCAGCACCACCCCGGCGACACCGATGACGAAGCCGAGGACCTGCACCCGGCTGAGCCGCTCCCCCAGGAACGCGGCGGCCAGCAGGGCGGTGAGGACCGGGCTCAGCGAGTGCATCAACGAGGCGAGCGTCGCTCCCAGGCCCGCGTCGAAGGCGATGTACATCGCGGCGAACTGCACCCCGTTGAGCACGAAGCCGGAGAGCCCGATCCGCACGGCATCGGCCCGGGTGACCCGCACCGGTCCGCGGAGCACCCGGGCGAGCGCCCAGGCGATCACCGCCGCCAGCAGGAACCGCACCGCCACCAGCATCAGCGGGGACATCGCCTCCACGCCGTACGGACCGGCGATGTAGCCCGAGGACCACACCAGCACGAACCCGGCCGCGGGCAGGAACGGGAGGTGCCGGGTGCTGGCCATCGGTCTCCCGTTCCGTGGGCTGGCAGGGTGTCGCCCCACCCTAGATCTGCTTGACTCGACGGATGAGTCGTCAGCAATCAGATACCCCTCGCGTGGTCTCCGAGTCGATCGAGGTCGCAGCGCCTCCCGAGACCGTGTTCGCGATCCTGGCCGACCCGCGCCAGCAGTCCCGCATCGACGGTTCCGGCTCGGTCCGTGGCCTGCTCAAGGGCCCCGACCGGCTGAGCAAGGGCGCGACGTTCGGCGTGGACATGAAGCTGTTCGGGCTGCCGTACAAGATCCGCAACACCGTCGTGGAGTTCGAGGAGGGCCGCCGGATCGCCTGGCGCCACTTCGGCGGCCACCGCTGGCGCTACGTCCTCGAGCCCACTCCGAGCGGGACCCGGGTCACCGAGTCCTTCGACTACAGCATGTACGGCGCTCCGCAGCGCCTGCTGATCGAGCTTGCTGGCTTCCCCGCCCGCAACCGCAAGGGGATCGAGGGCACGTTGGTCAACCTCAAGGAGGCCGCGGAGGCGGACGCCCGCCGGGCTTCTTGAGTCTGCAGGGCTGCTTGCCAGCAATTGCTGGCAAAAGTCAGTCCTGTCGCCACTCGAGACGGGAATTCGCCAGCAATTGCTGGCAAAGTCACCGGTCCCCGGACAACGAGTCGGCCAGCCCGTCCAGGACGAGGTCTAGCCCGAACTCGAACTCGGTGCCGAAGTCGTAGCCCGGCTTGAGCACGTGCTCGGTCGAGAACTCCACGAGGTAGGGGAACGCGCCCGTGCCGAACAGCTCGTTCAAGTTCATCGACTCGGCCACCTCATGGACCGTCTCCGGTCCGTTGATGGGCAGTGAGGCCTCCGACATCGCGAAGCCGTAGATGTAGCTGTCGAGCAGCGCGTAGGCGTGTGCGGTCGCCTCGACCGAGAAGCCGCCCTCCCTCAGGGTGCCGATCACGGCGTTGAGGTGGGTCAGGGTCGCAGCGCCGGGCGAGGTCCGCGCCTGCAGCAGCGGGATCGCCCACGGGTGGACCCGCAGCACGGCCCGCACCGAGAGCGCGCGTCGGAGCATCTCCTCGCGCCAATCACCGCCGGGTCGGGGCAGCTCGAACTCGCCGAAGACGAGATCGACGATGCCGTCGATGATCTCCTCCTTGTTCGCGACGTGGTGGTAGACCGACATCGGCTTCACGCCCAGCTCCTCGGCCAGGGACCGGATCGTCAGGCTCGTGAGCCCGCCGCGGTCGGCCACGTCGACGGCGGCACGCAGCACCCGGTCGCGGCTCAGGGGAGCCCGTCCCGGGCTGCTCTGGGGGCCCGTTCTCGGCATCTCACTCCTTGGGGGTAGCGCTTCCGTACTTAGTACGTTACCGTAACCGTACTAAGTACGAAGACCTCGTCCACCGGTTGGAGCAGCCATGGGAACCCGAGACCAGCAGTCACCGACCCGATTCCCTTCCCGTCCCGGCGCGGAGACGATGCGGGCAGTCGTCCGGCACACCTACGGTTCCGCGGACGTGGTCCGGGTCGAGTCGGTCCCGCGCCCCACGGTCGGTGAGCACGAGGTGCTGGTCCGGGTGCACGCGGCCGGTCTCGCCAGCAGCGACTGGCACCTGATGACCGGCAAGCCGTACCTGATGCGGCTCGCGACCGGCGTACGCCGCCCGCGGCAGCCGGTGCTGGGCGGCGATCTCGCCGGGACCGTGGCGCAGGTGGGGTCGGCCGTGACCCGGTTCGCGCAGGGGGACGAGGTGTTCGGCATCGGCCGCGGCTCGTTCGCGGAGTACGCCGTGGCACCGGAGGCCAAGCTGGTCGTGAAGCCTGCCAACCTGACCTTCGAACAGGCAGCCGTGGTCCCGGTCTCCGGTCTCACCGCGCTCCAGGCCGTGTGTGACACCGGCCGGGTCCAGGCCGGGCAACAGGTCCTGGTCACCGGGGCCTCGGGCGGCGTCGGCAGCTTCGCCGTCCAGGTCGCGAAGGCCTACGGCGCCGAGGTCACCGGCACCGCCAGCACCGGCAAGCTCGACCTGGTGCGGTCCCTGGGTGCCGACCACGTCATCGACTACAACCGCGACGACTTCGCCGACGGCGTACGCCGCTACGACCTGATCATCGACATCGCGGGCAACCCGAGCCTGACCCGGCTGCGACGGGCACTGACCCCGGCCGGGACCGCGGTCATCGTCGGCGGCGAGGAGGGCGGCAACTTCTCGGGAGGGATGAACCGCCAGCTACGCGCACTCGCCGTGTCCGCGGCGACTCGCCAGCGGCTGACCATGTTCCTGTGCAGGGAGAACTCCGCCGACCTCGACCGGCTCACCTCCCTGGTCGAAGCCGGCGAGGTCAGCCCGCGCCTGGACCGGACCTATCCGCTGGCCCAGGCCTCCGACGCCATCCGCCACCTGGCGGCCGGCCGGGCCCGCGGGAAGGTCGGCATCAGCATCGCCCCCACGACGTACGACGCCTGAGCGCAACCGCATACCCCGCGAAACACCCCCACCCGATGGAAAGCGTGATCGTGATGATCAAGGTCGACTCCCTCACCAAGAACTACGCCGGCTTCACCGCCGTGGACGACGTCAGCTTCACCGCGCTTCCAGGTCGGGTCACCGGCTTCCTCGGGCCGAACGGCGCCGGCAAGTCCACGACGATGCGGATCATCGTGGGGCTGACTCCAGCCTCCGCGGGCACCGCCGAGATCTGCCAGCAGCGGTTCGTCGACCTGGCGAACCCGGGCCTGGACGTCGGGGTCCTGCTCGACGCCTCGGCTCAGCACGCCGGCCGCACCGGGCGCGAGATCCTGACCCTCGGACAGCGCATGATGGGCCTGCCCGCACGCCGGGTCCAGGAGATGCTCGACCTGGTCAGCCTCACTCCCGCCGAGGCGGGGCGACGCGTCCGGCACTACTCACTGGGAATGCGCCAGCGACTCGGAATCGCGAGCGCCCTGCTCGGGGAACCCGAGGTACTGATCCTCGACGAACCGGCCAACGGACTCGATCCGGCCGGCATCCGGTGGATGCGGGACCTACTGCGTGACTACGCCGACCGGGGCGCGACCGTGCTGCTCTCCTCGCACCTGCTCCACGAGATCGAGGTGGTCGCGGACGATCTCGTGGTCATCGGGAACGGCCGCATCGTCGCCCAGGGAACCAAGGCCGCCCTCCTCCGGACGGCCGGCACGCTGGTGCGGACCACCGACGTCGCCGGCCTGGAAGAGGCACTGACCTTCGCCGGCGTGCCGTTCACCCGCAGCGGCCCCCTCGGGCGCGAGGGCGCCCTTCGCGTGGAGGCCGAGCCCGAGCTCGTCGGCCACCTGGCCCATCGGGCCGGCGCCACCCTGATCGAGCTGCGCGGCGCCGAGGGTGCCGGGCTCGAAGAGATGTTCCTCGAGCTCACCGCGGACACCCAACGAGAAGGAGCAGCGGCATGACCACCATCGAGATCGATGCCCCAGTACGCCGCCACGCACCCGCCGGGATCCCGCTCGCACGGATCGTCTCGGTCGAGCTGCGCAAGTCCTTCGACACCCGAGCCGGCTTCTGGCTGCTGTGCAGCATCGCGATCTCCGCCGCGCTGGCCACCGTCGCGGTGATCGCCTTCGCACCTGCGGAGCAGCTCACCTTCCACCTGTTCACGCAGGCGATCATCTTCCCGATGGCAGTGATCCTGCCGATGGTGGCAGCGCTCTCGGTCACCGGGGAGTGGAGCCAGCGCAGCGGGCTGACGACCTTCACGCTGGTCCCTCACCGCGGTCGGATCGTCCTCGCCAAGGGCATCGTCGCGGTCTCGGTCGCGGTGGCCTCGATGCTGCTCGCCTTCATCCTGGGCGCCATCGGCACCCTGGCCGGGGCAGCGGTCACCGGCGTGGAGGTGGTGTGGGACGACAACGCGGTCGGCCTCCTGCAGATCGTGCTGGTGAACGTCGTCGGGCTGCTGATCGGGTTCATGCTCGGCGTAATGATCCGCAGCTCGGCGGGAGCGATCGTCGCCTACTTCGTCTACACGTTCCTGCTCCCGACGGTGTTCGTGGTCTTCGCGGCCAACCAGGAGTGGTTCCGCGACGTGCAGCCCTGGGTGGACCCGAACTACTTCCAGGACGCCCTGTTCAACGGCTCACTCGCCGCAACCCAGTGGCTGCAGCTCGGTGCGACCACCCTGATCTGGCTGGTCCTTCCCCTGACCGTGGGCATGTGGGCGCTGCTGCGCTCGGAGATCAAGTGAGCCCAGAACTCGGGTAGTCCCGGCGTGGACAGATTCGGCAAACCCAGTCGCGGCGGCGGAGGTTCCGGCACACTGCAGCCCTCATACGTCTCTGGATCG
Source organism: Nocardioides sp. Z38_18 (assembly GCF_058215695.1). Lineage (NCBI taxonomy): Bacteria > Bacillati > Actinomycetota > Actinomycetes > Propionibacteriales > Nocardioidaceae > Nocardioides > Nocardioides sp. Z38_18. The sequence continues at coordinate 1,096,976 of NZ_JBZAJE010000002.1, forward strand.
GATCTGCCAATGCTCAGTGCGACACGCAAGGTTGCCGCCACCACCACGCTCGTCCTGCTCGCGGGACTGGCCCTCGTGGGTTCCGCGGGGACCGCGAACGCCGCTCGCTCCTGCTCCGGGGTGCCTGCGCCGGCGAACACACGCGTGGCCAACCGGGCACCCGAGCTGGCCAACGACACCGCACGGGTCATCTCCGGCGGGTCCGTGACGGTCAAGGTGCTGGCCAACGACTCCGACCCCGACGGGGACCGGCTCTACGTGACGAACCTCAGCCAGGGCCGCGGCGAGGTCTGCATCCAGCCCAACAGCACGATGGTGTACTCGCCCGCGCTCAGCGCCGCCAACTACACCGAGACCCTGACGTACGGCGTCACCGACGGCGACCTCTACCGCACGGCGAAGGTCACCATCGCGGTCGAGGGCGTCAAGCCGGTCCGCGCGCAACTGGTCCGCAAGCTGACCGTGAAGAAGCACAAGGTCAAGAAGCGGGCCGTCGTGGCGTTCACCAACACCAACCGGCGCTGGGTGGTCCTCGTCGCCGGCAGCCCGAAGGCGAAGCGTCCCCTGCTTCAGCGCGCTGTGGCGCCCGGCGCCACCGTGAGCGTCCGGACCAAGGCCAAGCGGATCCTGTTCGTGGCGGCGATGAACAACGGCGAGGGGGACGTCAGCCTGATCAGCGTCGGCGTGCTCAACACCGTCAACGGCCGCCAGTGGGTCGAGCTGGCCACCGACGAGGACGCGGACCTCCGCAAGGCCCCGAGCATGCGCAGCCTGGCGAGCCGGGTGACCGCTCCGTAGGTCGCCGTACGTCCACACCTCGGTCGGGCCGAGATGGGTGGGCGCCTGAGCCCCTCAGCCCAGCGACTCCCGGCGGTGCGCGGTCGTCCAGCCCGAGGTGTCGGGACCCTTGGGGACGATGCCCGAGGGGTTCACGTCGAGGTGCACCACGTAGTAGTGCTGCTTGATCTGGTCGAAGTCGATCGTCTCGCCGAAGCCGGGGGTCTGGAACAGGTCGCGGGCGTAGCCCCAGAGGTTGGGCATCTCGGTGAGCTTGTTGCGGTTGCACTTGAAGTGCCCGTGGTAGACCGCGTCGAAGCGGACCAGCGTGGTGAACAGGCGTACGTCGGCCTCGGTGATCGAGTCCCCCATCAGGAAACGTCGGTCGGCCAGCCGCTCCTCGAGCCAGTCCATCGCGGTCCAGAGCCGGTCGTAGGCGTCGTCGTAGGCCTCCTGGGAGCCGGCGAACCCACAGCGGTAGACGCCGTTGTTCACCTCGGTGAAGATCCGCTTCATCACGGTCTCCATCTCCTCGCGCACGTCCTCGGGCCACAGGTCCGGGGCGTCGGGGCGGTGGTGGTCGCTCCACTCGAAGAAGAAGTCGTGGGTGATCCACGGGAAGTCGTTGGTGACGACCTCGCCGCTCTCCACCTCCACGATCGCCGGGACGGTGATGCCGCGCGGGTAGTCGGGGTAGCGCTTGAAGTAGGCCTCCTGCAGCTTGTGGATGCCGAGCACCGGGTCCACGCCGCCGGGGTCGAGGTCGAAGGTCCAGCTGTCCTTGTCGTGCACCGGCCCCGGCATGCCCAGGGAGATCACGTCCTCGAGGCCGAGCAGGTTGCGCACGATGATGGCGCGGTTGGCCCACGGGCAGGCCTTCGCCGCGATCAGGCGGTAGCGCCCGGGCTCGACGGGCCACTGCTCGGAGTCACGGGTGATCCGGTCGGGGATGTAGTTCATGTCCCGGTCGAAGGACTTGCCCTGCTCCACGTACGTCGAGTTGCGTTCCACCATTCCCCCATTGTGCCTCGGTAGATCAACTTTCAATCACTTTTGCCGGCGGACGGGCGGGTCGGCGCGAGACCGGCCGCGACCGTGAGGAACACGTCGTTGGCCGCAGGCTCGCCGATGCTGACCCGCACTCCCTCGTCGGCGAAGGGGCGCACGCTGATGCCGGCCGCCTCCGCCGCCGCGACGAACGTGGGCGTCTGCTCCCCGAGCGGCAGCCAGACGAAGTTGCCCTGGGGCTCGGGAAGGTCCCAGCCCTGCCCGGCCAGCCCGGCCACGACCCGGTCGCGCTCGGCGACGATCGCCTCGACGCGCTCCATCAGCTCGGCCTCCGCCGCCAGGCTCGCCACGGCCGCCGCCTGGGCGACGGTGGAGACCCCGAACGGCAGGGCACAGGCCCGGACCGCCGCAGCCACCTGCGGGTGCGCGAGCAGGTAGCCGACCCGGAACCCGGCCAGCCCGTAGGCCTTGGCGAAGGTCCGCAGCACCGCGACGTTCGCGTGCGCCTCCTGCAGGGCGATCCCGTCGACCGGGTCCTGCGACCGCACGAACTCCCGGTAGGCCTCGTCGACGACCACCAGGACCCGGTCGGGGACATTTGCCAGCAATTGCGTGAGGGCGGCGTGGTCCACCGCAGGCCCGGTCGGGTTGTTCGGCGTACACACGAACAAGACCCTGGTCCGCTCGGTCACCGCCTCGGCCATCGCGACGAGGTCGTGGCGGCCGTCCGCGGTGAGCGGTACCTGGACCGAGACCCCGCCGACGGTCGCCACCGCGAGCGGGTAGGCCTCGAAGGAACGCCAGGCGTAGACGACCTCGTCGCCGGGCTCGCAGAACGCCTGGAGCAGGTGGTAGACCAACGCCACCGACCCGGTCCCGGCGGCAAGCCGCTCGGTGGGTACGCCGAGACGGCGGGCCAGGGCGTCGTACAGCGCGGCGTTGCCCATGTCGGGGTAGCGGTTCATCTGCGCGGCCGCGGACTCGGCCGCCTCGAGCACCGCGGGCAGCGGCGGGAACGGGTTCTCGTTCGAGGACAATTTGTAGACCTGCCGCCCCGGGCGGTGTGCCGGCGGCCGTCCCGGCACGTAGGCCGGGATGTCGGCGAGGCTCGCACGGGGGCTCGGGGGGACCTGGGAACTCACGCGCCGACCCTACGGCCGCGCGCGAGTGCCCGACCGGCGACCGGCCCTCAGGGCAGCGCGACCCGACCACCGGCGACCGGCTCGAGGTCTCGACCGAGGCGTACGTCGAGCGGGTTGGTCAGGCACCGCATCGCCCCGCCGCCCTTGAGGAACTCCCCCACGTCGGCGAGCACGACCTCGAAGCCCCACGTCTCGAGCTGCGCCCGGACGCGGTTCGGGCACGCCGGCATCACCACGGTCCGGCCGACCACGACCGAGTTCGCGCAGAAGGTGAGCGCCTCCTGCTCGGAGATCACCAGCGGATCCGGCACCAGCGCGAGCAGCGCAGCCGCCGACTCGGCGTCGAAGGCGTCCGGGCACACCATCGCCCGGGCGTCGTCGAGGGGGCAGAAGGCCAGGTCGAGGTGGTACATCGCCGGGTGGACGATCCGCAGGCCGCGGACGCTCACGCCGAGGTCGCCGGCGAGGTGCTTGAGCGCCAGCTCCTCGGTGCGCGGGCCGTGGCCGACCAGGAGCTCACCACGCCACGCGAACGCGTCGCCGGCCTCGAAGTGGGCCCCCACGCCGTCGCGACCGGTGCTGCGCCGAGCGAAGCCACGCCCCGCGAACCATCTGTCCGCGCCGGGGGTCTCCACCTGGCGCTGGGGGTAGCGCATGTGCGAGAGCACCACCTGGCGCGCGTGCGGCCCTGGACCCTGCAGGGCCAGGCCGAGGTTCATCGCGTAGACCATGTCGGGGGCCTGCGGCAGCTGCGGCGCCACCTGCACGGTGCCGCCGGCGGCCTCGATCGCAGCGACCAGCCCCCACCACTGCGCCGTGGCGAGCCCCGGATCGGGCTGGTCGCGGACGTCCATGAACGGGTTGATCGCGTAGTCGATGCGGAAGTGGTCGGGCTGGACCATCAGGTAGTCGTGGCCCCACTGGAGCTCGGTGCCGGGGATCATCGGCCCTCCCGGGTCTCGGCGTACGAGGAGGAGACCTGTCTAACCAGCCGTCGTTTCAGTGCTGTTTCAGGCAATCGCGTGTCGTATGTCGGCGCAGCCGCCTCCACGGAGGTCCGCTGGGACCCCACTAGGGTGCACGCATGAGGTTCCTGGTCTGGCTCGTCGTCAACACCCTTGCCCTCGGTGCCGCCGTGTGGCTCTTCGACGGGATCACCCTCACCGGGGCCACCGAGACCGACCGGGTCGTCACCCTGGTCGTGGTGGGCGCGATCTTCGGGGTGGTCACCTCGATCGTGCGGCCCGTGGTCAAGCTGCTCTCGCTGCCGCTGATCATCCTGACGCTGGGGCTGATGCTGCTGGTGATCAACGCCCTGATGCTGCTGCTCACCAGCAAGATCGCGGGGAGCTTCGACCTCGGCTTCCACGTGGACGGGTTCTGGGTGGCCCTGTTCGGGGCCCTTGTGATCTCGGTGGCCTCGACGATCCTCGAGGCGATCCTCCCCGAGCCCGATCGGCGCTGATCGCGCCGTGAGCCTGCCCTCGCCGACCGGCACGCCGTACCGCATCGGGTTCGTGTGCCTGGGCAACATCTGCCGCTCCCCCACGGCCGAGGTGGTGCTGCGCGCCATGCTCGAGGAGGCCGGGCTCGCGGAGAAGGTCGAGGTGAGCAGCTGCGGCACCGGCGACTGGCACGTCGGCGAGCCGATGGACCCGCGCGCCGCCGCACACCTCGTCGCCAGCGGGTACGACGGCGCCAGCCACCGCGCCCAGCAGTTCGACCCCGGTTGGCTCGACCTCGACCTGGTCCTGGCGATGGACGCCAAGAACCTCGCCGACATCACCGGGGGCGCCGGTCCGAGCGACCGGGTCCGGATGTTCCGTTCCCTGGACCCCCGCCTCCCCGCGGACCCGGCTCCGGAGGAGCTCGACGTGCCGGACCCGTGGTTCGGCGGCGACGACGGCTTCGAGGAGGTGCTCCGGATCGTAGAGCGCACCTGCCGGGCACTGGTGCACGAGCTCAGGGAGCTGGGCCTGTAGGACCCGGTTGCGACGGCCCTCCGATGAGTTCTCCGGCCCCCGCTGGTCAGCAGCGGTGTCTAGAGTCGGAACAAGAGGAGCTCCCATGACGTCGCTCGACACCGGATCGCAGGCTGCGAAGCAGCAGGGGTCGCCCCCTGCCCCGCCCCTGCCCGAGGAGTTCCCGCAGGTCGCCGACCAGTACCGCCGCGAGCTGACCGCCCACTGCTACCGGATGACCGGGTCGGTCTACGACGCCGAGGACATGGTCCAGGAGACCTACCTGCGTGCCTGGCGGGCCTACGACGACTTCGAGGGGCGCTCCTCGGTCCGCACCTGGCTCTACCGGATCGCGACCAACGTGTGCCTGACCAACCTGGAGAACAAGGCCCGTCGCCCGCTGCCGACCGGGCTCGGCCTGCCCGGGGCACAGGCGCACGACGAGCTGGTCGAGGCCACCGAGGTCTCCTGGCTGGAGCCGCTGCCCGACGTGATGGTGGACGTCGCCAACGTCGACCCGGCCCACGTCGTGGGCAATCGCGACTCCATCCGGCTGGCGTTCGTGGCGGCGCTGCAGCACCTGCCGGCCCGCCAGCGCGCCGTGCTCATCCTGCGCGACGTGCTCCGCTGGTCCGCCAAGGAGACGGCGGTCGCGCTGGAGACCACCACCGCGGCGGTCAACAGCGCCCTGCAGCGTGCCCACGCGCAGCTCGCCGAGAGGCAGCTGACCCAGGGGACGGTCGAGGACGACCTCACCCCCGAGCTCGAGGCGATGCTCGAGCGCTACGTCCAGGCGTTCTGGGACAAGGACGTCAATGCACTGGTGACGATGCTGGCCCACGACGCGATCTGGGAGATGCCGCCGTTCACTGGGTGGTACGCCGGGTCGCGCAACATCGCGGACCTGATCGGGACGCAGTGCCCCGGTGGCGCCAACGACATGCCGATGATCCGGACCACCGCCAACGGCCAGCCGGCCTTCGGCCTCTACATGCGCCAGCCGGAGGGCCACTTCGAGGCGTTCCAGCTCCAGGTCCTCCAGCTCGTCGAGGGGCGCGTGCAGCACGTGGTCGCGTTCCGCGGGCTCGGGCTGTTCGAGAAGTTCGGGTTGCCGCCGAGCCTGCCCGCGTCGTACGCCCAGGCCTGAGATGTCCGTCGTCCCGCCGCCGACCTCGGTGGCGGTGCTCGAGGACTCCGTCGCCTGGACCCTCGGCTGCCTCGAGGCGGCCCGCGACGCAGCGTTGACCTCGCCCACCCCCTGCCGCGCCTGGACCCTCGGAGACCTGCTCCTGCACATGGAGGACTCGCTGGCGGCGCTGGGCGACGCAGCGGAGCAGGGACGTGTCCCGATCGAGGGCAGCCGGGGCGCCGGGGACTCCGGCGACCTGGTGGACCGCATCGTCGAGCGCGGCTGCGCCACGCTCGCCGCGTGGCGCCGGCGGCTCACCTCCGCGCCCGTGACCGTCGGTGAGCTCGTCCTGGGCCGCGACACCACCGTCCTGGTCGGCGCCCTGGAGATCGCCGTGCACGGGTGGGACGTCGCCGCGGCCTGCGGTGACCACCGACCGCTGCCCGCGAACCTCGCCGAGCGGCTGCACGCCCTGGCCCTGGTCGTGGTGACACCGCGCGAGCGCGGGCACCGCTTCGCGGCGCCCGTCGAGGTGGCGCCGCGTGCCTCCGCCAGCGCGCGGCTGCTGGCCCACCTGGGCCGGGATCCCGGGTGGTCGGCACCACGCAGCGTCGGCGGCTGAGCCCCGGGATCTGGCACCGGTTCGGAGCCGGGGTGCACAGTTGAGCTGTGGCGCACATGCGAGGGATCGCCGGTCGGGTCGAGCAGCTGCTGCCCCAGTCCGTGGTCTCCACGAGCCCGGTGGCCGGCGGCGACATCTGCACCTGCACCCGAGTCCGGCTCAGCGACGGCAGCTCGGCCCTGGTCAAGACGCTCCCCGGAGCCCCCGACGGGTTCTTCGAGACCGAGGCCCGCGGCCTGCGGTGGCTCGCGGAGCCCGGCGTCGTCGACGTCGCGGAGGTGTTGGCCGTCGAGCACGACTGCCTGGTGCTGCGCTGGATCGAGCCGGCCCGGCCCTCGGCGGAGACCGCCGCCGCGCTGGGCCGCTCGCTCGCCGCGCTGCACGCGAGCGGTGCGGACAGGTTCGGGGCCGAGCAGGACGGGTTCATCGGATCAATGCCGCTGCCGAACCGGCCGGCGCCCACCTGGGCGGAGTTCTTCGCGACCCGCCGGGTGCTGCCCTACCTGCGGGTGGCGCTGAACCGCGGCCGGATCACCCCCGAGGACGCCGGCGACGTCGAGGCGCTGCTGGGCAGGATCACCGACCTGGCCGGGCCGCCGGAGCCCCCCGCCAGGATCCACGGGGACCTGTGGGGCGGCAACGTCGTCTGGTCCGCCACCCACGGCACCCTGATCGACCCCGCCGCCCACGGGGGTCATCGCGAGACCGACCTGGCGATGCTGGCGATGTTCGGGCTCCCGCAGCTGCAGCGGCTGATGGAGGGCTACCAGGAGGTGCATCCGCTCGCCGACGGCTGGGAGGACCGCCAGCCGCTGCACCAGCTGTTCCCGCTCCTGGTGCACGCGGCCCTGTTCGGCGGCAGCTACGGCAAGCGGGCCGGCGAGGTCGCGCGCCGCCTCTGACCCCGACGGCGTCTCAGCGATCGTTAAGGCCCAGATGGCACTCTTGTGCCCGTGACCGCCCCCGACTCGCCCTCCGCGGCGCCCCAGCACGTCCTCGTCGTCGAGGACGACCGGGCGGTGCGGGAGTCGCTTCGCCGGTCGCTGGAGTTCAACGGCTACCAGGTCTCCACCGCCTCCGACGGCGCCGAGGCACTGGCCGGAATCGGCGCGCTCAACCCCGACGCCGTCGTGATGGACGTGATGATGCCGCGCCTCGACGGCCTCGAGACCACCCGCGCCCTGCGCAAGGTCGGCAACAGCGTGCCGATCCTCGTGCTGACCGCCCGCGACGCGGTCGGCGACCGGGTGGAGGGCCTCGACGCCGGCGCCGACGACTACCTCACCAAGCCGTTCGCGCTCGAGGAGCTCCTCGCCCGGCTGCGGGCCCTGCTGCGCCGCGTCGCGCCCACCCCGGGCAACCCGGAGGAGCAGCTGGCGTTCGCCGACCTGACCATGGACCTCGCCTCCCGCGAGGTACGCCGCGGCGGCCGGCTGATCGACCTCACCCGGACCGAGTTCAACCTGCTCGAGCTGTTCCTGCGACGTCCCCGCCGGGTGCTGGAGCGCTCGTTCATCCTCGAGGAGGTCTGGGGCTTCGACTTCCCCACGACCGCCAACAGCCTCGAGGTCTACGTGGGGTACCTGCGGCGCAAGACCGAGGCCTCCGACGAGCCCCGCCTGATCCACACCGTCCGAGGCGTCGGCTACGTCCTCCGCGAGGCCCCGTAGTGCATCCCGCACTGCGCCCGGCGACGCACTGGCGCAACTCCTTCCACTACCGCAGGTCGCTGGCGAGCCGGGTCATCCTGCTCACCACCCTGGCGGTGGGCATCGCGGTCACGGTGGTCGCGCTGGCGGCGTACGCCACGGTGCGGATGCAGAGCATGGAGAGCATCGACCGCTCGCTGCACGTGCGGGCGACCCAGGCCGCGAAGCCGGCCACGCTGACCGCGCTCGCCCGCCAGGAGGTGCCCCGGTGGGCACTGGGTGCGGCCGACGTGAACCTGGTCTTCATCGACGAGGCCGGACCGGTCGCCTGGACCGACGGCGATGCCGCCGAGGAGGTCGGCCGCACGGAGTACGAGGTGGCGGCCGGCAGCAAGGAGTGGAGTGCCCGCACGGTGCTCGTCCACGGCGACCGCTACCGCGCGGTGGCCGTGCCGGTGCAGGACGGCGTCGCCCTGGTGCTGTCGCAGTCGCTCCAGTCCACGGACAGGATGCTGGGCCGCCTGGGCCTGGTGATGCTGCTGCTCGGCGTCGCCGGGATGATCATCGCAGCGCTCGCCGGCTGGGGGGTCGCCCGCAACGGCCTGCGTCCGGTCCGGCGGCTGACCACGGCCGTGGAGGAGATCGCGCGCACCGAGCGCCTCGACCCGATCCCGGTCGAGGGCCGCGACGAGGTCGCGCGCCTGTCGATGTCGTTCAACGCGATGCTCACCGCCCTCTCGGCCTCCCAGGCGCGGCAGCGCCAGCTCGTGGCGGACGCGGGCCACGAGCTGCGTACGCCGCTGACGTCCCTGCGCACCAACCTCGACCTGCTGGCCCAGGCCGACGCCTCCACCCAGCTCTCGGCGCAGTCGCGCCGCGAGCTGCTCGACGACGTGCGCGCCCAGATCTCGGAGATGACCACGCTGATCGTCGACCTCGTCGAGCTCGCCCGCGAGGACCCCTCGGCACCGTCGCCCGTCGAGCCGGTGGAGCTCGCGGCGGTGGTCAGCCAAGCCGTCACCCGGGTCCGCAGACGCGCGCCCACCGTCCACTTCGACGTGACCACCGAGCCCTGGTGGCTCACCGGGGACGCTGCCGCACTCGAGCGCGCGATCACCAACCTGCTCGACAACGCGGCCAAGTGGAGTCCCGAGGACGGCCGGGTCACCGTCGCGCTCTCGCAGGGCACGGTCGTGGTCACCGACCAGGGGCCGGGCATCTCCGACGAGGACCTCCCGCACGTCTTCGACCGGTTCTACCGATCCGCGGAGTCGCGCGGGATGCCCGGCTCCGGGCTCGGGCTCTCGATCGTCCAGGCGGTGGCCGACCGGCACGGAGGATCGGTGCAGGCAGCCTCGGGTCCGGGCGGCATCGGAGCCTGCTTCTCCTTCCATGTGCCGGGCACGATGGCGCCTCCTGACCTTTTGGACCGCGCGTAGCCTTTCCAAAGGTCTCTCTCAGGATGACGGCGGATTCTATGAACATGGATGAGCAGAATCGTTACCCGCATGACCCACAAGACCCGACTGGTGCCGGGCGTCCCGCTGGGCCCGAGCACACCCAGCCGCTGCCGCGGTCCCAGGACCACCCCGCCGCTTCTCCCATGCCGTCGACGCCCGCGCGATCCAAGCGCGGCAGCGGCCTGACCGCAGGCGTCCTGGTCGGCGCACTGGTCCTCGGTGGGCTCGCCGGTCTCGGCGGCGCCGCCGCCTACGACGCGCTCGACAACGGCAACGACAGCTCCTCCTCGACGTCGTCGAGCCCGTTGCGCTCCTCCGGCGACGACGCCGACCCCGCCCCCGCCAGCACGGTGGAGAAGGTGGCCGCCGAGGTGCTGCCCTCGGTGGTCAAGGTGAACGTCACCGGCCAGAACCAGTCCGGTTCCGGCTCCGGCATCGTGCTCACCAAGGACGGCGAGATCCTCACCAACAACCACGTGGTGTCTGGCGCGCAGGGCGGGTCGATCTCGGTGAGTTTCAACGACGGCACCACCAAGCCGGCGAGCGTCGTGGGCACCGACCCGCTCACCGACATCGCCGTGATCAAGGCCAAGGACGCCACGGACCTCGATCCCGCCGAGCTCGGCAACTCCGACGACGTCCGGGTCGGCCAGGAGGTCGTGGCGGTGGGTTCGCCGTTCGGCCTGAACGCGACCGTGACCGCCGGGATCGTCAGTGCCCTGAACCGGCCCGTCTCGGTGTCCACCCAGGACGAGTCCGAGCAGAACCCGTTCGGCGGGCAGCAGAACCCGTTCGGCGGGCAGCAGAACCAGCAGCAGGGCTCGCTGAGCACGACGTACCCCGCGATCCAGACCGACGCCGCGATCAACCCCGGCAACTCCGGCGGGCCGCTGGTCGACCTCGCCGGCCGCGTCATCGGGATCAACTCCTCCATCCGGACCGCCTCCAGCGGCGGGCTCTCCGGGGACTCGGGCGGCTCCATCGGCCTCGGCTTCGCGATCCCGGTCGACAAGGTGCGCCCGGTGATCGAGCAGATCATCAAGGGCGAGAAGCCGACGCACGCACGCCTGGGGGTCTCGGTCTCCGATGCCAGGAGCCCCTCGGTGCAGGGCGCCGAGCTCGGCGCGGTCGAGCGAGGCGGCGCCGCGGCAAAGGCCGGGCTCGAGGAGGGTGACGTGATCACCAAGGTCGGCGACCAGGTCATCGACGGGTCGGAGTCGCTGGTGGCGACGATCCGGGGCTACCGTCCCGGCGACAAGGTGAAGATCACCTACCTGCGCGACGGCAAGACCGAGACGACCACGGCCACCCTGGGCTCGGACGCCAACAGCCAGACGTCCTGACGCGGGGCCACTCCGCCCGGCGCGTTGCTCCGGCGCGTTCCCGGAGCGGGACGGTGGTCTAGGCCTGAATTACGGACTCGGCCACAGGCCTTGTGCCCCCGGCGGGTGCGGGACAAGCATGGCGGGACGCGGCGCGCGGTGCGGTTGCCCGGCATCCGGGGGGAGCCAGACGTCTCGGCAGGGCATCCGCTCCGCGCGTCGACCACGACCAGGTCCCCCGTCCTGGCCGGGGTCCACGCCGGACGGTTGTCGCCGGACCATCCACGCCCGGACCATTCACGCGGGACCGGCTACTCCAGCACCGACAGGATCGAGGAGTAGTCGTCGGTCCAGCGGATCGCCCGCGAGCCGGGTTCGCGCCAACCGGGACGCTCCAGCAGGGGCGCGAGGTCCTGCCGCTCCGCACCCAGGGCGACCCAGACGCTGTTGACGCCGCCGTCGGCGTCGCCCTCGCCGCTGCCGACCGCCATCGAGAGCCCGAGCTCCTCCGCCGCCCCCACCAGGACCGGCTCGAGATCGAAGACCCGGTTGCTGATGTGTACGACGAGCACGCCACCGGGCGCGAGCCGCTCGCGGTAGGTGGCGATCGCCTCCTCGGTGAGCAGGTGCACCGGGATCGAGTCCGAGCTGAACGCGTCCAGGACGATCGTGTCGAAGCTGCCCGGTGCGGCCTCCGCGAGCCCGAGCCGCCCGTCGCCGACCACGGTCTCGACCGTGGCGGCGCTGTCGTCGAGGTAGGTGAACAGCCGCGGGTCCCGGGCGATCCGCACGATCTCCGGGTCGATCTCGTAGAACGTGAATCGCTGGCCCGGCTGGCCGTACGCCGCCACGGTGCCCGCCCCCAGTCCGACCACCGCCACGTCGCCGCCCTCGCGCGCGGTGAACACATCGCCGAGGGGGCCCGTGCGCGAGTAGTAGCTCGTCGGGATGCCGCGCTTGTCCGGGTCCCGGAACTGGGTGCCGTGGACCGTCGTACCGTGCACCAGCTCGGTGACCCCGCGGTCGTTGACCACCGAGTAGCTGCCGAAGAAGGTGCGGCTCTGGGACAGCTGCCCCTGGGACTGCCCGAAGGCGGCGAAGCCGAAGAACACCACGAGGATGCCGGCCATCGCCCGGGGCATCCGGGCCATCCCGGTGCCGAGCGCGACCGCCGCGCACAGGAGCACCAGCACGACCGCGGCGTACACCGAGGCCAGCCACAGCAGGCCTGCCACCGCGAGCGCCGCCGCCGCCAGTAGGGCGATCGCCAGGCCGCCGGGACGACGGGGAGAGTCCGCCGGCCCGGCCACGGGGGTGGCCTTGGCGAGCCCGACGAGCAGGAGCGGCACCACCGCGAGGACGAGCCAGTACTCCAGCACCCGGTCGAAGAGCATCGGGGCGATCAGCCCGTTCAGCAGCCCGCCCAGCGCTCCGCCGGTGGAGACCACGAGGTAGTACGCGGTCAGGTGGTCGGGCGAGGGACGCTCGGCGGCCAGACGGGCGTGGGCGGCGTACGCGACCAGCGCGAGCATGGCGAGGTTCAGCGCGATGGATCCCGCGACCGACACGCCACCGCCCAGCACGGACGCACCGCCGCACGCGAAGGCCAGCCCGACAGCCAGCTGGGTGACCCGTCGCGGCGGCACCCGCGAGGTGCGCGCGAACGCGAGCACGAACGTGGCCAGGTAGATCGCGAGCGGCACCACCCACAGCAGCGGGATCGCCGCGATGTCGGTCGAGATGTGCGAGGTGACCCCCAGCATCAGCGAGGACGGCAGGAAGGCGAGGGCGATCCAGCCGAGGACCTGCCTGCGTCCCGGCCGCGGCCCTGCCGGGACCCGGGTGGCCGTGGTGTCGCGGGTGCGTCCCGCTCCGCGCACCGAGAGCGCGCACGCCCCGGTGAGCACCACGAAGCCGAGGAAGCCCGCGGACCACCACGCGCGCTGGTCGGCGAGCGCGAGGTTCGGCTCGATCAGCAGCGGGTAGGCGAGCAGTCCCCCGAAGCTGCCCAGGTTGCTGGCCGCGAACAGGAAGTAGGGGTCCTCGGAGCGGTGGTGGTCGCCCCAGGAGTACCACCGCTGCAGCAGCGGCCCGGTGGTCGCCACCACGGCGAACGGCAGCCCGATCACCAGGAGCAGGGTGCGCAGCAGCCAGAGCACCGGCGAGGTGTCGGCCGCCGGGGCGACGTCGTCGGGGATCGCGAGCGGCAGGGCCACCAGCGGCAGCAGCAGCACCACGAGGTGGGCCCGTGGCTGCCAGGTCGCGCCCAGCCTCGAGGTCGACCAGTGCGCGTAGCCGTAGGCCGCGAGCAGCAGCACCTGGAAGAACAGCGAGGAGGTGCTCCACACCGTCGCGGAGCCGCCGTACGACGGCAGGATCAGCCGGGCGACGAGGGGCTGGACCACGAACAGCAGCGCCGCACCCAGGAAGGCCGTCGTGGCGAACAGCAGGGTCCGCGGCCCGGCGCGCCGCGGGGCCGGCGCCCCGGCCGCCTCCCGGGCTGCGACGGGACGGGTCCCGGGCTTGACCACGCTCTGGCTGGTCGCCATGTCACACCCTCCGCCGGGACCTCGTCCGGCCAAGATACGAGGGCGCGGCCCCCGCGTCCGGCGAAGCGGGGAACGCGTGATCCGACTGTTGTCAGCCCGGCCCTGCGGCGCTCGCGCGCATCCGCTCGGCCTTCCAGCCGGTCTCGGCCCACTCCTGCTCCACCTCGGAGTGCACGGTGATGCCGCCGCCGGTGCCGATGCGCCAGACCCGGTCCGGTCCGGCGTACAGCGAGCGGATCACCACGCCGAGGTCGGCGCGGCCGTCGGCGCACACCCAGCCGAACGCCCCCGCGTAGAGCCCGCGGGGTGTTGCCTCCACCTCGTCGATGATCGCCATCGTGCGCCGCTTCGGGGCACCGGTCATCGAGCCGGCCGGGAACAGCGCCCGCAGCGCGCCGAGCGTGGAGACGTCCTCGCGCAGCCGGCCCCGCACCGTGGAGACCAGCTGGTGCACGCTCGGGTAGGACTCCACCGCCATCAGGCTGGGCACCTCGACCGACCCCACCTCGCAGACCATGGAGAGGTCGTTGCGCAGCAGGTCGACGATCATCAGGTTCTCCGCGCGGAACCGCGGCTCGCTGGCGAGCTCCTCGCGGAGCCGCTCGTCCTCGGCCTCGGTGGAGCCGCGCGGGGTGGTGCCCTTGATCGGCTTGGTCTCGACCCAGCGGTCGGCGTCGACGGTGGCGTAGCGCTCCGGGGAGCTGCTCAGCAGGTGGGTCCCGCGGTGGCTGAGCAGGCCGGCGTACGGCGCGGGGTTGCTCGCGCGCAGCCGCAGGTAGGTGGCCAGGGGGTCGGTGGCCTCTCCGACCTCGCCTACCCGGCCGACCTCGTCGCGGAAGGTCAGGTTGACCTCGTAGGTGTTCCCGGCGTGCAGCTGCTCCTGGACGCGGGCGAAGGCGTCGGCGTACCACGCGGGCGCGGTGCCGGGGTGCGCCACCGGGGGCAGCGGGCCTGCCTGCGGCAACGGGCCGTGGTCGAAGAAGCGCACGCCGCGCGAGCGCATCCAGACGGCATCGGGGCCGTGCGGCCAGGGGCGGGCGGGCAGGTCCGGCCGCGCGGCGTACCCCAGGCAGCCCACCCAGTGCACGTCGGGATCGCCCTTGTCGCGGGCGATCTCGGCCTCGAGCACCTCGAAGACGTCCGTGCCGACCACCTCGTGCCGGGTCCCCTGGTGCCGGGTCACCTCGCGCAGGCCCGCGTCGAAGCTCAGCGAGACGTCGTCGTCCTCGAGCACGCCGACCAGGGACCGGCGGCCCGACCACTCGCGTGCCCCGCCCCCGTCGAGCCAGAACACCCGGTCGCTGCGGGCCAGGCCGTCGCGGACGGCCGCGACGACGGGTTCGTTCATCGGCGGGGTCACGACAGGAAGTTCCTCACCAGGGCGGCGCCGTGCTCGGAGAGGATCGACTCCGGGTGGAACTGCACGCCGGTGTGCGGCAGGTCCCGGTGGGCGACCCCCATCGCCACGCCGCTGACCTCGTCGACGGCCGTGCGGCGCAGCGTCGCCGGGAGCTCCACCGCTGCGAGCGAGTGGTAGCGCACCGCCCGGAACCGGTCGGGCACCCCGGCGAAGAGGCCGTCCCCGTCGTGCTGGACCACGGCCACCTCGCCGTGCGCCGGGCGCACGCGCGTCACCGTTCCGCCGTACGCCGTGACGAGGGCCTGCATGCCCAGGCACACGCCGAGGACCGGTACGCCGAGGCCGAACACCGCGGCGCCGAGGGCGAAGTCGGCCGGGACGCCGGGGTGTCCGGGTCCGGGCGAGAGCACCACGTGGGTGGCAGCGCGGGCACGCTCGAGGGTTCCGGGAGCATCGTGCTCGACGACCTCGGGAAGGGTGCCGGTGACCGTGGCGACGAGGTGCACGAGGTTCCAGGTGTAGGAGTCGTAGTGGTCCACCACGAGCACCCCCGTGGTCACCCCAGCAGCTCCAGCAGGAGCCCGCGCAGCAGCGCGAAGCCGTTCTCGGTGAGGATCGACTCGGCGTGGAACTGCACGCCGCGGAAGTTCGGTCCGGCGACGAGGTGGACGTCTCCGGTGGCGGGGTCGGACTCCGCGCGGACGCCCTCGGGCAGGGCGCCCTCGCCGAGCCGCCCGACGAAGGTGTTGTAGAAGCCGACCCGCTCGTCGCGGCCCTCGATCTCGACCAGCGACTGGGTGCCCTGGAAGACGATGTCCTTGTAGTCCAGCGGGATCCCGAGGCGGTCGCAGAGCACCTGGTGCCCCAGGCACACCGCGAGGAACGGCTTCCGGGTGGCCAGGAGACCGTCGATCGCCCGCTGGTAGGCGGCGATCTTGGGGTGCGCCGCGTCGCGCGGGTCGCCGGGGCCGGGGCCGATCACGACGAGGTCGACGTCGTCGAAGACCCCGTCCTCGTAGGCCTCGTGCCGGACCACGCGCGACCCCATCCCCAGCACGGAGAACACGTGGGCGAGCATGTTCACGAAGTCGTCCTCGCCGTGCAGGATCGCGATCTGCCGACCCGCCAGCGACGGCGCCGGCGCGGCGCCCGCCTGGTCGGTGAGCCAGAACTTCGCGAGCCGCTGGTTGCGCGAGTTCAGGGCGATCAGCACGTCCTCGTCCTGGGTGAGGTCGGCGATGTCCGAGGGAGCGCCCGTCGCGCCGGGGACCAGACCGAACGCGGTGAGGATGCCACCCGCCTTGGCGAGGGTCTCGGCGACCTCGCTCATCGGGTCGGAGTCGCGGACCAGGGTCGCTCCCGCGGTCACCTTCATCGCGCCCTGTGGGGAGACGTCGGCGGTGCGGATCACGATCGGGGAGTCCGCAGTGGGGGCGCCTTCGGCGTCGCGGCCGATCAGGGCGAGCGCGCCGGCGTAGTAGCCGCGTCCCTCGGACTCGTACTGGTGGATCAGCCGGCAGGCGCTCTCCACGGGGGCGCCGGTGACGGTCGCGGCGAACATCGTGTCGCGCAGCACGTCGCGCACGTCGTGGCGGGTGCGGCCGGCGAGGAGGTACTCGGTGTGCACGAGGTGCGTCATCGGCTTGAGGAAGGGCCCGAGCACCTGGCCACCCTCGTGGCAGATGTCGCACATCATCTTCAGCTCCTCGTCGACGACCATGAAGAGCTCGAAGATCTCCTTCTCGTCGGCGAGGAAGTCCAGCAGCTTCTGCTTGCGCTGCGCCGGCTCGAGTCCGCGCAGGCGGAAGGTCCCGGAGATCGGGTTCATCCGGACGTCGCCGCCGTGCACGCTCACGTGCCGCTCGGGCGAGGCGCCGATCAGGAACCGGTCGCCGGTCCAGAAGCAGTAGGTCCAGTAGGCGCCGCGCTCGCTGGTCAGCAGCCGGCGGAGCACGGTGAGCGCCTTCGCAGCGTCCCAGTCGCGCAATTGCGCGCGATAGTGACGCCCGATCACGAGGTTGGCGCCCTCGCCGTTGCCGATCTCCTCGCGGATGATCCGGTCCACGACAGCGCCGTACTCCTCGTCGGAGGTCTCGAAGCCACCCTCGCCCTCGATGGAGATCTCCTCCTCGGGGAGCGCGGCGATCAGCTCCTCGAGCGGCACCTCCCGCTCGGTCTCGATCGCGACCACCGCCAGCGGGGTCTCGTCGTCGTGCGCGACGAACCCGCGCTCGGTGACCTGGCGGAACGGTACGGCGACCAGCCGGTCGAAGCGGCGTCCCTCCTCGGGCACGCCCTCCTCCAACGGGATGTCGCGCAGCGTCTCGAGGTGGCTCACCGGCCCCCCGACCAGCGTGACCGTCGAGCTCTCCCGCAACCGGATCACCGCCCACGCCTCGTGCCCCATCAACTCCTGCAGTGCAGCGCTGGCGGAGGACGGCTCAGGGGTCGGGGAGGACATGCCGGGAACGCTACTAGGTGGCCGACCGGGCACTTCTGTCACGTCGTAGTCAGCCGACCGGGCACAAACGTCACGCCGCAGGACGGTGACCGGGCAAATTGTGTCCACGCTGCTGAACACAATTGCCCGCTCGACGCGCTACGGCTGAACACACTTGCCCGCTCGGCGCCCTACGGCGGGACACAACTGCCCGCTCGGCGCGCTACGGCGGGACACAACTGCCCGCTCGGCGCCCTACGGCGGGACGCAAGTGCCCGCTCGGTGGGTCAGGAGGTGAGGGTGACCATCCGCTGGGTGGCGCGGGTGTAGACGACGTAGAGGACGGCGCGGCCGGTGGGGGCCTCGTCCTCGATCTCCTGGGGCTCCACGACGATGATGCCGTCGAACTCGAGGCCCTTGGTGTCCAGCCCGGCGAGTACGACGATCCGCGACTCGGGAGTGCCCGTCTCCTCGGCGAACTCGGGCCAGGAGGAGACCCACCGGGAGACCTCGCCGAGCCGAGCCGTGGGTACGACGATCCCGACCGTGCCCGCAAGCGTCCCGGCGAGCTCGGTCAGGTGCTCGTGGACCGCCTGCTCCAGGTCGTCCACGTGCAGCTCCAGCGGGGGGATGCCGGTGGAGCGCACGGCGTCGGGGAGGTCGGCGTCGAGGCCGACGCGCTGGGCGTAGGCCGCGGCGAAGTCGTAGATCTCCGCGGAGTTGCGGTAGTTGGTGGAGAGGTGGAAGTCGTGGCGCGGCTTGTCGCCGAGCGCTGCGGCGCGCGCGGCAGCGGCCTCCTCGGGCACCGGCCACGACGACTGGGCGAGGTCGCCCACGATCGTCCAGGTCGCTCCACGTCCCCTGCGACCGACCATCCGCCACTGCATCGGGGTGAGGTCCTGCGCCTCGTCGACCAGGACGTGGGCGAAGGCGTCGTCCTCGACCCGATTGGTCGGTGGCGCCCAGCCGCGCGGCCCGGCGTACTCCCGGTCCGAGGCGGTCCACAGCTCCTGCAGCGACGCGTCCTCGGCGCCGAGGTGCTCGTCGTCGACCGAGCCGGTGTTCACCAGAGGCGGGTCGCCGAGCAGGTAGCGCAGCTCGTCGAGCATCGCCACGTCGTCGACCGACAGCGAGTCGCCCCAGGTCTTGGAGAGCAGGCGCACCGCCTCGTCGTCCAGCACGCCCTCGCTGACCCGTCCGAGGAAGTCGGGGTCACGCAGCCAGCCGAGCACGGTGGCCGCGTCCAGCACCGGCCACCACGCAGCGGCGAACTCCAGGAAGTCGTCGTTGGTGCGGATCTCCTCGGAGAACTCCTCCTTGGTGCGCTCGCGGCCGCGCTCGCTGCGGACCTGGCGCCACATCGCGTCGATCAGGGTGGAGGCGACCCGGGTGGTGGACCGGTTGCGGCTGCCCATCGCGAGCAGCTGGCGGCGCAGGGCGCCGAGCTCGCGGTGACCGAGCCGGATCACGTCGTCGCGGTAGAAGACCCGGAACTCCGTGGGGGCGTCGGGCACGGCCTGGCGCGACGTACGCCGCAGCACCTCGGCCATCGCAGCCGAGCCCTTGATCTGCATCACCGCGGGCTCGTCGCGACGGCTGGCCTTGACGCCGTCGACGACCTCGCCCAGCGAGCGCAGCGCGACCGCGGTCTCACCCAGCGAGGGCAGCACCCGCTCGATGTAGCGCATGAAGACACCCGAGGGGCCGACGACCAGGACGCCGCCGCGCTCGTAGCGACGCCGGTCGGCGTAGAGGAGGTACGCCGCACGGTGCAGCGCCACCACGGTCTTGCCGGTGCCGGGACCGCCGGTGATCGAGACGACGCCCTTGTTGGGCGCGCGGATCGCCTTGTCCTGCTCGGCCTGGATGGTCGCGACGATGGAGTGCATCGAGCGGTCGCGCGCCTTGGACAGCTGGGCGAGCAGCGCGCCCTCGCCGACGATGGGCAAGGTCTCGGCCGCGGGATCCTCGGCGTCGAGCAGCTCGTCCTCGACTCCGAGCACGTGCACGCCCTTGCTCTGCAGGATCCGGCGGCGTACGACGCCCTGGGGATCGGCGAGCGTGGCCTGGTAGAAGACCGCCGCGGCGGGGGCCCGCCAGTCGATCAGCAGCACGTCGTAGTTGTCGTCGCGCAGGCCGATCCGGCCGATGTAGCGGGGCACGTCACTGATCTGGGCACCCATGTCGAGACGGCCGAAGACCAGTCCCTCGTGGGCGGCGTCCAGCGTGGCGATCCGGCGTGCGGCCTGGAACACCATCGCGTCGCGCTCGACGAGACCGCCCTCGTTGCCGATCCGTCCGCGGGCAAGGCCCTCCTTGGCGAGCTCCTGCGCAGAGAGCGCCGCCTTCTCGAGCTGCCGGTAGACGGTGTCGACGTAGGCCTGCTCGCTCGCTACCTCGCGTGCAGCGACGTCAGTGTTCAACGCGGGTGTCCTCCGTAGGAGCAAGTCGTTCTCAGCGAATCGACAACTTTACCGCGCAGGGTCAGGGCTCGCCCCCGCAAGTCCCGGATCCGGACTACCGGCGTCCCGCGACCCGGGAGAGCGCCGCTCAGGCCAGGTCGTGCACGAATTCGCCGAGCTGGGTGAGGTTGCGGCACTCCACCATCGGGATCAGCCGGCCGTAGTCGCGGGCGGCCGAGTCGCCGGTGTCCCAGTTGCGGACGTGCTCGGGGTTGAGCCACCAGGCGTGCCGGGAGGCGTGCACCAGCTCCTTGACGACCGGCAGCGCGAGGTCGGTGTGGTTGGAGCGGGCGTCGCCGAGCACCAGCAGGTTCGTCCTTGGGGTGAGCGCGTCGGCGTACCCCTCGGAGAAGCGGGTGAACGCGCGGCCGTAGTTCGTGCGGCCCCACAGCGAGGCGTAGCGCGCGCTGGCCGCGAGCTCGGTCATCGTCTCCGCGGGGTCCCGGCCGGAGGTGAACCGGTCGGTGACCTCGTGGATCTCGTCGACGAAGGTGAACGCACGGACGCGGTTGAACTGCTCGCGCAGCGCGAAGACCAGCATCAGCGTGAAGCTGGCGAAGTTGGAGACCGAGCCGCTGACGTCGCACAGCACCACGAGGTCCGTGCGGGCCGGCCGCCGGGGCTTGTGCCGGGTCTCGATCGGCACGCCGCCGGTGGACATCGAGGCCCGGACGGTACGCCGGAAGTCGAGCGGTCCCCGGGAACGCGCGTGCTGCTCCCGGCTGAGCCGGGTGGCGAGGCGGCGGGCCAGCGGCTGGATCTCGCGGCGCATCAGCTCCAGGTCGGCCCGGCGGGCCGAGGTGAAGTCCACCAGCTCGATCGCCGGCCGCACCGTGTGCCGCGCGACGTGCTCGGGACCGCGGACCTCGGCCGCGCGCCGGCGTACCTCCACGTCCACGAGCCGCTCGAACTCCTGCGCCTGCGCCTCCACGAGCCGGCGCAGCGAGGGGTCGTCGCTCCCGTCGGGCGAGGCGCCGAGACCGGCGAGGGCCTTGGCGACGAGCTCCTCGGGCGAGACCCGGTTGATCACGTTGTACGACGACCACCGCTGCTCCCCCGGCCCGCGCCCCCTGATCAGGCCGAACCGCGCCACGCCCTCCCGCGCCAGGGACTGCATCACGTCCGGGTCGCCCATCGCCATCGCGGTCGCCAGCGCCTCCTGGAAGTCGGCGAGGGCCTGGGGACCCTCGGGAGCTGGGGAACCGGGTGGTCCGGCAGATCCGGGTAGTCCCGGCCGTTCGGCATCCTCGAGGGGGTCCAGATCCTGCGATTCGTTCGGGACTACCCCGTCACCGGCGACGTACCCGTCCCCGATCAGGGCCGGGAAGTAGAGGTCGAAGACCTGGTCGAAGCCGGTGCGGTGGTTGTGCCGCTTGAGCAGGGTCGCTGCGTACGCCGCCCGCAGGGTCTCGCGGTCGCCGATGCCGAGGGCGTCGATCGCACGGATCGAGTCGAGCCCCTCGGACAGCGAGACCGGCAGGCCCGTGGAGCGCAGCGCCTCCACGAACTCGATGTGCCGGTCCAGCAGGGTCATCCGGGGCTCGTCTCGCTCACCGCGTGCGGAGCCGGAGCTCCCGCACCGCGCGGTCGTGGTCGCTGGCGTGCTTGAGCACCACGCCCAGGGTCTGGTCGATCGCGGCCTCGTCGAGGGTCCGGGTGCCGAGGGCGATCAGGGTGCGTGCCCAGTCGATGGTCTCCGCGATCGACGGCGCCTTGCGCAGCTCCAGGCCGCGCAGCCTGGCCACCACCTCGACGATCTGGCCGGCCAGCGACTCCTCGATGCCGGGCACCTGCGAGACGACGATCTCGCGCTCGCGCTCGGACTCGGGGTAGTCGATGTGCAGGAACAGGCAGCGGCGCTTGATCGCCTCGGAGAGCTCGCGGGTGGCGTTGGAGGTGAGCACGACCAGCGGGCGGCGTACGGCGACGATCGTGCCCATCTCCGGGATGGTCACCTGGAAGTCGCTGAGCACCTCCAGCAGCAACCCCTCGACCTCGACGTCGCTCTTGTCGACCTCGTCGATCAGCAGGACGGTCGGCTCCTCGCGCCGGATCGCGGTGAGCAGCGGCCGGGTGAGCAGGAACTCCTCGGTGAAGATGTCGTCGTGGGTCTCGTCCCAGGACTGGTCACCGGCCGCCTGGATGCGGAGCAGCTGCTTCTTGTAGTTCCACTCGTACAGCGCCCGCGCCTCGTCGAGCCCCTCGTAGCACTGCAGCCGCACCAGCTCGGCCCCGCTCGCTCGCGCGATCGCCTTGGCCAGCTCGGTCTTGCCGACCCCGGCCGGCCCCTCCACCAGCAGCGGCTTCTCGAGTGCACCGGCCAGGAACGCGGTGGTGGCGGTGGCGTTGTCGGCGAGGTACCCGACCGCGGCCAGCTGCTTCTCGGCGTCAGCCGGGGACTCGAACCATGAGGGCGTCTGGGTCACGTGGCCATTGTGCCTGTCGTGGGCGGTGGCCCCGTCACCAGCGCTCGTGCACCAGCCCGCGGACCCGCTGGTCGTAGATCGAGCGGACGCCGTCCATGAACTCGACGCCGAGGTTGTTCGCGTTGCCTGCGGCGGCGTTGGACCGGGCCTGCTGCTCGTTGCGGGCGCCGGGGATCACGGTGGTCACGCCCGGTTGCTGCCAGATCCAGGCGATCGCGGCCTGGGCGGGGGTGAGTCCGCCCGGGGCGGAGGTCTTCACCAGGCGGGTGAAGTCGGCCGCGGCCTGCAGCCCCACCTCGTAGGGGACGCCGGAGAAGGTCTCGCCCACGTCGAAGGCGCTGCCGTCGCGGTTGTAGTTGCGGTGGTCGTCGTCGGCGAAGGTGGTGGTCTCGTCGTACTTGCCCGACAGCAGGCCCGAGGCCAGCGGGACCCGGGCGATGATCCCGACGCCGGCCTCGGCGGCCGCGGGCAGCACCTCCTCCAGCGGCTTGAGCCGCAGCGCGTTCAGGATGATCTGCACGGTGGCGAGGTGCGGGCGGGCGATCGCGGAGAGCGCCTGGGCAGCGGTCTCCACACTCACGCCGTACGCCGCGATGCAGCCGTCCTCGACCAGGGCGTCCAGCGCGTCGTACGTGGCATCCGAGTCGATCACCTCCGAGGGCGGACAGTGCAGCTGGACCAGGTCGAGCCGGTCCACGCCGAGGTTCCTGCGCGAGCGGTCGATCCAGGCGCGGAAGTTCTCGGGCGAGTAGTTCTCCGGCACCTGGTCCATCCGCCGGCCCATCTTGGTGGCCACGGTGAACCCCGCGTCGGGGTGGGCGGCGGCGAACCGGCCAACGATCTGCTCGCTGCGACCGTCGCCGTAGACGTCGGCCGTGTCGTAGAAGGTCACTCCCTCCTCCGCCGACGCCTCGAGCACGGCACGCGCGTCGTCCTCGCTGACCTCGCCCCAGTCGGCGCCCAGCTGCCAGGTGCCCAGGCCCACGACCGAGACCTCGCGGCCGGTCCGTCCCAGTAGTCGCTGCTCCATGCGGGCCTCTTCTCTCATCGCTGCTGCAGGTGCGGGCCTCGTCCGGATGCCGGGCTCGACAGCCCAGGATCGTGAGGGATTCCCGCGATAGCGTGTGACGCACGTCACCACTACCCGTTCTCGGAGGTTCCCATGCCGCTCGCCAATCCGTTCTACACCGCCGAGGAGCAAGGGGACTACCAGCTGCACTCGGTGGGCCGGTTCGAGCTCGAGGACGGCGGGGTGATCCCCGACCTGCAGCTCGCGGTGGCCACCTACGGCGAGCTCAACGACGCCAAGGACAACGTGATCCTGGTGCCCACGTGGTTCTCCGGGACCCACCAGACCTGGGAGCAGGTCTACATCGGCGAGGGCCAGGCGCTGGACCCCTCGCAGTACTTCATCGTGGTGGTCAAGCAGATCGGCAACGGCCTCAGCACCTCGCCGCACACGGTCGAGGACCCCGAGCTGGCGATGTCGAAGTTCCCGCACGTGCGCATCGGCGACGACGTACGCGCCCAGGAGCAGCTGCTGCGGGAGACCTTCGGCGTGGAGACCCTCGCCCTGGTGGTGGGCGGCTCGATGGGCGCCCAGCAGACCTGGGAGTGGGCGGTGCGCTTCCCCGAGAAGGTACGACGAGCCGCACCCATCGCCGGGACCGCGCAGAACACCCCGCACGACTTCGTGTTCACCCAGACCCTGATGGACGCGATCACCTCCGACCCCGGCTGGAACGGCGGTGAGTACGCCGCCGCCGCGGACGTCGCCGCAGGCCTGGGACGGCACGCCGACATCTGGGCGGTGATGGGGCTGACCACGGAGTTCTGGCGGACTGAGTTCTGGCGCGGCATCGAGCCGCTCGACGAGGCGATGGGCTGGGACACCTTCGAGGAGTTCCAGGAGAACTTCCTGCGCGCGCTCTTCCGGATGATGGATCCCAACGCCCTGCTCACCATGGGCTGGAAGTGGCAGCGCGGCGACGTCGCCCGCAACGCCGGCGGCGACCTGGCCGCGGCCCTGGGCCGGGTGCGCGCGAAGACCTTCGTGATGCCGATCGAGCAGGACATGTTCTTCCCGCCCGGCGACTGCCGCATCGAGCAGGAGCTCACGCCCGGCAGCGAGCTGCGGATGCTGCACACGGTCGCGGGCCACTTCGGGCTGTTCGGCTTCGAGAAGACCTATCTCGACGAGGTCGACCAGCACCTCAAGGAGCTGCTCGCGACCGAGGCCTGAGGCCCTGACCAAGGGCGGCGGCGGGAGCACCAGCCGCTCAGGCGCCCAGCCCCTCGGCCAGCCGGTGGTAGGCGGCGTTCCAGCGCAGCTCGCGCTGGAACCCGCGCGCCGTGGTGTCCGCGTCGATCACCACCAGCTCGGTCCGGGTCATCTCGGCGAAGTCCTGGAGCACCTCGACCCCGATCGCCTTGGAGAGCACCGTGTGGTGCGGCGCCCCGGCCATCAGCCAGGCCTCGGCCGAGGTGGACAGCGAGGGGCGCGGCTCCCACACCGCGCAGGCGACCGGCAGCGCCGGGAGGTCCTCGTCGGGCTCGACGACGTCGACCTCGTTGACGGTCAGGCGGAACCGGTCCCCGAGGTCGCAGATGCCCGCCACCACCGCCGGCCCCGGGTCCGCCACGAACCGGAGCCGGACGGGATCCTCGCGCCCCCCGATCGCGAGGGGGTGGACCTCCAGCGAGGGACGCCGGGTGGTGATGCTCGGGCAGACCTCGAGCATGTGCGCTCCGAGGATCTTCTCCTCGCCCGGGACCAGGTGGTAGGTGTAGTCCTCCATGAACGAGGTCCCTCCCGGGAGCCC
The DNA here is from genome assembly GCF_058215695.1 of Nocardioides sp. Z38_18. NCBI lineage: Bacteria > Bacillati > Actinomycetota > Actinomycetes > Propionibacteriales > Nocardioidaceae > Nocardioides > Nocardioides sp. Z38_18. The sequence continues at coordinate 1,122,105 of NZ_JBZAJE010000002.1, forward strand.
CGCGGCCATCACCTTCGTCGCCCGCAGCAGCACCGAGGTCTTCCAGTCCCCCTCCCCGCCGAACCCGTAGCCGTCGGCCATCAGCCGCTGCACCGCGAGACCCGGGAGCTGGCGCAGCCCACCGAGGTCCTCGAAGTTCGTGGTGAACGCGTCGAAGGATCCCTCGGTCAGGAACGCCCGCAGGCCGAGCTCGATCCGGGCGCCGTCGCGCAGCGACCGGTGCCGCTCGCCGTTCGGCAGCAGCTCGGACGCCACCCGGTAGGTGTCGGCGTACTCGGTGACGAGCTTGTCGACCTCGTCCTCGGAGACCTCGTCGACCACGGAGACGAGGTCGTTGACGCCGTAGGTGTTCACCGAGACCCCGAACCGGAGCTGGGCCTCGACCTTGTCGCCCTCGGTCACGGCGACGTCGCGCATGTTGTCCCCGAAGCGGGCCAGCCGGAGGCGGCGCAGCTCGTGCCGTCCCAGCGCCGCCCTGGCCCACGACCCGATCCGGGCAGCCACCTGCGGTGACTCGACGTGCCCGGCCACCGTCGTGCGGGGCACCCCGAGACGGGTCTGGATGTAGCCGAACTCCCGGTCGCCGTGCGCGGCCTGGTTGAGGTTCATGAAGTCCATGTCGATCGTGGACCACGGCAGCGCCATCCCGGCCTGCGTGTGCAGGTGGAGCAGCGGCTGCTGCAGGGCGTCGAGCCCGGAGATCCACATCTTGGCCGGCGAGAACGTGTGCATCCACGCGATCACGCCGATGCACTCCTTGGCGGTGTTCGCCTCCAGCATCTGCCGGTGGATCGAGACCGAGTCGAGCAGGACCGGCTTCCACACCACGCGCACCGGCAGCGCCGCGTCGAGGCGCTCGGCGATGACGCGGGACTGCTCGGCGACCTGGTCCAGCGTCTCCGGGCCGTAGAGCGCCTGGCTGCCGGTGAGGAACCAGACCTCGCCCGAGGCTGACCCCGAGGCTGACCCCCGGGCTGGGGCCGATGCTGGGGCCGGGACTGTCGCCGGGACTGGGGCGGTGCTGGTCATGGTGGACCTCCGGGATCTCTCGGTGGGGGCGTCGCTGCGCGGGTCGACCGCACGGTCAGCGCTGGCCGTAGACGTTCTGGTAGCGCTCGTAGAGCTCGTCGACGGCCGCCGGCTCGACGGGGATCGGCTGGCCGAGCTGGCGCGCGACGTGGACGGTCCGGGCCACGTCCTCACACATCACGGCGGCCTTGACCGCCGCCCGGGGGGTCGGCCCGACCGTGAACACCCCGTGGTTCTGCATCAGCACGGCGCGCGACCGGCTCCCGCGCAGGGTCTCCACGATGCCGCGCCCGATGGAGTCGTCGCCGATGATCGCGAACGGCCCGACCGGGATGTCGCCGCCGAACTCATCGGCGACCATCGTGAGCACGCACGGGATCGGCTCGGCGCGCGCGGCCCAGGCGGTCGCATAGGTGGAGTGGGTGTGCACCACGCCGCCGACCTGCGGCAGGTGCCGGTAGACGTAGGCCTGCGCCTCGGTGTCCGAGGACGGCGCGTGCTCCCCCTCGACCACGCGTCCGCGCAGGTCGCAGACCACCATGTTCTCGGGGGTGAGCTCGTCGTAGGAGACGCCGCTGGGCTTGATCACCAGCAGGTCCTGCCCGGGCACCCGCGCCGAGACGTTGCCGGCCGTCCACACCACCAGCCGGTAGCGGGTGAGCTGCTCGTGCAGCGCGCACACCTCGCGACGCAGGGACCGGACGCTCGCGTCGACCTCGGCGACGGCGGTCATGCCGACATCTCCGGGCTCGCCTGCCGGTCGCTGCCCAGCGGCTCCGTGCCCAACGACTCGGCGTCCGTCGGCGCCGGGTCCTCGGCTGCCCGGCGGCCGCGACGTCGCGCCACCGCGTCGTGACGGATGCCCTTGAGCCGCCGCATCGCCGAGGATCCTCGGCCGAAGTGGTCGTGCAGCTCGAGGTACTCCGCGTAGAGCCGGTCGTAGGCACGGGCCCGGGCCGGGTCCGGGCGATAGCTGTCGGGGCGGACCCGGCCCATCGCTCTCGCGGCAGCCCGTACGTCGGCGTACGCCCCGGCGGCGACCGCCGCGTGGATCGCGGACCCCAGGGCAGGGCCTTGGTCGGAGCCGATCACCGACAGCGGCATCGCGAGGACGTCGGCGTAGATCTGCATCAGCAGCGGGTTCTTCACCAGTCCGCCCGCGACGATGAACTCGGTCACCGGCACGCCCGCGTCGCGGAACGTCTCCACGATCACCCGGGTTCCGAACGCCGTGGCCTCGAGCAGGGAGCGGTAGATGTCCTCGGGCCTGGTCGCGAGCGTCTGCCCGACCACGAGCCCGGAGAGCTGGTGGTCGACCAGCACCGACCGGTTGCCGCTGTGCCAGTCCAGCGCCACCAGCCCGTGCTCGCCGACCTCCTGAGCCGCGGCGAGGCGGGTGAGCAGCTCGTGCACGGTCTCGCCGTTGCGCTCGGCCTGTGTCGCGTAGGCCTGCGGCACCCCCGTCCGCACGAACCAGCCGAAGATGTCGCCGACACCGCTCTGCCCGGCCTCGTACCCCCAGCTGCCCGAGACGATGCCGCCGTCGACGACGCCGCACATCCCCGGCACCTCGCGCAACCGGTCCGAGCTCATCACGTGGCACGTCGAGGTGCCCATGATCGCCACCATCTGCCCGGGCTCCACGGCCTGCGCCGCGGGCGCGCTGACGTGGGCGTCCACGTTGCCGACCGCCACCGCGATCCCCTCGGGCAGGCCGGTCCACGCCGCCGCCTCCGCGGTCAGCGAGCCCGCGCGGTCGCCGAGCTGGCCGATCGGGTGCTCCAGCTTGTCGGTGACGAAGGACCCGAACCCCGGCGCGAGCTCCTCGAGGAAGTCCGGGCCCGGGTAGCGGCCGTCCTGCAGGATCCCCTTGTAGCCGGCCGTGCAGGCGTTGCGGACGTAGCGACCGCACAGCTGCCACACGATCCAGTCCGCGCCCTCCACCCAGTGCTCGGTGCGCTCGTAGAGCTCGGGGTCCTCCTCGAAGAGCTGCAGGGCCTTGGCGAACTCCCACTCCGAGGAGATCAGGCCGCCGTAGCGGGGCAGCCAGCTCTCCCCGCGGGATGCTGCCAGGGCCGTGATCCGGTCGGCCTGCGGCTGGGCGGCGTGGTGGCGCCACAGCTTCACGTAGGCGTGCGGGCGGTCGGCGAACCCGTCCACCTCGTTGAGCGGGGTGCCGTCCGCGAGCACGGGCACCATCGTGCACGCGGTGAAGTCGGTGGCGATGCCGATCACCCGCGCCGGGTCGACCCCTGCGGCGGCGAGGGCGGCCGGCACCGCGTTGCGCAGCACGTCGCGGTAGTCGTCGGGCACCTGCAGGGCCCAGTCGGGTGCCAGCGGCGTACCGGAGGGAAGTGCCTCGTCCAGCACCGCGTGGGCGTACTCGTGGGTCGCGGTCCCCAGCTCGGCGCCGTCCGCGACGCGTACGACGAGAGCCCTGCCGGACAGGGTGCCGAAGTCGACGCCGACGACGACGTCTCCGGGGTGGGAACTCTGGTCGGCCGCAGTGGTCATCCTCGACTCCTCGGTGGCGGCGCGGTGCTGGCGCGACGGACCAGCTCCGGCTCGATCAGCAGCCCGCGGCGCGAGCTTCCGCCGTCGTCGCCTGCGTCTTCCTCGGGGCGCATCGCCACGTTCAGGGTGTCGATCGCGAGACGTCCCACCGCGTCGAAGTCCTGCCGGACCGTGGTGAGGGGCGGGATCAGGAACCCCGACTCCGGGATGTCGTCGAAGCCGACGACGCTGACCTCGTCGGGCACCGAGCGCCCCGCCTCGGAGAGGGCGCGCAGCACCCCGATCGCCATGTGGTCGTTGGCCACGAAGACCGCCGTGACCTCCCGGCGCCCGGCGATGACCTGGCCCACGGCGTGACCGCTGGCGGCGGTCCAGTCGCCGAGCAGCGGCTCGATCGGCTGCAGGCCGGCGGCATGGATCGCCTCGCGCCAGCCGGTGACGCGTGCCCGCGCCTCCTCCCAGTGCTGCGGGCCGGCCACGTGCATGATCTGCGTGTGCCCGAGCGAGAGCAGGTGCTCGGTGGCCATCCGGGCGCCGGCGACCTGGTCGACCCCGACGGTCCACGGTGCCCGGGACAGGTCACCCTCGACGACCACGACCGGTACGCCGCCGGTCTCCTGGTGCCGGGCGATGTCGAGCGACTCGTCGGTGGCGACGATCATCACGATGCCCTCGACGTTGTGGTCACGCAGGTGCTCGACGGCGGCCGCGAGGTCCTCCCGGGTGACGTCGGGCAGGTTGACCGAGCTGACGAAGTAGCCGGACTCGCGGGCAGCGGCCTGGATCGCCCGGTGCACCGTGGAGGGTCCCCAGAGCCCGCCGTTGGTGGCGATCACGCCGATGGTCGCCGAGCGTCGGGTCACCAGCGCCCGGGCCACCGTGTTGGGGCGGTAGCCGAGCTGCCGGATCGCCTCCTCGACGCGGGCCCGGGTCTCCGGGCGCAGGCTGTCGTGCCCGTTGATCACCCGCGAGACGGTCTGGTGCGAGACCCCCGCGAGGCGGGCCACGTCGGCCATCACCGGCGTACGTCCGGCGAGCGGCCTGATCGCCCGCGGCTCGGTGGCGCTCATGCCTGACGCCTGGTGATGAACCGCTGGAGGACCACGAAGGCCAGCAGCAGCACCCCGATGGTGATCTTGGTCCACCACGAGCTGAGCGTGCCGTCGAAGGAGATGAACGTCTGGATCGTGCCGAGGACCAGCACCCCGAGAAGGGAGCCGATCACCAGGCCCCGACCACCCGTGAGCAGGGTGCCGCCGATGACCACGGCGGCGATCGCGTCCAGCTCCATGCCCACGGCGTGCAGGCTGTAGCCGGAGAGCATGTAGAGGGAGAACAGCAGCCCGGCCAGCGAGGCGCAGAACCCGCTGATCGCGTAGACCATCACCTTGGTGAACGCGACCCGCAGGCCCATCAGGGTCGCGGAGCTCTCGCTGCCGCCGATGGCGTAGACGGTGCGGCCGAACCTGGTGCGGTGCAGCACCCAGGCGGCGACCGCGACCAGCGCCAGGGCCAGCACGGCCGCGGAGGTCGTGTAGAGACCGCCCGGCAGCGAGATCTGCCCCGAGGCGATGCTGATGAAGGTCTCGTTGCGGATCGGGATCGACTCGATGCTGATCAGGTAGCAGAGCCCGCGGGCGAGGAACATCCCCGCCAGGGTGGCGATGAACGGCTGGATGTCGAAGTAGTGGATCACCAGGCCCGTCACCAGCCCCATCGTGGTGCCGATGAGCAGCACCGCGCCCATCGCCAGTGCCGGCCACCAGCCCGCCTCCAGCGTCCGGGCAGCGACCATGGTGGAGAGGGCGACGACGGACCCGACGCTGAGGTCGATGCCCCCGGTGAGGATCACGAAGGTCATCCCGACCGCCAGCACGATCAGGAACGCGTTGTCCACGAGCAGGTTCAGCACCACCTGCGGCGAGGCGAACCCCTCGTAGCGGACGCCGCCCGCGGCGAACATGCCGACGAACAAGGCGAACGTGCCCAGCACCGGGAGGTACTGCGAGGGCGGAGAGTAGGTGCGGACCCGGTCCCAGGTGCTGGTCCCGGTGGCGGTCGCGGCACTCATGCCGCACCTCCGTTCGCGGTCAGGGGGGCGGAGGTCGTACGCCGGACCCTCAGCGCGGCCCGCGCCTTCGGCGACTGGACCAGGCACACGAGGATCACCACGACGGCCTTGAACAGGTAGTTGGACTGGGCCGGGATGCCGATGTTGGGGATCGTGCTCGCCAGCGTCTGGATGAGCATGGCACCGATGAGGGTCCCCGTCAGGGAGAAACGTCCCCCGGCCAGCGACGTACCGCCGATGACGACCGCGAGGATGGCGTCGAGCTCGATCCACAGGCCGGCGTTGTTGGCGTCGGCGGCGCTGGTGTTGCCCGCGATCATCAGGCCGGCCAGCCCGGCGCAGAGGGCGGCGAACACGTAGACGGTCCAGATGATCGTGCGGGCGCGGACGCCGGCGAGCCGGCTCGCCTCCGGGTTGATCCCCACGGACTCGATCAGCATCCCCAGCGCCGTACGCCGGGTGACCACGCCGGTGATCGCGAAGACGGCGAGCGCGACCAGGATCGCCACCGGCAGCGTGGCCACGAAACCGACGCCGAGGGCGGCGAAGGTGTCGTTGTTGACGGTGGTGATCTGGCCGTCGGTGATCAGCATCGCCAGGCCGCGCCCGGCGGTCATCAGCACCAGCGTCGCGATGATCGGCTGGATCCCCAGCACCGCGACCAGGAAGCCGTTCCACAGCCCGAGCAGGACGCAGACCCCCAGGGCCATCGTGCAGGCGACGATCGCGGTGGCCGCCGACGCCTGGTCCCGGGCGCCGGCGATGTAGACGCAGGCCACGGCGCCCGCGATCGCGGCCACGGCACCGACCGAGAGGTCGATGCCCCGGGTGGCGATCACCAGGGTCATCCCGAGCGCGACCAGCAGCACGGGGGCTCCGTTGCGGAGGATGTCGACCAGATTGCCGTAGAGGTGGCCGTCCTGCATCCGGATGTCGAAGAACGACGGGGTGGCGACCACGTTGACCACGAGCAGCGCGACCAGTGCCAGGACCGGCCACAGCAGCGGCTTGCTCGCCAGGGACGCGGCCCTGCTGGTGACGGTGGGCGTCGTCTCAGGCATGGCTGGCCTCCTCGCTGCGGGCCTCGCCGGCGATGATCTCGAGGATGTCGCTGACGCTGAGGTCGTCGTTCGGGCGCTCGTCGATCTTGCGGCGGTCGCGCATCACCACCAGCCGGTCGGCGAGGCGCAGCACCTCCTCGAGCTCGGCGGAGATGAACACCACCGCCACTCCCCTGCGCGCCAGGTCGGCGACCAGCCCCTGGATCTGCGCCTTGGCGCCGATGTCGATCCCCCGGGTCGGCTCGTCGAGGATCAGCAGCTCGGGCTCGGTGATCAGCCACCTCGCCAGCAGCACCTTCTGCTGGTTCCCGCCGCTGAGGGTGCGCATCATCGCGCCGGGGTCGGGGGGCCGGATGTCGAGCGCCTCGAGGTACTGCGAGACCAGGCGGGTCCGGGTCGCGGCGGGGATCGGCCGCAGCCACCCCCGCGTGGCCTGCATCGCGAGCAGCATGTTGTCGGCGACGGTCAGGTCCTCGATCACTCCCTCGGCCCGGCGGTTCTCGCTGGAGAAGGCGATCTTGTGGTCGATGGCGTTGCGGGGGCTGCGGAACCGGCTAGGTCGCGCATGCACCTCGAGCTCGCCACTGTCGGCGGTGTCGGCTCCGAACAGCAGCCGCGCGAGCTCGGTCCGACCCGAGCCCAGCAGCCCGGCGACCCCGATCACCTCCCCTTCGTAGACATCGAGGTCCACCGCCTCCAGCGAGCCGTTGCGGCCCAGGTGCAGCGCCTTGAGCACCGGTACGCCGGACTCCTGCACGTCGCTGGCCGCGGCCCCGCGGTCGATGCGCTCGAGGACCTCGAGCTCGCGCCCGATCATCATCCGCACCAGCTCGAGCTCGGTGACCTGCGCAGTCATCCGCTCCCCGACCAGGGCGCCGTTGCGCAGCACCGTGAGCCGGTCGCTGATCTCGAAGATCTGGTCCAGGAAGTGCGAGACGAACACGATGGCGACTCCCTGCTCGCGCAGCGTCCGCATCACCTCGAAGAGCTTCGCGACCTCGTCGGCGTCCAGGCTGGAGGTCGGCTCGTCGAGGATCAGCACCTTGCAGTCCACGTCGACCGCCCGCGCGATCGCCACCAGCTGCTGGACCGCGATCGGGTGCTCACCTAGCTCCGAGGCCGGGTCGATGTCCAGGCCCAGCCGGTCGAGGGTCTGCTGGGCACGCCGGTTCATCGCCCTGCCGTCGATGCCCCCGAACCGACGGGGCTCGCGGCCCAGCAGCATGTTCTCGGCCACGGAGAGGTTCGTGCACAGGTTGATCTCCTGGTAGACCGTGCTGATGCCGGCCGCCTGGGAGGCGGCCGGCGAGGAGAAGCTCTGCCGGGAGCCGGCGACCTCGATCGAGCCCTGGTCGATGCTGTAGACCCCGGTGAGCGCCTTGATCATCGTTGACTTGCCAGCGCCGTTCTCCCCCATCAGCGCATGCACCTCCCCCGGGAAGAGACGCAGGTCGACGCCGGCAAGAGCGGGTACGCCGCCGAAGGCGATGTGGATGTCGTGCATCTCCACGACGGGAGGGACGCCGGTCCCTCCGTCCCCGTTGCGGGCGGGTGCGGACTCGTCCTTCGCGACGGTCGGCTGGAGGTCCATCTGGGTCATCGCTTTCTCCTCGGTCCCGGGCACCCATGGGGTGCCGTGAGCGCCGAACCCGCCACGGTCGTTCCGGGACGGGCCCAGCGGCTCCTGCTGGCGGTCGTCAGTACTGACGGTCGGCCAGGACCTTGGTGGCGGACGCCTGGTCGAACGCCGACTCCTTGGTGACGACCCGCTTGGGGACCTCGTCCCCGGCGACGACCTTCTTGGCCAGGTCCATCAGCTGGGGACCGAGGAGCGGGTTGCACTCCACGATGTAGTTGATCTCCCCCTTGGACAGGGCGGTCATCCCGTCCTTGACGGCGTCCACGGTGATGATCTTGATGTCGGTCCCGGGCTTCTGCCCGGCCGCCTTGATCGCCTCGATGGCGCCGAGTCCCATGTCGTCGTTGTGCGCGAACACGACGTCGATGCCCTTCTGGGACTTCAGGAACGACTCCATCACCTTCTTGCCGCCGTCACGGGTGAAGTCCCCGGTCTGGGAGGCGATCACCTTGATCTTCGGGTCGGCCTTGACCTTCTCCGCGAAGCCCTCGCCGCGGTCGATCGCGGGGGCGGCGCCCGTGGTGCCCTCGAGCTGGACGACGTTGATCTTGCCGTCGCCGTTCCCGTCCGCGTCGGCAGCGTTCTTCACCAGCCAGTCACCGGCCTTCTGGCCCTCCTCGATGAAGTCGGAGCCCAGGAAGGTCTCGTAGAGGGAGTCGTCCTTGCTGTCCACGGACCGGTCGGTGAGGATCACCGGGATCTTGGCGCGCTTCGCCTCGACGAGCACGGTGTCCCAGCCGGTCTCGACGACGGGGCTGAACGCGATCACGTCGACCTTCTGCTGGATGTAGGACCGGATCGCCTTGATCTGGTTCTCCTGCTTCTGCTGGGCGTCGGAGAACTTCAGGTCGATGCCCTCGGCCTTGGCGGTCTCCTTGATGGACTTGGTGTTCGCCGTGCGCCAGCCGCTCTCGGCGCCGACCTGCGCGAAGCCCATCGTGATCTTGTCCCCGCCGCCGCTTGCGCTGTTCCCGGAGTCGGAGCTGCCGCATGCGGTGAGCGAGATGGTGCTCAAGGTGATCGCACACGCGGCGACCAGACTCTTCTTCAGCACGGTGTTGTCCTCTCGGTTCGTCGGGTCCCAGCCCGTGTGTGACGCACGTCACTTCTTGCGAGTGTGAGCGTTAACATTCGCGAAGGTCAAGGACGAGGAGAGAACTTCTTGACCGGCGTGACCATCCTGTGACCTGGGAAATGTGATCGCTCACATCAAACGCGGCCAAAGCGGGCGCGGGCCGGACGCTGACCGGGAGACCTCCCGGGCGCAGGCCTTTAGGGAAGGGCGCGGAACCGCCAGTCCAGGGCCGCCCGGTAGGTCTCCCCCGGGCGGAGCACCGGGGAGTCGAAGTCCGGCCGGTTCGGGCTGTCCGGGAACAGCTGCGGCTCCAGGGCGATCCCGTCCCCCTGGCGGTAGAGCCCGCCCGTGGTCGAGCCGAGCACGCCGTCCAGGGCGTTGCCCGTGTAGACCTGCAGCCCGGGCTGGTCGCTGCTGAGCTCGAGGCGGGTCCGGGTGCGCGGGGAGTCGAGCGTGGCCACGACCCGGTGACCCTCGCCGCGCGGGGCGTAGTTGTGGTCGATGCCGTGGGCGGCGACGAGCTGGGGGTGCCGGCTGCGGACGACCCGGGCCAGGCCCGTGGGGCGGCGTACGTCGAACGGGGTGCCCGCCACCGGCTCGAGCACGCCGCTCGGGACACCGGTCTCGTCGACGGGGAGGTAGCCGTCGGCGTCGATGCCGAGCCGGTGGTCGTCGATGGTGCCGGAGCCCTCCCCCTCGAGGTTGAAGTAGGCGTGGCTGGTCAGGTTCACCACGGTGGGTGCGTCCGTGGTGGCCTCGAATCGCACCTCGACCCGGTCCTCGATGACCTCGAACCGCACCGAGACCTCGAGCCGGCCGGGGAAGCCCTGGTCGCCGTCGGGACTCACCAGCCGCAGGGTGACGTGCCGCTCGGAGCCGTCCGCGACCGACCAGATCCGGCGGTCGAACCCGTCACGGCCTCCGTGCAGGCTGTTGCCCCGGTCGTTGGTGCCGACCTCGTGGTCCTTCCCGTCGAGCGAGAACCGGCCCCGGGCGATCCGGTTGGCGTAGCGGCCGATCGTGCCGCCGAGGTAGGCGGTCGAGGCGAGGCGCTCCTCGACGGAGGCGTGGCCCAGCACCACGTTGCGACGTACGCCGTCGCCGCCGGTGACCCACAGCCGGTGCACGGTGGCGCCGAGGTCGAGCAGCTCGAGCACCGGGCCGGGCTCGGTCCCGATGGTGAGCAGCTGGACGGGTCCGAGTGCCGAGTCGCCGAACGGTCCGGTTTCCATACCAGCACGCTAGACGACCATCACCGCGCCGGGAGGGAACAGGAATCCGGACCAGTTGGTTGTCCAAGACATCCAACCCTCTGGAGGAAACCCCTTGTCCACCCTGTTCGACCCGATCACACTGCGCTCACTGACCGTCCGCAACCGCGTCTGGCTGGCACCGATGTGCCAGTACTCCGCGACCGACGGCGTCCCCGAGGACTGGCACCTGGTCCACCTCGGCGCCCGCGCGACCGGCGGGTTCGGCCTGGTCCTCACCGAGGCGGCCGCGGTCGTGCCCGAGGGGCGGATCTCCCCGCAGGACGCCGGGATCTGGAACGAGACCCAGGTCGCCGCCTGGCGGCGGATCGTGGACTTCGTGCACGGACAGGGCGCCGCGATCGGCGTGCAGCTCGCGCACGCCGGCCGCAAGGCCTCCACCTACCGGCCCTGGGCCGAGACCTCCGGATCGGTCCCCGTCGCCGACGGCGGCTGGCAGACCGTGGCCCCCTCGGCCGTCCCCTTCCCCGGGTACGACGAGCCGGCCGCCCTCTCGGTCGAGGAGATCAACGACCTCGTCGCCGCGTTCGCCGCCGCCACCGGGCGCGCGATCGATGCCGGGTTCGACACCGTCGAGATCCACGCGGCGCACGGCTACCTGCTGCACGAGTTCCTCTCGCCGCTCTCGAACCGCCGCGACGACTCCTACGGCGGGTCGTTCGAGAACCGGGTCCGGCTGCTGCTGGAGACCGTCGAGGCGGTGCGTCGCGTCCTCCCGGACACCGCCCCGCTGCTGGTGCGGATCTCCGCGACCGACTGGGTCGAAGGTGGTTGGGACCTCGAGCAGAGCACCCGGCTCGGCGTACTCCTGAAGGAGCGGGGGGTCGACCTCGTCGACGTCTCCTCGGGCGGCAACGCACCCGCGTCGATCCCGGTGGAGCCGGGCTACCAGGTCCCGCTGGCCGCCGGTGTCCGGACGGCCGGGGTGCCCACGGGCGCGGTCGGCCTGATCACCGAGCCGGAGCAGGCGGAGAAGATCGTGGCCAACGGGGAGGCAGACGTCGTGCTGCTTGCCCGGGCCGCGCTGCGGGAGCCGGCCTGGCCGCTGCGCGCCGCACACGAGCTCGGGGTGGCGGCTGCGGACGCACCCTGGCCCGACCAGTACACCCGCGCCTACTGGCGCTGAGTCCGGTCCGGGGCCGGCGCCGCGCGCTGGCCCCGGCCACCTAGACGGTGGTGCCCGGGGGCAGCCGCGACCCCGAGGGGAGCGAGACGCTGACCCGGCTGTCGCGGCCGACGATGGGGATGGCGTCGGGGTCCTCGAGCTCCACCGACTCATCACCCACGTCGGCACCGTCGAGCAGCTCGCAGCCGGAGTCGACGATCGAGCGGGTGACGCTGGCGCCGCTGCGGATCACGGTGTCGGCGAAGATGATGCTCTCGCTGACCCTGGCACCGGCCTCGACGACCACCCCGGGGCCGAGCACGCTTCGAGACACCTCACCGGCCACCACGCACCCGGAGCTGAGCAGGGCCTGGGAGAGCCGCGCGCCCTCGAGCACCCGGGCAGGTTCGCGCTGCGGCTGCTGGGTCGCGAGCGGCCAGTCCCGCCGGAACAGCCCGGCGTCCCCGTCGAGCAGCTCGAGGTGTGCGTTGAGGTAGTGGTGCGGCTGGCCGAGGTCGCGCCAGTAGGCGTCGAGCTGGTGGACGTAGGCCTTGCCCCGCTCGACCAGGCGCGGGAGCAGCAGGTCACCGAAGTCACCCAGCCCGGAGTCGCCCTCGCCGTCGTCCCCCTCGTCGGGCTCGTCCGACTGCTCCCGGTGCAGCGTCTCGAGGACCTCGATGAGCACGTCCGGCTCGTAGAGGAACACCTCGGTGGCGACGATCGTGGACGCCGGCTTCTCGGGCTTGTACTCGAACGAGGTGACCCGGCCCAGCCGGTTCGCCTCGACCACGGCGTGCTCGCCGGGATCCTCACCGAAGGTCCCGGCCAGGTCGGTGGTGACCACCGTGACCTCGGCGCCCTTCTCCCGGTGGGTGTCCACGACGTCGCGATAGTCGAGCCGGTAGATGTGGTCGGCGCTCATCACCAGGACGAGGTCGGGGTCGGCGCTGCGGATCTGGTCACGCAGCCGGTAGAGCTCGTCGGCGTTGCCCTTGGCGAAGCCCTCCTCGTCCAGGGAGCCGGTGCCCTCCTGGGGCACCAGGAGACGGAAGCCCCCACGGGTGCGGTCCAGGTCCCAGGGGCGCCCGTTGGAGACCTGGTCCTGCAGCGCCGAGGCCTGGTAGGCCACCGAGAGCCAGACGTCGTCGATCCGGGAGTTCACCAGGTTGGAGAGCGGGAAGTCGAGCAGCTGGTAGCTGCCGGCGAACGGGAGCGCGGGCTTGGCCCGCTCCAGGGTGAGCACGTCCATGCGCCCGCCGGCGCCGCCTGCCTGGATGATGGCCAGGATCCTCGACTTGTCCATGGGCCCCATCGTGGCATCCCGCTGGCTGCCTCCGCGCCGCCGGTGAAAGGCAGCCGCTCAGCTGCAGGTCAGCTCGGCCCACACGGTCTTGCCCGGCCCCGACGGTTCCACGCCCCACCGCTGGGCCAGCTCCTCGACCAGGAGGACCCCCCGGCCGTGCGTGGACTGGTCGTCCGGGCTCTCCCTGGTGGGTTCGTGCGGCACCAGGTCGGTCACCGCCAGCCGGACCACGTCGGCGGAGCGGAACAGCTCGAGGTACGCCGGTCCGCGAGCGTGCAGCAGCGCGTTGGTGACCAGCTCGCTGACCAGCAGCACCGCGGTGTCGGCGCTGTGCCCGACCACCCCCCAGGAACTGAGCTGCTCGCGGGTGAACGTACGGGCAGCGGCGACGTGCTCGGCGCCGGTGACGGCCAACGAGGCCGAGGCCGTCGGCTCGGACCCGACGTAGTCGGCGACGAGCAGGGCGACGTCGTCGCCGTGGTGGGGCCGCATCTGGGAGAGGACCAGGTCGGCGGCCGCCTCGGTCCCCACGTCGAGACCGTCCGCCACGACCGAGACCAGCTCCTTGACCTGGACGTCGATGTCGGAGTCCCGGCGCTCGACCAGGCCGTCGGTGAACAGCACCAGCCGGTCGCCGGGCAATGCGATCCCCACGTCGACGGTCCACTCCGCATGGTCCGTGGACACCCCCAGAGGCGGGCCGCCGTACTCCGATCCGACCTCGCCGACCCGCTCACCGCGCGCGAAGATCGGCAGCGGATGCCCGGCGCGTGCGGTGTGCACCTCGCCGGTCACCGGGTCCAGCGACATCAGGCAGCAGGTCACCAGCAGGCCCGACTGCTCCACCATCGGGTTGACCCGGCGCAGCGCGACGTCGAGCGGGTGGCCCTCGAGGAGGTAGGCGTGCAGGGCGGTGCTGACCCGGCCCATCACCGCCGCCGCGGAGAAGCTGTGGCCCTGCACGTCCCCGATCACCAGGGTGACGCGGCCGCTCGGCGAGACGACCATGTCGTACCAGTCACCGCCGACCTCCGCGTCCGCTGCCCCGGGCACGTAGCGGACCGCGACCTGGACGTGCTCGGACGGCGGGAGCTCGCTGGGCAGCAGCGAGCGCTGGAGCGTCCGCGAGGCCTCGGTCAGGGCGGAGACGTGCTGGCTCAGCTCGACCCGGGCACGCTTCTCCGCCGCGTAGAGGCGGGTGCGCTCCAGGGTGCCGGCGAGCTGCTCGGCCACCGCGGACAGCATCCTCAGGTCGTTGTCGCTGAACTGCTTCGCGCGGGTCCAGGTGAGCGCGATCGCCCCGATCCGGGAGTCGCTGATCCGCAGGGGCAGCGCCGCGGCCGCCTCGATCCCGGGAAGGTCGCCGACCAGGGTCGGGTAGCGCTCGGCGAGCTCGGCGCGGTCCGAGACGGTGACGATCTCGCCGGTGAGGACGGCGTCGCGCCCCAGGCTCGGGGCCGTCAGCGGCACCCAGCCGAAGTGGGCGTTGTTGGCGAGGTCCTCCTGGACCGCCGCCGGGATCCCGTTGGGGTACTTCGAGCGCAGTGCGCGGAAGCCCTCCCCCTCGAGCCGGTAGACGCCCATCCGCTCGATCCCGAGCAGCCGCTTCAAGGTGTCGGTCATCGCGTCCAGGGCCTCGTCCTCGCTCAGCGCCATGGCCAGGCGGGAGGTGATCTCCTGCAGCAGCTCCAGGCTCTGGGCGCGCTCCTCGGCGAGCTGGCGTGCGGCCGTCTCGGCCTCGAAGAGGCGGGCGTTCTCCACCGCGACCGCGGCGTGGGCGGCCACCACCGCGATCGCCTGCTCGATCTGCTCACCGAAGACGTCTGGTTCCGGGTGCCCGAACAGCAGGGCGCCGATCGGGGCACCGTTGCGCCCGACCACGGGGGTGCCCAGGTAGCTGCGCAGCGCGAGATGGCCCGGAGGGAGACCGGCGAAGCGCTCGTCGAGGGCGAGGTCGGGAATGCGCACGGTGCCGGTGCCGGTGAACGTGGGCTCGAAGAGCGCGGTGATGCGGGGTGCGCGCATCGCCGAGAACTGCTCGCCGTCGGCCCCGGAGAGCACGTGGAGGTGGTAGCTGGCGCCGCTGGCGTCGACCTCGTTGTAGAAGAAGGCGCCGAACTTGGCGCCGGAGAGCCTCGTGCCCGCGTCCGTGACGGTCTGCAGGACGCCGCGCAGGTCCAGGTTCGAGGTGATCGTCTCGGTCAGGTGGACCATCAGGTCCGGCATGGCGTCCGCAGGTCGCGATGAGCCGTCGCTCGGCGACGGCGACTCAGGGCCGGTGGGGGACTGGATGACGAACTCACTTCGAGGGTGCGGGGGGCGGCCTCGACCAGGGGACCCGGCCGTGGTGTGGGGAGCACCCTAGCGGGCGTCGCCGGCAATCAGCACCGGGGCGGGTGATGATGCGAGACCGCGACCGTCTCTTCCACCTGGCCACGACCGCACCGGGCCGGGCCGTGAGGCCGGGTGGCGGTCAGCGACCGGTGATCGTGAGGGCGGCGTCGACGATGGAACCGACGTCGATCCCGTGGATGCGGTAGGCGTCGTCGAGGCTGCTGGACTGCCCGAAGTCGCTGACGCCCAGGCACCGGATCCGGTCCCCACGGGCACCGGCGAGGAACGAGAGAGTGTGCGGGTGGCCGTCCATCACGGTGACGATGGGCGCCGGGAACCTGCTCGGGAACAGCGTGCCGAGGATGTCGTCGCCCCGGGCCGACCCGACGGTGCCGCGCTGCTGGAACGAGCGGAAGAGGAGGTCCGGGCTCGTCAGGCAGACCACGCCGGCGCGCACGCCCTGGCCTTCGAGTGCCGCGGCCGCCTCGATCACCTCGGGCATCATCGCGCCCACGCCCACGAGCGTGACCTGCTCCGTCGCCGGGTCGTGGCCGGTGATGCGGTAGCCGCCCGCGACGGCCTGCTGGCGCCGTCGCTCGAGCAGCAGCTCGTCCTCGGGTACGGCGGCCAGCGCCTGGTCGATCGGGCGGGTGGAGAGCCGGAAGTACGACGACGTCCCGCCCTCGATGCCGACCCTGGACATCGCGGCGAGCATGGTCCACTCGAGGTCCTGCGCGAAGGCCGGCTCCCAGGCGATGCACTCGGGCTGCTCCAGGCCGATCGACGGGGTGGTGATCGACTGGTGGGCCCCACCCTCCGGCGCGAGCGTCACCCCGGACGGCGTACCGACGATGATCGACTGGCCACCGGAGTAGATGCCGTAGGACCAGGGCTCCAGCGCCCGCGCCACGAACGGGTCGTAGAGCGTCGCGATCGGGATCAGGCGCTCACCCCAGCGCGACCAGGTGGCGCCGAGCTCGCCGAGCAGGCTCACCAGGTTGACCTCGGCGATGCCGAGCTCGATGTGCTGCCCGCTGGTGACCTCGGACCACTTCAGCACCCGCTCGGCGTCGTCGGCGAACCAGTCGAGACGGTCCGCGACGGACCAGACCCCGGTCTTGTTGATCCAGCCGCCGAGGTTGGTGGAGGACGCGACGTCGGGACTGCAGGTCACCACCCGGTCGGCGACCTCGGGTGCAGCCCGCTTGAGGTCTCCGAGGAAGCGGCCGAGCGATGCCTGGGTGGAGATGGGCGCCTTGTGCGCGCGAGCGAGACGGCTCGGGACCGCCACGGTCGGCCGGGCCACGACGGGCGGGCGGGCCATCACCTCGCCGCGTGCCGCACACAGCCGCGCGGCCGCTGAGCCGGGCGGGAGGCTCGCCCACGGGTCGTCGAGGTCGGTGCCGCAGGCGCGGGCGAGCTCCTGCATCTGGTCACCGGTCAGCAGGGCGGAGTGGTTGTTGGGGTGCCCCTCGGTCGGGAGCCGGCGGCCCTTGACGGTGTAGGCGAAGATCACGCTCGGCCGCGTCTCGTCGAGCGTCCGGTAGGTGTCGAGCAGCAGCCCGATGTCGTGACCACCGAGGTCCCGGACGGCGTGGGCGAGCTCCTCGGCCGGCAGCGAGGCGAGCAGGCTGCGCAGCCCCTCCCCCGCGTGCGCACCGGCGATCCGCTCGGCGATCTCGCCGGCGTCGACCCGCAGCAGCCGCTGGTACTCCTCGTTCGGCATCTCCTCGAGCCGCTGGCGGAGCTCTTCGCCGCCGGGACGACCGAAGAGCTCGGCGATCGCCCGGCCCCACTTCAGCGTGATCACCTGCCACCCGGCGGCCTCGAACATCCCCATCAGGCGGTGGATCTGGACGTCGGGCACCACCCGGTCCAGCGACTGCCGGTTCAGGTCCACGATCCACAGCAGCTCACCGAGCCGTGCCACCGAGGGGTCGGCCACGGCCTCCCAGATCGCCCCCTCGTCGAGCTCGGCATCTCCCAGCAGGCTCACGAACCGGCCGGCCGCGGGGGCGCTGGAGAAGTGCGAGCTGACGTAGCGGTGCGACATCGCCGCCCACAGGGCCGCCGTCGCGCCGATGCCCACCGACCCGGTCGAGAAGTCGACGGTGTCGGGGTCCTTGCGCCGGCTCGGGTAGGACTGGAGACCGCCCTTGGTCCGCAGCGTCGGCAGGTACTTCGCGTCCAGGTCGCCCAGCAGGTGGTTGATCGCGTGCAGCACGGGCGAGGCGTGCGGCTTCACCGAGACCCGGTCGAGGTTGGTGAGCTCGGAGAACCACAGGGAGACCATGATGTCGACCATCGAGGCGCTGGAGGCCTGGTGCCCGCCCACCTTCACGCCGGACTCGTTCGGCCTGCCGCGGTTGGCCGCGTCCACGATCGCCGTGGAGAGCCAGAGCACCCGCCTGGCGATCTCCTGGAGGGCCTCCAGGTCGGCGGAGGCAGGGGCCGCAGTGCGAAGGCTCGAGTGCAGCGTCGAGGTGTCCAGCGAGGCCATGGGTGCTCCGATCGGCGTGGGGTTCACGGCTCAACGTCGTACGTCGCCGGATCGTGCGCAATATGTGAGAACCCAAAACGCCATTGTCTGCCGCTTTCAAGCGCTGAGAATTCTTTCCACGCATCTTTCCGCCCTCTGAGCGTTAGGATCGGCCTCATGCCGTCCCTGGAGATCGACCACGTGGATCGCCAGATCCTCGACCTGCTGATCGAGGACGGGCGCCGCACGGTGCGCGAGATTGCGGACATCGTGAACCTCTCGCCGAGCCCGGTCCGGCGACGGATCGAGCGGCTCGAGCGACGCGGGGTGATCACCGGCTACACGGCACTGGTCGACGAGAGCCAGCTCGGAGAGACGATCGAGGCCTTCGCCGAGCTGCGGTTCACCGGGAGCACCGAGGTCGAGGCGATCACCGCGTCGGCCAAGGACATCCCGGAGGTGATCGCGATCTACACGGTGGCCGGGGACCCGGACGCGATCGTCCACTTCCGGATCGCCAGCCTCCAGCACCTGCACCGGCTCATCGACCAGGTCCGGCGCGACGGCAACGTGATCGGCACGAAGACGCTGATGGTGCTCGACTCCTGGCGCCGGGGCGAACGCTCGACCCCCTGAAAACCAAGGACTCCCGAACCCAGGTCGTGAGTTCGGGAGTCCGCGACGTCTTGCGACATCACATTGGCGGTGGCGGAGGGATTTGAACCCTCGGTTGACTTGCGCCAACAAACGCTTTCGAGGCGTTCTCCTTAGGCCGCTCGGACACGCCACCGCCGGGAAGGCTACCGGACGCCCTCGGTGCGGCTGAAATCAGGGCGACTGGCGCTGTGCGTCGAAGAACCCGCGCAGCAGGGCGGTGCTCTCCTCGGCGAGAACTCCGGCGATCACCTCGGGGCGGTGGTTCAGCCGGCGGTCGCGTACGACGTCCCACAGCGAGCCGACCGCGCCCGCCTTCTCGTCGTACGCCGCGAACACGACCCGGTCGACGCGGGCGAGGACCGCCGCTCCGGCGCACATCGTGCACGGCTCCAGCGTGACCACCAGGGTGCAGCCGGTCAGGCGCCACTCGCCGCGCGCGGCGGCCGCTGCGCGGAGCGCCAGGATCTCGGCGTGCCCGGCGGGATCACCGTCGCGCTCGCGCACGTTGTGCCCGCTGCCGATGAGCTCACCGGTGTCCGAGACCACGACCGCACCGATGGGCACGTCGCCCGAGGGGGCCGCCAGCCGTGCCTGCGCCAGGGCGGCGCGCATCGCGGGCTCCCAGGCGCCCTGACCCGGGGTCGGGCTCACCCGTCGATGCCGACCAGCTCGTCGAACTTCGCTCCGAAGCCCGCCGTGGCAGCGAGGTCGCTGAGGATCTCGTCGGGGAAGAGGTCGTAGTCGTCGAGCAGCGCGCCCATCTCCCGCGCCGACATCCCCATGTCCTCGAAGATCCCGAGGTCACCGGCCGGTTCCTGGTCGTCCTCGTCGTCGACGTGCACGCCGAGGTGGTCGACGGCCGAGCGGGCCAGGCTCCAGTCGGTCGCGGCCGTCGCGTCGGAGAGCAGCACCCGGACCAGCGAGCCCTGGGCGCGCACCAGGAGCACGAAGTCCTCGGCCACCGAGATCAGCGCGAGCGCGCCGTTCTCACCGGGGTAGCGACGCAGCTCGCTCGCGATCGTCTCGACGTCGTCGAGAGAACGTTCCGGAAGCTCGGCGAGGTTCCAGGCGCCCTCGTCGCGGTAGGCGACGACGGCGAGGTCGACCTCGCCAGCCCCGGCGTCAGACACCTGTGCCATGGCGCACCACCTTCCGGATGCAGTTCATGCTCGATGCAATCCTCGCAGACCACAGCGCGCAGACCAACGCCAGCACGCGGACCACTACCGTGTAGCCATGCGCCTGCACGTCGTTGACCACCCGTTGATCTCCCACAAGCTGACGATGCTGCGTGACAAGGAGACGGCCTCGCCCGAGTTCCGGCGCCTCACCGAGGAGCTGGTGACCCTGCTGGCCTACGAGGCGACCCGCGACGTCCGCGTCGAGGCGGTGCAGATCCACACTCCTGTCGCACCCACCCAGGGCGTCAGCCTCTCCCGGCCCCGCCCGCTCGTGGTCCCCATCCTGCGGGCCGGTCTGGGCATGCTCGAGGGGATGATGCGGGTGATGCCGTCGGCCGAGGTCGGCTTCCTGGGCATGGTCCGCAACGAGGAGACGCTGCAGGCCTCGACGTACGCCGAGCGCCTGCCGGCCGACCTCTCGGGCCGCCAGTGCTACGTCCTGGACCCGATGCTGGCCACCGGCGGGACCCTCGCGGCGGCCATCCGGTTCCTCACCGACCGCGGAGCAGACCACATCACCTGCATCTGCCTGCTGGTCGCCCCCGAGGGCGTGCAGAACCTGGAGAACGAGCTGGACGGGCTCGAGGTACCGGTCACGGTCGTGACCGCCGCGCTCGACGAGCGCCTCGACGAGCGCGGCTACATCGTGCCGGGGCTCGGCGACGCCGGCGACCGCCTCTACGGACTGGCCCACTAGGACCTGGCAGGCGCCCGGGCAGTACCGGGCGCCCGGACTCAGAGGGCCTTGACGGCGTTCAGCAGCTTGCCCATGGAGTCCTTGGCGTCACCGAAGAGCAGGGTGGTGTTCTCCTCGAAGAGCAGCTCGTTCTCGATGCCGGCGAACCCGGGCCGCATGGACCGCTTCATGAACACGACCTGCTTGGCCTCGTCGGCGTTGAGGATCGGCATCCCGTAGATCGGCGCGCCGGGGCTGGTCTTCGCCGCGGGGTTGACCACGTCGTTGGCGCCCACGACCAGGACGACGTCGGCGTCCTTGAAGTCGCCGTTGATCTCGTCCATCTCCTTGAGCTGCTCGTAGGGCACCTGCGCCTCGGCCAGGAGCACGTTCATGTGACCCGGCATCCGGCCCGCGACGGGATGGATCGCGTAGTCGACCTCGGTACCGCGCTCGGAGAGCACGTCGACCAGCTCGCGCAGGGTGTGCTGCGCCTGGGCGACGGCCAGCCCGTAGCCGGGGATGACGATGACCCGGTCGGCGTACCCGAGCATGATCGCGACGTCCTCGGGGTTCGCCGACTTCACCGGGCGGTCCGAGGCCTCGCCGGCGCCGAGGGTGGAGCCACCCTTCAGCGCGCCGAAGAGGATGTTGGCCACCGAGCGACCCATGGCCCGGGCCATCAGCATGGTCAGGAACGTGCCGGAGGCACCCACGAGCGTGCCCGCGACGAGGAGCACGACGTTGCCGAGCACGTAGCCGCCGGCGGCCACGGTGAGACCGGTGAACGCGTTGAGCAGCGAGATCACGATCGGTACGTCGGCACCACCGACCGGCAGCACCAGCAGCAGGCCGAAGACGAGGCCGACCAGGCCCAGCACGACGCCGACCCACATCGCCGGGTCGAGGACCAGCTGGGTGGACAGGCCCACCCCGGCGACCAGGCCCACGCCGAAGGCCAGCGCGAGGCCGGGGAAGACCAGCGGCGCCGAGGACATCAGCTCCTGCAGCTTGGCGAAGGTGACCACCGAGCCGGAGAAGGAGACCGAGCCCACGAAGATCGTGAAGGCCGTCGCGGCGAGCACGAACCAGTTGACGTCACTGCCGTGCTCGACGATCTCGCGCAGCTCCAGCAGCGCGACCAGGGCCGCAGCCCCGCCGCCGACGCCGTTGAACAGCGCCACCATCTGCGGCATCTGGGTCATCTGCACCCGCCGGGCGCCGACGACACCGCCGATGGTGCCGACCGCGATCGCGCCCACGATCAGCGGGACGTGGTCCAGGTCGAGGTAGAGGAACGGCACCACGCACGCCACCACGGCAGCAGCGGCACCGATCAGGTTGCCCGTGCGGGCGGTCTTCGGGCCGGAGAGACCCTTGAGCGCGAGGATGAAGCAGACGGCGCAGGCCAGGTAGACCAGCTGGACCCAGATCGGAGGAGTGCTCACCTGGTCACCCCGTTCACTCCGCCGGTCGAACCGTTCGCTCCGCCGGTCGAGCCTGTCGAAACCGGTTTCTTCCGCTTGCGCACGAACATCTGCAGCATCCGGTCAGTCACCACGAACCCGCCGACCATGTTCACCGCCGCGAGCACGATCGCGATCAGCCCGATCACGAGGGCGAAGGTGTTCTCGGTGGTGCCGGTGACGATGATGGCGCCGAGCAGGATGATCCCGTGGATGGCGTTCGCCCCCGACATCAACGGGGTGTGCAGGGTCGAGGAGACCTTGGAGATCACCTCCACACCGACGAAGACGCTGAGGATGAAGATCGTCAGCCAGACAGTGGCGTCGTTCACTTGTCGTCCTCGGAGTCGTAGGGGAGATCGAGCTGTTCGCTGCCGAGGCCGCTCCCGGGTGGCCCGGACGACTCAGCCCGCAACGGCTCCGTCACGGGCGTGAGCGGTCCCTCGATGGCCTCCCGGGTCGGCTCGTGCACGATCCGGCCGGCATGGGTCACCGCGGAGCCGGCGACCACCTCGTCCTCGAAGTCGGGGTCGAACCCACCGTCGCGCGTCATCAGGGTGAGCAGGCTGACGAGGTTCTGGGCGTAGAGCTTGGAGGCCGGGCCGGGCATCTGCGAGGGCACGTTGGCCCCGCCCCAGACCTGCGCGTGGCCGATCCGGACGACCTTGCCGGGCACGGAGCCCTGCACGTTGCCGCCGGTCTCGGCCGCGAGGTCGACCACCACCGAACCGGGCTTCATCTGCTCCACCATCTCGGCGGTGACCAGCATCGGCGCGGTCCGTCCGGGGACGGCGGCGGTGGTGATCAGCGCGTCCGCGTCGGCGATGTACGGCGCGAGCGCGTCCATCTGGCGCTGCGCGCGGTCTTCGCTCATCTCCCGGGCGTAGCCGCCCGTGCCCTCGAGGGTCTCGAGCTGCAGGTCGATCGCCTTGGCGCCCATGGAGCGGATCTCCTCGGCCGCGGCGGCGCGTACGTCGTAGGCCTGCACCACCGCGCCGAGGCGCTTGGCGGTCGCGATCGCCTGCAGGCCGGCGACACCGGCGCCGAGCACGACCACCTGCGCCGGCTGCACCGTGCCCGCGGCCGTCATGTTCAGCGGGAAGAAGCGGCGCAGCAGCCCGGCGGCCACGATCGCGCAGCGGTAGCCGGAGACCAGCGCCTGCGAGGACAGCGCGTCCATCGACTGCGCCCGTGAGATGCGCGGCACCAGCTCCAGGGCGAAGGCGGTGACGCCGAGGTCGCGCAGGTCCACGACCAGGTCGTGGGAGGAGCCGACGGGGAGGAAGGACAGCACGGCGGTCCCCTCACGCAGCCGCCGGGCCCGGTCGATGCTGAGCGCGTTCACGCCGAGCACGACGTCGGCCTCGGTCAGCGCGTCGTCGGTGAGCACGGCGCCGGCGTCGGCGTAGAGCTCGTCGGCGTACTCCGCGCGGACACCCGCACCGGGCTCCACCAGCACCTCGTAGCCGAGAGCGGTCAGCTTCCCGACCAGCTCAGGGACCATCGCGACCCGCGACTCACCGTCACGGACTTCCCTCACCACAGCGATCTTCACGCGTCAGAACCTAGTGGACCGCAGTGACCGTTCCGGGCTTTGAGATCGCGGTCACACGGGAAACTTCACTGGTCGGTGCGGCCTCAGGCCATCCCGACGCCGGCGAGGTGCCCGATGCCGTAGGTGATCGCCATCGCCAGCACCCCACCGCACACGTTCCTGACCACGGCCGGGCGCAGCCTCGCGCCGCCCATCTTGGCGCTGGTGAAGCCGGTCAGGGCCAGCGCGACGGTCACCGCGGCCACCGTCACCACCGCACGCAGGCTGGGCGAGAACAGCAGGATGGTGACGAGCGGGAGGATGGCGCCGAGGGTGAAGGAGATCAACGAGGCCCAGGCCGCCTGCCACGGGTTGGTCAGCTCGTCCGGGTCGATCCCGAGCTCGATGTCCAGGTGCGCGCGCAGGGCGTCACCGCCCGTCAGCTCGACGGCGACCTGTTTCGCGAGGTCGGCGCTGAGCCCCTTCTGGCGGTAGAGCTCGGCCAGCTCCGCCAGCTCGTCCTCCGGCTCCTCGGCGAGCTCGCGGGTCTCCTTCTCGATCAGGGCCCGTTCGGCGTCGCGCTGGGTGCTCACCGAGACGTACTCCCCCGCTGCCATGCTCATCGCGCCCGCGACGAGCCCGGCGAGCCCGGCCACGAAGATGGTCTGCCGGTCGGTGGTGGCGCCCGCGACGCCCATCACCAGTCCCGCGACGGAGACGATCCCGTCGTTGGCGCCGAGCACCGCCGCGCGCAGCGCGTTGAGCTTGCCGCTCACCGACTCCGAGTGTGGCTCGTCCGCGTGCCCACCGATGGGCGGGACCTGTACGGCGGGAGGGGAAGACATGACCACCATGCTCCCGCCCCGGAGGAGGCCCCGCAACGAAGGCGAGGCTCCACTCACTCCGGCCCGAACCCCGGGCTCGTCAGGCCGGACGGGTCAGGCCGGACGGGTCAGGCCAGCATCTCCTCGACCCAGGCCGGCACGAGCTCGGTGGCAGGTCCCTGCCGCACCTGGGCGAAGTCGCTGAACGGGTCGGCCGCCAGGTTGAGCTCGAGGGTGTCGGCCCCGTTGCCGATCGCGTAGTGCACCAACGCGGCTGCGGGATAGACGGTCCCGGACGTGCCGATGGCGACGAACAGGTCGCAGTCGAAGACCGCCTGCTGCAGCTCGTCCATGCCGTAGGGGACCTCCCCGAACCAGACGATGTCGGGCCGCAGGGACCGGCTTCCGCACGCGGGGCAAGGGGGACGGTTCCCGAGGTCGCCGTCCCAGTCGAAGCGCCGGTCGCACGCTCTGCACCAGGCCGCGCGGAGCCGACCGTGCATGTGGTGCACCTGGCGGGAGCCGCCCCGTTCGTGCAGGTCGTCGATGTTCTGGGTGACCAGGTAGAGGTCCTCACCGAGGTGCTCCTCGAGCCGGGCCAGCGCGACATGGGCGGCGTTGGGCTGCACCCGCCCGAGCACCGCCCGGCGCTCGTCGTAGAACCGCTGCACCAGGTCCGGGTCGTACGCGAAGGCCTCCGGGGTGGCCACCGTCATCGGGTCGTGGCCGTGCCAGAGACCGTCGGCGTCGCGGAAGGTGGGCAGGCCGCTCTCGGCCGAGATCCCGGCACCGGTGAGCACGACGACCTTCACCAGCGCAGGCTATCGGTCCGGGCCGGCAGGTCGGCTCCCCTGCGGCCCGGACCCCGATCGCCCTAGCTGCGAACGGCCCGGCCCACCACCGGCACCACGGTGAGCAGCGGGATCAGCAGGACCGCTCCGGTCAGGACGGCGTAGGACACCAGGTCGACCGGCGGCACCGCGGCGCCGAGCAACCCGCCGCTGACACCGAGGACCGCGGGTACGACGGCGACCGTGCCGATCACCCACGCCGCCAGGCCTGCGACCACCGCCTCGACCGTCGCCATCGCCAGCAGTTGGCGGCGGGTGGCGCCTGTGCGCCGCAGCAGGTCGAGCTCGGCACGCCGTCCGGCCGTGGTCAGCACCAGGGCGTTCGCGGCGGCGATGCCCACGAACAGGAGCAGCGCGAGCAGCAGGAACGTGGACAGGTCGCGGCCGGCGTCGCCCTCGACGGTCGCGGCGTCGACGTACTGGCTCTCGGTGAGTGCCGTCAGCCCGAGGTCCTCGACCGCGGCCCCGGCGCCGGGGTCGGTTGTGCGGACCAGCACCGTGTCGGGCTGCACCTCGACCCCGTGGGCCGTGGGTGTGCCCTCGCCGACGAGGTAGGAGCCGAAGCCCAGGCCGCGGTCGTAGACGGCGACCACCGTCGCTGCGGACTCGGTGTCGCCCCAGCGGAGCATGAGCTTCTCGCCGACGTCCTTGCCGCTCTCCAGGCGGGCGTCCCGGCTGATCGCGACCGTGTCCTTCTCGTCCAGGCGGTCGAGGTCGCCCTCGACGACCCCGGGGTCGAGCGTCTTGTGCACGCCCTCGGCGGGCAGGGCACGGGCCTGCACGGCCTCCCAGGAGAGTGCGGAGAACCCGGGGACGTCCTCGTCGTCGACGCGCACCTCCGCGGGGACCGTCGCCAACGGGGCCACCGAGGTGACGCCGGGAAGCGCCGTGAGCTCGGGAAGCCGGTCCTCGAGGTCGCCGCCGGTGACGACCAGGTCGGCGCGCAGACCGTCCTGGAGCTGCCGGACAGCGGCGGCCGAGACGGTGTCGTCGACCGTGCTCTGCACCGCACCCACCGAGATCACCAGGGCGAGCGGCACCACCGCGGTGGTCAGCCTGCGGGAGAAGCCACGGGTGTTGGCCAGGGCCAGCCGGGTGGCCGGTCGGCCCCGGACCCTGCCGGTGGCGCCGAGGACCCACGCCACCAGCACGGGCCCGCCGAGGGCGGCGGCGCCGACCAGCAGGAACGCCGAGACCGCGGCCGCGGCGCTGCCGATCGCGCCGGGCACCACCAGCGGGCTGAACGCGGCGACGAGCCCGCTGACCGCCACGACGAGGGCCGCCGTCCGGCGGACCGGCCCGATGCCGGCCGGCTCCACCACGCTCTGGCGGACGGCTGTGGTCGGCGGGGTGCGCAGCGTCTCGCGGGTCGCGAGCCGGGCGGCCACGAATGCGACCGGCAGCAGGAGCAGCGTCGCCCCCAGGACGGGGATGGGCGTGATGGCCATC
Organism: Nocardioides sp. Z38_18; assembly: GCF_058215695.1. Classification (NCBI taxonomy): domain Bacteria; kingdom Bacillati; phylum Actinomycetota; class Actinomycetes; order Propionibacteriales; family Nocardioidaceae; genus Nocardioides; species Nocardioides sp. Z38_18. The sequence continues at coordinate 1,148,624 of NZ_JBZAJE010000002.1, forward strand.
TCGAAGCCCGGGTCCACGATCTCGCCGTCGGCGAGCATCGGGGTGAGCAGCCGGACCCCGAGCAGGCCGGGTACGGCGCCGAGGGGTGCGGCGACCAGGGTGATCAGCACGACCTCGTAGCCGACCAGTCGTCGTACCTGCTGGCGGGTCGCACCGACCGCACGCAGCAGGGCGAAGTCACGCTGCCGCTGGCGCAGGCTGAGCGAGACGGTCGCGGAGACGACGAAGACCACGAGCAGCACCGCCGTCCCGGAGAACGACGTGGCCAGGGCGACCAGCATCGCGCCCTCCTCGCCGGCGCGGGTCCCGGCCTCGATCAGGGCACCGGTGCCCGAGAGCAGGATGCCGGCGAGGGTGAGGACCAGGAAGGTTCCGGCCAGCGCGGGCAGGTGTGCCCGGGCCCCGGAGCGAGCCAGACGCCACATCGTGCTCACCGCCCCAGACCGAGCATGCGGGCGGTGACCTGCTCGGCGGTCGGGTCCTCGAGCTGGTCGACGAGGTGGCCGTCGGCGAGGAAGAGCACCCGCTCCGCGGTGGCGGCGACCTGCGCGTCGTGGGTCACCACGACCACGGTCTGCCCCAGCCGGCGGGCGGTCTCGCGCAGCAGCGCCAGCACCACCGTGCCGGTGCGCGAGTCGAGCGCGCCCGTCGGCTCGTCGGCGAAGACGACCGTCGGCCGGGAGAACAGCGCCCGTGCGATCGCGACCCGCTGTGCCTGCCCGCCGGAGAGCTCGCCGGGGCGTCGGCCCTCCATCCCGGACAGGCCGACGGCGTCGAGCAGCTCTGCCTGCCAGCGCAGGTCCGGCTCGTGACCGGCCAGCATCACCGGGAGCTGCACGTTGTCGGCGACGCTGAGGTGCGCGACCAGGTTGTAGGACTGGAACACGAAGCCGACGTGCTCGCGGCGGAAGCGGGTCAGCGCGTCCGGGGAGAGCGTGCTGATGTCGCGCTCGCCGACGGTCACCCGGCCGCTGGTGGGGACGTCGAGGCCGGCGGCGCAGTTGAGCAGGGTGGACTTTCCGGAGCCGGAGGGGCCCATCACGGCGGTGAACGATCCGGTGGGCAGGCTCAGCGAGACGCCGCGCAGGGCGTGCACCGGCTCGGCGGCCCCGTCGTACTGCTTGTGCACGTCGAAGAGCCGGACGGCGACACCTGACGTGGGCCGTGGACCGGTCCTGATGCCGGTCTGGGTGCCGGTCTGGGTGCCGGCCGTGGTGCCGGTCTGGGCGGGGGTGGAGGCAGTCATCGGGGACTCCTGGGTCGAGGTCTGGGTACGCCTTCGACGCTAGGGATCCGCACCGGTGTCCCGCGAGAGCCGTTGGATGGAGATCGTGAGGTTGCATCCTTCGATGCAAGCGGCTCAGTCGGGGACTGCTGCGACCTTGTTCTGGTAGGCCCAGACTGCAGCCTGAAGCCGGGAACGCACGCCCAGCTTGGGCATCATCCGGGCCAGGTGGGACTTCACCGTGGAGGTCTCCAGGAACAGCTCTGCGGCGATCTCGTCGTTGGACATGCCCTGGGCGAGGAGCAGCAGGATGTCGAGCTCGCGGGCGGTGAGCAGCTCCGAGGCGCGCCCCGCGGTCACCGGCCGGGTCTCGCGTCGGGTGACCACCTCGCGCAGCACCCGCTTGGTCAGGGCGTCGTCGAGGGTGCCGTTGCCACGGGCGACGGTGCGTACGGCGGCGACCAGCACCTCCGGCTCGGCGTCCTTGAGCAGGAACCCGGACGCACCGGCCTCGAGCGCACCGAACAGGTAGTCGTCGATGTCGAAGGTGGTGAGCACCAGCACCGGGACCGGGTCGGCGACGCCCGGCCCGCACAGCTCCCGGGTGGCGCTGATGCCGTCCTGCCCGGGCATCCGCACGTCCATGCACACGACGTCGGGACGCCACTTGCGCGCCGCCGCGACCGCCTCGTGCCCGTCGGCGGCGAGCGCCACCACCTCGATGTCGGACTCGGCGCCCAGCAGGGTGCCCAGTCCGGCGCGCACCAGCGGCTGGTCGTCGGCGACCACGACCCGGATCATGCGTCCTCGCTCTCCCGCTCGGGCCCGTCCGGGCCGGCCTCGAAGTCGTGTTCCCGCGGGATCCGGAGCGTGACCTGCCACCCGCCGTCGGCCGTGGAGCCGTGCTCCAGGCTCGACCCGGTGAGCTCGGCCCGCTCGCGCATCCCCACGAGCCCGAATCCTTCCCTGCTCGCGGGGGCCGGGGCCACGTCGGGGGCCTCGTTGCGCACCGAGACCAGCACCGCGTGCAGATCGCGGTGGTCGACCACGACCTCGGCGCGTGCGCCGGGTGCGTGCCGCGCGGCGTTGGAGAGCGCCTCCTGGACCATCCGGTAGGCGGCGAGCTGGGCGAGCGGGCCGACACCGGTCGTCCTGGAGTCACCGAGCACGGTGAGGCCGACGTCACGGCCGGCCGCGGTGGCGTCCTCGACGAGGGCGGAGACGCCGGCCAGCGACTCCGGGCGGGTCCGGGTGGGGTCGGTGGAGTCGGCGTCCTGCTCCCGCAGCAGGCCGACCAGCCGCCGCAGGTCGCGCAGCACGGAGGTGCTCTGCCGGCGTACCTGCGCGACCGCGTCCTTGGCGCCGGCGGGGTCGGAGTCGATCTGGGTGCCGATGGCCGCGGTCATCACCGCGATCCCGGAGAGGTGGTGGGCCGCGATGTCGTGCAGCTCGCGGGCCATCGCGGTGCGCTCCCGGGCGACCGCGGCCTGCACCAGCGCGTCCCGCTCGCGGGCGAGCGCAGCGACCTGGCTCTCCCGCGCCAGCCGGGTCTCGCGGCGGGCCACGAGGAGGACCGCGACCACGAGCGGCAGGCCGATCGTGCTCAGCCCCTGGAGCAGACCCGCACCGATGGCGGCGCCGGGACCGTCCCCGGTCCGCAGCGCGGCCGCCGTGACGCCGGCGACGACGAGTGCTGCGGCGCCGAGGAGCACGGGCCAGGCCTTGGAGACCGGGTACCGGAGCCCGACCGAGAGCACCCCGACGAGCACCGCCAACGTGGCCACGCCGGTCGCGTCACCCAGTCCGCAGGCAGCGGCCACGGGGACGCCGGCGGCCACGGCGAGCAGCACGGCACGGGGCGACGTACGCCGCCACCGCAGCAGGGCGCCCTGCACCAGGAGCGTCACCACCCCCAGCCACCAGCCGAGCCCACCGGTCTCGGGCAGCACGAGCGCCGACACGGGGTCCGCCGCGTCGAGCACGGGCGCGGCCGCCAGCGCGGCGACCGAGATCACCGCGCAGGAGACCGCGACCAGCCAGTCACCGGTCCGGCCGGGGACAGGACCGTTGCCTCGACGACTCACGCCCGGCAGCCTACGGCGCGAGCCCGCGCGGCTGCCGCGCCCAGGGGTGATGTCTAGGCGGGCCGGGACGCGGCGAACAGGCCGTCCACCGTCTCCTGCTGGTCGAGCGCGAAGGCGAGGTCGGCGAAGCCGTCGGTCTGGTCGCCGAGGACGGGACGCACCACCAGGTCCAGCTTGGCCCGCAGCTGCTCGTCTGTCATCGGCTTCGCGGTGCTGCCGGTGGCGTGCTCGATCACGACCTCCTCGATGGTGCCGTCGACGAGCTCGGCCCGCACCGTGCAGGCATCCTTGGCCACCGAGGCGTCCAGGGTGGCGCTGACCTTGCGGCGCAGCTCGACCACCTGCGGGTCAGCGGCCCGCTCGTCGGTGTACTGCGCCGGTCCGGCCGCGCCGTCGAGCAGTCCGATGGCGAAGCAGTGGTAGACGGAGAACTTGCTGCGCAGGCCGGACTCGGGCTCCTGGACCCCCATGACGTCGAGCACGACGGGGTGCACCACTGCCTCCACCGACACGATCCGCGTGGGATCGATCCCACGGTCGCGCAGGACGACGGCTGCGTCGATGACGGGGTGGCTCACGATCCCGCAGCTGTAGGGCTTGAACGCGTTGTCGTCGGTCTCCCAGGTGGTGCCGAGGTCGCGCACCATCTCGTCGAGGTCGAAGCTCGGCGACATCAGGGCAGCGAGTCCACGCCGGCCCTCGATCGCGGCGTCGGGACCGGTGAAGCCGCCGGCCGCGAGCAGGGCGGCCTCGACGCCGTCGGCGGCTGCCTTGCCGGGGTGGAGCGACTTGGTCATCGAGCCGAGCTGCTCGGTGTGGGCCGCCGCCTGGGTCGCGGCGAGGGCGAGGACGTGCCCCATCCGCTCCGGGTCCAGGCCGAGCAGGCGGCCGGCGGCGAGGGCGGCCCCGAGGTGTCCCATCGTCCCGGTGACGTGCCAGCCGCGGTCGAAGTGCGGCGTGCCCAGCCCGTTGCCGACCCGGCTCGCGACCTCCACGCCCACCACGACGGCGGTGAGGACGTCCTGCCCCGAGCGGCCCTGCTGCTCGGCGACGGCGAGCGCGGCGGGGACGACCGGCGCACCGGGGTGCAGCACCGTGCGCAGGTGGGTGTCGTCGAAGTCCTCGACGTGCATCGCCTGACCGTTCACCAGTGGCGCCCAGGTGATCCCGAGCCGCTCGGAGCGACCCAGCACCGAGCTGTTCCCCTGGAGGCCGAGGCCGGCCAGGGTGCGCAGGGTCCGCTCCACCGCGTCGTGGCGGCTGGCGCCAACGGCGAGTCCGGCCACGTTGCCCGCGGTACGGCGCGCCGCTGCCCGGGTCGTCTCCGGGATGTCGTCCCAGGTCAGCTCGCTGGCGAAGCGGGCCAGCTCCTCGGTCACCGCTCGTGCGTCGGTCATGAGTCCTCCGGGGTGATGGCGGTCAGCAGGGCGGTGACGGTGGAAGAGGTGACCAGGGAGCGGGTCGCCTCGATGATCTGCGGTGCGCACCCGGGCATGGCCTGGTCGACCAGCGCCGTGGTCTTGGCGTCCAGCTCGGCATCGGTCATCGGCCGCTCCAGGCTGCCGCGCGCGTCGGTGACGCTCTCGGCGACGACCCGGCCGTCGGCGAGGTCCACCTCGACGGTCGCGGCTGCGCGGGCTGTGCTCTCGTCGGGCACCAGGGTGGTCCGCGAGCGCATCTCGACGAGCTCGTCCGCGCGGACTCGTTCGTCGTCGTACTGCCGGAGGCCGACGACGCCGTCGACCAGTCCGGCAGCGACGCCGTGGATCGTGGAGAACCGCGCGGCGAGCCCGGTCTCGGGCGTCGGGTTGCCGGTGAGCTCGACGACGAGGGGGTGGCAGCGCACCCGGACAGCGACGGGCTCCGCGCCGTCGAGCACGGCGTGCAGCCGCTCGGCGGCCTCGATCGCCGGGTGGCTGACGATGCCGCACGGGTAGGGCTTGTAGGTGTTGTCCAGGAGCTCCCAGCGCTCGCCGAGGCCGTCGGTCAGCCGGGTCAGGTCGACCTTCGGGGTGAGGCAGGCGAAGTAGCCGCGCGGGCCCTCGAGGGCGGTCGGCGAGCCGGTGAAGCCCTCGGCGGCCAGGCTCGCGGCGAGCAGCCCGTTGGCGCCGGCCTTGCCCGGGTGGAAGGGCTTGACCATCGTCCCGAACCCCTGGCGGTGGCCCAGGGAGAGGCTCGACGCGATGGCGATCGCGTGCCCGAGCTGCTCTTCGTCGAGGTGCAGCAGCAGGCCGGCGGTGACGGCGGCGCCGATCCCGCCGACGGTGCCGGTGATGTGCCAACCCTGGTCGTAGTGCCACGGGGTCATCGCGACGGCGACCCGCAGCTGGGCCTCGATGCCGAGCGCCACCGCGTCGATGAGCTCGACACCCGGCACGTCCTGGCGGGAGACGAGCGGCAGCGCGGCGGACAGCACGGCCGCAGCGGGGTGGACGACCGTCGCGAGGTGGGTGTCGTCGAAGTCGTCGAGGTGGGCGGCCGAGCCTGTCGCCAGCGCTGCGCCCATGGCGTCGAGCCGCTCGCGCCGGCCGGGCACCGGGCAGTCGCGCTGCGTCGTGTCGGTGCCCAGGGACGTCGCGACGAGGATGTCGATCGCCTCGTAGCCCGACGCCCCGATCGAGGTGCCGAGCACGTTCAGCAGGGACCGGGTGGCCTCGTCGCGAACCGTCGGACTCAGTCCGGACCTGCTCAGCTGGGTCAGCCCGCGGGCGAGCTCTCGGGTGGTCGTCATGGCTGCTCCGGGGTCGACAAGGCTGTGCCTCCGTGGGCTGGATGGGGAAGTCGGGAGCCAGACGCCGGTTGGCGCTCCGGTGCTCCCATGAGACGATGACCTCAAGTCGTACTGTACACACGATATATGATGTTGAGGAAGGCTGGCCAATGCCACCGAACACGTCCTCCGCCGCACGGCGTCGTAACCGCTTGCCGCTGAGCGACGAGGTGGCCGCCCACGTCCGGGCGCAGATCATGTCCGGCCAGCTGCAGCCCGGGGAGTTCGTCCGGCTGGAGAAGGTCGCGGACGACCTGGGGATCAGCGCGACCCCGGTGCGCGAAGGGCTGCACGCCCTGCGCGGTGAGGGTTTCCTCGACTTCGAGCCACGGCGCGGCTTCGTGGTGGCGCCGCTGTCCCCCGACGACATCGAGGACCTGTTCCTCGTCCAGGCCGACATCGCCGGGGAGCTGGCCGCACGGGCGGCCGTCGCCTCGACCCCCGAGGTGGTCGAGGAGCTGCGGCGGCTCCAGACCCAGCTCGACCAGGCCACCGCCGACGGGCGCAGCGAGGACGTGGTCGACCTCAACCACCAGATCCACCGCACCATCAACGTGCTCGCGGCCGCGCCCAAGCTCTCGTTCCTGCTCAGCGTGGCGGTGCGCTACGTGCCGCAGCCGTTCTTCAACACCATCGAGGGCTGGGTCTCCGCCGCGGTCCACGACCACGACAAGGTGTTCTCGGCCATGGAGGCCAACGACGCGGAGGCCGCCCGCGAAGGCATGCGGCAGCACATCCTCAACGCGGGCAACCTGCTCGCGGACCACTTCCGGGCCGAGGCGGACAAGAAGCCGCAGCCGCCTGTCCGCAAGGGACGCTAGGCGTCCCTCCCGGCCCCGCTCAGCCCAGGCCGCGGGCGACGAGCTGGTTGACGATCACGTTGCGCTGGATCTCGTTGGTGCCCTCGCCGACGAGCATCAGCGGGGCGTCGCGGAAGTAGCGCTCCACGTCGTACTCGGTGGAGTAGCCGTAGCCGCCGTGCACCCGGATCGCCGACAGCGTGATCTCGGCAGCCGCCTCCGAGGCGAACAGCTTGGCCATGCCGGCCTCGAGGTCACTGCGCTCACCGGCGTCGTACTTGCGGGCGGCGTGCAGGACCAGCTGCTGGGCGGCGACGAGCTTGGTCGCCATGTCGGCGAGCATGTTGCCGACGGACTGGTGCTTCCAGATGGGCTTGCCGAAGCTCTCCCGCTCCTGGGCGTACCGCAAGGAGTCGTCCAGAGCCGCCCGGGCAACGCCGGTGGCACGTGCCGCCACCTGGATGCGGCCCACCTCCAGCCCCTTCATGAACTGGGTGAACCCCTTGCCCTCCTCCTCGCCGAGCAGCGAGGTGAGCGGGGTGCGGAAGTTGTCGAAGGACAACTCGCAGCTCTCCACGCCCTTGTAGCCGAGCTTGGGCAGGTCGCGGGAGACGGCGAACCCCGGCCCCTTCTCGACCAGCAGGATGCTCATCCCCCGGTGGGCCGGAACGGCCGTGGGGTCGGTGCGGCACAGCAGCGCCACGAGCTGGGAGCGGCGGGCGTTGGTGATCCAGGTCTTGGAGCCGTTGACGACGTAGCTGTCGCCGTCCTTGGCCGCCACCGTGCGCAACGCCTGGAGGTCCGATCCGCCACCCGGCTCGGTGAGCGCCATCGTGGCCCGGATCTCGCCGGTCGCCATCTTCGGCAGGTAGCGCTGCTTCTGCTCCTCGGTGCCGTGGGCGAGCAGGAGCTTCGAGACGACGGTGTGCCCGCCCATGGCGCCGGCCAGGCTCATCCACCCGCGGGACAGCTCCTCGGTGACGAGCGCGTAGCAGACGGTGGAGACCTCGACGTCGCCGTACGGCTCCGGGATGGCGAGGCCGAAGATGCCGAGCTGCTTCATCTGCTCGATCAGCTGCTCGGGGTACTCGTTGGCGTGCTCGAGCTCCGAGGCGATGGGGCGCACCTTGCGGTCGACGAAGTCGCGGACCGTCGCGAGGATGGCCTGCTCCTCCTCATTGAGGTCGGTCATGGGGATTCCTCCGGGTGGTGGTGGCAGCGTGCTCAGGACGTGGTGATGCAGGAGAAGCGGTGGTGGCCGCGGGCGAGGCCCGGCGGCGGGCGTCGGTTCACACCGAGCCGACCTCGCGGAGCCGGATGACCTGCTCGGCGGTGTAGCCCAGGGAGGTCAGGACAGCGTCGGTGTGCTCACCGAGGGCCGGCACGGGGTCCATCCGGGCCTCGGCCGAAGGCGTGGAACCGGGCGGGAGCAGGGCCTGCACCGGGCCGCTCGGCGTCTGCACCGTGCGCCACCGGTCGCGGCCCTCCAGGACGGGGTGGTCCAGCAGGCCGCGTACGTCGTTGACCCGAGCCGAGGCCACCGCCGCGCGCTCCAGCCGCTCGAGCACCACCGACCCCTCGAGGTCGGCGAAGCACCGGCTGATCAGCTCGTTGAGCGGGATCCGGTTGGCCACCCGGGCCGATCCACGCGAGAAGCGGGGGTCGACCGCGACGGCCGGGTCCTCGAGCACGGTCGCGCAGAACGAGACCCACTCGCGCTCGTTCTGGATGGCGAGCAGGACGGTCGAGCCGTCGCCGGTGGTGAACGGGCCGTACGGCGCGATGGTGGCGTGCTCCATCCCCACGCGCGCCGGCTGCGTCCCCGAGCCCGCGGTGTAGTGCGCCGGGGCGCCCATCCACTCGGCGAGGGACTCGAACAGGGAGACCTCCACCCGGCGGGCCACTCCGGCCGTCGCGCGGGCGTAGAGGGAGGTGAGGATGCCGCTGAAGGCGTACATGCCCGCCGCGATGTCGGCCACGGAGATGCCGACCTTGGCCGGCTGCTCCGGAGTGCCGGTGAGCGAGACCAGTCCGGCCTCGCACTGGACCAGGAGGTCGTAGGCCTTGCGGTCCGACCAGGGCCCGTCGCTGCCGTAGCCGCTCACGTCGCAGACGATGAGGTCGGGGAACCGAGTGGCGAGCGATGCGGCGTCGAGCCCGAGGCGCTCGGTGGCGCCGGGGGCGAGGTTCTGCACGAAGACGTCCGCGGTCCCGAGCAGGCGCTCCAGCATGGCCCGCCCGCCCGGTGACTTCACGTCACAGGTGACGGACTCCTTGGACCGGTTGAGCCACACGAAGTAGCTGGCCTCGCCGCCGACCGTCTCGTCGTACGCGCGGGCGAAGTCGCCCACCTCGGGCCGCTCCACCTTGATGACTCGGGCGCCGAGATCGGCCAGCTGACGAGTGGCGAAGGGAGCGGCGACGGCCTGCTCCAGGCTGACCACGGTGATGCCGGCCAGCGGCAGACTCGTCATGCGTGAGTACAGGTCGTAGGCATTTCTGTATAATATATGTGATTGTAGATGTGTCAACCCGCCCAGCACCCGCCGAAGGAGCCCGCCGTGGCAACCACCGGACCACTGCTCCCCCGTCGTCGCCGTTCGTCCCTGTGTGTCCCCGGGAGCGAGTCGCGCAAGGTGGAGAAGGCGCTCGCCTCCGAAGCCGACGAGGTGGTGATCGACCTCGAGGACGCCGTGGCGGTGGGCGCGAAGGACAGTGCCCGCGACGCAGTGGTGGAGATCCTCGAGAGCCAGCAGCTGCGGGACCCGGCGCAGATCGCGGTGCGGGTCAACGCGCCCGGCACGCCGTGGTGCCACCTCGACCTGCTGGCCGTGGCCGGCCTGACGCGCCCGCCCGGGAGCGTGGTGCTGCCCAAGGTGGAGTCCGCCGGTGACCTGGCCTTCGTCGAGCGGCTGCTCGACGGCGCGCAGGCGACAGCCGGTACCGGGCACCGGATCGGCGTGCAGGCGCTCGTCGAGACCGCGGGCGGCGTGGCCCGGGTGGCGGAGATCGCCGGAGCCGGCGGCCGGCTGGAGGCGCTGCTGCTGGGCTATGCCGACCTCGCCGCCTCCCTGGGCCTGCGTGCCGAGGGAGACGAGCTCGCGGCCCTGTGGCTGCCCGTGCAGTCCGCCGTGCTGGTCGCGGCACGCGCGGCAGGGCTGCAGGCCATCGATGGCCCCCACCTCGGCATCCGCGACGACGAGCCCTTCCGGGCCGCGGTCGGACACACCCGCGCCCTGGGCTTCGACGGGCGCTGGGCGATCCACCCTGCCCAGGTACCCGCCATCAACGAGCTGCTCTCCCCCTCGGCCGAGGAGGTGACGCACGCACGGGCGGTCATCGCAGCCCTGGAGGCGGCGGACCAGGACGGCGCCGGAGCCGTCGCCCTCGACGGGCAGATGCTCGACGAGGCCCTCGCCGTCTCCGCGCGCCGCGTGCTCGCCTCGGCCGGAGTGCCGGCATGAGCGCCGCCGGCGTGCGCCTCGTCGCCGAGGGGCCCTGGTTCGAGGAGCTGCGCCCCGGTCAGGTCTTCGACCGGGCACCGGCCGTCACCCTGACCGACGGCCTGGCCGCCGCCCACCAGGCGGTCGTAGGCAGCCGGATGCGCCTGGCGCTCGACCACGACCTCAGCCGCCGCGTGACCGGCGAGACGCAGCCGCTCGCCCCGCCCGCACTGGTCTGGGACGTGGCGATCGGCTCCTCGACCACCGTCACGCACCACGTGGTCGCCAACCTCTTCTACCGCGGGCTCGTGCTGCGCCGGGCACCGCTGCTCGGCGACACCCTGCACACCCGCACCGAGGTCGTCGCGCTGCGGCAGAACACCGTGCGGCCCGGGCGCCGCCCGACCGGGCTGGCCGCACTCCGGATCACGACCGTCGACCAGCACGACCGCCTGGTCCTCGACTTCTGGCGCTGCGCGATGCTCCCGCTCCGCGACCCCGAGGTCGTCACCGGGTACGCCGACGACCTGGCCCTGGTCGGGTCCGACGCGATCGTGCCCGGCGGCTCGGAGTGGACCGGTCCCACCGCGGCCTGGCGTCTCGACGCGTTCCGGGACGCGGTGCCGGCGCAGGGACAGGTCGAGGTCCGCGCCGGCGACGTCTGGGAGGTGGCCGGGGGCGACGTCGTCTCCAGTGCCCCCGAGCTGGCCCGGCTGACCACGAACGTCGCCCGCACGCACCACGACGACGCCGCCGGCCCCGAGGGCCGGCTCGTCTACGGCGGGCACACGATCGGGATCGCCCTGAACCAGGTGCTGCGCGCCCTGCCCGACCTCGTCACGGTGGTCGGCTGGCGCAGCTGCGACCACCTCGGCCCGGTCCACGAGGGGGACACGCTGACGAGCACGGTCGAGGTGGAGGAGGTCTCGCCGCTGCCCGACGGCCGGCTGGTCCAGCTCCGCTCCCGGGTGACGGGCCGGTCGCAGCCCGGCGGAGACGAGACACCGGTGCTCGACTGGCGGTTCGCGGCCGTGCTGGCCTGACGGCGACCACGCGCCACAGCGGTCCGATGTGATATCACATATGACATGCCGGACCTCCCTTCGCTGACCCGTCAGCTCGCCGCCGTACTCGCCCGACCCGTGAGTGCGGAGGACCGTGCCCTCGCTGCCGTGCACCTCGAGGACTGGGTGGGTGCCGTCGCCGCTGCGCTGACCCGCCCCGAGGGCCAGGCCGTCGTCGCCTACACCCGCTCACAGCGCGGGGCGGGAGCGACGGCGCTCGGCGCCGGGGAGGCGAGCGAGGCGAGCGCGGCCTTCCACACCGGGGCCCTCGCGATCGCCCTCGAGCTCGACTCCAACGACCGCGAGGGCAAGCTGCACGCCGGACCGGTCGTGATCGCCGCTGCCCTCGCGACCGCCGAGGCGACCGGGGCGAGCGGGACGGCGCTGCTCGACGCGATCGTGCGCGGCTACGAGGCCGCAGTCAGGGTCGGCCGCTCGGTCGGCCCCGGGCACTACCACTTCTTCCACAACACCTCGACGTGCGGCGGGTTCGGGGCAGCGGCGGCGGTTGCGTCGCTGCTCGGCCTCGACGAGGAGCAGACCACGCACGCGCTCGGCCTCGCCGGCACCACGGCCGGCGGCTTCTGGCAGGTCCGGATGGAGCAGGCAACGGCGAAGCTGGCGCACGCCGGTCGCGCCGCCGAGGCGGGGATCACCTCGGCACGGCTCGCCGCTGCCGGGCTCACCGCACCGGCACACGTGCTCGAGGGCGAGCGCGGCCTGTACGCCGCGACCGCACCCGACGCGGACCCCGCTGCCATCACCGCGGCGCCCGACGGTCCCTGGCTGATCCACGAGTCGTCGCTGAAGCCTTGGGCCTGCTGCCGCCACGCCCACCCGGCGATCGACGCCGCCCTGGAGCTCCGCACCGGCCTCGCCGGCGAGCCGATCGAGCACGTCGAGGTCTCCGGGTACGCCGACGCCCTGGCCTTCTGCGACCGGCCGGTGCCCACGACCAGCGGCGAGGCCCGGTTCTCGTTGCAGCACGTGATCGCGTGCGCGCTGCTCGACGGTGAGCTGGAGCTGCCCGCCTTCGACGAGCCCTTGCTGTCCCGCCCCGACGTCGCCGCGCTGCGCGAGCGGGTAGTGCTGCGGGTCGACCCCGCCCTCGAGGCCGCCTACCCGGTCGCCTGGGGCGCCACGGTCGCCGTGACCACCCCTACGCGCACGCTGACGGTGGCCCGTGACGAGGCGCTCGGCGACCCGGCGCGGCCGTTGTCACTGTCCGACGTACGACGCAAGACCGCACGGCTGCTCGCAGCCTGGTCGGACGACGCCACTCTCCCGGCAGCGCTGGCGGGGGCCGTCGACGAGCTGCTCGCCGGTGCGCCCGTGGCCGCCCTGACAGCAGTGCTGCGGGCGGCCGACGAGCGTCAGTCCAGCGAGGACGCCGCGGCGTACCAGTCGTAGACCTCGCCAGGCGTGGCGAAGACGGTGTCGTCCCTGGCCTGCAGGGCGTCGAGCACCTGGAGCAGGTAGGGGAACCGGTGCGGCACGCCCAGCAGGTGCGGGTGGAGCGGGAGCGCGAGCACCCGGGGACCGTCCGCCAGCTCCGCGGTGAGCACGTCCAACGTGTCCCGGACCCGCTGGGCCCACTCGGTGGCGGTCTGCTTCTCGACCGCGAAGACCACGCTGTCGTTGAGCTCGAGGTTGTAGGGCACCGCGACGAGAGGGCGGGACGCGGTGCGCACCACCGTCGGTACGTCGTCGACGCACCAGTCGAGCACGTAGTCGATCCCGGCCTCGGCCAGCAGGTCGGGCGTCCGGAACGTCTCCTGCAGCCCGGGCCCGAGCCACCCTCGGGGACGCACCCCGGTGGCCTCGGCCAGCATCGACAGCGAGGTCTCGATGACCTCGCGCTCGTCCGCCGCACCGTGCAGGGACTCCTGGCGGACGCCGTGCCCGATGAACTCCCAGCCGCTGGCGAGGAGCACCTCGAAGGCGCGGGGGTAGTCCTGCACCACCGCGGCGTTCATGCTGATGCCGCCCGGCAGGCCGCGCTCGGCGAAGGCCTTGAGCATCCGCGGCAGACCTGCCCGCATGCCGTACTCGACCCAGCTGAAGTTCGGCACGTCGGGGATGTTCTCCGTGCCGTGCGGGGCCGAGATGATCTTGCGCGGCATCGGCCGGTCGAACGGCCAGGTCTCCACGTTGATGACCGGGCAGATGACCAGGCGCCGTCCCCGGAGCTCGGGCAGCGCCGGCAGGTCACCGGCCAGCGCGTGCTCGATCGCCTTCCCGGCAGCGGGTCCGGCTGCGGACGAAGCGCTCATCCGCGCGCCTTGCCGAGGTAGGCCTCCCGGACACGTGTGTCGTGGTGGAGCTCCTCGGAGGTGCCCTCCGCCATCATCTTCCCGGTCTGCAGGACGTAGCCGCGCTCGGCGGTGCGCAGCGCGTACTGCGCGTTCTGCTCCACGAACAGCACGGTCGTCCCCTGGGCGCTGATCTCCTTGATGATGTCGAAGATCTCGGCCACGATCAGCGGCGCGAGTCCCAGCGAGGGCTCGTCGAGGCAGACCAGCTTGGGACGCGACATCATCGCGCGGCCCACGACGAGCATCTGCTGCTCGCCACCGCTCATCGTCCCGGCGTTGGAGTCGGCCCGGCGACCGAGGTGCGGGAAGCGCTCCAGCACCTCGTTCGCGGCCTTCGTCAGGGTCTTCCGGTTCTCCCGGTGCCTGAATCCGCCCATCATCAGGTTCTCGCGCACGCTCATGAACGGGAAGACGTGCCGCCCCTCGGGCACCAGGGTCAGGCCGAGCTCGACCCGCTTGTGCGTGGGGAGGTGGGTGATGTCCGTCCCGTCGAAGGTGATCCGGCCGGACTTGACCGGGATCAGCCCGGCGACCGCGGCCATGGTGGTGGTCTTGCCGGCTCCGTTGGAGCCGATCAGGGTGACGACCTCACCTTGGTCGACGTGGAAGGTGATGTCCTCGCAGACCACCACGTTGCCGTACGCGAGGGTGACTCCCTCGACCGTAAGCAGCCGACTCATCCGACGACCTCCTCGCCCAGGTAGGCCCGGATGACTTCCGGGTCCTGTTGGATCTCGCTTGGGGTCCCCTGGGCGAGCTTCTTGCCGAAATTCATCACGACGATCTTGTCCGCGACGTCCATCACCAGGTCCATGTTGTGCTCGACCAGCATGATCGTGATCCCCATGTCGCGGATCTGCCGCAGCCGGTCGACCAGGTGCTCGGCCTCGGCGAGGTTCAGCCCCGCACCCGGCTCGTCGACACAGAGCAGCTTGGGCTTGGTGGCGAGCGCCCGGGCAATCTCGAGCATGCGCTGCTGGCCGTAGGACAAGGTGTCGGCCTGGGCGTCCTGGAGGTGCCGCAGGCCGACCAGGTCCAGGAGGGCCAGCGAGGACTCCCGCGTCTCCGCGACAGCCTCACGGACCGCCCGTCCGCCGAACAGGTGCCGCCACGGCGGCAGTGTCGCGGAGGACTGCGCGCCGATCACGACGTTGTCCATCACCGAGAGCGCCTTGAACAGGCGGATCTTCTGGAACGTGCGGGCCACGCCACGACGACTCATCGCGATGGCGTTGGCGTCGGTGACGTCCTGGCCGTCGAACCGCAGTGTCCCGGCCGTGGGCTGGTAGGTGCCGCTGACCAGGTTGAACATGGTCGACTTGCCGGCGCCGTTGGGACCGATCAAGGCGAGCACCTGGCCCTCGTCCACAGTGAACGAGACCCCGTCGATGGCGGTCACGCCACCGAAGCGCTTCTTGACCTCGGAGACCTCAAGGAGTCCCATAGGACACCTCCTCGGTGTTCTTGAAGGTGGGCGGTGGAAGGTCGTCGGCCCCGGCTCGTGACCAGCCGAGCTTCGAGCGGACCAGGGCGCCGATGCCGGCGAGCCCTTGGGGGAAGAAGAGCACCGTGAGCGTCAGGGCCAGGCCGAACACGATCAGCCGGTACTCCGTCCCGACCTCGCGGAGCGCCTCGGGGGCGATGGTCAGCACGAGTGCACCCAGCACCGGGCCCACCAGCGTCCCGGAGCCTCCGACGATCACCATCGCGAGCAGCGTGAACGAGACGGTCAGGATGAACGACGACGGCTCGAGGATCCCGACGTACCCGGCGTACAGGCCGCCGGTGAGTCCGGCGATGACCGCGGAGAGGGTGAAGGCGAAGCTCTTCCAGGCGAAGCTGCGGATCCCGAGCGACAGGGCCGAGACCTCGTCCTCGCGGATCGCGGTGAGCGCGTCACCCATGGGCGACTTGATCATCCGCCGGATCACGACGTACCAGAAGATCGCGAAGACCCCGGCGAGGAGCAGGTAGGCGGCCTTCACCCCGAAGTCGAGTGACATGCCACCGCCGAGCGGGATGTCCGGCGGTCCGGGGATGCCGGGGATGCCCTGCGGGCCACGGGTGACCGAGATCCAGTTCATCAGCGTGGAGTACACGATGACGGCGAACCCCATGGTCGCGATCGCCAGGTAGTGCCCCTTGAGCCGGAGCGTGAACGCGGCCAGGACCATGCCACACACCCCCGCTGCCAGACCACCGACGAGGAACGCGGCCCAGAAGGACCACTCGTAGGTCGTGGTGAGGATGGCGAAGGTGTAGGCGCCGACGCCGAAGAAGGCGCCGTGCCCCAGGGCGAGGAGGCCGGTGTAGCCGACCACCAGGTTCAGCGACATCGCCAGGGTCACGTTCAGCAGGGCGATGATGACCACCTGCTGCCAGAACGAGCCGGTGATCAGCGAGGGCAGGGCCATGACGATCACCAGCGCGCCGATGATCGGCAGCGAGCTGCGGATCCAGGCGTGGCGTGACAGCAGTTCAGACATTCTCGTCCACCCTCTCGGCGATGAGTCCCGTCGGCCGGACGGCCAGGGTGAGCAGCAGGATGCTGAAGATGACCAGGCTGGACAGCCCCGCCTGCAGGTATCCCGTCACCAGTGACTCGATGACGCCGACCAGCAGGCCGACGATGATGGTGCCGTTGACGTTGCCGAAGCCGCCGATGATGACGGTGGCGAAGGCCAGCACGATGATGTTCGCGCCCACGAGGGGCTCGATCACCAGCAGCGGACCGAGCAGGCTGCCACCGAGGCCGGCGAGCGCCGAGCCGATGATGAACGTCATCAAGATGATCCGGGAGACGTTCACCCCCATCAGCGAGGCCGCCGGAGCGTCCTGGCTGACTGCCCGCATCGCTCGTCCCGTCGCCGTGGAGCGCAGGAAGACGAACAGCGCGACGATGGCGGAGACGGAGACCACGAAGATGATGGCCCGCTGGTAGCTCAGGTAGAGCCCACCGATCTCGATGGTCGACTGCGTGTAGGGGCTGGCGTACTGCTTCGGGTTGGGACCGAAGAACAGCAGCGCCAGGTTCTGCAGCAGGATCGAGGCCCCGACCGTGGCGACCAAGGGTCTGAGCTGGTCGGTCTTCTTTTTTCGTAGCGGTCTGAAGATGGAGAACTCGATCAGCACGCCCATCAGGCCGCCGACGACCGTCGCCATCACCACGGAGAGTGCATACGGCAGGTTCAGCTGGTCGACGCCGAGGAAGCCTGCGAAGGCTCCCAGCATCAGGAACTCGCCGTGGGCGAAGTTGATCTGGACGAGCACACCGTAGATCAGCGTGAGCCCGAGGGCCACGATGACGTACAGGCTGCCCTGGATCAGGCCGTTGAGGAGTTGTTGCAACAAGGTCGTCATGGAATCTCCAAGGTCACCGGACGGGGAAGGACTCGGTCACCAGTCGAGCGAGACGAGGGAGCCGTCCGCCTTGGTCTGGACGTAGTGGATCGTGTCCATCTCGATGTTCTGCTGCTCGTTCGGGCAGGAGCAGGTGTCCTCGTCGTTCTTCTCGAAGGTCACCGTGCCGGTCACCCCTTCGAAACCCTCCAGCTCCAGCAGACCGGCCTGGATGTCGGCGGGCGCGGTGCTCTCCTGGGACTTCGCCGCCTCGGCGATGACCATGACCGCGTCGTAGGTGTGGGCCGAGATGTGGTTGGGGACCTCCTTGAACTTCGCCTTGAAGTCCTTGAGGAACTGTGTCGCTGCTGCGTTCGGGTCGTTGGGGTCGAACTGCACGATGCGCACGAAGCCCTCGGCCGCACCCTTCGCGACCTTGTCCTCGAAGCCCATCGGCAGCCAGATCGTGCTGATCTGCACAGCGCTTCCGCCACCGCCCTTGGTGACGCGCGCCTGCGCCAGCGAGTTGGTGATGTTCACGCCCTGGCCCTCGATCGTGTACGTCGGGATGACGTCGACGTCACCGAGCGCGGCGACCCGGGTGGCGATGGAGGTGAAGTCCTGGACCTCGCGGTCGAAGCCGATGGTGTCGAGGACCTTCCCTCCGTCCTTCTCGAAGAACTCCTTGAAGACCTCGGCGTTGCCGATGCCGGCGTCGGTGTTCTCGTGCAGGATCACCGCGGTCTTGGCGTCCATCTTCTCGATGGCCTGGGACGCGATGTCGGCGCCCTGCATGACCTCGTTGGGCATGATCCGGAACATCCAGGGGTCACCCGGGTCCGTCACAGCCTTCGCCGAGGACCCCGGGGTCACACCGGGGATCTCCTCCTGCGTGAGGACGGGCATCATGCCGAGGGTCGAGCTGGAGCACTCGTCGCCGAGGATGGCGTTGGCGCCGTCGGCGATCACCTTCTCGGCAGCCTGCTTCGCCCCGAGGGGGGTGCACTGGCTGTCGGAGAAGTTGACCTTGATCGGCTTGCCGTTGATCCCGCCGTCCGCGTTGACCTGGTCGACGGCGAGCTCGGCGCCCTTCCGCGCAGCGACCCCGAAGTACGCCGCGGGACCGGCGAGAGGCAGCACGGCTCCGATCTCGAGCGCGTCGTTCTTGTCGCGGGACGAGCTCGACCCGCTGTCGTTCTCAGAAGAGATGGCGCCGCAACCGGCGAGCAGCAGGCAGCCCGTCGCCATTGCCGCGACCAGGCTGGTCCGTCGTGTCCGCATCGAGTGCTCCTCTTGGGGGTTGAGTGATGTTGGTTTGGTTGCTTGTGGGGTCGTGCCTCGTCGGAAGGGCTAGCTCAACGAGGTCTGCGCGCCGTCGATGACGACGTTGGTTCCGTTGACGTGCGCGGTCGTGGGGCTGAGCAGGATCGCCGCGACGCGGGCCACCTCGTCCGGCTCGGCGACGCGGCCGGCCGGGATCCCGGAGACGATGTGGTCACCGGCGCCCTGCTCGTCGACGCCCTCACGTCGCATCACGCTCGCCCGCAGGCCCTCGTAGCGCGCGGTGGCCGTGGGGCCAGGGCTCAGGCAGTTGATGCCGATGCCGTCCGGTGCCACGTGCTGGGCGGTGCTGGCGACCAGGTTCACCAGGGCCGCGTTCATGGCGCCCGAGGTGGACATCGTGGAGCCGGGCCCGTGGGCGCTGTTGCCGGCCACGACGACGATCCGGCCGGTGCCCTGGGCGCGCATGTCCGGCAGCACGGCCCGGACCGCGCGGACCGAGGCCAGGAACTTGCCGTCGAAGGAGCGCTGCCAGGTCTCGTCGTCGAGCTCGTCGAAGTGGCCCACCGGGGTCGATCCCACGGTCGCCAGCAGGCCGTCGATGCGTCCGCCGTGGGAGCGCGCCGCGTCGACGAGCGCGGTGACGCCCTCGACGGTGGTGAGGTCGCCGGGCACGGTGAGGTGCCCGCCGCCGATGCCGGCCAGCTCCTCGGCGAGGGTGGCCAGCGCCTCCTCGTTGCGGGCGCCGACCACGACGCGGGCACCTTCGCGGGCGAGCTCGAGGGCGGTCGCGCGGCCGATGCCGGCGCTTCCCCCGGTCACCACGACCAGGGAGTCAGCCAGCTGTAGATCCATGACCGGCCTCCCAGGTCTGGATCAGGTCCGCCGTCGAGCAGACCGTGGCGTAGCGGTGTCCGGCAGAGGCGAGCGCGCTCTCGTGCAGCGACATGTCCCAGGACGCGCAGGCGTCCTCGGGGATGACCACGTAGTAGTCGAGGCTGAAGGCCTCGCGGGCGGTCGCCTCGACACACACGTTGGTGGACACGCCACAGCAGATGACGCTCTCGCGTCCCATGCTGCGGAGCACCAGGTCGAGGTTCGTCCCCGCGAAGCCGCTGTAGCGGTACTTCTTCACCACGGTCTCCCCGGGTGCGGGCTGCAGCTCCTCGACGATCTCCTGGCCCCAGGTGCCGTCCATGCAGATGTCGACCACGGAGTACGTCGCCCGGGAGCGCGCGTCGAGCCAGGCGCCGGAGTCACTGGCGTGGTCGGGCAGCGTCGTGTGCTGGACGTGGATCACCGGCACTCCGGCGGCGCGGGCGCCGGCCAGGAGCTGCTGCTGCTGGGGGATGGCCCGGTGCGCGTGCTCGACCTTGCGACCGGCCCGCACAGCGGTCTTGCCCTCCGGGTGCACGAAGTCGTTGACCATGTCGATGATCACGAGCGCGGTGCGGTCCGGGTCGATCTTCTCCGTGAGCGTGGACAGGACCGTCGGCGATGCCACCATCAGTTGTCTCCTGTGAGTTCGGTGGTGGGCAGCTGGACGTACTCGACGAGCACGCCGTCGGGACGGCCCCCGTCGGCGAAGCCGATCAGGGTGCCGCGCGCCCCGGGACGGGGCTCCCGGTCGAGCAGGGTGAGGCCGCGCTCCTCGGCGTCGCGGAGGGCCGCGGCGACGTCCGGCACCTCGTAGGCGAAGTGGTGGATCCCCTCGCCGCGGCGGGAGATGAACTCCGCCACGTCGTCGCTCTCGTCGGTGGCCTCGAGCAGCTCGACCAGGCAGCCGCCGGCGTCGTAGAAGGCCACCTTCACGGTCGGGAACTCCTCGACCCCCTGGTAGGGCAGGCCGAGCTGACGGGAGAAGTGGTCGGCGTGTGCGTCGAGGGACTCGACCGCCCAGCCCACGTGGTGCATGCGCATGCCGGACGAGGCGGCGGGCTCTCCAGTCTCAGCGGGCGACATCGGACTCCTCACGGGGGGTGGTTCGGGCTTGTCCGGGGACGTTACGCAGCCCGTATTTCAATACCGTATACGATATGTTTCGATAACGTATACGATATGTTTTGTGAGGTCAACGGCACCCGGCCAAGTCAGATGAGTGGTCGTGCGAGCCCCGTGAAACGGCGCGAATCACGCTCGTTGCACCCCGTGGCAGCCGTGTCTGCCGCCGCCGCTGCCACCGCTCTGGGAGTGCTGCCGGTCTACCTGCTCAGCGCCCTGGTGGTCCAGGTCCGTGCTGATGTCCCCCTCAGCAAGGTCGCTCTGGGTGTGAGCGTATCCGGCTTCTTCGCCCTCTCCGCGCTCGCCTCACCCTCGGCCGGGCGACTGGTCGAACGGGTCGGATCCGGGCGGGGAATGGCGCTGGGCGCACTCGCCGGTGCGCTCTCCCTGACGGTCGCAGGACTGGCCACCCACTGGGTCGGGATCGCAGCCGGGGTCGCCCTGGGCGGGCTCGCGAACGCGATCGGCCAGGTCGCCTCGAACCTCGCTCTCGCCGAGGCGGTACCTGCCCGGCGCCAGGGGATCGCCTTCGGGATCAAGCAGGCAGCCGTCCCCGGCGCGACCGTCGTGGCCGGTCTCGCCGTACCCCTCGCCGGGCTGACCGTGGGGTGGCGGTGGGCCTTCCTCGCGGGTGCCGTGCTGCCCCTGGCGTTCGGGGTGTGGGCGGCACGGACACCGGGCCTGCGCTCGAGCACCCCCGCTCGCACGCGACGCCAGGGTCCTCGCCGACGCGCGGACATGACGCTGCGCGCCCTCGCCGTGCTCGCGTTCAGCGCCGCGCTCGGCACCTTCGCGGCCAACACCCTGGCGGCGTTCCTCGTCGACGCGACCGCCTCCGACGGGTTCTCGCCGGCGAGCGCCGGCATCCTGCTGGCGGTCGGCAGCCTGTCGAGCGTCTTCGTGCGGGTCGCCGTGGGCTCCCTGGTCGACGCCCGCAGCTTCCCGCTGCTGCCTGCTGTCAGCATGATGCTGGCAGTCGGGGCCGTCGGCCTGGTCGGCCTCTCCGTCACCGCGGACCCGGCGCTCGTGGCCGTGGCCGCGGTCGTGTCGTACCTGGGGATCTGGGGGTGGAACGGCGTGTTCACGCTGGCGATCGTGCGAGCGAACCCGAGCGCGCCCGCCGCGGCGACGGGGGTCACGCAGGCCGGCCTCTACTGCGGTGGCGTCGTGGGTCCGAGCGTGTTCGGCTACCTCGCCGGGACGGCCGGCTACGACGCGGCCTGGCGGGTCACCGCCGTGATCGCGGTCCTCGGTGCGATCGGCATCGGGCTCACTGCGCGGCGTACCGCCACGGGCGCGGTCGCGGCGCCGCCCGGACCGGCGCACCCGGCCGTCGGCGGTGAGTCGTGACCTCTCCTGACGCGGTGCTGCGCGGTCTCGCCGTGAGCTTCTACGCCGCTCCCGACGACTGCAGCCTCGAGCGCTTCTGCGCGATGCTCGCCGAGCGCGGCATCGGGGGCATCGGGCTGACCGCGCGTGCACTCGTGGACCGGACGCCTGCGCAGGTGGGCTCGCTGCTGGCGGCGCACGACCTCGTGGCCACCTCGCTGAACAGCGCCGGCTACTTCCTGCACGCCGACCTCGATCGCGCCCGCGCCCAGCGGGAGCTCGACTCCCGGCTGCTGGAGTGGGCGAGCCAGCTGCAGGTGCCGCTGAACGTGATCCCGGGCGGGGTCGACGACGCGCGCGCGACCGGGCAGGCCGTGACGGTGGGCGAGGCGCGACGAGCCGCCCAGTCCGCCCTCGAGGCGCTGGCCGACCGCGCAGCGAGCCTCGGCGTACGGCTCTCGCTGGAGCCGATCCACCCGCTCGGACTGCCGGACAAGGGGTGCATCAACCAGCTCTCGGCCGCACGGGCGGCGATCGCGGGCCTGCCGGGCGCCGGCCTGACCCTCGACCTGTTCCACTCCTGGTGGGACGCGGACCTGGAGTCCACCGTGGCGGACGCGGTCGAGGACCTGCTGGTCGTCCAGGTGTGCGGGGTGACCGCCGAGCCCGGCACTCCCCCTCGTCGTACCGACCTGGGGCTTGGGTCTGTCGACGTGGGCGGGCTGCTGCACCAGCTCGACGCCGCCGGCTACACCGCCCCGGTGGAGTACGAGGTGATGCAGTTCCAGCAGGCGCAGGAGGTGACCGGGCTGCTCGACCGGGCGGTGCGTGACTGGGTGCGGCTGCGGGCGGAGTCCCGCCAGAGCAGCACCTGAGCCGCCGGGGCCGCGCGGCGGCTCAGTAGTACCAGGGGTACGGCGACCAGTCCGGCTCGCGCTTCTCCAGGAACTGGTCGCGGCCCTCCTGGGCCTCGTCGGTCATGTAGGCCAGCCGCGTGGTCTCGCCGGCGAACAGCTGCTGGCCGACCAGGCCGTCGTCGATCAGGTTGAACGAGTACTTCAGCATCCGCTGGGCCGTCGGGCTCTTGCCGTTGATCTTGGCGCCCCACTCCAGGGCGACCTTCTCCAGCTCGGCGTGCGGGACCACCCGGTTCACCGCGCCCATGCGCTGGGCCTCCTCGGCGGAGTACTCCTCGCCGAGGAAGAAGATCTCGCGGGCGAACTTCTGGCCCACCTGCCGGGCGAGGTACGCCGAGCCGAACCCCCCGTCGAAGCTGCCCACGTCCGCGTCGGTCTGCTTGAACCGGCCGTGCTCCGCGCTGGCCAGGGTCAGGTCGGAGACGACGTGCAGCGAGTGACCGCCGCCGGCGGCCCAGCCGTTGACCAGGCAGATCACCACCTTGGGCATGAACCGGATCAGCCGCTGGCACTCCAGGATGTGCAACCTGCCGAGCTTGGCCTTGTCGACCGTCTCCGCGGTCTCCCCTTCCGCGTACTGGTAGCCGGCACGCCCGCGGATCCGCTGGTCGCCGCCGGTGCAGAAGGCCCACTTGCCGTTCTTCTCGCTCGGCCCGTTGCCGGTGAGCAGGACGCAGCCCACGTCGCTCCACGTGCGCGCGTGCTCGAGGACCCGCAGCAGCTCGTCGACCGTGTGCGGCCTGAACGCGTTCAGCACGTCGGGTCGGTCGAAGGCGATCCGGACGGTGCCGTGGGCGCGGGCGCGGTGGTAGGTGAGGTCGGTCAGGTCCTCGAAACCGGGGACCTCGTCCCAGTCCGCTGGGTCGAAGATCTCGCTGACTCCGTCGATGGCACTCATGGGTCGAACCCTAGTGAGGGTGCGTTCGCCACCACCGCCGTGGTCTTCTAGAGCCATGAGTCTTGAAGGTGAATACGTCCCCAGCCAGTCCGAGTGGGTCCGCAACCAGGTGGAGACCTACGAGGCCACCGACGGCGCCGAGGCCGACACCCTGCCCGGCACCGACTACCCGATCGTGGTGATCACCTCGCGCGGCGCCAAGTCGGGCAACCTGCGCAAGAACCCGGTGATGCGGGTGGAGCGCGACGGCATCTACGTCGCGATCGCCTCCAAGGGCGGCGCCGACGACAACCCGGAGTGGTACTACAACTTCGTGGCCCACCCGGAGGTCGACCTCCAGGACAAGGCCGTGAAGAAGACCTACCGCGCCGAGATCGTCGAGGGCGACGAGCGCGCCGATCTCTGGCAGTACGCCGTGGACACCTGGCCCACCTACGCGGAGTACCAGAAGAAGACCGATCGCGAGATCCCGGTCTTCAAGCTGACCCCGACCGACTGAACCGGCCTCGGTGCGCCCCGAAGGGGTTCACCGAGGACAGGGCGGGCCGGCCGGTCAGCGCGAGATCGAGGAGGCCAGCGCGGCCAGGTGGCACAGGCGGGCGATCTCGGAGTCGAGGATCTCGGGGCCACCGCGGCGCGCCATCACGATCATCTGGTCCGCCTCGATCGAGCAGCCGGCGAGGAGCAGGTCCGAGATGCGCTCGGGCACCTCGATCCTTCGGCCGCGGTCCAGGTCGAGGGGCCAGTGGAGGTCGTCCGGGATCTCCGAGGGTGCCGCCGGGGACCCGTGCAGGATCTTGGCGCCGTCGCCCACCCGCTGCACCCGGACCGCCCAGTCGACCACGAAGGTCGCTGGAAGCAGGTCCACGAGCGTGTCGAAGGCGGCCCCGGGGTCGGAGGTCATCGCCTCGACCACCTCGAGGTCCCGGGTGAGGTTGGAGCCGGCGCCGTAGTGCGAGATCCACAGGACCTGCACGTCCTGGAGCGAGGTGCACGCGGAGACGATGCTGTCGGGCATCACCCCCTGCTCGGCGGCGAGGAAGACGTCGTCGATGGCGCGGCCGTCGTACCGCTCCACGATCTCGATCGCGTCGATGTTGCCGCCCACGGAACCGATCGCCGAGGCGAGGCGCCCCAGCGAGCCCGGGACGTCGGGAAGCTCGACGCGGAGCAGATAGGACATGTGCTGACCATAACCAACCGGTGTTTCTCCCCGATGACGTCGCACCACCGGAAACGAGCCCCCACGCGCGTGCGGCCGGTGTCTAGGGTGAGCAGATGAGCCGCATCCTCGTCACGGGCGCCACCGGCTTCATCGGCCGTCGCCTCGTCCCCGCCCTGATCGCGGAGGGTCACGACGTACGCGCGATGACCCGCCGCCCGGAGGCGTACGACGGACCCGGTGACCCGGTCGCGGGGAATGTCGACGACCGGGACTCGCTGCTGGGGCCGCTGGAGGGCGTGGACGTGGCCTACTACCTCGTCCACTCGCTCGACGACGCGGACTTCGAGCGCAAGGACGCCGAGGCGGCGCGCGCGTTCGCCAGCGCCGCCGCCGAGCAGGGCGTGCGCCAGATCGTCTACATGGGCGGGCTCGGCGCCGACGAGAACCTCTCCGCCCACCTGCGCTCGCGCCGGGAGGTGGAGTCGCTGCTCGCGGAGGCGGGCGTGCCGGTCACCGTGCTGCGGGCCGCGGTCGTGGTCGGCGCCGGCGGGATCTCCTGGGAGCTGACCCGCCAGCTGGTCAAGAACCTCCCGGTGATGGTGGTGCCGCGGTGGGCCAGCACCAAGACCCAGCCGATCGCGGTCGACGACGTGGTCCGCTACCTCGTCGGGGTGTGCGGGCAGGAGGCGGCGTACGGCCAGATCTACGAGATCGGCGGCCCCGACCAGCTCACCTACGTCGAGATGCTGAAGATCGCTGCCCAGGCCGGCGCCGGGCGCGTCTCGAGGATCCTCGAGGTCCCGGTGCTCACGCCGCGACTGTCGTCGTACTGGCTCGCGCTGGTGACGGACGTCGACGTGACCACCGGGCGCAACCTGATCGACTCGATGGGGGTCGAGGTGCTGGTCACCGAGCAGCGGATCCGCGAGATCGTGCCGGGCGAGCCGATCGGGTACAGCGAGGCGGTTCGCCGCGCGCTCGCCGCGGACGGCTGAGCCGTTCGGTCAGGTCGGCTGGCCCAGGAAGATCGCGGGCAGCGCGTAGAGCATCGAGACCGACCACACCAGGTGGGTGATGATCGGCGCCAGGATGCCCCCGGTGGCGCGGCGCTGCAGCCCCACCACGAAGCCGAGCAGGATCGCCGCGAACCCGAGCATGAAGTTGCCGGTGGCGAGCGTGGCCACGGTGTAGGCCACGGTGGTGATCGCGACCTGGTGCTTGCGAATCGCGGCGTACATCGCGCCCCGGAAGAACAGCTCCTCGGCGATGCCGTTGAGCACCGTGACCAGCAGCAGGATCGCCCCGTGCCCCTGCTGGGCGTGCCGCAGGATCGTGCGCACCTGCTCGGTGAGGTCGAACCGGCCGCCCGTCACCTCCATCCACGGGATCTCCCGCACGACCAACGCGCCGAGGACGAACACCACCGCAAGCGCGGCGCCGACCAGGACCGGCTGGACGAACGGCCTCGGGGCGGTGAGGTCGGGAGCCGCGGGCTGGCCGACCCGGCCGAGGTGCAGGGGCCCGGAGGCGAACGCGCCCACGGCCCAGATCAGGGCGAGACCGCCGGTGGCGGGGTAGAACCACGGGCTCCCCGGCTCGATCCGCAGCGAGAACCCCAGCGCGACCGCTCCCACCGCCAGGACCACGACGCTGACCACCTGCCGGCGCCGGAAGTCGCGCTCGGACTGTCGGTGGTCCCGCGGGGTCATGTCCCAGAGCACGTGGCGCATCTGGAGGGCGAGGCGTCGCATCTGCATGAGGCTAGCCCTGCACGGGACCAGCCAAACCTGGGCGTGGCCTGTTTCACACCCCGGCTCATAGGGTGGAGGAATGGCATCGCTGATGTGGTTCCGGCGCGACCTGCGGCTGCGGGACAACCCTGCCCTGCTGGCGGCGGCCACCGCCGGGCCCGTCCTCGGCGTGTTCGTGCTCGATCCCGGGCTGTGGGCGGTGGCCGGCCCCGCTCGCCGTGCCTGGCTGGCGGCCTCGCTGCGCTCGCTGGACGAGACGATGGACGGACGGCTGTGCGTGCGGCTGGGAGCTGCCTCGGCCGTGGTGCCTGAGCTGGTCGGGGAGTCCGGCGCCGAGTCGGTGCACGTCGCGAACGAGTTCACTCCCTACGCCCGGGCCCGTGACCACGCCGTCGTGGCAGCACCGCCCGAGGGCGTCGCCGGGGTGGCCACCGGGACGCCGTACGCCGTGCCGCCGGGAAGCGTGGTCAACGGGTCCGGCAACCCCTACCGGGTGTTCACGCCGTACAGCCGGGCCTGGCGCGCGCACGGCTGGGAGGACCCCGTGGCCGCGCCGGGCGACGTGCACTGGCTCCGGGCCGAGGACGATCCCCGGGTCGCGGAGATGCTGGACGCCGCGCTGCGCGAGGCGCCCGAGCAGATGCCCGTCGCGGGCGAGGACGCCGCCTGGAAGCGGTTCCGGGACTTCCTGGACCAGGACCTCGCGGGGTACGCCGAGCAGCGCGACGACCCGGGGGCCGACCACACCTCCCGGCTCTCGCCGTACCTCAAGCTCGGCGTGGTGCACCCCCGGCAGCTGCTCGCCGAGACCTCCGCCTCACGCAGCCAGGGCGCGCGCACCTTCGAGAGCGAGCTGGCCTGGCGCGACTTCTACGCCGACGTGCTCTTCCGCGAGCCCGCCTCGGCGTGGAACGACCTCAGGCCGGTGCCGGGGCTGACCTACGACGACCCGCAGGACGCCATCGAGGCCTGGAAGCAGGGGACGACCGGCTTCCCGGTCGTGGACGCGGGGATGCGGCAGCTGCTCAGCGAGGGCTGGATGCACAACCGGGTGCGGATGATCACCGCCAGCTTCCTGACCAAGGACCTCCACGTGTGGTGGCCTGTCGGTGCCCGGCACTTCCTGGACCACCTCGTCGACGGCGACCTGGCGTCGAACAACCACGGGTGGCAGTGGGTGGCCGGGACCGGCACCGACGCGGCGCCCTACTTCCGGGTGTTCAACCCGATCACGCAGGGGGTCAAGTTCGACCCGAGCGGCGACTACGTCCGCCGGTGGGTGCCCGAGCTGGCGCACCTGGCGGGGAAGGCGGTGCACACGCCGTGGGACGCAGAGGACGGCTACGAGCGGGGCTACCCGAGGCGGATCATCGACCACGCGGAGGAGCGTCAGGTCGCGCTGGACCGCTACCAGCGTGGCCGAGCGTGAACGTCTCGACGACCTCGTGCCGCGGGCCGCGACGCGGGCCCTCCCGCAGGTGCGAGGCGACCAGGGCGAGTTCCTCGATGCGCCACTGCGGCCCCCGGTAGGTGTCCAGCACGCGGACCCAGTTCGTCGCCTCGACCGGGCGGCCCATCCGGGCGAGCGTCAGGTGCGGCCGGAACCGCTGGCCGTCGACCTCGACCCCGGCCGTGGTGAGGGCGTTCCGGGCCCCGGTGGCCATCCGGTCGAGCTCGGAGCCTGTGTCCTCGCCTTCGGTCTCGGTCTCGATGCCGGCGAAGAGGACCTTGGCCCGGCCCACGTGGGGGAACGCCCCTCCCCCGGCGATCCGGGCCGTGACCGGGTGCCGCTTGGCAGCGGCCGCCGCGAGCCGGGCCACCATCTCGTCGTACGCCCGGTCGGGGACGCCCGCCGCGAACGCCAGCGTCAGGTGCCACTGCTCCGCGGAGGTCCACCGGAACGGCGCCGCCTCCTGCCGCGGCGCGAGGAACTCCTCGAGATCCTCGATCGCCCCCGCGGGAGGCACCACCGCCACGAACATCCGCTGCATCCCCCCATTCCACCCCATCGCCGTGGCGCGCTGACCGGGCGATTGCGTCTCGCGGTAGCGCGCCGAGCGGGCACAACCGTCACGCCGTACGGCGTCGACCGGGCAGTTACGTCCGTACGATCCCCTTCGTGCAGCCGATCATCGTCGAGCAGACATCCCGCGTGCCCGTAGCCGCTGCTGTCGTCTGGGACCGGGTGACCACGCCCGCCGGCATCCGCGACGAGCTGCGGCCACTCCTGTCGATGACGATGCCGCCCCGACTGCGCGGCCGCACCATCAGCGACGCCGGTGAGCTGGTGGGACAGCCCCTCGGCAAGGCCTGGCTGCTGCTGTTCGGCGTGATCCCCGTGGAGTACGACGACATGGTGCTCGTCGCCGTCGAGGACGGGCGCTCGTTCCATGAACGCTCGAACATGCTCGCCCTCTCCCACTGGGAGCACGAGCGGACCGTCGGGCCCCTCGCTGCAGACGAATGTCTCGTCAGCGACCGGCTCACGTTCGTGCCCCGGGTGCTCGCCGAGCGTCCCGTCGTACGTCGCATCGCGCGCCTCTTGGTCAGCACCCTGTTCGCGCACCGGCACCGTCGCCTGCGGGCATGGGCCGACCGCACACAACTGCCCGGTCAGCGCGTTACGGCGTGACGCTATTGCCCGCTCAGCGCGTTACGGCGTGACGGAACTGCCCGGTCAGCGTGGCTAGAGGCCGAGCTCGCGGCCGATGAGCTCCTTCATGATCTCGTTGGAGCCGGCCCAGATCTTCGAGACGCGGGCGTCGCGCCAGGCGCGGCCGACGCGGTACTCGTTCATGTAGCCGTAGCCGCCGTAGAGCTGGACGCAGTGGTCGAGAACGTCGTTCTGGATATCCGCGGCCCACCACTTCACCTTCGCGGCGTCGACCGAGGTGAGCTTGCCCTGGGTGTGCGCGAGCACCGCCTGGTCCACGAAGGCCTGGGTGACCTCGATCTTGGTGACCAGCTCGGCGGCGAGGAACTTGTTGTGCTGGAAGGACCCGATCGGCTGGCCGAAGGCCTTGCGCTCCTTGATGTAGACCAGCGTCTCGTCGAGGATCTGCGCGGCCTGGGCGAGGTTGCCCACGGCGTTGGAGAGCCGCTCCTGCGGCAGCCAGTTCATCATGTGGATGAAGCCGCGATCGAGCTCGCCGATCAGGTTGTTGCCCGGCACCCGGACGTCCTCGAAGAACAGCTCGGCGGTGTCGGACTCGTCCTGGCCGACCTTGTCCAGCTTGCGGCCGCGGCTGAAGCCCTCCATGCCGGTCTCGACCGCGAACAGCGAGATGCCCTTGGCCTTCTTCTCCGGGGAGGTGCGGGCGGCCACGATGACGAGGTCGGCGGAGTAGCCGTTGGTGATGAACGTCTTGGAGCCGTTCAGGATCCAGTCGTCGCCGTCGCGGACCGCGGTGGTCTTCAGCGCGGCGAGGTCGGAGCCGCCGGAGGGCTCGGTCATCGCGATCGCGGTGAGCAGGTCGCCGGTGACGAAGCGGGGCAGCCAGCGCTCGCGCTGCTCCTCGGTGGTCAGCTCGACGAGGTACGGCGCGACGATGTCGGCGTGGATGCCGTGGCAGGAGCCGAGCGCCATCGAGATCCGGGCGAGCTCCTCGGCGAGCACGGCGTTGTAGCGGAAGTCGCCGGCGGCGGAGCCGCCGTACTGCTCGGGGATCTCGAGGCCGAGGAGACCCTGCTCGCCGAAGGCCTGCCACATCTCGCGCGGGAACTGCTTGTTCTCGATGTACTTCTCCCACTGCGGGGTGACCTCGCGGTCGAGGAACCCGCGGACGGAGGAGCGGAAGGCGTCGTGGTCGTCGTCAAAGAGCGTGCGCTTCATGCCGCCCATCCTAGTGACGGACATTACTGCTGAGTACACCCCGCCTGCAGGCGTGGACTGCCGCGCGCGGGGTATGGATATCCCCGTAGTTTGATCGTTCCAACAACTCACCATCACAAGGAGAACAGCCGTGGAGATCTGGCCCGGCAAGGCTTACCCGCTCGGCGCCACGTTCGACGGCAGCGGGACCAACTTCGCCCTGTTCAGCGAGGTCGCCGAGCGCGTCGAGCTGTGCCTGTTCGAGGTGGGTCCCCGCGGGGGGATGCAGGAGACCCGGGTCGAGCTCACCGAGATCGACGCCTACGTGTGGCACTGCTACCTGCCCAGCGTCCAGCCCGGGCAGCGCTACGGCTACCGGGTGCACGGACCCTGGGACCCCTCCAGAGGCCTGCGGTGCAACCCCAACAAGCTGCTGCTGGACCCCTACGCCAAGGCGACCGCCGGGGAGATCGACTGGGACCAGTCCCTGTTCGGCTACGAGTTCGGCGACCCGGACTCCCGCAACGACGCCGACTCCGCGGCCCACATGACCCACGGTGTGGTGATCAACCCGTTCTTCGACTGGGAGGGCGACCGCACGCTGGACATCCCCTACAACGAGACGATCATCTACGAGGCCCACGTCAAGGGCCTGACCCAGCTGCACCCCGACGTGCCCGAGGAGCTGCGCGGGACGTACGCCGGACTGGCCCATCCCGCGGTCACCGAGCACCTGACCAAGCTCGGGGTGACCGCGATCGAGCTGATGCCGGTGCACCAGTTCGTCCAGGACAACACCCTGCTCGAGAAGGGCCTGCGCAACTACTGGGGCTACAACACCCTGGCGTTCCTGGCCCCGCACGCGGCGTACGCCAGCAGCGCGAGCGAGCCCAACCAGCTCGGCCTGCAGGTCCAGGAGTTCAAGTCGATGGTCAAGGCGATGCACGCCGCCGGCATCGAGGTCATCCTCGACGTGGTCTACAACCACACGGCCGAGGGCAACCACCTCGGTCCGACGCTGAGCTTCAAGGGGATCGACAACCAGGCCTACTACCGCCTCGTCGAGGACGACCCGCAGTACTACATGGACTACACGGGCACCGGGAACTCCCTCAACGTCCGGCACCCGCACTCCCTGCAGCTGATCATGGACTCGCTGCGCTACTGGGTCACCGAGATGCACGTCGACGGGTTCCGCTTCGACCTCGCCTCCACGCTGGCGCGCGAGTTCTACGAGGTGGACCGGCTGGCGACGTTCTTCGAGCTCGTCCAGCAGGACCCGGTCGTGAGCCAGGTCAAGCTGATCGCGGAGCCGTGGGACGTCGGCCCGGGCGGCTACCAGGTCGGCAACTTCCCGCCGCAGTGGACCGAGTGGAACGGCGACTACCGCGACGTGGTCCGCGACTTCTGGCGCGGCGAGCCCTCGCTGGGCGCCTTCGCCTCGCGACTGGCCGGGTCCTCGGACTTCTACGAGAACTCCGGGCGGCGCCCGTTCGCCAGCATCAACTTCGTCACCGCCCACGACGGCTTCACACTGCGCGACCTCGTCTCCTACAACGAGAAGCACAACGAGGCCAACGGCGAGGACAACAACGACGGCGAGAGCCACAACCGGTCCTGGAACCACGGCGCGGAGGGACCCACCGACGACCCCGAGATCCAGGCGCTGCGTGCGCGCGAGCAGCGGAACCTGCTCGCCACGCTGCTGCTCAGCCAGGGCGTGCCGATGCTGCTGCACGGCGACGAGATGGGCCGCACCCAGAACGGCAACAACAACACCTACGCCCAGGACTCCGAGATCTCCTGGGTGCACTGGGACCAGGCCGACCGGCCGCTGACCGAGTTCACGGCCGCCCTGATGGGGCTGCGCAAGGAGCACCCCACCTTCCGGCGCAAGCAGTTCTTCACCGGTACGGCGGTGCGCAGCGGCGAACGCCTCGACGACATCGTCTGGCTGCACCCCGAGGGCCGCGCGATGGAGAACGGCGACTGGGACGGCCCCTACGACGACGGTGGCGGCCGGACGCTGGGGATGTACCTCAACGGCCACGGCATCGCCGGGCGCGACGCCCGCGGCAACCGGATCGTCGACGACCACTTCCTGCTGTACTTCAACGTCGGTGACCAGATCGAGGTGACCCTTCCGCCGCAGGAGTACTCCGCCGGCTGGGACGTGATCATCGACACCGGTGGCGTGGCCGACGACGATCGGTCCTACGCCCCCGGCGAGCGACTGGTGCTGCAGCACCGGTCGACGGTCGTGCTCCGCGAGCACCGCGAGCCCGAACAGGAGATCGACCACTCGGTCGCGGCCTCGCTCGCCGGCTACAACGGAGGATCGCAGTGAGTCACCCAGTACCCCCGCCGCAGGACAGCCCTGGTCCACCCGGCCCGTCACCGAAGCGGAAGCGGGTCCCCGCCAGCACCTACCGCCTGCAGATCAGCGCCGACTTCGACCTCTTCGAGGCGACCCGGCGACTGGCCTACCTGCGTGACCTCGGCGCGGACTGGGTCTACCTCTCGCCGCTGCTCTCCGCGGAGCCCGGCAGCAACCACGGGTACGACGTGGTCGGCTTCGAGGGGATCGACGAGTCCCGCGGGGGTGCGGCCGGGTTGGCCGCGCTCTCCGCCGAGGCCCGCCGCCTCGGCCTCGGGGTGCTCGTCGACATCGTCCCCAACCACGTCGGGGTGGCGACCCCGGCCGAGAACGCCTGGTGGTGGGACGTGCTGCGGCTGGGCCGCGAGTCCCCGCACGCGGACGCGTTCGACATCGACTGGGACTTCGGCGGCGGGCGACTGCGCGTGCCGGTGGTCGGCGACGACGACCTCGGCCCCGACGGGCGCATCGAGAACCTGACCGTGGACACCTCGGGCGCGGAGCCCGAGCTGCGCTACCACGACAACCGCTATCCCCTGGCTCCCGGCTCTGCCGATGACTGGGCCGACGACGGGGCCGACGACGGGGCCGACGACGGGGCGGACGCCAACACGGTCCACGACCGGCAGCACTACGAGCTGGTGGGCTGGCGCCGTGCGGACGCCGAGCTGAACTACCGCCGCTTCTTCGCGGTGAACACCCTGGCCGGCGTACGCGTCGAGGACCGTGCCGTCTTCGACGCCACCCACGCCGAGATCCGCCGCTGGTTCACCGAGGGCCTCGTCGACGGCCTCCGGGTGGATCACCCCGATGGGCTGCGCGACCCCAAGGCCTACCTCGACGACCTCGCCGAGCTCACCGGCGGCGCCTACGTGCTGGTGGAGAAGATCCTGGAGCCCGGCGAGGAGCTGCCCACCTCGTGGGCGACCGACGGCACCACCGGGTACGACGTGCTCGCCCTGCTCGACCGGGTGCTCACCGACCCCTCCGGCGAGAAGCCGCTGGACGCCCTGGAGACCCGGCTGCGCGGCGCCCCCCTGGACTGGCAGGCGATGGTGCACGACCGCAAGCGCGAGGTCGCCGACGGCATCCTGCGCTCCGAGACCCGCCGCATCGTCCGCGAGCTGCCGGCGCTGACCGCCGACGTGTCCTCGCTCGAGGACGCCGTGGCCGAGCTGCTGGCGTGCTTCGGGGTCTACCGCTCCTACCTTCCCGAGGGACGCGAGCACCTCGAGGAGGCGCTGAGCGCGGCGCGGCGTACCAGGCCCGACCTGGCCGCCACCCTCGACGAGCTCGCCCCGGTCCTCGGCGACCCGGAGGCACCCGCGGCGCGCCGGTTCCAGCAGACCAGCGGGATGGTGATGGCCAAGGGCGTCGAGGACTGCGCGTTCTACCGCAGCTCGCGGCTGACCTCGCTCAACGAGGTCGGCGCCGACCCCAGCGTCTTCTCGGTGACCCCCGAACAGTTCCACGACGCGATGGCGACCCGGCAGCGCGAGTGGCCGCACGCGATGACCACGCTGTCCACCCACGACACCAAGCGCGGCGAGGACGTCCGCGCGCGGATCACCGCCCTCGCCGAGCTCCCCGACGCGTGGGCCGACGCACTCGACGCCCTCCTCGCCCTGGTCCCGCTGCCCGACGCCGGCTTCGCCGCACTCCTGTGGCAGGCCGTGCTCGGCGCCTGGCCCGCCTCCGTGGACGGCGAGCTCCCTGCGGACCTGCGCGAGCGGCTGCACGGGTACGCCGAGAAGGCGATGCGCGAGGCCGGCGACAACACCACGTGGACCGAGCCCGACGCGGCGTACGAGGAAGCCGTGCACGCCGCGGTGGACGCGGTCCTCGACGACACCCGGACCAACGCCGTGCTCACCCAGCTGGCGGACCGGGTCGCGGCCGCGGGGTGGAGCAACGCGCTCGCCGCCAAGCTGGTGGCGATCACCGCCCCGGGGGTGTGCGACGTCTACCAGGGCAGCGAGCTGTGGGAGCAGAGCCTGGTCGACCCGGACAACCGGCGGCCGGTGGACTTCGACCAGCGCGCCGACCTGCTCGGTGGCCTCGAGGCGGGCGAGCTGGCCGTGAGCCGGCCGATGACCGTCGACGACGAAGGGCTGGCCAAGCTGCTGGTCACCCACGAGGCGCTGCAGCTGCGCCGCGACCAGCCGGAGCTGTTCACCGGCTACCGCCCACTCGTGGCGAGTGGCTCCGCGTCCGAGCACGTGCTGGCCTTCGACCGCGGCGGAGCGGTCACCGTGGTCACCCGGCTGCCGGTCGGGCTGGCCGAGCTCGGTGGCTGGGGCGACACCACGATCCCGCTGCCCGCGGGCGACTGGACCAACCTGCTCGGCGCCGACCTGGCGCCGGTCGCCGGCGAGGTACGTGTGGCCGACCTGCTGGCCGAGCTGCCGGTGGCCCTGCTGGTGAAGGAGGACTGATGCGCGGACGCTTCGACGTGTGGGCCCCCCGGCCCCAGCGACTCCGGCTCAGCGTCGGCGACGACGTGGTGGAGATGACCCGCGGCGACGACGACTGGTGGACCCCGGCCGGGCCGGCGCCGTCGGGCCCCGGATTGACAGAGGTGGACTACGGCTACCTGGTCGACGACAACGAGACGCCGCTGCCCGACCCCCGCGCACGGCGCCAGCCCAACGGGGTGCACGACCGGTCGCGGACCTTCGACGCCGGTGCCCACGAATGGGCCGACACCGCGTGGACCGGGCGCCAGCTGGCCGGCTCGGTGATCTACGAGCTGCACCTGGGCACGTTCACGCCCGAGGGCACCCTCGACGCGGCGATCGAGCGGCTGGACCACCTGGTCGCGCTCGGCGTCGACCTGGTCGAGCTGCTCCCGGTGAACGCGTTCAACGGCACCCACAACTGGGGCTATGACGGAGTGCTGTGGTCCGCGGTCGACGAGAGCTACGGAGGGCCGGCGGCGTACCAGCGCTTCGTCGACGCCGCCCACGCCGCCGGCCTCGGCGTGGTCCAGGACGTGGTGCACAACCACCTCGGCCCGTCGGGCAACTACCTGCCGATGTTCGGGCCCTACCTGAAGACCGAGGGCGCGAACACCTGGGGATCGCTGGTCAACCTCGACGGTGAGGGGTCCGCGGAGGTACGCCGCTACATCCTCGACAGCATCGCGATGTGGTTCACCGACTTCCACGTCGACGGCCTGCGCCTCGACGCGGTGCACGCGCTCTCCGACGACTCCGAGGTGCACCTGCTCGAGGAGATGGCGGTCGAGGTGGCCGCACTTTCCGCGCATTTGCGCCGACCGTTGACGCTGATCGCGGAGTCCGACCTCAACGACGCCCGAATGGTGACCCCCCGTGAGGCGGGCGGCACCGGCATCGACGCGCAGTGGAGCGACGACTTCCACCACGCGGTGCACGTCGCGCTCACCGGCGAGACGAGCGGCTACTACGCCGACTTCGAGCCACTGGGCGCGCTCGCGAAGGTGTGCGAGCGCGGGTTCTTCCACGACGGCACCTTCTCCAGCTTCCGCGGCCGCGACCACGGCGCGCCGATCGACACCGCGACGATGCCGACCTGGCGGCTCGTGGTGGCCAACCAGAACCACGACCAGATCGGCAACCGCGCCGTCGGCGACCGGCTCTCTGAACACCTCGACGACGACCAGCTGGTCTGCGCCGCGATGCTCACCCTGGCCGGTCCGTTCACCCCGATGCTGTTCCAGGGCGAGGAGTGGGCGGCCTCCACACCGTTCCAGTTCTTCACCTCCCACCCCGAGCCGGAGCTGGGCAAGGCCACGGCGGAGGGCCGGATCAGGGAGTTCGCGGCGATGGGCTGGGACCCGGCCGTCGTACCCGATCCCCAGGACCCGGAGACCTTCCACCGCTCCAAGCTCGACTGGGACGAGCTCGCGACCGGGCGGCACGCCACCGTGCTCGCCGCCTACCAGCGGCTGGCCGAGCTGCGCCGCTCCCTCCCGGCGCTCACCGACCCCGCCTTCGGGTCGGTGTCCTGCACCGCCGACGAGGACGCCCGGGTGTTCACGATGCAGCGCGGCACCGGCGAGACCCGGGTCCTGATGGCGGTGAACTTCGGCGACCAGCCGGCCGAGCTCGCCGTCGGCCCCGACCTGGACCTGGTGTTCCGCACCCCGAGCGCCCCCACCCTCACCGACGGCAAGCTGCACCTGCCGCCGCACGCCGGGGCCCTGCTGGGCTGAGGGTCCGGTGGTCCGGTTTCCCAGGTGATGAACCCGAACTGCCTCTTCACACACCTCACGCCCTGTGTGAAGAGGCAGTTTCCTGTGTGAAGACTCCTAGAGTCAGCCGCATGGACCGTGATCGAGGCAGACTCCACCGGCTGCGGCGTACGGCGGTGCTGGCCCCGGTGCTCCTGATCCTCGTCGCCTGCGGCTCGACCGGCGAGAAGGAGCCCGTCCAGGCGAAGCCCGGCGCCCAGCCCTCGGTGACGGCCACGCAACCCGCCCCGAGCGCACCGCCCAGCACACGGCCCAGCGCGACCCCCAGCGCGACCCCGAGCCCGAGCGGGCCCGCGCTGAGCGGACGACCCGTTCTCGGCGGCGCACCGCCCCCCTGGCTGGGCAAGCGGGTGCTGCCCCGCACCGCGGGCGGGTACGGCGAGGTGCGGCGTACCCCTGCCGAGCTGGTGCAGCGGCGGTTCACCCTGCCCGACCAGCTCCCGGCGCTGCCCGGTCGCGGGTTCGCCTCCCGGATCACGACTCCCGCGGCCACCGACCTGGTCGGGGTGTTCCGCCGGCTCTACGCCATGCAGTTCCCGATCGAGGAGCTGCGGGTCACCCGCCGCGACGAGCTGGACGCCCCGCCGACCGGCGACGGCAACAACACCGGCGCTCTCGCCTGTCGGCCGACGACGGGCGGGTCGTCGTACTCCCAGCACGCCTACGGCCTGGCCATCGACCTCAACCCGTTCCAGAACCCCTACGAGAAGGGCGACGTGGTGCTGCCCGAGCTCGCGTCGTCCTACCTCGACCGCGGGTGGGTCCGCCCCGGCATGGTCACGGCCGGCGACCCCGTCGTGCGCGCGTTCGCCGACATCGGCTGGCAGTGGGGCGGCGCCTGGAACTCCCTGAAGGACTACCAGCACTTCTCCGCGAACGGCCGGTGACGCGGGGCGGCGTACCCGGTCCGGTTTCCCAGGTGATGAACCCAAACTGCCTCTTCACACACGTCACGCGGTGTGCGAAGAGGCAGTTTCCTGTGTGAGGTCAGGCGTACGGCGTACCGCTGCTCACCCGGTCTGACCCTGCTCGCGACTCTCCGCGACGCGGTGCGGCACCCGGAGCAGCCGGACCCCGGTGACGAGCACGAGCCCGCCGATCAGGTTGCCGAAGGTGGACCACCCGAGGGCGCCGAGCCAGTCGAGCCAGTCGTAGTCGGCCTTGCCCGTGAGCAGGCCAGCGAACATCAGGATCGAGTCGAGCACCGAGTGGAAGAGCTGGCCGGCAACGAGCACGAACGAGAACAGCACCGCGGGCACCAGCTTGACGCCCAGACTGTCGGTCGCCGTCTGCATCCGGGTGAGCAGCGTGATCACCAGGCCGCCGAGCACCGCGAGGAAGAAGGACTTCCACGAGACCCCGAGGTGGGCGAAGTGAGCGCCCGACTCGAGCGCGACCTCCTGTACCTGCGGCAGGGCCACCACGATCATCGCGGCCATCACGAAGCCGCCGACGAGGTTCGCCGCGAGCGTGACCACCCACAGGCGGATCAGCTGGGCGAGCGTGCCGACCTTGGCGACCACCGAGATGACCGGCACCAGGAAGTTCTCGGTGAACAGCTCGCTCTTGGACAGCAGCAGGCCCACGAAACCGATGGTGAAGGCGAGCGACGCAAGCAGCGGGTTGCCGGTCTCGGCCTTGACCACGAGATAGGCCAGGACCCCGATCCCCACGTCGATGCCGCCGAGGAAGCCGGTGCTCAGCAGCGGGAGCAGCGGCCGGTCCAGCCGCTCGTGGCCCTCCTCGACCAGCCGGTCGTAGGTCTCCTCGAGCTCGGGTTCCTCCCTCGCGCCCTTCGGCGGAGCAACGTCTCCCGAGTCTCCTGAGGGCTGGCTCATGTGGGTGTCTCCTGGTCGAGGGGATCGGGCGCGAGACGGACTGTGCCCCGCTCCTCACACAGCAAACTGCCTCTTCACACACGGCGTGAGCTGTGTGAAGAGGCAGATCGGGTTCATAACCTGGGAAACCGGACGCCCCCTCACGACCCCAGCAGGCTCGCGAAGTCAGGCACGTCCCCGAAGGGGTCGACGCGGTGGAGGGCCGGGCGGGCGGCGACGAGGTCGGCGAGCTCGCGGGCGGCGCGGTTGACGCGGGTGCGGAGCTCCCCAGCGGCACCATCGGCGCCGCCGGTGCCCCCGTTCGTCATGCCCCAGTCCTCGCTGGCGGCGAAGACGCCGGTGGGTACGACGACCGCGTGCAGG
Organism: Nocardioides sp. Z38_18; assembly: GCF_058215695.1. Classification (NCBI taxonomy): domain Bacteria; kingdom Bacillati; phylum Actinomycetota; class Actinomycetes; order Propionibacteriales; family Nocardioidaceae; genus Nocardioides; species Nocardioides sp. Z38_18. Next base: position 1,187,629 of record NZ_JBZAJE010000002.1, read on the forward strand.
TAGCCGAACAGGGGGCGCAGGGCGTGGTCGAGGACGAGCGAGTGGCGGGCCGATCCCGCGGTGGCGGCGACGAGGACCGGCTTCCCGTCGAGAGTGCCCTGCTCGAGGATGTCGAAGAACGTCTTGAACAGCCCGGAGAACGAGGCGCTGAACACCGGCGTGACCGCGATGACCGCGTCCGCGTCAGCGACCGTGGCCACCGCCGCCTCCAGGTCGCCGGCCGGGAAGCCGGTGAGCAGGGCGTCGGTGATCGCGTGCGCCAGCGGGCGCAGCTCGATCACCTCGACCTCCGCCTGGCGGCCGCCGTCGACGAGCGCGGCCTTGGTCGCCGCTCCGAGCAGGTCGGCGAGCAGGCGGGTCGAGGAGGGCTCGGAGAGGCCGGCGGTGACGACCGCGATCCGGCGTACGTCGTCGACCCGCCCGCCATCGGCCCCACCAGCGAGACGCAGGCTCATGCCGCGACCTCCTCGTCGTGCTTGCGCAGCTCTGCGACGACCTCGCCGAGCAGGTCGAGCTGGTTCAGGACCGTCTTCAGCGGCAGACCCGCGTGGTCCAGCAGGAACAGCTGGCGCTGGTAGCTGCCGGCGTACTCCCGGAAGGACAGCGTGCGCTCCACCACCTCGGCCGGCGTACCGACCGTGAGCGGGGTCTGGGAGGTGAACTCCTCCAGCGAGGGCCCGTGGCCGTAGACCGGGGCGTTGTCGAAGTAGGGGCGGAACTCCCGCACGGCCTCCTCGTGGGTCCGGGCCATGTAGACCTGTCCGCCGAGCCCGACGATCGCGTCCTCGGCCTTGCCGTGGCCGTAGTGCTCGAACCGGGAGCGGTAGAAGTCGACCATCCGCGCGGTGTGCGAGGCCGGCCAGAAGATGTGGTTGGAGAAGAACCCGTCGCCGTAGTAGGCCGCCTGCTCGGCGATCTCGGGGCTGCGGATCGAGCCGTGCCACACGAACGGCGGCTCGCCGTCGAGCGGACGCGGGGTGGAGGTGAACCCCTGGAGCGGTGTGCGGAACTTGCCCTCCCAGTCCACGTTCTCCTCGCGCCAGAGCCGGCGCAGCAGCGCGTAGTTCTCGATGGCCAGCGGGATGCCGTCGCGGATGTCCTTGCCGAACCACGGGTAGACCGGGCCGGTGTTCCCGCGGCCCAGCATCAGGTCCATCCGGCCGTCGGAGAGGTGCTGCAGCGTCGCGTAGTCCTCGGCGATCCGCACCGGGTCGGTGGTGGTGATCAGCGTGGTGCTGGTGGAGAGCTTGATCCGGCTGGTCTTCGCCGCGATGTAGGCCAGCGTGGTGGTCGGCGCGCTCGGGATGAACGGCGGGTTGTGGTGCTCCCCGGTCGCGAAGACGTCGAGGCCCACCTCCTCGGCCTTGAGCGCGATCTCGATGGTCGCCTTGATCCGCTCGTGCTCGCTCGGGGCGTGCCCGGTCGTCGGATCGGTCGTCACGTCACCCACGGTGAAGATGCCGAACTCCATGATTCCTCCAAGAAGTAGTTGACGATGTAACTACTTAGCCACGCACCCTATTCCTTGACGGGGGGCAGGGGCCACCCCAGACTTCCAACCACCCGACGCATCCGAGGACGGACACCATGGCCAGATCTCGTGTGGACTACCAGAACGTCGACAAGGACTACCTCGAGCACCGCACCCTGAAGAGGGGAGCGGCCGGCTGGATCCTGCTGGCCGGTCTCGGCGTCAGCTACGTCATCTCCGGAGACTTCGCGGGCTGGAACTTCGGCCTCGACGAGGGCGGCTGGGGCGGCCTGCTGATCGCCACGCTCCTGATGGGCCTGATGTACACCTGCATGGTGTTCGGCCTGGCCGAGATGTCCTCGGCGCTCCCGGTCGCCGGGGCCGGCTACGGCTTCGCCCGCAGGTCGATGGGACCGCTGGGCGGGTTCGCGACCGGCATGGCCGTGCTGATCGAGTACGCCGTGGCTCCCGCGGCCATCGCGGTCTTCATCGGCGGGTACGTCGAGGCGCTCGGCCTGTTCGGCCTGACCAGCGGCTGGCTGGTGTTCGCGATCGCCTACGTGGTGTTCATCGGCATCCACCTCTACGGCGTCGGCGAGGCGCTGAAGCTGATGTTCGCCATCACCGCGATCGCCGTGGTGGCGCTGATCGCTGCCCTGGTCGGGCTGCTGCCGTCGTTCTCGACCGACAACCTGTTCGACATCACCCCCACGGGCGCGGCGGGTGCGAGCGACTTCCTGCCGATGGGCTTCGCCGGCGTGGTCGCGGCGCTGGTCTACGGCATCTGGTTCTTCCTCGCCGTGGAGGGCGTCCCACTCGCGGCCGAGGAGACCAACGACCCCGCCCGCGACATGCCGCGCGGCATCATCGCGGCGATGGCGACGCTGCTGCTGTTCGCGGCGCTGATCCTGTTGATCCTGCCGGGCTCGGCGGGTTCGGAGACCATCCGCGCCAGCGACAACCCGTTGCCCGAGGCGCTGCGCGCGGTTCGCGGTGACGACTCGCTGCTGGCCGACTTCGTCAACTGGGCAGGTCTGGCGGGCCTGATCGCCAGCTTCTTCTCGATCATCTACGCCTACTCGCGGCAGCTGTTCGCGCTCTCCCGCGCCGGCTACCTCCCCCGGGCCCTCTCGCTGACCTCCTCGCGCAACACCCCCTGGGTGGCGCTGCTGGTCCCCGGCACCATCGGCTTCATCCTCGCCGGGGTCCTCGAGGCCAACATGGGGGCCGACGCGGGTGCGCTGCTGATCAACATCGCGGTCTTCGGCGCGACGGTCTCCTACGTGCTGCTCAACCTGAGCCACATCATGCTGCGCCGCCGCGAGCCCGACCTCGAGCGTCCCTACCGAACGCCGGGCGGGGTGGCCACGACCGGGGTCGCGCTGGTGCTCAGCGTGGTCGCGGTGATCGCCACGTTCGTGGTCGACCCGCGGGCCGCCGGGATCACCGCCGCCGTGTTCGTCGCGGCGCTGGCGTACTTCTGGTTCTACAGCCGCCACCACCTCGTCGCGAGCGCCCCCGAGGAGGAGTTCGCGGCGATCAGCGACGCGGAGTCGGGCCTGAAGTAGGCCCCGCCTGATCCTGGGCTACTCCTCGATCGGCAGCGGGAACCGCGCCAACCGCTCGACCTCGTTGAGGTCGAGGTGGTTGCGCATGTAGTGGTTGCGTCCCTCGGCCGGCGGCTCGTACTCCCACGGCGTGACCACGCCGGTGCGCAGCGCCGCTCCCACGAGCCGTCGCCGCGCCTGGTCGTCGATCACGTCGGCGGTGACCGCCTCGAGGTCCCAGCGGCGCTCCACCTCCAGCCGCATCTCCTTGACCTTGGCCGACCAGTCGGCGTCCTCGGCCAGGTTGACCCGCTCGTGCGGGTCTTCGGCGAGGTCGTAGAGCTGGTCGGGGTCGACCGGGGAGTGCACGAACTTCAGGTCACCGCGGCGGATCATCACGATCGGCGCGACGGCGCCCTCGCCCATGTACTCCCCGATCACCTCGCGCTCGACCGGATCGGCCGCCGGCGTACGGCACAGGTCGAGCAGCGAGCGGCCGGCGAGCGGGTCGACGCTCTCCGGGACGCCCTCCCCGGCGAGCTCGGTGATCGTCGGGAGCACGTCGACGAGCGAGACCGGTGCGGAGACCCGTCGGGGGGCGAACCGGGTCGGACTGTGCACGATCAGCGGCACCCGGGCGGAGCCCTCGAAGAAGTTCATCTTGTACCAGAGCCCGCGCTCGCCGAGCATGTCGCCGTGGTCGGCCAGCAGGATCACCACGGTGTCGTCGGCCACCCCCAGCGACTTCAGCGTGGCCATCAGCCGGGCGGTCCACTCGTCGAGGTAGGAGATGTTGCCGTAGTAGGCGCGCCGGGCCCGGCGTACGTCGCGCTCGGTGATCTCGACCTCGTCCATCGCGCTCACCTGGCGCAGCCGCTGGGTGTGCGGGTCGAGGGCGACGTCTCCGGCGCCGAGGACCGGCATCGGGATGTCCACGCCCTCGTACATGTCCCAGAACCGGCTGCGGGTGACGTAGGGGTCGTGCGGGTGGGTGAAGGAGACCACCAGCATCCACGGCCGCTCGTCGGCGTCGCGGGCCAGCTCGTGCAGCGCGCGGACGCCCTGGTGGCCGACCTCGTCGTCGAAGAGCAGCTGGTTGGTGACCTCCGCGGTGCCGGCCTTCTTCACCGCGTCCATGTTGTGGAACCACCAGTCGATGCGCTCGTCGGGCTGCAGCCAGTTGGGGGTCCAGCCGAAGTCAGCGGGGTAGATGTCGGTGGTCCGCCGCTCCTCGAACCCGTGCAGCTGGTCGGGCCCGACGAAGTGCATCTTGCCGTCGAGCACGGTGCGGTAGCCCGCCGAGCGCGCGTAGTGGGCGAAGGTCGGGACCGTGCTCGGCAGGTAGGCGGCGTTGTCGTAGCCGCGGGTCGCGGACGGCAGCTGGCCGGTCATCATGCAGTAGCGCGCCGGGGTGCACAGCGGACTGTTGGAGTACGCCGCGTCGAAGACCACTCCCTCGCGGGCCAGCCGGTCGATCGTGGGGGCCTTGACCACCGGATTCCCGTAGCAGCCCAGCGCGCTCGGATTGACCTGGTCGAACATCAGGATCAGCACGTTGGGGCGTTCTGCAGGCGCAGCAGCGGGGTCGTCGACGGTCACCCTGAGAGTGTGCACCCGGGACCAGCATGTGGACCGCAGCCCGCGCGGGTCAGGGCTGCAGCCGTCGTGCGAGTCCCGACGCCCGCTGGACCTTGCGGGAGACCGCCGCGCGCACGGCGTCCTCGGTGCCGATGATCGTGACGCGCTGGCGGGCCCGGGTGACGGCCGTGTAGAGCAGCTCGCGGGTGAGCAGCGGTGAGTCCTCGGGGGGCAGCACCACGGTGACCGCACGGGCCTCGGACCCCTGGCTCTTGTGGATGGTCATCGCGTAGACCGTCTCCACCCCGGTCAGCCTGGTCGGGGCGAACGACTTCAGCTGTCCGTCCACCCGCACCATCACCCGCAACCGGCCGTCGTCGGCGCGCACGGTGACGCCGAGGTCGCCGTTGGACAGGCCCAGTCCGCGGTCGTTGGCGGTGATCAGGACCGGTCGTCCGGCGTACCACTCGTCGAGGTGGGCCACCCCCGCGCTCTCCGCGAGGTGGTGGACGACCTGCCGGTTCCAGCCGGAGACGCCGTAGGTGCCCTCGCGGTGGGCGCAGAGCAGCCGGTGCTCCTCGAGCAGCTCCATCGCCTCCTCGGTGTGCGACTCCTGGGCCCGGTCGGCGATCGCGACCGCCCGCTCCACCACGCCGGCCCGCACGCCCGCCGCCACCTGGTCCTCGGGAGCGACCAGCCGCACCGACTCCTGGCCCGAGCGGAGCAGGGCCAGGGTCTCCTCGACATCGCTCTCCCTCATCGCCCGGGCCAGCGCGTCCAGGGCCCGGCCGCCGTCGTCCTTGGCCGTGCGGTGCGTGGTCTGCAGGCGTACGACGGGTGAGTCGGTGCGCTCGCCGAAACCGGCGACGAGGTCGGCGAGCACGGCCCCTGCCTCGACCGAGGCCAGCTGGTCGGGGTCGCCCACCAGCACGAGGCGGGTGGTGGGCCGCACCGCCTCCAGCAGCCGGGCCATCTGGGTCAGCGAGACCATCGAGACCTCGTCGACGACCACGACGTCGTAGGGCAGCGGGTTGGCCCGGTGGTGCCGGAACCGGGTGCTGTTGTCGGGGCGCCAGCCCAGCAGCCGGTGCACGGTGCTGGCGCCGATGCCGAGGAGCCGGGCGGCGTCCTCGGGCGGCATCTGCCCGCTCTCCCGCTCGCGGGCGACCGACTCCTGGAGCCGGGCGGCGGCCTTGCCGGTCGGGGCGGCGAGGGCGATCCGCGGGGGGCGTCCCACCGACGCCTCGTGCTGCTCGCTGAGCACGGCCAGGAGCCGGGCGACCGAGGCGGTCTTGCCGGTGCCCGGACCGCCGGTGAGCACGGTGGTCCACTGCCGGGTCGCCCGCTCGGTGGCGTCGCGCTGCTCCTCCCACCCGGGCGGGAACATCCGCGCCAGCGCATCGCGCAGCGGGAGCTCCTCGATCTCGGGAGGACGCAGCGCCATCCGGGCGAGGAGGTCGTCGCAGACCTGCTTCTCCTCGCGCCAGTGGCGGTCGAGGTAGAGCAGGGGTCCTTCGAGCCGGAGCACCCCGCGGGCGGTCAGCGTGCTGCGGCGTACGGCCTCCAGCCACGGCTCCTGGTCGGGCCAGGTGAGCATCAGCTCGGGGTCCTCGGCCAGCTCCGCCGGCGAGGGCAGGTCGAGCAGGTCGACGCACACGGCCCCACGCCGGGCGGCCCGGACCACCAGCGCCACAGCCAGCCGGACGTCCGGTGAGGTCTCGTCCGCGAGCGCCGCAACGCGGGTGGCCACGTGGATGTCGGCCGCGTCGAGCACACCGGCCCGGTTGAGCTCGGCGAGCTCGGGCTCGGCGCGCAGCGCGAGGTGGCGGCTGGTCGGGTCCTCGATCACGACGCCTCCCGGATTCGGCCGTCGAGCAGAGCGGAGAGGGCGAGCACCAGCGCGGCGGGGGGCTGCCAGGCGAACACGCCGCACGGGTGCCCGTCGACGACCGGGGTCTGCTCGCCGACCATGCCGCGCACGTAGAGGTAGAGCACTCCGCCGAGGTGCACCTCGGGGTCGTAGCCCGGCTGGCGCCAGCGCAGGTAGCGGTGCAGCACCACCGAGTAGAGCATCGCCTGCAGCGGGTAGTGGGAGTGCAGCATCGCCTCGGTGACCAGGGCGGGGGTGTAGTCGAGCGCGGTCAGCGGGCGGCCCGGCTCCCCCAGCGTGTTGGTCTTGTAGTCCACGACGACGTAGCGAGGCCGGCCGGGCTCGCCCACGCGCAGCACCACGTCGATGGAGCCGCTCAGGTAGCCACGGAGCGCCTGCCCGCCCAGGGAGGGGCTGCGCAGCCGCTCGGCGTAGGCGCGCATCGGGTCCTCGGCCGGCAGGTTCTGCTCGAGGACGTCGGCCATCTCGCCGAGCAGCCGGCCCTCGCCAGCACCGAGGTCGCCGCCGGCGAGCGGGATCTCGAAGTCGAGCTCGCGCAGCCGGTCGCTCAGCGGCAGGTCGGCCAGGGTGCGGTTGTCGGCAAGCGGTCCCAGCGGGCTGTGCTGCATCGGCAGCAGCGCGTCGGCCAGCTCCTCCGACGTGCCGGGCACCGACCACCAGCGCCGTTCCTCCTCGACCCGGGCGAGCAGCTCGGCGCGGAGGTCGTCGGCCTGCGGGTCGGCGTGCTCGAGCACGGCGTGCACCAGCGACCCGAACGTCGCGCCGGCCACCAGCCCGTTCATCGGGGAGGCGAGGTCGGCGAGCTCGTCGGCCACGCCTGCGTCGGGCTCGACGTCCGTCGTGGTGTCCAGGTCGTCCTCGTCGTCCTCGTCGTCCTTGCCGGCCTGCTCGGGCTCGCTCGTGGCCTCCTGGACGGCACCACCGACGACCTGCTCCTCCACCCGGATCAGTCCGCTGTAGGAGGTCCGGCGCCACTCGGTGTCGATGCCGCGGTCGAAGCGCCGGGCGCTCAGCGACGGGGGCGGCGGAGGCGGGTCGACGTGGGCGTCCACGACCTGGGTGGTCTCGAGCCGGAACGCGCCCGCCTCGGCCCAGCGCCGAAGGACGCCGTCGACCTCCTCGTCGGTCTCGCCGAAGCTGGCGCGGGTCTCCACCTCGGGGGTGCCGGGCTGGCGGCCGAACAGCAGCCGGGTGAGGGCGGCGTTGGGGCCGTTGTACGTCGGGGCCCACCACATCACCACCTGCGCCTTGGCCCGGGTCATCGCGACGTAGGCGAGCCGGAGCTCCTCCTCGGCCTCCTCGCGGCGGGACTGCCGCTTGGCAGCCGGCGAGTCCGCGACGTCGAGGCAGCGCTGGTCTCCCTCGTGGTAGGCGTGGATCGTCGGCCAGTCCTTGACCGCGCGGTCGAAGAGCTGGGGCAGGTAGACCACGGGGTACTCCAGCCCCTTGGAGCCGTGGATGGTCACGAACTGCACGGCCTGGGCGTCGACGTCGAGCCGGCGGCGCCGCGAGTCGTTGCGGTTGCCCTCCTCGACCGCCTCCCGCAGCCAGGCCAGCAGCCCGGTCAGGCCGAGACGCTCGCGCTGGGCGGCCTGGTGGAGCAGCTGCCCGACGTGGTGGAGGTCGGTGAGCAGCCGCTCGCCCCCGGGCTGGGACAGCACCCGGGCCGCCATCCCGGCGGCCTGGGCGGCGCCGATGACGGCTGCGACCCCCCGCGAGCGGAACAGGTCGAGCCAGCTGCGGATGCGCTCGGCGAGCGCGTCGGTGAGGTCGTCGCCACCGGCGTCCAGCTCGGCCGGGGTGGTGGGGAAGAACGACGTCAGCGCCGCTGCGCGGACCTGTCCGGACAGCTGCGGCTTCTCCATCGCCTCCAGCAGCCGCTCCCACTCCCGCGCGCCCTGACTGAGCATCACGCTCTCCGCGGCGTTGATCACCGAGGGGATCCCGCGGGCGGCCAGCTGGGCCTGGATGCGGGGCGCCTCCTCCTTGACCGAGTGCAGCAGCACGGCGACGTCACCCGCGGAGAGGGGACGCGGTCCGTCGGGGGCCTCGTAGACCACCCCGGAGTCGAGGGTCGCGGCGATGTCGCCCGCGAGGTCGGCGGCGATGTGGTCGCGCAGCACGCCGATCCCGATGCCACCGGACTTGTTCACCCGGAAGCCGTCGCGGCGCACCTGTCGCAGGCGTACGCCGCCGGCCTGCCGTTCGCTGCCGCCGGCAAGGGATGCCTTGTCCCGCCGGGCCGCGACGGGATGGACGGTGATCCGCTCGTCGCCGAGGCGGGCCCCGCGGGTGAGCACCTGCAGGGCGTCGACCACGGCCGGGTCGCTGCGCCAGTTGTCGCCGAGGGTCTTCATGGTTGCGCCATCGACCGCACGCAGGTAGGTAGGGATGTCGCCGCCACGGAAGGCGTAGATCGCCTGCTTGGGGTCGCCGATCAGCACCAGCCGGGCGTGCTCGGCGAACGCCCCGCGCAGCACGTCCCACTGCACCGGGTCGGTGTCTTGGAACTCGTCGACGAGCACCACGTCCCACCGCGCGCGCATCCGCTCGGCGGCGAACGAGCGGCCACCCGACGACCGGTCCGGGTCCACGGCGGTGGCCAGCCGGGAGAGCACGTCGTCGAAGGTGAACACGCCCGTGCGGCGCTTGCGCACCTCGACCTCGGTGCGTACGCCGGCCGCGAACCCGGCCAGCGCCCCGGCGGGCGAGTCGGCCGGCTCGCCGACCGGGCGCAGCTGGGCGTGCGGGTTGTCCAGGGCGGCGGTCGCGGCCCGGCGGGCCTCCTTGAACTCCACGACGGCGGTCGGCACGTCGGCGTACGACGCGAGGTAGCGATCGTCGATGACCTCGCCGGCCAGCGCGGAGATGTCGTCCTGGAGCCGCTCCGCGGGGTCGGAGTTGCCGGCCACGCCCAGCGAGCGCAGCACCGCGTGGCAGAACTCGTGGGTGGTGGCGATCGTCGCGGCGTCGTAGTTGGCGACCGCGTCGAGGAGCCGCTGCCGCCGGGTGGCCCGCTCGAGGTCGTCAACGGGCGTTCCGTCGAGGGTGGTGAGCGCCTCGTAGAGGGTCGGGTGCGGGCCGGGGTCGCCGGTGCGCAGCGCCTCCGCGGCCTCCACCAGGAGCGCCCGGACCCGGTCGCGCAGCTCCTGGGTGGCGGCCCGGCTGAACGTGATCACCAGCAATCGGTCCAGCGGTGCCACGCCTTCGGCGACGAAGCGCGCGGCGAGTGCGGCGACGGCGTACGTCTTGCCCGTCCCGGCGCTCGCCTCCAGGACGGTGACGCCGCGCGCGGGCAGCGCCGCCCGCAGGTCGAAGGTGTCCATCACTCCACCTCCGCCGTGAGCGCGGGGCGCCACAGCCGCTCGGAGAGCTCGCCGAACAGGTGCGGCCAGGACCCCTCGGCGGGGGCGGCGGTGAGGTCCTGCCAGCTGGGGCGGCGGCCCCAGGCGACCTGGAGCTCCACGGCGCGGTTCTCCTGGCGCCAGGAGTCCTGCAGCTCGCGCTCGACCATCCAGCCCGGACGCGAGGAGCTGTTGGTCTGCGCGCACAGGCGACCGGTGTCCGGCATCAGCGGCAGCACCCGGGTCAGCGCCTGGTCGTGGATCGCGACGAGCTCGCGCAGCACGGCGTGCGGGTCCGCCGGGGCGGAGTACGTCGCGCGGGACGGGGCGTCGCCCTTGGCCGCCCGGCCGATGGCGCGCGAGACCCACGGGCCCGGCCCCGCCGCGGCGAGCGCGACCAGGGACACCCAGGCCTCGAGGCGCTGCTTGGCCCTGAGCCGGGAGTAGCCGACCCGGACCAGCCGGGTGTCGTAGAGGCCTGGCACGCCGCCGATCAGCCGTCGGCCGTCGCCGAGGTCGACGCTGATCTCGCGGACCCGGGCCGGCGCGCCCTGGGTGGAGGTCTCGAACATCTCCGCGAGCGGGCCGGCAGCCCGCGCGACGGCCTTGGTCTGCTCCCAGCCGAACCGGCCCGGGGGCATCGTGCCGCGCCGCCACTCCATCTGGAGGGCGTCGTCGAGGGCGCGGCCGCGGAGGAACTCCTGCAGGATCCGGTCGCCGACCTGCCAGGTCTCCAGCCCGTCCAGGGACACCGGCATCGAGTCGGCGACCTCGTCCTGCTCGCGCGGCAGGTCCAGCTCGAGGCGTCGACGCAGGAACGCGCGCACCGGGCTGGTCACCGTGTCGATCAGGTCGCTGAGCTCGATGGTGTCGCTGGCGGGGGCGGGTCCGAGGTCGAGCTCGTGCAGCGGCTGCGGCCGCACCCGGGTCCCGGCGGCGGCACGGGCCGCCGAGGCGGCGTCGGGGTCGAAGGAGAACGGTGTCGGGGCGGCGAGGTAGTCGGGGTGGAACGCCTGGGAGCGGTGCTCGTGCTCGACCACGGCCGTGGTCGTCTCGGCGACCACGTCGAGGAACTCGCGCACGGGGACCGCGGGGGGCCGGCGCTGGCCGGTCGCCTCGTGGAACCCGGTGTAGGTGACGACGAGGTGCTCGCGCGCGGCGAGGACCGCGTCGAGGAACAGCTGGCGGTCCTGGCTGCGGACGTCGCGCTCGCCGACCATCGGGGCGCGGGCGAGCACGTCGTCGCCGTCGACGGAGCCGCCACGGGGGAACACCCCGTCGTCGACGCCGAGCAGGCACACCACCCGGTGCGGCACCGAGCGCATCGGGGTCATCGTGCAGACGGTCAGGGTGCCGGTGCGGAAGTTGGCGCGGGTGGGCCGCCCGGCCAGCTTGGAGTCGAGCATCACCCGGATGTCTGGCAGGCGCAGCTCGAGCGGCGTGGGTCCCTGGGCGGAGCCGGTGAGCGCGGCCAGCTCGCGGTGGAGCTGGGCCACCTGCCACTCCTCGCCCCGGGGGACGTCGGCCAGCTGCTCGACGCCGTCGCGGAGCACCTGGAGCCAGTGGTCGACGGGGTGGGTCCCGGAGAGCTCGGCGGTGAGCGCCTGCAACCGGTCCACGGCCTCGGCCAGACGCCCGGCCAGGGCGATGTCGGTGGTGGAGACGTCGTCGAGGGGCAGGGTCGGGCCGAGCCACAGGTGGGAGTCGTCGGAGAGGGCGACCCCGGCCAGGACCCGGTCGAGGCCGAAGCGCCAGGTGTTCTGCTGGAAGGCCGCGAGCCCGAACCGCTCCCGTCCGGTCTGGTCCCAGGCCCAACGGACGCCGGCCCGGGTGATCCACCGGGTGATCGTCTCCAGGTTGTCCTCGCTGAACCCGAACCGGCGGCGCACGGGGTCCGAGGCGAGCAGGTCCAGCACCCGACTGGCCTCCGCGCGGCCGTCGGCGAGGTCGAGCAGCTTGGCGAGCACCCCGAGCAGCGGGTTGGTCTGGGTCGGTGACCGGTCGGCGAGCATCACCCGCAGCCGGTGGCCGGGGTGGCTGCCGGCGACGGCCTCACCGAGCCCGAAGGCCCCGGTGATCAGCGGGGCGTAGGTCTCGATGTCGGGGCACATCACGAGGATGTCGCGGGGTTCGAGGTCGGGGTGGTCGGCGAGCAGGCCGAGGATCACCTCGCGGAGCACCTCCACCTGCCGCGAGGGCCCGTGGCAGGCGTGCACCTGGACGGTGTCGTCCTCGACGCCGCTGGGGCGCGGTGCCCGGTTGGCGGCGAGGTCGGCCTGGAGGTGGCCCAGCACCGTGGTCGGCAGCTCGGGGGCGGGCAGCGCCCCGCCGTCGACGGCGCCGGCTCCCAGCAGCACCGCCTCGGTCTCGCGCACGTCGCGACCCATCGCGGCCAGCAGCGGGTGCTCGATCCCGAGGTGCGAGTGGTCGTCGCTGCGCCGCGGCGTCGGGGTGGCGTCCTTCAGCGACTGCCACAGCGCCTCGGAGGGATGTGGCATCCAGAGGTGGACGTCGCGGTGGGCACCGAGCGCGCTGAGCGTCTCGGCCTCGGTCACGCTGAGCCAGGTGTGCCCGAACAGCGACAGCCGCTCGGGCAGCGGCAGCTCCAGGGTCCCGGCCCGCAGGGCCTCCACGGCACGGGCGTGCCTGACGACGGGGCTGGGTTCGCTGACCTCCTGGAGCAGCGCCCGCCACAGCGGCGGCTGCCACTCCAGGTCGTGCTCGAGCGCTCCGCCGGTGCCGTCGCCGGACCCGCCGCTCTCCCAGTCGATGAGCAGCTGGGGGCGCTGGAGGGCGTAGCCGGCGAACAGCCCGGCAAGGCGACGGGCCACGGCGTACCGCCGTCCTCGGCGCAGCCGGCACTCCTCCTCGTCCTCGATCCCGTGGCCGAGGTGCTCGCTGAGCACCCTCGCCCACGGCTCGGCGGCGACCGCGTCGATCACCCGCAGCAGCGGCCACACCAGCTGGTCGGGGGCCCACACGTCGCGGTCGGTGGTGCCGAGGACCTGGGCCATCAGGTTGCCCGGGGAGCGGAACTGCACGCCCGCGCAGACGCCGTCGTCGCGGCCCGGGCCGCCGCCGAGCCGGTGGGAGAGCCGCTGGCTGAGCCAGCGCTCGATCCCCTTGGCCGGGACCAGGACGAGCTCCTGGGCGAACGGGTCGGGCAACGGGTCCTGGAGGAGCCCGGCGAGGCCCTCGACGAGCTGGTCGGCCCGGGCAGCACGGTGGACGATCAGGCTCACCGCACGTGCCTCCCCCGCCAAGCTGTCAGAACCCGGTCAACCTAACGCAGGGGTCCGACACTGCGGTTGCTCACTCTCGGCGACCGGCCCCGCGGGTGAGCTCGACCACCACGAAACCCGCGAGCACCACGCTGCCCGCGACCACGATGTACCCGGCGGACTCCCCGCCCGCGACCAGGACCACGCCGGCGGCAGCGCTGAGGCAGGCACTGATCAGCAGCAGGATCTGCGGCCAGGGCAGCTGGGCGAGCCTCACTCGCCGCGGGCCTGCCACAGCCCCATCAGGTTGCCCTCGACGTCCTTGAAGTACGCCGCCCAGCCCATGTCGCCGACGTCCTGGCGCCCGAGCACGGTCATCCCGCCCAGCGCCTCGATCTGCTTGAGAGCCGCGTCGATGTCCTCGACGTCGATGGTGATCACCGGGCGGTCCGCCGGGCTCTCCCGCTTGAGCATCCCGCCGCCGATGTAGCCGGCCTTGGTCGGGAACCCGCCGTCACCGGTGGGCCCGGTCTGCACGATCGAGTAGTGCAGCCCGGGGATCTCCTCGATCGACCACCCGAAGGCCTCGGAGTAGAACTTGTGTGCTCGCTCGGCGTCATCGAAGGGGATCTCGAAGTGCACGACTCTTCCACTCATGCCGGGATGATAGACGGGGCACTCAAGACGGATCTCCCAGCACTGCCGCGCACCTCCCGCGTGGGAGATCTCCGGCCAGGCCGGCGTGGTGACCGGTGTCACAGTTGACGGTGGAGTGCTCCTGATCGTCGTCGTTGCGTCGAGTCCGTCTGTCCGTCGACGCACTCCCTCGGGCTGCGCAATGGCTGGACCTGGAAGGACCGCCGACGTGAGCGACGCCGAGCGACTTAATTTGAACCCCTTGTTCACCCGCCCCGGAGAGTCCCAGGACGTTCCTCAGTTCTCCATGCCGGAGGAACCCATGCTGCCGGAGACGGCGTACCAGTTCGTGCATGACGAGGCCATGCTCGACGGGAACGCCCGGCTCAACCTGGCCACGTTCGTCGGCACCTGGATGGATCCGATGGCCTCGAAGCTCTATGCCGAGACCTTCGACAAGAACATGATCGACAAGGACGAGTACCCGCAGACCGCGGCGATCGAGGAGCGCTGCTGGCGGATCCTCGCGGAGGTGTGGAACTCACCCGACCCGGCGCAGTCCATCGGGACGTCCACTATCGGGTCCTCGGAGGCCTGCATGCTGGGTGGTCTAGCCCTGAAGCGGCGCTGGCAGCAGGCCCGGCGCGCCGAGGGCAAGTCCACCGAGCGCCCCAACCTGGTGATGAGCTCCGCCGTGCAGGTGTGCTGGCTGAAGTTTTGCAACTACTTCGACGTGGAGACCCGGACGGTCCCGATCAGCGACGAGCACAAGGTCATGGACGGGTTCGAGCTGGACAAGTACGTCGACGAGAACACCATCGGCGTGGTCCCGATCATGGGCGTGACCTACACGGGGATGTACGAGGAGGTCGGCAAGATCAGCGACGCCCTGGACCAGATCCAGAAGGACACGGGTCTCGACATCCCGATCCACATCGACGCGGCCTCCGGCGGGTTCATCACGCCGTTCGTCCAGCCCGACCTGAAGTGGGACTTCCGCCAGGACCGGGTGCACTCGATCAGCGTCAGCGGCCACAAGTACGGACTGGTCTACCCCGGGATCGGCTGGGTGGTGTGGAAGAACAAGGAGTTCCTGCCCGAGGAGCTGATCTTCTACGTCTCCTACCTGGGCGGCAAGATGCCCACCTTCGCGCTGAACTTCTCCCGACCCGGCGCCCAGGTGCTGCTGCAGTACTACATGTTCATGCGACTGGGCCGGAAGGGCTACACCGGGGTGCAGCAGGAGAGCCTCAACGTCGCCCAGCACCTGGCGAAGGAGATCGAGAAGATGGGGCCGTTCACGCTGTGGAACGACGCCTCGGACATCCCTGTCTTCGCCTGGGAGATCAAGAAGGACTACACCTCCAACTGGGACCTCTACGACCTCTCCGACCAGCTGCGCCAGCGAGGGTGGCTGGTGCCGGCCTATCCGCTGCCGGCCGACCTCGAGGAGCGCATCGTGCAACGTGTCGTGGTCCGCAACGGGTTGTCCATGGACCTCGCGAACCGGCTGCTCGACAGCGTGCGCAGCAGCGTGAGCTACCTCGACAGCCTGCCGGGACCGCTGCCGCGTGAGCAGGCGTCGCACATGTTCCACCACTGATCGGCAGATTCGCGAGCTCGCGCGGGCTCGACTCAGAGCCGGAAGGTGAGGCGGTCGGGTCGGACGTAGTCGTCCGGATCGCGCAGCATCACCAGTCGGGGCCCTGCCGTGCCCAGCCGGTCGAAGGCTCGCTGGAGCGGTCGCTCGTAGGTGGCGGCATTGGCCGTGATCGGCGGGGCCCAGTTGTCGTGGTGACAGGGCACGAACACCTGCGGGCGCGGCGCCGAGGACGGTACGACGGTGCAGGCTCATGCGTGGGCAACGACCGGTACGAGCCCGACCAGTCTCCGGCCCGCCGGGGCCGGGCGCGGCTACGCTGGCCGCGAGCGACGGGAGACCACCCATGGCGTACGACGAGCACCTGGCCGAGCGGATCCGGGCGGCGGTCGATGCCGCTGCCGGACCCGACGGGTACCGCGAGATCAAGATGTTCGGCGGTCTCTGCTGGACCGTGAACACCCACATGGCCGTCGGTGCCGGCGAGGGTGACCTGATGGTGCACGTCGGCACGGACGGTGTCGCGGACGCGCTCGCGAACGGCGCCCGCCCGGCCACGATGGGCGAGCGCACCATGGGCGGCGTCGTACTCGTCGCCGCCGACGACCTCCCCGACCCCGAGTCCCTCAACGCCTGGGTCGGCCCCGCGGTGGCGCGAGCGAAGGCCAAGCCCGCGAAGACTTGAGCGTGTGGGCGGTTTCGACGGAGCCGACCTGAGCGAACGGGTAGTCCCGGTCGTTTCGCAGGCGAAACCGGACCTCAGACCTGCGGAATGATCGGGATTACCCGGTTCCCCCGGCGAGCCCGGCACCCGACGACGACGACGTCTGCATCCATGCGGTGATCCTCACATGCGGGATGGGAGGCTGGGCCGGTGACCGATCCTGCACCCGAGCGCCTCCCCGAGACCCCGGAGAGCTTCCCTGCCCGCCGGATGCTGCGCGAGCCCGCGCACCAGGTCTCGCCGCGGGCGCCGGCGCTGTGGGCGGTCAGCGCCACGCTCCAGGGCCTGTTCTTCCTGGCGGTGCTCATCGGGGTGAAGCTGATCGGCTGGTGGGACGTCCCGGTGTGGGTGTGGCCGGTGTACGCCGTGGCCTCGATCGGCTACGTCGCGGTGATGCCGACGCTGCGCTACCGCACCCACCGCTGGGAGAGCACGGAGACGGCCGTCTACACCCAGACCGGGTGGCTGTCCCGGGAGCGCCGGATCGCGCCGATGTCGCGGGTGCAGACCGTGGACTTCGAGCAGACCGTGCTGGGGCGCCTGTTCGGGCTGGCCTCGGTCACCGTGACCACCGCGTCGGCGGCCGGGCCCGTGCAGATCAGCATGATCGACAAGCCGGTGGCCGACCGGCTCGTCGACGACCTCACCCGTCGTACCGAGGCCGAGGCCGGGGACGCCACATGACCCAGCCACCGGTGGCGCTGGAGCCCTACCCGTGGCGGCGGCTCGACCCGCGGATGCTGCTGGTCCACCCGGTCACCGAGCTGATCAGGTTCCTGCCCCTGCTGGTCGGGATCGTCGTGCTCGGCAGCACCCGCGGCAGCTGGTGGCAGCTCACCGGCATCGCGATCCCGATCGTGCTCGGCGTGCTGCAGTTCCTGACCACCCGCTACCGGATCACGCCCACCCAGATCGAGCTCGAACGGGGACTGATCGGCAAGAAGGTGTCCACCGCACGCCTCGACCGCGTCCGCGCCGTCGAGGTCACCGCGTCCCCGATGCACCGCGTCCTGGGCCTGGCGAAGGTCGAGATCGGCACCGCCAGCGGCGGCACCCAGGGCGAGGACAAGTTCGCCCTCGACGGGCTGGCGCTCCCGCAGGCGCGCGAGCTGCGGGTCTCGCTGCTGCACCGGGCCGACGACGACGACCGGGTCCCCGCGCCGCCCGACGCACTCACTCCGGGGGTCGACCTCACGGGCGATGCACCGTCCCGGGAGGCGGCCCCGCGGGCGGCGTACGCCGAGGACGAGGTGCTGCTCGACTTCGACAAGCGCTGGGTCCGGTACGCCCCGCTCACCTCGTCGGGCAACGTGATCGCGGCCGGCCTGATGGCGGTGCTCGGGCAGTTCTTCGACAGCGTCGGGGACCGGTTCTTCGCCGACGTCGACGTGCTCGGCTGGCTCGCCGACCGCCCCGTCGAGACGCTGGTCCCGCTGGTCACGGTCGGGCTCGTGGTCGCGTTCCTGATCCTGGGGGCGGTGTTCTCGGTGGCCGGCTACCTGATCACCAACTGGGGATTCACACTCTCCCGGGACTCCCGCGGACGCACGTTCCGGGTACGCCGCGGGCTGCTCACCACCACCGAGGTCAGCCTCGAGCGCGAGCGCCTGCGCGGCCTCGAGGTCCTGGAGCCGCTGGGGCTGCGGCTGGTCGGCGCGGGCCGGCTGGCGGCCATCGTCACCGGGGTCTCCCGCGACGAGTCCAGCAGCTCCCAGCTGGTGCCGCCGGCACCGCGCGAGGTGATCGACGCCACCGGGGAGGCGGTGCTCGGGCACCGCGACCCGCTGCACGTTCCCCTGGTCCCGCACGGGCCACTCGCCCGGAGACGCCGCTACACCCGCGCGCTGGCGGGCTCGGCCGTCGTGCCCGCGGTCGTGCTGGGGCTGGTTCTCCTCAGCGCGTTCCCCTGGTGGGTCCTGCTGCCGGCCCTGCTCGCGCTCCCGGTCGGGGTCGCCCTGGCCGCCGACCGCTCGCGCCGCTTGGGCCACGCTCTGAGCGGCGACCACCTGGTGGTCCGATCCGGCAGCCTGCGCGGGCGTCGAGACGTCCTTCAGCGCTCGGGGATCATCGGCTGGAACGTCCAGCAGTCGTGGTTCCAGCGCCGTGCCGGCCTCGCCACCCTGGTCGCCACGACGGCCGCGGGCCGCCAGGAGTACGCCGCGATCGACATCCCTGAGTCGATGGCCATCGGGTTCGCCGACGAGGCGGTGCCGGGACTGGTCACGCAGTTCCTCGCGTGAACAGGAGCCCTACACCTTCAGCCTGTCACGGTCCTGGTGATCTTGTCGCCGGCCGCCTTCAGGAGAAATCTCGCCGAGCTCCAGGTGCAGCCAGTCGTCACCAGACTGTTCACCGGGGGTTGAGAAGCAGGTTCTGCACCCGGATCTCGGGTCCGAGGTGGGCGAGACCTCGGCACACGCGTTCACCTCACTCGCGGGCGATCTCATCGATCTTCATCCGGGAGCCTCGGTGGTGCCGCGGGCCGACAGCCGGGGAGCCACTCAGCTCGCGGCGGGAGCGACGTCGGCCTCCATGGCGGCCACGAAGTCGGCCTTCACTGTCCGCCAGGCGTCGTCGGTCATCGTCCGGCGCCAGTACGGCGAGCAGGACATGTCGCCGCGACTCAGCCCACGGTCGCCGAGCAGGTGGCGCCGGATCGCGCGGACCTCCTCGGCCTCACCGTGCACGAAGGCGTGCACCCGCCCCGCAGGGAACTCCAACTGCTCGAGCTCGGCCGCCAGCAGGGTGGCGGGGTCGACTGAGCCGACGCGGTGCAGCCAGCGCAGGTCCAGCTGTCCGGGGCTCTCGAGTGGCAGCTCCTGGGTGGGGTCGTCGCAGACCAGCCGCACCACGACGGGCGAACCGGCCGGCACGACGGCCATGGAAGCCGCGATCGCGGGCAGAGCCGACTCGTCGCCGACCATCAGGTGCCAGTCCGCGGTCGGATCGGGACGGTAGCCACTGCCGGGGCCCTCGAGGACCAGCACGTCGCCAGGTGCAGCGCCCGCGGCCCAGCGCCCCGCGACCCCCTCGTCGCCGTGGACGACGAAGTCGATGGTCAGCCGGCGGTCGACCTGGTCCCAGGAGCGCACGGTGAACCGGCGGCGCGCCGGCCACCAGGCCTTGTCGTGGGTCTCGCGCACCTCGGCCGGCTCGAAGACCGGTCCGTACGGCGCGCCGGGGGGCGGCACCGCGATGTTGACGTAGGCGTCGGTCGAGTCGGACATCTGGAACTGCTGCAGCCCCTCACCGCCGAGCTCGACGCGCACCATCGCGGGGGTCAGCCAGGTGACTGACATCACTCGTGCATGCATGGGGCCTCCTCTGAACACTGAATGAACTTAGGTTAGCCTCACCAACACCGAGTGATGTCTTCGCATCCTCCAGCTGCCTTCCCCCTCCTGTTCCGGGCGCTCTGCCGTCCGCTCGTACTGAAAGGCCCCCTGTGCGTTCACTCAACCTCCTGGCCGGCTCCCTCACAGCCATGGCCCTCGTCCTCAGCGGATGCGGCTCCTCGGAGAAGGACTCCGACGGTGGCGCCGCGAAGAGCGACTCCTCCGCCGAGTTCCCGATGACCATCAAGCACGCGCTCGGCACCACCACGATCGAGAAGAAGCCCAAGCGGGTCGCTGCGGTCAACTGGGCCAACCACGAGGTGCCCCTGGCCCTCGGCGTGGTGCCGGTCGGCATGGCGTCGGCCAACTTCGGTGATGACGACGGCGACGGCGTGCTCCCCTGGGTCAAGGACAAGCTCGAGGAGCTCGACGCGAAGACCCCGGTCCTCTTCGACGAGACCGACGGCATCGACTACGAGGCCGTGGCCGACACCGACCCCGACGTGATCCTCGCGTCGTACTCCGGCCTCACCAAGAAGGACTACGACACCCTGAGTGACATCGCCCCCGTCGTGGCCTACCCCGAGGCCCCGTGGTCGACGGAGTGGCGCGACATGATCCTGCAGAGCAGCAAGGCGATGGGCCTGGCCACCGAGGGCGAGGAGCTCGTCGCGGACCTCGAGAAGGAGATCGCCTCGACCGTTGCCGAGCGCTCTGAGCTCAAGGGCAAGAAGGCGATGTTCCTGACCCACGTCGACCCCGCCGACCTGAGCGAGGTCAGCTACTACACGACCCACGACACCCGGGCGAAGTTCTTCGAGGACCTCGGGCTGGGCACCCCCGGGAGCATCGCGACCGCCTCGGCGAAGACCGACGAGTTCTCCGGCACGCTCAGCTCCGAGCAGATCGACACCCTCGACGACGTCGAGGTGATCGTCACCTACGGCGACGAGAAGCTCGTCAAGACGCTCAAGTCCGACCCGCTCCTCTCCAAGATGCCCGCGGTCAAGAACGACGCCATCGTGCTGCTGCCCAACAACCCGCTGGGCACCGCCGCCAACCCGACGCCGCTCTCGATCTCCTACGTGCTCGAGGAGTACGTCACCATGCTGGCCGACGCGGCCGGTGCCTGAGGACACCACTGCGACCGTCGTCGCAACTGCTTCCGCCCCGGCTGCCGGCACCGCCCGGCATCCGGGGCGTAGGCATGCCCTCTGGCTGCTGGCCGGGATCGCCGTCCTGGCCGCCCTGATGGCTGTGTCCGTGGCCGTGGGCTCGCGCGAGGTCTCCTGGTCCGACATCGTCGGCGCACTCCTCGGGTCGAGCGAGACGCATGAGGAGGCCGCGGTGACCAAGCGGATCCCCCGCACGCTGCTCGCGGTCGCGGTCGGCGCAGCGCTCGGCCTGGCCGGTGCGGTGATGCAGGGCGTCACCCGCAACCCGCTGGCCGACCCAGGCATCCTCGGCGTCAACATGGGCGCCTCCCTCGCGGTCGTCACCGGCATCGCGTGGTTCGGCCTCTCCGCCCCGGCCAGCCAGGTGTGGGCCGCCATCGCGGGCGCGGCGCTGGCCGCTGTCTTCGTCTACGCCGTCGGGTCGTTGGGCCGTGGCGGCGCGACACCTCTCAAGCTCGCCCTCGCGGGCACCGCCACCTCCGCGGCGTTCGCGTCCTTCATCACCGCCGTGGTGCTCCCGCGCACCGACATCGCGGGCGGGGTGCGGTCCTGGCAGATCGGCGGCGTCGGCGGTGCGTCGTACGACTCCACCACGTTGGTGCTGCCGTTCCTGGCCGTCGGGTTCCTGGTCTCGATGGCCTCGGCCCGCGGGCTGAACTCCCTGGCCCTGGGCGACGAGGTTGCCGCCGGACTGGGCGAGCGGGTGGCACTCACCCGCGCAGCCGCCGCGATCGGGGCGGTGCTGCTGTGCGGGGCGGCCACGGCCGTTGCCGGACCGATCGGCTTCGTCGGCCTGGTGATCCCGCACCTGTGCCGCATGCTCATCGGCGTCGACCACCGGTGGCTGCTGCCGTTCTCGGCCATCGGCGGAGCGGCGCTGCTCACCGCCGCCGACGTCGTCGGTCGCATCGTCGCCCGGCCGAGCGAGATCGACGTCGGCATCATCACCGCGGTGATCGGCGCCCCGTTCTTCATCCACGTCGTACGCCGCAAGAAGGTGCGTGGCCTGTGAGCGTCCAGACCATCGAACGCGTCTCGCGGGGCCGGGTACGCCGCTCCGCCCGGCGCCGGGGCGTCCTGATCGTCCTGGCGGTGCTCGTCGCGGCCGTGTTCGTCACCAGCCTGATGGTGGGCCACACGTTCTACCCCATCGGCGACGTGCTCGCCGTCATCCAGGGCCAGGACGTGCCCGGGGCCTCGTTCACCGTGGGTCGGCTGCGGCTGCCGCGCGCGGTGCTCGCGCTGCTGGTCGGGCTCTGCTTCGGCCTCGGTGGCGTCACGTTCCAGACCATGCTGCGCAACCCGCTGGCCAGCCCCGACATCATCGGCATCAGCGCCGGGTCCAGTGCGGCTGCGGCCTTCGCCATCATCACCCTCGGCCTCTCCGGGACGGCCGTCTCGGTGGTGGCCATCGGCGCGGGCCTGGGCGTCGCGGTGCTGATCTACCTGCTCTCCTACCGTGACGGCGTCGCCGGCACCCGGCTGATCCTGATCGGCATCGGGATCGCCGCGATGCTGGACAGCGTGACGGCCTACGTGCTCAGCCGCGCCGCCGCCTGGGACCTCCAGGAGGCCACCCGCTGGCTGACCGGCAGCGTGAACGGTGCGCGGTGGGAGGAGGTGCTGCCCACGCTCCTGGCGCTGGTGGTGCTCGGTCCGATCCTGCTGAGCCGGGCCAGCGACCTCGAGATGCTGCAGCTCGGCGACGACACCGCCTCCGCGGTGGGCGTCCGGGTCGAGCTGACCCGGGTGATCGTCATCGTGGCTGCGGTGGGCCTGATCGCCTTCGCCACCGCGGCCGCCGGGCCGATCGCCTTCGTCGCGTTCCTCGCCGGGCCGATCGCGGCGCGGCTGGTGGGTCCGGGGGCGTCGCTGCTGGTGCCCTCGGCGCTCGTGGGTGCGCTGCTGGTGCTGGTGGCCGACCTGTGCGGCCAGTACGCGTTCGGCCACCGCTACCCGGCCGGTGTCATCACCGGCGTCCTCGGTGCGCCGTACCTCATCTACCTGATCGTCCGCACCAACCGCGCCGGAGGCTCGTTGTGACCGACCGCCACACTCTCACCGTCGAGAACCTCGAGCTGGGGTACGGCGACCGCACCGTCATCGAGCACCTCGACCTGGTCGTGCCGCCCGGC
Source organism: Nocardioides sp. Z38_18 (assembly GCF_058215695.1). Taxonomy (NCBI): domain Bacteria; kingdom Bacillati; phylum Actinomycetota; class Actinomycetes; order Propionibacteriales; family Nocardioidaceae; genus Nocardioides; species Nocardioides sp. Z38_18. The sequence continues at coordinate 1,210,286 of NZ_JBZAJE010000002.1, forward strand.
CAGGTGACCGCCATCGTCGGCGCCAACGCCTGCGGGAAGTCGACGCTGCTGCGCTCCATGTCCCGGCTGCTCCGCCCCCGCGAGGGTCAGGTGCTGCTCGACGGCGAGCAGGTCCACCGGCTGCCCGCCAAGCAGCTCGCCCGGACGCTCGGCCTGCTGCCGCAGACGCCGATCGCTCCGGAGGGCATCACCGTCAGCGACCTCGTCGGGCGCGGCCGCAACCCGCACCAGCGGCTGATGTCGCGGTGGAACGCCGAGGACGACGCCGCGGTGGCCGCGGCGCTCGACGCCACCGGCACCGAGGAGCTGGCCGACCGGCCGGTCGACGAGCTCTCCGGAGGTCAACGTCAGCGGGTGTGGATCGCGATGGCCTTGGCCCAGCAGACCGACGTCCTCCTGCTCGACGAGCCGACGACCCACCTCGACGTCAGCCACCAGGTCGAGGTGCTCGACCTGCTCACCGACCTCAACCAGAGCCGCGGCACCACCATCGTGATGGTCCTGCACGACCTCAACCTCGCCGCGAGGTACGCCGACCACCTGATCGCACTCGCCGGCGGTCGCCTGTACGCCGCCGGCGCCCCGGACGAGGTGTTCACCGAGAAGATGGTGAACGCGGTCTTCGGGCTCCCCTGCAGCGTGATCACCGATCCGCTCTCCGGACGCCCGCTGATGCTGCCGATCGGGCGCCACCGCGTCGAGGTCCCCGGCAGCTGAGCGTGGGGCTGAGAGGTCACCCGGGTCGACGCGTGCTGTCCCGGAGCACCACCGACCACTCCGGCTCGGGCACCTCGGCCCGGAGCCCGAGCGCCACCCGGGCGCAGGCCGACCCCTGCTCGCGCAGCGACTGCGCGACCGTGGTCAGGCCGGCCTCTGCGGCGGCGGGAAGGTCGTCGAAGCCGGTGACCGCGAGGTCCTCGGGGACGCGCAGCCCCAGCGACCGGGCCGCACGGAGTACGCCGATCGCCTGCTCGTCACTCATCGCCGCGATCGCATCGGGCGGCTCCTCGCTCGTGAGCAGCGCGCGAGCCGCGAACTCGGCCTCCTCGGCGCTGTTCCGGCCGCAGGCCGCCACCACCACGTCGCGCCAGGCGATCCCGGCCTCGAGTGCTGCGTCGCGGAAGCCCGCCAGCCGCTCCCGGGTGACCGGGAAGGTGACCTCGGCCAGGTCGGGGCCGGGCCCGACACCGGCCTCGCGGTCGCGGTCGAGGGGCTGGCTGAGCACGGCGGGGCGGCGGGACTCCGCGAACGCCACGGCACCGACGGCGCGGGCGGCCGCGCGGTTGTCGATGCTCACCGCCGGCAGCCCGGGTGGGCCGGCGCTGCCGTGCAGGACCGCGGCCCGCCGGGTGGCCCGGACCGCGGCCAGGACCGGGTCGTCGTCGGCCGTGGTCCACACGATGAACCCGTCGACCACGGCCTCGCTCACCCGGGCGACGTCGTGCTCGGCACCGGTGATCGGCACGATCAGCATGCCGGCCCCCTGTCCGGCGCACACCTCCGCGACGCCGGCGAGGAAGGAGACGGCCCCGGGGTCCTCGAACGCATAGCTGAGGTGCTCCCCCAGGACGACGCCGAGGGCGTTGGCCGAGCCCCGCCGCAGGGACCGCGCGCTGGGGTCGGGTCCGGCGTACCCCAGGCTCGCGGCCGCCTCCAGGACCCGGCCCCGTGACTGCGCGGAGACGCGACCGGGCTGGTTGTAGGTGTAGGAGGCGGTCATCACCGAGACCCCGGCGGCCTCGGCCACCTGCGCGAGGGTCACCCGGAGGGGCCGATCTCCAGCCATGCCCTGAGCCTACTGTGTAGCGTTACACAGCATGCCGGGGATCGTCCGTGACCGCCAGACCTGGGTGCTCTACGTCCTGCTCGCCTGGTTCGCCTTCCTGCAGGCCTCGCCGGGCCTGGTCGTCCCGCGTCTGCGCGACGAGCTCGACTTCAGCTATGCCGTCGGCGGCCTGCACGTCGCGGCGTTCGCGGCCGGCAGCACCGCGGCCGGGCTGTTCGCGGCGCGGCTGGAGCGAGCCCTGGGCCGCGCCCACCTGCTGTGGCTCGCCGCAGCGGTGCTGGCGCTCGGCGCCGTGGGGCTCACCCTCGGCTCGACGGCCCCGGCGACGATCGGCTCGATCATGGTGATGGGTGCGGGTGGCGGACTGGTGCTGGCGACTGTCCAGGCCGGGCTGGCCGACCATCACGGCGAACGGCGCAGCGTGGCGCTGGCCGAGGCCAACGTGGCGGCGGCGCTGTCCTACCTGGTGCTGGTCGGCGCCCTGTCCCTCGCGAGCGCCCTCGGGGTGGACTGGCGGGTGGCCCTGCTCGCCTCGCTGGTCGTGCCCGTCATGACCTGGGGCGCGAACCGGGGACTGCGGGTCGACGCCGCCCCGGCTGCCGCCGGCGACGAGCAGGGGCGGCTGCCGCCGGTGTTCTGGGTCGCGGTCGTGATGCTGATGTGCTCGGTGGCCGCGGAGTGGTGCGTCACCGCCTGGGGCGCGACGTTCGTCGAGGAGGTGGCGGGCTCCTCCCCGGAGACGGCGGTGGGGGCGATGGGCGGCTACTTCGCCGGGGTCGTCCTCGGCCGCGTGCTCGGCAGTCGCCTGGCCCGGCGGTACGACGCAGCCTCCCTGTTCGCCGGGGCGCTCGCCCTGACCCTGGTCGGGTTCGCGGTGCTGTGGCCCTCCAGCGGACCGGCCCAGGCGGCGGCGGGTCTGACCCTGCTGGGGATCGGCCTGGGCAACCTGTTCCCGATGGGACTCTCGGTCGCCGTCTCGCTGGCCCCCGGCCGGTCCACGGCCGCCAGCGGCCGGATCGTGCTGATGACCTCGGCGGCAATCCTGTTCGCGCCGCTGACGGTGGGCGCCCTGGCCGACGCGACCTCGCTCGAGGCAGCCCTCGGGGTCGTCCCGCTCACGGTCGTGCTCGCGGCGGTCGCCCTGGCCGTCGTACGCCGTGGACGGGAGGCTCCGGTCGGGTCGAGGACCGCAGGCTGAACGCGTCAACGGGTTCCCCTGTCTGGAACGCCTGACTATGGTCGAAGCAACGCTGTGCTTTCCCTACCGAGGAGTTCCCCGTGCACCCCACCCACATCCCGCTCCGTGTCGCGACCGGCGCGTTCATCCTCAACTCCGGCATCGGCAAGCTCGGCGCCGACGAAGGCACGGCCGAGTTCCTGCACAGCGCCGCCGCGCGGACCTACCCCGGGCTGTTCAAGGACATGCAGCCGCAGAGCTTCGCCCAGCTGCTCGCCTACAGCGAGATCGCCGTGGGCACCGCCCTGCTCGCCCCGATGGTGCCCTCCACCGTCGCCGGTGCCGCGCTGACCGGGTTCGGCGGCAGCCTGGTGCGGATGTACCTCAAGTCCCCCGGGATGACCCTCGACGACGGCATCCGCCCCACCCCGGACGGCATCGCCGTGGCCAAGGACGTGTGGCTCCTCGGTGCCGGCCTCACCCTGCTCACCCAGGGCATCTTCGGCGCCGCCAAGTCGGGTGTGAAGTCGGGCCTGAAGAGCTCGAAGAAGGCCGTGCGCAAGGCGACGCCCTCGATCGGCTGACGATGGATCACGGTTATGCACTGACCGTGACCTGGACCGGCAACAACGGGGAGGGCACCGCCTCCTACCGGGGCTACAGCCGCGCCCACACGGTCACCGCCGAGGGGCCGGGTGAGCTGCTGGGGTCCGCGGACCGCACCTTCCACGGCGACCGCGAGCGGTGGAACCCCGAGCAGCTGCTGGTCGCCTCGCTGGCGCAGTGCCACATGCTGTCCTACCTCCATGTGTGCGTGGAGGTAGGCGTCGTGGTGACCGAGTACGCCGACACGGCGACCGGATCGATGACGACCGACCCGGACGGCAGCGGACGGTTCACCGAGGTGGTACTGCACCCGCAGGTCACGGTCACCGACCCGGGCATGGTCGAGGCGGCCAAGGCGGCGCACCACCGTGCCAACCAGCTGTGCTTCATCGCCAACAGCGTCAACTTCCCGGTGCGCCACCGGCCGACCGTCCGGGTCCTCGACTGAACCCACCCCGCGGGCGCTACACCTTCAGCTTGTTCACGCGCTTGGAGATGCTGTCGCCCTTCCTCTCCAGGAAGACGATCTCCCCGAACTCCAGGCTCAGCCACTCGTCGGCCTCGGTCAGGGGCTCGGAGGCGAAGATGACCGCCGTCGCCTCGTCCTCGCCGCAGTCCTCGAAGTCGTACGTCGTCGCGTCCTCCTCGAAGTTGCGGCCCATCAGCAGGTACATCGGCTCAAGGAGCATGGCCAGGGCGTGGTCGTCACTGCCCGGCTCGGACTTCAGCAGCTCCTTCCAGTCCCCGGAAGGATCGGTCTCGCCCTGGTGCCCACACCCGAAGTTGACGCCGATGATGCGGTTCGGGGAGACCAGGGCCATCTTCAGCTTGGCCAGTGCTGCGAGGTCGAGCTTCTTCATCGCCTCGACGATGAGCCCGAGCATCTTCTCGAACGCACGCTGCACGTCCTCGTCGCTGTCACCCTCGAGCAGCGAGAGCAGCAGCATGTAGAGGAACTCGGTGTCGGTGGTGCCCCTCATCTGCGTGAGGTAGACGTCCTTGCAGTGCTGCAGCAGCTCTCGCTGCAGCTGGATCCAGTTCGGCAGGTCGCCGTTCTGGGCGACGATCCAGGGCGTCTCCTCGTAGGCGAACGGGTGACAGTTCTCGTCGGCCAGCACCGTGCCCGCGTTGTAGTCGGCTGCCCGCACGTGAGCGAGCAGCGTGCTGGCCTGGAGGCTCGGGATGATCCCCTCGGCGTTGTCGTCGTAGAAGGCAGCCATCGGCCGCCGGTAGCGGAACGGCGCCTCCTGCTTCAGCAGGTGCTCGCCCCAGGCCGCGAAGCCCCATCCGGCCAGCTGGAGCAGCGGGTGCCGCTCCGGGTCGAGGGTCTGGTTGACCAGGCTGTTCTCGGGCTTGAGCAGGAGGTTCTCGACTGGGATCTCCGGCCCGATGTAGGCGAGTACACGGCACATGGGTTTGCCTCACTGACGGGTCGTTGGGTGGAACGGGAGCCTTCGCCGCAGGGGCAGTCCTGCGCGAGGACGATCGGGTGCAGCATCGGCCGGCAACATTCCGGCCGCATGCAGCCTAGGGGCCGGCCTTTGATTTGCGTCGAACGGCTTCCTAACCTCGAAGAGGTGGGTCCGCCCGCCGGTGGCCCCTCATGGTCGAGCGACCGGAACGGGAGACCCACCATGAAGGCAGCCATCTTCCGGGGCAAGGGCCTGATCACCGTCGAGGAACGGCCCCGGCCGGCCATCGCGCAGCCGACCGACGCCGTCGTACGCGTGGTCCTGGCGTGCGTCTGCGGCTCCGACCTGTGGTTCTACCGCGGCATCTCCGAGATCCCGCACGGCTCGGTCGGCCATGAGTTCATCGGCGTGGTCGACGAGGTCGGTAGCGAGGTCAGCAACGTGGCCGTGGGCGACTTCGTGCTCTCACCGTTCTCGTGGAGCGACGGCACCTGCCGCAATTGCCGCCGCGGCTTCCACACCGCCTGCGTCAACGCGGGCTTCTTCGGCCAGGGTGGCGACGGCGACGGCGCCCAGGCCGAGTTCGTCCGGGTCCCACAGGCGGACGGCACCCTGGTGAAGATCCCCGGCGGCGACTTCTCCGAGGAGACGATGGCCTCGCTGCTCGCGCTGAGCGACGTGATGTGCACCGGCCACCACGCGGCCGTCAGCGCCGGGGTGAAGCCCGGCGACACGGTGGCGGTCGTCGGTGACGGGGCGGTCGGGCTGTGCGGCGTACTTTCCGCGCAATTGCTGGGCGCCGAGCGCATCATCATGCTCGGCAGCCCGTACGACGACCGGAACGCGCTCGCCCGGGAGTGGGGCGCGAGCGAGGTGATCACCGTCCGCGACCACGAGGCGGTCCAGGCGTTGCGGGACCTGACCGACGGGTACGGCGCGGACGCCGTGCTCGAGTGCGTGGGGACGATGGAGTCCACCGAGGCCGCGTTCGCCGTGGCTGGAGCCGGCGCCGTCGTGGGCCGGGTCGGGGTCCCGCACGGCACGATGGTCGACGCGGAGCGCACCTTCTTCCGCAGCGTCGGCATGCGCGGCGGCCCCGCTCCGGCACGGGCCTACCAGCCCGACCTGCTCTCCTCGGTCCTCGACGGCTCGATCGACCCGGGCAAGGTCTTCACCCTGACCACCGACCTCGACCACGTCGCCGAGGCGTACGCCGCGATGGACGACCGGACCACGATCAAGTCCCTGCTCCGGGTCAGCGACCGCTGACCCATGAAGTCCACCAGGAAGAAGGCACCATGAAGCTCGTCAAGAGCGGCGGCACCAGCACCCTGGGCCCGGCCGACTGGTTCACCGGCACCGTCTACATCGACGGCATCCGGTCCCCCGACGGCACCACCTCGATCAGCTGCGGGCACGTCCGGTTCACCCCCGGCGCCAGGACCGCCTGGCACACCCACCCGAAGGGCCAGACGCTCTACGTCACCGATGGCATCGGGTACGTCGGCGTACGCGGCGGCGAGGTCCAGGAGATCCGCCCCGGCGACGTGGTGCTGATCGAGCCCGGCGAGGAGCACTGGCACGGCGCCACCCCGGACCGGTTCATGGCCCACGTCGCCCTCAACGAGGCCGACGAAGCCGGCGAGATCGTCACCTGGCTCGAGCACGTGACGGAGGAGGAGTACGGCGCCTAACGCCCGCTCCAGCGCGGGGCGCGCCGCTCGACGAAGGCGCGGGCGCCCTCGGCCGCGTCCTCCGAGGTCCGGACGACCTGCATCAGCGGCTCCTGCGCGGCGAGCGCCTCGTCGAAGGCCAGCGTGCGGCTCTGCACCGCGATCTGCTTGGAGGCCTGGGTGCCGAGCGGGGCGTTGGCGGCCACGGCGGCGGCAAGGTCGAGACCCGCCTGCAACCCTTCTCCGGCGGCGACCAGCCGCGTGGCCAGACCCCAGCGCTCCGCCTCGACGGCCGGCATCCGCCGACCGGTGAGGATCAGGTCCAGGGCCACGTGGTGCGGGATCCGCTGCGGCAGCCGGATCGCCCCTCCCCCGCCGGCGGCGAGCCCGCGGGTCACCTCGGGGAGCCCGACCTCGCACCCCTCCTCCATCACGATCAGGTCGCAGGCGAGAGCGAGCTCGAAGCCTCCGCCGAGCGTGACGCCGTGCAGCACCGCGATGATCGGCTTGCTCGGTGGCGCCGCCACCATGCCCATCGCCCCGCGGCGCTCGGTGACCGGACGCTCCCCGGTGGCGCTGAACGCCTTGAGGTCCATGCCGGCACTGAAGTTGGCGCCCCGACCGTGCAGCACGGCGACGCTGAGGTCGTCGTCGGCCTCGAAGGCGTCGACGGCGGTCTCGATCGCGCGGGCGGTCGGCAGGTCGATCGCGTTGCGCACCGCTGGACGGTTGATCTCGATGCGCAGGACCCGGCCGTCGGCGACCGCCTCCACCGTGTCGGTGATCAGCACCGGGCGACTCATGCGAGCACCTCGAGCCGGCCGGACTCGGCGCCGATCACCGATCCGGAGACCCACGATGCGAGGTCGGTGCACAGGAAGTACACGACCCGGGCGATGTCGTCGGGGACCCCGTGCCGACCGAAGGGCATCAGGGGCGGACGGCCGTTGCCGTAGCCCGCCGCCGCGAGGTTGCCGGCGATCTCGTCGACCCCGGGGGTGGTCGTGAGCCCGGGGGCGACGCCGGTGACCCGGATGCCGCGGTCGCTGAGCTCCAGCGCGAGGCTCTTGGTCAGGCCTGTGAGCGCGTGCTTCGAGGCGGCGTACGCCATCGTGCCCTTCGAGACGCGCAGCCCCGAGGTCGAGACCACGTTGACGATGCTGCCGCCCGGCGCCATCCGGGCCGCGACCTCCCGCGTGACGACGAACGTGCCGATCACGTTGACCTCGAGCATCTGGCGCAGGTGCTCCGCGGTCGCGGTCAGCGGATCGCCGGTCGGCGTCAGGACGGCCGCGTTGTTGACCAGTACGTCGAGCGAGCCCTGCTCCGCCGCGGCGGCGACACCCGACCGGACCGACGCCTCGTCGGCGATGTCCATGGCGATCCCGGTGACCTGCTGCCCGGTCCGCTCGGCGATACGGCGAGCGGTGGACTCGGCGCCGTCACGGTCGGCGATCACGACCCGGGCACCGGCCTCGGCGAGACGGGCGGCGACGGCCTCCCCGATGCCGCGGGCGCCTCCGGTGACGAGGGCGCCCCGGCCGGCGAGGGAGGTGAGCCGGTCGAGTCCCAGCCCGCTCAGGTCAGGTGCGACGTAGGCGCTCATGTGGGTGTCCTCTCGGTGCGGGCTGGCCGGCTCACGGCACCAGCACGATCTTGCCGACGTGCTCGGAGGCCTCCAGGCGCGCGTGTGCGCGCGAGGCGTCGGCCAGCGGGATGAGGGAGTCGATGACGGGGCGGACCCGGCCGTCCGCGATCGCGGGGAGCACGTGGGTGGCGACCGCCTCGAGGATCTGCGCCTTCTCCTCCGCGGGACGCGGGCGGAGCAGTGAGCCCGTGAGCACGGCCCGCTTGCGCAGGACGTCGCGCAGGTCCAGGTCGGTGACCGACCCCGACTGCAGCCCGATCACGGCGACCCTGCCGCCGGTCGCCAGCGCCGCCACGTTGCGGGACAGGTAGTCGGCACCGAGGATGTCCAGGACGACGTCGACACCCCGGCCGCCCGTGTGCTCGTGCACGGCCGCGACGAAGTCCTCGGTGCGGTAGTCGATGCCCACGTCGGCGCCCAGCTCGTGGCAGACGCCGAGCTTCGCCGGCGACCCGGCGGTGACCAGGACGCGCGCGCCGAGCAGCTTGGCCATCTGGATCGCCGTGGTGCCGATCCCCGAGCCTCCGCCGTGGACCAGGAGGTGCTCACCGGAACGGAGGCCGACCAGGTCGACGAGGTTCGACCACACCGTCGCGAGGGCCTCGGGCAGCGCGGCGGCGGCCACGAGGTCCAGCGAGTCCGGCACGGCGAGCACGTGCGACTCGTGGACGGCCACCTGTTCGGCGTACCCCCCGTCGGTGAGCAGGGCGCACACGCGGTCGCCGACCTGCCAGCGACGCACGTCCGCCCCGGTCGCGACGACCGTCCCGGAGACCTCCAGGCCGGGGAACAGCGACCCGCCTGCCGAGGTCAGCGAGGCGCCGCGTCGCTGGACGGTGTCGGCGCGGTTCACGCCGGCCCCGGCGACCTGCACCAGGACCTGACCGGGGGCGAGGACCGGCTCGGGGACCTCGACCACCTCGAGGGTCGCCGTGTCCCCCTGGCCGGCGATGGCGATCGCCCGCATCAGCCCATCCTGCTGCCGCCGTTGACGTCGAAGGTCGCGCCGTTGACGAACGAGGCCTCCTCCGAGAGCAGGAACGCGGCCATCGCACCGATGTCCGCGGGTACGCCGAGCCGGCCCACGGGGATCGCGCGGCGCCAGGCGTCGTTGACCTCGTCGCTGACGCCCGCGGCCATCGGGGTCTCGATGCGCCCGGGCGTGATCGCGTTGGCGGTGATCCCGGACGGGCCGTACTCGTGCGCCACGGTCCGGGTCAGTCCGAGCAGTGCGGCCTTCGTGGCGCCGTAGTGCGCGCCGGCCACCCGGGCACCGGTGTGCGCTGCCTGCGACGAGAGCGTCACGATGCGGCCCCAGCCGCGCTCGCGCATCGGGTCGAGGACCGCCTGCAGGCCGTAGAAGGCGCCGGTGAGGTTGACCGCGAGGACGCGGTCCCACTCCTCGGCGGGGATGTCGCTGGTGAGCAGCTTCACGCCGTCGTGCTTGGGCGAGATCGCCGCGTTGTTGACCAGCGCGTCGACACCGCCGACCCACCGGTCGGCCTCGACGACGACCTCGGTCCAGTCCGTCTCGGACGACACGTCGGCCTGCACGGTCCGCAGGTGCGTGGAGTGCTCGGACCGGGTCGCCGCGAAGTCGGCGAGCGTCGCTTCGTCGATGTCGGTGGCCAGCACGTGCCAGCCGGCCTGGAGCAGGCTGTCGGCGATGCCGGCGCCGATGCCGGCGGCGGCGCCCGTGACCACTGCCGCCCGGGTCCGGGATGTCACTGCTGATCCCCGCTCCGCAGGGTGACCACGCCGTCGAGGGCCATCACGCCGCCGGAGGCGGTGATCACCAGCGGGTTGACGTCGATCGACGCCACCGCCGGCGAGATCTCCACGAAGGCCCGGGAGAACTCGCTGATGACCGCGGCCACGCGCTCCTCGTCCGCCACGGGCAGTCCCCGCGTGCCGCGCAGGAGCGCGACCCCGCTGAGGGAGGAGAGCATCCGACCCGCTTCGGCCGGGTCCACCGGGGCCGGTCGCATCGCGACGTCGCGGAGCACCTCGGTGAAGATGCCGCCGAGCCCGACCAGCACCACGGGCCCGAACGTCGGGTCGTGGGTCGCACCGAGGATCAGCTCGGCGCCGCCGGACACGGACTCCTGGACCACGACGCGACGCTCGGCCAGCTCCAGCCTCTCGGCGAGTGCCAGCACGTCGGCGGCGGCGGTCTCGACGGCGTCGAGGTCCCCGAGCCCGAGCTTCACCCCGCCGAGGTCCGACTTGTGCTCCACCTCGTCGGAGAGCAGCTTGAGCACCACGGGGAGTCCGATCTCGGCTGCCGCCGCGCGGGCCTCCGCCGGGCTTCTCGCCTCGACCTCCCGGGTCACCGGGACCCCGCACAGGGCGAGGACCTGCTTGCTCTCCATCTCGTCGAGCATCGAGACGCCCTCACCGGCCAGATCGCCCAGTCGGTCCCACATGGCCGCCAGCTCCGGCGTCGACGCGCTCGGCACGGGAGCCGGAGCCTCGGCGAGCGCCCAGTCGGCCAGGGCCGCAGCCGCGCGCATCGCGCGGACCGGGTCGGTGAACGTGGGCACACCGGCTGCGGACAGGATCCGGCGCGGGTTGCCCGAGCCGCCGACCCAGGCGACGAGGACCGGCTTGTCCGAGCGCTCGGCGACCTCGATGATCCGGTCGCACAACCCGGCTTCCTCCATCTCGAGGTTGCCGAGGAGCACGATCGCGATGTCCGTCTGGGGGTTGTCCAGGCAGAGCTGGAGGCCGTCGGTCAGGATCTGCTGGTCCGCGGCGATCGCCCCGGTGGTGTCGATCGGGTTGCCGACCGGAGCGTGCGCCGGGAGGATCGCCGCCATCCGGCCCTGCCACTCCGCGTCCCACTCGAACACGTCGAGACCCAGGTCCTCGGCGTAGTCGGTCATCAGCACGCCGGCGCCACCCGAGATCGTGATGATGCTGACGTTGCGGCCCCGCGGGATCCGGTCGGAGGCGAAGACCCGGCCGAAGTCGACCAGCTGCTCGACGTCCTCGGCGCGCTGGGCGCCGTACCGCTCCAGGATGCCGTCGAGGACCGCGTCGGAACCGGCCAGCGCGCCGGTGTGGGAGGCGGCGGCGACCGCACCGCGCGCGGAACGACCCACCTTCATCACCACGACGGGCACCCGCTTCTGCTGGGCCTTCTCGAGCCCCCGGCAGAAGGCGTCGCCGTCACGCACGCCCTCGACGTAGGCGAGCATCGCCCGGGTGGACCCTTCGTCCACCAGTCCCTCGATGAGCTCGCCGAGCGCCAGGTCGGCCTCGTTGCCGGTGCTGAAGAAGCGCCCGACGCCGAGGCCGTCGCTCTGGGCCATGTTCAGGACGAAGCCACCCATCGCCCCGCTCTGGGAGACGAAGGCGATGCCGTCGTCACGCAGGGCGAAGCGGTCCTGGTCCAGCCCTGTCATGAACGCGGTGGTGACGGCCTCGGCCGCCATCACCGCACCGACCGAGTTCGGCCCGAGGAACCGGACGCCTGCCCGCTCCGCGACGGCAGCGAGCTCGGCCTGCTCCTGCGCACCCTCGGCACCCACCTCGGCGTACCCGGCGGCGAAGACGATCGCGAACTTGATGCCCTTCGCGCCGCAGGAGGTGATCGCCGCGGGGACGGCGGCCTTCGGCAGCACGATCACGGCGACGTCGGGCACGCCGGGCAGGTCCTCGATCGAGGCGTACGCCGGCTCGCCCTGCACCGTGTCACGTCGCGGGTTGACCGGGTAGATCTCCCCCTTGTAGCCGTACTTGCGCAGGTAGCGCATCGTCCGGCCCGATGCCTTGCTGCCGTCGTCGGACGCCCCGACGATCGCGATCCCGGAGGCGTGCAGCAGCAGGCTGACCACCTCGGATGCCGTGCTTGCGGTACTCACATCGCCTCCAAGAGCTCGGCGCCCGTCTGGGCGCGCGGATCGTGAGCGACCCCGAAGGGGATCGCTCCCATGACATTGCTTGTGTGCGCCCTAGCGGGAATCGGCGGTGGACGAGGCGGCGGACGCCCCGCCCAACATCTCCCGGGTGATCTGCTCGACCCCGGTGACGTTCGCGATGTCCTCGTTGAACCCGATCTCGCCCTGCCGCATCACCATCACGCGGTCGGCGAAGCGCAGCGGCTGGTCGATCGACTGCTCGACCAGGAGGATCCCCATCCCCTCGTCGGTGCGGCGCTTGAGGAAGGTCAGGATCTCCGGCACCAGCGCGAGCGCGAGGCCCATCGAGGGTTCGTCGCAGAGCATGAACTTGGGACGCGCGACCCACGCCTGCACCAGGGCCAGCATCTGCTGCTGCCCTCCGGACAGGTCGCGTGCGGGCTGGCGGCGCTTCTGGCCGAGGATGTCGAAGACGCCGAAGGCCTCCTCGAAGATCTCCTGCTCGGTCCTGCGCTTCTTGCGGGGCAGGCTGATCTGGCCGAGCCGGATGTTGTCCTCGACGGAGGTCTCCGGGAAGACGCGGTGGCCCTGCATCACCAGCCGTACGCCGTGACGCGCGACCCGCTCGGGCGCCCAGCCGGCGATCGTCGTGCCCTCGGCCTCGACAGTGCCCGACTGCGGCTTGAGCAGGCCGGCGACCGTGCTCAGCAGCGTGGTCTTGCCGGCGCCGTTCGGGCCGAGCAACAGGGACAGCTGACCGGGTTCGATCTGCAACGAGACGTCCCGGAGCACTGTCATCCGGCCGTAGCCGGCACTGAGATCCTTAACCTGCAACATGGTCGACTCCGACGAAGAGGTGGGCGATGGTCGTGCTGTTGCGGAGCTCCGCCGGGGTGCCGGAGGCGATCACGCGGCCTGCGTCGACGACGCTGATCGTGTCCGCGATGTTCCAGACCAGGTCGAGGTCGTGCTCGACGAGGAGCACGGTGACCGAGGTGGTCTTGGCCACGTCGCGCAGCAGCTGACCGAACTCGCGACGCTCGCCGTGCGAGAGACCCGCGGCCGGCTCGTCCAGCGCGACGATGCTCGGTCCGGCGTGCAGTGCCCGGAGCACCTCGACGAAGCGACGCTGCCCGTGCGGGAGGATCCCGCTGTTCAGCGTGTCCCACTCGTCGGCGTAGGAGGCGAGCGCCTCCTCGAACCACTCGATCTGGCGGGCCGATGTGCGGCCGCAGTCGATGTTCTCCCACACCGAGAGCGAGTCCAGGACGCGTGGCTGCTGGAAGGTGCGTCCGAGCCCGAGCCGGGCACGGGCGCTGGACGACATCTTGGTGATGTCGCGGCCCTCGAGCTCGACCGTTCCGCTGTCGACCGAGATCAGGCCCGAGATCGCGTTGAGCAGGGTCGTCTTCCCCGAGCCGTTGGGCCCGACGATCGCGTGCACGGTGCCGCGCTTGACGGTCATGGAGGCACCGTCGAGCGCCTTCACCGACCCGAAGCTGCGCCGTACGTCGTCGACCACGAGCAACGTGGAGTCGTCACCGTCCTGCGAGGCCTCGGTCGCCGGGGGCGCCGCCGCGAGGATCGGAGCGAGGGAGATCAGGTTCCTGTTCCGGTCGTCCGAGCGCTTCGAGAGCCGCTTCACCAGCCGGTCGAGGCCACCGGCGATCCCTTCCGGCATCAGCAGCATCACGACGATGACGAGCGTGCCGTAGATGAGCAGGCGGTAGTCGAGCAGGCCGGCGAGCAGGTGGTCCGGCACGACGTAGAGAAGGATGACACCCAGGATCGGGCCGAGCACCTTGCCGGGGCCGCCGACGATGACGACGAAGTACAGCATCACCGACAGCGCGATGGTGAAGGAGCCCGCGCCGACGTACTGGATGACGCCGACGTAGCAGACGCCGGCCACGGACGCGGCGAAGGAAGACAGCGCGAACGCCTGCAGGCGGAGCTGCCCGGGACGCAGGCCGACCGTCTCGGCGGCCTCGGCACTCTCGCCGGCCAGCAGCATGGCTCGGCCCAACCGGGACGACCGGAGGATCGCGGCGCAGAAGATCGAGACCACGGCCAGGACGGTCACGCCGATCGTCAGCCAGTTCAGCGAACCCACGATCGGGTCGTTGATCCCGGTGAGGAAGACGTTGACACCGGTGAGTGCCTGGGTCTGGTCCTTGAACTTGATGATCAGGTCCGGCAGCGCCAAGGCGCCTGCCAGGGTGACGAATCCCAGGTAGAAGCTCTGCACCCGCAGTGAGGGCAGCGCCATCAGCATGCCGGTCGCCATGCCCGCGACCAGCCCCAGGACGGCGGAGACGGGCAGCGACATCTCCCAGACCCCGTTGCCGAGGGCCGTGACGTACGCCGCGACCCCGAGCACCGCTCCCTGTCCGAACGACATCTGCTCCGCCTGTGAGCGCAGCACGTCGAGCCCGACGGCCGCGATCACGTAGACGGCGGCGAGGAGCATCGCCTGCTGCCAGAAGAGGTTCCCCATCAGGGTCGGCACCAGGGTGGCGGCGCTGATCAGCACCGACCCGACGACCAGGTCCCTGCGCAGCTCACGACGGATCCAACGCCGTGGGCTCGCTTGCTTCGTTGTCATCGCTACCTCGCCTATACCCGACGGGCGTGGGGACGCCCGAAGATTCCCTGGGGCCGGAGAAGCAGGACCGCGACGATGACGGCCAGAGCCGTGACCACCTGCATCCCGCCGCCCAGCTCGAATGAGACGTACATCATCAGGACGCCGAACAGCGGCCCGGCGATCAGTGCGCCCTTGTTGTTCCCGATGCCGCCGATCACGGCGACGATGAACCCGAAGATGACGTAGTTCGTGCCGCTGCTGCCCGAGAGCTCCACGGCGCTTCCGCCGACGAACCCGGCCACGGCCGTGATGGCGGCCGCGATGCCGAACGCCAGCATCTGGAACCGCAGAGTCGGTACGCCGGCGGCCCGAGCCGCGTCGACGTCCTGACTGAGGGCATTGAGCGCCACGCCGCTGAGGAACGAGCGCTGGTACCAGCGCAACCCCGCCCACACGGCCACCGCGCAGACCAGCAGCACCGGGTAGACCCCGGGGACCCGACCGTCGGGGAGCGGCACGAACCCGAAGTAGTTGGGCACGGTGACCACCTGTGGCCCGATCCAGAGCGTGATCAGGGCACCCATCACGATCGAGGCGGCAATGGTCGTTGCCACCCATGAATGGCTACCGCCGTCGCGCCGCATCGGCGCCAGCGTGATCAGGCCTTGGATCACCCCCACCACGGCTGTCGCCACGACGGCGGCGACGAGCGTGAAGTACCACTGCGGCGACGAGAGCCCGGCACCGTCCGGCATCCAGAGGTAGGTGCAGACACCGGCCGTGATCAGCAGGTGACCCTGGGCGAAGTTGAGCACCCCTGTCGCGTTGTACGCCAAGTTGAGGCTCATGGCGACCAGCGCGTACAGGGAGCCAACTCCCACGCCGCGGATCACGATGACCAGAAGATCGTTCATCGCAGTGGTTCCCTCACGTCTCTGATCAGCAGCCGTCGATGCGCTGGGAGATCCCCGGCGCGACCTCTTCACCCGCGTTGACCAGAGTCAGCGAGCTGGGGTCCATCAGGAACCGGCTGTCCTCGCTCAACGCGTAGGCGTTGTGCACGAGCGGCTGGTCCTTCGCGGCCTCGGTCTGGTTCTTGGCCAGCCAGTCCGTGACCTTCTTCGCGTCCATCGAGTCCGACCCCTCGATGCCGGCCTTCAGCAGCCACAGGGCGTCGCGGAAGGAGGCGATGTTGTCGAAGGCGGCACCCTTGGTGCGCTTCTCGCCATAGGTCTTCTTGACCTCGGCGATGAAGTCGGTGGCCTCCTTGCGAACGTCCTCGGGCGAGCAGGCGCTGAACGCCGGCCACGTGACGGAGGAGAAGTTCTTGTAGGCGTCGGGACCGGCGACGGACTTGGCCTGCCCCGAGTAGGTCGTCGAGTAGCTGCCGATGACCGGGACGTCCAGGTTGGCGTCGCGCATCGCCTGCACGAACAGGCCGGCGTCGTGGCCGGTCTGGGGGAAGACGAGGACGACGTCGGGGTTGCCCTTCTTCAGGGTCAGCACCTGCGAGCTGAGGTCGGTGACCGGGATGTCGTACTCCTGGCCGGCGACCAGCTCGACTCCCTTGGCCTTGAGCTGCCGCTCGATCGCCCCACGGCCTTCCTTGCCCTGGGTGGCGGAGTAGCTGATCACGGCGACCCGCTTGGCGTTGTGCTTGCTCACCGCGTAGTCGACCATCTTCTCGCCCTGGTGCTCGGCGTTGAGCAGCATGCCGAAGGAGTACGGCGCGACCTTCGGGTTCATCTTGCTGCCGGCACCGTTGATCGAGGGGATGTTGGCGCGGGTGAGAGACGGCAGCGTCGCCAGCGTCTCGTCGCTGGTCATCGGTCCGACGACGAGGTCGACCTTGTCCTCGTTGATGAGGCGGTTCATGGCCGTCACGGCCTTGGCCGGGTCCAGCTCCGTGTCGACGAAGACGGCCTTCACCTTGCGGCCGTCGATGCCACCGTCCGCGTTGATCTGCTTCACGGAGAGCTCGACGCCCATCCGGTCCCAGTCCGCGGTACCGGCCGCAGGACCCGTGATCCCGAGAGGGACCCCGACCTTGATCGGTCCGGACGAATCGCTGCTGCCATCGCTGTTGCCACAGGCCGCGGTCGCGGCAAGCAGCACCAGTCCGGTGGCCAGGGTCGCGCACCGCTTCGAACGAGCGTAAAAGGTCATGCCTGCCTCTTCTCGGCTAATCATTGCTATCTAAGTGATCCTTGCTAGGTATCCTGCCCGTGATCGCGGTCACAGGTCAAGTACCGAGACGAACTTCCGTGGAAAGTCCGGAAATCAGGTGGCTGCGCGGCGCTAGCGCAGGGCCAGGGCGTTGGCCGGAGAGCCGATGCCGCCCTTGAGGTTCCAGGGCGCGGAGACCAGCAGGCTGTCCCAGCGACCCTCCGCGGCGCAGTCCTCGGCGAGGGCGTCCAGCCACCACATCTCGCCCCAGGGCATCCCGAGGCGGACCAGCGTCCGGTGGTGGAGCAGCTCGGACCCCAGCGGCATCGACTCGACGCTGATGTTGTCCGCGGCGGCCGCGCTGATCCCGTTGTCCCAGAGGTACTCGGCCATCTCGGCGCAGGCCTCGAGGCCGGGCGAGTCGTGCCGGGTGCGCACGTCGTGCCGCTCCTCGGTGCTCGCGGCGAGGTAGCCGGTCCACCAGCCGGTGCGCAGCAGCAGTACGTCGCCCTCGCGCCACTCCACACCCTGCGCCAGGCGAGCGTCGTCGAGCTCACGCACCGAGATCGGTCGGGAGGTGTGCCAGTGCAGCTCCTCCCCACGGCCGCGCAGGAAGCGCTCGACGTCGACGAGCACACCGCGCCCGGCGATCCCTCGGCGCGCCCAGTTCTCGATGCCGAGGCGCTCGGGTGGCAGGTGGTTGTAGGACCCGATCTCGGGGTCGCTGATGTGCAGGAAACCGTCCCACTGCGACGAGCTCTGCGGGTAGAAGTGGTCGACCCAGTCGTCGCGGTTGCCCATCTTGGTGCGGAAGACGTGGTGCTCGAACGGCTGGCGGTCGAACAGGGGAGGGTCCGGGAGCTCCATCGGAGCGTTCAGGCTGAAGACCTTCCCGGTCCGCACCGATGCCGCAGCGGAGGCCACGGCCTCCGGGGTCTGGCGGTTCAGCGTCCCGAGGACGTCGTCGTCACCGAAGACGCCGCGGGCGTCGCCGGCAGGAAGGTCGCGGTAGGGCACGTTCATGGCAGGTATTCACCTCTGGAAAAGGGGCGTACGGCGTCGCGGACGCCCTCGCAGCCAAGCGGTGCGAGAAGGGTCGCGAGACCGATCGCCGAGGGTGGTTCGGTCGCTTGCCGCCCGAGGGCGGCGGGGGTTCACCGCAAGCGGGTGTCGTGCTTCCCCGGAATCGTCGGGGAACCGTCGAGATCGTTGTCGCGCAGGTACTGGTCGTAGGTCGCGAGGTGGCGGCGCATCGCCTCGTCCGCGGCCTGCGCATCACGAGCCACGACCGCCTTGGCGATCTCGACGTGGTCGTGGGTGCCGCCGTCCGGCAGCTCGAACTCGATCAGGTCGTAGTGGTAGTGACCGGCGGCCGAGTCGTGCAGGGCCTTGAGCGTCATCTGGAAGACCTTGTTGCCGCAGGCTGCGGTGAGCAGCGCGTGGAACTCGGCCAGGCGTACCGCGTCGTAGTCGCCGTTGGCGATCTTGGCGATCTCCTTCAGCTGGGCATCCGTCGCGTTGAGCGCCGCGAGGTGCGCCACTCGAGGCTCCACGAGCGAGCGGAAGGCCGAGGCCTCCCCGAGCGTGGTGTCGCTGAACCGGAACAGCATCGCCATCGCGTCGCTGACCTGCGTGATGTCCGTGTGCCGGACGAAGATGCCGCCCGTCGGTCCCCGCCTGATCTCGACCAGGCCGTCGCGCTCCAGCAGGCGCAGCGCTTCGCGGACCGTGACCCGGCCGAGGCCGTAGTGCTCCATCAGCTCGGTCTCGTTGGGCAGCCGCGTGCCCACCGGCAACCGGTGGAAGAGGATTCGCTCGCGGATCTCCGAAACGATCACGTCCGATGCCTTCGGAATCCGCACTCGATTCGTGGCCATGCCGCTCGCTCCTTGTCGCGCCGTACGACGCAGGATCCTGCCGCGTGGCGCCCCGTCGAGATGTTGTCCGGACCGGGGGACTCATACCAGGAGGTCCACCGGGTACGGGAACCTTACGCCCACGCCTCCGTCGATCAAGACGGACTGACCGTTGACGTGCGAGGACAGCTCGGTGGCCAGGAAGGAGATCGGGCCGGCGACGTCGCTCGCCTCGCCGAGGCGACCGGTGGGCGTGTTCGCCGCGAAGACGGCTCGGTTGTCCTCTCCGATGGCGGAGCCCATCCGCTCGGTCCAGATGACGCCCGGAGCCACGGCGTTGACGCGGACGCCCTTCGGTCCCAGCTCGACGGCAGCGGTCTTCACCAGCGACATCAGGGCGGCCTTGTGGGCGCCGTACGCCCCGTGGTGCTGGGTGCCGTACGTCGAGCTGATCGACGCCACGAACACCATGGTGCCGCCCCCGGCCGCGGCCAACGCGGCTCCGCCGAGCTCGACGACCAGCACCGCGTGGCGCAGGTTGATCCGCTCGCTGCGGGCCCACATCTCGTCGGTGTGCTCGTCGAGGTTGCCGAACGCCGCCATGCCGATGATGTCGACGATGCTTCCCAGCGGGTGCTCGTGCTCGGCTGCCGCCGCAAGGATCTCCTTGACCCCGTCGCGCTCACAGGCGTCCGCGACGACTGCCGTGCCACCGACCTCCCGCGCGACCGCCTCTGCACGCTCGCGGTCGAGGTCGACGCAGATCACGCTCGCGCCGACCTGGGCCAGCGCGTGGACCGCCTGACGGCCGATTCCGTTGCCGGCTCCGATGACGATCACGCAGGTGTTGGCCAGGGAGGCCTTCGCTACATAGTCGGCGATGGGGCTGTTGTCGAGGCTCACGCTCGTCCTGCTTTCATCAGTGGTGTGTCGGGTCCCGGAACGTCTCCGCGACCGGCGTTCAGTAGGTGGTCCGGCCGCCGCTGGCGTCGATGACGGACGCGGTGGTGAAGGAGCAGCGCGGGCTCGCGGCCCAGCGGATGATCTCGGCGACCTCCTCGGGCTCGCCGATGCGTCCCATCGGGATCTTCGCCGCGAGCCGCTTGATGTGCTCCGGCGTCGTGCGCATGGCGAGCGGCGTACGGATCACGCCGGGCGTGACCGCGTTGGCGATCACGCCGCTGCCGGCGAGCTCCTTGCCGAGCGACTTGGTCATGCCGATGGCCGCCGCCTTGGCAGAGGAGTAGGCGCTGCTGCCGGTGTTGCCTTCCTTGCCCGCGACGCTCGCCACGTTGACGATCCGGCCGTAGCCCCGCTCCAGCATCGCCGGGACGAAAGCCCGGCACATCAGGTAGGTGCCGAACAGGTTGACCCGCCACATCTTCTCGAAGATCTCGGGCGGGGTCTCCCACAGCTTCATCGCCTCGGCGTTGACACCGGCGTTGTTGACCAGGATGTCGACGCGCCCGAGCTCGGCGAGCAGGGTCTCGGCCAGCGCGTCGACGCTCTCCTGCGAGGAGATGTCGACGAGCTCGCTGCGGACGTCGTACCCGGCCTCGGTCAGGTCCTGCACGGCGTTGCGGGACGCCTCGGGGTCGCGATCGACGATCACCACGCGGGCGCCGTCCTCGCAGAGGAGGCGTACGGCGGCCAGGCCGATCCCGCTCGCGCCGCCGGTGACGACGGCGACCTGCTCGGCGAGCAGCTTCGGCTCGCTCATGACCAGGTCCACTGGGGCTCGCGCTTCTCGAGGTAGGCGCTCATCGCCTCGCGCGAGTCGTTGAGGTGCCCGAGCCGGTTCGTGTAGTCCCACTCGGTGCGGTACTGCCGCTCGATCTCGTCGCCCTCGATGCGGACGAGCGACTCCTTGGCCATCCGGATCGCGAGCGGGCTCTTGGACGCGATCTCCGCGGCGAGCTCCTGGGCGACGCTCAGCGCCTGGCCGTCGGGGACGACCTCCTCGACGGCGCCGAGACGGTGCATGTCCGCGGCGGTCACGGGCCGGCCGGTGAACATCATCATCCGGGCCTTGCGCGGTCCGAGCAGGTTCATCGCCTTGCTGCCGCCACCGAGCAGGCCGACGTTGATCTCGGTCAGGGCGAAGGTCGCGCGCTCGGCGGCGATGATGAGGTCGCAGACCCCGATCAGCCCGAAGCCGGCACCGATCGCGGGCCGCTCGACGGCTGCGATGACCGGCACGGCCGCGTGCCGGATGACGTGCTGCGTCGCGCGCCACTGCCACCCGGGGTTGGTCAGCGCCTGCAGCGAGTCGCCGGCCGCGCCCTTGGCCGAGACCTCCTTGAGGTCGATGCCTCCGCAGAAGGCGCGGTCGCCGGCCGCCGCCAGCACGACGGCACCGACGCTCTTGTCCTCGGCGAGGCCGGCGAAGAAGGAGGACAGCTCACGCTGCATCTCCAGGGTCACTGCGTTCACGGGTGGGCGGTCGAGGGTGACCGTGACCACCCGGTCCTGCTGCTCGATCACGAGCGTGTTCATGCAGTCCTCTTTCGGTCTGTGTTCGGGTCGGGCGACGTGCGGGCTCAGGAGACGGTGAAGTCGCCGGGGTCGAAGGACGACACCCGGTTGTAGTAGTCCTCGTTGCGGAACGGCCAGTGCACGATCTGGCGACCGTCCTTGACGTAGTAGTTCTTGTCGGCCGGGGCCTCGCCCAGCCAGATCAGGTCGCTGTGGGCGGCGTCGATCTCCGCCTGGTAGTCGTCGAAGACCTCCGGACGCAGCTCGAAGGAGGAGGCGCCGTTCTCCAGGAGGTGGACGACGCCCTGGGCGGCGTACCGCGACCAGATCTCGCTCCAGGTGACGAACGCCCCCGAGCGGGGCTGTGCGTTCGGGCCGTAGAAGACGAACAGGTTGGGGAACCCGGGGAGCGTCATCCCGAGGTAGGCACGCGGACCGTCCTTGGACCACAGGTTCTGGAGGTCCGCGCCGCCCGACCCGACGTACTCCGTGGGGTAGAGGTACTTGCTGACGTCGAACCCGCTCGCGAACACGATCGCGTCGACCTCGAGCCTGCGGCCGTCCTTGGTGACGATGGCGTCGGCCTCGATGTGGTCGATGCCCTCGGCGACGAGCTCGACGTCGGGTCGCAGCAGCGATTCGTACCAGCCGCTGTCGACGACGAGCCGCCGCGCCAGCGGGGCGTAGTCGGGCGTGACCTTCTCGATGAGGTCGGGCCGCCCGGCCAGCTGCTCCTGGATGTAGTCGGTGAGCGCGGATCGGAGGGCGTCGTTGCGCTCACTGATCAGCCCGCCGCCGGCCTGCCATTCGCGGTCGTACTCCTGGGCCAGCTGCATCCCGTTGGTCGTGACCTGGGTGTGGAAGCAGTACCAGTTCCAGTAGTAGGGAACGTGGTCGAAGAGCCAGCGGATCTCAGGCGTGATCGTTGCCCGGTAGCCCTCCATCGGGGAGATCCACTGCGGCGTGCGCTGCAGGACGAAGAGCTTCTCGGAGTGCTCGGCGAGCCACGGCGTGAGCTGGACGCCGGTCGACCCGTTGCCGATCACCGCGACGACCTTGCCACTCGGGTCGAAGGAGGAGTCCCACGCGGTGGTGTGGAAGAACGGGCCCTGGAAGTCCTCGACACCGGGGATGTCCGGCAGTCGTGGCGTGGAGAACTGTCCGGCGGCGCTGACGATCACGTTGGCGGTCGCCTGCCGCACGCTCCCGTTCGGGCTCTTCAGGGTGAGCGTCCACGACTTCGTCTCGTCGTCGAAGGACGCGCCCTCGAGCGAGGAGTTGAACTGGATGTGGGGGGTGACGCCGAACTCGTCCGCGGTGTGCTGGACGTACTTCTTCACCTCGTCCGCGGCGGCGAAGTACTCCGACCACGGGTAGTTCTTGATGAACTTGAACTGGTAGAGGAAGCTGCTCGTGTCGACCCGGGCCTCCGGGTAGCTGTTCACCTGCCAGGTGCCGCCGGCCGCGGGCTCACGCTCGTACACGTCGTACGGGATACCGAGCCGCTCGAACTGCACCGCGGCGGCGATCCCGCTCGGGCCGGCCCCGATGATCGCGACCGAGAACCCCTCCGGGATCGACGGCTTCTCGTCGTGCCAGGTGGCCTCGCGCGGGAACTCGTCGAAGGCGAGCTCCTCCCGGCCGTGCCGGAACTCGACGTCGTCCGGGGCGGTGCCCGTCATCAGCTGCATCATCGAGCGCAGCTCGTCGTCGCTCGGCAGCGCTCGCTCCTGGGTCGCCTCCCCCGAGAGCAGGAACTCCACCGCCTTGCGACGGATCGTCTCGGCGTGCCGCTCGTCGACGATCGGTGAGTGGAAGGCGCCACCGCGTCGCGGCTCCTGGTTGACCTGCATCTCCGCAAGCTCGGGGTCGCGGGTCAGCTGGTAGAGGGCCATACGCAGCACGCTGACGTTCGCTTGCGCGACGGCGGCCTCGACCTGGGCGCGTTCGGGGGCTGACATGTGTCTCCTTTTCACTGCTAACAAAGCAATCATTGCAAGGATTGCAGTGATCAGGGCCACAAGTCAAGGGATGCCGCGTGCCCGGTTCGGTCCACCCCCCGGCGTTCGGACCGCGTGGCCTCGCGGCCCGGTAACGTGCCAGGCATGCCCATCAGGCTCGAGAACGTCGGCATCGCCGTACGGGATCTCGAGGCTACGATCGCGTTTTTCACCGACCTCGGACTGACCGTCCTCGGCCGTGCCGAGGTCAGCGGGGAGTGGACCGAGACGGCCGTCGGCCTCGACGGCAACCACGCGAAGATCGCCATGCTCCAGACACCGGACGGCAACGGTCGTCCCGAGCTGTTCGAGTACCTCCACCCAGAGGCGATCGAGACCGAGCCCACCCAACCCAACGAGATCGGCATGCACCGCGTCGCCTTCGCCGTCGACGACATCGACGAGGCGCTGGAGATCGCGGCACGGCACGGTTGCCACCCGCTGCGTGGCGTGGCGAACTACGAGGACGTCTACAAGCTCACCTACGTCCGCGGCCCCAGCGGCATCATCGTGATGCTCGCTCAGGAGCTGGACCAGAGCTGATTGCTGGACCGGTCTCGTCCCTGGGAGCAGACTGCGATGCATCAGCGAACACGTCGCGGGAACTGGGGCGAGCATGGACGTACAGGTCAGTGGCGGTCAGGTCCGTGGCAGCGACGACGGGAGCGTGGCGGAGTTCCTCGGGATCCCGTACGCCGCGGCGCCGTTCGGCGAGCGGCGGATGGCCCCGCCGCAGCCGGTGCCGCCGTGGGACGGGGTGCGGGACGCGACGGCGTACGGGCCGACCTGCCCCAAGGGCGACTACCCGGTGCCGTACCAGCCGCTGCTGCCCGAGCAGGTGATCCCGGGCGAGGAGTGCCTGAACCTGAACGTGTGGACGCCGAGCACCGCTCTCGCAGGAAGCGGCGGGCTGCCTGTGCTGGTGTGGATCCACGGGGGCTCTTTCATGAACGGCTCCGGCTCGGTGCTGGAGTACGACGGCACCTCGTTCGCGCGCGACGGCGTGGTCTGCGTGACGATCAACTACCGGCTCGGGGCCGAGGGCTTCCTCTACACCGAGGACGACCTGGGCGCCGGCACCGTCAACCTCGGTCTGCAGGACCAGGTCGCTGCGCTCCGCTGGGTGCAGGACAACATCGCGGCCTTCGGTGGCGACCCGGCGCGGGTGACGGTCGCGGGCGAGTCCGCCGGGGCGATGAGCGTGACCACCCTGCTCGCGATGCCGTCGGCGCGCGGGCTCTTCGCCCAGGCGATCACCCAGTCCGGCGCCGGCTCGCACACCCTGACGCCCGAGACCGGGCTGAAGGTGTCGCAGGCTCTCGCCACGAACCTCGGGATCGAGCCAACTCGGGAGGCATTCGCGGGGGTGGAGCCGGACGAGCTGGTCGCCGCCGCGACCGCGCTCATCCTCGAGGTGCGCAACGCGCCCGACCCGACCACCTGGGGATCGCTGACCCTCAACCTGCTGCCGTTCGCGCCGGTGGTCGACGGCACCGCGCTCCCGGAGGCCCCGCTGGAGGCGTTCGCCGCCGGCGCCGCCTCCGACGTCCCGGTGCTGCTCGGCACCAACCGCGAGGAGTTCCGGCTCTTCCTGCTCGCGCCGGGGGTGATCGACTACGTGGACGAGCCGACGCTGGCGGGTGCCGCCGCGGCGTACGGCCTGCCGCCGGAGGGCCTGGAGCTCTACCACAAGAACCGCCCCGACGCCTCCCCCGGCGACGTGCTGTCCGCGGTGATCACCGACTGGTTCTTCGCCGTACCCGCGATCCGGCACGCCGAGGCCCGCGAGACCGGCGGCGGCACGACGTGGACCTACCGCTTCGACCACCCGGACTTGGCGGACAACAACAACTACGGCGCCTGCCACGCGGTCGAGATCCCGTTCGTCTTCGACAACATCGCCCTCGACCAGACCAAGCCGCTGATCGGGGACACCCCGTCACAGAAAGTCGCCGAGACCGCGCATGCCGCGTGGGTGGCCTTCGTGACCTCGGGAGACCCCGGATGGGCGCCGTACACGAGGTCGACCAGGGCCACTGGTGTGATCGCGGAGCAGGTGGCGGTCGTTGACGATCCTGACGGCGAGGAGCGGGCCGTGTGGGGTGGGATCAGGTAGCGAGGATCCCGGTTCGTCCGACGACCCTCCGGGCGCAAGGCCTCAGGTCAGGGCACTCACCTGCCGGCGCGACCCCAGTTCGTTACGGACGACGCCTTCGATGAGCTGATGCTTGCGGGGCGAGACGCTGGTCGCGGTCGCGACTGTCGGACAGTAAGGCGCATGCACCGGCCGGCAGCACCACTCGCCAGCAGCCTATGCGCCCCTTGCCCCGCTCGGCCCCTGGATGCTTGCGGCCGCTCGGACGACGGCGCGCCCGGCTCGCGCGGAGAGGGCGAGCCTCCGAGCCACTGTGGCTGCCGCCCTCGTGCGTTGTCCCGCGCGTAGTCGCGCCCGCTCGTAGCGGCGTACTCCGTCTGGCCCGTGCTCGTTGAGAGCCTCACCAAGAACGATCGCGTCGACCATCGCCTCGCAGGCTCCCCGTCCGAGGTTGGGTGCCATCGCGTGGGCGGCGTCACCGACCAACACGTAGCGGTCCCTGACCAGCTCGCGCGCGCGTCGGGACTCCAGGATCGTGTTGACCACCGTCCGTTCGGGGTCCGCACCCGCGAGGGTCGCCTGCACCAGCTCGGGGAAGCCGGCGTACGCGTCGCGCGCCCAGGCCAGGGCGCTCTCCGGCGAGTCCTCGCCGCGCCGGGCGGAGGCGTACCAGTTTGTGCCGGTGCGGTGGGGCAGCCGGTTCGGTCCAACGCCGAAGAGCAGGCCCTCGCCCCAGAACTCGTGCATCTGGTCCAGCGGGGCGTCCGGAGCCGTTTCCAGCACGCCACGGATCGCCACGACTCCCGTGTCCCGAGGGTCGTGCCCCCAGACCTGTCGGCGTACGACGCTGCGCGCACCATCCGCGGCCACCACCAGGTCGCCACCGAGCGTGGTCGCGTCGTCCACGTGGCGCTGCTTGCGGTCGACGGCGTCGGGCACCGCCTCGTCGAGAAGCTGGAGCAACGCGGGGCGGGTGATCAACCATGTCTCAGCGTCCTGCTTCGTCATCGTCACCGGTCGGCGGGCGCTGTCGGCAGTGATCGCACCGGAAGTGAGCAGGAGGCCGCGTTCACGGACCCCGTCCGCGAGCTTGACGCGCTCGAGGGCTGCGAGGGCGAAGGGCCAGATGCCGAACGCCGTGGGAACCCTGCCGTGACCTGGACTCCGCTCGACGAGCGTCACGTCGTACGTCGTTGGGTCGAGTGTCGCCGCCAGGGTCAGGCCGGCGACTCCCCCGCCGAGGATCGTGATCGTGGGCATCTCACGACGGTACTACTACATCCGTAGTTGCAGGAGGGCTAACCTGCACAGGTGCCTACTCGTCCGGAGCTCGTTGCAGACGCGGCCGTGACCGTCCTCGCGCGCGACGGATTGCGTGGACTCACGCACCGCGCGGTCGACGCCGAAGCAGGGTTGCCCGACGGCAGCACCTCCAACTGCTTCCGCAGCCGCTCAGCGCTCCTGAAGGCGGTCGTGGGCCGGCTCGAGGAACTGGACCTGGCGGTGCTGGCCTCCGGCGCGCAGCCGGACGGGACCTCCCTCCCCGCCGTGGCCGCCCACCTGGCGGGCACCGCCGAGCTGATGGCCTCACCCCGGCACGTGCGAGCGACCCGCGCCCGCATCGCCCTACTGCTTGACGAGACGGCACAGCCGGCCATGGACGCAGGCCACCGCCGCCTCCTCGACATGCTCGAGGCCGTGCTCGAGAGGGGTGGGCACCCTGACCCCGCGCCCGCAGCCCGCGCAGTCGCCGACCTGCTCGACGGCGCACTCGTGCACGCCGTCTCGGTGCGCTCACGAACGGTGGATGTCGAGGAGCTGGCGGCCGCGGTCGAACGATTGTTGCGCTGAGAGGCGCGGCCCCTGGAGCCAGGTCAGGCGTCGGTCTCGCGCACCCGCCACTCGACTGCCGCCAGCGGATCACTGCAGTAGCTGCAGAGTGATGCCTACGGCATGAGTGACTCGGGAGGGCCATACAGCACCCCCACAACGACTCGGGCAACCAGGGAGCGATTCTCCCGGGCGATCTCATTGGCAATGAGAAGGTCAGGGGGTTCGAAGCCCCCAACTCCACAAGTGTGACGTAGATCACACCTTGTATGTTCCAGAAGCCTAGTGTTCGGGACGAACATCGTCTACTATGGAGACATACACAGAGACGGCCCGCATTCCAAGGAGCCGCGCCATCGTAGGGCGTTGCAGGGAAAAGCGGACCGTCGTAGGCCTGACAACCTCAAGTGTAGCAGCCTCGGCCCCGCGGGTCGGCCTCTAGTACTGGTCGCGAAGCGGGGCGGAGCTGTGCCCCCCATCATCCCACCGAGGAGACACCCTGTGGCTGACGTTAATTTTCCCGCGCTACACGGAAAGATGGGCGAGCGGGACTTCTATCTCACCATCATGAGTCTGCAAACAGCAGCAGGATTTTTCGATCCAACCCCTCCCTCTCTGCCTGCGGAGTTCAGGGCGCAACGCCCTCTGAACGAGAAGCGCATCCCGGAGATCGTGCAATACATGATCGAGAAGGAGGGTGACTGGGTCTTTGGCAGTCTGACTGTTTCATTCCTGGGCGACTCCTCGTACTCGGATAAGGACCACGAGCTGACACTCGATACCGAGACAGAGTTCGTCATTGTTGACGGGCAGCATCGTCTGGCTGCAATCCAGCGTGCTATCAGGGAAGATCCTCTGCTCCGCAAGCAGCAAATCGGCGTGATGTTGATTCCGTTTGAAAGCCTTGACCGCAACCAGCAAATCTTCAGCGACCTGAACCGCACTGTTCAGAAGACGAGTCGCTCGCTGGACATTCTGTACGACCACGACGATCCCCTGAATGGCGTCGTGAAGACCGTCGCGGCCCGTGTCCCGCTTTTCACTGGGCGAGTCGAGAAGAACGCGACGTCCCTCGCAGTGCGATCCCGGCACTTCATCACGTTGTCCTCGCTATACGACGCGTGTCGCCAGTTGCTCGGGGGGCAGGCCGCGGTCGCTGCCCTGAAGAACGATGATGACGCCGTTGCAGCGGCAGAAGAACTGTGTGTCCGCTACTGGAAAAAGTTGAGCGACTTAATTGAACCTTGGCAAGAGGTGCGCGACGGGGACATGAAACCGGCCGACGCTCGCATGGACTACATCGTCGCGCACGCCGTAGCTTTCTGGGCCCTCGGAACTGCGGGGTCACAGGTTCTCGGCATACGATCCAAGGACGATTGGTCGAAAGAGCATCGTTTTGATCAGCTGGCTCCCTTGTCGGACATCGATTGGGCAAAAACCAATCCTGGATGGCAGGGCATCGCAATGTTGGGCGGAAACGTGGTGACGAGACACCAGACTCGGGCAGCGCTGTCCAAGCGAATCTGTCACCTGGTTGACTCGAAGAAGTTCGAGGATGCCGTCAACGTGTTGGAGATCGACTAAGCGTGGACGCGAGACCCACGGTTCGCGTTCGATCAAGACTGTCAGCGGCGGATGCGATGATGGTCTGTCGCTGGATTGAGCTCGGTCGCCCGGGTTCTGGCCCTGCTTCTCGTCGCAACTGCCGTTGTGTTCCACATCGTCACTTCGCTCTTCGCAACAAGTGCCAGGGGGCAGAAGGGAAGGTGGTTCACGTGACCGCTTACGACTGGTTGCGTCAGGGGAAGTTCCGCCACTGAGCTGGTAGGTGCCGACGTCTTCACGGCGTTGGCAGTCACCGCAGGGCCAAGCTGAGTCCAGCGACTCCCGCCCACAACGGCTTCGTGGACCGCTTCCCCTTCTCCCCACGCGCAGCGGCGGATGCGATCACCCGCGTTGCTGGACTTCGACTTGAACAGGTGGCTGTAGCGACCCAGCGTAAACGACGGCTTGTCGTGACCCAATCGTTCTGCAACTTCCAGCGGCGTGAAGTCGTGAGCGATAAAGAGCTCGCGTGGAAGTGCCGGAGATGGGCAAGCAGGGTCTAGAGGTCGGCAAGGAAGTTCAGGGTTAGTGCATCCACCACAAAGCGCGCTTACGTGGAATGCTGATCTCTTCCGAGGCCCGGCCCGACCTGCGATTGGGGAGAGTGCATGTCAGCACAGACCATGCTCAAACTCTCCTTGAGTGAGAACGCGTTCGACTCACTCAACGAATCCCTTGGCCTATGTTGAGCAGGCAGAGAACGACCCGCCGCGATGGAAGTTCGCGGTTCTCAACCTCACGCATGCTTTAGAACTCTTGTTAAAGCACCGACTGCAGCGCGCCAACGAATTGCTCATCTGGGAGAACGTCGATCGTCCAGGAAGGACGGTCTCCTTGGAGAAGGCGGTCCAGCGCCTGATGCGCCTCCAGTTGGGCGTTGACGAGAGCGATCAGCGGACGATCGCGAAGGCTCAGTCCTGGCGCAACAACATCACTCACTACGAGGTCGACCTTGTCTTGGAGGAAGTCCGGGACGTCTACCTCCTGACCTTTGAGTTCTTCGATCGCTTCCTAGAACAGGAACTGAACGAGTCCCTATCCGAGCGCGTTCGCGACCAACACTTGCCGACTGCGACACGGCTCATGAAGGACTTCGCGCAAGAGTTCCTGACGTTTCGCGGCCGCGAGATGCACCGTCGATGGCCGCGCCTACTGCTGGCGGCTCAAGCGATCCCCACGGTGTTTGACGGCGAGGTTTCGTTTCAGCGCATCAAGTGGGGAAGCGAGCCATTCTGGATCAATAAAGCATCCGGGGACGTCGAGCCCCCTGGGTTCTGCATCGACTGCGCCACCGCAGTTGGGGACTTCCACGGACCTCTCTGTGACAGCGAGCGGTGTCCACGCTGCGGGGGCCAACTGCTGTCTTGCTCGTGCCCTCTAGAAAGCGAGCTGTGGTCACTTGATGATGAATCGTGGGCAGACTGGGAACAGGACTATGTGACCGTTGAGGAGACTGAACGCGAACTCGATGCCTAGCTCGAACCCGGCCATTCGCGGATGGGCCGAGCGTCTTATCACCGCCTGTCGCCGCGAGTGATGCGGTCTGACTGACACAAACAGCCGCCTTCACCTCGAAACCCTTGCCAACAAACAAGAACACGTTCTAGATTGGACAGGTGTCCAGTCAAGTGTCCAACTCGCTCCGGCGCGAGCTGGGTTCGCGGCAGGCCGAGACGCTGGACAAGCTGTTCGATGCCGCTCGCGAGGAGCTGGGCGAGGTCGGGCATGAGGCGCTGACGATCCGCACCGTCGCGGCGCGAGCCGGGGTCTCGGCGGCGACGGCGTACAACTACTTCGCCTCTCGCGACCACCTGATCGCAGAGCTGTTCTGGCGACACCTGACCGAGACCGGGGGGCCCACGCTCACCGGGGACACCGCCACCCGGCGGCTGCAGGAGACCACCCGGCACCTGGCCGAGACGATCGCGAGCGCGCCGCCGCTGGCGGCCGCAGCAACCAAGAGCCTGCTCGGCAGCGACAACTCGGTCGACCAGCTGCGGCTGCGGACCGGGGCGATCTTCGCCGACCGGTTCCGCGCCGCCATCGGCGATCCCGTCGACCCCCGCGTCCTGGAGGCGCTGCTGATGGCGTTCTCCGGAGCCCTGCTGCAGACCGGGATGGGGATCTTCACCTACCCCGAGCTCGCCGACCGGCTCGACGACGTCGTCGCCGTGATCATGGCCGGCCACGACTCCCCCACCGAGACGAAGTAGGCGGCGATGAGCGCACCTGTCAGCGAGAGGCTCGTCTTCGACCCCTACGACTACGCGCTCCAGGACGACCCCTACCCGGTCTACCGGCGGCTGCGCGACGAGGACCCGCTGCACCACAACGAGGAGCACGACTTCTGGGTGATGTCGCGCCACGCCGACGTGCACAAGGCCGTGCGCACCGACGGCATCTACTCCAACGCGATGGGCGTCTCCCTCGACGCCACGGCCTGGTCGCCGCACGCCCACCACACGATGTCGTTCCTCGCGATGGACCCGCCGGAGCAGACCCGGCTGCGCAAGCTCGTCTCCAAGGGGTTCACCCCCAAGCGGGTCGCCGGCCTGGAGCCGCAGATCCAGCGGATCACCGACACCTACCTCGACCAGGCGCTGCAGAACCCCGAGTTCGACTGGATCCACGACTTCGCCGGCAAGCTCCCGATGGACGTGATCTCCGAGATGCTCGGGGTGCCGGAGGCCGACCGCGACGAGGTACGCCGCCTGGCGGACCTGCTCGTGCACCGCGAGCCCGGCCTGCGCGACGTACCCCCCGAGGGCATCGAGGCCGCGATGACGCTGTTCGGCTACTACGCCGACCTGCTCGCCGACCACAAGAAGAACCCCGCCGACGACCTCACCAGCGCGCTGCTCGGCGCCGAGGACGGGGGCGACAAGATGACCGACCAGGAGATCATCGCGTTCCTGTTCCTGATGGTCGTGGCCGGCAACGAGACCACCACCAAGCTGCTCGGCAACGCGATGTATCACCTCACCGCGCATCCCGACCAGCTCGCCGAGGTCTTCGCCGACCCCGCCCACGAGGGCGACCTGGTGGACCGCTGGGTCGAGGAGACCCTGCGCCACGACACCTCCACCCAGCTGCTCGCCCGGCACCTGACCGCCGATCTCACCCTGCACGGCAGGACCGCGCCCGCCGGGTCGAAGCTGCTGTTCTGCCTGGGCTCGGCCAACCGCGACGACCGGGTGTTCACCGACCCGGAGACCTTCGACCTGCACCGCCCCGACGCCGAGCTGCGCCAGATCCTCAGCTTCGGCGGCGGCCGGCACTTCTGCCTCGGCGCCAACCTCGCCCGGCTGGAGTCGCGCGTCGCCCTGCGCGAGGTGGTCCGCCGGGTGCGCACGATCGAGGCCGACCGCGACAACGCCACCCGGTTCTACTCCGCCAACGTCCGCGGGTTCGCGGCACTGCCTGTGAAGGTCGAGGTCCGCTGATGGGCAAGTACGACCAGCCCACACGTCGGCCCGCCGTGGTCACCGGCGCCTCCTCCGGCATCGGCGCCGCCACGGCGATCGCGCTCGCAGCGGCCGGTCACCCCGTCGCCCTCGGCGCCCGGCGGGTGGAGAAGTGCGAGGAGATCGCTGCCCGGATCCGGGAGAACGGCGGCGAGGCCGTCGCGCACCCCCTCGACCTCACCGACGAGGACTCGGTGGCCAAGTTCGCCACGTCGGTGACCGCGGACCTCGGCGACGTCGAGGTCGTGGTCTCCAACGCCGGCGCCGTCGGGCCCGGCACGATCCACGAGATC
Source organism: Nocardioides sp. Z38_18 (assembly GCF_058215695.1). NCBI lineage: Bacteria > Bacillati > Actinomycetota > Actinomycetes > Propionibacteriales > Nocardioidaceae > Nocardioides > Nocardioides sp. Z38_18. The sequence continues at coordinate 1,242,822 of NZ_JBZAJE010000002.1, forward strand.
GAGACCGAGCGGATCCGCGAAGAGCTCGACCTCAACCTTCTCGGGGCACACCGGCTGGTGCGGGCCTTCGTCCCCGGCATGGTCCAACGTCAGCGCGGCGACATCGTGTTCGTCTCCTCCGACGTCGCCGTGCGGCCACGTCCGTTCATGGCGGCGTACGCCGCGAGCAAGTGGGGCCTCGAAGGGCTCGTCGGCGCGATGCAGATGGAGCTCGAGGGCACCGGCGTCCGCGCCAGCGTCGTACGCCCCGGCCCCACCTGGAGCGAGATGGGCACCACCTGGGACGACGCGGACGCCGCCGAGGTGATCGAGCAGTGGGTGCGGTTCGGCTTCGCGCGACACCCGCACTTCCTCAAGCCCGAGGCGCTGGCCAACGCCATCGCCACCATCGTCAGCGCCCCGCGCGGCGTGCACCTGAACCTGATCGAAGTAACCCCCGAGGCACCGGTCACCGACCGGGTGGAGGAACGATGACCCCCCCAGCAACAGGGACCGCGACCGGCCCCACCACCGACGACATCCGCGAGGTGTCAGCGCTCTTCCCCGACGACCCGCACGGGCACCTCCAGGAGCTGCGCACCGACCCGATCGCGCTGCTCAGCCGGGTGCGCGAGGAGTGCGGCGACGTGGGCAAGTTCCGGCTCGTCGACAAGGACGTCGTCCTGGTCAGCGGTGCGGAGGTCAACGAGGCGTTCTTCCGGGCCCCCGACGACGTGCTCGACCAGGCCGCGGCGTACCCGTTCATGACCCCGATCTTCGGTGAGGGCGTCGTCTTCGACGCCTCCCCCGAGCGCCGCCAGGAGATGCTGAAGAACCAGTCGCTGCGCGGTGAGCAGATGCGCGGGCACGCCACCACCATCGAGGCCGAGATCCGCCGGATAGTCGCGGACTGGTCGGACGAGGGTGAGATCGACCTGCTCGACTTCTTCGCCGAGCTCACCATCTACACCACCTCCGCGTGCCTGATCGGCAAGCGCTTCCGCGAGCAGATCGACGCCAGGTTCGCCAGCCACTACCACGACCTCGAGCGCGGCACCGATGCGTTGGCCTTCGTCGACGCGTACGCCGACATCGAGTCCTTCCGCAAGCGCGACGCCGCTCGGGAATCGCTGGTGGAGCTGGTCCAGGAGATCATCACCGAGAGGCTGGGCGAACCCGTCCCGGCGAAGGCCGACCGCGACCTGCTCGACGTACTCATCTCGCTCAAGGACGACGACGGCAGCCAGCACTTCTCCGCCAGCGAGATCACCGGGATGTTCATCTCGATGATGTTCGCCGGGCACCACACCAGCTCCGGCACCGCCGCCTGGACGATGATCGAGCTGCTGCGCCACCCCGACCTGATGACCGAGGTGATCGGGGAGCTGGACGCGCTGTACGCAGACGGCTCCGAGGTCTCCTTCCAGGCGCTGCGCGAGATCCCCCGCCTGGAGGCCTCGCTCAAGGAGACCCTGCGGCTGCACCCGCCGCTGATCCTGCTGCTGCGGGTGGCCCAGCAGGAGTTCGAGATCGGCGGGCACACCGTCCCGATCGGCACCATGGTCGGCGCCACCCCCAAGGTCTCCAACCGGATCGCGGAGGACTTCCCCGACCCCGACGCCTTCGACCCCGGGCGCTACCTCGACCCGCGCCAGGAGGACCTCGCCAACCGGTGGACCTGGATCCCCTTCGGCGCCGGTCGGCACCGCTGCGTGGGCAACGCGTTCGCGATGATGCAGCTAAAGGCGATCTTCTCGGTGATGCTGCGCGACTGGGAGTTCGAGATGGCCCAGCCCAGCGAGGACTACCGCGACGACTGCACCAAGATGGTGATCCAGCTCGAGCAGCCGTGCCGGGTGCGCTACCGCCGCCGCAGGAGCAAGCCCGCCGCCAGCGCCACGGCCCCCGCCTCGCAGGAGAGCGCCGAGGCCGCGGGGTGCCCGTTCCCCCACGGAGACGCCTCGTGAGAGCAGTCGCCGACCTCGACCTGTGCCAGGGGCACCAGGTCTGCGTCACCGAGGCGCCCGAGGTCTTCGGGTTCGACGACGAGGCCGACAAGGTCGTCGTACTCCAAGAGAACCCCGACGAGTCCCAGCGGGAGAACGTCAATCTGGCCGTGCGCTACTGCCCGGCCATGGCCCTGAGCATGGAGGAGAACTGATGGAGCGCGCGCAGATGCAGGGGTTCTGGGACGGCTGGCTGGCTGCCAACCGGGAGGCCGAGGAGCGGCGCGACTGGAGCAAGCTCGCCGACCACTACGCCGAGGACGCCACCTACGGGTGGATGTACACCCCCGACGAGCACTTCATGGCGATGGGCCGCGAGGAGATCCGCGCCTACGCGCTCGGCACCGAGATGGCCGGGCTCGACGGGTGGCACTACGACTACGCGGCGACCGTGATGGACGAGTCCAACGGGATGGTCGTCGGTTTCTGGAAACAGCGCGCCGGGATCATCGACGACGTCACCGGCAAGGAGTACGAGATCCGCGGCATCGGCGGCTCCTGGTTCGGGCTGGGTGAGAACGGCGAAGGTGGCCTGCACTTCGCCTGGCAGCGCGACTGGTTCGACCTCGGCTCGACCGGACACACGTTCCTGGAGATCGCCGGCTCCGGCAAGGCACCCAAGGGGCTGATCGACCGGATGCACCTCAAGGGGATCGAGCAGCCGGGGCACTACCGGCACGCTGACCTGCCGTCGACCGTGTGGCCTCCGGTGGTCGGGGATGAGTGATCTCGACAAGCTCGATCAGCGTTTGGCTCCCGAGGCCCGGTTGCTGATCGACGGCAAGCTCGTCGAGGCCTCCGACGGGGCGACGTACCCGATCCTCAACCCGGCCACCGGCCTGGAGATCGGCGTCGCGCCCGACGCCACCGCCGAGGACCTGGACGCCGCCATCGACGCCGCCCGGCGCGCCTTCGACGAGACCGACTGGTCGACCGACGTGGAGCTGCGGGTGCGCTGCGTGCGCCAGCTGCACCAGGCGCTGGTGGACAACGCGGACTCGATGCGCGCGCTCACCACGGCCGAGGTCGGCGCCCCGGCGTTCCTCACCGCGGGTCCGCAGTACGACGTGCCGGTCAGCGGCCTGACCTGGATGGCCGACCTCGCGGAGAGCTATGAGTGGGAGACCGACCTCGGCGTCGCCAAGCCGATGGGGATGAAGTCGCGGCGCACGCTGCGCCGCGAGGCGATCGGCGTGGTCGCCGCGATCACCCCGTGGAACTTCCCCAACCAGATCAACCTCGCCAAGATCGGCCCGGCGCTGCTCGCCGGCAACACCGTCGTGCTCAAGCCGGCCCCGGACACCCCGTGGGTCGCCGCCGAGCTCGGCCGCCTCGCCGCCGAGCTCACCGACCTGCCGCCCGGAGTGCTCAACGTGGTCACCCCGCGCGACAACACCGTCGCCGCGGTGCTCGCGACCGACCCACGGGTCGACCTGGTCTCGTTCACCGGCTCCACCGCGACCGGCCGCGCGATCATGGCCGCTGCGGCGCCCACGCTGAAGAAGGTGTTCCTCGAGCTCGGCGGCAAGTCCGCCGCGATCGTGCTCGACGACGCCGACCTCGCCTCCGCCGTCGGTGGCGTGGCCTTCGCGGTCTGCATGCACGCCGGCCAGGGCTGCGCGCTGACCACCCGGCTGATCGTCCCCCGGGAGAGGTACGACGAGGCCGTGCAGGTCGCCGCCGACACGATGGCGATGATCGGCGCGAAGGACCCGACCGACCCCGGCACGATCTGCGGGCCGGTGATCAACGCCGCCCAGCGACAGCGGATCGCGGGCTACCTCGAGCTGGCAGAGCAGGACGGCGGCCGGTTCGCCACCGGCGGCAACGTGATCGACCAGGACGGGTTCTGGGTCGAGCCGACCGTGATCGCCGACCTCTCGCCGGAGTCCCGCGTCGCGCGCGAGGAGATCTTCGGGCCCGTGCTCGTCGTACTCCCCCACGACGGCGACGACGACGCCGTCCGGCTCGCCAACGACTCCGACTACGGGCTGTCGGGGTCCGTGGACTCCGGCTCGGCCGAACGCGCACGCGCGGTCGCCAACCGGATCCGCACCGGGACGCTCGCGATCAACGGCGGCGTGTGGTTCGCCCCGGACGCGCCGTTCGGTGGCTACAAGCAGTCCGGCATCGGCCGGGAGATGGGTGTCGCCGGCTTCGAGGAGTACCTCGAGACCAAGCTGATCGCGGAAGGTGTGTGAGCCCGTGACCGAGCCGAGGAGAAGCAAGATGAGGTTCGAGAACAAGGTGGCCATCGTCACCGGGGCCGCGCAGGGGATCGGGGAGGCGTACGCCCGCGGGCTCGCTGCCGAGGGCGCGGCCGTGGTGGTCGCGGACCTGAGCCCGAAGGGCAAGGACGTGGCCGACTCGATCGTCGCCGACGGCGGCCGCGCGATCTACGTCGAGACCGACGTGTCCTCGCACGAGTCCGCCAAGGCGATGGCCGACCGCGTGGTCGAGGAGCTCGGCGGGATCGACCTGCTGGTCAACAACGCCGCGATCTACGGCGAGATGGCCTTCGACCTGCTGGTCACCGTGGACTGGGACTACTACCGCAAGTTCATGTCGGTGAACATGGACGGCGCCCTGGTGGTGACCCGCGCGGTCTACGGGCACATGCAGGCCCGCGGTGGTGGCGCGATCGTCAACCAGAGCTCCACCGCGGCCTGGCTGTACGCCGGCTTCTACGCGCTGGCCAAGGTCGGCATCAACGGCCTCACCCAGCAGCTCGCCCACGAGCTCGGCGGGATGAACATCCGCGTCAACGCGATCGCCCCCGGGCCGACCGACACCGAGGCCACCCGCAAGCAGGCCGGCGGTGCCAGCAAGGAGCTGGTCAAGTCGATGGCACTCAAGCGGATGGGCACCACCGACGACATGGTCGGCGCCTGCCTGTTCCTGCTCTCCGACGAGGCCTCCTGGATCACCGGCCAGATCGTCAACGTCGACGGCGGACAGGTCTTCAGATGAGCATGCGTGGCGTCGGCTTCGTCGGGCTCGGCAACATCGGCAAGCCGATGGCGCTGCGGCTCGCGAGCGGACCCACCCCGCTCTGGGTGTACGACGTGATGCCGGAGCCACTCGCCGAACTCGAGAAGGCCGGTGCCAACGTGGCCTCCAGCCTCGCGGAGCTCGCCGCCGAGGTGGACCTGGTCTGCGTGATGGTGCGCGACGACGACCAGGTGCGCGAGGTCCTGGCCGAGATCCTGGGCGCCGACCGCCCCGAGGGGACGCTGACCGTCGCGATCCACTCCACGGTCGCCCCCGGAACCCCGGCCGAGCTCGCGAAGGAGGCGGCCCGGCACGGCGTACTCCTCGTGGACGCGCCCGTCAGCGGCGGCGCGATGGGCGCGGCCGACGGCACCCTGGCGATCCTGGTCGGCGGCGCCGACGAGGCCTTCGCCGCGTGCGAGGAGACGTTCGCGCTGATCGGCACCCGCGTGGTGCACGCCGGACCGATCGGCGCCGGCACCCAGATGAAGCTGGCCCGCAACCTGCTGCACTTCGTCTCGTTCACCGCCGTCACCGAGGCCCAGCGGCTCGCCGAGGCCGCAGGGCTCGACCTGGTGGCGCTGGGCGAGGTGGTCCGGCACACGGACGCGATCACCGGCGGGCCCGGCGCGATCATGCACCGCCGTACGACCGCCCCGATCGCCCCCGACGACTTCTGGCACGGGGTCTTCGACCACGTCTCGACTCTCGGCGAGAAGGACCTCGGCTTCGCGATCGAGCTCGCCGACCAGCTCGGGGTCGACGTACCCCTGGCCCAGCACGCCCTGACCCACCTGCGACCCGCTCTCGGACTCACCCCGAAAGGCACCCATGACTGACGAAACGCCCGAGGACCGCCGCAAGCGCGGTCTGGAGAAGATGAGCGAGGTCTACGGCTGGGAGTTCCAGGACGGGCCGGGCGACTTCTTCGGCCTCACCGCCGACCACCTGTTCGCCGACATCTGGAGCCGTCCCGGCCTGGAGACGCGCGACCGCCGGCTGCTGCTGATCGGCATGCTCGCGGCGCAGGGCGCCACCGACGTGCTCGAGATCCAGCTCGGTGCCGCTCAGCGCGCCGGGGAGCTGGACGCGGAGGCACTGCGGGAGAGCGTCGTCTTCCTGGCCCACTACGCCGGCTGGCCCGTGGCCGCGCGGATGAACAGCATCGTCGAGACCGTGATCGGACAGGGGACAAAATGAGTGACACCGTGCAGAAGCTGCTCCGCGCCCGCGCCGAGGACGACTCCCCCGGGATGGTCTTCGAGGACCGGAGCTGGTCGTGGCGCGAGTACGTCGCCGACGCCAGCGCCCGTGCCAACGCACTCGCCGGGCTGATGGACGACGAGCGGGTGCGCCACGTCGGCGTGCTCCTGGAGAACACCGACGAGATGGCCCTCGCGCTCGCGGCCGGGGCGATGGGCGGCCACGTCACCGCGGGGATCAACCTGACCCGGCGCGGCGAAGGGCTGCGCACCGACGTGCTCCGCGCGGACTGCCAGGTGTTGCTCACCGACGACCAGCACCTGCCGCTGCTCGAGGGGCTCGACCTGTCCGGCGTACGCGTGGTCAACGTCGACGGCGAGGAGTGGCGCTCGCTGGTCGCCGACGGCGCCGGCCCGGTGCGCGACCCGCGCGAGGTCGAGACCATGGACACGTTCATGCTGATCTTCACCAGCGGCACCAGCGGGGCGCCCAAGGCGGTGCAGGTCTCCAACCTGATCACGGTCTTCGCCGGCGCGATGCTGGTGGACAAGTTCGGGCTCACCTCCGAGGACGCGTGCTACCTCTCGATGCCGCTGTTCCACTCCAACGCGGTGCTCTCCGGCTACGCGGTGGCGATCGCCAGCGGCGCCACGATGGTGCTCGCGCGCAAGTTCAGCGCGACGCGGTTCCTGCCCGACGTACGCCGCCACAACGTGACCTACATGAACTACGTCGGCAAGCCGCTCGCCTACCTGCTGGAGACGCCGCCGAAGGACGACGACGCGGACAACCCGCTGAAGTACGCCTTCGGCAACGAGGCCTCCGACCGCGACATCGGTGCCTTCGCGGAGCGGTTCGACTGCCAGGTCTGGGACGGGTTCGGCTCCACCGAGACCGCGGTGATCATCACCCGCGGCGACGACGACCCGCCCGGCTCGATCGGGACGCCGTTCGAGGGCGTCGCGGTCTACGACCGGGAGACCCGCACCGAGTGCCCGCGCGCGGTCTTCGACGAGTTCGGGATGGTGACCAACCTCGACGAGGCGGTAGGGCAGCTGGTGAACACCACCGGCGGTGGCTACTTCGGCGGCTACTACAACGACGAGCAGGCCACCGCGGAGCGCCTCGACGGCGGGATGTTCTGGTCCGGCGACCTCGCCTACCGCGACGAGAACGGCTACGTCTTCCTCGCCGGGCGCACCTCGGACTGGCTGCGCGTGGACGGGGAGAACCTCGCCGCCGGGATGATCGAGCAGGTGCTGATGCGCCACCCCGCGATCAGCCGGGCCGCGGTGTACGCCGTACCCGACCCGCGCGTGGGCGACCAGCTCGTCGCCGCGCTCGTGCTGCTCGACGACCCGCTGCTCGACCCGCCCGAGTTCGAGAAGTTCCTCTCCGAGCAGCAGGACCTCTCCACCAAGGGATGGCCGCGCTACGTGCGGATCGCCACCGAGCTGCCGAGCACCGCGACCAACAAGGTGCTCAAGCGCGAGCTGGTCAAGCAGGGGCTTGAGTTCTCCGACCCCGTGTGGGAGCGGCAGGAGCGGGGCACGGCGTACTCGGTCTCCTCGTGAACGCGCCCGCGCCCAGTCGCTTCGCGGACCTCACCCGTGAGGAGCTCGCGGTCCTGGTGCCCGAGCTGCTGCTGATCGGGCAGCTGATCGACCGGTCCGGGATGGCGTGGTGCATCTCCGCGCTGGGCCGCGAGGCGATGGGCGAGATTGCGATCGAGGAGTGGATGGCGGCCTCGCCGATCTACACCCGGCGGATGCAGCGCGCGCTGGACTTCGTCGGCGACGACGTGGTGACGATCTTCAAGGGGCTGCAGCTCGACATCGGGGCGCCGCCGCAGTTCATGGACTTCCGCTACACGGTGGAGGATCCGTGGCACGGGCGGTTCGAGCTCGCGCACTGCGGGGCGCTGATGGACGTGGAGCCGATGGGGCCGGAGTTCGTGCGCACGATGTGCCACGACATCGAGGACCCGACGTTCGACGCGACCGCGGTGGCCACCAACGCAAGGGCGCAGGTGCGGCCGATCCACCGGCCGCCGCGGGCGTCTTCCGGTTCGGCTTCGGGGCCGCACTGCGCGTGGACGGTGGTGATCGACGAGTCGCACGAGCCGGTCGCCTTCTCTTCGGGGTGCGTGGCCCTTAATTCGTCGCGGGCGGCCACCCTGCCGCTCGCGCCGATCGACCCGTCTTCCCCCGGGATGTCCTCGTACGCCGGGCCGCTGCTCTCCGACCTCGACTTCGCGGAGTTCTCGCACTCCGCGCTGGTCCGGATCGCCGACGAGGTCTGCTTGCAGATGCACCTGCTCAACCTGGGCTTCGTCCGGGCGGTGAGCCTGCGGCTGCCTGCTTCGGAGGCGCGGGAGATCTGCGTGAAGCAGCTCACCGGGATCGCCGGGGTGGCGGCGGGGCGGATCCACCGGGCGCTGGGGCTCTCCTCTGATCTGGAGGGGGCCCGCCAAGTGCTGTCGCTGCACCCGCTGTTCAACCCGGCTGCCTATGTCTCGCTCTCGGAGGGCACCGTCGCGGTCTCGCCCGCCCACGAGGACGGCGGCTGGATCACGCTGGTCGGCCCGCTCTCCGACGCCTCCGTCGAGCTGCGACCGCTCCAGGCGCTGGTCCGGGCGGTTGACCCGTCGTACGACGTGGTGGTGACTGGCTCGCCGTCCGAGTGGTCCCTGGAGGTCATCGAGGGCGAGACTCCGGCCCGGGAAGCCGGCGAGGTCGCGGTCACGAAGTTCAGTACCGGCGCGACCTTCGCGTTCGAACCCCGGATGAGCCTCCCGATCACCCCCGCCTGATCCGCCGAGGCCCCGCCGAGACGTCCCATCTGAAACCCCAGTCCCTGCCGAGACGTCCCATCTGAAAGGCCAGGATGCGCCGAGACGTCACACCTGAAAGAGCAGACTTTTCAGATGCGACGTCTCGGCGGGGTTTGAGCTTTCAGTTGCGACGTGTCGGCGGGTCGGTCACATGAGGCGCTTGAGCACCGGGAGCGGGGCGTGCTTCATCACGACGCTCAGCGGGCTCCAGGGCAGGGGCGGGACGCAGGCGGAGTCCTTCTCCTTCTCGATCGCGTCGACCATGGCGCGTACGCCGACCTCGGTGCTCACCATGCCGCGGACCTTCGCCGGGTCGACCTGGTCGTTCATCTCCGAGGAGATGTAGCCCGGGTAGAGCACGGTCACCTTGATCGGCTTGCCGTACAGCTCGTTGCGCAGTCCCTCGGCGATGTGGGCCGCGCCGGCCTTCGTCGCGGCGTACGTCGTCATGGACTTCGGCATGCCGCGCATCGCCGACATCGAGCTGATCATCACGAAGTGGCCGGCGTTCTGCTCGCGGAAGATCTCCATCGCAGCCTCGGACTGCGCGAGCGCCGCGACGAAGTTGGTCATCGCGGTCTCCTTGTTGGCGTCGTACCGGCCGGTGCCCAGCGGAGCGCCCTTGCCGAGACCGGCGTTGATGATCACCCGGTCGATGGTGCCGAAGTCGGTCTTGAACGCGCGGAACACCTCGAAGACCTGGTCGTCGTCGTTGACGTCGAGCGTGCGGATCTCCACCCGGCGGTCCGGGTGAGCGGCGGAGATCTCCGCCTTCAGCAGCTCCAGCTTCTCGACCCGGCGCGCACACAGGGCCAGGTCGTGGCCCAGGGCCGCCAGCTGCCGCGCCATCTCCGCCCCCAGCCCGCTGCTCGCACCGGTGATCAGGACCGTCTTGCGCTTCGGTTCAGCCATGCAGGCATCCTGCCAACCCCTGGTCCTCGCCGTCCCTATGGGGCCACCGTTTCGGATAGTCCGAGACGTTTCCGTCGTGCGAACGGACAATTCGGAGCGGAATCGTCTCGGACTACCCGGGCGTCGAGTCAGAGCACCGCGCGCAGGGCCCGGATCGCTCCAGCCAGGAACCGGTCCACGGCCTCGCGTTCCTCCTCAGAGAGGGAGGCGTCGAGTACGGCGAGCTCACGGAACATCGGCATCAGGTGGCTGACGACCTCCATCCGGCCGCTCTGGCTCAGCGTGACCGACGTACGCCGCCCGTCGCTGGCGTGCGAGGCGCGCTGCGCGTGGCCGCGGGCCTCGAGACGGTCGATGATCCCCGAGGCGGCGGCGGAGCTCACGCCGAGCAGGCGGGCCAGCTGGCCCGGACCGAGCGGCTCGTCGATGAGGAGCTCGAGGGCGCGCAGCTCGTTGTGCGTCAGGGAGGCGCGACGGGCCACGTTCGGCGCCACCTGCGCGGACAGAGTGGTCAGCTGGTGCAGCGCCTTGAGGGTCGAGCTCTGCTCGACCTGTGCGGGCGCGCCGGAGCCGTTGGACCCCCTCGGGTACTCCATGCTAGGTTCTGTCACTAGATTGCTCACTTAGTTACTAATCAAGTTAACGGTCTCAGGAGTGTAACCCATGTCGAAGCTTCGACGGCTGATCGTCGGCCGCGCCAGCGCCCTCGTCAGCATCCTCCTGCTCGGCTTCGGCATCATGATGATCGTGGGCGTCGGGTCGCTCGACAACGCCACCGCCGTCGACGACCAGCTCCCCCGCGGCTACGACAGCACCCGCGCGGCCCAGCTGCGCGACCAGCTGCCGGAGGAGGACGGCTCGACCGCGGTGGTGCTGTTCACCCAGACCAACGGCGGCGACTCCCCGCTCGACCAGCAGCAGCTCGGCGAGCTGGCCAAGCTGATCTCCGACCTCGACATCAAGAAGGTCTCCGGCCCCGAGGGACCGCCGCTGCTGCCCAGCGAGGACAAGGCTGCGGCGATCAGCATCGTGTCCATCGACGCCAAGGGCGGCAACCAGCTCTCCGCCCCGGTCGAGGAGCTCCGCAAGACACTCGACGACGAGGCACCCAAGGGCATCCGGGCCGAGGTCACCGGCCCCGCCGCGGTCCAGTCCGACCTCTCCGCGGTCTTCGACGGAGCGAACTTCCGGCTGCTCACCGCTACCGCGTCCGTGGTGGCGCTGCTGCTGGTGATCACCTACCGCAGCCCGGTGCTGTGGCTGATCCCCCTGACCGTGGTGGGCATCGCCGACCAGGTGGCCTCGGTCTTCGCCACCCGGGTCCTGACCTGGCTCGACATCCCCTTCGACGGCTCGGTCACCGGCATCCTCTCGGTGCTGGTCTTCGGCGCGGGGACGAACTACGCCCTGTTGCTGATATCCCGCTACCGCGACGAGCTCGGCACCCATGAGGACCGCTACGAGGCGATGCGGCTGGCCCTGCGGCGTACGGCGGAACCCGTGCTCGCCAGCGCCACCACGGTCGTGGTCGGCGTACTCACCCTCGCCCTCTCGCTGACCCCGAACACCCGCGGCCTCGGCATCGCCTGCGCCGTCGGCATCCTGACCGCCCTCACCTTCGCGCTCGTCGCGCTCCCGGCGACCCTCGTCCTCTTCGGTCGCTGGGTGTTCTGGCCCAAGGCCCCGCGCGTGGGATCCAAGTCCCTGGCCGAGGGCCGCACGTTCTGGCGCCGGGTCGGCGACGCGGTGGCCTCCCGCCCCGCCGTCTTCGCCTCCGGCACGCTCGCCGTGATCGCCGTGCTCTCCCTCGGGCTGGTCGACACCAAGATCGGACTGCCCGAGGCCGAGCAGTTCTTGCAGAAGCCCGAGGCGATCAGCGCCGCGGAGCGGCTCTCGGACTACTTCCCCGCCGGCAGCTCGGACCCCACCGTCGTGATGACCGACTCGCCCAAGGAGGCCAACGCCGCGCTGCAGGACCTCAACGGCGTCGCCAGCTCCCGCCAGGGCGCGGAGGGCAACGGCTACACCGAGCTCAACGTGGTGCTCGAGGACCCGGCCGACAGCGCTGCCGCCCGGGCGACCGTGGAACGGATGCGCGACGCCCTCGCCGAGGTCGACGGGAAGAGCTATGTCGGAGGTACGGCGGGTGAGAGCCTCGACCTCGCCGACGCCTCCGCGCGTGACCGATGGCTGATCTTCCCGATCGTGCTGGGCCTGGTGCTCGGGGCGCTGCTGCTCCTCCTGCGCTCGATCGTTGCCCCCGTCCTGCTGGTGCTGACCGTGCTCGCGACCTACGTCGCCGCGCTGGGCGCGGGGTGGTGGATCTTCAAGTACGTCTTCGACTTCAGTGCGCTCGACCAGGCGACCCCGCTGTACTCGTTCCTGTTCCTCGTGGCCCTCGGCGTGGACTACAACATCTTCCTGGTCACCAGAGCCTGGGAGGAGACACCGGGGCACGGCTCCCGGGAGGGCATGCTCCGGGCGCTCGCCGCGACCGGTGGCGTGATCACCAGCGCCGGCATCCTGCTCGCCGCGGTGTTCGCGGTGCTCGGCGTGCTCCCGCTGGTCGTGCTCGCCCAGGTCGGCGTGGTGATCTGCATCGGCGTACTCCTGGACACCCTGCTGGTCCGCACCGTCCTCGTCCCCGCGCTCGCGCTGATCCTCGGTGACAAGTTCTGGTGGCCCCGGAAGATCCCCGCGGCGAGCCGGCCGGAGCGGCGTACCAGCGAGTCGACGCCCGCCCCCGCGGGATAGTCCGAGACGTTTCCGTTCCCGATCGACCAGTTTGACGACGGGACTGTCTCGGACTACCCGATTCTCAGCGGTAGGTCAGGACCTCGGGTACGCCGTCGAGGTGGCCGTGCTCGTTGAAGCTGACCATCGTGGTGCCGCGGCGGCCGGTGACCAGGCGGGTGAGGCCTGAGTTCACGCAGACGGGGTTCAGCCGGCGCCACAGCTGGCGGGCCATCGTGGGGTCGGCGGACAGCAGCGCGGCGGTGGCCCAGGCGATCGGTCCCCCGCTGCTGAACACCAGCGCGGTGCCGGACCCGACCTGTTCCGCCGTACGCCGCAACGCCGCATCGACCCGACCGGAGAAGTCGGTGAACGACTCGGTGTAGTCGTGGTCGTACTCCCCACCGGTCCAGCGGTCGGTGGCCGCCTCGAACCACTCCTGGAACTCCGCCTTCGTCGGCGAGCCTCCCTCGAAGGGGGCCTTCAGCTTGCCCAGCATGGAGACGTGGTCGAACTCGTCCCAGTCGGGGTCCACCGCGGTCTCCACCGAGACCGAGAGCTCACCGAGGCAGGCCTGCGCGGTCTCCCGGTGCCGGCGCATCCCGCCCACGATCGCGACGTCAGGGACGATCCCGCGCGCGGCCAGGGACTTGCCCAGCAACCGTGCCTGCTCCCAGCCGGTCTCCGAGAGCACGTCGTAGTCGTCGGATCCCCAGGACGCCTGGCCGTGCCTCACGAGCAGCAGCTGACCCACTACTGCGAGCCGCCGATGATCGCGTTGCAGCGCTGCTCGAGGTGGTTGGCCGCCGGACCGAAGACCGCATAGGCCTCGTTGGTGGTCTGCTTGTGGAAGTAGCGGTAGTAGATCTGCTGGGCGATCACCCCGAGCCGGAACAGCCCGTAGACCTCGTAGAAGCGCCACTGCTCGGGCGTCAGGGAGTAGCCCGTGCGCTCGCAGTAGTAGTCCACCACCTCGGCCCGCGACAGCATCCCGGGCAGGTTGCTGGGCTGCCGCCGGAACATCCGGAAGAACTCCTCGTCGTCGTCCTGGACCCAGTAGGCCAGGGTCCCGCCGAGGTCCATCAACGGGTCGCCGACCGTGGCCATCTCCCAGTCGAGGACCCCCACCGGACGGGTGGGGTCCTCACGGTCGAGCACGAGGTTGTCGAAGCGGAAGTCGTTGTGGATCAGGCAGCTGGCGACGTCCTTGGGCTGGTGCTCGTCGAGCCAGGCCATCACGGTCTCGTAGTCGCCGATGTCCTCTGTGTGGGCGTCACGGAAGCGCCGCGACCACCCGGAGATCTGCCGCTCGACGTACCCCTCGCCCTTGTTCATCGCCGCCAGCGGCGTGGAGTCGACGTCGATGCCGTGCAGGTCGATCAGCACGTCGAGGGCGTTGGTACACAGGGTCCGCGCCTGCTTCTCGTCGAGCTCGACGCCGGGCGGGAAGTCGCGCCGCGGGATGATCCCGTCGACGCGCTGCATCACGTAGAACTGCGCGCCGATCACCGACTCGTCATCGCACAGCGCCACCATCTCCGGCACCAGCGGGAAGACGCCGGCGAGCCCGTCCTGGATCCGAAACTCGCGCCCCATGTCGTGGGCGCCCTTGGCCTTCTGCCCGCTCGGCGGCCGCCGCAGGATCAGGTCGTGCGACCCGTCCCGCAGCGAGTAGGTCAGGTTGGAGGCTCCGCCGCCGAACTGCCGCACCTCGACGTCGGGCCCCAGCTCGGTGCCCTGCTCGGCCAGCCACGCGCGGACCGCGTCCACGTCGAAGCTGTCCTCGTCGCGCACGTCATCTGCGCCCTCGATCTGGCTCACGTCACTTCTCCACCCATCGCGTTGAGTCGCTTGGCCTGCTTGCGCATCACCTGGTCGTACGCCGCTCGGTCGGTCCGCTTCAGCTCGTAGGCCGAGCGGGCCGCCTCGTCGGGGATGATCAGCTCCTCGCCGCGCTCCATCCCCTCGAGCACCGCCGCGGCGATGTCGTCGGGACCCAGCGGGGCCTTCGAGACCAGCCCACCGATCATCTGGCCGACGGCGGTGTCGGCGCCCTGCATGTTCTCGATCAGCCGCGTCCTGAAGTACGACGGGCACACCACCGAGCAGCGGACGCCGTACTCCGCGAGCTCGTGGCCGGTCGTCTCGCTGAGCGCCACCACGGCTGCCTTCACCGCGTTGTAGGAGCCCATCCCGGCCGGGTGCACCAGGCCGGCGAGCGAGGCGACGTTGACGATGTGGCCCGTGCCCTGCCGCTTGAACATCGGCGTGAACGTGCGGGTCCCGCGGACGACCCCGAACAGGTTGATCTCGGTGATCCACTGCCACTCGTCCATCGTGGCGACGTCGAGGCGGCCGCCCCCGGCGACTCCGGCGTTGTTCACCAGCACGTCGAGACCGCCCCAGTGCTCCTCGACCCAGGCCAGCGCCGCGGCCCAGTCCTCGTCGGAGCGCACGTCGAGGTTGACGTAGTCGGGTCTCGGCTGTTCGCTCGCTGGCGCTCGCTGCTCGACCACCGAAGGGGCGTCGCTCGCTGCTCGACCACCTAGTGGGTCCGGCTCGTTCAGGTCCCCCACCAGCACGTCATCGCCGCGCACCAGGAACGCAGCCGCGAGCGACTGACCCAGTCCGGAGGAACCTCCGGTGACGAGGACCCTCACTGGTGCTTCGCGATCTCGAGCCGGGCGACGACGCCGCGGTGCACCTCGTCGGGGCCGTCGGCCAGGCGCAGCGCCCGCGCGTTGGTCCACATCGCCGAGAGCGGGACGTCGTTGGACAGCCCGCCGCCGCCGTGCAGCTGGATCGCCATGTCGATGACCTGCTGGGCGACGTTGGGCACGATCACCTTGATCTGGCTGACCTCGCTAGCCGCGTTCAGCGGGCCGCCGACGTCGAGCTTCCAGGCGGCGTTGAGCACCAGCAGCCGGGCCTGGTCGATCGCGATCCGGGCATCCGCGATCCGCTCCCGGTTGCCGCCGAGGTTGACCAGCGGCTTGCCGAAGGCGGAGCGGGACAGCCCGCGCTTGATCGCCAGCTCGAGCGCCATCTCGGCCTGTCCGATCAGCCGCATGCAGTGGTGCACCCGGCCCGGCCCGAGGCGCCCCTGGGCGATCTCGAATGCCCGGCCCTCGCCGAGCAGGATGTTGTCCTTGGGCACGCGGACGTCGTCGAAGCTGACCTCGCCGTGGCCCACGGGCTCGTCGTAGATGTTCATCGTGGACAGCAGCCGCTCCACCTTGACCCCGGGGGTTTCCCGCGGGACGAGCACCATCGTGTGCCGGTGGTGACGGTCCGCCTCGGGGTCTGAGAGCCCCATGAAGATGAAGATCTTGCAGTCCGGGTGACCCACGCCGGTCGACCACCACTTGCTGCCGTTGATCACGACCTCGTCGCCGTCCACGACGGCGGTGGCCTCCATGTTGGTGGCGTCGGAGGAGGCGACCCCGGGCTCGGTCATCGTGAACGCGGACCGGATCTGGCCGTCCAGCAGCGGCTCGAGCCACTCGGACTTCTGCGCGTCGGTGCCGTACTTGAGCAGCACCTCCATGTTGCCGGTGTCCGGCGCGTTGCAGTTGAAGACGTACGGCGCCAGGAACGTCGCCCGGCCCATCTGCTCGGCCAGCGGGGCGTAGTCGGTGTTCGAGAGACCCTCACCGCCGTGGGTGCCGTACTTCTCGGCGTAGTGGCCCGTGTGCTCCACGGGCAGGAACAGGTTCCACAGCCCCTGCGCACGCGCCTTGGCCCGGAGCTCCCCCATGATCGGGGACTCCGCCCAGGTCCCGCCGGCGGCTGCCTCGCTCACCTGCCGGTGGTACTCCTCGGTGACCGGCTCTATCTCGTCGGTGACGAACGCGGAGACCAGCTCGATGAGTTCTGCGGCACGCGGTGAGGGGGCGAAGTCCATGTTCAGGACCATACCCACCAATGGGGGTTCAGATGCAGGCGCTCTTGGCCCCGAAAGCGTTGATCGTCCGGCGCATCCCGGGCGTCCACTCCAGGACCGGGTTCCCTGCCTGGCCCGGCCGGGTCTGCAGCTCGACCAGCACCTCGGACTTCTTGCCCGGCGGGATCTGGAGACGCACGGTCCACACCTCCCGGCCGTGGTGCTTGCCGGGATCGACTTCCGCCGCACGTCCGTCGACGCTGATCGCGGTGAGCTTCCCGCCCAGCGGGGCGTAGATCCGCAGGAAGAGGCTGTTGGTCCCCTTCGGCGCCACCGTCCCGGTCCCGGCGATGTAGTCGGAGAACTGGGAGACCGGCTGCGGCACCGAGGAGGTCAGCTGCATCCTGGCCACCAGTCGCTGGCTGCGGTCGGGGGCGCAGCTCACGGCCTCGAGCTGGCCGCCGTAGTCGAGGAAGTAGTTGATCTTCGCGACCGAGTAGTCGTTGAGGTACATCCCGACCTGGGGGTCCGGCCCGGTGTCGATCGGCAGCCGGCCCGAGACGTTGCCCCGCTCGAGGACCCGCTGCTCGGCCTGGTGCCGGCTCCACACCAGGAACCGGCGGTCCTGGGCCGCGGCGGAGACCCCACGGACGAGGGACGGTACGTCGCCACGGCCGTTGATCAGCGCGTCGAAGATCGACCCGCTGGCGGCGGCAAAGTACGCGTTCTGGGTCTCGGGGTCAGGCAGCCGCTTGTAGGCCTCGTGGAGCACGTTGGCCACCACGTTGCCGGCGGTGAACTTCTCGCCACCCACCTCGATCGGGCCGGTGACCTCCAGGATCTGGGAGAGCGCGATCGGGTCCACCGAGATGACCCCGTCCACCTTGATCCCACGTTCGCGGGAGACCATCGCGCTGATCAGCTCGGCGGCCCGGGGGAAGTCCGGGGTCTGGTTCGTCTGTCGCATGTCCAGGCCGAGGTCGGGGCCGTAGAGGTCCCGCTCGTCGCCGACGACCGGCAGCACCGGCTTGGTCAGGATCGGGAAGTCCGCCGCCGAGCCACGGAAGCCCTGGTGCAGCTTCCCGTCGCGGGCGCTGATGATCGACAGCGCCCCCGGCAGGCCTCCGGTGGCACGCAGCTCGGCGGTGTTCTGGGCCACGAGCACGTAGTTGCGGGCCCCGTCGCCGCCGAGCATCGCCGGCAGCACCCCGGCCACGGAGGCCGCCGACCCCATCGCCCGGTCCAGGTCGGCCATCCGCAGCCGCAGCTCGGTGGCCGGTCCACGCAGGGGCGAGACCAGCCGTCGCGGCTCCAGGGAGGCCAGCCGGCGGTTCTCGGTCGCGATGCGGTCCGCGGCCCCGGTCAGGGCCGGGATGACCCGGCGTACCTCGGCGAGGTCGACGCGACCGTCCCGCTGCTGGAAGGTGCCCTTCTGGGCGTCGGCCACGACCTCGAGGGCGGCCGGGAGCGAGTCACCGGCGATGCCGTCGAGGGCCGAGGCGATCAGCTGCACGGCCTCGACGTTGCCTCCGACGAGGGGGAGCCCGGAGGCGAGGTCCCACAGCGGGTTGGCCGAGGAGCGGTGCGCGGTCTCGGCGCTCTCCCGCAGGCCGCGCAGGGAACGACGGGCACTGTCGAGGTCGCCGGCGGTGAGCTCGGTCTGCGCCCGGGTCGCCTGGGCCTTCGCCTCCCGCAGGGCGAGAGTCGTGCGCGCCGCCTGGAACGCGAACACGACCACCGTCATGCCCAGGAGGGCGAGGCAGACGAGGGCCGCTACCCGCTTGCGGTTCGGGCGCGACGAAGGGCCCGGGGCGCGCTCGTCCCGGGCCTCGACGTCTTCAGCCAAAGGTTGTCAGCTGGTCTGGCGGCGGCGGGCAACCACCACGGCTGCACCACCGGCGGCGAGCAGCAGGACGCCACCCGCGAGGACCGTGCCGTCGGGACCACCGGTGCTGGGCAGAGCGCCGGCGACCGAGGAGTCGACGGTGCTCGTCGCGGCGGGCGGCGAGACCTGGGTGTTGAACTTGGGGGGCGAGACCACGGTGGGAGGCGTCACTGCACCCGGCGGCTTGGGGCCGGCGACGTAGGTGTCGGCATTGGCCGTCCCGACGAGGCCGAACGTGGTCAAGCCGGTCACGAGGGCGATGGATCCGCCAGCGATGATCTTGTTCATGGTTCCCCCATAGATAGAGACTTGATCGCTCAAGTCCCGGAAGGATGGCACAACCACCGCTGATCAGGCCCCTTTCATCTCGGCTGCCGACACGTCTGGTCTACATGTGTTGAACGTCACGGTAGGTAAATCAGGACAAGTCGTGGTATTAGCCACCCGAGACGACGGACACCACGCGCGACCGCACCACCGGATCCTGCCACTGCTGGGCGGAGCGCTCCAGCCGCCACCCGGACCAGGTCACCATCAGCACCGCGACGGCCAGCGCGTAGCGGACGTCGTCGAGCTCGGCGAGGCCGGAGAAGATCAGCCCGGTCACCGTCGTCACCAGGGCCAGCCTGGTGCTGTACCCCGCCATCACCACCGGTGGTGCGGGCGTGGCACGGGCGCTGCGCAGATCGACCGCGAACGGCCGGGCGATGCTCCATCGCATCCCGGCGCCCACCACCTGGGCGGAGACCACGGCGGTGGCGCAGAGCAGGGCGGTCACCTCCCCCGCCGTCGGGCGTCCGGCTCGCAGCGAGGCCAGCACCACCGTGACCGCCGCCGAGCACAGCAGCACCTCGAGCATCACCACGGCCTTGGCGTAGAAGACGGTCCGCGGACCGATCGGCAGGCTGTCGCGCCACAGCGCCCCCTTGCCGTCCAGGCACCACGTGTTCACCCCGAAGAGCAGCGCGGCACCGGAGGCCACCAACCCGGGAAGGATCGTCAGCATCTGCCACTCGAGGTCGCCGGCGAGCGCGACCGCACCGGGCATCAGCGCCAGCACCATCAGCCCGCGGCGCAACGGCACCGAGCGCCACACCGCGGCCCGGTCGATGCGCAGCGTCATCGCGAAGTCCGAACCGGGCAGCCGTCGGGCCGGGTGCCGGCCGGACTCCAGGCGCAGCTCCTCGCGCATGGGGCGGTGCAGCGCCCAGCGTGCGGGCAGCGCGCCCAGCACCACGGCCACGAGACCCAGGACCAGCAGCGGGAGCACCCCCGACCACCACGCGGTCCACCGGGCGGCGTGCCCGTCCAGGACGAGCTCGAGGATCCGCCGGGTCGGGCTGCGGTCGAGCAGGGACGTGACCCGGCCGGTGACCACGAGGGCGCCTGCGGACAAGGCGAGCACCAGCACGAACGCGCGGAAGACCGCGATCCCGTGCCGGCCGCGGCGTACGCCCTCGGCCAGCCAGCCCACGACCTGGGCCAGCGCGGTCGCCGCGAGGATCCACAGCACCACCGGCAGCAGGTAGGCCCACCACCGTTCCGGGCCCAGGGCGTAGGAGGTCATCCCGAGCAGCGCCCAGGCCTGGGCGATCCAGGCGATGTTCAGCGGCGCGAGCAGGAGGGCGCCGAGGTGGTCGGTGGTGGCCGAGACCGGGAAGGCCACCGCCTGGTCGCGGGGGATGATCTCGCGGCCGCCGGCCGAGGCGACCGCGGTGATGGCGGCCAGGACGAGGAATCCCAGGGACAGCGAGGGCAGGACCGCCAGGATCTGGCCGCTGCGCTCGCGGGGGGTCTCGCCGCCGAGGTAGGCAGGGACCAGCACCACCAGGACGGTGAGCAGCGCGACGAGCCCGCCGGCCAGCCGCATCCGCTGACGTCCGGTCCGCGAGAGCCCGGAGCGCCGGAACGCCAGGACCGCGGCGAGGTCCTCGCGGCTGGTGCGCAGCTCAGTCCAGGAGAGCGCGGTAGACACCGGCGCCCTCCTCACCGACGAGCTCCGCGGCGCTCAACGCGGCGACGGTCGACCCGCCTCGCAGGACGAGCGCGTTCTCGCAGGCCTCCATCGCGAGGTCGCGCAGGTGCGTCGAGACGAGTACGGCGGCGCCCCGGGCCCGCGCGTCGGCGATCACCTCGAGGGTGGCCTCCACCCCCAGCGGGTCGACGCCGTCGAACGGCTCGTCGAGCAGGAGGACGGAGGGTTCGTGGAAGGTGGCCAGGATGACCGAGAGCCGCCGGCCCATGCCGTGGCTGAACCCCGAGGTGACCCGGTGGGCCGCGTCGCCGAGCTCGAAGCGCTCGAGGAGGTCATGGGCGCGGGCCTCCCAGCCCTCGAGCCGGCGCAGGCGCGCGGCGAGCTGGAGGTGCTCCCACGGGGTCGCCCGCGGAACCAGGCCGCCGACGTCGGGGCAGTAACCGGTACGCCGCTTCACCGCCAGCGGGTCCCGGCCGACGTCAATCCCGTCGACCTCGACGCGGCCCTCGGTGGGTGGGATCACCCCGGCCAGCACGCGCATGGTGGTGGACTTGCCGGCGCCGTTGCGTCCCAGCAGCGCGGTCGCCCGGCCCGCCTCGGCGCTCAGGTCGATCCCGCGTACGGCGGCCACGGCGCCGAACCGGACCCACAGGCCCTCGATCTCGACCCGCGCCTGCCCGGTGTGCCTGGCCTCGTCCACCCGCCCAGTCTCACTGAGAGCATGGCCATCCATGCCCGAAATACAGCTATTTGCGGATCGCGGTGTCCATTCCCCCGGATTTGGGACGGACATCACCCCCTGAATCCCCTTACGCTGGCCGCGCCCCGCTGTTCCCAGGAGGATCGCGCGTGACGTTATGCCCGAGCTGTGGCTCTGAAACTCGGCCTGGTGCTCCCTTCTGCCGCGACTGTGGAGCGGCCCTCCCCACCGAGCCAGCTCCAATCGCGCCAATCCCGGCCGAGGAAACGCAGAGCGATCTCCCACCGCTCGCAGACCCGGCGCCGGAGGAAGCTGGAAGTGCCCCAAGACTCGGCGTCAGGCGGGCATTCGCCTTCTCCGCACTTTTCCTGCTGCTGGCCGTGGCCGGCAGCGGCATCCTGCTCGGCTGGTGGCTGGCCTCGGACCGCAGCGAGGCCGAGGCGTCGTCGTTGCCCTCGACCAAGCCGGGTCCCACGGCCGGGCCGGCCACTCGCACGATGCCCGATCTCCGGGGCATCAACCTGAGGGACTCCCGCCAGATCCTGGCCGACCTAGGCCTGGCACCGAGCTCGATCACGGTTACCCAGCAGCCCGCGGCCGGCGAGACCGGAGTCGTACTGACCCAGGACCCGGTCTACGGTTACGACGCCACGGGGGCGATCAGGCTGGTGGTCTCGACCCCCGCCAAAGTGCCCGGCATCCAGGGAAGGCAGGCCACCGCCGTGCTCGCGGAGCTCGCGCAGCTCGGTGCCCAGGCGGAGACGGTCTCGCGCTACGTCCCGGGCGCGGTCACTGGCCAAATCTCCTCGATCGAGCCCGGCTCCGGCTCCGCGCTGCCGGAGAAGGTGCGCGTCGTCATCGCGACCGAGCCCGGAGACGTGGACCTCAGCCTGGTCGATTCCCTCGACGGTGGCTGCTCGCCCGACGAGGACCTGGCCATGGACACCCAGACCTTCGAGACCGGCATCACGTGCAGCGCCTACCTCGGCGAGGCTGTCGATCAGAGCTACGTCGTCAACCGTGGAGCAGACCTCGTGGAGGGAGTTCTGGGGGTGCCCAACGACTCTGAGCCCTCCGAGCGGGTGCGCCTGCAGGTGCTCGCGGACAACCAGGTGATGAAGACCGTCGACGCGGCGTACGGCGCCCCGACCACCTTCTCCGCCAAGGTCACGGGCGCTCTCCGGATCACCCTCAGGTTCACGACCCGCTCCGAGTCCGCCACCGCCGGGATCGGACGTCTCCGCGTCGTGGGTGACCCCACGGCCCTAGAGGCCCTGACCGAGGAGGACTGAACGTGGTCCGCCGGTCGATCCGGCTCACCCTTGCGTTCCTGTTGTGTTGCCTGCTCGGCAACCTCCTGGCCAGCACTGCACCCACGGCCATCGCTCAGACCACCCCCCAGACCGCCATCGCGGCCCTCGATCCGCGGGCGCAGGACGAAGGGAGGGCCAGACCCCTGCTCATCGTGCTCGACACTTCCTCGTCGATGGACGAGGACGACGGCACCGGCACGGTCAAGCTCGCCGGGGCACAAGCGGCCCTGACCCGCGTGCTCCGGGAACAGCGTCCTGGCTCGATCGTGGGGCTCTGGACCTTCCCGAACGACGGCGACTGCGGGTCTGGCGCCAGTGCCATCGACATGGGGCCGCTCGACCAGAAGGTGATGATCCCGGCGATCCGAAAGCTGAGCGCGAGCGGCAACACCCCCACGGGCACTGCCCTGCGCGCCTCCGTGGACTCCGTCAAGGGTGAGTACGACGGCGCCACGGTGCTGCTGATCTCCGACGGTCTGCACACCTGTGAGCCCGACCCCTGCGAGGTGGCGAAGGAGATCCGAAGTGAAGGCTTCGACCTCACCGTCTACCCGGCGGGCTTCCAGACCTCTGAGGAGGGACTCACCGAGCTCCAGTGCATCGCCGACGCGACCGGAGGAGAGGTCTACGAGGCCCAGGACACCGACCAGCTGAACCAGGTCGTGACCGAGGCGACCGATACGGAGCTGACACTCGACATCGAGGGGATGCCCTCGCGCGTCCCGGCCGGTGGTGCGCGCCGCGTCAAGGTGACTGTCACCAACAACACCGCCCAAGACATCTCCAACGTCCGGTTGGCACTGAACTTCGCCAACGCCGACGGCAGCACCGGCCAACAGCTCATCCCGTCAGCGCTCCCGCCCAGGCCGAGCCTGGGAAACCTGAACGCCGGCGCCTCCAGCTCGCACACCTGGCTGGTCGGTTTCAGCCGCCAGGGTGGGCCAACGGGGTCCGCGAAGTACCGCGTGACCACTTGGGGGGTCAATTCTCAGCCTGTCTCGACGAGCGGTGAGGTCCAGGTTGTCGACGCCGACCAGACCCTCTCCGATGCCTCTGGAATCATCGGCGACCTCAAGGGCAAACGCATCGCGATCCTAGGGGACTCCTACTCCTCCGGGGAAGGCGCCGGCAGCTACCTCGACGGCACCCTGGCCAAGGGGAACGGCTGCCACAAGTCGATGAACACCTACCTGGCCCCGCTGTTCCAGAAGAAGAACGTCGAGTTAATCGCCTGCAGCGGAGCCGTGACCCGCTACGGCTCACAGCAGAAGTCCAAGAACGCTGTGCAGGAAGAGCAGGTCGCGACGTTCGCCCGTCGCACGAAGGAGGGTGGGCCCGTCGAGGCCGCCTTCATGACGATCGGCGGCAACGACATCGGCTTCACCGACATCATCACTCGATGCGTTCTTGGCCATCTGAGGCCGACCATCACCGGCCGCGCCGAGGTGACCACCACCTGGGACACACGTTGCTCCGACGACACGAGCTGGGTCAAAGGAGTGAGCTCGACGGTCAACGGGTTGGGTGCCGACCTCGGGGAGACCTACAAGCAGGTCTATGGCGTCCTGAACTCCGACGCAGCCGTCAAGAAGCGAGACGGCCGGGTGGCGCCGCTCTACGTGCTGGCATATCCCCAGGCTTTCCCGGAGTCGCGCTACAACTCGACGTGTGGGGTCGTGGGTTTCGTCTTCGACAGCCAGGAGATCGAATACGCCAACCAGCTCGTCGACGATCTGGATGGGGCGATCCAGGACAAAGTCGAAGAGATGCACGCGCGCGGCTACCGGATCCAGATGATCAGGTCGACCCAGGAGGCCTTCCTGCCGAACAACACCATGTGCCCCCGCCCGGGCAACGAGCGCTTTCTCGTCTCCCCGATCGGCTTCGACAAGCAGGTCGGCACAGATGAGAAGAACGAGCGTTTCCACCCGACGGCCAAGGGCTACCGCGCGGAGACCAATGTCGTGATCGCCTCCTCAGGCAGTCTCGACGAGAGTCTTCCGGCCGGTGTGGCCGCGTGGCGGATAGGCACGACAGGCCAGGCGGGCGGCATCCGTCAAGCCGTGACCCGGCTGACGGATCGGATCGCCAACATTCCCGACACCCTGTTGCTGGACCTGGGCAAGCGTCGTTTCTCCCCGGAGAACGTCGACGTCCGGGCCGGCCAGACGGCGACTGTCCGCATCAGTGGCGGTGCCCCCGGGAGTGACGTCAACGTCAGCGTCGCCTCGCGCAATCGCCCTGCCGGCCAGGTCGAGCTGGACGAGAAGGGCAACGGAGTCGCCACGATCTCCTTCCCCCGGGACCTAGAACCCGGGGCCCACCACCTGCAGGCCATCGGGTTCAACGCCGGGCAGAACCCGGCGATCGCCGTCGTCGGGGTCGATGTCGCGCGAGCCCTGCCGCCATGGTTCCTTCCTCTCCTCGCCGGCGTGTTGCTCAGTCTCGCGCTCGGGCTGGTGCTGCTCCGCCGAGGGCTCCGGGCCGCCATGCAGGTTCGCTGAGGCACTTACTCGTAACGAGTCAGTGCCTCCCCGTCGTCCTCGTTGACGAGCAGCGCCCGGTCACCCGTCCAGACCTGCCCGGTCGAGGAACTGTGGTCGAGGGTCCACTGGACCTCGCCCGACGTGTCGTAGGAGCGAGTGCGCTCCTCGTCAGTGACGTAGAACCCGCCGGCCACGGCGCGGACGTAGGAGTCCTCGTCCTGCGGCAGGCTGCCGATCGACTCGAGCGTGTCGTCGTAGAGGTCCCCGCCGGACATGCTGAACAACACCTCGTCCCCTCCGCTGACGAGCACCGAGTCGGGGGAGAAAGCACTGTCGACCTTCTGCGAGGCACGTTCGCCGTCCTCGCCGATGACCTCCACGGTCGACTCGGGATCCTCGTCCTCGTCGTCGTACTCCGTGCGCACCGACACGAACGCCTCCGCCAGTGGCATCAGGAGGTCTGGCTGGCTGCCGGTCGGCGACGCACTCTCGTCACCACTGCCTGCGTCGTAGAGCGCCACCCCCTCGGTCGAGCCGACCGCGACCAGCTGGTTCGTCGCCGCGACCGTGGGACTCCCCTCGTCGTCGTCGGCGGTGTCGGCGACGCCGGCCGTGCTCCACTCCACCTTGCCGGAGTCGAGGTCCACCCGACTGAGGTCACCGTCGTCCAGGACGTAGGCGGCGTCGTCGGTGAGCGCATAAGTGTCGCCGGACACGGTCCAACGCGTGTCGCCACTGCGCTCGCCGACCATCCGCAGCTTCGAGCCGTTGCTCACCAGCACACCCTGCGTGGGCTCGAAGCTGTAGAGGTAGCCGAAGTCCGAGGCCCACAGCCGGTCGCCCGAGTCCGCGTCGTACGCCGACAGCCCGCCCGAACCCTCCTCCCCGTCGGTCTGGCACACGACGACGTCCCCCGAGGGCGTGAATGCTGGCTGGCAGGGGCCGTCCACGTCCTCGTGCCAGCTGAGCTCGCCGGAGTCGTCGAGGGACCCGACCCCCGAGCTCTCCTCGCCCGCCCACGAGACGACCGTGCGCGACTCCTGCGCCGCGACCCCTACCACGGTGCCAGCGTCCGGGGGCTCGAACGTCCACGCCTTCGACGGTTCCGACGTCACCGCTCCGGACAGCACGCTCGGTCCGCCGTACCCGACGACGAGCCGATCGTCCGAGGACCCGCCGCCGAGCACCCTGGTGCCGACGAAGGCAGCGCCCACGAAGAGGAGCACCACGCCTGCGATTACCAGCCACGCTCGGGTCGTGACGCGGCGTCGCGTTCCGGCCTGCGGTTCCGGAGTGACGGCGGTGGCGGTGGCAGGCGTGGGCGGCGCCCCCGCGGGGTTCGCGAGGGACGCCTGCGCTGACGCTGCGAGTCCCGAGGCCGCCACCTCGGCGCCGCAGCTCGCGCAGAACCTGCCTGTCCCGGACAGCGCGTTGCCGCAGTTCGTGCAGTAGGCCATCGAGATCCTCCGGTCAGGAAAGGGTGAGTGTGAAGCTGGACGAGGAGCTTCCGTAGTTGTGGACCTCGACGGTGTAGCGGCCACTGGTGTCGGGTGTGAAGGTGAGCAGCTCCTCCCCCTCGTAGGTGTCGTCGGTGGTATCGCCGTCGACCGTCAGGCTGATGTCCTCGTCCGCACTGCCCGTGATGGACACGGTCTCCCCGGCCACGAGCCGCATCCCCACCGAGACCGTGTCGTCGGAGTCCACGGTGCCGGAGTACGAGGTGCCCCCGTCCTCGAAGGAAGGACCGGTGGGCACGAGGTCCACATTGTCCGAACGCACCACCACGACGTATCTGCCCGAGAGGGTCTCGTCGTAGAAGTCGTCCTCCCCCTTCGGGTCGAGGACCTCGTAGTCCTCGTCGCCGTTCCCGCCGTAGTAGGTGTTGTCGAAGTCGACCGTCCACGCCCCGGCCTGCTGCCCCGGCACCCGGGACACCTTGGCGCCCCGAGCCGCGGGCCTGGGGTCGAGCACGTCGACCTCGGCCTCGAACGAGGTGGCCTTGGCCTCCTCGACTTCGAAGTGGACGCGGTAGGTGCCGGACTCCTGCGCGACGAACGGCCCCCAGTGGTCGTACCCGCCGCCGATCCGTGAGTCGGGGTCGTAGACGCCGCCCTCGTAAGCGTCGGACGTGATCACCACGACCTGGCCCCGCTTGGCTTCGACGTTCGCCACCAGGATTCCCGAAGGGCTCGTCTGCAAGCTCTGCTTCTGGCCGGTCTGGAGGGTCGTGGTCGGCTTGATCAGGTCTGGAAGGCCGAGCTGACTCAGAGCGAAGTCCTCGGGCGCACTCTCGACGAGCTCCTTCCCGTAGGCCACCGCCGTGGCGAGGGGGTCCACCTGCCAACCTTTGCCTTCCTTGCGGAGCATCACGTACCACGAGTCGACGCCCGTGAGTCGCTTGCCGGTGTCGTTCAGGCAGGCCCGGTCGCCCCCGGCCACCAGGCAGTCGTCGTCGACGCCGACCTCGGTGGAGTCGCTGTCACCGTCAGCGCTTCCGCTAACGTCGACGGCGAGTCTGTTGATGCTGAGCTTGCCCCGGTCTCCCTGCTCATCAAAGTCCGTGTCCAGCCCACCTTGAGCGTCGAGGTCGACGTCCACGCCGTACTGCTCGATCAGCTCCGAAGCAAGATCGGTGTACGCCGCCAGGACACCGACCTCGTCCCTGGGCAGTGCCCTGAGGACGTCGCCGGGGTCGTCGGAGGAGACCGCACGAAGGACGGTTCGCACCGCGTCCTCAGGGTCCTCGGCGACCGTCGGCTCCTGGTCCTCGACCTGGCCGATGGCGGAGTAGTCGGCATCGTCGAGCTCGTTCTCTTCGATCACGTACTCCGCGGCCGTGGCGAGAGGTGACACGTACCAACGGCCGCCCTCCTCGACCGCGGTGACGAAGGGCCTCGCCCCCTGACCGCTGTCGAGCTCGTCGAACACCTCGTCGAAGTCGACGTTCCACGACTTGCCTTCGGGGTAGCGCTGCGCGAGCGCACCCAGTCGCTTGGGCAGCTTGTCGGGGTCCAGGGTGACCTCGATCGTCGCCCCCGTCAGGTAGACGCGTGCGGCGTTCTCGTCGAGCTGGTCGACGTCGGTGGTGACGTCGGTGAGTGCAATGTCGAACGCGTCTATCGCGCTGCCGTCACCGCCACTGGCGAGGCCGGACTTGGACAGGCGCTTGCGCAGGCTGCCGTAGAGGTCGTCGACGCCCTCGACCTCACCGGGGCTGAGCATGCGCAGGGCACCGACTCCGTCCTGCTCGGCCACGGACTCGAGCAGCCGGGTAGCCGCCTCCTCCGGCGATCCGGCCCCACCCCGGTCAGCGAGCAGCTTCCAGCCGAGCAGAGCCAGGCCGAGCACTGCCAGCACACTGACCGCTGCAAGGGAGATGGTGCGCAGCAAGTGGCGACCGGAGCGGGGAGCCGAGGCTTCGAGCTCGGGCGCGTGCACGTGGGTAGGGGAGTCAGGGAACGGCTGGTTTGCGGCGTGGGGCGGTGGTGGGGTCGCAGCGTGTGGCTGCGGGTGGACCGGGGTGTGCTGCGGCTCGGCTCTCGGGCGCGGTCGGACGGCACCGAGCAGACCTCCGCAACTGGCGCAGAACTTCTGACCGTCACGACTGGCAGCAGCACCACAGGCAGGACAGAACATGATCGGGTCCTCGGCTCGGCGGGAGAAGTCACTGGCGGGCGATCACACAGAGCGCACCCAGGGCGATGCCGAACATTGTCACGAGTCCACCTGCGCCCCACTCGGAAATCGCGACACTGTTCAGCACCCGAGACAGCCCGGTCCAGACCGCCAACGCGCCGGCGAGGGTCACCAAAGCCCCCACCCGCCCCCAGGGCCGGGTCACGAAGACGAGGAACGCCAGGACCAGTCCCAGGCCCGGGAGCAGCAGCAGGAGGACCGCCGCCCCTGCTGGCACGAGGCTCGAGACGGCTCCGGAGCCGATGAACGCGGCCGCCTCGAGGGACGATGCCTGGGACAACGGCCCGTGCTGGCTCCAGGGCAGGAACACCTGGCTGAACAGGAGAGCCCCGGACAGGACCTGGCCGACGAGGAACGGCCGGTGGGCGGCCCGCAGAGCGTGCGTGACCGACAAGTCTT
Organism: Nocardioides sp. Z38_18; assembly: GCF_058215695.1. NCBI lineage: Bacteria > Bacillati > Actinomycetota > Actinomycetes > Propionibacteriales > Nocardioidaceae > Nocardioides > Nocardioides sp. Z38_18. Next base: position 1,271,816 of record NZ_JBZAJE010000002.1, read on the forward strand.
GCCCCCTGGGTGTCGGCCCGCAGCTTCTCAGCAGCGAGGCGCGTGCGTGTTAACTTTCGCCCCATCATCCAGGGATCCAGCGATCTAGGAGGGGCCGTGCCCCAAAAATTCTGCGGAATGTGTGGAGCATCCTCGACCGGTGGGCGGTTCTGCGAGGACTGCGGCAGCCCCCTGGAGAACGCCGAGGCGGCGCCCACGTCCGCGCCGCCAGCGCCGTCGCCGGTCCAGGAGTCGGAACCGGACCCGGTGCAGGACCCCGTGCAGGAACCGGGTCAGGGCTCGGGGCAGGACCGGGGTCGGCAGTCCACCCGACAGTTCCCTGCGCCTGGGTTGAGCGAGCCGGTCGTCCAGCCACCGGCCGCATCGCCCCCCGCCGCAGCCCCGCCCGCCACCCCGGTGGCACCGATGCCGGCCTGGCAGCCGCCCCCTGAGGCCGCGGCTCCGCCCCCGTCGCGCCCGCTGCCACCTCCGGGACAGCCAGGAGTCGCAGCCGGCGCCGCGGCCAACCCGCTTGCGGGGCTGGCCGTGGGCGACCTCGCCCGTGACGCGGGAGCCCTCTTCCTGCTGTTCGGGTCGCTCGCCCTGCCGTGGGACGGCGGACACCAGGCCTCGGACCGATGGTGGGTGGTGCTCGCCACCATCGTCTCGGCTCTCTCGCTCGCGCTGCCCTACCTCGTCACGGCGCGCGTGATCCCCGGCTGGGGTCCCGCGCAGGTGCGGCTGGGGAAGCTGACGGCTCAGGTGCCCTACGCCGTGTGCCTGATCGTCGTGCTGGTCAACGAGCTCATCCACCTCACGGACGACTTCGAGGGCGGCTTCGGCGCCGGAGTCGGTGTGGGACTCGCCGGAGTCCTCCTGGCCCTGCAGCCGCGTGCGATCGAGGAGGACGCCACCTCCCGCGACCGCGGGGTGTGGCACCGGTCCAGCGTGTTGCTCGTGGCTGCCGGACTGGTGCTCCTTGGGGTCAGCACGATCATCTACGTGATCAGCAACATCGGGTCCCTGGGCGACTTGGTCCTCTCCCTGCTCGGCACCGTGCTGCTCCTGGTCGGGTCCTACGCCGCGGTCGTGCTGATCCCCCTGGTGCCCTACGGTGCCCACAGCCGCGCGGGCGCCCGCGTTTTCGCCACGGTCGGTTTCACCTTCCTGGTCACGGCCGTGCTGGCCACCTCGGGCTCGGACGGCAACGGCTTCTACGACGTCGGCCTGGCCAAGATCACCGGTGAGACCGGCTTCGGCCTGGCTCCGGCAGGGGCGTTCCTGGTGGTGGCAGGGGCCGCCCTCAGCGTCGCTCGGCCCGTGCTGGCCGGTCTCCACCCGGTCGAGCCGGTGTGGTCGTGGGTCCAGACGGCCGCTCTGGCCTTCCTGGTCCTCGCCGGCGGCCTCGTGCTCTCGGCCGTGGGCCGCCTCCTGGTCCTGTTCGACGCCGAGAACTACGAGGCCAGTGTCATCGTGCCCTTGGTGCTGATGGTCGTCGCGGCTGTGGCTGCCCTGGTCGCGCGGAGCCTGACCCAGAGCAACCCCGACCAGAGCCGGGGGGCTGTCGTCGCCATCAGCGGGGGGATCGTCCTGCTCGCCATCGTCGCGCTCGCGGTCGCCAACAGCGGGGACTCGGTGGACCTGCTCGCTCCCGCCGAGGTGGTGGGATGGTTCGCCATGCCGGGGCTGGCCCTGTGGAGCCTCCTGGTTCCTGAGCCGGTCCGAACGACGTTCAAGCCCCTCGCGAACAGCCCGCAGCCGCCTCCTCCGGCGCGCTGATCCCGCGGACCGTCAGGTACAACGGTCCGCGGGATCGGGCACGACCAGGCGGGGATCAGGCGGGGAAGGACTCGCCCTTCTCCGCCATCTCCTTGAGCCGCTCGGTGGGAGCGAAGCGCTCGCCGTACTTCGCGGCCAGCTCCTCGGCCCGGGCGACGAAGCCCTTCAGGCCCCGGCCGGTCTTGCCGTCGTACCCCTGCATGAACTGCACGGTGCCGCCGGTCAGGGCCGGGTAGCCGATGCCCATGATCGAGCCGATGTTGGCCGCGGCCGCCGACTCGATGACGCCCTCCTCGAAGCACTTCGCGGTCTCGAGCGCCTCGATGAACAGGTAGCGGTCCTTGAGGTCCTCGATGTCGGCCGGCTCGTCGTTGGACGGGAACAGCTCCTTGAGGCCCGGCCACAGCGACCCGCGACGACCGTTCTCGTCGTAGTCGTAGAAGCCCTTGCCGCGCAGGCGGCCCGGACGCTCCTTCTCGATCATCGTGGAGATGACCGAGGTGGCGGGGTGGTCCGGCAGCTCGATGCCGTCGCGGGCAGCGGCGTCGACGGTGGCCTTCTGGATCTTGGCCATCAGCTCGAGGTTGAGCTCGTCGGAGAGCTGCAGCGTCCCGACCGGGTAGCCGGCCTGGGTCGCGGCGCGCTCCACCGACATCGGGTGGACGCCCTCGCCGAGCATCGCGAGACCCTCGTTGACCATCGTGCCGATGACGCGGCTGGTGTAGAAGCCACGGCTGTCGTTGACCACGATCGGGGTCTTGCGGATCGCCATCACCACGTCGAGCGCCTTGGCGACCGCCTCGTCGGTGGTCTTGGCGCCGCGGATGATCTCCACCAGCGGCATCTTGTCGACCGGCGAGAAGAAGTGCAGGCCGATGAAGTCGTCGGGACGGTTGACGCCCTCGGCGAGCTCGGTGATCGGGAGCGTGGAGGTGTTCGAGCAGAGCAGGGCGTCGGGGTTGACGACGTCCTGGATCTCGCCGAAGACCTTGGCCTTGAGCGACGGGTCCTCGAAGACGGCCTCGATCACGAGGTCGCAGCCCTTGAAGTCGTCGGCCTCGGTGGTCGCGGTGATCCGGCCGAGGATCTCGGCCTTCTTCGCCTCGTCCATCTTGCCGCGCTGCACGGCCTTGTCCAGGATCTTCTCGCTGTAGGCCTTGCCCTTGTCGGCGGCCTCCTGCTTGACGTCCTTGAGCACGACCTCCATGCCGGCGCGGGCACAGGAGTAGGCGATGCCGGCTCCCATCATCCCGGCGCCGAGCACGCCGACCTTGGTGGGCGTGTACTTCGCAACGCCCTCGGGACGCAGCGAGCCGCCGTTGATCGCGGAGAGGTCGAAGAAGAACGCCTGGATCATGTTCTTGCTGTTCGACCCGGTGATCAGCTCGGCGAGGTAGCGCGACTCGATCCGGCTGGCGGTGTCGAAGTCGACCTGGGCGCCCTCGATCGCGGCGGACATGATCGCGCGGGTGGCCGGGTAGTTCGCGCCCTTGGTCTGCTTGCGCAGCATCGCCGGGAACGCCGGGAGGAACGCCGCCAGCTTGGGGCTGGAGGGGGTGCCACCGGGGATCTTGAAGCCGTCGCGGTCCCAGGGGTTGGTGGCGGCCTCGGCGTTGTCCTTGTTCGCCTCGATCCACTTCTTCGCGGCCGGGACGAGGTCCTCACGGCTCTCGACGAGCTCGTCGACGAGGCCCTTCTCCTTGGCCTGGGCCGGCTTGAAGGTCGGCCCCTGGAGCAGGACGTCCATCAGCGCCGACTGGATGCCGAGCATCCGGACGGTGCGGGTGACGCCGCCGCCGCCGGGGAGCAGACCGAGGGTGACCTCGGGCAGGCCGAGGGAGACCTTGGGGTCGTCGACCACGATGCGGCGGTGGCAGGCGAGCGCGATCTCGAGCCCGCCACCGAGGGCTGCACCGTTGATCGCGGCCACGACGGGCTTGCCGAGCAGCTCGAGGCGACGCAGGTCGGCCTTGATCGTCTGGCCCATCTCGAAGATCGCCTGGCCGTCCTCGGGGGTGGCCTTCAGCATGTTCTTCAGGTTGCCGCCGGCGAAGAAGGTCTTCTTCGCCGAGGTGATCACCACGCCGGCGATGTCGTCCTTCTCGGCGTACAGCTTGTCGACCGCGTTGCGCATCGACTCGGTGTACAGGTCGTTCATCGTGTTGGCGCTGGAGGTGGGGTCGTCGAGGGTGAGTACGACGATGCCGTCGTCACCCTTGTCGTACTTGACTGCGGATTCCGTCATTTTTCTTCCTTCAAGTCTTTGGGTTGCGTTGGCACTTCGGCTGACCCCGTAGGTCGGGTCACCGGGTCTCGACACGCTCTTGGAGAGCTCGCAAGCTCGCTCTCCGACGCTGCTCGACCACCATCAGCTGGTCTGACGGAGTCAGACCAGCTCAACGATCGTGGCGATGCCCATGCCGCCACCGACGCACAGCGTGGCGAGGCCGCGCTTGAGCTCACGACGCTCGAGCTCGTCGATCAGCGTGCCGAGGATCATCGCGCCGGTGGCACCCAGCGGGTGACCCATCGCGATCGAGCCGCCATTGACGTTGGTGATCTCGGAGTCGATGCCCATGTCGCGCATGAACCGCATGGCGACGGCGGCGAACGCCTCGTTGATCTCGAAGAGGTCGATGTCCTCGACCTGGAGGCCGGCCTTGGCCAGCGCCTTGCGGGCAGCCGGGGCGGGACCGGTGAGCATGATCGTCGGGTCGGCACCGGACACGGCGGTGGCGATGATCCGCGCCCGCGGGGTCAGGCCGAGGTCCTGGCCGACCTGCTCGTTGCCGATCAGGGTCAGCGCGGCGCCGTCGACGATGCCGGAGCTGTTGCCGGCGTGGTGGACGTGGTCGATCTTCTCGATCCAGTGGTACTTCTCCAGCGCGACCGAGTCGAACCCGGCCTGGTCACCGATGCCGGCGAAGGACGGCTTGAGGCGCGCGAGGCCCTCGACGGTCGACTCGGGCTTGATGAACTCGTCGTGGTCGAGCACCACGATTCCGTTGCGGTCCCGGACGGGGACGACCGAGTTGGCGAAGCGGCCGTCGGCCCACGCCTTGGCGGCACGGTGGTTCGACTCCACGGCGAAGGTGTCGACCTCCTCACGCGACCAGCCCTCGATGGTGGCGATCAGGTCGGCACCGATGCCCTGGGGCACGAAGTCGGTGCTGAACGCGGTGGCCGGGTCCATCGCCCACGCGCCACCGTCACTGCCCATGGCCACGCGGCTCATCGACTCGACGCCACCGGCGATGATCAGGTCCTCGAAGCCGCCGCGCACACGGGAGGCGGCCTGGTTCACCGCCTCGAGGCCGGAGGCGCAGAAGCGGTTCAGCTGTACGCCGGCAACGGTGTCCGGGAGGCCGGCCGCGAGAGCGGCGGTCTTGGCGATGTCGCCGCCCTGGTCACCCACGGGCGAGACGACCCCGAGGACGACGTCGTCGATCCGGTTGACGTCGAGGGAGGGGTTCCGCTCCTGGACCGCGTCCAGCAGCCCCACCACCAGGTCGACCGGCTTCACCTCGTGGAGGCTGCCGTTCTTCTTTCCCTTGCCACGGGGCGTGCGCAGCGCGTCGTACACGAACGCTTCTGTTGCCATGAATGTGTTTCCCAACTTCTCGGTCGAGTCCAGGACTCGGCGGGCGGACTCACGCAGGCGCGGCGAGGCGCGGCGATGAGGTACTTCATTGTGACAGTAACGCTGTCATCGTCAATCCGGGGTTGCTGTGGGCGAGATCACCCGGTGTCCGTTTGGGAGCCCGCAGCCGGATAGTCCGAGACAGAACCGTCGTCAATTCGGACATTCGACGACGGTTACGTCTCGGACTACCCCGAAAACCCGGAGAACACCCCTAGGCCTGGACCGCGGCCTCTCGTTCGATCAGCCCGTCCACGTCGGCCACGCCCCAGGCGGTGAGGGCGTCGCGGGTGTTGATGCCGGCCTTGACCGGGGGCGGGGTGGACAGGGTGGCCGTCGTACGGGAGAAGCGGGGGGCGGGCTGCGGCTGGCGGATGCCCTCGTGCTCGACGAAGACCTCACGGGCGGCCATGTGCGGGTGGTCCATCGCCTCCGAGAGCGGGAGGATCGGCGCCACGCAGGCGTCGGTGCCCTCGAAGACCTCGGACCACTCGGCCTGGGTGCGGGTGGCGAAGGTGGTCGCGATCCGCTCGCGCAGCTGGGGGGTCTGCTCGAAGTCGAAGCGGTCGGGGGCGTCCTCGATGCCGAGCAGCTTCACGAACACGTCGTAGAACTGCGGCTCCAGCGGGCCCACCGACATGTGCCGGCCGTCGGAGGTCTCGTAGAGGTCGTAGAACGGCATCCCGCCGTCGAGCAGGTTCACCCCGCGCTCCTCGCGCAGGTTGCCGCCCGCGAGCATCCCCGAGGACATCGCGTTCAGGCTCGCGGTGCCGTCGACGATCGCCGCGTCGACCACCTGGCCCTTCCCCGAGATGCGCGCCTCGAGCAGGGCTGCGAGCACCCCGATCACGAGGTACGTCGAGCCGCCGCCGAAGTCACCGACGAGGTTGGCAGGGAAATGTGGCTTCGCGGGGTCCTGGCCCATGCCGAACAGGGCGCCGGTGATCGCGATGTAGTTCATGTCGTGGCCGGCGGCCTTCGCCAGCGGCCCGGTCTGGCCCCAGCCGGTCATCCGGCCGTAGACCAGTCGCGGGTTGCGGGCGTGGCACTCCTCGGGCCCGAGACCCAGGCGCTCGGTGGTGCCGGGGCGCATCCCCTCGATGAGTACGTCGGCCTCGGCGACCAGGTCGAGCACGGTCGCGATCGCCTCGGGGTCCTTGAGGTTCAGCGCCACGCTGGGCCGGCCGCGGTTGAGCAGGTCGTTCGCGCCGCCGGTGAGCGCCTGTCCCCCGGGGCGCTCCACCCGGATCACGTCCGCGCCGAGGTCGGCGAGGATCATGCAGGCGTGCGGGCTGGGCCCGATGCCGGCGATCTCCACGACCTTGATCCCCTTGAGCGGACCGCTTCCCTGACCGAGTTCGTAAGTCATGCCGGTGATTGTGACAGCAGATCTGTCATCGTGCCCCCCGGCTCGCTCGTAACGCGAGTCGGGACGCCCCGCAGGCACCACGGGACAGTGACGCTCACCACCTGTGCAACTAGTTGCACAACGCCTCGGCGAGCACCAGACTCCTCGCATGGCACTCGAGCACGCGCTGCTGGTCTCCCTGAGCGAACGTCCCGGCACCGGGATCGAGCTGACCCGGCGCTTCGACCGGTCGATCGGGTTCTTCTGGCGGGCCACCCACCAGCAGATCTACAAGGTGCTGCGGCGGATGGAGTCCGAGGGCTGGCTCGACGTGGAGGCCGGCGAGTCGCGGCGCACCGAGCGCCGCTACAGCGTGACCCCGGCGGGCCGGCAGGTGCTCTCCGCCTGGATCGAGACGCCCGCCCAGCCGATGGTGATGCGCTCCGAGATCGCGGTGAAGATGCGCGGGGCGGCGTACGGCGACCGCGCCGAGCTGCTCGACCAGGTGCGCGACCTGCTCGCCGAGCACCGGACCCGGCAGGCCCACTTCGAGCAGCTCGAGCGGACCCAGTTCCCCGACCCGGGCGTCCTGACCGGCCAGCGCCTCGACACCTGGCTGGTGCTGCGCGGCGGCATCAAGCAGGAGCAGTTCTGGATCGAGTGGCTCACCGAGTACCTCCAGTCCTGGAGCCCCGCGACCAGTGCGGCCGGCGCGGCGAGCGGCGGTGCGGCATGAGCGAGTACCCCAACCTGCTGGCACCGATCACCATCGGTGACCTCACCCTGCGCAACCGCAGCGTGATGGGCTCGATGCACACCGGGCTCGAGGACGCCGTCTGGGACCTGCCCAAGCTCGCGGCGTACTTCGCCGAGCGCGCCCGTGGCGGCGTCGGCCTGATCATCACCGGCGGCTACGCGCCCTCCAAGCGTGGCTGGCTCAAGCCGCTGGCCAGCGAGCTGACCACCCGGCTCCAGTCCGAGCGGCACAAGCAGGTCACCGAGGCGGTGCACGCCGAGGGCGGGGCGATCGCCCTGCAGGTGCTGCACGCCGGCCGCTACGGCTACACCCCGTTCTCCCAGTCGGCGAGCGACAAGAAGTCGCCGATCACGCCGTTCCGCCCCAGCGCGATGTCGACCAAGCAGGTGGACCGGGTCGCCTCGTCGTTCGCCCGGACGGCCGCGCTCGCCCAGCGGGCGGGCTACGACGCCGTCGAGGTGATGGGGTCCGAGGGCTACCTGATCAACCAGTTCCTCGCCGCCCGCACCAACGACCGCGAGGACGCCTGGGGCGGTACGCCGACCCGGCGGATGCGGTTCGCCGTCGAGGTCGTCCGGCGTACCCGCGAGGCGGTCGGCGACGGCTTCCCGATCGTCTACCGGATCTCGCTGCTCGACCTGGTCGAGGGCGGGCAGACCTGGGACGAGGTGGTCGAGCTCGCACTGCTCCTGGAGCAGGCCGGCGCGACCGTGCTGAACACCGGCATCGGCTGGCACGAGGCCCGCGTCCCGACGATCATCACCCAGGTCCCGCGCGGGGCCTGGACCTGGACGACCAGGCGGCTGCGCGAGGAGGTGGGCATCCCGGTGTGCGCCTCCAACCGGATCAACACCCCCGAGCTCGCCGACCAGCTGATCGCCGACGGCACCGCCGACCTGGTCTCGATGGCCCGCCCGCTGCTGGCCGACCCCGAGTTCGTGAACAAGGCGGCCGCCGGTCGCGCCGACGAGATCAACACCTGCATCGCCTGCAACCAGGCCTGCCTGGACCACGCGTTCGCGAACAAGCGGGCCAGCTGCCTGGTGAACCCGCGGGCCTGCCGGGAGACCGAGCTGGTGCTGCTGCCATTGGGGGCGACGGGCTCACCCAGCGGCGGGGGCTCGGCCCCCGCGCGCAGGGTCGCGGTGGTGGGTGCCGGTCCCGCGGGGCTGAGCGCTGCCACGGCGTACGCCGAGCGGGGGTTCGCGGTCACGCTGTTCGAGAAGGGCACCGAGCTCGGGGGGCAGTTCCGGCTGGCGATGCAGATCCCGGGCAAGGAGGAGTTCGCGGAGACGCTGCGCTACTACGCGCGCCGGCTCGAGGTTCTCGGCGTGGACGTCCGGCTGGGCGTGGCCGCGGGGCTGGCCGAGCTGGAGGGGTTCGAGGAGGTCGTGGTCGCCACCGGCGTCGAGCCCCGGATGCCGTCGATCCCCGGCATCGAGCGGGCGCTTTCCTACGCCGAGGTGCTGGACGGCTCCGCGACCCCGGGCCGCCGGGTCGCGGTGATCGGAGCCGGAGGCATCGGCGTCGACGTCGCGCACTTCCTGACCCACACGCCCGCCCCGGACGGCGAGGAGCTCGACGAGTGGCTGGCGCACTGGGGTGTGGGCGATCCCAGCCTGTTCCCCGCCGGCCTCACCGAGCGCAAGCCACGCACCCCTGCCCGCGAGGTGCACCTCGTGCAGCGCAAGACCTCGATGATCGGCAAGGACCTCGGCAAGACGTCGGGCTGGGCCCACCGCGCGGTGCTCAAGCAGTCCGGGGTCGTGCAGGTCACCGGGGCGGCGTACGACCTGATCGACGAGGCGGGCCTGCACCTCACCGTCGACGGGCAGTCCCGGCTGATCGAGGTGGACGACGTCGTGGTCTGCGCCGGGCAGGACTCGGTGCGCGACCTCTACGACGAGCTCGTGGCGGCCGGCCGCCAGGTCCAGCTGATCGGTGGCGCCGACGTGGCCGCCGAGCTCGACGCCAAGCGGGCGATCGAGCAGGGCGTGCGGGTGGCCGCCGGGGCCTGAGGCCCCGCCCAGAGCTCAGTGCCCAGAGCAGTGCCCGGCGCTCAGTCGACCGTGCGCGCCCGAAGCCGGTAGCCGGCGAACGAGGCGAGCAGGAGGGTGATCCCGGTGACCAGGACGCCCCCGATCACCCCGACCGAGCCATCGGTCCAGTCCGAGACCGCCTCGGGCACGACCACCGTCACCGAGAGGACGGCACCGGCGAGGTAGGGCCAGGCGACCCGGGCGAGGTAGATCGCGATCCCGATCACCGCGACAAGCAGCGTCAGCAGGTAGCCGGGCCAGGAGTAGGTACCCTCGATCACCAGCATCTGCGCCCCGCAGAACGCGGTCGCGACGCCGGCCGCGCGGGCCACGGTCAGCTCGCGGAACCGGCCGAGCTCGGTCAGCGCCAGCCAGGCGCCGGCAAGCAGGTAGAGCGCAACCGCCGAGACGACGCCCTCGTTCCGGTCGATCGCGCCGACGAGGTTCAGCACCACCGTCACCACCCCGGCGAGCATCCCGAGCAGGCCGAGCGCGGTGGGAGCGATCCGGTAGCCGACCGCAGCGACGAGGACACCGACCAGGCCTCCCGCGACGGCCGGCCAGTAGATGTCCGGGCTGAGGCCGTCCCCGGTCTCGAGGAGGTCGTCGACGACCATGCCCACCAGGAATGCGGCGGTGAGCGCGGCACCGCTCAGCAGGGTCCCGGCCAGCCGACGCCGGGAGTCGTCGCCCTGGTGGCGTACGCCGCCCTGCCCGCCGGCCCGGGAGGCGACGAGGCCGGCGATGCCGAGCACGACCGCGACCACCGCGAGCATCGTGACCCGGGCACCGAACCCGAGGTCCCACCACGCCTCGGCGACGAAGAGTCCACCGGCAGCGAGGACGAGCGCACCACCGAGGTAGGCGACCACCTCGACGAGCTGCGGGAGTCCCCGGCGTGCGGGCGCCTGCGGTGCTGCCGCCGTACCGGCCGGCTCCCACAGGGCACCGGTGACCACGCCGATGGCGTCGTCACGCACGGCCGGGGCGAGCAGGTCGCGGGCGATCAGGGCGTCGACGACACGGGCGGGTGCGGCAGCTGGCGCGCTGGGGTTCATGGCGCAATGGTGCCGCCACCCGGCGCCCCGGCGAATGAGCACTCCTACTCATTTCCGGCCACCGCGGAAGGCTACTCGTCGGTGACGAAGCCTTCCTTCTTCAGCCAGTCGAACGCGACCTCGGCCGGAACCTCGCCGTCGACGTCGACCTTGGCGTTCAGCTCCAGCAGCACCTCGTTCGTCAGCTTCTCGCTGACCGGCGCGACGAGCTCCTGCAGCTGCGGGTACTTGCGGTAGACGTTCTCGGTCAGCACCAGCGACACGTTGTACTTCGGGAAGAAGTTCCGGTCGTCCTCGAGCACCTTCAGGTTCAGGGCCAGGATCCGCCCGTCGGTGGTGAACACCTCGCCGAAGTTGCAGGCCCCCTTGGCAGTGGCGTCGTAGATCGCCCCGGTCTGGAAGGTCTTCAGGTTGTCCTCCGGCACGCCGCGCGGGCTGTTCAGCGGGACGCCGTACTTCTCGAGCATGCCCTTGAGGCCGTCGGGTCGGTTGATCAGCTCGGACTCCACGCAGAAGGTGCGGTCCTTGACCGGCACCTTCCTCATCTCGGAGAGCTTGGTGATCTTGTACTTGTCGGCCACCTTCTTGGTGACCGCGAAGCCGTAGGTGTTGTTCATCGGCGCCGGCTGGAGCCAGACGAGCTTGTTGGCCTTCAGGTCCTCGTCGCGGACGGCTTCGTACTGCCCCTTCTCGTCGGGGATGGGCTTGTCGTGGCCGAGGTAGGTGATCCAGCCGGTGCCGGTGTACTCCCACATCGTCTGGACCAAGCCGTCGATCATCGCCTGCCGGGCGGCCGCGCTGCCGGGGATGTTGGTCAGGTCGGTGACGTTGGCGCCGGCCGACTGCATCAAGATGATCGCCATCTTGCCGAGCAGGACGTTCTCGGTGAAGTTCTTCGAGCCGACCGAGATCGAGGCTCCGTCGAGCCGCTTCACGTCCTTGAGGGGACCAGCGAGCTTCCCGGTCGGGACGAACCCGCCGGCCGTGGGCAGGCTGCACGCCGCAAGCAGGGCGCACATGGTCACGGCGAGCAGCATGGCGAGGATCCCGCGGGAGCGGCGCATCGCTCAGACCCCCTTCGGCCGGACGACGAGCTCCAGGACGCGCCCGACCCACTCGATCAGCAGCGCGAGCAGCGCCACCAGGACGGCGCCCCAGACGATCACCGGGTAGCGCAGCAGCGAGATGCCGGCCTGCAGGGTGCCGCCGAGGCCACCGCCGTTGATGAACGTGGCCAGCGTGGCGGTGCCGACGAGCAGCACGAGCGCGGTGCGGATGCCGGACATGATCACCGGCAGGGCCAGCGGGAGCTCGACCCGGAACAGCACGGCCGTGGCCGACATGCCCATGCCCCGCCCGGCCTCGACCAGGGTCGGCTCCACGCCCTGGAGCCCGACGATCGTGTTGCGCAGCACCGGCAGCACCGCGTAGATCGTGAGCACGATGACCGCGGTGCGGAAGCCGAAGTCGATCCACATCGCGAACAGCACGATCAGGCCCACCGAGGGCGCCGCCTGACCGGCGTTGGCGAACCCGACGATCAGCGGGGCCAGGCGCCTTGCCCTGCCCCGGGTCAGCAGCACCCCGAGCGGTACGGCGATCACGATCACGAAGAACGCCGAGACGAACGTGAGCCGCACGTGCTCCCAGATCTGGCGCCAGATCGTCGGCCAGGCCAGCGAGCTCTCCACGACCGAGTCCATCGTGGCGGTCGCGTGCCAGATCGCGTAGGCGGCGAAGCCACCCACCACGATGGCCGGGATCGCGAACAGCACGATCAGCGTCTCGGCGTCGAGGCCGCCGCGCAGCCGCCCGCGCTTCTTCCCCCCGGCCGGGACCTGCGTAGCCCCGGTGCCTCCGGCGCCGGGGTCGGCGGCGGTCTCGGTGGCGCGCTCGGGGGCGGACGAGGTCACGACTGCGCCCCGTCGTCGTGTGTGGCCGCTTCGCTCTTCTCCTGCTGGGCGTGGATGTACCCGGTCACCGCGGCGAAGTCGACGACGCCGAGGTAGCGGCCCCGGTCGCCGGTGACCACGGCTCCCCCGTGGCTGCTGGTGAGCATCGTGTCCATCGCGTCGTTGAGGGTCGCCCGGTGGTCGAGCTCGATCAGCTCGGTCTGGCCGGCGTGGATCGTCTCGCCCACGAGGCGGCGTACCCACGGCCACGCGATCGGGCGCCCGTTGCGGTCCAGCACCACCACGGCCCGGTCGCCGGCGGCCTGGGCCCGGCGCCGGACCTCCACGGTGCTCTCGCCGATCGTCGCCGTGGTGGGGTTGTGCAGCTCGACGTCGGAGATCCGGGCGAGGCTGAGCAGCTTGAGCGAGGACCCGGCGCCGACGAAGTCCTCGACGAACTCGTTCGCAGGCGAGGCCAGGATGACGTCGGGGGTGTCGTACTGCGCGACCCGCGCCCCCTCCTGGAGGATCAGGATCCGGTCGCCGAGCTTGATCGCCTCGTCGATGTCGTGGGTGACGCACACGATGGTCTTGCGGACCTCGCGCTGGATCGAGAGCAGCTCGTCCTGCAGCCGCTGGCGGGTGATCGGGTCGACGGCCCCGAATGGCTCGTCCATCAACAGCACCGGCGGGTCCGCGGCGAGCCCACGGGCCACGCCGACCCGCTGCTGCTGGCCACCGGAGAGCTCACGGGGGTAGCGGTCGCGGTACTTCGCCGGGTCCAGGCCGACGAGGTCGAGCATCTCGTCGACCCGCTCGGTGATCCGGGCGCCGTCCCAGCCGAGCATCCCCGGGACGATCGCGATGTTCTTGGCCACGGTCATGTGCGGGAACAGGCTGCCGCCCTGGATGACGTAGCCGATGTGGCGGCGCAGGTCGTCGACGCTGCTGTGCCGGATGTCTTCGCCGCCGATCTCGATCGTGCCCGAGGTGGGTTCGATCAGCCGGTTGATCATCTTCAGCGAGGTCGTCTTGCCGCAGCCCGAGGGGCCGACGAACATCACGATCTCGCCCGCGGGGATGACCAGGCTGAGCCCGTCGACCGCCGGGACGGGTTGGCCGGCGTACTTCTTGGTGACGCCGTCGAGCCGGATCTCGGCGCCGCTGATCTCGGGGGTGGAGCCCTCGGTGCGCGTGTCGGTGGCAGTCATGTCAGACCCGGATTCCCTTCGAGGTGGTCGCTCGGCCGAGCAGCAGGAGCAGGAGGTCGAAGACCAGCGCGATGATCACCACGCCGACCGTCGCGCTGAGGGCGTAGTTGACGCCGTTCTTGCCGCCGGCCTGCTGGAGCCCGATGAAGATCCAGGAGCCGAAGCCCGGACCGAGGATGTACGCCGCGATGGCGGCCACCCCCATGGACATCTGCGTGGACACGCGGACCCCGGCGAGGATGACGGGCCACGCCAGCGGCAGGCGTACGGCGAACAGCGACCTCGTCTCGCTCATCCCCATGCCGCGCGCCGACTCGAGGAGGTCGCGGCTGACGCCCTGGAGCCCCACGACGGAGTTCCGCAGCACCGGGAAGATCGCGTAGAAGGTGACCGCGAACAGCGAGGGCCAGAAGCCGAGGCCGAGGATCGGCAGCAGCAGCCCGACCAGCGCGAAGGACGGGATCGTCAGGCCGATCGAGCTGATCGCGTTGGCGACGGGGTCCAGCTTCGGCACCTTGGTGACGCCGACGGCCACCGCGATCCCGATGACGGTCGCCAGCAGCACCGCGACGGCGACGAGCAGCGCGTGGCCCCACGCCAGTGTGAAGACCTGGGCCCAGCGTTCATCAAGGAATTCCCTCACGAGATGCGCTCCGCACTCGCGGCCGATCCCAGCAGCCACGTCTCGGGTAGGTCAAGCCTTGCTCATCGGTCCAACCACGTCGACCCTGTCAGGGCTTTTTTGGGCAGGTCGTCCGATTGGCACGCTCTGACCGGGTGGCGGGGCCCCGGGCCGGCGGCACGCGGCGGGTCAGCGCAGCGACCTGATGTTCACCACGAGCACCGAGCCGAGGACGCTGACCGCCGCGGCGAGGACGTAGAGGGAGGAGTACCCCAGGCCGAGGCCCAGGACCGCGGCGGCGACGACCGGCGCGAGCACCTGGGGCAGCGCGTTGGCGATGTTGATGACGCCGAGGTCCTTGGCCCGGTCGCCGGCCGAGGGCAGCACCTCGGTGATCATCGCGAAGTCGACCGCGGTGTAGATGCCGAACCCGATGCCCAGGATGAGCGCGCCCACCAGGGCGGCGGTCCACGTCGTCGCGAACGCGAGCAGCAGCAGCGCGCAGGCAGCGACCAGGCCGGCAGCGATCACGAAGACCTTGCGCCGCCCGAGGCGGTCCGACCAGATCCCGCCCGCGACGGCGGTGAGCAGGGTGCAGGCGCCGTACGCCGCGGTGAGCACGAAGACCTTGTCCTCGGCCTCGTCGGTGCTGAGCCCGATGGCGTCCTTGAGGTAGTAGAGCATGTAGAGGATCACCAGCGCGTTGCCCAGGTTCATCAGGAACCGGGTGATCCAGGCCCAGGCGAAGTCGGGGTGCTGACGCGGGGAGATCCAGAACGAGCGCAGGAACGTGCCGAGCACGAACGGCTCACGTGCCGCCGGGTCCAGCGCGATGTCGCGGCTGTCGAGGCAGTACGGCAGCGCGAGCACGACGAGCACGCCCGCCGTCGCGAGGTAGCCCGCGGCGATGCTGCCGGTCGCGGCCGCGATCCCGGAGCCGCCCACCACGCCGAGGGTCTGGGCGATCGCGAGCCACCCGCCGACGGCCCCGCGGGTGCGGCTGGGCACCTGGTCGGGGACGGTCGCGGTGATTGCGGCCAGCATCGCGTTCAGCGACGCCTGGGCCAGCGCCCAGCCGAGCACCATCACCAGCACCGAGCCCGCCGCGGAGAGCACCACCATCGCGACCACACCGCCGGCCAGGCCGCCGAGCACCCACGGGATCCGGCGCCCGATCCGGAGCACGGTCCGGTCGGAGAACGCCCCCCAGAGCGGGTTGAGGATCGTGGAGACCGCGGCGCCGACGCCGGTGACCAGCGAGAGCGTGGCCTCCTTGTGCTCGGGGTTGAGCACCTCGGCCTGCTGGGCGAGCAGCACCTGGATCGGGCCGAAGAACCCCGACCACACCCCGATGCTGATCAGCGCCAGCCACAGCACCCAGACCTTGCTGACCGGGCGGACCGGGTCCCCCAGCGCGGCGAGGTCGACCCCCTGCGGAGGTCCGCCGACGGCGCTGCTCACCGGGTCGCTCACCGGGTCGCTCACTGGCCGCCCTCCCGGGTGGAGCGGATCAGGTCGGCGTACCAGTGGAAGGAGCGCTTCGGCGTACGCACCAGGGTGTCGTAGTCGACGTGCACCAGGCCGAAGCGCTGCCGGTAGCCCTCGGCCCACTCGAAGTTGTCCAGCAGCGACCAGCAGTAGTAGCCGCGGACGTCGGCCCCCTCGGTGATCGCGTCCGCGACGGCACCGAGGTGCCCGGCCAGGTAGTCGATGCGCGGCTGGTCGTCGACCACGCCGTCCTCGTCGGGGCCCATGCCGTAGGAGCACCCGTTCTCGGTGACGTGGATCGGCGGGAGGTCGGGGTAGCGCTCGCGCAGCTGGGCGATGACGGCGCGCAGGCCCTCCGGCACGACCGGCCAGCCGAAGTCGGTGAGCGGGTAGCCGTGGATCTCCTCCTGCACGAACGGGATCTCCGCGCCCTCCTCCGCCGCGGAGATCAGCGAGGGGTTGTAGTAGTTGAGCCCGTAGAAGTCGAGCGGTGCGGCGATCGTCTCCAGGTCGCCGGGGCGCACCGGCATCAGCTCGGCGAAGCCGTCCGGGTAGGCGCCCAGCAGCATCGGCCCCGCGAAGATCCGGTTGTAGAGGGAGTCGTAGAGGTCGGCCGCCTCCACGTCCCGGGGCGAGGTGGTGGCTGGGCTCACGGTGGTGTGGTTGTTCGCCGTACCGACCTGGCGGGCGCCGTTGGCGCGCAGCGCCGCGACGCCGAGCCCGTGCGCGAGGTTGACGTGGTGGGCCACCGGCAGCGCGCCGAAGCCGAGGGCCTTGCCGGGCGCGTGCTCACCGTTGCCGTACCCGAGCAGGGTCACCACGTTGGGCTCGTTGACCGGCACCCACTTGCCGACCCGGTCGCCGAGACGGTCCGCGCACACGGCGGCGTACTCCGCGAACCGCTCGGCGGTCTCCCGCACCTCCCAGCCGCCCTCCCCTCGTGATGACGGAGTCTGCAGCGCCTGCGGCAGGTCCCAGTGGTAGAGCGTCGCCATCGGCTCGATCCCGGCCGCGACCAGCTCGTCGACGAGCCGGTCGTAGAAGTCGAGCCCGGCGGCGTTCACCGCGCCCCGGCCCTGCGGCTGCACCCGCGGCCAGGAGATCGAGAACCGGTAGGCGTCGGTGCCGAGCTCCCGCATCAGGGCGACGTCCTCGGCGTAGCGGTGGTAGTGGTCGCAGGCCACCTTCGCGTCACTGCCGTCGTGGATCCGCCCCGGCTCGGCGGCGAAGGTGTCCCAGATGCTCAGCCCCTTCCCGTCCTCGTCCCACGCCCCCTCGATCTGGTACGACGCGGTGCTGGTCCCGAACACGAAGTCACTCGGAAGGTTCACTGCCATGGGTGGGAGTAAACAAGTGATCCGCCGAGCCGGATAGTCCCGATCGTTCGGCAGGCCCGAGGCCGGACTTGACCGGCGAAACGACCGGGACCATCCGTGCGGGAGAATGGCACGGTGATCGAGTACCGGCCGGCAGGCGGGAGGGCGCGCACCGTCGCGGACGGGCGTACGACGTGGCACTCGTTCTCGTTCGGGGCGCACTACGACCCCGCGAACGTGGGGTTCGAGGCACTGGTCGCGCACAACGACGAGCTGCTGCCGTCCGGCACGGGGTATCCCGACCACCCGCACTCCGACCTCGAGATCGTCACCTGGGTGATCAGCGGGGCGCTGCGGCACACCTCGACGGTCGGCTCCGGGGTGATCGGCCCCGGTCAGGTGCAGCGCCTCTCCGCCGGCAGCGGGGTGGTGCACTCCGAGGTCGCGGACGGTCCCGAGGAGACCCGGTTCCTGCAGGCGTGGGTGCGTCCCGACGAGCCGGGCCTGCAGCCGAGCTACCTCTGCGAGGAGGTCGACGTCGACGGCGGTTGGACCTGCGTGGCCGACGGCGACGTCGGCGACGGCGTGCCGATCTCGTCGCGCGGCACGTCCCTGTACGCCGCCGGCCTCGCCACCGGTGAGCGCCTCGCCCTGCCCTGGGCCCCGCGGCTGCACCTTTTCGTGGCCCGCGGGCGGATCCTGCTCGGCGAGCGCCAGCTCGAGCCGGGCGATGCCGCGCGGCTGCACGAGGAAGGCGGTCGCATGGTCACCGCCGAGGACGACGCCGAGCTCGTCGCCTGGGCGTTCAGGGGATCAGCACACCGGGGTTGAGCACACCCGCAGGATCGAGCTCGGCCTTGAGCGCGCGCAGCATGCGTACGCCGACCGGGCCGATCTCGCGGGCCAGCCACGGCTTGTGGTCCTGGCCGACGGCGTGGTGGTGGGTGATCGAGGCGCCGTTGTCGATCATCGCGTCGCTGGCGGCCGCCTTCGCCGCGGCCCACTGCGCGATCGGGTCCACGGCCTGCCGGGTGGCGACGGTGAAGTAGAGGGAGGCGCCGGTCTCGTAGACGTGCGAGACGTGGCACAGCACCAGCGTGCCGGGTCCGAGCGACCCGGTCAGGGCGGCCGAGACGGCGGCGTACACCTGGTGCAGCCGGGACCAGAACGTCACCGTCTCCAGGGTCTCCACGAGCACGCCGACGTCGAGCAGCGAGTCGCGCAGGTAGGGACCGTGGAACCGGCCCTCCGCCCATCCCTCGTCCTCGCCCAGGGAGGTGCCGCCAAGGCCGGAGAGCACCGCGCTCACGGCGGCCCGCCTCGCGGCGACGTCGGCCTCGGTGCCCTCGTAGCCGGTGACCATCAGGCAGCCACCCGAGGACGACGACCCGACCTCGGCCGGCTTGGCGAGGTTGACCGAGGTCTCGGCCTCGTCGGAGAGCCGCAGCACCGTGGGGAGCAGGCCGGGCGCGGTGAAGGTCTGGGCGAGCGTGCGCATCGCGTTCGCGCCGGCGACGAAGGAGTCCCAGCGCCAGGTCTCGTAGACCTTGACGGCCGGCACCCGGCGTACGCGCACGGTCACCGCGGTGACCACCCCGAACGCCCCCTCGGACCCGAGGACGACCTCGCGCAGGTCGGGCCCCGCGGCGTTCGCAGGCGAGCTGCCCAGCACGAGCTCGCCCCGCGGCGTGGCGACCCGGAGCCCGAGGACGACGGAGTCGAAGCGGCCGTAGCCGGCCGAGGACTGCCCCGAGGAGCGGGTGGCGGCGAACCCGCCGATCGAGGCGTACTCGAAGCTCTGCGGGAAGTGCCCCAGGGTCAGGCCGTGCTCGGCGAGGAGCGCCTCGGCCTGCGGGCCGCGCAGGCCCGGCTCCAGGGTGGCGGTCATCGACTCGGTGTCGACCGCGAGCAGCCGGTCGAGGCGGCCCAGGTCGAGGGAGACCACCCCGGCGAAGCCGTCGCGCTCCGCGACCAGCCCGCCGACCACCGAGGTCCCGCCGCCGAAGGGCACCAGCGCGACGTAGCGTTCCTCGGCCCAGGCGATCACGGCCGCCACCTCGTCGTGGCTGCCGGGCCGCACGACCGCGTCCGGGGAGTCCGAGCCGTCACCGGCGCGCAGCCGGAGCAGGTCGGTGGTCGACTTCCCGCGGGTGTGGTGCAGCCGCGTGTCGTGGTCGGTCAGGACGTGCTCGGCGCCCACGATCGCGACCAGGTCCTCGACCAGCTGGTCGCCCAGCGCCGCGGAGAGGCGGACCGAGCCGGGGTCCACCGAGGGGGCCTCGCTGGTCCCGACGAACGCGTCGACAAGCTCGAAGGCGCTCGCCGAGAGGGGACCGGCCTGGGCCGGGTCGCCCCAGCGCGACCAGTGCATCTCCGGGGGTGTGGTGGTCATGTGTTACATTGTGACACATGACGTCCATTCGTCACAATCAGTCAGACGAGGCTTACCTCGACGCTGCCCGCGAGGCGATCCTCGCCGTCGGCTGGAGCCGGACCACGCTGACCGACATCGCCCGCCGGGCCGGGGTCAGCCGGATGACCCTCTACCGACGCTGGCCCGACACCCAGACCCTGCTCGCCGACCTGATGACCCGCGAGCTGGGCGCCGTCGTGGGGGCGGAACCCGGCCTCGCCCCGCCCGAAGAGCAGGCGGAAGGGCGCACGCCGGGATCCATCGCCGACGCCGTGGTGGCCACCGTGCGCCGGCTCCGGACCAACCCGCTGCTGCGCCGGATCATCGACGTCGACCCCGAGCTGCTGCTGCCCTACCTGCTCGACCGCCGTGGCCGCACCCAGGACCAGATCGCGACCGCGGTCGCCGAGGTCATCCGCGAGGGCCAGGCTGCGGGCTCGGTCCGGGCCGGGGACGCGGAAACCATGGCCCGCTCGCTGCTCCTGGCCTGCCACGGGTTCGTGCTCTCCGCCCACACCATGGCCGACGGTGTCGCACCCTCGCGGGACGCCGACCTCACCGGCCTCGACGACGAGCTGGCGCGCCTCGTGGAGCGGTACCTCGCGCCGTGAGTGGGTCTCGACAGGCTCGACCGACGGGGGACGCTCGACCGACCACGACCACGACCCCGACCCCGTCGCCGGGAAGGATCCAGGTCGGGCTGGACGGGATCCCGGAGAGCACCGACGTGCTGGTGATCGGGCTCGGGATCACCGGCGCCGGGGTCGCCCTGGACGCGGCCTCCCGTGGGCTCGACGTGGTCGCGGTCGACGCCCACGACGTCGGGTTCGGCACCAGCCGGTGGAGCTCCAAGCTGGTGCACGGCGGCCTGCGCTACCTCGCCCGGGGGCAGCTCGACGTGGCCCGGGAGAGCGCGGTCGAGCGCGGCATCCTGATGCAGACCACCGCTCCCCACCTCGTGCACGCCCTGCCGATGCTGATGCCGCTCACCCCCGAGGTCGGCCGCGTCCAGGCCGGGCTGGCCCGCAGCGGCATCCGGGCGGGGGACCTGCTGCGCCTGGCCGCCCGCACCCGCCGCGAGACGCTGCCCTGCCCACGGCGCATCGGCGTCACCGAGACGCTGACGCTGGCTCCCGTCGTACGCCGGGAAGGCCTGCGTGGGGCGATCCTGAGCTGGGACGGCCAGCTCGAGGACGACGTCCGCCTCGTGCTGGCGGTGGCCCGCACCGCCGCCACCCAGGGCGCCCACGTGCACACCGGGGTCCGGGTCAGCGAGGCCCTCGGCGAGGGGGCCATGCTCACCGATTCCACCACCGGGGCGTCGCGCTGGCTCAACGCCCGCGCGGTCATCAACGCGACCGGGGTCTGGGCCGGCCAGCTGGTCCCGGAGATCCGGCTGCGCCCCAGCCGCGGCACCCACCTCGTGCTGCGCAAGGAGACCCTCCCCGGGGTCCGGTGCGCGGTGATGGCACCGGTGCCGGGAGCGAGCAACAGGTTCGTGTTCGCCCTGCCCCAGCCCGACCAGACCTTCTACGTCGGCCTGACCGACGAGGAGGTCGACGGCGAGGTCCCCGACGTCCCGGTCGCCCCCGAGGAGGACGTCGCGTTCCTGCTCTCCGTGATCAACCGCGTCCTGCAGAGCGACGTACGCCGCGACCAGGTCGTCGGGACGTACGCCGGCCTGCGGCCCCTGCTCGACACGGGCACCACCACCGCCGACCTGTCGCGCCGGCACGCGGTGCTCGTCTCCAGCAGCGGAGTGGTCACCGTGGTCGGCGGGAAGCTGACCACCTACCGCCGGATGGCGCAGGACGCCGTCGACCGGGCCGTGGAGACCTCGCACCTCACGGCCGGCCCCTGCCGGACCCGGACGCTTCCGCTTGTCGGGGCCGCCTCCCGCGACCGGCTCGCGGCGCTGGACGCCCCGGCCCGGCTGGTGCGGCGGTTCGGCACGGAGGCGCATGCCGTGCTCGCCGAAGCCGTCGCCGTCACGGGGCTGGACGCCGACGAGCTGCTCGCCCCGGTCGCACCGGGCCTGGCCGTCACGCTCGCCGAGCTGGTCTTCGCGGTCACCCACGAGGGGGCCAGGACCGTCGAGGACCTCCTCGACCGGCGTACCCGGGTCGGCCTGGTTCCCGAGGACCGCGACCTGGCCCGGCCCGCCGCCGAGCGCGCGCTCGAGCTCGCCGCCGCTGCCAGGCTCTAGGACCGGCCCGACCCAGACCCGGACCCCGGCCCCGGCTCAGGGCTTGGCCGTCTGGCCCAGCTCCTCGAGGACGGCCGCCGCCGCGCGGCGGCCCGAGCGCATCGCACCCGGGATCCCGGGGAGCTCCCGGTGGTCCCCGCACACGAACACTCCGTCACCGAGGTCGACCTCGCGGCGCAGGATGAGCGGCGGGCGCACCGCCGGCACCGCCGCCGACCTGACGTGCCGGGCAACCAGGCCCCAGGACCCTGCGTTCGTGTGGAAGATCTGGCCCAGCTGGGCTCGCACCGCCGCCTCGGTCTCGGTGCCGGCGTCGCTCCCGGGCATGGCGACCGAGCTGGCTGCCACGAGGTGCCTGCCCGAGGGGGCGTAGCGCGAGGCGATGTTGGAGACCACGACCGCGTGCGAGACCGGGCCCGCGGAGGGACCGATCGGGTTCACGAACGGGATCTTCATCGTGGTGGGCGGGACCTCCGTGGAGAACCACCAGGTGGAGGTGCCCCGCATCATCGGGGCGCCGAGACCGAGCATCGAGGAGGCGCTGACCGGATCCGTCGCCACCACGACGGCACGGGCCTGCACCTCGCCGCCGTCGGTGAACACGCGCACCCCGCTGCCGGCGTTGCGCTTCACGCCGAGGACGTCCACCCCGTGGTCCACCGGCTGCTCGAGGGCGAGCGCGAGCTGGTTGGGCAGCGCCTGCATCCCCAGCGCGGGCAGGGCGGGGGTCCCGGTGGACAGCTCCTGCATGCTCAGCATCGTGAACTGGTAGGAGGTGCGCAGGTCCTCGTCGGCCAGGACGAGGCGGAAGAACGGCCGCAGCACCTCCTCGCGGAGCCGGCCCGAGATCCGGTGCCGGTCCAGCGACTCCTCCAGCGTCATGTCGGCCCCGGCGAGCAGCCGGTCGGTGCCCCGACGCATCGGGTCGCTCCACCGCAGCAGCCGCGCGATGTCCTGCGGTGCCCCGAGCCCGGACCTGATCGCGGCGATCAGAGCGGTCTGCGAGCCCTGCAGCACCCGGTATCCATCGGGGTGGGCGAGCACCATGCCCCGCTCGATCGGGCGGGGGTTGAGGGCCGCGACGTCGACGCTGTTGCGCAGGTCCGGGTGGGTGACGTTGAGCCACTGCAGGCCGCGGTCGCAGCGGAAACCGTCGACGATGTCGGTGCCGACGCGCCCCCCGACCCGGGCCGAGCGCTCCAGGACGCGCACGGACAGACCGGACTCCTCCAACGCCCGCGCGCAGGTGAGCCCGGAAACTCCCGAGCCGATCACGGCCACGTCGGTGGCGTCCATTGCTGCGAAGTATCACCCTGGCCCGCATTCCATACAGAAACGGACAATCCATGGTCTGGACCAGATAACGGGTGCCGGGATCGACACTCCGCAAGTGCTTGCGCTCAGCCCCTCAGCCGTGCCTGCAGAACTCGATCACCGACTCCAGGGCCTCGCGGGCCTCCGGGATCGGCAGCAGCGGGTAGACGTGGATCAGGTCGGGCGCCACGACGTACTCCAGCTCCCAGTCCACCTCCTGCGCGCGCTCGAACAGCGCGTCGCAGCCGGGCTGCAGCAGGTCGCGGGTGCCGCACAGCATCAGCGCCGGGGGCAGCCCGGCGAGGTCGCCGAGCCCGGGGCTGACCCGCGGGTCGGCGAGCCGGCCGGGCTCGGTGCCGCCCGCCCAGAAGGAGGCGTAGACCGACAGGTGCGGATAGGACAGCCACGGATCGCGGTCGGCGGCCTCCCGGGTCCCGGGGGTGGTGCCGGTCAGGTCGACCCAGGGAGCGATCAGCACCAACCGGTCGGGCTGGGGACCGCCGCGGTCGCGCAGCGCCTGAGCCAACGCGAGTGCGTAGCCGCCCCCGGCGGAGTCCCCCACCAACGTGACGCCCTGCGGCGAGGTCGCCGCGAGGTCGTCGAACAGCGCCACCATCGCGTCGAAGGAGTCCTCGACGGTGAACTCCGGCGCGAGCGGGTAGGCGGGCAGCACGCCTCTCGCGCCGAGGGCGTCGGACAACCGGGCGAGGAACCGCCAGTGCTGGGGGCTGGAGGGGCGCACGTAGGCCCCTCCGTGCAGATGGAGCACGGTGCGGCCGGGCAGCTCGGCCCCGGCCCTCCAGATCGTGTGCACCGGGAAGCCGTGGACGTTGCTGATCGAGAGCTGGTGGGTGCGACGTACGTCGCGCGGCGGGCCCTGCACGATCGTGCGGTTGTGCTCGGTCATCGCCGTACGCATCGCCGGCAGGTCGTCGGGCGAGAGGTTGCGCCGCAGCAGCGGCACCACCCGGGTCACGACGGCGTGCTGGAGGCTGGCCATGCGCCGAGACTAGTGATCCGAGGCGGGGAACGTCCCGAGGTGGGCGATGTCGTAGCCCGCGGGGTAGGTGCGGAAGTAGCCGTACTCGCTGACCCACTTCGGCTTCGAGCGGGCCGGGAACAGCCGCAGCAGCCGCGCCCGCACCGCCATCGCGCCGCGGAAGAAACCCCGCTCGATCCGCCCCGGGACCGGGTAGCGGAACGCGCGCAGCAGCGGCTCGTCCATCAGCGAGTAGGCGAACCGCTTCACCACCCACTTGGGGGCGTACTTGTTGGGCGCGAACGTGGTCATCAGGTCCAGCGTGGAGTCGGCCACCCGGCGGCCGCCCGGGTCGAAGGCGAAGTGCTCGCGCTCGTAGTCGTCGAGGAGCCTCTCGAAGCCGGCGAAGTCGGCGGGCATGTCCTTGATCGCCATGTGCCGGCCGAGCTCGATGTAGTAGTTGGTCACGGCGGCGACCTCGTTGGGGCTCAGCGGCCGGAACCCGAAGTCGTCGATCCAGCGCTTGGGCACCACGACGAACGTGGCGAGCACGTAGCGGAAGTCGTCGTTGCTGATGTCGTACATCGCGTGCATCTGGTTGATCCGGCGTACGGCGGAGCGCCCGCGGGTGCTGTCGAGGCCGTGCCGCTGCACCTCCTCGAGCAGCAGCCCGGTGTCGTCGTACCTCTTCTGGACCTGGCCGGTGAACTCCTGGGTCTGGTCGAGGAGACGCCCGATCGAGGGGACCGCGTAGGTGCGGAAGAGCGCGAACGAGAGCGCCTGCAGGTTGTCCCACGGGAAGTCGTAGGCCGAGACGTGCAGGCTGATCTCGTGGCTGTCGGCCACGGGGTCGAGCTGTTCACTGCGTCGGACCCAGTGGTTGCGAGGCTGCATCAGCGCACCCTAGCGAGGAACTGGCGCAGGATGGGGCCGGCGGAACCCGATCCGGACTCACCTCGCTCGACGAAGACCGCGACGGCCAGGTCGTCGCGGCCGGCGACCATCCACGCGTGGGTCGGCAGCGGCGGCTTCTCGCCGAACTCGGCCGTCCCGGTCTTGGCGATCACCCGGCCTCCGGGGAGGCCCTTGAGGAGGGCGCCGCTCCCGCGCTCGACCACCCCGGCCATCAGCGACTGCAGCTGGTCGGCCTCCGCCGCGGTGAGTGGCTGGGCGGGCTCCTTCTCGTCCGCCTCGTGCTCGGGCAGCAGGGTCGGTACGACGGCTGAACCCTTGACCACCGAGGCGGTCACGGCGGCCATCGCCATCGGCGAGGCCAGCACGGAGCCCTGACCGATCAGGCTGGCCGCCGCCTGGGTCTCGCTCCCAGCCCGGCCGACCTTGCCGAAGAACGACGGGAAGCCGGTGTCCTGGTCCACGCCCAGGCCCAGGGCGGTGGCCGCCTGCGCGAGCTCGTCGTCGCCGACCTGGTCGCGCTGGCCGATGAAGGCGGTGTTGCAGGAGTTGGCGAACGCCTCCGCCAGGGTGATCCGGCCCAGGGCCGAGGAGGGGTAGTCGTCGTAGTTCTTGAAGGTCTTGCCGTCCACGACCGTGGTGGCGGGACAGTCGACCTGCGAGGTCGGCGTAAGGCCCGAGCGGAGCAGGGCGAGCGCGGTGACGATCTTGAACGTCGAGCCGGGTGCGTACTGGCCGACGGTGGCGGTGTTGTAGCCCTTGGAGCCGGGTCCGCTCGCCACGGCGACGAGCTCCCCGGTGGAGGGCCGGATCGCGACCAGGGCGCTGGCCGGGCCGACGCCGGCGAGCGCGTCCTGCGCGGCCCGCTGAGCGGAGAGGTCGAGGGTGGTCCGCAGCGGCTGCCCGGCCACCGGCGGGGCGGTGAACAGGGTGCGTCGTACGCCCTGGGGGGCCACGGCCGCGACGGTGGTGCCGCGGGTACCGAACAGCTGCTCGTCGTAGCGCAGCTGCAGGCCGGAGATGCCGACCTCGTCGCCGGCCTTGATCCGCCCGTCGCTGTCCTCGACCAGCTCCGCGGTGGCGCTGCCGACGCTGCCGAGCAGGGCGGAGGCGAAGTCCTTGGTGGGGGCGAGCGGCAGCCGGTCGGAGATCGCCCGGGCGCCGGGGATGTCCTCGAGCCCCAGCAGCATCCCGCGGGGCGCCTGCTCCCGGCGGTAGACGATCGCCTGGACGAAGGCCTTGGGCCCGGCGGCCGCGACCTGCTTGAGGTACGGCGGAGCGGCGATGCCGACGAGCCCCGCCAGGGTCTCGGCCGAGCGCTCGGCCTGGGCCGGGGAGATCCGGGTCTTGTCGATCCCCACCCGGAGCACGGGCCGTGGGGCCACCACGGGCTTGTCGCCGGCGCCGAGGATGTTGCCACGCTGGGGCTTGACCGACGTCTGGTCCAGCACCTCGTTGGCCTCGAGCGACGGCTCCACGATCCTGGGACTCCAGCGCACCAGCCAGGCCTTGCCGTCGTCGGTCTCGGCACGGGCGAGCGCGACCTCGGTGTCGTAGGACCAGGTCTTCGCCCCGACCTTCCAGCGCCACTTCAGCGTGCCGGTGGCTGTGTCGCTGTCGTCGCCGTCCCCCGTGCCTTCGGTGACCTCGCCCGCGGAGACCTCGGGACGGCCGAGCCCCGCGGTCACGGTCTTGTACGCCTTGGCGGCGGCCGCGTCGTCCCCGGTGAAGTCGATCTTGGCGACGTCGCCCGCCGAGAGCGCCGTGGCCAGGTCCCCCATCGTCTCCTCGGGGTCCGGGCCGGTGCCGGGGAGGCTGCAGGCACTGAGCACCAGCAGCAGGAAGCCCCCGCCGGCCATGGCTTTCACGGATCTACGCGATGCAAAGGGACACATGCGGTCGATCCGACCATGCTCAGCGGGGGCTGCCAAGTCGCCACGGGCCTGTCTCGGCCCCGTGGCGTTGCTGGGGGCTCAGCCCTTGAAGGCGTCCTTGACGTTCTCGCCGGCCTGCTTGAGCGAGGACTTGCTCTGGTCGGCCTTGCCCTCGGTCTCCATGGAGTCGTCGCCGGTCGCCTTGCCCGCGGTCTCCTTGACCTTGCCCTTGATGTCCTCGGCCTTGTGTGCGGCCTTGTCTTCAGTAGCCATGTCTCGGCACTCCTCGTCTGATCGGGGTGAACGGGCGTGCGACGGACGCAAGGCCCCGAGAAGTGTCAGTGAGAGGCACCGATGCGTACGCCGCACAGTCGCGGCGGGCCCGAAGCTGGACCCACCGGCCCTTCATGTACCCGCTCCGCAGGCCGGCTAATCACTTGCGGTGGTGGGCGATGACCTGGTTGGCGACCTGGGCGAGCTTGATGTTCATCTCCTGGGACACCTTGGAGAGCATCTCGAAGGCCTGGTCGTCGTCGATGTTGTGCGTGGCCATCATCAGGCCGATCGCCTTGCCGATCTCGCGGTTGCTCTGCAGCCCGCGGCGCAGGGTGCTGGCCTCCTCGCCCCGGTCGAGGGCGGCGAACGCCACCGACGCGAACGCCGTGAGCATGACCGCCTGGTCGAGCGAGCGCTGGTTCAGGGCGTCCACGTTGTCGCTGAAGATGTTCAGCGCGCCCACCTTCTGGCCGTCCTGACGGATCCGGAACCCACCCATGCCCTTGACCTCGGTCCCAGCAAGGATCCGGGCCGCCAGCTCGGGCCAGGGGCTGCTCAGCGTCAGGTCCGGGCACAGATGCTGGTCGGGCATGTCCTCGTCGAGGACGTCGATGCAGGGTCCCTGGTCGAGCGCCTTCTCCAGCTCGTCGATGGCACGGGCCACCTCGTCCGACGCGGCCCCGGTGACGTGGCGCCCGTGGCGGCGGAGCATGATCGAGGCGTGGTCACAGCCGTCGATGAGCTCGACGGCGCTGTGGCAGAGCGTCTCGTAGATGGACTCGTAGGACTGACCCGAGTAGATGACCTCGGCCAACGAGCTGAACGTGGTCGTCAACTCGGGCAGGAAAGGCGTGGTCATGTGGGCATCCCCTTGGTTAGCAGAGATCGTTCCCGCTCGCTTGAGACCGACTAACGAGGCATCTTGTCACGACAGTGGCCGGTGACGCCCGTTCTGGGCGTGAGCGCTCTCTCACAGCGCGATTACAGCAGGCTCCCAGCGCCCGGGCCAGTCTTCGGGCCACTCTGCGGGGCCGTCTCCCGATAGGCCTCCGCCTCGGTCGCCTTCGCCGAGAGCCACAGCTCGGTGCCCACGTCGAGCCCGAGCTCGGCGACGGCCGCGGCGGTCACGTCGACGAGCACCGAGGGTTCGCCGAGGACCCGCACCCGGACCCGGTCCGCGAGCAGCTCGAGGTCCGAGACGGTCCCCTGCCAGACGTTGCGGGTGCTGGTGTGCTCGGGCCGCTGGGTGTGCACCGTGACCGCGCTCGGGCGCAGCGAGACCAGCACACGTCCCCCCGGGGCGTCGGTCGAGACGGCGAAGCGGCCACCCTCGTCGAGCCGCACGGTGCCGTCGTCCGGGTCGAGGACGCCCGTCCACAGGTTCAGGCCGACCAGCCGGGCGACGTACGACGAGGCCGGGCGGCGGGCCACCTCGGCCGGGGGCCCCTGCTGGAGGACGCCGCCGCCCTCGACGACGAGCAGCCGGTCGGCCAGCACCATCGCCTCGAGGGGGTCGTGGGTGACCAGCACCACCGGGCCGGCGAACTCGGCCAGGTGCGCCCGCAGGAACGCCCGCACCTCGATCCGGGCCCCCGCGTCCAGGGCGGACATCGGCTCGTCGAGCAGCAGCACCTCGGGGTCCCGGGCCAGGGCGCGGGCCAGCGCGACCCGCTGGGCCTGGCCACCCGAGAGCTGGTGCGGCCGGCGCGAGGCCAGGGCGCCGAGCTCGAGCCGGTCGAGCCAGTCGGTGGCCTGCTCCCTGGCGGCGGCGCGGGCGACCCCGCGCGACCTGGCCGCGAACGCCACGTTGTCGCGCACGTCGAGGTGGGGGAAGAGCCGGTGGTCCTGGAAGACCATCCCCGTGGCTCGCTGCTCGACCGGCAGGAACCGCCCGGGCCGCTGCCAGGCCGAGCCGGCCACCGTGACCGACCCGCTGCTGAGCTCCTCGAGCCCGGCGATGGCCCGGAGCAGGGTCGACTTGCCGGCGCCGTTGGGCCCCAGGACGGCGAGCACCTCCCCCGGTCCCACGGAGAAGTCCACCGCGAGCTCGAAGGAGCCCCGGCGTACGGCACCGTCGAAGTGCAGCCCCTGGGCCGTGGGCTCGCTCACCCGGCACCGCCCGCGCCGAACCAGCGGCCCCGCAGCGCGAACAGCACCGCCACGGAGACCGCCAGCAGGACCAGGGACAGCGCGAGGGCCGCGTCCGGGTCGGTCTCCATCGCCAGGTAGACCTTGAGCGGCATCGTCTGGGTCACCCCGGGCAGGTTCCCGGCGAAGGTGACCGTGGCCCCGAACTCCCCCAGCGCACGGGCCCAGCAGAGCACCGCACCCGCGACCAGCGCCGGCCGGATCAGCGGCAGGGTGACCCGCCAGAACACGGTGAGCCGCCCGGCTCCGAGGGTGGCCGCGGCCTCGTCGTACCCCTGGTCCGCCGTCCGCAGCGCCCCCTCGACCGCGACCACGAGGAACGGCATCGCCACGAAGGTCTCGGCGATCACCACAGCGGCGGTGGTGAACGGGATCGTGATGCCGAACCACTGGTCGAGGTGCTGGCCCACGATCCCGTTTCGGCCCAGGACGAGCAGCAGGGCGACCCCGCCCACGACCGGCGGCAGCACCAGCGGCAGGGTGACCAGCGCCCGGAGCAGGCGGACGCCCGGCACCGTGGACCGGGCCAGGACCCAGGCCAGCGGCACGCCCAGCACCAGCGAGATCGCGGTCGCGAGCGTCGCCGAGAGCAGCGAGAGCCACAGGGCGTCGACCACCTCGGGCGTGACCAGGATCCTGCCGAGACCGCTCCACGGAGCGCGCAGCAGCAACCCGAGCAGGGGTACGACGAGCAGCAGCGCGCCGGCCAGGGCGGGCACGGCCAGTGGCCACGGAGGACGCCGGGCGCCGGTCCTCGGGGCCGGGCCCAGGGCGGCGCCCAGGGACGCGCTCAGAGCGGGCCCTGGAATCCGGCGACGCGGAGTGCCTCCGCGCCGCGGGCGGAGCGCACCAGGTCGACGAACTCCGCTGCCCGGCTCGCGTGCCGGGAGCGGCTGAGCACCGCGATCGGGTAGGTGGTGGCGGCGTTCACCGCCGCCGGGATCTCCACGCCCTCGACCTTGTCGCGGGCGGTGAGCACGTCGCTGACGTAGACGACCCCGGCGTCGACCTCGCCGAGGGAGACCTTGGTGAGCACCGACTTCACGTCCACCTCCTCGGTGACCGCTCGCACCTTCAACCCGGCCTTGGCGAAGACCTCGGCCGCCACCTTGCCGCAGGGGACCTGCGCCTGACAGAGCGCGACCTTCACGCCCGGACGGGCGAGGTCGGCGAGCCGGGTGACCTTGCCCGGGTTCGCAGGCGCGACCGCGACCTCCATCGTGTTGGTGGCGAAGTCCTCCGGGTCCTCGGCCTCGCCGGAACGCACCAACGTGTCCATCTCGGCCGGGCTGGCGGAGGCGAACACGTCCGCGGGCGCGCCGTTGGTGACCTGGCGGGCCAGCCCGGAGCTCGGCCCGAAGCTGAACTCGACCTCGGTGCCGGGGTGGTCCTCCTCGAACTGCTCGGCCAGCTCGGTGAACGGCTCGCTCAGCGAGGCCGCCGCGAAGACCCTGACGGTGACCTCGCTCCCCTCCGACCCGGACCCGCAGCCGGCGAGCGAGGTGGACGCCAGGCACGCAGCGAGCGCCAGCAGGGCGGGCCTCATCGGGGGCTCACCGTTGCTCCGGCAGTTCGATGCCGACGTTGGTGGACTTCACGGTGGCGATCGCCAGCACACCCGGCTCAAGCTGCAGCTCGTCGGCCGCCTCCCGGCTGAGCAGAGAGACCACCCGGTGCGGCCCCGCCTGGATCTCCACCTGGGCCATCACGCCGTCCCGCACCACCCTGGTCACCAGCCCGACGAACCGGTTGCGCGCCGAGGCCGAGACGACCGGCCCCGGGCCGGGTCGCTCCCCGCTCTCCGCGAGCTCCTGGGCCAGCGTCGCCAGCTCGGCCCCGTCCACCACCTGCCGCGACCCCTCCGTCGTCGTACGCAGTCGCCCGGAGTCGGCCCACCGCCGCACGGTGTCGTCACTGACCCCGAGCAGGTCGGCCGCCTGCCTGATCCGGTACGTCGCCATCCGGGCAGAGTAGCCGCAGATGCGGCCCTGTGTCGCTGTTGCTGGCGCAAGTGCGGAGTTGCGGGCCCGCGGAGCGGATTGGCAAGGGGTGGGGTCTGCGGGCCGGCACCGGCCGCGCAATTGCTGGCAAAGTGCAGTGTTCTCGCGAGATCGAGTGTCATTTCCCAGCAATTGCGCGACAGCGGTCGCCCCCCCGAAGGGGAGTACGGACGACACGGACGAGCACACACGAGCCCGAGCTGGGACGGGAAGAAGTTCTCCACAGATTGCCGATCACCCATTGTTATCGAACATGTGTGCGAGCGAAAATGGACCCATGACCACGGCACTCCTCGACCTTCACCCCGACGCGGGGCACCCCGCGCTCGGGGGTCTGGCTGTGATCGAGGCAGCGCTGGACGAGATGGCGGGGGCTCCTGTGTCGCTGGCGTCCGGGGAGTACGCCGCGGCCGTGCGCCGACTCGAGCGGATCGGCCGGCGCATCGACGCGGTGAAGCTCAGGCTGGTCGCCGCCGCCGACAGGGCGGGGAGCGCTGCCGACGCCGGCTTCACCGGGACCGCCGCCTGGGTGGCGACGACGACCACCACCTCGCGGGCCAGCGCCGCGAAGGAGGTCGGTCTCGCTCGTGAGCTGAGCTCTGGGGACCACGACACCACCGCGGACGCGCTCGACGCCGGACTGGTCTCCCCCGATCACGCCGCGGTGATCCTGCACGCCGACCGGCAGCTCCCCGACGGGGTCAGCGACGCCCAGCGCCGCACGGTCGAGGCCGCGCTCGTGGAGAAGGCCGCCCGGTTCACCCCCGAGCAGCTGCGCCGGGAGGCCCGCCGCGCCATCGAGGCGATCGAGCCCGACCAAGCCGTCGTGGACGCCCACGAGGACCGGCAGCTGCGGAGCGAGGAGGAGATCGCGCGCTCGAGGTCCCGGCTCAGCTTCCACGACAACGGGGACGGCACCACCAGCGGGCACTTCACCGTGCCCACCACCGCGGTCGCGCACCTGCGCAAGATCATCGACGCGATGACCGCACCCCGCCGGATGCCTGCCAGGAGCCAGGCCACGCAGGACCGGACTGCTCCGCGGCCCTACGACTGGGACCTGCGCCGTGGCCTGGCGTTCGCCGAGCTGCTGGAGCACCTGCCCACCGACCACCTCCACGACAAGACCGCCGCCACCGTGGTGGTCACGATCGGCCACGGGGTGCTGCAGGACGCGTTGCGAGCGGCCCACCTCGACACCGGCCAGGCGCTCTCCGCTGGAGAGGCGCGGCGGCTGGCCTGCTCGGCCGGGATCATCCCGGCCGTCCTCGGCACCGGGTCGGTCGCCCTCGATCTCGGCCGGGAGAGCCGGCTGTTCTCCCAGGCCCAGCGAGTCGCCAAGGGACTCGAGCACGACACCTGCGCGGCCGAGGGGTGCCAGCGCCCCTACGCCTGGTGCGAGCTGCACCACCGAAGACCCTGGCACCTCGGCGGGAGGACAGACCTGGCGGACGCCGTGCCGCTGTGCCACTGGCACCACCAGCGCGTCCACGACCCCGGCTACCGGCACCGGTACCGACCCGACGGCTCCATCAACTTCGACCGGCGCACCTGAGAGGCCGCCTGGATGCCTAGAGTTGTCGCCATGGCCAACGAGACCCCCAACCAGACCCCCGTCGAGATCCCGCGCCCCGAGTCCGGAGACGTCGTCGAGCTGATCCTGGACGACCACCGCCTCTTCGAGGCCCTCCTGCGGGAGCTGCGCAACGAGCAGAACGACCGGGACGCGCTGCGTCGCCAGATCTCCGAGCTGTTGGTGGCGCACGGGGAGGCCGAGGAGAGCAAGGTCTACCCGCAGCTCGAGCGCAAGGACGCGATCGACGAGGAGGAGGCCGAGCACGGCGCCAAGGAGCACCAGGAGGGCTACGAGACCCTGCTGCCGCTGCTGGAGGCGACCGAGCTCTACGACGAGGACTTCAGCAACGCCGTGCACGAGTTCAGCGAGACCCTGCTGCACCACCTCGACGAAGAGGAGCGCGACATCTTGAACCCGGCCCGCGAGGACGTCTCCCCGCAGGAGCGCGGCAAGCTCGGCGCCGCCTGGGCCGCGGAGCGCAACCGGATGCTCGACGAGGGCTGCGGCAGCGTGGAGCAGGTGCGGGCGTTGGTCAAGGAGTCGTGACCCTCGATTGAGCTCCTGGCTGGCTGACACCCGGCCACTGCGCAACCCGCACTTCCGCAGGCTCTGGGCCGCGAACATCGTCACGGTGATCGGCGCCCAGCTCACCGTGGTGGCGGTCCCGGCACAGATCTACGCCGAGACCGGCTCCTCGGCGTACGTCGGACTCACCGGCGTCTTCGGCCTGGTGCCGCTGGTCGTCTTCGGGTTGTGGGGTGGCGCGCTCGCCGACGTCATCGACCGGCGCACGATCCTGATCGTCTCCACCCTCGGGCTGATCCTCACCAGCGCGCTGTTCTGGCTGCAGGCGTGGGTGGGATCGGTCGACGTGTGGCTGCTGCTGTGCCTGTTCTCGGTCCAGCAGGCGTTCTTCGCGGTCAACCAGCCCACGCGCAGCGCCGTACTCCCCCGGCTGCTGCCGATGTCGCTGTTGCCGGCCGCCAACTCGCTGAACATGACCGTGATGCAGGCCGGCGCGATCGGCGGACCGCTCGTCGCCGGGGCGCTGATCCCCGTCTTCGGGTTCTCCTGGCTCTACCTGATCGACACGCTCACGCTGATCCCGACGCTGTTCGCCGTGCTGCTGCTCCCGCCGCTCCCCATCGAGGGCGTGACCGGGACCCTGGGGATCCGTGCGGTGCTCGATGGGCTGGCCTACCTCAAGGGCCAGCCGGTGCTGCTGATGTCGTTCCTCGTGGACCTGATCGCGATGGTCTTCGGGATGCCCCGGGCGCTGTTCCCCGAGATCGCCCACCTCGACTTCGGCGGCCCTGAGGGTGGAGGGCTCGCGTTCGCGCTGCTCTTCGCCGGGATCCCGATCGGTGCCGTGCTGGGCGGGATCTTCTCCGGCTGGGTGTCCCGGGTCGAGCGCCAGGGCCTCGCGGTGATCGTCTCGGTGCTGGTCTGGGGCGCGGCCATGTCCGGGTTCGGCGTGGCGGTGGCGCTGGCCGACACCTGGCGGTGGCCGATGCTGGTGGCCGCGGTGCTGCTGCTCGTCGTCGGTGGCGCCGCCGACATGGCCTCGGCCGCGTTCCGGATGAGCATGCTGCAGAGCGCCGCCTCCGACGCCGTGCGCGGGCGGCTCCAGGGCATCTTCACCGTCGTGGTCGCCGGTGGGCCCAGGGTGGCCGACGTGGCCCACGGTGCGGTCGCGGTCTCGATCGGAGCGGCCGCGACCGCTGCGGGCGGTGGACTGCTGGTCATCGTGGTCACGGTGCTGGCCGCGGTCGCCCTCCCTGCCTTCGTCCGCTACCGGGTGGTCAGCGCGGCGCGGTGACCAGCGGCCCCGCGGTGCCCGGCGACCCCGCGGCGACCTGCGACCTCGGGGTGAACTCCATCGAGTCGCTCAGCCGCCGGCGCATCGTGGTCAGGGAGTCGAGCAGGTAGTTCTGCCGCACCCGCCACGGCCCGCGGTCGCCCTGCTGGGGGAACTCCTCGATGGACCGCTGGATGTAGCCCGAGGAGAGGTCGAGCAGGGGCCGGGTCCCGAGCCCCTCGTCCGCGACCGGGGCCGCGGCGGCGAGGTCGTGCCGCTCCAGGTGGTTGAGCACCTTGCAGACCAGGCGGTGGGTGAGGTCGGCACGCAGGGTCCACGACGCGTTCGTGTAGCCGATGCAGAACGCCAGGTTGGGGACGCCGGACATCATCGCGCCCTGCCACACGAACCGGTCGTGCAGGTCGAGGGCCTGGCCGTCGATCGTTGGCGAGACGCCGCCGAGCTGCTTGAGCTTGAGCCCGGTGGCCGTGACCACGAGGTCGGCCTCGAGCACCTGCCCGCTGCGCAGCCGGATGCCCTCGGGCACGAACGAGTCGATGTGGTCGGTGACGACCTCCGCGTCGCCGCGACGGATCGTGCGGAACAGGTCGCCGTCCGGTACGGCGCAGAACCGCTGGTCCCAGGGGTCGTAGGTGGGGTTGAAGTGCTCGGCGACCAGGTCGGGGTCCTTGAGCTGCTTCACGACCAGCCCGGTCAGCACCTTGCGTGCGCGGCCGGGGAACCGCTGGCAGAAGTTGTAGAGCGCGAGCTGCTGGGCGATGTTCTTGGTGCGGATCAACTGGTGCGCGAGCTGGGCCGGGAGTGCCTGCCGGAGCAGGTCGGCCACCTTGTCCTGCTGGGGGACCGAGCCGATCCAGCTCGGGCTGCGCTGGAGCATCGTCACGTGGGCTGCCTCGGGCGCCATCGCGGGCACCAGGGTCACGGCGGTGGCGCCACTGCCGATGACCACGACCCGCTTGCCGGCGTACCCCAGGTCCGCGGGCCAGAACTGCGGGTGCACCACCTGACCGCTGAACGTTTCCACGCCGGGGAACTCGGGCCGGTAGACCTCGTCGTAGTCGTAGTAGCCCGCGCAGGAGTAGAGGAACCCGCAGGTGAGCTCCTCAGGGCCGGTGGGCGTCTCGAGCCGCACCGTCCAGCGGGCGTGCTCGGTCGACCAGTCTGCGGCGACGATCCGGGTCCGGAACCGGATGTGCTCCTCGATGCCGAACTCACGGGCGGTCTCATGGATGTAGTCCAGGATCGTGGTGCCGTCGGCGAGGGACTTCTCGCCGGTCCAGGGCTTGAACTCGTAGCCCAGCGTGTACATGTCGGAGTCCGAGCGGACCCCGGGATAGCGGAACAGGTCCCAGGTGCCGCCGATCACCTCGCGCGCCTCGATCACCGCGAAGGAGCGGCCCGGGCACTCGGTCTTGAGCCGGTACGCCGCACCGATGCCGGAGAGCCCGGCGCCGACCACGAGGACGTCGAGGTGCCCAGAAGATGACCCAGAAGATGACCCGGAAGTTGGCCCAGAAGTTGACCCGGAGAGGGACTCGGTGGCGCTCATGTCAGCGAGCCTTCCACACCGGCTCGCGCTTCTCGGCGAACGCGGTCGGGCCCTCGAGCGCGTCCTCGGTCCCCATCAGCGTCACCATCTCGTCGTCGTTGGCGCGCCAGGCGTCCAGCTCGCCCACCTGCTCCAGGCGGCCGTCCTGCGCCGGGCGGAGCCCGAGCGCGACCCGCTTGCTGGCCTGCACCGCGAGCGGGGCATTGGC
This sequence comes from Nocardioides sp. Z38_18, assembly GCF_058215695.1. Taxonomy (NCBI): domain Bacteria; kingdom Bacillati; phylum Actinomycetota; class Actinomycetes; order Propionibacteriales; family Nocardioidaceae; genus Nocardioides; species Nocardioides sp. Z38_18. Next base: position 1,308,219 of record NZ_JBZAJE010000002.1, read on the forward strand.
CGCGACCACCTCGGCGAGGTCCAGGGCCACGTCCAGCAGCCGGTTGTCGGGGACGACCTCGTTGACCAGTCCCCAGCGCAGCGCCGTCTCCGCGTCGATCGGCTCACCGGTGAGGATCATCCGCATCGCCACCTTGCGGGGCAGCTGCTCGGGCAGCCGGATCAGCCCGCCGGCTGCGGCCATCAGGCCGCGGCGCACCTCGGGCAGGCCGAACCGGGCCGACTCGGCGGCCACAGCCAGGTCGCACGCGAGCACGAGCTCGGTGCCTCCGCCCAGCGCCGTCGCCTGCACTGCAGCGATCACCGGCTTGCTGATCGGGTGGTTCACGAAGCCGGCGAAGCCCCACTGCTCGGTGCCCGGTGGGTTCAGCGGCTCCCCGCGCGAGAGCGCCTTGAGGTCCGCACCGGCGCAGAAGCTCTTGTCCCCCGCGCCGGTGAGTACGACCGCCCGGATCGCCGAATCGGCCTCGGCCTGCTCGAGCGCGTCACCCAGACCTCGGGCCAGGGCGGCGTCGACGGCGTTGCGTGCCTCGGGCCGGTTCAGCGTGACCAGCAGGACGTGGCCACCGGGGCCACGCTGCTCGGTCAGGACGGCGGGTGCGGACTGCTCGTTCATGCCCGCACGCTAGCCCGCATGTGTGCCCGGCCGGGTCAGCCTCCGGTGACGGCCTCGTCGAGCCGGACCAGGCTTTCCTCGAGCTGGTCCTGCTTGACCAGCGGGAAGCCGACCTTCTTGAGGAGGTCCTGGTCGGTGACGGCGTCCCAGTCGTAGGTGAGCCGGACGTGGGTCGAGTTGGACCCCTCGGACTGGAGCTCCCAGACCCACTGCCATCCGGGAGGCTCCACCCCTGCGGGAGCGGTCTTCCAGGCGAGCAGCTTGTTCTCGTCGTAGCCCACGACGTGGTTCTCGGTCTGGTACTCACCGCCCATGTGGTCACCCTCCATGTTCATGGTGAACACCTCGCCGGTCCCCTGGATCCGGTTGGACTTCTCGTCGGACTTGACGAAGCCCGATCCGTCGAGCTCGACGTGGCGTTCGGGGTTCGTGAGCACCTCGAAGATCTCGGCGCTGGGGGCGTTGATGGTTCGTTCCACAGTGATTGAGTTCTCAGCCATCCCCCGACCATTGCTCACAGAACGGGCGCAGACAAGGGCAGTGCCATGCCGAGATCCTCAGCTCGCCGCGTCGCGGCTCCCCAGGAGCTCCTCGTAGTCGGGGTGCTTCTCGATCCACGACTTGATGAACGGGCACCGCGGGACCACTCGGTGCGAGCCCTCGGCGCGCACGTCGTCGAGCGCTCCACGTGCCAGCTTCGAGCCCACTCCCCGGCCCTCGAACCGGTCGTCCACCTCGGTATGGGTGAACACGATGCGCCGGTCGTCGAGCTCGTACGCCGCGAAGCCGGCGAGCTCGCCGTCAAGGTAGGCCTCGTAACGGTTCTCGGACGGGTTGTTCCTCACTTCGACATCAGCCATGGACTCATCGTGCCCCGGCGGTCAAGTCAGGAACCGGAGCCCGAGGTCACCGGCCGCGGCGCACCTGAAGGCTCACCTGGGCGACACGGAGCGGGTACTTCCCACGCACGACGAGCTGGTGCACCCCGGCCTTGCAGCCGACGTTGAACCGGGCGATGTAGACGCCGCGGCGGTTCGCGCGGGCGTGCTTACCAGAGACGCGGATCCCGTCGTAGCGTGCAATGACCCGCTCGCGGGCACCCAGGTCGAGGATGCGGACCGTGGTCCTCGCGCAGGGGTTGAGCACCTTCGTTGCCGGACGGGCCCGCAGGTTGCGCCCGGCGACCAGGCGGATCGGGGTACGGGCCACGCGCTTGCTGCCCAGGGCCGTGACGGTGACGGACTTGGCGCCCAGGGACATCCACCTGGGCAGGAAGACCTTGCGCGCCACGGTCCCCGAGGCGGACGCCTGACCCCTGAGCGTGATGCGACCGATGGTGATCCGGTACTTCTCGCGCGGTGCGAGACCCGCCACCCGCACCGTGGTGCTGACGCGTCGGATGGAGGTCGGGGAGGCCACGGTCACCTCGAGCCTGCCCAGTCCCGGGGCCGCCGGGGTCGGCTTCGGTGTCGGCGTCGGCTTCGGTGTGGGCGTCGGGGTGGGTGTCGGGGTGGGTGTCGGCGTCGGGTCCGGGACCGGGACCATCGCCGTGGAGGTGCCGGTCGCGTCCTGGAAGCCGGCCGCGCCGGTGATCACACGCAGGCTCAGCCGGGTCCCGACGTCGTCGACGGTGACCGTGTAGGAGTCGCTGGTCGCACCGGCGATGGCGACACCGTCACGCAGCCACGCGAAGGTGACGTCCTGAGCAGCGGGTGTGGTGGCCTCGACGACCGCGCGCAGCTCGGCGCCCACCGCGGGGGAACCGGTGATGTGCACGACTGGGCTGACGGTGAAGATGCCGCCGGTGGTGATGCCGGAAGCCTCGACGTACGCGGTGGTGTCGTAGTACCCCGGCGAGGAGGCGCGGACAACGACGGAGAGGTACGTGCCGGCATCTGCCGGCACCAGGGTGTACCCGTGCCCGGTCTCGTCCTCGATGACGACGCCGTCACGGGACCACTCGTAGGTCACCGTCTCGATGGCCGGTGTGCGCGGAGCGAGGTTCACCGTCAGCTCGTTGCCGACGACCGGGTCTCCGGACATGGTCGCCACAGGGTCTGGGGCGGTCCCGTGCTCGCTGACGCCCTTGTCGGTCGCGGTGGCGGGTGTGTAGCCCACCCGGGTGTTGAGGTAGTCGACCCTGATCTCGTGGCCGGCGTCGGCAGGGGTGAGCGTGTAGGTGGTTTCCGCGTTGGCGAACTCCTCACCGTCGCGGAACCAGAGCAGGCTCGTCGTGTCCGGGGCCGGCGAGGCGTCCGTGGTCTTCGCGGTGATCGTGTTCCCGGTGGACAAGGTGCCTTCGAGAGTGACCGTCGGTGCGGTGTCGAACTCGGCGTCCCACGTCGAGGTCTGGATCCTCACGGAGGTGGGTGCGTACCCGGCCTTGCGCGCGGTGACGTTCACCGAGACGAATCCGGCCACGACGTCGGCCGGCTTGACGACGTAGTCCACGGAGGTGGCGCCGACGATGGGGGAGTACGTATCGCCGCGGGCCCACTGGTAGGTGTAGGAGTCGGCGCCCGGGTCCAGGGTGCCGCCGGTGACCTTGGCCGTGGAGCCGGTCTTGCCGGTGCCTGCCACGTACGGGTACTCGGTCCAGCTCATGGCGCCCTCGGTGATCGTGATGGCGTCGGTGTCGTCCGAGGCGCTGCGGTAGCCGGCCAGGTGGACGGTGACGCTCGCGTGGAGGTTCGCATGCAGGTCGTCTGCGACCGGGACGTAGGTGCGTTCGGTGGCACCGGGGATCGCGCCGCCGTTGCGGAACCACCGGTAGGTGGCGCTGGTCTCGGTCGGGTTGTTGTTGAAGTGGGTGGCGGTCAGGGTGGAGCCGACCCGCCCGTTTCCGGTGATCTCGGCGACGGGTGGCGAGCTGAACGTGCTGTGGCTGACGTTGATGATCAGGTTCTGCACGGTCGAGGGGCCGCCGGCGATGCTGGAGGTCAGGGTCACGGGGTAGGCGCCCGACGTACCGATGGCCGGCTTGCCGGTGATCACACCGTGACCGTTTCCGTGGTCGACGAGGGTGAACCCCTCGGGCAGCCCCACCGCGGTCAGCGAGCTCGGTTCGGGATAGCCGAAGGTGGTGATGGTGAAGTCGGACTCGATGCCTTCGCGGAACTCGGCGGTCTCGTCGTTGTAGAACGTGGGCCGCTCGTAGATCGTCAGGGCCACGGTGATCTCGTCGGTGCGGCCCTGGTCGTCGATCGCCTGCAGGCGCAGTTGCAGCGTGTCGGGGAACGGAGGCCCGTCCGTCCAGAGCCGGCCGTCGGGATCGAGTTGTAGCGAGCCGTTCCAGACGCCTGTGCTGCGGACCACGGTGTTGGTCCCACCCGTGGGGATGAAGTCGAGGATCTCGCCCTTCTCACCGACGTGCAGCGATGCGGTCCTCACCGGGCCGAACTGCGGCCCGCCCGGTTCGGCCGCGACCGCCGGGGCTCCGAGTGCCAGCGTGCCCACGGCCAGCAGCAGGCTCAGCAGGAGCGCGAGGGGGCGGATCAGTGTGGCTCCCGACCTGCGGGGTCGGTCGTGCGCAGCGTGCTGCATGGGGGGCCCTCCGAGTGGGTCTGGCCCCCGCACTGGGTCAATGCTCAGAGTGCCTTGCGCAGTTTTACACGAATAGGGTTATTTGTCCGCTAATCCGGAATCGGCCTCAAGAGCGCAGTCTCAGAAGTCGTCGCGGCGCTTGAGCGGCTTCGGGCGGCCGTCGGGGTCGTGCAGCACCCGGTAGGGGATCGTGGCGGCGAGACGTTCCCAGCGGCTGAGCTCGGGAGGCTGCAACCGGCGCAGCCGGCCGGGAGGCCGCTCCCCCGTCCGGCCGGCGGCGTGCCACTCGTCGAGCCGGCGGGCCGACTCGGCGTACGCCGCGAACATGCCGGTCGCCTCGACGGAGTCCTCCATCACCTCGAGCAGTGAGTCAGCGTCGTCGGGGTCGACCTCGCGGTCGAGGTGCTCGGCCGCGAGCGTGAGCCGCAGCCGGCGGGCGTAGGGGCTGTGGTCCTCGGCGGCGGGGTCGACCACCACCGCGGACAGCTCGGAGTCGTGGGTCCACGAGCGGCGGTTGAAGTTGTCCGAGCCGACGGTGGCCCAGACGTCGTCCATCACGCAGACCTTCGCGTGCACGTAGACCGGCGTGCCCTCATGGTTCTCGATGCCGTAGATCGCGACCCGGTCGGGGGCGACCTCGGCCATCTGCTCCATCGCCCGGGCCCGGCCCAGCATCTGCGGGGTGCGCGCCATGAAGCCCGCCTGGTCGGTGAACAGCGGCACCACGGCGACGACGTGCAGGTCGGGGTTGCGCTGCAGCGCCTCGGTGAACACGTTGCCGACCGCCTGCCCCCACAGGTACTGGTCCTCGACGTAGACGAGGTTCCGGGCCCGGAGCAGGGCCTTGGAGTACCCCCGGGCGACACTGCGCTCGCCGCCCCGCGCGAACGGGTAGTCGCGGCCGTGCCGCAGGTTGGGGTAGGTCCGCAGCAGCTGCACGACCTGGGTGGCCCCCTGCGGCGACGGCGGCGGCGGGGCCTGCTCGGGCAGCGGGTCGGGATCCATGTCCATCCGCAGGACCACGTCCTGGGCCCAGTAGAGGGGGTGGCGGGTCAGCCGGGTGGGGTCCTCCCACCGTTCGCGGAACACCGTCTCCACGTCGTGGACGGCGGGTCCGGTGATCGCCGCCATCACGTCGTGCCATGGCGGGGTGTCGCCGTACTCCGGTGCCATCTCCAGCGCCTGCGGGTCCCCGAGGTGCCGGGCGTCGTCACGGCGCGAGTGGCACAGGTCGATGCCGCCCACGTAGGCGATGTCGCGCTCGGGCTCACCGCGGTGCCGGATCACCACGAGCTTCTGGTGGTGCGAGCCGCCCATCCGCACCCGCATGTCCAGCAGGGCCTCCGCGCCGCGGGCCTGGAGCTGGCGGCCGAGGAGGCGGTTCTCGGAGGCGTTGAAGTTGAGCTTCTCGGTGTGCGAGCGCCAGATCAGCCCGCGCACGTCCACGCCGCGCTCGTCGGCGGTGGCCAGCACCTCGACCACCTCGCTGCCGGGCTCTCCGGTGAGCCGCTCGTCGGCATCGCCCTGCCAGTCGGTGAACAGCAGCAGGTCGCCGGCCCGGGTCGCCTCGATCCGCTCGCACAGCTCAGCGAAGTACGTCGCCCCGTGGATCAGCGGCCGGACCAGGTTGCCCTCGGACCAGGCGGCCTCCCCTGGGTGCTGGTCGTCGAGGACGGTGTCGGCGTTGGCCCGCTCGGACCTGGTCAGCAGCCAGTCAGTGTGTCTCACGCAGTCCTCCCGACCGGTGCGTCCGGAACCGTCGTGGACCGAATCTGGCCAACATGCCAGATGGCCGTCGCTCCCGCATCACCGCACCGGGTCGCGCTGGCATCATCTGCTCCATGAAGGTTCCCGGTGCAGCCGTTCTCGGCCGCGGCCTCGCCGCCTACCGCTCCTCGGGCGCGGACCTGCCCTTCGGGGATCCGCTGCCGGCGCACGACGTCGCGATGGAGGGCTACTTCTGGCGGTTCACCGACCCGGACACGGGCCGGGTGCTGATCGCGCTCAACGGCGTGAACCGCGGCCCCGCCGGGGACCACTGGTCGACGCTGGGACTGGCCAGCCATCCCACCGGCTTCCTGCGCACCACCGTGCACCCGGTCGGGCGTGCCTCGACCACCGGGCTGGGCGCATTCGCCGGCGGCGCCTTCCGGGGGACCGCGGACCGCCTCGAGGTCGACCTCGGTCCCGACGCGCTGGTGGACGTGACCGTCTCCGACGCCGTCCCCTGGTCGCGGCGCAGCGTCGGCGGCTCCAGCGTGTTCCAGTCGGTGCCGGCCCTGAACCAGTACTGGCACCCGTGGCTGCTCGGCGGCTCCGCCCACGGGCGGGCCGTCATCGGGGACACCACCTGGGACCTCGACGGGTGGTCGGTCTACGGCGAGAAGAACTGGGGCCGGGGCGGCTTCCCCGACTCGTGGTGGTGGGGCCAGGCCCAGGGGTTCGAGGACCCGGAGGTGTGCGTCGCCTTCGCCGGTGGCGACGTCAACGCGGGCCCGTTGCGGACCCGGGTCACCGGTCTCGTCGTGCTCCTGCCCGGTGGCCGGCTGCTGCGCCTCGGCGACCCCGTGGTCTCGCCCGTGCACGCCGAGGTCTCCGACGAGCGCTGGCTGCTGCGCGGCCGCAGTGCCCAGTGGCAGGTCGACGTGGAGGGGTACGGCGCACTCGACGCGGCGCACGTCCTCCCGGTCCCGCTCCCGGCCGAGCACCGCAACATCGCCGGTGCGATCGAGCACCTCGGGGCCTCGATGAAGGTCAGCGTCCAGCGGTGGGGGCGACCCCACTGGGAGGGCGAGTCGTCGGTCGCGGCCCTGGAGCACGGCGGCATCGACCGCGCGCAGGCGGAGATCGCGCGGCGTGGCGGTTCGCCGGAGGACGTCGACGCCGTACCCCTGCGTTCGGAGCCTTGAGCTAGGAGGATGTCTCGTCCTCGAGGATCTCGCTCAGCGCCGCCACCTCGACGACCTCGATCTGCTGGTCTCCCTGCCGCACGATGCGTCGACCCTCATCGAGCACCCGACGCAGGTGGGCACGGACCAGCTCGGCCCCGCGGGCCTCGGCCGACGAGAGTTCCTCGTCCAGGCTGGAGTCCATCGGCACAACCTAACCTGTTGACCGCCCCGGATCGCTGAGGCATACCGGTCAGAGGTCAGACTCTTCGAGGCCCGCCTGGTCGCCGACCCAGTCCCACAGCTCGACCCGCTCGGAGTCCGCGGTGCGGGTGCGCCGGCCGAAGTGGGTGGGCCGGGGTCGGCGGTCGTGCCAGAGCCGGCCCGCGGGCGGCTGCGGCTGCGCGGCCGCCAGCCACAGCGTCGTGTCGGCTCCCCCGGCTGCGTCGCGCAGCAACGGTCCGGTGAGCTTGTGGAAGGTCGGCAGCGAGTCGGCCACGCCAGGCGTGTCGGCCCACCCGGGGTGCGTGGCGTGCACCCCGATCCCCTGGGGCGCCCAGCAGTCGGCAAGCACCGGGAGCAGCTCGACCTGGGCCCGCTTGCTGCGGGCGTAGGCCGTGGTGGGCGAGTAGGGCCCGTCGGTGTACTCCGGGTCGTCGGCCCGCAGCGCCTGGGCGTACATCCCGCCCGAGGTCACCAGCACGACCCGGGCGTCGTGGCCGGACAGCGCCGGGCGGAGCAGGTCGGTCATCAGCACCGGGCCGAGGACGTGCAGCGACATCGTCAGCTCGTGACCCTGCGGTGACTCCGTGCGTGCGGGCGGCATCGCGCCGGCGTTGTGGACCAGCACGTCGAGCCGGTCGAGGTCGAGCTCGCGGACGAAGCGGCGTACGTCGTCGAGGTCGGCGACGTCGCACCGCTCCACCACGACCTGCGCGCCCGGCACGTCGGCCTCCAGCTCGGCCTTGACCCGGGAGCCCTTCTCGAGGTCGCGTACGACGAGGTGCACCTGCGCGCCCAGCCGGGCGAGCCCCTCGGCGGTCGCCATGCCGAGCCCCGACGTCGCGCCGGTGACCGCCGCGACCTTCCCGGAGAGCGCCCCGGCGGCCGGGTCGGCGGGCCAGGTGGGCAGCCTGCGCCGCACCGCCGGGCCGATCCGGGTGAATCCCGGGACGACCGCGCGGTCCAGCAGGGTGTCCACGCCGCGGGCCAGGCTCTGGGTGAAGGTCATGGCCGCCAACGTAGCCAGCCGGTGCGCGCCGCCCTCCCCGCATCGGTGCGCGGTCAGCCGCCCTGGGGGCCGTCGTCCGGCGGCAGCGGTTCGTGGTGCCGGGCCCCGTGGGTGCGCCGGTCCTCCTTCATCTCCGCCTCGAACAGGTGTCGCCGGCCCTGGACCAGCTCCTCGCGCGCGTGCTGCTCGAGGTCCTTGAACGGCGAGTAGTAGGTCTCGTCGTACTCCTCCACGAGCTGGAAGCTCCACCGGCCCTCGAGGATGTTGCGCCCGACCAGCTCGCTCTCGACCCGGTCGGCCAGCTCGCCGTGACCGGCCTCGCGCAGCTCCTCGACCGCATCGCCCAGGGTGAGGTCGGCGGTGCCGCAGAGCCGGTGGAACGCGTAGAGGTGGCCCCGGGCGACCTCTACCGCCTCGAGGGCCTCGGAGAACTTGCCCAGCGCGGAGACCGTGGCGTCGCTGACTCCCTCGGGCCGTCGGTGCTCGGGCAGCTGGGCGGACCCCGTCGGGTCGGGAGGCGGTGTCATCGGCTCGGAGTACCCGGCCCGGACCGGACGCAAACGAGCGCCTGTCCCGGGGTGGACCTGCGTGGCACCCACCAGGGCGACTTGTGTACTAGGTGCGCGTGGCTAGTTTGGCGAGGCCACTGCAGACACACCGAGAGGAACCTCATGTCGGAGCACCAAGGTCACGACCTCGAGCAGGACAAGGTCGTCGAGATCATGCGAGGCGACCGCTTCTGCATGCTCACCTCGGTCGGTGTCGCCGACCAGGGTCGGCTGCACTCCCACCCGATGACGCCGCAGGAGGTCACCGACGGCGGCGACGTGTGGTTCTTCGTCGACGCCACCAGCGAGCAGGCCGCGAACGTCAAGGCCGAGAAGCGGGTCAACCTCGCGTTCGCCGACGGCTCCACCTGGCTCTCGGTGTCCGGCCACGCCAGCCTCCACCGGGACCGGGCGAAGATCGACGAGCTGTGGAACCCGGTCGTCGAGGCGTGGTTCCCCGACGGCAAGGACTCCGAGAACGTGCAGCTGATGCTGGTCGAGGCCGACTCCGCGGAGTACTGGGACAGCCCCGGAGGCCGGGTCGCCACGGCGCTGGCGTTCGTGAAGTCGAAGGTCACCGGCGACGAGCCCGACGTGGGGAAGAACGCCACCGTCGACCTCTGAGGCACGTCTCAGCAAAATCATATCAATTAGTGATATGACGGACACCCGCTCCGGCGTCCTATTAGTCTTGTGCGGTCGAACACCGCCCGGGACCGCCGAATCCTGCCCAGTCCCGGGTGTCCAACCGAACTCCTGGGGCAGGAGCGGGGGACCCACAGGTTCCATGCATCGGCTCCTCCGGGGGCCGGGGCTCGGGGTGAAGTCACGAGACTGTGACGGAGCACTTTCAGCTCCAACCCGACAGCTGACCCCGCAGGCGTCGGAAGGACTCCTGTGCCCAGCAACGCCCCCCTCCACAAGCCCCTCTCGCGATACCTGCTGCTCCCGGCCCTGTCGCTGCTGCTCCTGATCGGCCTCTCCCTCGTCGGACCCGCCGCCACGGCCGCCCCCGCTCCGGCCCCCTCGCCGAACCCCTCGTCCGGGCCCGGCACCGCCACCGCCGACCACAGCGCCGAGCGCAAGCACAAGAAGAAGGCCAAGAAGAAGAAGGCCGGCAAGAAGAACACCGCTCGCAAGCTGCGGGCCAAGGAGCTGCGGGCCAAGAAGCTCCGGGCGAAGAAGGCCCGCGCCGCCAAGGTCCGGGCCCAGAAGATCCGGGCCAAGAAGGCGCGCCAGGCCAAGAAGCGGGCCGCTGCGGCGGCCGCGGCCGCCCAGCCGGCGACCACGGGTGCCAGCCGCGTCGACCGCGCCATGAAGATCGCCGTCCAGCAGGTCGGTGACCCCTACAAGTGGGGTGCCTCCGGTCCCGGCTCCTTCGACTGCTCCGGGCTGATGCAGTACAGCTTCGCCAAGGCCGGCATCAAGATCCCCCGCACCGCCGCTGCCCAGTCCGGCCGCGCACACCGCATCGCCCGCAGCAAGATGCGCCCCGGCGACCTCCTGTACTTCACCCGCGGCGGCCGGGTCTACCACACCGCCATGTTCCTGCGGTGGAAGCAGGGAACTCCCCAGATCGTGCACGCACCCGGCTCGGGCAAGAAGGTCCGCTTCGACACGCCCTTCTCCAACAGCTGGTTCGCCGGAAGCATGCGCTGACCGACCTACGCTGGGTCCATGACGACCCAGGATCTCGGGAGCGACCGGGCCCTCACCGCTGAGGAGCCCCTGCTGGTCGAGGACGAGCTGGGCGGGTTGTTCGAGACCTCACCGGCCCGGGTGGAGCGCACCTCGGCGGCCGCCGAGGTCGGCTTCATCGCCGGGCTGGTCGCCTTCCTGGCCACGCCCTTCTCACTGATGCTCGCGGTCTGTGTCGGACTGGGGGCCCTCGGCCTGGTCAGCTCGGTGATCGGCCTCGCCAAGGCGAGCCGGCGCGGCGTCTCCGGAAGCCTGCTGGCGTCGCTGGGCATGGTGATCTCCCTGATCGCGCTGGCCCTGGTCGGCCTGCGCTACCTCGGCATCGACACCGCCGTCGGCGACGGCGCCGTCCCCACGCTGGTCGACTGGCTCACCGCGCTCAACGACCTGCTGCCGCCCCCCTGAGTCGCTGCCATGGGCCAGAAGTTCACCACGGTCGAGGATTACCTCGACTCCCTCGGGCCCGAGGTCAGGGAGGTGCTCGAGGCGGTCCGGGCGACCATCCACGCCGCCCTGCCCGGTGCGCAGGACACGATCAGCTACAACATCCCGACCGTCGTGCTCGACGGGCGCCGGGTGGTCCACTACGCCGGGTGGAAGCACCACGTCAGCCTCTACCCGGTGCCGGAGGACCCCGACCTCGCCGAGGAGGTCGCGCCGTACGCCGGTGGCAAGGGGACCCTGAAGTTCCCGCTCGACCGGCCGGTGCCGCACGACCTCGTGGCCCGGGTGGTGCGCTCGCTCAGCGCCGGGTAGCGGTGGCCAGGAGGTACTCCCACTCCATCGGTCCGGCGCCGGCTCCTGCCCGCTCTGCGAGCTCGTCGAGGTCGCGATCCAGCGCGGCGCACCTCTCCGGGTCGTCGGCGTTCGCCTTGTAGACCGCGATCGTGGGTCCGTAGCGGCTCTTGAAGAACTCGCGGAAACCGGCGGGGGACCCGAACCGGTCCACGGCCAGGGTGCGCCGGGTGAGCTCGAGACCGTCGACGCCCTGACCGAGCAGGTCGCGCAGGTGGTCCTCAGAGCCCCACAGCGGGGGCGGCTGCGCACCGGCAGGTGGCGGCGGCGCGTAGGGCTTCATCGTGGCGAACATCCGGCCGATGAACCCCTCCGGGGTCCAGCTGACCAGGCCGATCCGGCCGCCGGGGCGGCACACCCGCAACAGCTCGTCGGCCGCCTGCTGGTGGTGCGGGGCGAACATCACGCCCACGCACGAGATCACCGCGTCGAAGGCCGCGTCCTCGTAGGGCAGGTGCTCGGCGTCGGCCTCCTGCCAGTCGATGGACAGGTCGGCGTCCGCGACTGCCCGGCCGGCCTCGAGCAGGTCGGGGGTGAGGTCGCTGGCGACGACCTCGGCGCCGGCCCTCGCCGCCGGGACCGAGGCATTGCCGCTCCCGGCGGCCACGTCGAGGACCCGGTCGCCCGGCCCGAGGCCGACCGCGTCGACCAGGACCGGACCGAGCTCGGCGATGACCTCGCTGGCGACCGAGGGGTAGTCCCCCATCGCCCAGACCCTGCGGAGCCGGTCCTTGAGCTCCGCGTCGGCCGTGACGTCGTTTCCGGTGGAGGTTTGGCTGCTCATCTGTGTACTCCCTCGTGGTTTTCGGTACCTCCACATTCGGTCGGCGGCGGGCGCCGATCCAGTTCCGGATCTGTACCGGCACGGGTACTGGATCTGTACTGGCCCTCGGCCCGGATCGGGCGTCTACTGGTGGCCGGGTGAAGGGAGCAGCCGATGTCCGGCTATGGCCAGTTCTGTCCGGTCGCCAAGGCGATGGAGGTCCTCGACGAGCGGTGGACCCTGCTCGTCGTCCGCGAGCTGTTGGCCGGGAGCACCCGGTTCAACGAGCTGCGACGCGGCAACCCGAGGATGTCTCCCGCGCTGCTCTCCAAACGGCTGCGCACCCTGGAGCGGGCCGGCATCGTCCGCCGGGAGCTGGTCGGGTCGCACGCGTCGTACGAGCTCACCGAGAGCGGCCGCGACCTGATGGACGTGGTGCTGGCCCTGGGGATGTGGGGCACGCGCTGGATCGGGGAGCTGGGCGACCAGGACCTCGACCCGCACCTGCTGATGTGGGACATCAAGCGCAACCTCGCGATCGACGAGTGGCCGCGCACGCGGACCGTGGTGGGACTGCGGTTCAGCGACGTGCCGCCGCGCGTCGGGTCCTGGTGGCTGATGGTCGACGGCGGCGAGGCGGACGCCTGCGACTTCGACCCCGGGTTCGAGCAGGCCGCCTCGGTGCGCACCACGCTGCGCACGCTCACCGAGGTCTGGCGCGGAGACCGGTCCTGGGACCAGGCGATGAGGACCGGGCTGCTCGCGATCGAGGCCTCCAGCGACGTACGCCGCTCGCTGCCCCGCTGGGTGGGCCAGAGCCGGTTCGCCGCGGTGAGCCGCTGACCCTCGGTTCACGGCGCGGGTGGGTCCGGGCGGTATCGTCGCGCGGTGAACCGACGCTTCCTGATTCGCCGCAACCTCGCCCGCCTGCTGCTGCGGATGGCCGGCTGGAAGACCGTGGGCACCGTTCCGGAGCGGGCGGTCCTCGTCGGTGCCCCGCACACCTCCAACTGGGACTGGGTGATCACCCTGCTCCTGGGCTGGGACTACGACCTCCAGATCAAGCTGCTGGTCAAGCAGGAGTTCTTCAGGGGCCCGCTCGGTCCCCTGCTGCGCGCCTCCGGCTCGGTCCCGCTGGACCGCGACCAGCCGGCGGAGACGATCAACGCGCTGCTGCGCGAGGCCGAGGGCGACGAGCCGTTCGTGCTGGGCCTCGCTGCCGAGGGCACCCGAGGCAAGGGCGAGTACTGGAAGTCCGGCTTCTACCGGATCGCCGAGCAGACCGGGCTGCCCATCACCCTCGCCTTCCTCGACGCCCCCACCCGCACCGTGGGCTGGGGTCCCACGTTCACCCCGAGCGGCAACGTGCGCGCCGACATGGATCTCGTCCGCGAGTTCTACGCCGACAAGCGCGGGATCCGCCCCGACTCGTTCACCACGCCGCGGCTGCGCGAGGAGCCCGAGGCGTAGCGCGCTCGCTCATCTGGATCTGCGCCGGGCTCCGGGTCACGGGGTCGGGCTCTGGCAGTACTTCATCGCCTTCGCGTTCATCGCCCGGAGCTCGGCCGGGGAGTGCTTCTTGCGCAGCTCGTCCAGGGCCACGTAGTTGGGCCAGAAGATCTTCTTGCTCACCTTGCTACCCGGTGTCAGTGCCTGTGGGGAGAGCCACTCGTCGAGGTACTTCAGGTCGCCGAGCAACCGGTCCGCGCGGCGCGTGGGGACGAGCCTGGACCCCTTGTCCAGGAAGCAGCCGTCGTTGCCGAAGGGGTAGCTGTCGAAGTCGACGGCCGGCCACCAGGCGGGTCCGCCTCCTGGACGGAAGCCGCGCACCTGGACCGTGCGCCGTACGACGATGGGATAGGTCTCCCCGGCCACGGTGACCGGGGTCCGCGTGAAGGTCTGCAGGCCGATCCACAGGATCGGCGCCGCGTTGCCGGCATCGTCGGTGCCGCTGTTCTCACCCCACTGCCAGCGGGCGTCGATGATCTCCGGCTTGCCGAGCTCGGCCTCCCTGGGGAACAGGTTGACCGCCTCGTGCGCCCAGGAGCCGAGGACCTTCCTGCGCAACCGTTTCCGCGCGTCGTCGATCGTCGCGGGGAAGGAGCCGTCGAGCACGTGGTCGAAGGCAGCACCCGGGCTCATCGAGCTCAGCTCCGGGTCGATCGAGCGCAGCGTGATCCGCTGGGCCATCCGGGCGAACACGCCCACGTCCCGCGCCGAGAACGCCTTGGTCGGCGTCAGCTCCGGCAGGGTCAGCTCCTTGGCCGGGAGCCGTTCGGCACTCTTCTTGAAGTCGTCCCACGCGTCGTTGAGCTTCTTCAGCTCGGGCGAGGGTTCGGGTGACGGGGTGGAGGTGCTGCCGCCGTCGCCCCGGGACTCCGTGGAGCCGGAGTCCTGGCCGCCGCAGCCGGTGAGGACGAGCGCCGCCAGGAGCAGGCCGGTGACCCCGGTGCGACATCCTCGACGGGCCAGGTGGACACGGGGGACTCTCACGATTCGGTTCACTCTCTGCAGTCGGTGCGTGCCCGGCCGGGCGGTGCCGACTGCGGTCACCCCGGGGGAAGTAGGGCGGGGGAAGCCTAGGGTCCTGAACCGGGTCAAAGGGGTTCATTCTTGATAGTTGGACACGATCGGGGTCAGGCGTCCCCGACCGGGGTGATGATGGCGCGATGACGACCTACTCCGGCGACGAGTTCGAGCGCGCGACCTTCCTCAGGGCCCGGCTCAGGGGCGCCACCTTCCGGTTCTCAGACGTCAGCGGGGTGACGATGCGCGGGGTCGATGTCGACGGCCTCGACATCGACAGCCACGACCTGTTCATGGGCAGCCTCATCGTCAACGGTGTCGACGTGGTGCCGCTGGTGGACGCCGCACTCAACCGGGCCTTCCCGGGGCGCGAGCTGCAGAACGCGCAGGCACCCGAGGGTCTGCGCGAGGCCTGGGTCGCCGTGCAGGCCGCCTGGGCGACGACCGTGGCGAGCACGCCACCGGACCTGGTCGACGCCCACGTCGAGGACGAGTGGTCCCTGGCCCAGACCCTGCGGCACCTCGTCCTGGCGACCGACGCCTGGCTCCGGGGCGGGATCCTGGGGCTGCCGCAGCCGTTCCACGAGATCGGCCTGGTGTTCACCGGGGCCGGCGAGATGGGCTTCGACATGTCGGTCTTCCGCAGCGAGCAACCCGACTACGCGGAGGTCCTCGCCGTGCGCGCGGAGCGGCAGCAGCTGGTGACCGACTTCCTGGACACCGTCACGGCCGACCTGCTCGCCGAGCCCCGCGCGAACCCCTGGGGCGGCGACGACTGGCAGCCCACCGTCGGTGACTGCCTGCGGGTGATCCTGGAGGAGGAGTGGGCCC
Source organism: Nocardioides sp. Z38_18 (assembly GCF_058215695.1). Classification (NCBI taxonomy): domain Bacteria; kingdom Bacillati; phylum Actinomycetota; class Actinomycetes; order Propionibacteriales; family Nocardioidaceae; genus Nocardioides; species Nocardioides sp. Z38_18. The sequence continues at coordinate 1,323,657 of NZ_JBZAJE010000002.1, forward strand.
ACCTGCGCTACGTGCGGCGCGATCTCGCCCGGCTGGCTGAGCCCGGCAGCAGCTAGCGGTCGCCGTCGGGGCGGCGCTCGGCGAGCTTGGTGAGGCCCTGCTCGAGCCGGCCGCGGACCTGGTCGACCTTCTCGGCGTACTTGCCGTCGGTGCGCTCGTCGATCTGGGTGGTGATCTTGTCCAGGGTGCGGTCCACGTCGTCACGATGGTCGTGGGCGTAGTCGGCGGCGGTCGCCACGGCGCGCTTGAGGACGGTCTCGGCCTGGTCCACGAAGTCGTTGAGACGGCGGTCGAGGTCGAGCTCGTCGATCTTCTTCTTCAAGGTCTCGTTGATGTCGCTCATCTGTTTCCCCTCGTTCGGCCGGGCGACGCCCGTGTTCACGCCTCCAAGACTGCCACGGGCACCCTGCTTCCCCCATGGACGGCGACCCGCACGCCCGGGCTCGGCCGGCCCCTCGGCGAACTAGGCTCACCGCATGCCGGACTACGGACACGACCTCCAGTTCGGGATCTTCCCCAGCCCCGAGGCCGCCACTGCCGAACGCACCCTGGAGCTGGCCCAGCTGGCCGACGTCAGCGGCCTCGACCTGGTCTCGCTGCAGGACCACCCCTACCAGGCCAGGCACCTGGACACCTGGACGCTGCTCTCGGTCATCGCCGCCCGCACCAGCGCCGTCCGGGTCGCGCCCAACGTGGCCAACCTGCCGCTGCGACCGCCGGTGGTGCTCGCCCGCTCTGCCGCCACGCTCGACGTGCTCAGCGGCGGCCGGGTCGAGCTCGGCCTCGGCGCGGGGGCGTTCTGGGACGCGGTCGTGGCCGCCGGCGGCCCACGTCGTACGCCGGGAGAGGCGGTCGAGGCGCTGGCCGAGGCGATCGGGATCATCCGAGCTGTCTGGGGCACCGGCAGCGTCCGCGCCACCGGCGAGCACTACCGGGTCCAGGGGCTGCACGCCGGGCCGCAGCCGGCCCACGAGATCCCGATCTGGATCGGCGCCTACAAGCCCCGGATGCTGCGGCTCACCGCCGACCTCGCCGACGCGTGGATCCCCTCCATGGGGTACGCCGACCCGCCGGCCCTCGCGGAGATGAACGCGGTGATCGACGCGGCCGCGGAGGAGAACGGCCGCGGCCCGCAGGCGATCCGGCGGATGTACAACGTCTTCGGCAGCTTCGGCCATGTCGGTCGCGGCGGCGGGTTCCTGAAGGGCAGCGTCACCGACTGGGCCGAGCAGCTCGCGGGGCTCGCGATCGACGAGGGCGTCTCCACCTTCGTCCTCGGCACCGACGACCCCGACGACGTGCGCCGGTTCGCCCTCGAGGTTGCCCCCGCGGTGCGCGAGCAGGTGGAGGCCGAGCGCGAGCTGCGCGCCGGCGGGCCCGAGCCGACGCCGGCCTCTCCGGGGGTGCAGCCACCGCCGGCACCGCACGCGCAGACCCCCGGCATCCGGGTGACGCCCACTCCCCCGCCCAGCCGGATCCTGGCGGAGCTGCCGTGGGACGAGTCCACCCGGCCGACCTACCCGGCGCCCGCGAACGCGTCGTACACCGAGGCGCAGCAGGCCTACCCGCAGCACCTGATCGACATCCACGACGCCCTGCGCAGCGAGCTCACCCAGCTGCGCGACGTGGTGGACCAGGTCCGCCGGGGGTTGATGCAGGTCGGGCAGGCGCGCTCGGTGATCAACACGATGACGATGCGCCAGAACAACTGGACGCTGGGTGCCTACTGCGAGTCCTACTGCCGGATCGTCACCGGGCACCACAGCCTCGAGGACCACAGCATGTTCCGCTACCTGCGGGCCAGCGACCCGGCCGCGGCGCCGGTGGTGGACCGGCTCGCGGAGGAGCACGTGGTGATCCACGACGTCCTGGAACAGGTGGACCGCTCGCTCGTCGGGCTGGTCTCCGCCGAGCCCCGGGCGGCGTCCGGGGCGCTGGAGGACCTCTCGGCCACCGTCGACCTGCTCACCGACACCCTGCTCTCACACCTGTCCTACGAGGAGCGAGAGCTGCTGCACCCGCTGGCGCAGCACGGCATGGGGTAGTGCTCAGTCGTCGCTGACCTTGAGGTGCACGTCGATGTTGCCGCGGGTCGCGTTGGAGTAGGGGCAGACCTGGTGGGCCTGCTCGACGAGCTCCTGGGCCTGCTCGTGGGGCAGGTCGGGGATGACCACCTCGAGAGTGACCTCGAGCTGGAAGCCGCCCTCGTCGTTGGGGCCGATGCTGACCTGGGCACCGACGGTGGAGTCACCGAGGTCGGCCTTCGCTCGGCGGGCCACGCCCTGCAGGGCGGAGTGGAAGCAGGCGGCGTACCCGGCAGCGAACATCTGCTCGGGGTTGGTGCCCGCACCCCCGTCGCCACCCATCTCCTTGGGGATGGAGAGGTCGTGGTCGAGGTTGCCGTCCGTGGAGCGCACGTGGCCGTCGCGGCCGGCTCCGGTGGCGAGTGCTTCAGCGGTGTAGAGGGTCTTCATGGGACTCCTTCGTCTGGTCGCGCCACGGCCGGGCAGGACGCCCCGTCGTGCTTTGCCGACACCGTCCGAACCTGTTGCGGCGTACACCTATTCCACCGATGTCCGCGCCATACGGCAGGCTGGGCGACGTGTTCTTCATCGGTGTGGACCTCGCCTGGGGTGTGAAGCGACCCACGGGGCTCGCCGTTCTCGACGAGTTCGGCCTGCTGGTGCACGTCTCGACGGTCCGCAGCGACGAGGAGATCCTCGCCGCGCTGGAGCCGTACGCCGCCGGCGACTGCCTCGTGGCCGTCGACGCCCCGCTCATCGTGACCAACCCGACCGGCAACCGGCCGGCGGAGGCCGCGCTGAACAAGGACTTCGCCCGGTTCGACGCGGGTGCCCACCCTGCCAACACCGGCAAGCCCGAGTTCAGCGACGTCCCCCGCGGCGCCCGGCTGTGCCAGGCCCTCGGGCTGGACATGAACCCGAGGTCGGGACGCCGCCGGCGCGCGCTCGAGGTCTACCCGCACCCCGCCACGGTCGCGCTGTTCGGGTTGGGTCGCACGCTGAAGTACAAGAACAAGCCAGGCCGCGACCTCGACGGCCTCCGCACCGAGCTGCTCACCCTGATGGGCCTGCTCGAGAGCCTCGAGGAGGCGACGCCGCCGCTGCGGCTCACCGCCCCCGGCTCCCCGGAACCCGGCTGGTCCGGGCTGCGCCACCTGGTGGAGACCGCCACCCGCAAGAGCGAGCTGCGGCTGGCCGAGGACCAGGTCGACGCGGTCGTGTGCGCCTACGTCGCGCTGTTCGCGCAGACCCGTCCCGGCGAGGTCACCACCTACGGCGACTTCGAGACCGGCTACATCCTCACCCCGACCCTCCCGGAGGGGCAGGTGCCGAGTCCCCGGCTGCCGAGGGCCGCCAAGCCCGTTGACGACCCGGTCCAGGAGTACACCCGGCGCCACCCCCAGCTCGTCGCCGCCGGCGACCAGTTCCTGGCGCTGGTGACCGGGATCCTCGACGACGCGGGCATCAACTACCTCAGCGTCGCCGGCCGGACCAAGTCGATCGCCTCGTTCGCGGAGAAGGTCCGGCGCACCCGCGAGGGCGTACCCCTCTACACCGATCCACTGCGGCAGATCACCGACACCATCGGGCTGCGCGTGATCACCTACGTGCACAGCGACGTGTCGGCGGTGGCCGACCTGCTGCGCGACCAGGTCGTGGTCAAGGACGACCGGGACATGGGTCTGGAGACCGCGCAGGAGGGCCGCTGGGGATATGCCAGCCGGCACCTGCTAATCGGGCTGGACGCCGCGCGCGAGGGTCACCCCTCCTACGCGGCCATGCGCGGTCAGACCGCGCAGGTGCAGATCCGCACGGTCCTCCAGCACGCGTGGGCAGAGTTCGAGCACGACATCCGCTACAAGGGCACGATGCCCGACGAGCACGCCCGCGACTTCGACCGCCGCTTCACCCTCGCCGCCGGGCTGCTCGAGCTCGCCGACCGCGAGTTCTCCTCGATCAGGGACACGCTGCGGGCCCCGGCGGCCGGCCTCCAGGGACCGGTCCCGCCCCAGGGAGCCGCCGAGCCCGACAACGACCCCCGGATCGACCCGCGCGTGCTGGCGGCGTTCCTCGCCGGGCAGTACGCCGAGTCCGGCTGGTCGCGCACCGAGCACTACGCCTGGATCTCCGGGCTGCTGCTCGAGCTCGGGATCACCTCGCTCGACGAGCTCGGCGAGGTGCTGCGCGCCGGCGACGAAGAGGCGATCGCGCAGCGGATGGACTACCGCTACCCGCCCGGGGCGGTCCGTCGCCTCGACGACGCGCTGCTGGCCGCCTACGGACAGACCTACGTCGACCTGCGGGGCAACGCCCACCGGCGCCCGGCGCTGCAGGCCCGGCTGGAGCGCCTCACCACCGACCCCGCCGGCTGAGTCGGCCCAGTCGGCCACATCGGCCCAGTCGGCCCAGTCGGCTCAGTCGGCCACGTCAACGTGGACGTGGTCGCGGTGCTCGAGGACCGCCTTGACCTCTGCCGACTTCCCGGTGGTGTCGATCTCGTACCCGCGCCACCCCTCGTCGGCCCGTCGTGACGTCCAGATCCAGTCGTCGTAGATGACCGTGACCGTGCCGTAGCGGTCGGCCTGTGCCACCGCCCACTGCGCGAGGGCCCAGCCCTTGACCTTGTTGGCCTCGTTCACCGGCCGGAAGAAGACGTCGAGGGCGCGGCCCTCGTAGTGCGCCGAGCCGGGGATGTGCCCGGTGGACACGCCACCGGGCGCGAAGCCGCCCACGCGCTGGGCCCCGAAGGCGACGTCGATCGCCTTGCGCAGCTCGGCGGCGCGCGGCGTGAGCCCGTCACTGTCGAGCTTCTCGGAGGCCGTGCTCTTGGGACCGTCGTAGAGGCAGGCGAACGCGTGCGGTGCCCGTCCGGTCAGGGCGGTGGCGAGGACGCGGGCGTTCCGGGGGTCCATCTCGAGTGCGTCCGCCGTGGTGTCGGTGGTCCTGTTCAGCGACTCGCCGGTGCGCACCGCGCGCGCCGCGACGGCCGAGGCGCTGACGGCCTCGTCGGTGGTCACCTCGACGGTCCGGTCACCCACCGTGGCCGAGCACTCCTTGGGGTCGGTCAGCCAGCGCACCGCGCCGAGCGCCAGCAGGGAGGCCACCACGGCCAGAGCCAGCAGCAGCGCCACCCCGGTCCAGGCGTCCTGGTCCCGGTTTCCGAGGCGTGCGCGCTGGCTCATTTCCCAAGTCTCCGCGCCCCCACCAAGCGAGGAGTGGACCGGCGCGACCCGGTGGGTACGGCGCGGGAGAGGGTCGTGGGCTGACGAGACTGGCGACTGCGGCTAGCGTGGGGGGACGACCTAGGAGGAAACCTCATGATCGGATTCATCGTCGCCGGGTTGATCATCGGTGCACTCGCACGCCTGATCAAGCCCGGAAAGCAGAACCTCGGCATCCTGGCCACGCTCGCCCTCGGCCTCGTCGGCTCGGTGATCGGCGGCCTGATCGCGTCGTTCCTCGGCACCGGGGACATCTGGGAGCTCAACATCCTCGGATTCGTCCTTGCCGTGGTCGCCGCCGTGCTCCTCATCGGCACCGCCGAGGCACTGGTGGGCAAGAACAAGACTCGCGCCTGATCAGCGGCGGCGGTCCGTCGTACGGGCCGCCCGCCAGGACGCGGAAGACCCGCCACGAGCGTGCTCGTGGCGGGTCTTCTCGTTCTGCGGCGGTGCTGCGGGCCGGCAGGGCTCAGCGCTCGACCTCGACCCGCTCGTTCGGCACGCAGTGGGTCATCTTGAGGCCCTCCACGTCGCGCGGTCCGTTCTTGCCGAGGTTGGCGAGCCGGTTCAGCTCGTCCTCGGTGAGCTGCTGGCGCGGCAGCGGCTCGAGGTGGCGTACGTCGTCGGCGGTGATGCCGAGGCCGTCACCCACCCGCTGGCCGAGCTCGTCCTCGCACATGAAGAAGTGCCAGACCATCCGCTCCTGGACCTCTCGGGTGGCCTCGCCGATGTTCGCGACCAGGTTGGCGACGAGGTCGTCGCGCTCCCAGTCCTCCATCAGCCGGAACCGCTCGCCGGGCTGCTTGTAGTCGTTGGTGCGGGGCAGGTCCGAGCGGGTCAGGCGACCCGTGATCTCCGGACCGACCTCACGGTGGGCCGGCTTCTCCGCCTCGACGAGTCCGTCCATCGTGGAGGGCTCGTAGTTCACCGACGGGTTCTGGCCGGGTGCGAGGTCCACGCCGTACGCCATCTGGCCACCGCGCTGGTTGGTGTGCACGGTCGCGTTCTTCGGCGAGTTCACCGGCAGCTGCAGGTAGTTCGGTCCGACGCGGTAGCGCTGGGTGTCGCTGTAGGAGAACGTGCGGCCGACCAGCATCTTGTCGTCGGAGAACTCCAGGCCGTCGACCAGCACGCCGGTGCCGAACGCGATCTGCTCGTTCTCGTTGTGGTGGTCGCTGACGTTGGCGTCCAGCGTCATCGTGCCGACCAGCCTGGGCTCGAAGACCTCCTCCGGCCACACCTTGGTGTCGTCCAGCGGGTCGAAGTCGAGCTCGGGGTGGTCGTGGTCCTCCATCAGCTGCACATAGAGGTCCCACTTGGGGTGGTCGCCGCGCTCGATGGCCTCGTAGAGGTCCTTGGAGGCGTGCCCGAGCTCGTTGGCCTGGATGTTGGCGGCGTCCTCCTCGGTCAGGCTCTGCACGCCCTGCTGCGGGATCCAGTGGTACTTCACCAGGTGGGAGACGCCCTCGGCGTTGACCCAGCGGTAGGTGTTCACCCCGAAGCCCTGCTGGTGCCGGTAGTCGGCCGGGATGCCGCGGGGGCTGAACAGGTTGACCAGCATGTGCATGGACTCGGGGGTCTGCGACATGAAGTCGAAGATCCGGCGCGGCTCCTGGCGGAACGTGACGGGGTCCGGCTTGAGGGAGTGGATCACGTCGGGGAACTTGATCGCGTCACGGATGAAGAAGACGCCCAGGTTGTTGCCGACGAGATCCCAGTTGCCGTCCTCGGTGTAGAACTTGATCGCGAAGCCGCGCGGGTCGCGAGCGGCCTCGGATGAGTCCCGGCCGCCGATGACCGTGGAGAAGCGGATCGCGAGCTCGGTCCTCTTGCCCGCCTCGGAGAAGAGCCTGGCGCGGGTGTACTTCGTGATCGGCTCCTCGCCCACCTTGCCGGTGGCCTCGAAGTGCCCGTAGGCCACGGCGCCGCGGGCGTGGACCACGCGCTCGGGGATCCGCTCACGGTCGAAGTGGCTGATCTTCTCCAGGAAGTGGTAGTTCTCCAGCGTCGCGGGGCCACGGGCGCCGACGGTGCGCTGGTTCTGGTTGTCGTAGACCGGGTGGCCCTGTCGGGTGGTCAGGGAGTTCTGGGGCTCCTGGGTCATGACAGGCACTTCCTCTGCTCGGTGTCTCGGGGCATCAGTCGAGTGTCCGCTTGAATTGGATCCATTCCAAATCTCTACCAGCAATCAGGGGCCCGGTCCAGAACGGTGTAGAAAGTCACCCATGACCGAGACCATCCGTGTGTACCTGCTCGACGACCACGACGTGGTCCGTGAGGGCCTTCGGTTCCTCCTCGAACGCACCGAGGACATCGAGGTCGTGGGCGACTCAGCCACCGCGACCGAGGCCACCGCCCGGATCCCCGCGCTGCGGCCCGACGTGGCCGTCCTCGACGCCCGGCTCCCCGACGGCTCGGGGATCGAGGTGTGCCGCGCCGTACGCGCCGTGGACCCCTCGATCAAGGCGCTGATCCTCACCTCGTACGACGACGACGACGCGCTGTTCGCAGCGATCATGGCCGGCGCCTCCGGCTACGTGCTCAAGGAGATCCGCAGCAGCGACCTGGTCAGCGCCATCCGCACGGTCGCGGCCGGGCAGTCGCTGATCGACCCGTCGCTGACCGCCAGGGTGCTGGACCGGGTCCGCAACGGTCCCGCGACCGCGCCCGAGCTCGCCGCGCTCACCGAGCAGGAGCTCAAGCTGCTCGGCCTGATCGCCGAGGGCCTGACGAACCGGCAGATCGGCGAGCAGATGTTCCTCGCGGAGAAGACGGTGAAGAACTACGTGTCCAACATCTTGTCCAAGCTGGGCCTGGAGCGGCGTACCCAGGCCGCCGTCCTCGCCTCGAAGTTGCTGGCACCGCCGCCACATTCCTGATTTCCATATAGCACGGCGCAGGTAATTGCGATATTGCGGGACCTATGGCCCTGCTTCAGACAGTCATTCTCCTCTGACCACGGCCCTTTCAGTGCGGGATTCTTGAAGCACGAGAAAACCTCGAACTAAAGAGAAAGGTCGCCGTCATGTCTGTCACCAAAGAGCGCGGTAGCTCGACCACTGGAGTCGCAGGCGGACCGACCGCCTCCGCCACCAGCACCACCCCCAACACCATCAACCTCGCCACCGCCCGGGTGCTCGCCGCCCTACGGATCGGATTCGGGTTCACGTTCCTGTGGGCCTTCTTCGACAAGGTCTTCGCCCTGGGCTTCCACACCGGCTACGGCCAGGACGGGAAGCTGGACCGCTTCGGCGACGCTGCCTGGATCAACGGCGGCAGCCCCACCGAGGGGTTCTTGAAGTTCGGCGCCGACGGTCCCTTCAAGGGGATCTACAACTCCATCGGCGGAACCGTCGTGGCCGACTGGCTGTTCATGCTGGGACTCCTCGGCATCGGCCTGGCGCTCACCCTCGGGATCGGCATGCGGCTCGCAGCCGCCGCCAGCGCGCTGATGTACGTGCTGATGTGGACCGCCGTGCTCCCCCCGGAGAACAACCCGATCATCGACGACCACATCCTCGGCGCGCTCAGCGTGGTGGCCCTGGCCCTGCTCAACGCCGGCGACACCTGGGGCCTCGGCGCCTGGTGGTCACGGCTGGGCATCGTGGAGAGGCACCCCATCCTGCGGTAGCCGGATGGGCGCGTGGGACCGGTCACCCTCGGGGTGCCGGTCCTTTGTCGTGCCCAGGCAGGTGTCGTGCTCAGGCAGGTGTCGTGCTCAGGCAGGCTCGGGGCACTCGAGCGGTACCTGCCAGACCAGGGTGGTGCCCCGCGGCTCGGTGCGGGTGAGCTCGACGGAGCCACCGAGCCCCGCCGCGCGGCGCCGTACGTTGCTCAGCCCGCTCTCCACGCGACCCTCCGCGACTCCGATGCCGTCGTCGCTGACGGTGAGCCGGAGCTCGTGCCCGGTGACCTGCACCTCGACCTGCGCCTGGTCGGCCAGGGCGTGCCGGGCGACGTTGGAGACCGCCTCGCGCAGCACCGGCAGCAGCTGGTGGCGCACCCGGGGCGGTACGGCGGTGTCGAGCGGGCCGGTGGTGATCACGACCGGTGCGAAGCCCAGGACCGGGACGTACTCGCGGACCAGGCTCCGGATCTCGGCCCGCAGGGAGTCGGCCTGGCGCGGCTGCAGCTCGAAGATGGTCCCGCGGATCGCCTTGATGGTCAGGTCGAGGTCGTCGACCGCGCGCTCGAGACGGGTGCCGATGACCGGGTCGCCGACGAGGGACACCACGCCCTGGAGCTGGAGCCCGGTGGCGAAGAGCCGCTGGATCACCACGTCGTGCAGGTCGCGGGCGATCCGTTCGCGGTCGGAGATCACGGCGAGCTCCTCGCGGTCGGCGACCGCCTGGGCCCGGTCGAGGGCGAGACCGGCCTGGTCGGCGAACGAGGCGAGGAACTCGCGTTCCTCCACCCCCAGGGCGGGGCCGGGGTCGAAGAGCGCCACCAGTGCGTCCGCATGGGCGAGGTGGGCCCGCAACGGGATCAGCATGACGTTGAGCCCGTCGACATGGAGCTCCACCGAGTCCGGGCCGCCGGCGTCGTACTCCGCGGCGATGCGGGTCACCGTCGTCATCACCTGCGCCGCGTCGGGCTCGTCCGCGGAGATCGAGAACACCGAGGCCTCGTCCGACGGGTCGTAGTGGCTGAGCAGGGCGGTCGCCCGCGCCCCCGAGACCGAGCGAGCCATCCGGGTGATCGCGGCGCGCGCCTTGTCCAGCTCGATCGGGGGCTGCAGGGTCTCGGTGAGCTCGGCCGACGCCTCGAGCCAGCGACGACGCAGCTCACTGAGCCCGTAGGCCCGGGCGTTCTCGATCACGAACCCGGCCGCACGCGCCAGCGCCTCGACGAGCTGCTCGTCCTGCTCGGTGAACATCAGCCCGTCGCGCTTCTCGGTCAGGTAGAGGTTGCCAAACACGGTGCCGCGGATCCGGACCGGGACCCCGAGGAAGGTCTCCATCGGGGGGTGGTTCGCCGGGAAGCCGGCCGAGTCGGGGTGGGCGGCGAGCTTGGGCAGCCGCAGCGCCTCGGGCTCGCGGATCAGCAGCCCCAGGATGCCGCGGCCGTGCGGCAGCTCGCCGATCTCGTGGATCTTCCCCTCGCTGAGCCCGGTGGTGACGAACTCAACCAGCTGTCCGTCTGCGCCGATGACACCCAGGGCGGCGTACCGCGCACCGGTCAGCTGGGCCGCTGCCTCGACCAGCCGGGTGAGCACGCTGCGCAGGTCGAGGTCCGAGGAGATCGCGGTGACGGCCTCGAGCAGTGCATGTGCGGCACCACCGAGTGATTGGCTCTCGAGAGGGGACGTCATGGAGACAGTCTTCCCCACGACCGGTAGCGGTCAGCCCGTGACGCTCAGTTCGCCGGGCCCGCGGAGAGCTCCGACAGCGGACTCCACTGCCCCCCGAGCTGGCGACCGCTCAGCTCCGCCCAACGCACCCGCAGGTAGAGCGGACGGGCGGCGCCCGCCCAGGGCTGGGGCTCCGCGCTCTCCCTGATCCGGGCGAGGTCGGCGCGGTCGGTGACCGCCTCGGCACGCCCCCGCGCCTGCACGCTCCAGCCACGTTCGTGGGCCGGGTCGAAGCCGTCGATCTCGAAGGCGATCGTGGTGTCGCGGCCGTAGGTTCCCAGCAGGCTGTACGGCGAGGTGCGGATGATGATCGACTCGTCGATGACCGAGTAGTTCACCGGCACCACGTGGGGCCCGTTGGCCGTGGAGAGACCGACCCGGCCGGCCACGCCCGCGCGCAACAGGGCCAGACACTCCTGGACGCTGAGGTCTCGTCTCTCGGTCATGAGGGCCTTCCGGGCTTTGGGGCGGGTGGTCCCACCAAGATGGCACCGGCGGGCCCGGCCCGATCAGGGGCTTTGGTCCTCTGAGCAGGGACCGTTTCGCCCTGATGTCCCCTGATCTCGCGGCCCGATACTGAAGGAGCAGGAGCACCGAGCCCAGGAGGACCCCATGGACATCAAGGCAGGCAGCATCGTCGTCGGCATCGACGGCTCGGAGGCCTCCGAACGCGCGGTCCTCTGGGCCGCGGACCAGGCCGTCGCCGAGAAGCGGTCACTGACCCTCGCGCACGCCATCCACGCGGTGACGCCGGCCTACTTCGACGCCACCGTCCTGGACCCCCGCGAGGCCCGCGGGGCGCTGCTGGAGCAGGGCCAGAAGCTGCTCGCCGAGACCCGCGCGAGGGTCGAGAGCGCCTTCCCCGGTCTCGAGGTCGAGGAGCTGCTCCGGCTCGAGGACCCCAGGCTGGTCTTCTTCGAGGCCTCCAAGCAGGCCTCCATGCTGGTGCTGGGCTCACGCGGACTCGGCGCCGTGCGCCGGCTCATGCTCGGCTCGGTGAGCGTGGCGGTGGCACGGCACTCGGGCTGCCCGGTGGTGGTGCACCGCCCGAGCAAGGGCGACACCGAGCGCAGCGGCATCATCGTCGGCGCGGACGGGACCGCGGACTCGCGGGTCGTGCTGGACTTCGCCTACCGCCAGGCCTCGCTGCGCGGCGTACCGCTCACGGTGCTGCACAGCTTCTGGGACCTGGGTGTCAGCACGATCGGCGGCTACGCCCTCGCCGACGAGGCGATCGACCCCGAGGGTGAGCGCCGGCTGCTGGCCGAGACGATGGCCGGGCTCGAGGAGAGCTACCCCGACGTGGTCGTGACCGCCGAGACCGCACGCGGACGCGCCGCGGAGATGCTGGTCCGGCTGGGCACCACCAGGGAGCTGATCGTGGTCGGCGCCCACCAGGAGGGGCTGGCCAGCCAGCTGCTCTTCGGGTCGGTGTCGATCGCCGTGGTGGAGCACGCGAGCACCCCGGTGGCCGTCGTACCGATCTCGCCCAACGGCTCCGGGCGCCAGGTCTAGCCCGGGCCTGTCCGGCCCGGGCCGACGGCCCAGGCGGTCCGGACCTTCGCGAGCACGTCGGCGGCCTGGCGCAGTCCTGTCCGGGCCGCGTCGGCGCGCTTGGCCGGGTCGAGCACGTTCTTGCCGATGTCGGCCAGGGCCTGCGCGTCGGGGGTGATCACCGCCGTACGGCTCGCGCCGGTGCGCTCGAGCTGGGCCTTGATCGAGGTGGACTTGCTGAACGCCTGCGGCAGCGGGGCGATCACGACCACCACCTCGGCCCCGGCTGCGAGGTCGGCGTTCGCCGTGGAGCGCATCCCCCCGTCGATGTAGTGCGACCCGTTGACCGTCACCGCCGGCCACACCAGGGGTACGGCGCAGCTCGAGGCGACCGCGTGCAGGAGGTCCACCCCGCTGGTGCGGTCGAACGCGACGAACTCCCCGGTCTCGGCCTCGACGGCTGTCACCACCAGGTCCCGGTCGGGCCACTCGCTGGCCCCGATCCGCGAGCGGATCACCTCGATCCGTTCCTGCCCACCCGGGCGGTGCGCGCGCATGGACAGCTTCCCGATCCGGCGCAGCTTGGTCTGCTGACTGCCCGGGAGCAGCATCGGTGGGACCAGGCGGAGCATCGTGAGCCGGCCGAGCTCGGCGCCGATCTCCGTGTCCGCGGGCCCGAGCTGGGTCGCGTAGAGGTCATCGAGGGACTGGCCGCTGGTGACCTGCGCACCGACCACCGAGCCCGCCGACGTCCCGACGACCCTGTCGGCGGTGCTCAGGTCCACGCCCGCGTCAGCGAGCCCCTTGAGGATCCCGAGCTCCCAGGCGATGCCGGTGACCCCACCGCCACCGAGAACCAGTGCTGTTCGCGTCATGCCCGAAACCTACGGGTCAACCGGTCGCTCAGCGGGGTTTCGCCGGGCCGGTTTCCCAGGTGATGAACCCAACCTGCCTCTTCACACACCTCACGCCGTGTGTGAAGAGGCAGGTTGCCGTGTGAAGTACGCCGCCACAGGGCCCTCATCTCAGTAGTCTCGTCGCGTGGCTGTCCCCCCGGACCCGACCCCCGACTCCGCCGAGGCTCCCAGGCGGGGCCGGACCCGGTGGTCGCACGGCCGAGGGGCGCCGTTGCGCGCGTTCCTGCGCACCGAGTCCGGCAGTGCCGGCGTGCTGGTGGCCGCAGTCGTGGTGGCGCTCGTTTGGGCCAACCTCGATGCCGAGTCCTACGAGGCGCTGTGGCACACGGAGCTCTCCGTCGAGCTGGGGCCCTGGCAGGTGGCCCACGACCTGCGCGAGTGGGTGAACAGCGGCCTGATGACCCTGTTCTTCCTGGTGATCGGGCTCGAGGCCCGCCGCGAGTTCGACCTCGGCGACCTGCGCGAGCGACGGCGCTTCATCCTCCCGTTCGCCGTGGGACTGGTCGCGATGGCCGTTCCGGTGCTGATCTACCTCGCCATCAACGCCGGGCGGTCCAGCGCCCACGGCTGGGGTGTCGCGATGTCGACCGACACGGCGCTCGCGCTGGGGGTGCTGTCCCTGCTCGGCCGACGGGTGCCCGACCGGGTCCGGATCTTCCTGGTCACCGTGTTCGTCGTCGACGACCTCGTCGCGCTGCTGGTGATCGCGCTGGTCTACAGCGAGGACATCGTGCTGATGCCGGTGCTCCTCGCGACGGCGGTCTTCGCCGTGCTGCTGGTCGCCGTGAGCCTGCGGATGCAGCAGCGCTGGCTGTTCGGCGTGCTCGGCGTGGTCATCTGGGCGGCCCTGTTCGACAGCGGCGTCGACCCGATCGTCGCCGGCCTGGCGATCGGGCTGGCCGCTCCGGCGTACACCCCGAACCGCGGTGAGCTCGAGGACGCGACCGGCATGGTCCGCGAGTTCCGGGAGCAGCCCACCCCGGAGCTGGCGCGCTCCGCCACCTCCGGGCTCACCTCCGCCCTGTCCCCGAACGCGCGGCTGCAGTCGTTCTACCTGCCGTGGACCAGCTATGTGATCGTGCCGCTGTTCGCGCTGGCCAACGCCGGGATCGCGCTGGACCTCGGCTTCCTGGCCCACGCCTACACGGCGCCGATCACGCTCGGCGTCCTGGTCGGCTACGTCGTCGGGAAACCGGCGGCAGTCGTCGGCGCCACCTGGGCGGTCTCCAGGCTGTCCCGGGGTCAGGTGCGCCCGCCCGTGGGGTGGGGAGCGGTGCTGGGCAGCGGCACCATCTCGGGCATCGGCTTCACCGTGTCGCTGCTGATCGCGAGCCGGGCCTTCACCGGGACCGAGCTGGCCGAGGCCAAGCTCGGCGCCCTCTCGGCCGTGGTCGTCGCCTCGCTGCTCACCTGGGTGATCGTCCGGGCGCTGAGCCTGCTGCCCCCCGAGCGGCGGGCCCGGGCCCTGCTCGGCGACACCAGCCGGATCGAGGACCTGGTCCCGGAGGTGGACGTCGAGCACGACCACGTGCGGGGCCCGGACCAGGCCGACATCACCGTGATCGAGTTCGGGGACTTCCAGTGCCCCTACTGCGGCCTGGCCGAGCCCGCCGTACGCGACCTGCTCAGCGACACCCACGTGCGCTACGTGTGGCGGCACCTGCCCCTGACCGATGTGCACCCGAAGGCCCAGCTGGCCGCTGAGGCGGCCGAGGCAGCGGCGGAGCAGGGCGCGTTCTGGGAGATGCACGACGTGCTGATGACGCACCAGGACGACCTGAGTCCCAAGGACCTCGTCCGGTACGCCGGAGGGCTCGGCCTGGACACCGAACGGTTCCACCGGGAGCTGCGCGAGGGGGTCCACCAGGGCCGGGTCGCGCGCGACGTGGAGTCGGCCGACCTCAGCGGGGTCTCCGGGACCCCGACGTTCTTCATCAACGGCCAGCGCTACCACGGGGCCTTCGACCTGGCCTCGCTGAAGATGGCCGTCAAGCTCGCCCGGGCGCAGAGCCTGCTGAGGTGACGGGGCGAGCTGACCGGCTCAGGTGACCGGGAAGATCCGCGCGGTCACCAGGACGCCGTCCTCGACCACCAGCTCGCCCATGGTCCCGCGCGGTTGCCGGCGCTTGTCGGTCGGTGACCCCGGGTTGAACGCCCGCTGCCCCTGGTGGACCTCGTCCCACGGGATGTGGGAGTGGCCGAAGACCACGAGGTCGGCGTCGGGGAAGCGCCGCTTGAGCCGGCTGCCACGGCCGGTCCTCGGCCCGCTGTCGTGGATCATCGCGACCGCGAGCCCGTCGAGGTCCACCTCCAGGGTCTCCTCGGCGCCCCACGCGGCGATGTCCGGCCCGTCGTTGTTCCCGCGCACCGCCCGCACCGGAGCGAACCTCGCGAGCTCCTCGAGCGTCTCGACCAGGCAGACGTCCCCCGCGTGCAGGATCAGGTCCACCCCGTCGAGCGCGGCCGCGACGGCGGGCGGGCACCGCTTCCAGTAGCGCGGCGAGTGGGTGTCTGCGAGCACGGCGATACGCATCCGCCCATCCTGCGACATCCGGGCACGAGCCCATCCCCGCGACGCACGCTCGGCTCACTTCTGGGCTCCCTTCCGGGCTCCCCTTTCGGGCTCACTTCGGACCCCGTTCTAGGCCCCGCGCTGGACCTCCTGCCGGGCCGCCTTCCCGGAGGGCAACAGGTCCGCGACCGGCTCGCAGTAGTCGACGCGGGCCAGCCGGTCGCCCTCGAAGACCAGCGAGGTCAGGCTGGCCAGGGTGCACTGGCGGCGGCGGGGGTCGTGCACGAGGCCGTGGCCCTGCGCCCGGAGTCGGGTCACCCAGATCGGCAGCTGGTGGGAGACGACCACGGCCTCCCGGCCGCGAGCAGCCCCCCGGGCATCGATCACCGCGGGCCAGACCCGGTCGGCGACCTCACGGAACGGCTCCCCCCACGACGGGCGCAGCGGGTTCCACAGGTGTCGCCACACCCCTGGCCGGGTCAGGAGCGAGTCGCCGAGCTGCAGCCGCCGCCCCTCGAAGACGCTGGTCGCCTCGGTGACCCTCGGGTCCAGGTGCACGTCGAGACCGCGGGCCGCGGCGAGCGGACCAGCCGTCTCCCGGGCCCGCTCGAGGGGTGAGGCGACCAGGTGCACGATGTCGCGGTCGGCGAGGCGCCGGGCGACCTGCTCGGCCATCTCGCGACCGAGGTCGGAGAGGTGGAAGCCCGCCAACCGTCCGTAGAGCACCCCCTCGGGGTTGTGCACCTCTCCGTGCCGCAGCAGGTGCACCGTGGTGGTCCTGGCTCTCACAGGGCCCTCACAGCGGAAGTCTCCGGAACACCCCGCGGGGCAGGTGCCGCAGCGCCGACATCACCGGTCGCATCGTGCCCGGGACCCAGACCTGCTCACGGCCCGAGGCGACGGCCCCGACGACCGCCTCGGCAACCTGGTCGGGGTGCACCGAGAGCGGCGCCGGGTCCAGGCCGTCGGTCATCTGGGTGTGCACGAACCCCGGCCGCACCACCACGACACGGCCACCCAGTGGTCGCAGCGCCTCCCCCAGCCCGGTGTAGAAGGCGTCGAAGCCCGCCTTGCTGGAGCCGTAGACGAAGTTCGATCGCCGGGGTCGCTCGCCCGCGACGCTGGAGAGCGCGACCACCACCCCGTGGCCCTGCCGTCGGACGAGCCCGGCGAGGGCGACTCCGGTCAGCACCGGCGCCACGTAGTTGGTGTACGCCACCCGGCGTGCCTCCTCACGCTCGGTCCAGGCTCGCTCGGGGTCGCCGAGCACTCCGTAGGCGACCACGGCGACGTCCACGTCGCCCTCCGTCGCGGCATCCCGGACGGCCCGCTCGTGGCTGGCCTCCTCACCGGCGTCGAAGTCGATCTCCCGGACCCGGCACCCGGCCTCCTGGAGGCTGCGCGCCGAGTCGGTACGCCGCTGCGAGGGCCGGGCCGCCAGGAGCACGCGCAGGCCCGGGACCTGGTCGGCGTACGCCCGCACGATCGCCAGGCCGATGTCCGAGCTGCCTCCGAGCACCAGCACCGACTGTGGTCTTCCTACCGCGTCCAACACGCCTGCTCCTTCGGGGTCGTCGTACGGATCGCCAGCCTGCGGGCGAGGTCGGAGACGAAGACGCCCTGCGGGTCCACGCGGGCGAGCAGGGCCTGGAACTCGGCGAGCCGCGGGTACATCCGCGGCAGCAGCCGCGCGGGGACACGCGCGTCCTTGGCGAGATAGAGCCTGCCTCCAGCCTCGAGCACCATCGCGTCGAGGCGGTCGAGCAGCCTCGAGAGACCCGGGCGGACCGCGAGGTCCACCGCCAGGGTCCAGCCCGGCACCGGGAACGACATCGGCGCCGGGGTCCCGGGACCGAACCGCTTGAGCACGTTGAGGCAGGACACGTGCCGGGTGGCCGCGATGGTGCGAACCACCTCCGGCACCACGTCCTGCGCCTCGAACGGCACCACGAGCTGGTACTGACACATCCCGCGCGGCCCGTAGAGGCGGTTCCAGTCCGCGACCGCGTCCAAGGGGTGGAAGAACCCGAAGGCAGGTTCGACACGCGTGGTGGGCTCTCGCGGCGCCGACCGGAACCACGCCTCGTTGAACGCCCGGCCGCTGAGCCGGTTCACCAGGCCGCCCGGGACCCCGGGAGGCACCGTGAGCCGGCCCTCGCCCGGGACGCGTCGGGGTGCTGCGGCGCGGCGCGGGTCGAGGTCGTCGACCAGGGCGTCCCGGCCGGTGAGCACCACGCCACGACCGGCCGACCGGCCCCGCGCCACCGAGTCGAACCAGGCCACGGAGTACTCCGCCCGGGTGTCCTGCTCGGCCAGCGCCTCCATCACGCCACACAGGTCGGGCCGACGCTCGGAGCGCGCCAGCACGTACGACGTCTCCACCCGGCGGACCTCCAGCTCGACGCGGAGGATCACCCCGGTCAGGCCGAGGCCGCCCACGGTGCCCCAGAACAGGGCGGGATCCGGCCCCTCGGGCGTCAGCGAGCGTACCTGCCCGTCAGCAGTGAGCAGCTCCATCCGCCGCACGTAGCAGCCGAAGCTGCCCGCGGTGTGGTGGTTCTTGCCGTGCACGTCGTGGGCCACGGCTCCGCCGACGGTGACCTGACGGGTGCCCGGCTGGACCGGCAGGGTGAGCCCGAGGGGGAACAGCGCACGCAGCAGCGCGTCCAGGCTCACCCCGGCGTCGACCTCCACGCGACACTCGTCGACGTCGATGCGGTGCACCCCTGCGAGTCCGGTCAGCTCGAGGACGTCACCGCCTCCGTTCTGGGCGGCGTCGCCGTAGCTGCGGCCCAGGCCCCGCGCCAGCACACCCCTGTCTCCGGCCGCGTTCACCACTCCGACGACGTCCGCGACGCTGCGGGGCCGGTGCACCCGCGAGACCGTCGGGGACGTGCGGCCCCATCCACTGAGCAGCCGGTCCGCCGGCCCGGCCTCAGCCGAGCGCGGCATGCAGCATCAAGGTGGACACCCAGATCACGCCCAGGACCTGGAGGTGGCGGTCCGAGACGACGATGTCCTCGGGCGCCTCTGCACGGCCACGGTCCACGTCGGCGGCGTACCGGAGCAGGCCGAGCACGAACGGCGCCACCGACAGGGGCGCCCAGTCGTGGCCGGCAGCGGGGGCGTTGCTGCCGGTCAGGGCCCACAGCAGGTAGACCGTGACGGTGATGCCGGCCGCCATCGTCCAGATGAAACGCAGGTAGGACTCCGAGTAGAGCTCCAGGGAGCGCCGGGTGCCGGTGGCCCCACCGAGGTTGCGGATCTCGGAGTAGCGCTTGCCGGCGACCATGAACAGGGAGCCGAACGTCGCGACGAGGACAAACCACGGGGAGAGCGTGATCCCGGTCGCCGTACCGCCCGCAACCGCCCGCAGCAGGAATCCCGCGGAGACCGCGGCCAGGTCGAGGGCCGGCTGGTGCTTGAGGCCGGAGGTGTAGGCGGCCTGCACGCCCAGGTAGGCGAGCACCGTCAGGCCAAGTGGGAGCGACCACCACAGGGCGAGGCCGATGGAGAGCCCGGTCAGCACCAGGCTCACCACGAGTGCCCCGGCGACTGGGACCTGGCCCGAGGCCACTGGCCGGTTCCGCTTCCGGGGGTGCAGCCGGTCGCCCTCGACGTCACGCACGTCGTTGAACAGGTAGCAGCCGGACGCCGCCAGGCAGAAGACCCCCAGGGCGACCATCGCGCCCAGCAGCACGTCTGGTTCCGTGAGGCGGCCGGCAGCGAGCGGCGCCCCCAGCACCAGGAGGTTCTTCAGCCACTGCCGCGGACGCACGGCGCGGATCCAGGCCGTCCTCGAGCGGGGTGCGTCGAGGTCAGCGCTCGGCGCGGCGGGGTCCACCTCGGCCGTCACGTTCTCTCCTCGCATGGACTTCAGGTACCCGATGCGACGGGGTAAATCCCTCGGCATGTGGCCCCTGCGGTCGGGGTACTGGCTCCGAGTGCCGTCTGCGTCCACGCTGCCCACGGCGGGAGCAGACGGGCCCGGAGAGGGGTCTGACCCCGTCCCGGTCCCGGTCGCTGCTGATCCCCCGAGGAGGCGGCCAGGGTTGATCACCGTGGGCGCGGCCGCCGTCGTGGTGGCGCTGACGTTGCTGGGCTGGACCACCTGCTGGGCGCTGGCGGCGCTCCTGGACGCCGCCACGTCGGTGCCGGTGCCACTGCCCGCCCCGGTGATGCACCGGGTGACGGTGGCCGGAGTCCTCGTCGTCGCGGTCGTCGGCGCGGTCCTCCGCCCGGCGAAGGCTGCCCACGTCGTGGTCGCCGGCACGGGCGTACTTCTCGCCGGCGGCGGGACCCTCGCCCTGCACGGCACCGCCTGGGGCTTCACCGGCCTCTACTCCGACGCGGGCTTCCGGACCCAGGCCGTGACCCGGTTCGCCGACTCGCCCGCGCTCGCCGACTACGCCTACAGAGGGCTGGGCGCCTACTACCCGCCTGCGCTGCCGTGGCTGGAGGGACGTGCCGCCGCGCTCGTCGGGATCCCCGGGTGGGCGGTGATGAAGCCGGTGGAGCTGCTGTTGTGCGCGCTGGTGCCGTTGCTGTCCTGGTTGCTGTGGCGGCGCCTGCTGCCCGACCTCTCGGCCGCGGTGGTGGCTTCGGTCGTGTGCGTCGCCACGATCATCCCCACCAAGCCCGACGAGTGGCTGGTGCTGTCGCTGGTGCTGCCGTGGTGGCTCGAGCTCGCGCGCGGCGTACGCCGTGAGGACGTCCGTGCCTGGTCGGCACCGGCCCACGGGCTGGTGCTGGGTCTGCTGCTCCTGTGGCACACGTACTTCTTCGTGCCGCTCGCCCTGGCGAGCGTGCTGGGAGTGCTCCTCGACCTCGCGCTCCGGCGCCGCGTCACACCGGCTCCCCGGCAAGCGGTCGTCGTCGCCGCGGTCGGGCTGGTCGTCGCGCTCCCCGGCTGGCTGCCGATGGCGCTCCAGCACCTGCGCGGCCTGCCCTCGGACGACCTGCAACGGCGGTGGAGCCCGCTCGGGTACCTGTCACCGCCGGAGCCGGGCCTCGGCGACGCGCTGTCGGTGCTGGGACTGGTCGGGCTGGTGTGGGTGGTCTGCACACTGTGGCGCAGTCGGCTGGCCGCCGGGCTCGCCGTCGCCTGGGTCGCGGCGTACGCCTTCATGGTGGTGGGTCAGCGGGCCCAGCGCTGGGGAGTGGCCCTGCTGCCGGAGAAGTCCGAGGAGCTGTGCATCGCCCTGATGGCCGCCACTGGTGCCGTCGCGCTGTGCCGTGTCGCGACCCTGCTCAGGGGTCGGCCGTTGCCGGTGCGCGCCCTCGTCGGCGCCCTCGTCGTCCTGCTGGTGGCCCAGCCCGTCCAGGAGCTGCTCGACGAGCGGATCGGCCGGCCGGCGGCGGTGGCCCAGCACATCCGCTACCCCGGCGGGTCCTTCCCTGCGGGAGGTCCCCCGGAGGAGGGCTCGCACTGGCACGCCTGGGGCGTGCGCCCCGACGGGTCGGGACCCTCGGTGGCCCAGGTCGAGCGGGCCTGGGAGGAGCTGCGCGGTGAGCCGCTGCGCTCCGGGACCGTGCTGGTCTCGGCGCGCGCCGACGTGCTGGCGACCAGGCCGGCCCACGCGTTCATCACCTGGAAGAGCATCTACTCCCATCCCCAGGGCCAGTTCGCCGCCCGACTGCGCCTGCTGCAGCGGGTCGCGGCCTGCGACACGGCGAGGTGCGCGTGGCTGCTGCTGCGCAACAACGTGCTGGACCCGGTAGACGGCCTGGTGCTGAACCGGTCGGGCGAGGAGCTCTACCTGACCGTCACCGTCGACGACTTCCCCGACGCGTGGCGCCCGGTGCGGGTGAGCTTCTCCGAGGAGCTGTTCGCCGCGCCGTACTTCCAGCGCCGAGACGTCGCCGGTGCCGTCGTGATCGCAGTGCGGCCTGCGGCACCGAGACCGGTCCGGACTGCCCCGGACACGTCGCACCAGGAGGCGGCCTCTTCCGGGCGGTGAGTCGAGCCGTGGTCGAGCCTGAAGCCCTCCGGGCGGGCACAGCCAGGACGGTCCCTGAGGGCCGGGAGCGCCGCAGCGCTCAGCAGGGGTGGATCACCAGTCCAGGGCCTGGCAGCCCGGCTGCTCGGCGGGCTCGACCTGGAGCGTCGCGTGCTCGATCCCGTGGTCCCTGCTCAGCACCGTGCGGGCCCGGTCCAGCACCCCGGGTCCCGCGTCGGCGGAGTCTGCGACCAGATGTGCGGTGGCGACGTGCATCCCGGAGGTCAGCGTCCAGATGTGCAGGTCGTGGATGCTCGTGACCCCGTCGATGGCGCACAGGTCGGCGGCCACGTCCTCGACGTCGGTCCCGGCCGGGACGTGCTGCCCCAGGATCGCCAGCACCTCGCGCCCGAGCAGGACCGCGCGCACGGCGACGAACGCACCGATCGCCAGCGCGACCAAGGTGTCCCAGTAGGACTCTCCCGTGCTGAGCACCAGGACCCCGGCGAGGATCACCCCGACCGACCCGGCGGCGTCGGCGACGACCTCGAGGTAGGCACCCTTGACGTTGATGCTCTCGGCGGCTCCGGCGCGGAGCAGCAGCATCGAGACGAGGTTCACCAGCAGGCCGAGGGCGCCGACGGCCAGCATCGGCCCGGTCTCGACGGTGACGGTCTCCCCGATCCGCAGGAGCGCCTCGATCACGACGTACGCCGCGACGCCGAGCATCAGCAGGACCGTGAACCCGGAGGCGAACACCTCGGCCCGGTAGGAGCCGTAGGTGCGCCGCCCCGTCGTGTCCTCGCGGGTCGCGATCCGGGTCGCGAGGAGCGCCGCCCCGAGTGCGACGACGTCGGCTGCCATGTGGCCGGCGTCGGAGAGCAGCGCCAGGGAGCCGGAGAGGAGCCCGGCGACGAGCTCGACAACGAAGAACGACGCGACCAGGCCGAACGCGACCGCGAGCCGCCAGCGGTGCCGGGCACCGGCGTGGCCGGTGTGCCCGTGGGAGTGCCCCGCCCCCATCAGGCGGGCACCCCCGAGGAGGTGACCAGGCCGCAGTCCCTGAGGCAGGCGAGGTGCTGGGAGACCGTGGACACCAGCGCTGCTTCACTGAGCCCGGGCGCCTCGTGGTCCGGCGTCGACGCGGCCCCGTCCTCGCGTCGCATCGGCATCCAACGATGCTAGCGCTGGGCTGTGGCAGCTGGAGCGAGATCCACCAGTCCCGGGAGTGACTCCCGTCAGTCAGTGCGCCATGTCCACGAAGCGGCTGTAGTGGCCTTGGAAGCTGACCACGACGTCGCGGGTGGGGCCGTTGCGGTGCTTGGCCACGATGATGTCGGCCTCGCCGGCCCGCGGGGACTCCTTCTCGTAGACGTCCTCGCGGTGGAGCAGCATCACGATGTCGGCGTCCTGCTCGATCGAGCCCGACTCACGCAGGTCGCTCATCATCGGACGCTTGTCCGAGCGCTGCTCGGGACCACGGTTGAGCTGCGAGAGCGCGATGATCGGGACCTGGAGCTCCTTGGCGAGGAGCTTGATCTGGCGCGAGAACTCCGAGACCTCGACCTGGCGGGACTCCACCTTCTTGCCGCTGCTCATCAGCTGGAGGTAGTCGATCACGATCAGCTTGAGGTCGTGACGCTGCTTGAGGCGCCGGGCCTTGGCGCGGATCTCCATCATCGTCATGTTCGGGCTGTCGTCGATGAACATCGGAGCCCCGGAGACCTGACCCATCTTGGGGCCGAGCTTGTTCCAGTCGTCGTCGCTCATCGGGCCCTTGCGGATGTTGTTCAGCGGGATCTTCGCCTCGGCCGAGAGCAGCCGCATCGTGATCTCGCTCTTGGACATCTCCAGGCTGAAGAAGCAGCTGGTCAGGTTGTTGTGCACCGAGGCGGCTCGGCAGAAGTCCAGGGCCAGCGTCGACTTCCCGACCGCGGGACGGGCGGCGACGATGATCATCTGCCCCGGACCGAAGCCGTTGACCAGCTCGTCGAGGTCCGCGAAGCCGGTGGGCACGCCGTTGGCGGCGCCGTCGTTGTTCGAGATCGCCTCGATCTCGTCCAGCGTCGCCTCCATGATCGCCGACAGCGGCGCGTAGTCCTCCTGCTGCCGCTTCTCGCCGATCGCGTAGACCTCCTGCTGGGCCGCGTCGACGGTCTGGTCGACGTCGCCCTCGCCGGCGTAGCCCATCTGCGCGATCTTGGTGCCGGCGTCGACGAGGCGCCGCAGGATCGCCTTCTCGCGCACGATCGTGGCGTAGTAGCCGGCGTTGGCGGCGATCGGGACGCTGGCCGAGAGCGTGTGCAGGTAGGGCGCGCCACCGACCTTGACCAGCTCACCGCGGCGCTGCAGCTCCGCGGAGACCGTCACCGGGTCGGCGGGCTCGCCGCGGCCGTAGAGGTCGACGATCGCGTCGTAGATGATCTCGTGGGCGGGACGGTAGAAGTCCGCGCCGCCGATCTGCTCGTTGACGTCGGCGATCGCGTCCTTGGAGATGAGCATCGAACCCAGGACGCTCTGCTCGGCGTCGGGGTCCTGCGGGGGCATCCGTCCCGACCAGTGCTCCTGGTTGCCGCCGGGGTCGTCGCCGAAGCCGCCGGGGTAGCTGCTGGCGAAGGCGTCGTCGGTCCAGGAGCCCTCCGCGACTCCCGAAGAGCCCCTGCTCGACCCCTGAGTGGGGATCCCGCTCGACTCCGTCATGCTCACCCGTTGCCTCTTCCTCGCGCCCGTAGCCTTGAAGGTAGGTGCCCGCACCGACAACTCCGGGACTGCCGACCTCGTGTGTTCGGATGGGTCGTCGTACGGCGCTGCGCCTACCCGGACGCCGCACAGTAGGCGCGATCGGGGCGGAGCACCAAGACCGTTATCCACAGGACCCTGTGGATAACCCTGTTGATCATGTGGAACACGCCGACCAGCCTGGGTACGGCCTGTTGGTAGGGCTGTGGACAACCAAAATTCTTTGCCGCCCATATGCCCTCTGACCTGCAGGAACGTTGGCGCACAGCCTGTGGACAAAAGATTTCTGGACCAGTGGTGTTCACTTGTTGTCCACCTCACGGCGCTGTGTTTGTTTGTCGACAAAGCCCCCTGACGGACGGGATACCCACAGAAAAGCCGGGTTTTACACAGGTTTCCCGACCGCCTAGCCTCACCTCGTGATAACCGCTCGGGGGTCCAGCCGGCGCGACCGCCGGGCGGCGCAGGAGCATGAACGGTCGGTACGCCGGCAACGCAACCGGGCCCAGGACCGGGAGATCCTCCGGCTCGCGGTGCCCGCCTTCCTCGCGCTGGTGGCCGAGCCGGTGTTCCTGCTCTCGGACTCCGCGATCGTCGGGCATCTCGGCACCGCGGAGCTGGCCGCGCTCGGGATCGTCTCCGCGGTGATGGGGACCCTGGTCAGCCTGTCCATCTTCCTCGCCTACGGCACCACCGCGTCCGTCGCCCGCCAGGTCGGAGCGGGCAACAGCCGGGCCGCGCTGGCCCAGGGCATCGACGGCCTGTGGCTGGCCACGCTGATCGGCACGCTGCTCACGGCGCTCACCATCCCCCTGGTCGACCGGCTGGTCCGCCTCTTCGACCCCAGCGACCACGTCGCCGACCTCGCGGCCACCTACCTGCGGGTCGCGTTGCTGGGAGCGGTGCCGCTGCTGCTGATGCTGGCCGCCACCGGGGTCCTGCGCGGGCTCCAGGACACCCGCACACCGCTCGTGGTGGCCGTCGTGGGCAACATCGCGAACATCGTCCTGAACTTCGCCCTGGTCTACGGCGTCGGCCTCGGCTTCGTCGGCTCCGCGCTCGGCACCCTGCTCGCCCAGCTCGGGTCGGCGGTCGCGCTGGTCTGGGTCGTGCTCCGGGCGGCCCGGCGGGAGTCGGCCTCGTTGCGCCCCGACCTGCCCGGGATCAGGGCGGCGGGCCGGGCCGGCGTACCCCTGATCATGCGGACGCTGATGCTGCGCGCCTCCCTGCTCGTGATGACCTATGCCGCGGCCCGGCTCGGCGAGGACGACCTCGCCACGATGCAGCTCGCGCTGACGATCTGGACCTTCCTGGCCTTCACCCTGGACGCGGTCGCGATCGCCGCCCAGGCGATCACCGGGCGCTACCTCGGGGCCGCCGACGCCGAGGGCACCCGCGCCGTCACCAGGCGGATGGAGCGCTGGGGCTGGCTCAGCGGCGTGGCCACCGGTGTCCTGCTCGCCGCCCTGGCTCCCGTGCTCGGCCACGGCTTCACCAGCGACCCGGCCGTGCTCGACCTGCTGGTGCCGGTGCTGCTCGTGGCCGCGGCGGCCCAGCCCCTGGCCGGCATCGTGTTCGTGCTCGACGGAGTACTGATCGGCGCCGGCGACGGGGTCTACCTGGCGTGGGCGCAGCTGGTCACGCTGTTGCTGTTCGCGCCGGCGGCCTGGGTGGTCGGCGACGCCGGGCTCACCTGGCTGTGGGCCGCGTTCGCGGTGCTGTTCATGGGCGGGCGCGCGGTGACGCTGCTGCTGCGGGCCCGGGGGGACCGGTGGATGCGGATGGGGGCGTAGCGATCGATCGGCTCGCCCCTCGTGGTCTCGACGGGCTCAACCACCACTCGGGGTCAGGATGGGTGGGCGGCCAGGAACTTCCTGATGGCGCCGCGGGGGTTGTCGCGGATCTCGGGGCCGTGGGTGAAGGCGGCCGTGGAGTACTCCAGCTCGCCGAGGCGGTGGGCGGTCTACGTGGTCATCGCGAAGTCGGAGCACAGGAACTTCATCGGCCAGCGCATCCCGAGGACGTTGAAGATGGCGTCCCCGGTGATCAGCACCCCGGACTCCTCGTGCAGGTAGGACGCGTGCCCCGGTGAGTGGCCCGGGGTGTGCACCACCCGGATGCCGCCCGCGACCGACAACACCTGCCCGTCGGTGAGCTCCTCGCCCACGGTGACCTTCTCGGTCTTGGGGTCGGGGAGCCTGCGGAACAGTCTCCCGAGGCGGAAGGACGGGTCGTTGTCGGGCTGGGTGCCGGTGCGCACGTACTCCGCGTCCTCGGCGTGGACGTCGACCGGCAGGCCCGTCTCCCGGGAGACGTACGCCGCGCCGCCGGCGTGGTCGGGGTGGCAGTGGGTGAGCAGCAGCCGGGTGACCTCGCTCGGGTCCGAGCCGATCGAGCGCAGCGCGGCGATCACCTTGGGGCCCGAGGAGGCCAGGCCCATGTCCACCAGCGTGACCTGGCCGTCGGAGTCGCGCAGGGCGAAGCCGTTGACGTAGTCGCCCAGCAGGGGGATGCGCCACACCCCGGGGGCCAGCAGCACCGGTGCTTTCGCCATGGCCGATGACCCTACAGTTGCGCCATGTCGCCGCTCCAGAGAATCGCCATGGGCCTGGTGATCATCGTCGGCAGCGCGCGGTTCCCGGCCGACCCGTCCCCGGCCTGGAAGAGCTACGACGCGCTCGCCGACCCCGTCGGCTGGGTGCTGGTGCTCCTCGGGGTCTTCGCCCTGGCCCGCACCGACGAGGCGTTCGAGACCAGCCGGTGGCTCGCCGTGCTGGCCGCCGTGGTCAGCGTCCCGATGTGGCTCCCGCAGGTACAGCACCGGCTCGACGATTCCGGGGAGTGGTTCGTCTCGCTGCCGCAGATCGCGTTCTGCCTCGTGCTGAGCCGCGAGATCGGCGTGCTCGGCGTACGCCGGTCGCCGCAAGACCCCTACGTGGCCAAGCGGTTCGGCCTGCTGGTGTGGGGGTTCGCCCTGGCCGGCGTACTGCCGGTGGTCGCGCTCGGCGGCGACGTGCCGGCCCTGGAGGGGCCCACGTTCACGTTCTCTGCGCTGGTGAACGTCGCGCTGGTCTACTTCCTGTTCCGGGTGCACCGTCGCGAGTGGCTCGGCGGTCCGGGCCCGCTTGAGGTCGCCCCCAAGGACGGCCCGGTGACCGGGCCCGGGATGCGCGAAGGCCGCCCGCCCTCGAGGTGAGGGGGACGGCCTTCGCAAGGCTGTTCAGCTCAGGCGGATCGCCTCAGCGGATCACCTCAGGCAGATCGCCTCAAGCAGGGACCACGTTGAGGTTCACGGTCGCCTCGACGTCGTCGTGGACGCGCACCTTGACGGTGTGGGTGCCCAGCGACTTGATCGGGTTGCCCACCACGATGGTGCGCTTGTCGACCTCGCCACCAGCCTCGGCGATCGCGTGCGCGATCTCCGCAGCGGTCACGGCGCCGAACAGGCGGCCGCCCTCGCCGGCGCGGACCTTGACGGCGTACGTCGAGCCCTCCAGCGTGGCCTTGACCTGCGCGGCGTGGTCGGCGTCGCGCACCGCACGGGACTCGCGGGCCTTCTTGATCGACTCGATCGTCTTCTCGCCGCCGCGGGTCCAGCGCATGCCGAAGCCGCGCGGGATGAGGAAGTTACGGCCGTAGCCGTCCTTGACCTCGACGACGTCGCCGGCGGAACCGAGACCGGTCACTTCCTGGGTAAGGATGAGCTTCATGATGTCGTCTCCTCTCAGCGTGCCGTGGACGTGTACGGGAGGAGGGCGACCTCACGGGCGTTCTTGACCGCCGTGGCGACGTCGCGCTGGTGCTGCACGCAGTTGCCGGTCACGCGCCGGGCACGGATCTTGCCCCGGTCGGAGATGAACTTGCGCAGGAGGTTGGTGTCCTTGTAGTCAACGCCGGACGCCTTTTCCTTGCAGAACTGGCAAACCTTCTTCTTGGGCTTGCGAATCACTGCTTTGGCCATTGTGGAGCTCCTTCTTGAGCCCGGCCCAGAGTGATGACTGTGGCCGGAATGGTTTCGGTTGAATGTGTGGTCGTGCGGGTGGGACGACTCAGAACGGAGGCTCGTCGGAGCTTCCGGTCGCCCACGGGTCGTTCTGCGGGGCGCGGCTGGGAGCCTGACCGCCCTGCTGGCCGCCCCACTGGTTCCCGCCACCCTGGTTCCCGCCGCCCTGGGCAGGCTGGGCAGCAGGCTGCCCACCCTGTGCGGGGCTGGAGGCCCACGGGTCGTCGCCGCCACCGGTGTTGCCACCGCCGTAGCCGCCGCCTCCGCCGCTGCGCTGGACGCGCGCGACCTTGGCGGTGGCGTACTTCAGGCTGGGTCCGACCTCTTCGACATCGAGCTCGACGACAGTGCGCTTCTCACCCTCGCGGGTCTCGTAGGAGCGCTGCTTGAGCCGCCCCTGAGCCACGACGCGCATCCCCTTCTGGAGCGACTCGGCGACGTTCTCGGCCGCCTGGCGCCAGATCGAGCAGTTGAGGAACAGCGTGTCGCCGTCCTTCCACTCGTTGGAGTTCTTGTCGAAGGCGCGCGGCGTCGAGGCGATCGTGAAGTTCGCGACCGCGGCACCGGACGGGGTGAACCGGAGCTCCGGATCTCCCGTCAGGTTCCCGACGACGGTGATGACTGTCTCGCCTGCCATGTGGTTCTCCTTGTTGTCAGGATCGAATGCGCTCAGTGAGCGTCGGGACGGAGAACCTTGGTGCGGAGGACCGACTCGTTCAGCGTGAGCTGGCGGTCGAGCTCCTTGACGGTCGCAGGCTCGGCCTGCAGCTGGACGACGGCGTAGATGCCTTCGGCGTTCTTGGCGATCTCGTAGGCGAGACGGCGGCGACCCCAGACATCGACGTTGTCGACACTTCCACCGTCGTTGCGGACGACGTTGAGGTACGTGTCGAGCGATGGCTGAACGGTTCGCTCCTCGAGGTTCGGGTCGAGGATGATCATGAGCTCATAGGCGCGCATAGCGTTCTCCACCTCCTTCGGACTCAGGCGGCCACGGCGTTTCCGTGGCAGGAGGGCTGTGCGGTGTCGACCCACCCATCGGGGGTGGGCGACGCGCAAGGTTAACAAGCAGGGTGCCCCGGGGCGAAATCGTTGTCCACAGGTTGCTGGGCGACCTCATTCACCGAGCAGCCGGCGCAGGGTGGCGCTGTGCCGGGCGAAGGCCGCCCGGCCCGGCTTGGTGATCTTGTAGCTGGTGACGGCGCCGCGCCCACGGCCGGTCTTGCTCACCGTGATGTAGCCGGCCTGCTCGAGCGCCGAGGTCTGCTTGGACAGGTCGGAGTCGCTGATCCCGAGGTGGTCGCGCAGGAACGGGAAGTCCGTGGAGGCCGAGGCTGCCAGCACCGCGACGATCGCCAGCCGCTTGGGGGCGGAGAGCACCGGGTCGAGGTCGGCGAGTGGGGAGACGCTCATCCCAGGCGCTCCCGGACACGGGCCGACGCGCGGGCGTAGCTGCGCTCGTACGCCGCCACCAGGGCCCAAGCCGCCAGCACACCGGTGCCTGCTCCCCACCACACGCCCAGGGCAACGGCGACCCCCCATACGGCCAGTGCCACGACCACGGCACCGCAGACCAGCAGCGTGAACGGTCCACGGAGCTCCCTCGGGCTCTTGCCGGTGGGGTAGGTGCCCCGGACCCGGCGCATCCACCACACCGCCACGAGCATCACCACCACGTGCAGCAGCTGGGACAGCGACTTCTCCACGCCGTCGAGCACTCCGAAGGTCAGGGTGTAGGTGCCGGTCCAGATCCCGAACCCCAGCGGCCACCACCAGGCCATCGGCGGGTAGGACACCCAGGGGGCGGCCTCACCCCGCTCGATCTCGCGGAGCTGCTGGACGAGGTCGTCGCGCGGTTCATTGGTTTCCATGTTGGAAACTTATCGGATCACTTTCCAATACGTCAAGTGATCGCGGCGCCGCCGTGGGCGGTTGGAGCCGGGGTGATGATGGTCAGGGTGGAGACGCCTATCCCGGACGGCACCGCCGACGACGGCGACCGGGTGGCGGGCGGTGGGGCTGGCGACGGCCCCCGCAGCGGTCGCCGCGGGCTGCTGGGTGCCGCGGTCGGCGCCGCGGCCGCGGCAGCGGTGGGCGTGCCCCTGGCCAAGGGCCAGGTCGACGACTGGGTCACCGAGGACCTCCCCCGCGTCACCCCCATCCGGGTCTCCCGCCGCTCCTCCGGGCTGCTGACCGACACCTCGAGCGGCTTCGTCGACTGGTTCCGCGCGGGCGAGGTCAGCAACGTCACCGAGGCCAAGGCCGGCACCGGCTCGGTGCGGGTCCGCACGCCCCGCGACTCCGAGGCGGTGGCGAACGCGCTGCGGGAGTTCGCCTCGGTGGACATGTCCGCGATGCAGCTCAAGCTGTGGGTGCGCGTCGACGACTGGGAGGCCCTCGGCGCGAGCCAGGTCCGGCTGCACTCGACACCGAAGGCGTTCTTCTCCGTCCAGATCGGCGCGGCGATCGCCCGCCCGGCGCGCGTCGACGGCGAGTGGACCGAGGTGGTGCTGCCCAGATCGGCGTTCACCGACCGGGAGGGCCAGCCTCGGTGGTCCTCGATCACCGCCCTCGCCTTCACCGCGTGGTCCCCAGCCGGGACGGTGGTCGAGCTGCTGGCCTGCAACGCGGTGCTGGTCCCCGACTCCCCGGCACCCGGCGTGGTCTCCCTGACCTTCGACGACGGATGGGCCAGCCAGGCGCGCGCCGCGCGGCTGATGGACCAGCACGGGTGGGTCGGGACGGCGTACGTCATCCCCGAGCGGCTCGGCTCCGCGGGCTATCTCACCCTTCGGCAGGTGGAGGACCTGCACGACCGTGGCTGGGACATCGGCGGGCACGACGACGGCCCGCTGCGCTCCTTGGACGACGGGGAGCTGCTGGAGCGGGTGAGCGCCACCGCGGCCTGGCTGCGGGAGCGGAACTTCCGCGGCCGGCAGCACTACGCCTACCCCAACGGGTCCGTCGACGACCGCGTGGCTGCGGTGGTGCGGCGGTTCTTCGCCACCGGCCGCACGATCAACCCGATCAACCAGTCGCTGTCCTGGGTGCAGGAGGAGCGGCTGAACGCGGTCTCGGTCTTCGCCGATCAGGCCGACTCCGAGGTGCGCGCACTGGTCGACGGCGCGGCCAGGAACGGCGACTGGGCGAGCTTCGTCTTCCACAAGGTCGGTGACGAGGGCGACGACATCTCCTGGACCGAGGAGCGGTTCCGCTCCTTCCTCGACCACGTCGCCGCCTCCGGCGCCGTGGTCCAGCCTGTCGGCGGGGTGCTCTGAGGTGCCGCACCCCTGAGCCGCTCCTAGGATGGCGCCATGAGCGCGAGCCCACAGATCCCCATCGGTGCCCACGTCGAGCAGTCCGACCCGATCGCCGAGGCCCAGGCCCGAGGGACCTCGCTGGTGCAGTTCTTCCTCGGGGACCCGCAGAGCTACAAGGGCCCCGAGGTCCGGTACGCCGCCGGGGCGGCCGCCCTGCGGGCCGAGGCCGAGGAGGCGGGCGTGGACCTCTACGTGCACGCTCCCTACATCGTCAACGTGGCCACGACGAACAACCGGATCCGGATCCCGAGCCGCAAGCTGCTCCAGCAGCACATGGACGCCGCGGCCGAGATCGGAGCCAAGGGCCTGATCGTGCACGGCGGCCACGTGAACAAGACCGACGACCCCGAGAAGGGCTTCGACAACTGGCGCAAGGCGATCGAGGCCACCGACCTCAAGATCCCGCTGCTGATCGAGAACACCGCGGGCGGCGACAACGCGATGGCCCGCCACCTCGACCGGATCGCCGGGGTCTGGGACGCGATCTCCTCGGCCGAGGGGTTCGAGCAGGTCGGCTTCTGCCTGGACACCTGCCACGCCTGGGCCGGGGGGATCGACCTGCCCACCGCCGTGGAGAAGGTGCGTGCCATCACCGGCCGGATCGACCTGGTGCACGCCAACGACAGCCGGGACGCCTTCGGCTCGGGCGCGGACCGGCACGCCAACTTCGGCAACGGCCAGCTCGACGAGCACGACTTCGCCGGCGTGGTCCGCGACGCGGGCGCTCCGGTCATCTGCGAGACCCCCGGCGGCGCAGCCGAGCACCAGGCGGACTTCGCGTGGCTGCGCGAGCACGGGGTCTGAGACTCTCCCGGCGCAGCCTGCTCGCACTCGGCGCCGGCCTCCCGCTCCTCGCCGGGTGCGGCGGGGAGGAGCCCGTCGCCCGGGTGCCCCCGAGCCCACCGGCCACCGGCGTCCGCCGGATCCGGTACGGCGAGGACCATCGCGACCAGTTCGCCGACCTGCGTCTTCCCGGGCGTGACCCGGTCGCCACTGTGGTCCTGCTCCACGGCGGCTACTGGCTCCCGCAGTACGGCCTGGACCAGCTGGACCCGTTGGCGGAACGGTTCACCTCGATGGGCTTCGCCACCTGGAACGTGGAGTACCGGCGTACCGGCGCCGGCGGCGGGGTCCCGGCCACGCTGGAGGACGTGGCCGCGGCCGTGGACCACCTGGACGGACCGGGCCTCCCCGCCGGGCTGAGCCGCCGCGTCGTCGTGGTCGGCCACTCCGCCGGTGGCCACCTGGCGGCCTGGGTCGCCTCGCGCACGTCCGCCACGCCTGGAGGGCTGCCCGGCTTTCCGCTCCGGGGCTCGATCTCGCTGGCCGGCGTGCTCGACCTGACCCTGGCCGCGACCCGGCCGGCCTCGAGCGAACCGGTGACCGCCTTCGTGGGCGGCGGCCCCGACGAGGTGCCGGACCGCTACGCCGGGGCCGACCCCACGCTCCTGGTCCCGGCCGGCTGCCCGGTCTGGGCCGTGCACGCGGTGGACGACATGGTCGTCCCCGCCGAGCAGAGCCAGCGTTACGTCGCCGCCGCAACCGCTGCCGGCGCCGTGGTGGAGCGGGTGGTGGTCCCCGGCGACCACTACACCGTCGTCGACCCGGCTGCGGCGTCGTTCCCGACACTGACGAAGCTGGTGCGAGCCGCGGTCTAGCCCGTCCGGGCCACTCCGGGACTGCCGGACGGGTCGTCTCCGACGGCTCGTCCCCGCCGATATCTGCGGCTATTCGGGCTATGTCCGGTCACAAAGCCGGGCCAATCGACGAGACGACGGCCCACCAGGCCGGTGGGGGCCTGCCCGCGAGTGATTGACCCCCCTGAAAACCCGGGCCAACAATGGTGGCTCTACTCGCGGGAGCAACGTATGGGTTCTTCAATCTCGGGGATGGACCACCAAGCATCCGCCTCACTCGTGTCTCGGCCCGGGGCGCGGTCGTGAGGCCGCTGATCCTGGTCGGCGCGAGCGGGCTGGCCCGCGAGGTGCTCGCAGTGACCCGGATGGACACCCCCTCGCGGAGGGTGCGGCTGCTCGACGAGGACCCCACGATCTGGGGGTCCGTCCGTTCGGGAGTCACCGTGGAGGGTGGCCTCGAGCTCGTCCACGACGAACCCCGGGGCGAGGTGGTCGTGTGCGTGGGCAGCTCCCTCGCACGCAGGGCGATCGTCAGGCGGTTGACCGACCTCGGTGTACGCCGCGAGCGCTTCGGCCGCGTGATCCACCCGTTCGCCGACGTCGGCGCCGGCTCCACGGTGGGACGGGGGACGATCCTGCTCTCCCAGGTGGTGCTGACCGCGGACATCCACGTGGGGGACCACGTCGTGATGATGCCCAGCTCGACCCTGACCCACGACGACGTGGTGGAGGACTTCGCCACCCTGGGTGCCGGGGTCTCGCTCGGTGGTGGCGTGCGAGTGGCATCGGGCGCCTACCTGGGGATGAACTCCTCGGTCCGCGAGCACACGCACGTGGGCCGTGACTCCGTGCTCGGGATGGGCGCTGTGCTGCTGCACGACCTCCCCGCCGGCCAGGTCTGGGCCGGCGTCCCGGCCGCGGAGCTGCGACCGGTCGAGGAGGCGGCCTCCTGAGGCTGCCGCCGGACGGCCTCGGCCGCCGGGCAGCGGCCTGAGTCGCCGCAACCGGGTCCAGTGCCCCCGTTAGGCTCCTGATGTGGCCAACCAACCCCTGACCGTGCGCACGATCACCGCCGAGGAGCACCTCGCGCTGATCCGCTCGATGTCCCGTCCGGCCGCGGGGACCCCGACCGGCTCGGCCAGCTTCCTGCAGACCCCGGCCTGGGCGGCGGTGAAGCCGGAGTGGCGCTCGGAGTCGATCGGCTGGTTCACCCGCAGCAGCACCGGCAACGAGAACATCGTCGGCGCCGCGCTGGTGCTCTACCGCCAGCTCCCGAAGCTGAAGCGGTTCCTGGCCTACCTCCCCGAGGGCCCGCTCATCGACTGGACCACCGAGGACCTCGGCGCCTGGCTGGAGCCGATGTCGGCGTACCTGCGCGAGCAGCACGCCTTCGGCGTCCGGATCGGCCCGCCCGTGGTCACCCGGCGCTGGAGCGCCGCCCAGATCAAGGAGGGCATCGCCGACGACTCGGTCACGTCCCTGACCGCGCTGCCGCCGTACGAGCGCAGCCAGGTCGGCGCCCAGGTGGTCTCCCAGCTGCGCCAGCTCGACTGGAGGCCGCAGTCGGCCGAGGGCGGCTTCGCGGCCGGCCAGCCGCAGTACAACTTCTGGATCCCGCTGGTCGACGAGGACTCCAACCCCCGCAGCGAGGAGGACCTGCTGGCGGGGATGAACCAGCAGTGGCGACGCAACATCAAGAAGGCCGCCAAGCTCGGCGTCGAGGTGGAGCGCGGTGAGCCCACCGACCTCAAGGCGTTCCACGAGCTCTACGTGCTCACCGCCGAGCGGGACCACTTCACCCCGCGGCCGCTGAGCTACTTCGAGACGATGTTCGAGGCGCTCGGCGCCGAGGAGCCCGACCGGATCCGGCTCTACCTGGCCCGGCACGAGGGCGACCTCGTGGCGAGCACCATCTGGATCCGGGTCGGCACCCACGCGTGGTACTCCTACGGCGCCTCCTCCACCGACAAGCGGGAGGTGCGCGGCTCCAACGCCATCCAGTGGCAGATGATCCGGGACGCCGTCGCTGCCGGCGCGCACGTCTACGACCTGCGCGGGATCACCTCCACCCTCGACGCGAACGACGACCACGTCGGGCTGATCCAGTTCAAGGTCGGCACCGGAGGCGAGGCCGTGGAGTACGTCGGCGAGTGGGACCTGCCGCTGCCGGGCGCCACGAACAAGGCGATCTACCGCGCCTTCGAGCTCTACATGTCGCGACGGGGCTGAGCCGATGACCCTGAACCTGCGCGTCGACGGCGACCGGTGGCGAGCCCACCTCACCGAGGTCCGCGACCGGCACCCGGGGCTGGTCCCCGTGGCCAAGGGCAACGGCTACGGCTTCGGCCTGGGCCGGCTCGCACGCAAGGCCGAGTGGCTCCGCGCGGACACCCTCGCGATCGGCACCTACGAGGAGCTCCCAGAGGTCGAGAAGCGGTTCGACGGCTCGATCCTGGTGCTCACCCCCTGGCGGCCGTTCAGCCCCCCGCCCGGGGACCCGCGCGTGATCCACACCGTCGGCCGCCTCGAGGACCTCGCTGCCCTCGCCGAGCACGGCAGCGAGGGCCGGCGCCCGCGGGTGGTGCTGGAGCGGCTGACCTCGATGCTGCGCCACGGGTTCACGGCCGCTGAGCTGCGCAAGGCCGGCCGGGCCGCGCTGCGCGACGGAGGCGTGCAGGTCGAGGGCGTCGCCCTGCACCTTCCTCTCGCCCCGAGGTCGCAGGGGACCTCCCACATGCGCGAGATCGAGCGGGTGATGGACGACGTGGTCGCGGCGGGCCTGGCCCAGCACGAGCATCCGCGCGCCCGCACCATCTGGGTCTCCCACGTCGCCGAGGTCGAGCTGGCCCTGCTGGCCCGCAAGTACCCCGACTTCGTGTTCCGCCCGCGCATCGGCACCAGCCTGTGGCTCGGTGACCGGGGCGCCCTCTCGGTCCGGGCCACGGTCCTGGACTCGCACCCGGTGCGTCGCGGCGACGCCTACGGCTACCGGGGACGCTCCGCCCCGCGGCAGGGCACCATCCTCGTGGTCTCCGGCGGCACCTCCCACGGCATCGGGCTCGAGGCCCCCACCGGCGAGTCCACGATCAGGTCCAAGGCGGTCTCGATCGCCCGCGGAGGGCTCGACGCCGCCGGGCTGGTGCGCTCGCCGTACACCGTCGACGGCAAGCAGCGCCTGTTCGCCGAGCCGCCCCACATGCAGGCCTCGATGCTGTTCCTGCCCCAGGGCACCCGGGTGCCCGAGGTGGGCGAGGAGGTCGAGTGCCGGGTGCGGTTCACCGTCACCGGGTTCGACCACATCGAGATCAGCTGAGGGTCGACCCCGACCGAACGGCCGGCCCGGCCCCGGGCTCGGCGTCGGACACCGACCCGGCCCGGGACTCGGTCTCGTCCGGAGCGCCTGGCTCGGGCTCCGGGTCCGTACGCCGCACCGGGTCGTGCTCGGGGCGCAGGATGTCGCGGATCACCACCGCCACCAGGTAGAGCTCGGCCGCGACCCGGACCCAGATGGCCAGGTCGTAGACCGGGACGCTCCCGTTGGCCGCTCCCTCGAGCCAGCCGCCGAGGTACCACCACACGGCCGCGAAGTAGAACAGCTCCCCGGCCTGCCAGATGAGCAGGTCGCGCCAGCGGGGCCGGGCCAGGACCGCCAGCGGCAGCAGCCAGAGCACGTACTGGGGCGAGTAGACCTTGTTGACCAGCAGGAAGGCGGCCACGACGAGCAGCGCCAGCTGCGCCAGGCGCGGGGTCTTCGGCGCGGCGAGCCCGAGGACGGCCACGCCGCCGCACAGCACCACGAACAGGGCCATCGAGAGCACGTTGATCGTGGGCAGCGAGAGCTGCGTCCCCTGGTGGGCGAGCGCGAGCCACACCGAGCCGAGGTCGGCCCCACGGGACTGGTTGAACTCCCAGAAGAACTTCCACTGCTCCGGGCCGGTGAGGTAGGCGGGCAGGTTGGCCACCACCATGGCCGCGGCCGTGCCCAGCGCCGCCCAGGCGAGCGGGACCAGGCGGCGTTCGCGCCAGCAGATCACCAGGATCGGGCCGAGGAGGAACAGCGGGTAGAGCTTCGCCGCCATGCCCAGCCCGATCAGCACGCCCGTGAGCAGCGGCTTGTCCCTGGACCACGCCCACATCGCCCCGACGACGAACAGCACCGGCAGCAGGTCCCAGTTGATCAACACGGTGGCGTACAGGCATGGCGAGAGCACGAACAGCAGCGCGTCCCAGGGTCTGTGCGGATGCACCCGGGCCAGCAGCCAGGTCGAGGCCAGCCCCATCAGGCACAGCAGCAGCGCGGTGAACAGGAAGTAGGTGTTCACCTCGGTGGTCATCCCGGGCAGGGACCACAGCGAGTCGGGGCTCGCCTCGTGCCGCTGGTCGACCGGTGGACCGCTCGGGTCCAGCTGGACCGCCTTGGCCGCCAGGTAGGCCAGGTAGGAGATCCCCACGGGGTACTCCATCACCTGGTAGCGGCCGCCGTTGTCCTCGTAGGGCCACAGTCCCTCGATGAAGCCGCGCCCGGCGTACATGTAGGGCACGTCGGAGTAGCACATCTTGGCGTAGCGGGCCTGGTCGCCGGTCCAGTTGGTCTTCAGGCAGGGCTGGTGCTGCACCAGCGTCAGGGCGAACCCGACGGAGAACAGCGCCAGCAGGACCCGCACCGGTATCCACCAGCGGTGCGGCCGGGCGTGCCGGCCGACCGGCCCGCCCGCCACCTCGCTCAGATCCCTCGCGAACGGGTCCGTGAGCGTGGGCGCGACGACCGCCTGGGGCTCGGCGGCGGAGATGGCTCCGCCGTCAGGCCCGGGCGGGTCGGCGCCCGGCGTACGGCCCGCAGGGGTCACGGGTTGCAGGTGGGGTCAGTCGGCTGGCAGTCCGGAGGACCGGGGTCCGGCGGCGGGGGTGGCTGCGGCGCCGGGGCGTCCGGCGTGCTCGGCGCCGGAGCCGGGGTCGTCGGTGTCGGGGTCGGGGTCGGCTTGTCGTTCTTCTTCTTCGGCTTCGGCGAGGGCTTCGGCGGCGGCGTGTACGGCGCGTGGCCCTCAGCGGGAGCCTCCCCGTCGACGAACGCCGGCGGCGGGAAGCTCTCGACGTCCATCCCGTCCATCAGCGACCGCATCACCGCGGTCCACGTCGACGCCGGGTAGTCCCCGCCGTAGAAGCTCGGGAGGTAGCCGTTGAGTGCCTCGTTGCCCTTGCCGCGCGAGTACATCACCGCGGTGGCGATCTGCGGGGTGTAGCCCACGAACCACGAGGAGGAGACGTCCTCGTCCTCGTTGGTCGCCGTGCCGGTCTTGGCCGCGGCCGGGCGCCCGAGTCCCAGGGCGGTGCGTGCGGTGCCGCTCTGGACGGTCTGCTGCAGGGCGTAGCTCACGTCGGAGGCGAGGTCCTCGTCCAGGGCGCGGTCGCTCTTGCGCGGCACCCGGTAGAGCACCTTGCCGTCCGAGCCGCGGGTGACCCGCTTCACCGTGAACCAGTTGTGCCGCTTGCCGCCGTTGGCGATCGTCGCGTAGGCGTTGGCCATGTCGATCGGGCTCACGGTCGCCGAGCCCAGCGAGACGGCCGGGAACGGCTTGAGCCCGGGCGCGTTGCGGGGTACGCCGAGGGCGTTGGCCATCTTGATGACCTTCTCCGGGCCCTCGTCCATCGCGGTGGTCAGGTCGACGTAGGCGGTGTTCACCGAGTTCTGGGTCGCGGTCAGCAGGCTGATCGCGGAGCCGTAGCTGCGCCCCTTGCCCTCGCCCTGGTTGCCGACCTCGCCGCCGCCGCCCGGGAGCTGGAAGGGGGCGTTGCCGTCGAAGGTGTCCTTGAGGCTGAACCCGTCCTTGAGCCCGGCCGCGAGCGCGAACGGCTTGAACGACGACCCCGGGGAGCCGCCGAGTCGTGCCCAGTTGAGCTGGCTGTCGAGGTAGTTCTGGCCGGCGTAGAAGCCGACCAGCGCGCCGGTCTTCACGTCGACGGAGGCCGTGGCGACGTGCAGCTTCTTCAGGCCCTGGGGGCGCTCGGCGAGCACTCCCTCCTCGGCGGCCTTCATCGCCTTGCGGGTGAAGGTCGTCTCGACCCGCAGCCCGCCCGCGTCGATGGCCTCGTCGTCGAAGCCGATCCGGCGCAGCTCGTCCTTGACCATCGTGAGCATGAAGCCGCGCTGGCCGCCGTACATGTTGCTGGTGCCGGACTTCACGACCTTGGGGAGCTTGCCGTAGTTGTTCTCGGCCTCGGCCGGGTCCAGGTTGCCCATCGAGACCATGCCGCGGAGCACGTAGTCGTAGCGCCTGATCAGCGCGTCACGGCCCGCGGCGTCCCGGTCCGGACGCAGGTAGTTCGGCGAGTTCAAGATGGCGGCCAGCATCGCCGACTCCGGCACGGTCAGCTTGCTGGCCGGCTTGTTGAAGTAGGCGTTCGCGGCGGCTTGGACGCCGTACGCACCGCGGCCGTAGTAGATGGTGTTCAGGTAGCCCTCGAGGATCGCCGACTTCGACTTCTCCTGCTGCACCTTCAGGGACAAGAAGGCCTCCTTCACCTTGCGGCTCAGGGTGCGCTCCTGGGTGAGGTAGAGGATCTTCACGTACTGCTGGGTGATCGTGGAGGCACCCTGGGTGGCGTTGCCCTTGGCGTTGGAGGACGCCGCGCGGATGATCCCCTTGGGGTCGATCCCGCTGTTGGTGTAGAAGGTGCGGTCCTCCGCGGCGATCGCGGCGTTCTGCATCGACATCGGGATGTCGGCCAGGGGGATGGACTCGCGGTTCTGGTCGGCGAAGCGACCGATCTTGGCCTTGCCGCCGTTGTAGTAGACGAACGTCGACTGCGCCTCGAAGGCCTTGTTGGCGTCGGGGATCGTGGTGTTGCGGTAGGCGAAGTAGCCGATCGCGGCCAGGATCAGCGAGCTGACCAGGCCCACGACCAGCAGCCACTTGAACGCCGACCTGACCCGGGAGCCGATCGTCCTGGGCTCCTTGGCTGCGGCCGCCTTGCCCTTGGCAGAGCTGGCCTTCGTGGCGCCGACCTTCGTGGTGCCGGCCTTCGTGGTGCTGGCCTTCGTGGTGCTGGCCTTGCCCTTCGCGGCGCCGGGCTTGCCGGTGCCGTTCTTCCCGGCGCTGGACTTCTTCTGGGCAGCACCGGATCCCGACGAGGGCTTCCGGGGCCCGGGCACGTTGGATCTGCCGCTCACTGAGAACTCTTTCCTCGCTGCGTCATACGTCTCGCAGAGAGGGTACGGGTTCTGGCGACTGTCGGGGACACCGTCGGGTGACCCGAAACACACCCTTGTGCTGGTTCACCCTCGATATATCGGTGCGATAGGTTCAGGCGATAGCATCGCAGGCTCAGGGGCACACCGCTCCACGCATCGGCAGGAGGGGAGCGCATGGGCAGCAAGGCCGCGACCCTCGAGCTGGCCGTCCTCGGCCTGCTCCACGACTCGCCCCTGCACGGCTACGAGCTGCGCAAGCGGCTCAACCTGCTGATGGGCTGGACCCGGCTGCTCTCCTACGGTTCGCTCTACCCCGCGCTGAAGCGGATGCTGCGTGCCGGCCTGGTCACCGAGGTCGCCACCGCCCCTGCCGGGGTCTCGCGTCGGCAGCGGATCGTCTACCAGATCACACCGGCGGGCAACGAGTACTTCGAGACGAAGATCACCGACGTCGGTCCCTCCGCCTGGGAGGACGAGGACTTCAACATGCGGTTCGCGTTCTTCTCGCGGACCGACTCCGAGGTGCGCCTGCGGATCCTCGAGGGCCGGCGCTCGCGCCTGCAGGAGCGCCTCGACCGGGTCCGCAGCAACCGTGGACCGGCCGGGCAGGACCGCTACGTGAGCGAGCTGCAGCGGCACGCGATCGAGTCGGTCGAGCGCGAGGTGCGCTGGTTGACCGACCTGATCGCCGCGGAGCGGGGCACGGACCCGCGCCCCGACGCAACCGCCACGGGCCCGCCGATCGCGCCGCCCGCCGGCCCCGCGGCCGGGTCGAAGCGAAGACCGGCCGGCCGCACCCCCAGGACCCGAACAACCCCCCAGCCAGAGCACAAGTCGTGAACACAGAGGAGAACCCCATGGGATCGGTACGAGTAGCCATCGTGGGAGTGGGCAACTGCGCCAGCTCCCTCGTCCAGGGCGTCGAGTACTACAAGAACGCCGACCCGAGTGCTGCGGTGCCCGGCCTGATGCACGTGATGTTCGGTGAGTACCACGTCCGCGACGTGGAGTTCGTCGCCGCGTTCGATGTCGACGCCAAGAAGGTCGGCTTCGACCTCTCCGAGGCGATCAACAGCTCGGAGAACAACACCATCCGCATCGCCGACGTACCGCCGACCGGCATCACCGTGCAGCGCGGCCACACCCTCGACGGGCTCGGCAAGTACTACCGCGAGACCATCGAGGAGTCCGACACCGAGGCCGTCGACGTGGTGCAGGCGCTCAAGGACGCCGAGGTCGACGTGCTCGTCTCCTACCTCCCGGTGGGCTCCGAGCAGGCCGACAAGTTCTACGCCCAGTGCGCGATCGACGCCAAGGTGGCCTTCGTCAACGCGCTGCCCGTGTTCATCGCCTCCGACCCCATGTGGGCCAAGAAGTTCGAGGACGCCGGCGTCCCGATCATCGGTGACGACATCAAGTCCCAGGTCGGCGCCACCATCACCCACCGTGTGATGGCGAAGCTGTTCGAGGACCGCGGCGTGGTGCTGGACCGCACCTACCAGCTCAACGTCGGCGGCAACATGGACTTCAAGAACATGCTCGAGCGCGACCGTCTGGAGTCCAAGAAGGTCTCCAAGACCCAGGCCGTCACCTCCAACATGAGCCACGACATGGGCGCCCGCAACGTGCACATCGGCCCGTCCGACTACGTGCAGTGGCTCGACGACCGCAAGTGGGCCTACGTGCGCCTCGAGGGTCGCGCCTTCGGTGACGTCCCGCTGAACCTGGAGTACAAGCTCGAGGTGTGGGACTCCCCCAACTCGGCCGGCATCATCATCGACGCGATCCGTGCGGCGAAGATCGCCAAGGACCGCGGCATCGGCGGCGCGCTGCTCTCTGCGTCGTCCTACCTGATGAAGTCCCCGCCCGTGCAGCGCCCCGACGACGAAGGCCGCGCCTCGGTCGAGGCCTTCATCAAGGGCGAAGTGGAGCGCTGAGGAACGAAGCGCTCCACTTACCGCCCGCAGGTCGAGCGAGCCCGCGGCTGAGGTACGAAGCCGCGACGGGCGTGTCGAGACCAGGTGACGTGGAGCGCTGAGGAAGGGCGAAGCGGGCGCGAGGAACGAAGCGCCCGCTCACCGCCCGCAGGTCGAGCGAGCCCGCGGCTGAGGTACGAAGCCGCGACAGGCGTGTCGAGACCAGGTGACGTGGTCGCCAGGGGTGGGGACACCCCCCACCCAGAACAGCACCCGAGCCCCGTCAAGGCCACCCATTCGGTGGGTTAGTCGGGTCGACACCTTTGTCGACAAGCTCTCTGCGGTGTTCCTAAGGTCCAGGCATGAGCGAAGGCACGCCACCGCCCCCGGAGAACCCCTATGGCTCCGGGGCGGGGCAGCCCCCGCCCGGCGGCGCACACCCGGCGCAGCAGCCAGGGCAACCGCCGCCGTACCAGCCGCCCGCCTACCCACCTCCGTCCGGCGGGTACGGCGGTGGCGCGCCTCCGCCGATGCCACCCACGGGCGCCGGCGGGTACGACGCGGTCGAGGCGATCAAGTACGGCTGGTCGAAGTTCACCCAGAACGCCGCACCGTTCCTGCTCGGAGCGCTGCTGGTCGGGCTGATCAGCATCCTGTTCAGCTACCTGGGCCAGCTCGTGTCCGACTCGGTCTTCGACACCGGATCCACCACCACGATCGACCCGGACACCGGCGTGGCGACAGTGGAGAGCACCGGGCTGTTCACCGGGCTGCTGGCCAATGGCCTGGTCTCCTTCGTCGGCCAGGTCGTCACCACGCTGGCGAGCGCCGGCCTACTGAAGATGGCGTTCGACGCGGTCTCCGGACGACCGGTGTCCCTGGGGACGATGCTCCAGGGCTGGGACAAGCTGCAGGTACTGGTCGCGACGCTCCTGGTCTCGATCGCGACCTTGATCGGCTTCGTGCTCTGCTTCATCCCCGGCATCGTGGTCGCGGTGCTCACTGCATTCACCACGGCGTTCGTCGTCGACCACAAGCTGGGCGCCATCGACGCGATCAAGGCCAGCTTCAACCTGGTCCGCCACCACCCGGGGCAGACGTTGCTGTGGATGCTGCTCGCGTTCCTGTGCGGGCTGCTCGGGGCGATCGCGTGCGGGGTCGGCCTGCTGGTCGCCGTACCGGTCATCCTGATCAGCCAGGCCTACACGGTCCGCACCCTCACCGGCGGGCAGGTCGCGCCGGCGGCCCCTCAAGGTGTCTGATGGCCCATGTCCGACCTGTTCTGCGCCGCGACGCTGGTGGTCGCCCGACACGCCGACGCCGCGTTCACCGAGGACTTCTTCTCCGACGAGGGCGGTTCCCTGACGCGTGAGGGGCGCGAGCAGGCACGCGCGCTGGCGGAGTCGCTGGCGGGACGCCGGGTCGCTGCCGTCTACTCCAGCGACGTGTCGCGCGCCGTGCAGACCGCCGAGATCGCCGCGGCACGCCTCGGCGTCGCGGTCACCACCTGCAAGTCGCTGCGGGAGGTGTCGGTCGGTTCCCTGGAGGGTCAGCCCTT
The DNA here is from genome assembly GCF_058215695.1 of Nocardioides sp. Z38_18. Lineage (NCBI taxonomy): Bacteria > Bacillati > Actinomycetota > Actinomycetes > Propionibacteriales > Nocardioidaceae > Nocardioides > Nocardioides sp. Z38_18. The sequence goes on from NZ_JBZAJE010000002.1 coordinate 1,367,476, forward strand.
CGACGCCGCGCACCTGGAGAACCTGGGCGACTCATGGTGCGCCGGCTCGCTGCACGCCTGCACCGAGGGCGGGGAGTCCGGCAGCGAGGTGCTCGAGCGTTATCGGGACCAGCTCGAGGAGATCGCCGACCAGCACCGCGGCGAGACCGTGCTGGTGATCGGACACCAGACGGCCCTTCGCGCCGTACTGCCCGTACTGGCCGGCAGCCGCGCGCCGGCCTGGCCCCGTGAGCGCCAGCTGGAGCACACCGAGTCCGTGGACCTCCAGCGCGACGCGGACGGTTGGGTGCTGACCCGCTGGGGAGCGCGTTCCCTCAACTAGGACGGAAGCGACACCTAAGTGGCTCGCTACCTCAGGTCGAGACGATCCCAAGGCGGACGACAGCCCAAGGAACAGAGATCGGCCGCTGGTCGCTGGGCAGGCCCAGCATCCACGTCCGAACCTCCGCTGCCTCCTCGTAGGTCGCAAGGAGCCCCTGGTAGGTAAGTCGAGTGCCAAGACGTGCCGCTGCTTCAGATGCGTAACCGTGGCAGTGCCAAGAGTGAAAGGCCAGACAGGTTTCCGCCCCTACGATCTCGAACCCAAGCCATCGCACGTTCTCAGGCTCAGCACTCCTGGTCTGCAGCAGTTCGAAGTGTCCAGGCTCCTCGGGCAACTCGCGTATCAGCTCGGCGGCGTCCTGTGGCGTCATGGTTACCACCATGAGGAGAGCCCTTTCCGGGTCAGCACTCCACGTGTCCCGCGCTCCGTCAAGGTCCTGGAACCAGCCAGAGAACTCCGGCACGCGCAACCTGTCGGCAAGGCACCCACTGATTGTCACAAAGGGGTCCGGCACTCCCGGGCCGTACCCTTCCGGCCGACGCGTCGGGGAGACCACTACGTATCCCGCTGTCACCATATGCACGGCGAGCGGCTCAGTAGACATGCGAGAACCGTACGGCCCGGCTAATAGAACCTCGCTCGCGAGAAAGCGTCCGACCGTCCGTTCATAGCCGCGATCCGCGCAGAGTTCGGAACGCGGGATTACTGGCCCACCATGCCGAGCAGCTCTTCGTCGGTGAGACCTTCTGCTCGGCGAACCGACCAACCCGACAGTCCGCACCGACCCGGCGAGCGTCACCGACGCCGGCGTCGAACGGCGCACTGGCGACTTCGTCCCGTGTCTTGACGAAGAGAGCGCTCCCACCCCAACCAACGTCATCAGGTAAGACGACTATCTGCGCACCTGGAAGCACATCCTGCATCGGGAGCCGGATTTCCAGCGCCTCAGCTGGTGGTCGGTCATCGCGGTGTCCATCACCCCGAGCATTCAGGTGGCGAGTCTGTGCGTTCGGGCCGCTCATCTCCCATGGCTCTGCGCCGTCACCCTCCCACCGGCACACCGGACACAGGTCGTAGTCACCTCTGCCTGGCAGCGTCCGGTAGCCGCAGCAAGGGCATGGGTGCATGAGGCCCAGTTTCTCTTGCTGGTGGCGTGGAAGGACGTGCCTCGCAGGGTGACCACGGAGCCGGGTCCGTGCCCGGAGACACCTGCTCAGCCGGCCTCGGCGTCGCGCTTGATCTTCTGCAGGGTCTGGTTCATCCCCTGCTCGAGCTCGGTGGTGAAGCCCTCGACCCCTCCGAGCACCGCCTTGGTGAGCCGCACCGAGGTGTCCGAGATGCCCTGCGGTGCCTCCCGGCGCTGCACCACGCGGGTGCCGCCGTCACCGGTGGGGCTGAGCTCGAAGGACCACACGGTCCAGTTCTCCTTGACCCGGAACGCGACCTTCTGCTGCGGCACGAACTCGGTGACCACCGACTGCGTCGGCCATACCAGCAGTCCACGCCTGTTGATGTTGACCAGCTTGGCGCCCTCGCGCACCTCGCCGCCGCGGACGATCGTCTTGCGGCACTGCGGGCTCCAGCGCGGCATGTTGCGCAGGTCGGAGACCAGTGCCCACACCTTGGCCGTAGGCGCGGCGATCTCGATCGTGGCCTCGATGGGTGCGACGTCGGTCAATGGCATGGGTCCTCCGGGATCGTCGGGCCGGCCACTCAGCGAGGGCCGTGCGTGTTGAGCCAGAGGATAGGTTCCGCGAGCCCACCGGACCCGGCCAGGTCTCGGATGGCGGCCAGCGACTTCCCCGTGTACACCGGTTCCAGCTCCAGGCCGTGGGTGGCGGCCTCGCTCACCGCGGCCGTCGAGGCGGGGGTCGGGTCGCCGTACGTCGTGCCCAGCCAGTCGTCGCGCATGGTGACGTCCTCGGGGTCCAGGCGCGGCAGCTCCTCCCCGGCTCCGCGCTCGGCCAGCAGGCCGGCCGTGCGGTTCGCCAGCCGCGCGACCACGAGCGCGTCGAGCGGGAACGAGTCGTTGACCACCACCCCGAAGACCCGGGTGGGAAGACCGGCCAGGCGCAGGCCGAGGGCGAGGCCGGCCGCCGTACCTCCTGAGCCGACGGCGGTGACCACAGTCCCCGGCACCGGGAGGTGGCCCGCGCGGACCTGGGCGGCGATCTCGAGCGCGGTGTCGACGTAGGCCAGGGCGCCGAAGGCGTTGGAGCCGCCCGCGGGGAGGTACCAGGGCACGCGGCGGTCGCGCAGGACCGCCCCCGCGATGATCGCGGGGGCCGCCAGCTTCAGCCGTCTGGCCGAGGAGTGGCGGTGCAGCTGCGCGCCGGAGGCCTCGAGCCGCGCGAGCTGGTCCCGCACGTGGTCGTCGACCGGCTGGTCGACCAGGCCGAGGATCGTCCGGAGCCCGTGCTCACGCCCGTAGAGCGCCGCCGCCAGCCCCCAGTGCGTGCCGATCCCGCCGACGGTGAACAGCGCCCGGGCCCCGCGACGCTTCGCCTCGGGGATGATCCACTCCAGCTTGCGGACCTTGTTGCCGCCCCAGCCCCCGTCCCCGAACCCGCTCTCGTCCTTGAGCCACACCTCGGCCCCCGCGACCAGGCCGGGCTCGAGCCGGCGTACGGGCGTGGGCCCGGCCCCGAGCGCGACGTGCCCCAGGTCCAACCCCGGAAGGCGGTCGTGGATCAGTGACATGGGGCCCTCTCCTCTGCGCGCCGGCCCCGCTGCAACGCGGGGTTCGTGCTGCTGAGTGTGCCCCCGGGAGGGGCCTCGGCAACACGAACCCCGCGTCACAAGGGGCGGGCTCCGGTCAGATGAGCGGGTGCTTGGGCGGTGCGGTGCCGTCGAGGAGGTGGGCACCGAGGTGCACGTACTTCCACCTGGCGGGGTCGTGCAGGGAGTGCACGCGCACGTTGCGCCAGTGCCGGTCCAGGCCGTGGCGCTCGTCGGCCGCGCTGGTGCCGGCCAGCTCGATCACGTCGCTGGCGATGGTGGGGCCCACCTCCTGGGCGAACGCCTTGGCCTCGGCCACCGCCAGCGAGGCGTCGACCAGCACCTCCTCGGTGGGCGCGGCGCCGGAGTAGGCCCGGTCGACCGCGGCCTGTGCGCGGGCGAACAGTGCCTCCAGGGCCGCGAGCCGGGTGCGCAGCTGACCGAACCGGAGCTGGACGTGCGGCTCCTCGGAGACGCGGGTGACGCCCGACTCGACCCACGGGCGCGACCGGTCCCGGACGAAGGCGGCGCCGTCTTCCAGCGCGGCGCGCGCGATCCCGACGTCGATCGCGGTGTGCAGGAGCTGGTCGTAGGCACCGACGGGGCTCCGGGGCGGGTCCGCCGGCAGTACGCCGAGATCGAGCACCCGCTCCGCAGGCACCCGGACGTCGTCGAGGATGACCGAGCCGCTGATGGTGCTGCGCTGGCCGAAGGCGGTCCAGTCGGTGCCGATGGTCACGCCCGGGTCCTCGGGGGAGACGAACACGATCGCCGGGTGGCCCTTGTCACCGTCGAGGTTGGCCGCAACGCCGAAGATCGAGGAGCCCAGGGCACCGGTGGCGTAGAACTTGCGGCCGGTGAGCACCACCCCGCCGTCGGGGTCGGTCTGGGCGTTGGTCTGCCGGTCGAAGACGTGGGCGGTGCCGCGCTCGGCGGTCGCGTTCCCGATCCAGCCGCCGCCGGTCGCGACGGCGTACAGGATCTCCTGCAGCTCGGGACGACCGGCGGCGCCGGCGATGTCGAGCAGCACGAAGTGCGCCAGCACCAGCTGGGCCACCGAGGAGTCCCCGCGGGCGACCAGCCGCAGTACCTCGGCCGCTGTGGAGCGGGGCAGGCCGGAGCCGCCGGAGGCCTCGGGGACGGTGACCCCGAGCAGGCCCGTGGAGGCGAAGTCCCGCACCTCGGCGAGCGGGTGCCGTCGCTCGAGGTCCCGGTCGACCGACTCCCGGGACAGGCGTAGCGCCAGGTCCCCGGCCGCCTGCACCACCTGCTCAGGGGTCAGGCGCGGTGTCGACGTCGACTCGGCGGGCGTGCTCAGGGGTCGTTGCAGCTGGGTGGTCATGGGGCTCCCTCGTTGATTGTCATGTAAATAACTTAAGTCCAGTGACATGCTATACATAACCACGTCACTCCACCTACCCCAGAGGAATCCCCATGGCCACCACCTTTCCTGAGTCCGACCTCCAGGCCCCGGCAGTCGCCCCGCACCTCGACAAGTCCCTGGTCACCCGCCTCGGCGGGGTGGACCGCGAGGACGTCTCGCCCCGCCTGCGGCACCAGTTCGACGCCGCGGAGCGCACCTACGGCTACGTCCCGAACTGGCTGCGTGGGTACGCCGTCAACGAGGCCACCCTCGAGCGGCTGCTCGCGATCTACGGCCCGCTGTGGGACAACAGCGACAACCACCACCTGACCATCCAGGAGCGCGAGCTGATCTCGGTCGTGGTCGCACACGAGAACGAGTGCGGCTACTGCGTGGCCAACCACCGCTACGGGCTGGCCCAGGCCACCGGCGAGCGGGAGCGCGCCTACCGGATCGCCGACGACCACCACCTCGTCGACTTCTCCGAGCGCGACCAGGCGCTGGTCGACCTCTCGGTCAAGGTCACCAACGAGGCGCACCTGGTGGGCGAGGCCGACTACGAGCGGCTGCGCGCGGTGGGGCTGACCAACGCCGGCATCGTCGAGGCGATCGAGGTCGCGGCGTTCTTCAGCTACGCCAACAAGCTCACCCAGGCCATCGGCCTGCAGCCCGACTCCACGCTGTACATCTGAGCGCCCGGGCGGCGCCGTACCTGTGCCTCGGGTCGGGCACGGCGCCGCTTTCGGGGGCGACTGCGCAAGGCTTGTGGACGCTCAGAGCCCGGCAGGGCCCTTGATGAGTGTCCATAACCCCGATTTACATGCGGGAGGCGTGCCACTCCAGCAGCGCCTGGCGGGCTTCGTCTTGGCTCATCGGGCCCCGGTCCAGCCGCAGCTCGAGGAGGTGCTTGTAGGCCTCGCCCACCTCGCGGCCGGGTCCGATGCCGAGGATCTCCATGATCTGGTTGCCGTCGAGGTCGGGGCGGATCGAGGCCAGCTCCTCGGCCTCGGAGAGGTGCGCGATCCGGGCCTCGAGCTCGTCGTAGGTACGCCGGAGCAGGTCGGCCTTGCGCTTGTTGCGGGTGGTGCAGTCGGCCCGGGTCAGGACGTGCAACCGCTCTAGCTGGTCGCCGGCGTCGCGCGCGTAGCGGCGTACGGCGGAGTCGGTCCACTCACCCGAGCCGTAGCCGTGGAAGCGCAGGTGCTGCTCCACGAGCTGGGTGACGGCGTCGATCTGGTCGTTGGAGAACTTCAGCGCCTGCATCCGCTTGCGGGTCAGCTTGGCCCCGACCACGTCGTGGTGGTGGAAGGTGACCACGTTGTTGTCGGCGAAGCGGCGTGTCTTCGGCTTGCCGACGTCGTGCATCAGCGCGGCGAACCGGGAGATGAAGTCGGGCCCGCCGCCGGTGAGGTCCGCGAGCCGGTCCTCGAGGTCGATGGACTGCTCGAGCACGGTCAGGGTGTGCTCGTAGACGTCCTTGTGCCGGTGGTGCTCGTCGCGCTCGAGCGCCAGGGCCGGCAACTCGGGCAGCACGTGGGCCGCGAGACCGGTGTCGACCAGCAGCCGCAGGCCGCGCACCGGGTCGGGGGAGAGGATGATCTTCACCAGCTCGTCGCGCACCCGCTCCGCGGAGACGATGGAGATCCGCTCGGCCATCCCGGTCATCGCGGCCACCACCTCGGGGGCGACGGTGAAGCCGAGCTGGGCGGAGAACCGCGCGGCGCGCATCATCCGCAACGGGTCATCGGAGAAGGAGTCCTCCGGGCGGCCCGGGGTGCGCAGCACCCGGTTGGCCAGGTCCACCACCCCACCGAACGGGTCCTCGAGCTGCTTCTCGGGCAGCGTCAGCGCCATCGAGTTGACCGTGAAGTCACGCCGGGCGAGGTCGCCGACCAGCGAGTCGCCGTACTCGACGGTCGGCTTGCGGCTGTCCGCGTCGTAGGCCTCCGAGCGGTACGTCGTGATCTCGACCTGCCACTCGCCGCGGCGGCTGCCGATCGTGCCGAAGGCGCGGCCGATGTCCCAGACCGCGTCCGCCCAGCCCTTGAGCAGCCGCTCGGTGACCTCCGGCCTCGCCGAGGTGGTGAAGTCGAGGTCGTTCTGCAGCCGGCCGAGCATCGCGTCGCGCACCGGCCCGCCGACCAGGGCGATCTGCTCGCCCGCGGCGGCGAAGCGCGCCCCGAGCTCGTCGGTCACGGGTGCGATCCGGGCCAGCTCCGCCACCACGCGTGCCTGCACGTCGGTGATCAGCAAAGGCTCCTCGGACATGGGAAACCACTCTAGTGCCGTACGGCGACGGGTCCGGCCGGTGGTGCTCGGGAGTGAGCCGGGCCACGCACCCCGCACGGCGTCCGGAGGAGCACAGCGCGCGCAGATAACATCGCGGGCGTGAGCCGCCGCTGGACGACCCGTGCGCTTGGCGCCGTCGCAGCGGTGGGCCTCCTTGTGACCACCTTCGCGATGCCCGCCCCCGCCCTGGCACGTACGCCGGGCTCGAGCGCCCTCGAGCCCTCGGCACGCACACCTGGTTCACGCGCACCGGCTCAGACGGAGGCCGAGACCACCCCCCTCGCCGTGACGCTGACCGCGATGACGCCGGCCTCGATCCCGCGCAAGGGCGCGATCACCCTGACCGGCATCGTCACCAACGTCTCGGTCGAGGACTGGCTCGACGTCAACGTGGCACCGATCATCTCCACCTCCCCGATCACGACCCGCGACGCCCTCTCCGAGGCGGCCGCGGCCGAGCCCGACCTCGCGGTGGGCGAGCGGCTGACCGACGCCGGCACCTACGCCTCGGTGGGTGACCTCGCCCCGCGGCAGCAGGCGGCCTTCACCCTCTCGGTGCCGGTCACCTCGCTGGGAGCGATCTCCGGGGCGGCCGGCGTGTACTGGATCGGCGTACACGCCCTGGGCACCAACGCGGACGGCCGTGACCTGGTCGCGGACGGCAGGGCCCGCACCTTCATCCCGCTCGTCCCGCCGGCGGTGGCCCGCACCCGCAGCGTCCCGGTCTCGGTGCTGCTCCCGCTGCGCGAGCGCGCGCGCCGCGCGGTCGACGGCAGCCTCAACGGCCCGCAGCGGTGGAAGGCACTGACCGCGCCGAATGGCCGGCTCAGCCGCCTCGCCGAGTTCGGCGCCTCGGCCGGGGACGACTCGCTGACCTGGATCCTCGACCCGGCCGTGCTCGACGCCCTCGAGGACTACGCCCGCGGCAACCCGCCCCTCTCCCTGGACGCGCAGAGCCAGGCAGGCCCCGACGGCGCGGGCCCGGACGGGAACGGCGACGGCAAGGACGACGAGAAGAACGGGGAGAAGAACGGCGACAAGAACGGGGACAAGAACGGGGAGGCCGGCGACGGCGCCTCCCCGAGCGCGGCGCCCGAGCCGCGGGAAGGCACCCCCAGCGAGGAGGAACGGGCACGGGCCCGAACCGTGCTGGAGACCCTGGTCGCCTCCGCCGGCGCCCAGGACCTGCTCGCCCTGGGCTACTCCGACCCCGACGTGACCTCGCTGGCCCGGAACCGGCCCAACCTGATCACGCGAGCCGACGAGATCACTGCCCACCGCCTCGAGGTCCGCGGCCTGAGCGGCCCGTCGGCGGTCGCCCCGCCCAACGGGTACTTCGACCCCGAGCTGCTCACGGAGGTCTCCCAGGAGTCGGTCCTGGTCCTCAGCGACCGGGCCCGGCTGGCGAACCCGCCCGTGTCCCGGCTGCCGTCGGGACAGGAGCTCGTGCTCACCGACGCCCGCGCCAGCGCAGGCGGGCCGCAGCCGACGCTGCCCCTGGACGCGCTGGCACTGCGGCAGCGGATCCTCAGCGAGGCGGCGCTGGAGGCGACGAAGGGCTCCGAGGCGCCCCGGCCCATCGTGGTCTCGCTGCCCCCGCAGTGGAACCCCGGCCCGCACTGGCGGCAGGCGGACTTCTTCGGCGGACTGCAGAACCGGTGGGTCAGGACGGTCCCGCTGAACAGCGCCCCCACGGCCGCCTTCGAGGGGGAGCTCGCCTACGGCCCGGAGCAGCTCGCCGAGGAGATCCCCAGCACCAACGTCGCGGCCACCCGCGTCCTGGCCCGGACCGGGACGGTGCTCGGCCACCTGCTCACCGCCGAGGACACCGACGCGAGCGACCGGCTCGCCGGGGCGGCCCTGCAGGGCTCGTCGTACAGCGCCCTGGCGTCCCCGGGACTGGCTGCCGGGCTCGTGCTCGGCCTCGACACCGACGTACGCCGGCAGATGGACCAGGTGCGCGTCACCGGGACGGACTTCGTCACGCTCTCGGGAGGATCGGGCTCGCTGACGGTGACCCTGGTCAACGGCCTCGACCAACCGATCACCGTCGGGATCCAGGCGCGCACCGACAACACCCAGGTCAAGGTGGAGACACCTGACCCGGTCAACCTGCAGGCGGGGCAGCGGAGCACGCTGCGGCTGCAGGTCACCAGCGGGATCGGGGTGCACGAGGTGACGCTCTCCCCGGTCACCGCCCAGGGCGAGGCGGCGGGGACCCCGCTGACGTTCAGCCTGCGCACCAGCCAGGTCGGGCGACTGATCTGGTACATCATGGCCGGCGGCGGGACGCTGCTCGCGGTGATGATCGCCCGCCGGATCGTGCTCCGGATCCGCAACCACCGTTGGCGAGAGGAGGAGCCCACATGAGCGAACAGGCGCCGGGCGGGCCCGGCACCGACACCGGTGAGAACGCGTCGCGCTCCCTGCTCTCCTCCAGCGCGGTGATGGCCGCCGGCACGATCTTCTCCCGGCTCAGCGGCTTCGTGCGCAGCATCCTGCTGGCCGCGGCACTCGGGGCCGGCCTGCACGCCGACGTGTTCAACATCGCCAACACGGTGCCGAACATGCTCTACATCCTGCTGGCGGGCGGCGTCGTCAACGCCGTACTGGTCCCCCAGCTGGTCCGGTCGCAGAAGCACGACCCCGACGGCGGCGAGGCGTTCACCAACAGGATCGTCACCCTGGCGGCGCTCTTCCTCGGCCTCGTCACGATCCTGCTGGTGGTCGGCGCACCGTGGCTGATGCGCCTGTTCCTCGCCCCCGAGTTCTTCGAGCCGGCCCTCTCGGCCCAGCTGGAGTCGGTGATCGACTTCGCCCGCTACTGCCTGCCGCAGGTGTTCTTCTACGGGATGTTCGTCCTGGTCGGGCAGATCCTGAACGCCCGGGGCAGCTTCGGGCCGATGATGTGGGCGCCGATCGCGAACAACGTGATCGCGGTCATCGTGCTGGTCAGCTACCTGCTCACCTTCGGTCCCGCCCGCGGGGAGGAGAAGCAGGGCGGCTTCGGCCCCGACGCCGAGGCACTGCTCGGGATCGGCTCGACGATCGGGATCGTGGTGCAGTTCCTGGTCCTGATCCCCTACCTGCGGGCGGCGGGTTTCTCCTACCGGCCGCGCTTCGACTTCCGCGGCTCCGGGCTCGGGCACACCCTGCGGCTGGGGGTGTGGACGGTGCTGTTCGTGGTGGTCAACCAGATCGCCTACACGGTCGTCGTACGCCTCGCCAGCCAGGGCACCGTCGATCCCGTGGCCGGCTCGGCACCGGGAGCCGCGGAGGGCACCGGCTACACCGTCTACTCCAACTCCTTCCTGCTCACCCAGGTCCCGCACTCGATCATCACGGTCTCGCTGGCCACCGCGATGCTCCCGCTGCTCTCGTCGTACGCCGCCGACGGCCGGCTCTCCGCGATCGGCGCGGCCGTGTCCTCCACCCTGCGCTCGGCGTACGCCCTCGTGGTCCCGATCGCGGTGCTGCTCTCGCTGATGTCGCTCGACGTCGCCGACGTGATCTGGGGCTACGGCAGCGCAGCGGCCGACTTCGCCAACTTCGCCCCGTCGCTGGCGCTGTTCGGGATCGGCCTGGTGCTGTTCACCGCCCACTACCTGATGCTGCGCGGCTTCTACGCCCTCGAGCAGACCCGCCTGGTGTTCTTCATCCAGTGCGGCATCGCCGCCACCAACATCGTCGCCGCGGTGCTCCTGACCCGGGGAGCCCCGGCCGCCGAGACCGCACCGCGACTGGTGATCGCCTACGCCTGCGCCTACGCCGTGGGGGCGGTCACGTCGTACGTGATCCTCTCGCGCCGCGTCGGCGGGCTGGCCGGGCGCCGGCTGGTCCGGTTCCTGGTGCGCCTGGCCATCGCCGTGGGGCTCAGCGCTGCGGCGGGCTGGGGCCTGCGCGAGGCGATGACCGAGCTCACCCCGGGCACCGGCAAGGGGTACGCCGTGCTCGACCTCGCCGTGGTCGGCCTGGGCTTCGTGCTGGTCTACCTCGGCCTCGCCCGGCTGCTGCGGATCTCCGAGGTCACCGACGTGATCGGGTTGATCACCCGGCGTCTGCCCGGCAGGAAGTAACGCCGAACCGGTCAGGTGCTGCGCACGCCCGCCATACGATGGAGGTCGACGAGCTCTCGGGGACTCGGGCGCGGGGCCACAGGTGCACAGGGGCACAGGGGTCCCGGGCGCACTCGGGCGCGGGTCGGAAATCACCCTGCGAGAGGATGGGCGAGACGTGGGAGGGGGATGTCGTGAGTAGCGGTGCGATCTGCCACGGAACCGTCCTCGCCGGCCGCTACCGCCTCGAGGACCTGCTCGCGGAGCGCGAGGGTGCCTGGTTCTGGCGGGCCACCGACACCATCCTGGCCCGCAGCGTCGCCGTGCACGCGGTCCTCAGCGGGGATCCCCGCGCCGCCGGCATGCTCGAGGCCGCCAGGATCTCCGCCACGATCACCGACCCCCATCTGCTGCGGGTGCTCGACTGCGACGACGAGAACGGCATCGCCTGGGTGGTCAACGAGTGGGGCGACGGCATCTCGCTGGACCTGATGCTCCAGCAGGGCACGCTCCCGCCCGCACGCGCTGCCTGGCTCACCCGCGAGGTGGCCGAGGCGATCGCCGCCGGACACGCCCAGGGCGTGGCCCACGGACGGCTGAACCCCGAGGCCGTCCTGGTCACCCACGCCGGCGCCGTCAAGCTGATCGGGTACGTCGTCGACGCCAGCCTGCAGACCCCCGGACCGATCGACCCGCTCTACGGCGACCTCGACGCCCGCGAGGCCGACGTGATCAACCTGGCCGGGATCCTCTACGCGTCGCTGACCGGCCGCTGGCCGGGGGTGGCGCGCTCCTCGGTCCCCCCGGCGCCACGGGAGTCCCGCCGGCCGCTACGACCCCGCCAGGTCCGGGCGGGCATCCCCCGCACCCTCGACGCCATCTGCGACCGCGTGCTGCACAAGGAGGGCGCCCAGCACTCGCTGCCGATCGAGACGGCCCACGAGGTCGCGGCCGCCCTGGCCGACTACGTCGGCGACCCTGCCCTCGTGGCCCCGGTCGACGCGACGGCGATGCACGCCGAGCCTCCCGCCCCCGCGGCCCCCGAGGTCCCGCCCCTGCCCGACTCCGGGCCGGAGACCCAGGCGATCCGGGCCACCCCGGGCGGCGCTGCCGCAGAGGCCCCGGCTGCTGCCGAGGCCACCCAGGCGATCCCCAGGCCGACTCCTGAGCCCGGCCCCGAGCCCGGCCCCACGGGCGCCTGGAGGACCCCGGACGGAGCGAGCACCCCGGCGCCGAGTCCGTCCACGGACCCGGACGCCACCCAGATCTTCACCGGCTCGGCGAGCGGCGCGGACTCGCCGCCCCGGGTGCGCGCCGACTGGAACGCCCCCCTCCCACCCTTCCCGGAGCTGCCCGAGCGTCCGCTGTTCGCGGACACCGAGCGCAAGGTGCCCGCAGCGACCCTCCGGGCGGAGGAGGAGGCCGCCCGGCGCCGGGCCCAGGAGGCCGCCGCCGGCTGGGGTGCCACCACCGGCTCCACGTCCACGGGTTCGCACTCCACGACCGGCGCGCACGCCACCACCACGGGTCGGTCCTCGGGCCCACGGCTCCCCGACTCGACCACAGGGTCCCGGGACCTCGTGCACGACACCCCACCGGGAGGTCCACCGCCCGGGTTCTGGCCCTTCGACATGGCCGAGGAACAGCACGACGGGGGCACCGGCAAGGAGGGCCGCGGCTGGCTGCGGACCGCCGTCGTCGTCGGCGTACTCCTGCTGCTCGTGGTGGGGGCCGCCATCGTGATCAACAGCAACCGCCAGCCCGACACCCCCCGCTCCGGCTCCGAGGACTCCCCCAGCGCCCCGGCCCGCGCGACGGGACCGCAGCTGAAGCTGGCCGGGGTGCGCGACTTCGACCCGGCCGGCGACCCCGCGGAGGAGAACCCCGAGTCGGCCCCGAACGCCATCGACGGCGACCCCGCCACCTCCTGGCAGACGATGACCTACCGGGGAGACCCCGCGCTGGGTGGGCTCAAGCCCGGCGTCGGCCTGATCGTCGACCTCGGCGCCGACCGGACGGCACGCTCGGTCAGCGTGCAGCTCAAGGGCGAGCCCACCTCCTTCGAGGTGTACGCCGCTCCCGCCGGCGTCACCGAGTCGCCGGCGAGCGTCGACCAGTTCGACAAGGTCGCCGAGCTCGCGAACGCCTCGACGCGCGCGACCGTGCAGCTCGACCCCGCCCCGAAGACCCGCTACCTGCTCGTCTGGCTGACCAGGCTGCCCGCGGTGGACGGCGGCTTCCGCGGCGAGATCACCGACATCTCGGTCAGGTCGTGAAGCCGGACCTCGGCCCGGGGCGAGACGACGCCGCCCTGGTCGAGGCGCACCTCGCCGGGGACCCCGACGCCTTCGGTGAGCTGTTCGCACGCCACCGCGACCGGCTGTGGGCGGTGGCCCTGCGCACGACCGGCAACGCCGAGGACGCCGCGGACGCCCTCCAGGACGCCCTGGTCTCGGCGTTCCGGCGAGCAGGGTCCTTCCGGGGGGAGGCCGCGGTGACGACCTGGCTGCACCGGATCGTGGTCAACGCGTGCCTGGACCGGCATCGCCGGGCCAAGGTGCGCGCCGCCGACCCGCTCCCCGACGACCTCGAGGAGCACGCCGCCCGCGGACAGGTCCTCGTCGGCAGCGACCCGGACGCCGGACCCGAGGCGCTGGCGCTGGCCGGGGACCGGCGCCACCGGGTGCTCGCTGCGCTCGCCGAGCTCCCGGTCGAGCAGCGGGCGGCGCTGGTGCTGGTCGACATGGAGGGGTACCCGGTCCAGGAGGCGGCACAGATCCTGGAGGTGCCGGCCGGGACCGTGAAGAGCAGGTGCGCCCGGGGACGGGCCCGGCTCGCGGTGCTCCTGGCCGACCTGGACGAGCCACCCGCGGCCGCACCGGCGTCCGCACCGGGGCCCGATGCGGCCCCGCAGGGAACCCCGGGCCCCCGCAGCACGTCCCATCGAGGAGACCCACCGAAGGAGGTGAGCGGACATGAGCGATGACCAGGAGGCGGACGCCCGCATCCGTGCCCTGCTCGCCGACCTCGGATCCGGGCCTGAGGGCGAGTCGATGCCCCCCGAGGTGGCCGCCCGGCTCGACGAGACCCTGGCCCGGCTCGTGGCCGAGCGCGAGGCGGACGGTGCCGACGTCGTACCCCTGCGCCGGCGCCGGAGATGGCCGGCTGCCGCTGCTGCTGCCGCCGCGGCCGTGATCGTGCTCGGGGTCGGGGGCGCGGTCGTCTCCGGCACCGACCTCTTCGGCACCGACACCCTGAGCTCCGCCGACGGTGGAGCCGCGTCGAAGACCGACGAGCGCGCCCAGGACAGCGCGTCCGCGTCCGCGGAGCTGCCCCGGCTCAGCTCCGCCTCGTTCACCGCCGACGTCGAGGAGCTGCTCGGCAGCGACCCCGGAGTCGGCAAGGGAGCCACCTCCGACACCCCCGACCCGGGGACCCGTGAGTTCGGGGGGACCGACTCGCAGTCGCCGGACCCGCAGCAGGGCGATGCCTGCCGCGGGCCCAGGACCAGCGCGGGAGCGGTCACCCGCCAGGTTGTCTACGACGGTCGCCCCGCGGTGCTCGTCGTACACGCCGAGGAGCTTCCCGCGCGTGGACGCGCCTCCGGCTGGCTGGTGGAGGCCTGGGACTGCGCGGGCACCCGCAGGCTCGACCAGACGACCCTGGCCGCGACGCCTCGCTAGTTGCGAGACACGTGCGCCCACTCCCCCGCGGTGCGCAAGACTGCACCCATGAGCGCCCCCCGCACCCGTTCCGTCGCCTGCCAGGTCGAGCTCGACGTGCGCGAGGAGGCGGAGCTGGTGTGGTCGGTCGCGGTCGCCGAGGGACCCGAGCTCGCCTCGGAGTCGCTCACCATCACCGTGGACGGCCGGCGCCTCGACGTGCGGGAGCAGCGGGTCTCCGACGGGGGCCGGCTGCACCTCTGCACCGCCCCTCCCGGCCGGCTGGCGCTCTCCTACGCCGCGGAGGTCTCCGGCCTCGCCGCACCACCGGCGGTCGACCCCGTCGACGACATCGTCTACCGCCGTCCCAGCCGCTACGCCGAGTCCGACGAGCTCGGGCCCACCGCGTGGGGCGAGTTCTCCTCCTTCGAGGGCAAGGAGCTGCTCGACGCCGTCAGCTCGTGGGTGGGCACCCAGCTCTACTACGTCAGCGGCACCAGCCGCCCCACCGACGGCGCCACCCAGACCCTGCTGCTGCGCCAGGGCGTGTGCCGTGACTTCGCGCACCTCGTGATCGCGCTGCTGCGCGCCAGGAACGTCCCTGCCCGCCTGGTCGCGGTCTACGCACCCGGGCTCTCCCCGATGGACTTCCACGCGGTCGTCGAGGCGGCCATCGACGGCCAGTGGCGGGTCGTCGACGCCACCACCCTCGCGCCCCGCGAGACGCTGGTACGGATCGCTACTGGTCGCGACGCCTCGGACACCGCGTTCCTGACCGTGCAGTCGGGGCGCGCGGACCTGGTCTCGGTCAACGTCCAGGCCACCGCCGTACCGGACCTGCCCCGCGACGACCTCACCCGCCTCGTCTCCCTCTCCTGACCCTCTCCTGACTCAAGGGGGGCGGCGTCGGCCGTGCCTGCGGAATGCGGGGTGCCTAGGATCTGTTCTCCAGAGGTCCCACCCAGCCAGACCAGCGCAGGAGCAGTAGTGACCGAACAGACCAGCTCAACCCGCCAGGTGATCATCGTCGGCTCCGGCCCCGCGGGCTACACGGCAGCCGTGTACGCCGCCCGGGCCAGCCTCGAGCCCCTGGTCTTCGAGGGCTCGGTCACCGCCGGTGGCGCGTTGATGAACACCACCGAGGTGGAGAACTTCCCCGGATTCCGCGACGGCATCCAGGGCCCGGCCCTGATGGACGAGATGCGGGCCCAGGCCGAGCGCTTCGGTGCCGAGCTCGTCTCCGACGACGTGATCGAGATGGACCTGACCGGCGAGATCAAGACGGTCACCACCGCCGAGGGCACCTTCTCCGCACGCAGCATCATCCTCGCGACCGGCTCCGGCTACCGGAAGCTCGGCCTGCCCGACGAGGACCGCCTGTCGGGCCACGGCGTCAGCTGGTGTGCCACCTGCGACGGGTTCTTCTTCCGTGAGCAGCACATCGCCGTCGTGGGTGGAGGCGACTCCGCGATCGAGGAGGCGACCTTCCTGTCCCGCTTCGGGTCCAAGGTCACCCTGATCCACCGCCGCGGCGAGCTGCGCGCCTCCAAGATCATGCAGGAGCGCGCGTACGCCGACCCCAAGATCGAGTTCGCCTGGAACTCCGAGGTCGCCGAGATCCACGGCGAGGACAAGCTGACCGGCCTGACGCTGCGCGACACCGTGACCGGGGAGACCCGCGAGCTCGACGCGACCGGGCTGTTCGTGGCGATCGGCCACGACCCCCGCTCGGAGCTGCTGCACGGCCAGGTCCGCCTCGACGAGGAGGGCTACGTGCTCGTCGACGCGCCGTCCACCCGCACCAACCTCCCCGGAGTGTTCGCCTGTGGCGACCTGGTCGACCACCACTACCGCCAGGCGATCACGGCGGCCGGCACCGGTTGCTCCGCGGCTCTCGATGCCGAGCGCTACCTCGCCGACCTCGACTTCGCGCTGACCACCCCGGCCGGCGCGGCCACGGTCGGCGCCAGCGCCTGACCCCTCACCGGCGCGTCAGCGCGTCGGTGCGCGGGGAAGAAAACCCGGCGCGAGGATGTTCCACCACCGCACGACGAACAGACGTCAACACAACGAGGAGCTCAGATGTCCAACCTGCAGGCCGTCACCGACGCCAACTTCGAGGCCGAGGTCCTGAAGTCCGACAAGCCCGTGCTGGTGGACTTCTGGGCGGAGTGGTGCGGCCCGTGCCGCCAGGTCGGACCCATCCTCGACGAGCTCGCCGGCGAGCACGGCGACAAGCTCACCTTCGTGAAGATGAACGTCGACGAGAACCCGGTCACCCCCTCGACGTACCGCGTCAACGGCATCCCCACGCTCAACGTCTACAAGGGTGGCGAGGTCGTCAAGCAGATCGTCGGCGCCAAGCCCAAGGCTGCGCTGCTCAAGGACCTCGCCGACTTCATCGGCTGATCCTCGCGGCTGCATTGAACGTCGTCGTCAGGCGCGGGGACTCCGGCCCCGCCGTCGCCCAGATCGTCGGTCTCCTCGAGCGGATCGGCCTTCTGGGCCCTGACGACGCCTCGGGGTCTGACCCCGAGCGGGGATCCGGCTTCGGGTTGGACCGCACCTTTGACGAGCACGTCGAGCTCGCCGTCCGCAGTTTCCAGCAGCAGCGCGGCCTCAGCGTCGACGGCGTCGTCGGTCCGATCACCTTCCGACGCCTCGCAGAGGCCCGCTGGCGGCTCGGCGACCGGATCCTGACCCATCTGCCCGGCGACCTGATCGCCGGCGACGACGTCTACGCCCTGCAGCGCCGGCTGCTCGACCTGGGCTTCCGCGTGGGGCGCGTCGACGGATACTTCGGACCCGACACCGAGGCCGGTGTCCGCGAGTTCCAGCGCAACTTCGGCATCCCCCCGGACGGCACCTGCGGTCCGGCCACGCTCAAGGCGCTCGCCCAGCTCCGGCCGATGGTCGAGGGTGGGGCCCCGAACCGGCTGCGGGCCCAGGAGCGGATCCGGGAGGCCGGCCCCCACCTCGGCGGCCGGATCGTGGTGATCGACGTCGGGCGGGGCTACAACCTGCCGGCGGACCTCGCCGAGCGCTCGGACGCGATCCTGCACGACCTCGCCCAGCGGGTGGAGGGCCGCCTGGTCGCCATCGGCGTGCAGGCCTTCCTGACCACGCCGCGGTGGGCAGCACCCGGCGAGGAGGCCGAGCGCGCCGCCTTCGCCAACCGGGCCGGCGCCGACCTGTTCCTCTCCCTGGCCCTCGACTCCTCCACCAACCCCTCCGCGTGCGGCGTCTCCAGCTACTTCTTCGGCGACACCGACCGGGCGACGTGGTCCTCGGACGGGGAGCGGTTCGCGGGGCTGGTCCAGCGCGAGATCGTCGCGCGCAGCGACCTCGTCGACCTGCGCTGCCACCCCAAGACGTGGGACGTGCTGCGCCGCACCCGGATGCCCGCCGTACGCCTCGACGCCGGCTACCTGACCAACGCCGGGGACGCCGAGCGCCTGGCCGACCCCGCCTTCCGCGACCTGCTCGCCGGGGCGATCGTGGTCGCCGTGCAGCGCTTCCACCTCACCCCCGAGGTCGACACCGCCACCGGGGTGCTCCGGGTCAGCGAGATCCGCGGGAGCTTCCCCACCGCCTGAGCCCGACCGCGCCGCAGGTCGCTTTAGGATCGCGAGGTGGGATCGGGTGTGCGGCCGTGCACCGGCAGCTGCACCGGGGCCAGGAACCGCTCCAGGGTGCGCTCGAGCTCCTCGCGGATCGACAGCGTGGTGCGCAGGTCCATCCGCATCCGCGGGTTGACCGCATGCGCCCGCAGCGTGGAGAACCCCACGGCGAGCAGGAAGTCGGCTGGTACGACGCAGCTGCCGCCGCGCGCGCGGGTCTCCCCGAACGCCTCGACCGCCTTGATCC
This sequence comes from Nocardioides sp. Z38_18, assembly GCF_058215695.1. Taxonomy (NCBI): domain Bacteria; kingdom Bacillati; phylum Actinomycetota; class Actinomycetes; order Propionibacteriales; family Nocardioidaceae; genus Nocardioides; species Nocardioides sp. Z38_18. Next base: position 1,385,752 of record NZ_JBZAJE010000002.1, read on the forward strand.
CCCCGCGCTTCACGAGCTCCTTGGCCATCCCCTGCACGAGCATCCGGCCCAGTCCCCCGCCGCGGTGCAACGGGTCGACGTGGGCCGTGGCCAGCACCACTGCGTCGGTGCTCACCGGCGAGGTGGGGAAGCTCAGCGCCGCGGGCACATGGGCCGGCGGTGCCCAGATGATGTGCCCGACGACCTCGCCGTCGACCACGGCCACCTGTCCGCACGAGCCCCAGTCGCGCAGCAGCTCGGAGACCCAGGCGGCCTTCTCCTCCGCCTCGTGCCCGGCCACCGTGGCCCGGCGTACGGGATCGAGCTCCCAGAACACGCACGAACCGCAGCGTCCCGGGAGCTGCTGGAGGTGATCCAGCGTCAACCGCTCGACCCTGCGCGACATGGACCCATGGTAGGTCCGGGTGCGTGGGCCGGTGGGGTGCCGCGGGCCCACAAATGTTGGATCGTGACGTCGGATCGGCCCGACTCGACGTCGCGATCCCACATTTGTGGAGTTGGGGGGACGCCCTCGCCCTCAGACGCGCTGGGTGGCCAGGAAGTCCGAGATCCGACCGATCGCCTCGGTGAGGGTGTCGAGGTCGGGCAGCGTCACCAGCCGGAAGTGGTCGGGCTCGAACCAGTTGAAGCCGGTTCCGTGCGTGACCAGGATCTTCTTGGCGCGGAGCAGGTCGATCACGAACTGCTCGTCGTCCTTGACCGGGTAGACCTCGGGGTCCAGGCGCGGGAAGCAGTACAGCGCACCACGCGGCTCCACGCAGCTGACGCCGGGGATCTCGTTGAGCAGGCGTGAGGCCGTCTTGCTCTGCTCGTAGAACCGGCCGCCGGGCTGGATGTACTCGGTGATCGACTGGTAGCCGCCCAGTGCGGTCTGGATGGCGTGCTGCGCGGGCACGTTGGGGCACATCCGCATGTTCGCGAGCAGGGTCAGGCCCTCCAGGAAGTCCTCCGCGAGGTGGCGGGGCCCGGAGATCATCACCCAGCCGGCGCGGTAGCCGCAGACCCGGTAGGCCTTGGAGAGCCCGCTGAAGGTCAGGCAGAGCACGTCGTCACCGACGTACGACGCCGTGTGGTGGTGCACCGCGTCGTCGAAGAGGATCTTCTCGTAGATCTCGTCGCTGAAGATCACCAGCTCGTGCCGCCGGGCGATGTCGACCAGGCCCTTGACGGTGTCCTCGCTGTAGACGGCCCCGGTGGGGTTGTTCGGGTTGATGATCACCAGGCCCTTGGTGTTCTCGGTGATCTTCGACTCCACGTCGGCCAGGTCGGGGTCCCAGCCGTTCTCCTCGTCGCAGCGGTAGTGCACCGGCGTGCCCCCGGACAGGTGCACCGCCCCGGTCCACAGCGGGTAGTCCGGTGCCGGCACGAGGATCTCGTTGCCGTCGTCGAGGTAGGCCTGGAGGACCATCGAGATCAGCTCGGAGACCCCGTTGCCGATGAAGACGTCCTCCACGCTGGTCTCGGTGAGCCCGTGGGACTGGTAGTACTGCGCGACCGCGGTCCGCGCCGAGTAGATGCCGCGGGAGTCGGAGTAGCCCTGCGCCTCGGGCAGGTTGTGCACGATGTCGGCCACGATCGCCTCGGGGGCCTCGAAGCCGAACGGAGCCGGGTTGCCGATGTTGAGCTTGAGGATCTTGTGACCCTCGGCCTCGAGCCGCTGGGCCTCGACGAGGATGGGTCCGCGGACGTCGTACCGGACATGCTGGAGCTTGCGGCTCTGGACAATCGGGCGCATGCGGACAGTCTCGCAGAGCCGTCACCGGTCCGTGTGACCACTGGCCGGGGTGGCTGCCTTGTCCTTGAACGGGTCCGGGCAGGTGGGGGACCCGGCCTGCGTGGCACCATCGGGCGCACGACCCCGCCATCGACGGCACCGCCCGACCATCTCCAGAGGACCCACATGCGCGACATCACCTACCCGCCGATCATCGCGACCTGCAAGGTCCTGTTCCGCGTCCTGGGTCTCAGGTTCCAGATGAGCGGCACCGAGCACGTCCCGCGCACCGGTGGGGCGCTGCTGGCGTTCAACCACGTCTCCTACATCGACTTCATCCTCGGCGGGCTCGCCGCGGTGCCCTCCAACCGCCTGGTGCGGTTCATGGCCAAGCGTGAGGTCTTCGACCACTCCATCGGGGGCCCGGTGATGCGCTCGATGCACCACATCTCCGTGGACCGCGGTGACGGGGCCGCGTCGATGGACGAGGCGCTGCGCTACCTCGAGGCCGGTGAGGTGGTGGGGATCTTCCCCGAGGCGACCATCTCGCGCTCCTTCGAGGTCAAGGAGCTCAAGTCCGGCGCCACCCGGATCGCCGCGCAGGCCGGGGTGCCGCTGATCCCGGTGGCCCTGTGGGGCACCCAGCGCCTGATGACCAAGGACCACCCGCGCGACTTCTCCCGGGGCAAGACCATCGGTATCCGCGTGGGGGAGCCGATGTACCCCACCGGCCAGGACCCGGTGAAGGAGACCCTCGAGCTGCACAGCCGGCTCTCCGACCTCGTGGCCGAGGCCGTGGACGCCTACCCCGCGGACGAACAGCCCCCCGGCTCCTGGTGGCTTCCGGCCGCGCGGGGCGGGTCCGCCCCCACCCCGGAGCGCGCCGCCGAGCTCGACGCCGAGGAGAAGGCCGCCCGCGCCCGCCGTCGCGCCGAGCGCGCGCAGCAGGGCCCGGTCGACCAGGACAACGACCCGGCTGTCGGCTGATCAGCCCGAGTTGGCTCGGGCGCACTGCTGCCCGCACTCCCGCCCGCAATTGCTGGGAAAAGTCATCTCGCGCGGCCCGACGACTGTCATTCGCCAGCAAATGCGGAGGTTGTGTCGTCAGTACGGCGCTTCAGCGACACCACGCTAGAAAGACAAAGCACCAAACCGTTGAACCGATAAACAGCTTTATCGACTTATCGCCCTAGCGGCGTCTGGCCGACAGTCTGATCCCAGCAATTGCTCGATCCGTGTACGCCAATGTCGACAAAGCGATGAACCGCTAGATCGGTCTATCGTTACGGTTCCGGGGGTCGATCACGCTGACAATGCGCTCCAGGTCGGTCAGCGAGGCGAACTCGATGGAGATCCGACCCTTGTTGCGCCCCAGGGCGAGCTTGACCCGGGTGTCGAGGCGGTCGCTGAGCCGGTCGCCCAGCTCGGCGAGGCCAGGAGCACTCGGCCGGGGAGCGCGGACGCGGGGGCCCTCGTCCTCGGCGCCGACCTCGCCCACCGCGACGAGCTCCTCGAGGCTACGAACCGAGATGCCCTCGGAGACGACCCGGCCCGCGAGCCGGTCCTGGGAGGCCGGGTCGCTGACCGCGAGCAGTGCCCGGGCGTGCCCGGCGCTGAGCACGCCGGCGGCCACGCGTCGCTGGACCGCAGGTGAGAGGTTGAGCAGGCGCAGGGTGTTGCTGATCTGGGGCCGGCTGCGCCCGATCCGGGAGGCGAGCTCGTCGTGGGTGCACCCGAAGTCGTCGAGCAGCTGCCGGTAGGCGGCGGCCTCCTCCAGCGGGTTCAGCTCGGAGCGGTGCAGGTTCTCCAGGAGCGCGTCGCGCAGCATGTCGTCGTCGCCGGTCTGGCGCACGATGGCCGGGATCGTGTCCAGGCCGGCCTCCTGCGTCGCCCGCCAGCGCCGCTCGCCCATGATCAGCTCGTAAGCGGCGTCCCCGGAGCCGCTGGGAGCACCAGTACGGCGTACCACCACCGGCTGGAGCAGCCCGACCTCCTTGATCGAGTGCACCAGCTCGGCCATCGCGGCCTCGTCGAAGTCCCGACGCGGCTGACGGGCGTTGGGCGTGATCGCGACTACGGGCAGCTCGGCGAAGTAGGCCCCGGCGACCTCGGCCGGGGAAGTGACAGCGTCGGCCGGGGACTGCGCCACGGCACCTGAGACCGAATTCGAGCCCGGATCGGCGTTCGGTGGCGTGGGGACGGGAGCCGAGCCCTCGTTCGACGTGGGCGAGGAGGGCTGCGGCGCGGTGGGAGTGCCGACGTGGCCGCCAGGCTGCTCCGTGCGTACGCCGGAACGCGCCAGCTCGTCGCGGGCACCGGGCTGCACCGGCGGCCCGGTCGGGATCAGGGACCCCAGCCCACGACCAAGTCCTCGGCGTGGCACAGGCTTGTTGCTCATCGGTCTCCTCTGGAATCCGTGGTGGCGGGGTCCGGCTGTGGCTGCTCGGTGCTCGCGCTGACCGTGACCGGGACGCCCCGGTTGATCACGCCCCGGTGGGCGAGCTCGCGAGCAGCCTCGCGGTAGCTCAGCGCCCCGGGTGAGGCGGGGTCGTAGGTCATCACGCTCTGCGCGTAGCTCGGAGCCTCCGAGACCCGCACCGAGCGGGGGATCGCGGTCTTCAGGACCTGTCCTCCGAAGTGCTCGCGCACCTCCGCGGCCACACTGGCCGCCAGGTTGGTCCGCGAGTCGTACATCGTGATCAGGATGGTGCTCACCCACAGGTCCTGGTTGAGGTGCGTACGCACCATCTCCACGGTCTCCAGGAGCTGGCCGAGCCCCTCGAGGGCGTAGTACTCCGCCTGGATCGGGATCAGCATCTCTGCTCCGGCCACCAGCGCGTTCAGCGTGAGCAGTCCCAGCGAGGGCGGGCAGTCGATCAGCACGTAGTCGAACCGGTCGGCCCCGCCGCCGTTGACCAGGGGGTGCGCCGCGATCGCCTTGCGGAGGCGCGTCTCGCGGGCGACCACGCTGACCAGCTCGATCTCCGCGCCAGCCAGATCGATCGTGGCCGGCACCACGAACAGGTTCGCGATGTCTGGGTGCGGCTGGACGACGTCCGCGAGCGCGACACCGTCCACGAGGACGTCGTAGGAGGACAGTACGCCGCGGTGGTGCGCGACATCGAGGGCCGTGGAGGCGTTCCCCTGCGGATCCAGGTCGATCACCAGGACCCGGAGACCCTGCTGCGCCAGTCCGGCCGCGAGGTTGACCGCGGTGGTGGTCTTGCCGACACCACCCTTCTGGTTCGCGACCACCATCACCCGGGTGTGGTCCGGACGCGGGAGGGGATCACTGGCTCGCCGACCCTGGCGCACCAGGATCTGCTGCTCCACCGCGCTCGCCATCGGCGTGGAGGCGTCGAAGGTCGTCCGGCCACCCGGGGATTCCGCGAGATCACCAGCGGTACGCACCCCCGATGCCCGAATTGACCCAACTGCCGAGTCAGCCTGGTTCACTGCGTCATCCCCTAGCTCTGTTTCACGTGAAACAGGGGTCACCTGTGGATAACCCCCTTCTGTCTGTGGATTCGCACGCTCACGCATGGGCAACCCACCGGTGGATAACTTCACTGGGTGCGCCAGTCCATAACCGCAAAACAACCGCGGGGCACGCGACGAAGGCAGTGTGTGCGAGCTGACGCATCACTTTTCACCTGATTTCACGATCCGCACCACTGTGACCGGGGGATCGACCCACTCCGCACCCACAGTGATGATCTCCGGGTCGACTCCGCCGGCACGGCGGACCTCGGCTGAGGCACCGGCGAGCTCGTCGGCAGCCGTGGCCCCCTTCATCGCCAGGAAGCGTCCGCCGGGTCGCACCAGCGGGAGGGACCACTGGGACAGCCGGTCCAGGGGGGCTACGGCTCGAGAGGTGACCACGTCGAACCTCCCATCCCGATCAGCTGCGCTGTGCAAGTCCTGGGCGCGTCCCCGATGGACGTGCACATTGGACAGTCCCATTGTGGACACAGCGAAGTCCAGAAACGTGGTCCGACGCAGCAAAGGCTCCACCAAAGTGACCTGGAGGTCTGGGCGGCGGATCGCCAGCACGATCCCGGGCAGGCCGGCACCGCTCCCGATGTCGGCCACGGAGCTGTCCGGCGGCATCAGGTCGGTGATCACGGCGCAGTTCAGCAGATGCCGCTCCCACAGCCGGGGGACCTCACGGGGGCCGATCAGCCCGCGCACCGTCGCTTCGGTGGCGAGCAGGTCCGCGAACTGCTCCGCCAAGGGAAGGGTGCGCGAAAACACCCCCTGCGCACTCGAGGGCGCAGGGGGTGCAGCCGCAGGCTGGTCATCCATGGGTTTCACGTGAAACGTGGCCGTGGAACACCGGTCACCCGACCGGTGTCACGAGGGCAGCACGACGACGTAGCGACGCGGCTCGGCCCCCTCCGACTCAGACTTCAAGCCGGCAGCAGCAACGACGTCGTGCACGACCTTGCGCTCGAACGGGGACATCGGCTCCAGCGTCGCGCGCTCGCCGGACTCCTTCACCTGAGCGATGATCTCGCCGGCCTGCTTCTCCAGGTCGGTACGGCGGGCCGCACGGTGGCCGCTGATGTCGAGCATCAACCGGGACCGTTCACCGGTCTCGCGGTAGACGGCAAGGCGAGTCAGCTCCTGCAGCGCCTCGAGCACCTCGCCCTGGTCACCCACGAGCTGGGGCAGGTTGGCGCCGACGATGGACACGGTGGCGCGGTCGCCCTCCACGTCCATGTCCAGGTCGCCGTCGAGGTCGGTGATCTCGAGCAGCTCCTCGAGGTAGTCGGCGGCGATGTCGCCCTCCTGCTCGAGGCGCTCACGCCGGCCCGGCCGGGTGGGCTCGTTGCTGTCGTCGCTGTCGCCCTCGGTGTGCACGTCCTCGGTCACCGCAGCAGCAGCCGACTCCTCGGGGGCCGACTCGGGGGTGTTCTCGGCGTCGGCCTCGGCCTGGGATCCGGCCTCGATGGTCTCGTTCACGGGTTCACTCACTTGTCTTCTCCCTGATCGCTCGGGGGATCGGTCTGCTGTGCAGTGGTGGGTTCTACAGGCTTGGGGGTGTTGCCAGTGGGGCCGCCGGGGCGTCCCTGCTTCTTGCGCTGCTCACGGGTCAGCTTCTTCGGCTGCTGGCGCTGGGCCGGCTTCGGGGCCTCGGGCTCGGCCTCGATCGTGGTTCCCGCCGCGGCCTCGGTGGCCGGCAGGCCCTTGCGCTTGCGCTTCTCCTCGTCGCGGAGCTGCTTGGCCTTGAACGCCTCGGTGTTCGGAGCGGGGTTGTTGCGGATCACGTAGAACTGCTGGCCCATGGTCCACAGGTTCGAGGTGGTCCAGTAGAAGAGGACACCGATCGGGAAGGCGATGCCGCCGACGGCGAAGACCACGGGGAGCACGTAGAGCAGCATCTTCTGCTGCTGGGCGTAGGGACCGGTGAGGGCGTCGGCTGGCATGTTCTTGCTCATCAGCTGGCGCTGGGTCAGGAACGTGGTCGCGGTCATCGCGAGCACCAGGACCGCGGCGAGCACGCGTACGCCGGTGGAGTCGGTGCTCATGAACGTGTCGGAGATCTTCGCGCCGAGGAAGACGGCGTCACCGAACTGCTCGTTGAGCGAGACGGTCATCAGGCCGCGGACGGTGTCGGGGTCCTTCGCGGCCTGGTCGATCAGGCGGAACAGTGCCAGGAAGATCGGCATCTGGATGATCAGCGGAAGGCACGAGGAGAGCGGGTTGGTCTTGGTCTCCCGGTAGAGGTTCATCGTCTCCTGGGCGAGACGCTCCCGGTCGTGGCCGTACTTCTTCTGCAGCTCCTTGACCTTGGGCTGCAGCAGCTGCATGTTGCGGCTGGACTTGATCTGCTTGACGAACAGCGGGATCAGCAGGGCGCGGATCACGATGGTGAGCCCGATGATCGACAGCACCCAGGCAATGCCCGAGGCCTCACCGAACAGGGACCCCCACACCTGGTGCCAGCCCAGCAGCACCGCGCTGATCACGAAGTACAGCGGCGTCATGATGAAGCCGCCGAGATCCTTGAAGAAGGACAACAAGTCAGACTCCTCGAGTCAGCTTTTGATGATGTGGAGGAACTGGGTCATATCCACCCAGCGCCCAGGGATGACACCGCGCGACCCGGCGTACGGCGAGCCAGCTGCCCTTGATGCTGCCGTGCTGGGTGATGGCCTCGAGCGCGTACGCCGAACACGTCGGGTGATAGCGGCACACCTGCCCGTACAGCGGGCTGATGGCGAACCGATATACGCGAAGAAGCCAGATCAGCAGGAACTTCACCGGACCCCCTCCACATGCGCCGAAGAATCTGCTGTCACGCCCACCTTGGCGAGACACCGGTCCAGCTCACGCTCGAGCTCGTCGTAGGACGCGTCCGCTGCCGCCGGGAGGGCACGGACCACGAGCATCCCACGCCGGGGAAGCGCGCCGATGCGCTCCCGCGCCAAGTGACGCAACCGGCGCTTGACCAGGTTGCGCACCACGGCGGGTCCCACGGCCTTGGAGACCACGAAACCCACCCGCGGGCTGTTGGTCACGCCCGCATGGGCAGGTTCTCGGGCAGGCTCGACCGCGGGCGCGCGGAGGTGGACCACCATCAGTGGGCCACCACAGCGCCGGCCGCGGCGCACGACCTCGCGAAAGTGGAGCGGCGAGGTCAGGCGATTGCTGGGAGAAAGCACACCCGGCTGCTCACGCCTCAGACAGCGAGGCGGTCGCGGCCCTTCCGGCGACGGGCGGCGAGCACGGCGCGGCCGGCGCGCGTACGCATCCGGAGGCGGAACCCATGGGTCTTGTGCCGACGACGGTTGTTCGGCTGGAACGTGCGCTTGCTCAACTTACTCACTCCACTCAGGGGGGGTTGCTGACAGTCCGGTCACCGGTATTGCGCGTGCGAGATCGATCGCCAGTTGCAGGTCAACTGGCACCGCTCACCCATGCGAGATCGGAACTGTCATGGACATGCGGCACCGGTCGACGCCGGTTCAGACCTGCCAACGGTACGTGCCGCGCGGCAGGGGGGTCAATTCGGCCGCTGTGTGACGGTGAACCTCCGCGAGCCGGACATGCCACACCCTTGGGGTGCCCGGGTTTACTTCCACACGCAGCACCCTGGGGATAACTGGGCCAATGCCTGTGGACAACGGTTGATCCACAGCCGTCACGGTTGTTAGCGTCAGCCTTCCAGCAGGCCCCAGCACACCAGTCGGCCCGGTCCCGAAACAGGCGGCCGGACGACCCAGGGTGACGGCGTGTGGCGGGCGTTCTCCCGCTGCGACAGCGCCGGAGCACGCAGCAGGACACCGTCGGGAACACCAACGCAGGAATCTCAGAACAGGACATCCTGCGTTATCGCACAACCTGTGGACAAAGGTGTGGAGTCAGTGATTTCACCGGCGCTGCACCGCGGCACAGCCATAGAAGGGGAGCGCTACGGGGCGTGGATGGAACACACAACACCAGCAACAACCAGGCGAGTGACCTCGAGGCGCTCTGGCCCGGGATCGTGGACAGCCTTCCGCCGAACCAGCGGGTGTGGCTGACCTCCAGCAAGCCGCTGATGCTCGCCGAGAGCACCGCCGTGGTGGCCGTCCCCAACGAGTTCACCCGCAACCAGCTCGAAGGGCGACTGCGCACCCGGATCGAGGACACGCTCACCGACCGCCTCGGCAAGCCGATCCGGCTCGCGGTCAGCGTGGACCCCGCCCTGGAGCCCGACGAGTCGCAGGCATCCCCGGTGGCACCCCCCGAGCCGACGCACTTCGGCGACCATCTCGGCGACCAGGGCGCCGGACGTGCCGGCACCTTCTCCACGCCCGGGTCCTCCCCGCCCAACCAGGGGGCCTCGCTCGCGGCGTCCCCGAGCCTGCCCGTGTTCCACCCCCAGGACCTCCGTCCCATCCGTCCGACCACACATCGACAAAGTGATTTGTCGACACGGGCCAGCGCATCGCTGACCACGGGCATCCCGGACAGCCCGCTGAACCCGCGGTACTCCTTCGAGACCTTCGTGATCGGGTCCTCCAACCGGTTCGCCCACGCCGCCGCGGTCGCGGTCGCCGAAGCGCCCGGCAAGGCGTACAACCCGCTCCTGGTCTACGGCGACTCCGGGCTGGGCAAGACCCACCTGCTGCACGCGATCGGCCACTACGTCCGCAACCTGTGGACCGGCGCCAAGATCCGCTACGTCTCGTCCGAGGCGTTCACCAACGACGTGATCAACGCCATCAAGGACGCCAACACCGCGGCGCTGCAGCGCCGCTACCGCGATGTCGACGTGCTCCTGGTCGACGACATCCAGTTCCTCGAGGGCAAGCAGCAGACCCAGGAGGAGTTCTTCCACACGTTCAACACCCTGCACAACGCCAACAAGCAGATCGTGATCAGCTCCGACCGTCCGCCCAAGCGGCTCACCCAGCTCGAGGACCGGCTGCGCAACCGGTTCGAGTGGGGCCTGCTCACCGACGTACAGCCGCCCGACCTCGAGACGCGGATCGCGATCCTGCGCAAGAAGGCGGCCGCCGACCGGCTCTCGGCCCCGGCGGACGTGCTGGAGTTCATCGCCTCGCGGATCCAGACCAACATCCGCGAGCTCGAAGGCGCCCTGATCCGGGTCACCGCGTTCGCGAGCATCAACCAGCAGGAGGTCGACATGACCCTTGCCGAGATCGTGCTCAAGGACCTGATCCCCGAAGGTGGCGAGCCCGAGGTCACCGCCGGGCTGATCATCGCCCAGACCGCGTCGTACTTCGGGTTCTCGATCGAGGACCTGTGCGGTCCCAGCCGCACGCGCGCTCTGGTGACGGCTCGCCAGATCGCGATGTACCTGTGCCGGGAGCTCACCGAGCTCTCGCTGCCGAAGATCGGCCAGCAGTTCGGCGGCCGCGACCACACCACGGTGATGAACGCCGACCGCCGGATCCGCAAGGACCTCGCCGAGCGTCGCAACGTCTTCCACCAGGTCACCGAGCTCACCACCCGCGTCAAGCAGCAGGCCAAGCAGAGTTGAGCCTCCCGACCCGGGTCGCCCGGCCCTGTTCCGAGGCGATCCGGGTGAGCGTGAACTACAACGTTGCAAGATGTGGTTCCAGCGGGCAATTTCGGTGGACTGGTCCGGTACGACGTGTGGACAGCCGGTGCTCGCAACCCACAGGGACTCTCCCGAACCACAGGAACTTGTGGTTTCGACGGGCGCCGTCCACAGGCCGGGTCGCACAACTTGTACGCGCTGACCTGCACGAACCCGGGTTGTCCACAGAATCCACCGCACCTACTACTACTGCTGAATTCCCAATTGATTCCTCGCCGCGCAACAACCGGGGACACGTGAGCCTGTGGAGGAAGCGGGCCGTGGCAGGATGCTCCTCCCGGCACTTAGCGAGGCTCCAGCGCACCCGAGTGGTGCGCAGCAACGTGCCGAACACAGTTTTCGCGTAGTTTTCTGCGTAGTCGCTGGGGACCCCCACAGCTGATGCACCTGATCGAGAGGAACCATCCGTGAAGTTCCGCGTAGAACGCGACGTTCTCGCTGACGCCGTCGCCTGGACGGCACGCGCGCTCCCGATCCGCCCGAGTGCCCCCGTGCTCGCCGGCCTGCTGATCGAGGCCGGGACCTTCGAGGGTGCTGACGGCCTCCAGCTGTCCACGTTCGACTACGAGACCTCCGCGCGGGCGACGCTGAACGCCGACGTCACCGACGAGGGCCGCGCCCTGGTCTCCGGGCGCCTGCTCGCCGACATCTGCCGCAGCCTGCCCAACAAGCCGGTCGAGATGAGCATCGAGGGCTCGAAGGTGACCCTGACCTGCGGTTCTGCCCGGTTCAGCCTGCAGACGATGCCGGTGGAGGACTACCCGACGCTGCCGCAGATGCCCGAGGCCCGGGGCACGGTGAGCAGCTCGGTGTTCGCCAACGCCGTCTCCCAGGCGGTCACCGCGGCCGGCCGCGACGACATGCTGCCGGTGCTGACCGGTGTCCGGATCGAGCTCGACGGAGACTCGATCGCGATGCTGGCCACCGACCGGTTCCGGCTCTCCCAGCGTGAGCTGACCTGGTCCCCGTCGGCCCCCGACATCGACTCCGCCGCGCTGGTGCCGGCGAAGGTCCTGGCCGACACCGCCAAGGCCCTGGTCGGAGGCAGCGAGATCTCGATCGCGCTCTCCAACGGTTCGGGCGGCGGCGCCGGCGAGGGGATCATCGGTTTCGAGGGCTCGGCCGGCGGCGGCATCCGTCGTACGACGACCCGGCTGCTCGACGGCGACTTCCCCAAGGTCCGCTCGCTGTTCCCCAGCGAGCACCTGACCGTCGCCCGGGTCGACAAGGCCAGCCTGATCGACTCGGTCAAGCGCGTCTCGCTCGTCGCCGAGCGCAACACCGCCGTCCAGCTCGCCTTCTCCGACGGCGTGCTGACCCTGGACGCGGGCTCGGGCGAGGAGGCGATGGCCAGCGAGTCGCTGGAGGCGCACGTGACCGGTGAGGACATCACGACCGGGTTCAACCCGGCGTACCTCCTCGACGGCCTCACCGCCATCGAGTCGCCGTTCGTGGAGCTGGCGTTCACGCAGGCCTCCAAGCCGGTCGTACTCTCGGGGGTGGGATCCCTCGAGGGCGAGGCCGAGACCGACTTCCGTTACCTGCTGATGCCGCGCCGCCTGCTGTCCTGACCCACATTCCAAGCTGCTCGTTGGACAGCGCAGTCCGACCCCTTGCACGATGAGACCTCCCGTTTCGGAAAGGTTCACGCACATGGACATCGGACTCGTCGGACTGGGGAAGATGGGCGCGAACATGCGCACCCGGATGCGTAAGGCCGGCCTCACCGTGGTCGGTTTCGACCGGAACCCCGAGGTCAGCGACGTGTCCAGCCTCGAGGAGATGGTCGAGCAGCTGCCCAGCCCCAAGGTCGTGTGGGTGATGGTTCCCTCCGGTGACCCCACCCGGGACACGATCGCGGCGCTCGGCGAGCTGCTCTCGGAGGGCGACCTGGTCGTCGACGGCGGCAACTCCCGGTGGACCGACGACGAGGTGAACGCCGCAGCGCTCGGCGAGAAGGGTGTCGGCTTCGTCGACTGCGGCGTCTCCGGCGGCGTGTGGGGCCTGGAGAACGGCTACGCGCTGATGTGCGGCGGGTCCGAGGAGGACGTCGCCAAGGTCCAACCGGCCTTCGACGCGCTGCGCCCCGAGGGCGAGGCGGGGTTCGTCCACGCCGGCACCAAGCCGGGCGCGGGGCACTTCGCCAAGATGGTCCACAACGGCATCGAGTACGCCATGATGCAGGCCTACGCCGAGGGCTGGGAGCTGCTCCAGGCCGTCGACGTGGTCGACAACGTCACCGACGTCTTCGACTCCTGGCGCGAGGGCACCGTGATCCGGTCCTGGCTACTCGACCTGCTGGTCGCCGCGGTCAAGGACGACGCCCACCTCGACAAGGTCCGCGGGTACGCCGAGGACTCCGGCGAGGGCCGGTGGACGGTCGAGGCCGCGATCGACAACGCCGTACCCATGCACGTGATCGCCGCCTCGCTGTTCGCCCGGTTCAGCTCGCGCCAGGACGACAGCCCCGCGATGAAGGCGGTGGCGGCGATGCGCAACCAGTTCGGCGGTCACGCCGTGCAGGCCGGCGGTCCGCCGACCACCAAGGACGTCGACTCCCCGGCCGACAAGCCCACCCGCGACAAGTAGTCGAGAGTTTCGTTTGTACGTCGCCCACCTCTCCCTGCACGACTTCCGCTCCTACCCGGTCCTCGAGGTCGAGCTGGAGCCCGGCGTCACCTCGTTCGTCGGCCGCAACGGCCAGGGCAAGACCAACATCGTCGAGGCGATCGACTACCTGTCCCGGCTGAGCTCCCACCGGGTGGCCTCGGACCTGCCGCTGGTCCGCCGCGGAGCGGCCAACGCCGTGGTGCGCGCTGCCGTCGTACGCGACGACCGACGGGCCGTGCTGGAGGTCGAGATCAACCCCGGCAAGTCCAACCGGGCCCGGGTGAACCGCGCCCAGCTGCCCCGGGCGCGCGAGCTGCTCGGGCTGGTGCGCAGCGTCGTCTTCGCCCCCGACGACCTGGCGCTGGTCAAGGGCGACCCCACCGAGCGGCGCCGGTTCGTCGACGACCTGCTGGTGCTGCACCAGGGCGCGAGGTACGCCGGCACCCGGGCCGACTACGACCGGGTGCTCAAGCAGCGCAACACCCTGCTGAAGACCGCCCGCCTGCGCGGCCCCGGCTCGGAGTCGGCGCTGACCACCCTCGAGGTGTGGGACGCCAACCTCGCCCGCCTGGGCGCGGAGATCATGGCCTCGCGCGGGCGGGTGATCGAGGAGCTGAACCCCCTGCTCGGCAAGGCCTACGAGGCGGTGGCCCGCGGGGCCACCCGCGACGACGCCGTGCTCAGCTACAAGCCCAGCTTCGACCCCGTGGTGGTCGAGCCGCCAACGGTGGTCGAGCCTGTCGAAACCATCGATGCCACCCATGGGGTCGAGCCTGTCGAAACCGCCCCCCAGCACACCGTGGCCAGCCTGGAGCAGGCGATGCTCGCCGAGATCGCCCGGCGCCGCCGCGACGAGCTCGAGCGCGGGGTGTCCCTGGTGGGGCCGCACCGTGACGACCTGCTCTGCTCCCTGGGCGAGTTCCCGGTCAAGGGGTACGCGAGCCACGGGGAGTCGTGGTCGTTCGCGCTGGCGATGCGGCTGGCCTCCTACGAGCTGCTGCGCAGCACCGGCGACGACCCGGTGCTGATCCTCGACGACGTCTTCGCCGAGCTGGACAGCGGTCGCCGGGCCCAGCTGGCCGAGCTGGTCTCCAGCGCGGAGCAGGTGCTGGTCACCGCGGCGGTCCCCGACGACATCCCCGAGGGACTGCGCGGCCGGCGCTTCGACGTGGCCGCCGGCCAGGTGACCCCCGTTGGCTGACGAGGACGAAAGCTCGGCCCCCCAAGAGCCGCAGGATCCCGCTGCCGGGCCGGTCGAGGAGCCGCACGACGACGCCGGCCTGGACCTGGCCCGCCAGATCGCCCGTGGGCTGGCCGGGAAGACCCCGAAGAAGTCGTCGCGCCCCGCGCCGGCACGCACCGACGCCGCCCGGCGGTGGCGCACCGAGCGCGAGGGGCGCTCCAGCGGCTCGCACCCCGACGACCGCGATCCCCAGACGATGGACTCGACCCTGGGGCGCTTCGTCAGCGAGCAGGGCTGGGAGACCGAGCTGCGGGTGCACGGCGTCTTCTCCCGCTGGGAGGCGATCGTGGGCCGCGAGGTCGCCCAGCACGTGAAGCCCGAGTCGTACGCCGACGGGCGGCTCGTCGTACGCACCGACTCCACGGCGTGGGCGACCCAGATGAAGCTGCTCGCCCCCGACGTCGTACGCCGGCTCAACGAGGTGCTCGGGCAGGAGACGGTGCAGGTGATCGACATCGAGGGACCCCGCGGACCGTCGTGGAAGAAGGGCCGGCTCCGGGTCAAGGGCCGCGGCCCGCGCGACACCTACGGCTGAGCCTGGCTCCCGGCAGCGGAGAGCATGTCCACCGCGCGGTAGCCGGCGGGCACCCCCTCGACGATCGCGGCGACCGACTCCGAGTTCCTGGTGCGCAGCGGCAGGATCTCCTGGTAGCCGGGCGACTCGTACCAACCGGTCGCCGAGGCCACGTCGGGGAAGACGATCACCACGAGACGCCCGTCGAGGCTCCCCTCGACGGCGATCAGCTCGCCGCCGTGCACCAGGAACCGGCCGCCGAACGGCGCCAGCGTCTCGTCGATGCGTTGCAGGTAGTCCACGATCTCCTCGGCGAAGTTCACCTCGCGCAGGTAGGCGATCGCGTAGGCGGGCCTGGTCGTGTCGGGGCTGCTCGTGGGGCTCTGGTCCTGGGTGGTCACGGGAGGCTCCTCGTCGTCGTGCGACCGCCGGAGTGCGGTCGACCTGGTGTCCACGTTGCGCTCACCCGCGCTCGGCGTCGACTACCTCGTAGGTAGTCGTGACGCTTCCCGGCGCATGGGAACGTGGTGACATGACCTCTCGCACGGTCCAGGCCTCGCCGTCGACCGGTGTCCTGCTGCGTGACTGGAGGCGCCGGCGCAACCGCTCCCAGCTCGACCTCGCCCACCGGGCCGGGGTCTCACCGCGGCACGTGAGCTTCATCGAGACCGGACGCTCCCGCCCCACCAGCGAGATGATCCTGCGGTTGTGCGAGGAGCTGCAGGTGCCGCTGCGCGAGCAGAACCGGCTGCTGCTGGCCAGCGGGTACGCCCCCGCGCACGCCGAGCTGAGCCTCGCCGACCCGCCCCTCGCGCAGGTCTCGGCCGCGATCGACTCGATCCTGACCGCCCACCTGCCGTGGCCGGCCCTGGTCATCGACGGCGCCTGGGACCTGGTCGCGGCGAACGACGCGGTCTACCGGCTGGTGGACGGGGTCGCTGCGCACCTGCTCGAGCCGCCCGTGAACGTCGTACGACTCACCCTGGAGCCCGACGGCCTGGCCCCGCGCATCGCGAACCTGCCCCAGTGGCGCGACGCGCTGCTCTCCCGGCTCCGCCGCGAGCACGACACCTCCGGCGACGAGCGCCTTGCGGACCTGGTCCGTGCGTACGACGCCCAGCCGCCGGCCGCCGCCGCTCCCTCGTGGCCCGAGCCACCCCCGCTGCTCGTCCCGCTGACCTTCCAGGACGGCGATCGGCGGCTCTCCTTCCTCTCCGCCACGACGGTGTTCGGCACCACCCGGGAGGTGACCGTCTCGGAGCTCGCGATCGAAGCGTTCTACCCCGCCGACGCCGCCACCCGGTCGACGCTCGACGGCCGCGGCTGAGTGCGGTCCCCATCCCGCAATTGCTGGCAAATGACATCGACATCGGGGATCGGGATGTCATTTCCCAGCAATTGCGCGACCGGGGACAGGCGCGCCAGCGACCCGGCCGCGCACGCGCGAAATGCAGCGCTGAACGGCCGCCGGGCCGTATGGGGAGTCGAATGACCCCCTCGCGCGGCGCTCTGGACCCGATTGCGGGCCTCTGAGGGGCAATTTTCGGGCCGGATCCCCACATTCCCGGGACGGGAGAGGTGATTGTGGGCCGTGGGCGGTAGACTGGAGCTCGGTCGCCGACCCATTGTGAGGCGGCCATTGTGTTGCACGCAGCAGTGCCGACATACCCGGTTTCCGCCCTGGTGAACCAAGCGAGGGCGCACAGCAGAACAGGAAGTTCCACGTGGCCGACGAGAGCACCAGCACCACTCCCTCCGACGGCCTTCCCGAAACCCACCCACCAGCTCCCGAGGTGGTTCCGGCGAGCATCACCGAGGGGCACTCGGTGGAGGCTGGCAACTACGACGCCAGCGCGATCCAGGTCCTCGAGGGCCTCGAGGCCGTGCGCAAGCGCCCTGGCATGTACATCGGCTCCACGGGCGAGCGCGGCCTGCACCACCTGGTGTGGGAGGTCGTGGACAACTCGGTCGACGAGGCCCTCGCGGGCTTCTGCGACCGGGTCGAGGTGACGATCCTGCCCGACGGTGCCATCCAGGTCTCCGACAACGGCCGCGGCATCCCGGTCGACATCCCCGCAGGTCAGGAGCTTCCGGCCGTCACGGTCGTGCTCACCGTGCTGCACGCGGGCGGCAAGTTCGGCGGTTCCGGCTACAAGGTCTCCGGCGGCCTGCACGGCGTGGGCATCTCGGTGGTGAACGCGCTCTCCAAGCGCGTCGAGGTCGAGATCAAGCGCGACGGCTTCCGCTGGTTCCAGGCGTTCGAGATGGGGGTCCCCACCGGTCCCCTGGAGAAGCTCGAGCCGACCGAGGAGACCGGCACCACCACCCGGTTCTGGGCCAACGACGACATCTTCGAGACCACCGAGTACTCCTTCGAGACGATCTCCAACCGGTTCCGGGAGATGGCCTTCCTCAACAAGGGCCTCGAGATCGTCGTACGCGACGAACGGCCCTCGGCCGCGGTGATCGCGGAGGCGATCGAGGACGGCACCGTCTCCGCGGACGTCGAGGACGGCGGCGAGGGCGCCCAGGCGGCGCACAGCGCGCCCGGCGGGGTGATGGAGCGCCGATTCAAGTACGACCGCGGGCTCGTCGACTACGTCGAGCACCTCAACCGCAGCAAGACCATCGCCAACCCGACGGTGATCAACTTCGAGGCCGAGACGCCCGAGAGCCACGAGAGCCACATGAGCCTCGAGCTCGCGATGCAGTGGAACACCACCTACAACGAGTCGGTGCACACCTTCGCGAACACGATCAACACCTACGAGGGCGGCACCCACGAGGAGGGCTTCCGGGCCTCCCTGACGACCCTGGTCAACAACTGGGGCGAGGAGTGGGGCCTGATCAAGAAGCCCGAGGACCGGGTCAAGGGCGACGACATCCGCGAGGGCCTGACCGCGATCATCTCGATCAAGCTCGCCGACCCCCAGTTCGAGGGTCAGACCAAGACCAAGTTGGGCAACACCGAGGCCAAGGGCTTCGTGCAGCGGATCGTCAACGACCAGCTCGGTGACTGGTTCCAGAAGAACCCCGCCGAGGGCAAGGACATCGTCCGCAAGGCGCAGTCGGCCGCCCAGGCCCGCGTCGCCGCCCGCAAGGCCCGTGACCTGGCCCGCTCGCGCAAGGACCTCTTCGGTGGCGGCGGACTGCCCGGCAAGCTCTCGGACTGCCAGTCGACCAACCCCGAGGAGTGCGAGGTCTTCATCGTCGAGGGTGACTCCGCCGGCGGCTCCGCCCGCCAGGGACGTGATCCCCGGATCCAGGCGATCCTGCCGATCCGCGGAAAGATCCTCAACGTGGAGAAGGCTCGCCTCGACAAGGTGCTGGCCAACGCCGAGGTCCAGGCGATCATCTCCGCCCTCGGCACCGGTGTGCACGAGGAGTTCGCCATCGACAAGCTGCGCTACCACAAGGTCGTGCTGATGGCCGACGCCGACGTCGACGGCCACCACATCAACACCTTGCTGCTCACCTTGCTGTTCCGGTTCATGCGGCCGCTGATCGAGGGCGGGTTCGTCTACATGGCCCAGCCGCCGCTCTACCGGCTGCGCTGGAACAAGCCGGCCGAGCACGAGTTCGTGTACTCCGACAGCGAGCGCGACCTGATGATGGCCGACGGCCTCGCCCAGGGGAAGAAGCTCCCCAAGGAGAACCCGGTCCAGCGCTACAAGGGCCTCGGTGAGATGAACGCCGAGGAGCTGTGGGAGACCACGATGAACCCCGACCAGCGGCTGATGCTGCAGGTCACCCTCGAGGACGCCGCCCAGGCCGACGAGGTGTTCTCCGTGCTGATGGGCGAGGACGTCGCCAGCCGGCGCGGCTTCATCCAGCGCAACGCAAAAGACGTCCGCTTCCTCGACATCTGATGAGCGCCGCGATCCGCACGCCCTGGCGGCGCCCCAGGAATCAACAGCGTGTCGGTCGACGGGCCGCTTCGCCCGCTCAGCCGTTCCAGGCCCGCCTTCCCTCATCGGCCTTGCCATCGCACGCACCTCGCAACGCCTGACTCCCGAAAGAACGAGAGTGAATTCGAATGACTGAGACCCCCACCGACGGCAGCGGCCCCATCGCACCGGGCCCCGGCGGCCGGATCGAGCCGATCGAGCTGCAGACCTCGATGCAGCGGGCCTACATCGACTACGCGATGGCGGTCATCGTGGGCCGGGCACTGCCCGACGTACGTGACGGGCTCAAGCCGGTGCACCGTCGGGTCCTCTACGCGATGTACGACGGCGGCTACCGTCCCGACCGCGGGTTCTCCAAGTGCTCGCGCGTCGTCGGTGACGTGATGGGTCAGTACCACCCGCACGGTGACTCCGCGATCTACGACACCTTGGTGCGTCTCGCGCAGCCGTGGGTGATGCGCGCGCCGCTGATCCAGGGGCAGGGCAACTTCGGCTCGCCGGGCAACGACGCCGCCGCCGCGATGCGGTACACCGAGTGCCGGATGGCGCCGCTGGCCCTCGAGATGGTCCGCGACATCGAGCAGGACACCGTCGACTTCCAGCCCAACTACGACGGCCGCAGCCAGGAGCCGACGGTGCTGCCGTCGCGCTACCCCAACCTGCTGGTCAACGGCTCGGCCGGCATCGCGGTCGGGATGGCCACCAACATCCCCCCGCACAACCTGCGCGAGGTCGCGGCGGGTGCCCAGTGGGCGCTCGAGCACCCCGACGCCAGCCGTGAGGAGCTCCAGGACGCGCTGATCGAGCGGATCAAGGGCCCCGACTTCCCCAACGGCGCCCTGATCGTGGGCCGCGAGGGCATCGAGCAGGCCTACCGCACCGGCCGCGGCTCGGTCACCCAGCGCGCGGTCATCGAGATCGACGAGGACGCCCGGGGCCGCACCTGCCTGAACATCACCGAGCTGCCCTACATGGTCAACCCGGACAACCTGGCCGAGAAGATCGCCGACCTGGTCCGCGGCGGCAAGGTCCAGGGCATCGCCGACGTGCGCGACGACTCCTCGGGCCGTACCGGCCAGCGGCTGGTCGTGGTGCTGCGCCGCGACGCCGTCGCCCGGGTCGTGCTGAACAACCTGCTCAAGCACACCGAGCTGCAGACCAACTTCAGCGCCAACATGCTGGCGCTGGTCGACGGGGTGCCGCGCACGCTGACGATCGACCAGTTCATCAGCGCGTGGGTCACCCACCAGATCGAGGTCATCCAGCGCCGGACCCGCTTCCGCCTCGCAGAGGCCGAGCGCCGCGCCCACATCCTGCGCGGGCTGGTCAAGGCCCTCGACATGCTCGACGAGGTGATCGCGCTGATCCGGCGCTCACCCGAGGTCGACGACGCCCGCCAGGGCCTGATCGAGCTGCTGGAGATCGACGAGATCCAGGCCAACGCGATCCTCGACATGCAGCTGCGTCGCCTGGCCGCTCTGGAGCGTCAGAAGATCATAGACCAGTTGGCCGAGATCGAGATCGAGATCGCCGACCTCGAGGACATCCTCGCCCGCGAGGAGCGCCAGCGTCAGATCGTCTCCGACGAGCTCACCGCGATCGTGGAGAAGTACGGCGACGACCGTCGTACACAGATCATCGCGGCCGACGGCGATCTCTCGATGGAGGACCTGATCCCCGACGAGGACCTCGTCGTGACGATCACCCGCGGTGGCTACGCCAAGCGGACCCTCGCCAGCCAGTACCGCACCCAGAAGCGGGGCGGCAAGGGCGTGCGTGGGGCCGCACTGCGCGGAGACGACGTCGTGGAGCACTTCATGGCCACGACCAACCACCACTGGCTGCTGTTCTTCACCACGGCCGGGCGCGTCTACCGCACCAAGGCCTACAACCTGCCCGAGGCGTCTCGTGACGCCAAGGGCAGCCACGTCGCGGGGCTGCTGTCCTTCCAGCCCGACGAGGACATCGCCCAGGTGCTCGCGATCCGCGACTACCAGCAGGCCCCCTACCTGGTGCTCGCCACCCGGGCGGGACTGGTCAAGAAGACGCGTCTCGGGGACTACGACAGTCCCCGCCAGGCCGGCGTGATCGCGATCAACTTCCGCGAGGACGACGACGAGCTGATCGGTGCCGAGCTGGTCAACCCCGGCGACGACATCCTGCTGGTCTCCCGCAAGGGGCAGGCGATCAGGTTCCCGGCCGACGACACCCAGCTGCGCCCGATGGGTCGCGCCACCAGCGGCGTCCAGGGGATGAAGTTCCGTGAGGGCGACTCGGTGCTCTCGATGTCGGTGATCAGGGCCGAGCAGGTGGCTGCCGAGGAGTCCGTGGAGGGTGAGGCCGCCGAGTCCGACGAGGTCGCCGAGCAGTACGTGTTCACGATGACCGACGGCGGCTTCGCCAAGCGCACCCGGATCTCCGACTACCGCACCCAGTCGCGCGGCGGCCTGGGCATCAAGGCGATGTCGCTGAGCAACGAGGACCGCGGCGGCCTGGTCGGCGCGTTCATCGTGGTGGAGGGCGACGAGATCCTCTCGATCACCTCGGGCGGCCAGGTCGTCCGCAGCCCCATCGACGACCAGTTCCGGCCCACCGGACGCTCCACCATGGGCGTGAAGTTCGTTTCTCCGAAGGGCAAGGACACCGTCGCGGTGGTCGCTCGCAGCGTCGAGAAGGACGCGGCCGTCGAGGAGGCCGTGGAGGAAGCCGTCGACGAGGCAGCCGCGGAGCAGGCGGACGCCGATTCGGGGACCGGTGACGCCGGATCCGGTGCCGAGTTCGAGGGTGGTGCCACTATGGAGGTCGAGGACGCCATCGAGGGCGCTCCCGACACCGACACCGACGACGGCACGGTCACCGACATCGAGCCGGGAGACGAGAGCTGATGGCTGAGGCTCGCGAAGACGACTCCGTCGCCTCACGGCGAAATCTGGGCGGACCGATCCTGCCGCCCCCTCCGCCAGGGCTGGCGGAGGAGTCCGGGAAGTCCCAGGAGGCCAGGCCCGCCCAGGAGCGGTCAACAGAGGCCACGTCCCAGGCTGGGCCGGCGGAGGCCAGGCCGGCGAAGAAGTCCGCGGTCAAGAAGTCCACGACCAGGTCGCCGAGGCAGGCGCGAGCCGACAAGGAGCGTGCGAAGGCCTCCGGCGGGCAGGGCGCCGAAGCGGTCTCGGTGGGCACCAGCGAGGCCCCGGCCGGGCGCAACAGCGGTTTCCGGCGACCCCGCGCGGGTGCTGCCACGCAGGCGAGCAACGGGGCCCGGACCGAGGCGGCGACCAAGCCGGCCGCGCCGCGTCGTACCCGCCGGGCGCAGCTGCGCCTGGTCCAGGTCGACGCGTGGTCGGTGATGAAGACCTCGTTCCTGCTCTCGATCGCGCTGGGCATCGTGCTGGTGGTCGCCGTGGCGATCATCTGGGCGGTGCTGGGGGCCTCGGGGGTCTGGGACGCCGTGAACTCGGTCGCCCAGCAGGCCGTCGGCGGCACCGGGGACGATCCGTTCCGGATCCAGGACTACGTCGGCACCTCCCGGGTGCTCGGTTTCACGATGATCGTGGCCGTCCTCGACGTCATCTTGATCACAGCGATCGCGACCCTGGGAGCGTTCCTCTACAACCTCTCCGCGGCGCTGCTCGGTGGTATTGAGGTCACCCTGGCCGAGGACAACTGAGCGCCTTCCGGAGGCGTTTTGTAGGGGCTCCTGCGCATGGGGTAGCCTTCCCTCTCGGTCCACCCGGCAGCAGTCGCGGGTGCACTTCCGGGCCTATAGCTCAGACGGTTAGAGCGCTTCCCTGATAAGGAAGAGGTCAGAGGTTCAAGTCCTCTTAGGCCCACCGACCACCACTGGAGGAGACAGCCGTGAAGAAGATCCTGCTCGTAGCGGCAGCAGCTCTCGGCGCTGTCATCGCGAAGAAGAAGATGGACGAGGGCAAGCGCGAGCAGGCCCTGTGGCAGCAGGCCACCGACAGCGTCGAGAAGGCGTAGTCCCCCGGGGCCTTGGCGCAATTGGTAGCGCACCTGCTTTGCAAGCAGGGGGTTAGGGGTTCGAGTCCCCTAGGCTCCACCACCCCGCTGTGGGGTTGATCACCGGCAGCAGGTGCGTGCGTTCCACCCCATAGGGGCGACTGGCGATACTGGACTCCATGAGCCTCGCCGTCACCTGGTCGCTGCTGGCGCCCGCGGACCTCGACGTCCCCACGCTGTACGACGTGCTCAGGCTGCGGTCGGCGGTCTTCGTGGTGGAGCAGGAGTGCGCCTACCAGGACATCGACGGGCAGGACCTGCTCGACGGCACCCGGCACCTGGTCGGCCGGGACGGTGGCGCGATCGCGGCGTACGCACGGATCCTGGCTCCCGACGAGCAGCACCCGGTGCCGCGGATCGGCCGGGTGATCGTCAACGAGGCGGCCCGCGGGCACCAGCTCGGCCGGCGGCTGATGGAGCAGGCACTGGCCCTCTGTGAGGAGGCCTGGCCAGGTGTCGCGGTCGAGCTGGGCGGGCAGGCGCACCTCGAGGGGTTCTACGCCAGCCTGGGCTTCCGCGCGGTGGGTGCGCCCTACGACGAGGACGGCATCATGCACGTGTGGATGCGCCGTGAGGGAATTCGCCCGGCCTGAGGACCCCCCGTACTCTGGGGGCGTGTCTCTCCTGCTCGCCCCCCGATACTGGGGCGCTCATCTGCTGATGGTGGCGGCGCTGGCGGCGGCGACGCTGCTGGGGATCTGGCAGCTGGACGTGTGGGACTCCGCGCGTACGGCGGAGGCTCGCAACGTGACCCGCGCCGAGCCGATCCCGCTCTCGAAGGCGATGACCGGCGACAGTGCGTTCCCGGGCCAGTACCTCGGCCAGCCGGTGGCGTTCGAGGGTGAGTGGATGCCCGGCGACACGCTGTACGTCGAGGGTCGCCAGGTCGACGGCAAGGACGGCTACTGGGTCGTCACCCCCGTCCTGATCGGCGACAGCGCGATGCCGGTCGTGCGTGGCTGGTCCCCGGACACCGACGTCGCGGTCCCCAACGGACCCGTGAAGGTCGAGGGGTGGCTGCAGGCCTCGGAGGGCGCGAGGATCCCCGACCCCGACCCGCACGACGACGTGATGCCCGAGATGCGGATCGCCAGCATGGTCGAGCACGTCGACGCCGACCTCTACAGCGGCTACGTGGTGGCTCGCGACGTGAGTGGAGAGGCCTCCGGGCTGGTCGCGGTGTCCCCGGACTCGGTCCCGGCCGTCTCCAGCACGACCTCTCTGAAGAACCTGCTCTACGGCTTCCAGTGGTGGATCTTCGGCGGGTTCGCCATCTACATCTGGGTCCGGTGGTGCCGCGACGTGCTCGAGGCGTCCCGGGAACCGGCGGCCAGGGCCGGAGAGGTAGCGTCGCAGCCGTGACCAAGGTCGAGCTTCCTGCCAACCTGCGTTCCGCGCTGCTGCGCTACCGGGTGATGGCCACCATCGTCGGGATCCTGCTGATCGTGCTGATCCTGGTCGGCGTGCCGCTCGGTAACTTCGACGGCACCGCGATGTGGGGGATCTTCGACTCCACTCCGGCGCTCTGGGCCGAGGGCAGCCGGGGCCACGAGGTGGGCGAGTGGATCACCAGCGTGCTCGGCGTCGCCCACGGGTGGCTCTACATGATCTTCGTGCTCACGGCCTTCCAGCTGTCCCGCCGAGCCGGGTGGCCGACCGGGTTCAGCGTGGTCACGTTCCTGATGGGCACCGTCCCGATCCTGAGCTTCTGGGCCGAGCACCGTGCCACGGCCCGCGTCCGCCGCGAGTGGGGCACGCCGGTCGGGCAGAACGACTCCGAGAACGACAGCGGCCCGCCGCACGAGGTGCGACGGGCCGGCTGAGGAGCTCGCTCAGGGCTTCTTGGGGTCCTCCACGGAGGTGACGTCCACGGCCTCGGCGGGAGCGTCGGGCGTGGTCACCTCGTGCGGCTCCTCGACGGCGTCCGAGATGGACTCACCGGGGCTGGAGCCGACCGGACCGGAGTCGGCCGGGACGTCAGCCGCGTGGCTGCCGACCGTGGGCGCCGCGGCGCTCGGGCTGGGTGCCGGGGCGGCGGGTGCGGGGCTCGGGGCGTACGACGTCTGCCAGTTGGCCGACTCGTTGCCGCCACGCAGCTTCTGCACCGCGAGGACACCGAGGCCGGCGAGGCCGGCGATCACGAAGTACTTCTTCTTGCCGCCCTTGCGCTTGACCGGCTCACCCTTGAGGGCGGCGGCGGCCAGGCTCCCGCGGCGCTGGGCCTCGAGCGCCACCGGGGTGCCGGCTGCGAGCGCGGCTGCGGCGCCCTTGGACAGTCGTTCGCGAGCGTCCTCGACGTACGGCGTGGCCTGCTCGCGCGCGTCGGCGAGGTAGGGCGCGAGCTGCTCACGTGCCTCGTTGATCCGGGGCGCGATGTGGTCGCGAGCCTCGCTGATGCGCGGGGCGATGTGGTCGCGAGCCTCGCTCAGACGGGGCGCGAGCTGCTCGCGCGCGTCGTTGATGCGCGGGGCGAGCTCGTCGCGAGCCCGCTCCACGTGTGGGGCGATGGCCTCTGACAGGTCGTGGGCGAGGTCCTGGGCCTGCTCGACGAACTTCTCCTTGCGGCTCTTGGCAAACATGGGTTGCAAGACTCCCTCTCTGCGGAGTTCGGGTGCGGCTGAGCCCCGATCATGCCCGGTGTGCGGGGGTAAATAAACCCGCGTCCACCGTGGATGAGCGGGCGAGGGACGCGCCGGGTCACCTGCCGGCGCGGCTGGGGCGCCTGGCCGAAGGGCCCCTGCGGGCGGCCTGACCCGCGCTGGGGCCTGCGTGGGAGGATCAATGCCGACGTCCTCGTAAGACACATACCCGAAAGGCAGACATGTCTGACCTCAAGGCCACGCTCAAGACCAACCGTGGCGACATCGTGATCAACCTCTTCCCCGACCACGCCCCCGTGACGGTGGAGAACTTCACCGGCCTCGCCGAGGGCACCAAGGAGTACAAGGACGACGCGGGCCGCTCCGGGGTGCCGTTCTACGACGGCCTCGGCTTCCACCGCGTGATCGAGGGCTTCATGATCCAGGGCGGCTGCCCCCTCGGCACCGGCACCGGCGGGCCGGGCTACAAGTTCAAGGACGAGTTCCACCCCGAGCTGCAGTTCGACCGTCCCTACCTGCTCGCGATGGCCAACGCCGGCCCGGGGACGAACGGCTCGCAGTTCTTCATCACCGTCGGCCCCACCCCGCACCTGAACCGGCGCCACACGATCTTCGGCGAGGTGGCCGACCAGGCCAGCCGTGAGGTCGTCGACGCGATCGCCTCGACCCCGACCGGTCGCGGCGACCAGCCGGTCGAGCCGGTTGTCATTGAGACGGTGGAGATCGAGCGCGGGTGACCCCTCCGGTTGGTCCGCCGGTGGGTGGGGCGGGCCCGGCGAACGTGCCGACCGCCCCGCCCACCTGCTACCGCCACCCCGACCGGGAGACCTGGATCCGGTGCCAGCGCTGCGAACGGCCCATCTGCCCTGACTGCATGAACCCCGCGGCGGTCGGCTTCCAGTGCCCCGACTGCGTGAAGGCGGGCAACAAGGGCTCGCGCCAGTTCCTCACGCCGTACGGCGGCCAGCGCGTCGCCGACCCCCGGCTGACCACCTACGTGCTGATCGGCCTCAACCTCGCGGTGTGGGTGCTGATCCAGGCAACGGGCGGGCGCACCAGCGAGGTGCTCTACAAGCTCGCGCTGATCCCCGCCTTCACCGGCAGGCCCACCGGCGACGGTGGCCGGGTCCTGGCGGAGGGGGTCGCGATGGGCGCCTGGTGGCAGCCGTTCACCTCGATGTTCACCCACGAGCAGGCGTTGCACATCGGGTTCAACATGCTTGCGCTCTACTTCCTGGGACCGATGCTGGAGAACGTCCTCGGGCGGACCCGCTTCCTGGCGCTCTACCTGGTCTCCGGCCTCACCGGCTCCGCGGCGGTGATGGTGCTGTCCAACGCCTACGTGGCCACCCTGGGAGCCTCCGGCGCCATCTTCGGCCTGATGGGCGCCCTGGCCGTGGTCGCGTTGAAGGTCCGTGGGCAGGTGCAGTCCATCCTGATGTGGATCGGACTGAACCTGGTGTTCACCTTCACCCTCAGCGGCATCTCCTGGCAGGGGCACCTCGGTGGCCTGCTCGGCGGGGCGGCCCTGGGCGCGGCGATGGCCTACGCGCCGCGATCGCGCCGTTCGCTGGTGCAGTGGACCGCCACCGGGCTGGTGCTCGGCATCGCCGTGTTGCTGATCGTGGCCCGCGGGGTCGCGCTCTCCGGCGCCGGCCTCGTGGCTCCCGGCTGAGCCGGAAGCACACGGCGACCACGGCTGAACCACGCCTGGGCCACGCCTGAACCACGCCTGGGCCACGCCTGAACCATGCCGGGAAACCACAGAATTACACCGGTGAAAGTTGTCCACAGCTGTGTACAACCCTGTGGAGAACTACACCGGTGTAAGTAGGGCTACTCCCACTTGGTGGCGAAGGTAAACCCCACCGCCATGAACCCGATGCCGACCAGCAGGTTGTACTGGTCGAGGTCCTTCATCAAGGGGACCGGCCCGTCCTGGCCGATGAAGTAGAACGCCACGATCCAGATCAGCCCGATCAGGAAGCACCCGAGCATCCCGATCACCACGCCGCGCCCCCGGCCCAGGGGGGTCAGCTTGTGCGCGGAGGCGGCGAGGCCGGCGAAGATCAGCCCGAACCCGATCAGGAAGTTCCAGCGACCGAGGTCGGCCATCCACGGCAGCGGGTTGGCCGGCTTCTTGGCGCCCGGGAAGTCCGTGAAGGTGGCCGCGTCCTTGGCGTAGTTGATGTAGACCGCCATCCAGGCGATCCCCGCCACGACCAGCAGCACGGCGATCACCGTCCGCGGGATCGAGGTCTGGTACCCACTGGCGATCACGGTGGGCTTGCGCGCGGACGGCTTGGACACGGTCGACTCCTTGGGGCATCGGGTACGAGCACGTCGGGCAGCCCCGCGCACCCAGAATGCGTTGCAGTGGTCGCTGGCCCGGGAAACAGCCCGGACGCGAGGCACTAGCCTAGTCACGCCAGGACCGATCGAGAGCAGGCGCCCCGTTGAGCATCAACCGTCATCTGAAGGCGATCCGCTGGCGCTTGGTCGCGATGATGGTCTTCGTGGTGGCCGGCGCCCTGTTCGTGACCAGCGCCCTGGCCTCCGGCGGCCTGGACCTGCGCGCCTCCAGCGTCACCAACCTGGACACCGTGGTGCGCCAGGAACGCCAGCGCACCGACTCCCTCCAGCGCCGGGTAGCCGCCCTCACCCGTGAGGTGGCCACGCTGGGTGAGGCGGTCGACGACGCCGAGGTGAGCAACGTGCAGGCCGAGGTTGCCGCGCTGCGTGGGCCCGCCGGGTTCGAGAAGGTCCGCGGGCCGGCCGTGACGGTGGTGCTCGAGGACGCGCCCGAGGACGCCATCGACCGCGCCCTGGAGGACGGCGAGGTGACCGCCGACCAGCTCGTCGTGCACCAGCAGGACATCCAGGCCGTGGTGAACGCGCTCTGGGCGGGCGGGGCCGAGGCGATGACGCTGCAGGAGCAGCGCGTGATCAGCACCACCGGCATCAAGTGCGTCGGCAACACGGTCGTGCTGCACGGCGTCCCCTACGCGCCGCCCTACGAGATCACCGCCATCGGTGACGTCGGGTCCCTGATGGCCAGCCTCGACGCCAGCGACTACATCGCGGGCTACAAGACCTACGTCGACGCCCACGACCTCGGTTACGAGGTGCGGGTCGAGTCGGACCTCACCATGGCGGCGTACGGCGGCAGCAGCGACCTGCGCTACGCCGAGCCGGACACCAGCGGCACCATCGGGCGCGACTGAGCCCTTGCTGGGCCGCTGTTCTGGGCCGCTCTCTGGGCGGGCCTCAGGGCGTGGGCAGGGCCGAGGTCGAGGGCTCGGTCGGCGTCGGTGAGGGCGAGGGAGCCGGAGCCGGTGGCTCGTAGGTGGAGACCACGATCGTCACGGGGCTGCCCTCGTCGAGCTCCTGCCCCGCCGAGGGACTCTGCTGCAGGACGGTGCCCTTCTGCGACTCGGTGCTGGAGTCGGTCACCCGGCTGACCTTGAAGCCGGCCGCCTCGATCAGCCGGGTCGCCTCCGCCTCGGTCTTGCCGACCACGTTCGGCACCGACTCGGGGCCGTCGGACCAGAACAGGGTCACCTTGGAGCCGTCGGCCACCGACGTCCCGGCGGAGGGCTGCATCGCGACCACCTGGTCGCGCGGGTCGTCAGCGTTGCGATCGCTGAGCAGCACGCGCAGCCCGAGGCCGCGCAGCTGCTGGGCGGCGTCCCCCTTGGGCTGGCCCACCACGCTGGGCAGCTCCACCTGGGGTCTTCCCTCGGAGACGACGAAGTCGACCTTCGACTGCGGGTCGACCTCGAGCCCGGCCTGCGGGGTCTGCGAGATCACCCGGCCCTCGGCGACCTCCTTGCTGGCAGCGGTGGTGACCTCGCCCACCTCGAGGTTGCGGTCGCGGATGGTGCGCTCGGCCTGGTCGCGGGTCAGGCCGGTGATCGTCGGCACCGCCTGCTTCTCGGGCTCGCTGTCGAGCAGCCTGGGCCCGAACACCACGCCTGCCGCGACCAGCGCGAGCAGCAGCAGCACCAGCAGGATCACGGGCCCGCGCTTCCTGCGCTCGGGCTCGTCGTCCTCGGGTGGCGGACCGAGCGTCCCCATCACCTGGGTGGCGCCGGCGGGCGGGAGGTAGCCGGTGGGGTGGGCGGCCACGGCGGGAGCCTGGACCGGCCGGCCCGCGAGGTAGCGGTCGATGTCGGCCTTCATCGCTGCCGCGCTCGGGTAGCGGTCACCCACGTTCTTGGCCAGCGACTTCATCACGATCGCGTCGATCTCCGGCGTGATCTCCTCGTCGTACGCCGACGGCGGCTGGGCCTGCTCGCGCACGTGCTGGTAGGCCACCGAGACCGGGCTGTCGCCGACGAAGGGCGGCCGGCCGGTGAGGAGCTCGTAGAGCAGGCACCCGGTGGAGTAGACGTCGGAGCGGGAGTCGACGGTCTCGCCGCGAGCCTGCTCGGGGGAGAGGTACTGCGCGGTGCCGACCACGGCCGCGGTCTGGGTCATCGTGCTGGAGGCGTCCGAGACGGCGCGGGCGATGCCGAAGTCCATCACCTTGACGTCACCGGAGGGGGTGAGCATCACGTTCCCGGGCTTGATGTCGCGGTGGATGATCCCGGCCCGGTGGCTGTAGTCGAGCGCGTCGAGCACGCCGGAGGTGATCTCCAGGGCGCGCTCGGGCAGGATCTTGCGGCCTTCGCGGACGATGTCGCGCAGGGTCCGGCCGGCGACGTACTCCATCACGATGTAGGGCTGGGCGACGTGGCTGCCGTCGGTCGACATCTCCTCGCCGGTGTCGTAGACCGAGACGATCGCGGGGTGGTTCAGGGAGGCCGCCGACTGGGCCTCGCGCCGGAACCGCGCCTGGAAGGTGGCGTCACTGGCCAGGTCGGTGCGCAGGCGCTTGATGGCCACGGTGCGTCCCAGACGGACGTCGGTGCCCTTGCGGACCTCGGCCATGCCCCCTCGCCCGAGCAGCTCGCCCACCTCGTAGCGGCCGCCGATGCGGTGCGGTTCGGTCATCGCCGATCAGTCCCCCTTCTGCGACGGCACGGGCCGGCTGGGCGTGACCGTCTCACCCTGCGGGTTCGCCGGCGGTGCCCCCGCCCCGGGTGAGGTCGACTCCTGCGGGGCCTGGGTCCCGGGCTGCTCGGTGGTGCCGCCGGTGCCCGACCCGTTCCCGTTCCCGTTCCCGGAGTCGCCGCCGCCCTGGTTCCCGCCCTGGTTCCCGCCCTGGTTCCCGTTGCCCTGGTTGCCGTTGTCCTGGTTGCCATTGCCCTGGCCCGGGTCCTCCTCGCCGGAATCGCCCTGGTCGCCCTGGTCGCCCTGGTCGTCCTGGTCACCCTGGTCGCCCTGGCCCTGGTCGCCGTCGTCGTCCTGCTCGGGCTCCGTGGGCTCGGCCGGCGCCTCCCCCCAGACCTCGAGGGTGATCGTCGCTCCCGCCGGGACGCTTCCGGTCGGGTTCAGGTCGGCGACCGTGCCGGCCTCCCGGTCGCCGGTGTTGTCCCGGGTGCGGGTCCTGGTCTCCAGCCCGAGGTCCTCCAGGGCTGCCACGGCGTCGTCGACGGGCTCGCCGATGTAGTCGGCGCGCCGCACGCGCACGGTCTCCTCCTCCGGGTCCGCGGGCGCAGAGCTCTCGACGCCGTTCTCGGTGGCGGCGTCGTCGCCGGCCCACGGCTTGGTGACGAGCAGGGCCGCGAGCAGCAGCAGGACGAGCGCCCCGGCGGCGTACAACGGCCAGCGCGAGCGCTTCGGCTGCTCCTCGGGGACGTCCTCCTCCTCGGCGTCCGCGAGCGCAGCGCCTCCCGCGAGGGGCGCCGCTGTGGAGGTCATCACCTGGGTCGAGTCGTCGTGGGGGGCGGCCAGCGGGACGACCGCGGTCGGCATACCGCCGTCGGCGCACTCGCGCAGGGCCGTCGCGATGGCGGCGCCGTCGGGGTAACGCTGCCGGGGGTCCTTGGCCAGGGCCCGGGTCACCACGGCTGCGAGGCCGGCCGGGACCGAGTCGGGCAGCGGGGGGACGTCCTGCTGGATCTGTGCGAGGGCGGTCGCGATCGGGGTGTCGGCGTTGAACGGCCGCCGTCCGGTCAGGCACTCGAAGAGCACCACCCCGAGGGCGTAGACGTCGCTGGCCGCCGTGGCTTGGTTGCCGCGGGCCTGCTCGGGGGAGAGGTACTGCGGGGTGCCGACGATCTGCCCGGTCTGGGTGAACGCGACCGAGTTGGTGGCCTGGGCGATGCCGAAGTCGGTGATCTTCACCCGGCCGTCCGGCGTGACCAGCAGGTTGGCCGGCTTCACGTCGCGGTGGACCACCCCGGCGGCATGGGCCACGGCGAGGGCCTCAGCGACCTGGAGCGCGAGACCGCGCGCCACCTCGGGGTCGAAGGGCTGCCCGTTGGCCAGCAGGTCCGAGAGCGGCTTGCCGTCGACGAGCTCCATCACCAGGAAGGGGGTGTTCGGGCCGGGGAGCACGCCGTAGTCGAAGACCGAGGCGATCCCGGGGTGGTGGAGGCCGGCGGCGTGCCGGGCCTCGGCCTCGAACCGGGCGCGGAAGGTGGGGTCGTCGGCGTACTCGCGCTTGAGGATCTTGACGGCCACCTCGCGGCCCAGCAGCGCGTCGCGGGCGCGCCAGACCTCGCCCATCCCGCCGGTCGCGATCCGGGAGATGCGCTGGTAGCGCTCACTGGGATCCGTGGGCCCGCCGGGGCTCGTGGGCTGGTCGTCGGGTCCTGGCGTCACTTGTCGATCACCGCTTCCATGACCGCCTTGGCGATGGGAGCGCCGAGACCGCTGCCGGAGATCTGGTCACGGGCCACCCCGGCGTCCTGGACGAGCACGGCGACCGCGACCTGGGAGTTCTGCGCGGGCGCGAACGAGACGAACCAGGCGTACGGAGGCCGATCGGGCGAGCTCTGCGCCGTACCGGTCTTCCCGGCCACCTCGACGCCCGGGATCTGCGCCGGCCGGCCGGTGCCCCGGTCGACGACGGAGACCATCATCTGGCGCAGGTCGCGCGAGGCCGATGAGCTCATCGCCGGCTGGTCGGGCATCGGCTCGGGCGTGGCCTTGCTGATGTTCTCCAGCTTGGGCGACTTGGTCTCGTCGACCAGGTAGGGCTTCATCACCACTCCGTCGTTGGCGATCCCGGCGGCCACCATCGCCATCTGGAGCGGCGTGGCGGCCACGTCGAACTGCCCGATCGCCGACAGGGCGGTCTGCGGCTCGTCGGGGTCCTCGGGGAAGCGGCTCAGCGACTGCCGGGTCAGGGAGTCGTCGAGCTGGCGGAAGTAGCGCTTGCCGAAGCCGAACTTCTCGGCCGTCTCGCGCAGCTTGTCCGCGCCGATCTTCATCCCCACGTCACCGAACGCGACGTTGCAGGAGACCTCGAGGGCACGGGTGAAGCTGATCTTGTCGCCGCCGCACGAGCCCCGGCTCTCGTTGACCAGGTCGCGGGTGGTCAACGGGAGGTCGAGGCGCGCGCCGCCGGGCACCTGGGTGTCGGGGTCGTACTTGCCGGTGTCGAGGGCGGCGGCCGCGGTGACCAGCTTGAACACCGACCCGGGCGGCAGCACCTCCTCGATCGCGCGGTTGTCGAGCGGATTCAGCGGGTTGGCCTCCAGGCTCCGCTTGGCCTTGCCGGCCGCCGCGAAGTCGTGGCTGGCGATCCGGTTGGGGTTGTAGTTGGGGCTGGAGACCATCGCCAGGATCTTCCCGGTGTTCGGCTCCAGCGCGACCACGGCGCCGCGCACGTTGTCGCCGAGGGCCTTGAGGCCGTCGTATGCCGCCTTCTGCGCCTTGGGGTTCACCGTCAGCGTGACGCTGCCGCCCTTGGGGGGCTCGTTGTCGACCAGGTCGATCACGCGGGTGACGAACAGGCTGGAGTCGCTGCCGGAGAGGATGGAGTTCTCGGTCGCCTCGATCCCGGCCAGTCCCCAGTCGAGGGAGAAGTAGCCGGTGAGGTGGGAGTACTCCAGGCCCTGGGGGTAGACGCGCTGGAACTTGTAGACGTCGTCGGACTTGTTGCTCTCCGCGACCGCCTTGTCCCGGACGAGGATGGGGCCGCGCTCGCGGGAGAACTCGGCGTCGCGGACGCGCTTGTTGTCCGGGTGCTGGCTGAGCGAGGTGAGGTCGTCGGCCTGCCAGTACTGCACGTAGGTCACGTTGACCAGCAGCGCCAGGAACATGAACATCGAGGCGACGGCGAGGTTTCGGATGGGCTTGTTCATCGCTGGACTCTCACCACCTGGGTGGCATCGGCGTCGTAGTCGTCGGGCTCGAGCAGCTCCGGGGGTGGCCTTCGTGCCTGGTCGGAGATGCGCAGCAGCAGCGCCACGATCGCCCAGTTGGCGACCAGGCTGGAGCCGCCCTGGGACAGGAACGGGGTGGTGAGGCCGGTCAGGGGGATCAGCCGGGTGACGCCGCCGATCACCACGAAGACCTGGAGTGCGAAGACGACCGCGAGACCGGTGGCCATCAGCTTGCCGAAGTCGTCACGGCAGATCAGCGCCGTGCGCAGGCCGCGCTCGACCAGGATCCCGTAGAGCAGGATGATCGCCATCACCCCGGTCAGGCCGAGCTCCTCGCCCAGCGAGGGCAGGATGAAGTCCGACCACGACAGCGGGGTGATCTGCGGCTGGCCCTGACCCAGACCGCGTCCGATGAGGCCTCCCCAGCCCATGCCGTAGAGGCCCTGGACCAGCTGGTAGGCGTTGGACTCGCTGTCGAAGGGGTCCAGCCAGGCCGCGACCCGGGACTGCACGTGGCTCAGGGAGAGGTAGCCCAGGTAGGCGCCGCCGACGAACAGGGCCCCACCGATCACCAGCCACCCGGGTCGCTCGGTCGCGACGTAGAGCATCACCAGGAAGAGCCCGAAGAACAGCAAGGAGGAGCCGAGGTCGCGCTGGAAGACCAGGATGCCGAGGGAGACCAGCCACATCGCGACGATCGGGCCCAGGTCACGGCCGCGCGGCAGGTCCACGAACAGGAACCTGCGCCCGGCCAGCGCCAGGGCGTCGCGGTGCTGCACGAGGTAGCCGGCGAACGCGATCACCAGGAGCACCTTGGCGACCTCGCCGGGCTGGAAGCTCAGCGGGCCGACGTTGATCCAGATCCGGGAGCCGTTGATGGTGCGCCCCAGGCCCGGCAGCAGCGGCAGCAGCAGCAGCACGATGGCGGCGAGCCCGAAGGTGTAGGTGAACGCCTGGAGCCGGCGATGGTCGCGAAGTCCGATCAGGACCACCGCGAAGAGCAGGGTCCCCAGCGTCATCCAGATCAGCTGGGCGTCGGCGAAGCCGTTGGCGTCGGGGTTGCGGGCCTGCCGGGCCAGGTCGATGCGGTGGATCATCGCCAGGCCGAGCCCGTTGAGGGCCGAGACGATCGGGAGCAGGATCGGGTCGGCGTACGCCGCGAACTTCCGGACCACCACGTGGC
The DNA here is from genome assembly GCF_058215695.1 of Nocardioides sp. Z38_18. Lineage (NCBI taxonomy): Bacteria > Bacillati > Actinomycetota > Actinomycetes > Propionibacteriales > Nocardioidaceae > Nocardioides > Nocardioides sp. Z38_18. The sequence continues at coordinate 1,420,836 of NZ_JBZAJE010000002.1, forward strand.
AGCCGATCACCAGGACCGCGAGCCACGAGCCGTAGGTGAGCAGGTTGACCGGCAGGGTGCCGTTGACGCCGAGGTCGACGGCGGCGTACGCCCCGATGCCGACGACCAGGCTGAGCAGCAGCAGGAACAGCTCGGCTCCGCGGCGGCGCCGGTGGACGAAGCCGGTCAGGCCCTGCGGGCTGCGCTGTGGGGATCGGTTGCTCATGGCGACTCGACCTCGGTGCAGTCGGCCGGGCTGGTCGTCGGGGACGACGACGGCGAGGGCGACGGGGCCGCGCGCTGCTGCTTCTTCTCCGACTTCGGGGCCGGGCTGGGACTGGCGCTCGCGCTGGGGGAGGACGACGGTGCCGGTGCCGGAGGCTCTGGGCACAGCTCGAGCCCCTCGAGCCGGGTGAGGATGCCGCGGGCGTCCTCGAGGCTGTTCGCACTGATGCCGTCGCGGACCTGCCGGGCGTTGTAGGTCGGCAGCCGGTCCAGGAGCAGGTCGCTCCTCTCCTCGACCCGGTGCAGGCGGATGCCGGGGAGGTCGGCCTCGACGCCGCGGAAGATCGCCACCACCTCGTCGTCGTTGGCGACGTAGTACTGGCCCTGCGTCCACTTGTATCCGGCCACCGCGACGATGCCGACCAGGACGGCCACCAGCGCCACCGCGGCCAGGCTCCTCGCCCAGATGAACCGCTTGGGCGGCCGGGGGGCGTAGCGCGCCTCCTCGGGATCGAGATCGGCCCCGGTGGCCGAGCCACCGGCTGGGCCACCTCCTGGGCCACCTCCTGGGTCGTCGATCGGGTCGAGCTCGCCGGTGTCGGCTGCCCGTGCCGAGCCGCCGGCGGAGCCCGTAGCGCCGCGGCCGGGGCCCTCGGCGGCGGCGCCGACGAGCATGGGGCCGGTGGTCGCCGCGGCCGAGGTGTCGCTGTCGTGGGCGGCGTCGTCGGAGACGACATCCGCGATCACGACCGTCACGTTGTCGGTGCTCCCGGCGTCCAGCGAGGCGTTCACCAGGGCGACCGCAGCCGAGTCGGGGGTCCCCTCGCCGAGCAGGCGGGTGAGCTCCTGGTCCGAGAGCACTCCCGAGCAGCCGTCGGAGCACAGCAGCAGCCGGTCGCCCGCGGCGACCTCGAGGATGAACACGTCCGGTTCGGGCTCGTGCACGCCGTCGACGGCCCGCAGGATCAGGTTGCGGTGCGGGTGGACCCGGGCCTCGTCCTCGGTGATCCGGCCTTCGTCGATCAGGCTCTGCACGAAGGTGTGGTCGGTGGTCAGCTGGGAGAGGCTGCCGTCGCGCAGCAGGTAGCCGCGGCTGTCCCCGACGTGCGCCACGCCGATCTGGGCGCCGTCGAAGATGACCGCAGTGACCGTTGTGCTGGTCCCCTCGAGTGCCGGGGTCTCCTTGACCAGGGCAGCGATCTGGTCGTGGCTGCGGTGGATGGAGCCCGCCAGCGCGCCGAGCATGTCGTCCCCGGGCGCGTTGTCGAGGCGGCGCAGCACGTTGACGGTGGCGCTGCTGGCGACGTCGCCGCTGGCCGACCCGCCGACGCCGTCGGCGACCACCAGCAGGTGGGGACCGGCGTACCCGGAGTCCTGGTTGTCGCGCCGCACCCGACCGACGTCGGAGAGCGCGGAGTAGCGAAGCCTCATGTGGGGCCCAACGTGCAGCCCGGTCGGATGCTCACTTGCGCAGCTCCAGGATCGTCTTCCCGATGCGGACCTGCGTGCCGAGCTGGAGCGTCGTGGGCTGGGTGATCCTGCTGGTGCCCACGTAGGTGCCGTTCGTGGAGCCGAGGTCCTCCACGAACCACTGCTCCCCGGAGCTGGCGATGCGGGCGTGCCTGGTGGAGACGTAGTCGTCGTCGAGGCGGATCGCGGCGTCGTTCCCGCGGCCGATCAGCAGCGGGGCCTGCTCGAGGGAGACGGCCTCACCCTTGTTGCCGCCGTCGACGATGACCACCTGCGTGGGCACGCCGCGACGGGGCTTGGCCGGCTTCGCCTTGGCCTTCGGCCGACGGTCCTGGCGTGAGCGGCCGCGACCGGACTCCTGCCGGGCGACCCGCGCACCGAACATGTCGGAGCGGATCACCGAGATGCAGGAGAGTACGAAGATCCACAGGATCGCCAGATAGGCGAGCCGAATCAGGAACAGGGTCAGCTCGGACAAGTCACACTCACCCTTGGTTGAGGTGCAGGGACATGGTCGTGTTGCCGATCTTCATCGTCGCACCATCGGTGAGGGTGGCCTTCTCGACTCGCTTGCCGTTGACCAGGACGCCGTTGGTGGAGCCCAGGTCGTGGACGGTGATGCGGGGCAGCTCGCCCGGCGTCAGAGCCTCCTCCACCCGGATCTCGATGTGCTTGCGCGACACGCCCGGATCGTCGATTCGCAGGTCGGCGTCGTTCCCTCGGCCCACCACGATGCCGGGAGGCGCCAGCGGGAGGTTCTCCCCGTTGATCGCCAAGGTGGCGGTGGCCCGGCGTACCTGGGTGTCGGTGGGGTCGCCTGCCGCGAGACTGGAGCTCGAGACCGCCTTGCTCCGGATCCGGAACCGCCCGGTGGTGAGGTCGTCGCTGACCTCGAGGGCGATCTTGACCGGGCCGGTGAAGACGTAGGACTGCTGGGCGGCGTGCTCGCGCAGCATCTCGGTGAGCTCTCGGGGCAGCTGGGTACCGAGCGCCTCGAGGCGCTCGTGGTCGCTGGCGGAGAGCTCCACCTCGAACGCGTTGGGCACCAGTCGGCGGTCGCGGCTGAGGATCTGCGCGGAGTTGTCCACCTCGCGGTTCAGCGCGGAGGCGATCTCGACTGGTTGCACAGCGCTGCGGAAGGTCCGGGCGAAGATGCCCGAGATCATCTGCTCGAGCCTGTTCTCGAATCGTTGCAGTGCACTCACGGCGGCCTCCCCTCAGGTTTCTACCGATCGGGCGTTCCCGCGATCGTATCCGGACAGTGCGACCGTTCAGGTCCCGGTTTGGGTCACTGAGACGACGTGGGATAGCCTGACGTCGCTTCTGGCGCGAGTGGCGGAATGGCAGACGCGCACGGTTCAGGTCCGTGTGCCCGAGAGGGCGTGGGGGTTCAACTCCCCCCTCGCGCACCAGAGAAGTGAGGCCCGGTCACCCCGAGAGTGGTGACCGGGCCGGTTCACTTCCCGACCTGCTCCGGTGGGCAGGCGGTGCCCCCGGCGTGGGCCGGCGCACGCGGCCGCCTCGCCGGCAGCCGGGCGGGAGACCCGGCACCGTTCGAGTGAACGGTCCGGGAAGGCTCAGCCGGTCGCGGTCGCGGGCCCGCCGCTCGAGAGCACGCCGAGCTCGCGCAGCCCCGCGGTCAGCGACCGGGCCACCGTCGCCGGGGAGACCCCGATCAGGGCGGCTGCCTCGCGGTGGGTGTGACCGCCGAAGACGCACAGCGCCAGACAGGCACGCTGGAGCTGGGCGAGCTGTCCGAGCCACACCATCGAGGCGGGCAGGCGCAGCGACCAGGGCGCCTGGTCGTCGAGCTCCTGGCAGTGCAGGTAGACGTGCCGCGCGAGGTCGCGGCGGATCTCGTTGGGTGACCCCCGTCCTCCGGAGGCGGTGACGTCGGCCATTCCGCGCTCGACGGCCCGCGCGGCGGCGAGGTCGTTGCCGAGCAGGGCGCGAGCCAGGGCGTAGGCCGCTGCACCGTGGCCCTCCCAGAGGTCGTTGGCCCGCAGCCGGTTCCGTGCCTCCTCGGCCGCACTGTCCTGGGGCCGCAGCTGGGCGGGCGTGAAGCCGGTCCTCATCCCGATGCGGATGCGGTGGGCTCCGCCCCGGTCGCCTCGACGGCCTGCCGTCAGCCGCGCGCGGTCCACGTCCCTGCGGTGGCGCCCGGTCATCGCGACCCCCCGGTCCGGGCCAGGTCCTCGACCGTCTGGTCATAGAGGGTCTGCGCCGCGCACACCAGCCGGGCGGCGACGGCCTCGGTCTTGCCGGCGGTCAGGAACGTGCAGAAGTCGGCGAACTCGACAGCCGACTCCAGCTCGCTGCACAGCTCCTGCCGCACGCGCTCCACCCGTTCGGCGGCATACCAGGGAGCTCGGGTCGGCGGAGGTAGGTGGGCAATGTGGCCATGCCGCGCTGGTGGGTTCATCCCGAGAGCCTCCTGGGCGTCCGCCGTGATTTAACGGATGAGGGTGATGTCAAACATAAGCGGGGACGTGGGGCGTGTCTAGGGTTTGATTAGGGTTGAATCTGGTTTACTCTGCACAAACCATGTACACGATCAAGCAGGCGGCACGCCTCACCGGGATTCCCGAGTCCTCACTGCGGTCATGGGAGAAGCGGTACGCCGTCGTTGAGCCGCACCGCAGTGCCTCCGGCTACCGCCTCTACGATCCCGAGGCGCTGGCCGTGCTCTCCGCCATGCGCCGGCTCGTCGACGACGGGTGGTCCCCGGCGGAGGCGGCGCGAGCAGTGCGCGGTCGCGGGGAGGCGCTGCCGCAGCCGCCGGCGGACCGCGTCCCGCGACAGCACGTGGAGGAGGGCGAGCGGCACGACCACGCGATTCCACCCGCCGACGCGCTCCCGCCCGCGATGGCGCTGATGCAGCAGTTCCTCCAGGGTGCAGCCGAGCTGGACGAAGCACTCGTGGAGGGCGCCCTCGACCAGGCGTTCTCCCTGGGCTCGTTCGAGCACGTCGTGGACTCCTGGCTCTTCCCGACCCTCGAGGCGCTGGGTGAGGCCTGGGCGGGAGGCGAGATCGACGTCGCCGGCGAGCACGCGGCCAGTCACGCCGTGCACCGGCGGCTCTCGGCGGCGTTCGATGCGGCGGGGAGCCGGGCCCGCGGCCCGGCGGTGGTGGTCGGGCTGCCTGCGGGCAGCCAGCACGAGCTCGGGGCACTGGCCTTCGCGACCGCGATCCGCAGAAGGGGGCTCAACGTGCTCTACCTCGGTGCCAACGTCCCGGTGAGCAGCTGGGACACCGCCGTGCGCAGCCATGCGGCACGGGCAGCGGTGCTGGCGGTGGTCACCGAGGAGGACCGGGCCCAAGCCGTCCGGGTCGCCGAGCGACTGCGCAGCGAGCACCCCGGGCTGCTGGTGTGCTCCGGGGGTGCCTCAGGAGCCGGGCTGCCGGAGGGTGTGCGCCCGCTCGCGGCGAAGATCCGCATCGCCGCCGAGGAGATCGACGACCTCCTCCACGCGGACAGCCACTAGCCCGCCCGGGCGGTGTCCACGACGGTTCCGGGTCGGGTCAGGCGAGCACGATCCACAGGCCGAGGAGGCCGGGGACCAGGCCCAGGGCCAGCCACGGGGTCAACGGTGGCTTCTGGTGGATGGCCCTGGCCGTGACCACGGCGAGGACGCCGATGATCGCTGCGATCACGTTCAGGCCGATGCGGGCGTCGAGGCGCGACTCGGGCATGTAGACCGCGGCGAGCACCAGGCCGCCTGCGAGGTGCAGGATCGTGGTGACCGCGAGGACCGACATCACCCAGCGCTGGACGTTGGTCAGCGACTCCTTCGTGGACTGCGACCGCCGGTGGCTCTGCGCGACGTCTGCGGGGTCGAGCAGGTGCCGCGGACGCCGTACGGGTGTCTGGGTCGGAAGGTTGTTCTGGGGGTTCACGACTAGATTCTAGTCCGCTCAGGACCCGCCTCACAGGGTGCGTCGGACGGGCATCTCGTTGTCGTGGGTCCACCCCTGACCCAGGCGCCTGCCGCTGAGCTCCTCCCACCGGAGGCGGACGTAGAGCGAGCGGTCCCCGCCCGCCCACGGCCGCGGGTCCCAGGTGCGCTGGACCGCTGCCAGCTCGTCGGCCTCCTCGATCGGCTCGGCCTTGCCGAGGGCCACCACGCTCCACCCCTTGTGGTCGGAGTAGTCGACGTAGTCGACCTCGAAGGCGATCGTCGCGTGCCAGTCGTGGGTCGCGACGACGCCGGTGGCCGAGGTCCGGAAGACCACTGCCTCGCCGACCACGCTGTAGTTCACCGGCAGGATGCGTGGACCTGCCGGCGTACACACCGCGACGCGACCGAACACACCACCGCCCAACAGCTCTCGACACTTCGCGTAGGACAGCTCGACCGGTGGCTCCATGCCCAGATTGTCCGACACGCTCCGCAAGGGCGGGAGGGCCGAAGGTCCCGGCCTTTTGTAGGCTCAGGCGGTGCGCCAGGAGATTCAGGGCCTTCGGGCGGTCGCCGTGCTCCTGGTCGTCCTGTTCCACCTGTGGCCCAACCGGGTGCCCGGTGGATACGTCGGTGTCGACGTCTTCTTCGTGATCAGCGGGTTCCTGATCACCGCGCACCTCCTGCGTGAGGTGGAGCGCGACGGCTCGGTCAGCCTCGCCAGGTTCTGGGCCCGGCGGATCCGGCGACTGCTTCCCGCGGCGTACGTCGTCCTCGTGGTCACCGCCCTCGGGGTGCTCGTGCTGGTGCCGCGCCTGCTCTGGGAGCAGTTCTTCGGCGAGATCCTGGCCGCGGCTCTCTATGTCGAGAACTGGCAGCTGGCGCTGAACTCGGTCGACTACCTCGCCTCGGAGGACGCCCCCTCGCCGGCCCAGCACTACTGGACCCTCTCGGCCGAGGAGCAGTTCTACCTGCTGTGGCCGCTGCTGGTGCTCGGCGGGCTGTGGCTGGCCCGACGCCGCGCGCGACGCGGCGCCGGCGTGGCCTCCGCGCGCCGCAGCGTGCTCGCCGTCCTGGCCCTGACCACGGGCGCCTCGCTCGCGTTCTCCCTGTGGATCACCGCGGCCAACCCGGCGCAGGCCTACTTCGTCACCCCGGCCCGGGCCTGGGAGTTCGGGGCCGGTGCCCTGCTGGCCTTCGCCCCGGCCGCGGCCTCGAAGCTGCCGGACGCGGCACGCGCGTTGGCGGGCTGGGTGGCCCTGGTGGCCCTGCTGGTGAGCTCCCTGGTCCTCGACGACAAGACCCCGATGCCGGGGACGGCGGCGGTGTGGGTGGTGGTGGCCTCGGTCGTCCTGATCTGGGTGGAGGACCCGAAGGTCGCCTGGTCGCCCTCGCGGCTCCTGGTCCAGGCTCCGGCGCGCTACGTCGGGGACATCAGCTACGCCGTCTACCTGTGGCACTGGCCCCTGATCATCCTGCTTCCCTACCTCACCGACCACCCGCTCCGGACCATCGACAAGCTCTCCGTCCTGATGGCCACGATCGGGCTGTCCGCGATCACCAAGCGTTGGGTGGAGGATCCGGTCCGCGCCGCCCGTCGCCTGGGCCTCGCCCGCAGTGGCGTCACCTTCGGGTACGCCGCGGCGGGCGCCCTGCTGCTCACGGCGCTGTGCGTCGTGCCGCGCGAGCAGGTGGCCGCCGAGGAGGCGGAGACGCTCCGGGTCGCCCAGCAGCTGGCCGACGACGCGGGGCCGTGCTTCGGTGCCGCGGCCCGTGATCCCCGGGCCAAGGGGTGCCCGGAGGAGGTGGGACAGGTCATCCCCTCACCCGCTACCGCGCGGGACGACCGTCCGCCGTACCAGGAGTGCTTCGACGAGTTCCGCAAGGGGAAGTTCGACCCCTGCAGCTTCGGCAAGCCCCGTCCCGGCGTACCCCACGTCGCGCTGGTCGGCGACTCCCACGCAGGGGTGCTGATGGCGGCCCTGGACCGTCTGGTCGAGGCGAAGCGGATCACCGTGGAGCTGTTCGTCCTCGGGGACTGCCCCTGGACGAGCCACCCGGTCTTCCCAAACTCGCTGACCGCGGACTCCTGCCGCACCTTCCGGGCCGCGCTGACCAAGCACCTCGACGACCGGGCCACCGACTACGACCTCGTGCTGACCTCGCTGAGGGAGACCACGATGCGGGGCAGCCACACCGCCCGGGTCCAGGGGCTGCGCGACGCCTGGAAGCGGGTCACCGATCAGGGAGTGCCCGTGGTCGCGGTGCGCGACAACCCGCAGAAGCGCCGTCCCAGGCTGAACCCCAACTTCTGCCTGGCCGAGGTGTCGGCAGCAGAGGCGAACATGAAGTGCGCCCTGGACCGGGTGCAGGCCCACGACCAGGTGTTCAGCTCGCTCGCCGGGGCCGTGCAGCAGACGCCGAGGACCGAGCTGGTCGACCTGACGTCGTTCTACTGCGACGCCCGGACGTGCCCGGTGGTGATCGGCGGGGTCAACGTCTACGCCGACAACCACCACATCACCGCGACCTACGCCCGCACGCTCGCGCCGTACCTCTACCGCGCCCTGGTGGCCACGGGCGCGCTCAAGCGGTGAACTCGTAGGACACGCCGGTCTTGGTCTCGGAGAGGTCCCACAGCTCGCGCGCGAGCTCGGCGTTGCGGGCGTGCCGGCTCTGCTTGGCCGCGCCCAGCCGCCCGCGGCTCTCCATCAGCCAGGTCGGGCCGGTGTAGCTGTCCGGCTCGGCGAGCGTCGCGGCGTACAGCGTGGGGTTGGCGCCCGCGGTCGAGGACTGCAGCACCAGCGGCAGCAGCAGCGGGCTCAGCCTGCGGACGACGGGGTTGGCGCCCATGCCGTCGGGGGACCCGACGAGGTTGGTCGCGGAGACGCCGGGGTGGCACGCGACGGCGGTGAGCCTGGAACCGGCCTCGGTGGCGCGGCGGTGCAGCTCGTGGGTGAACAGCAGGTTCGCCAGCTTGCTGTTGCCGTAGGTGCGCTGGGGCTCGTACGACGCACGGGGGTTGCCCTCGAGCACGGACTCGTCGCCGCGGTGGTGGGCGATCGAGGCCACCGTGACCACGCGCGGGGCGGGGGCGGCCAGCAGGGAGGGGAGCAGCAGCCCGGTGAGCGCGAAGTGGCCGAGGTGGTTGGTGCCGAACTGCAGCTCGTGGCCGTCCTCGGTCTCGCGGTACTTCGGGGGCGTCATCACGCCGGCGTTGTTCACCAGCAGGTCCAGCGGCCCCTCGAACCGGTCCACGAACCGCTGGATCGACTTCTGGGAGGCGAGGTCGAGCTCCTCGACGGTGGTGACACCGGGCATCTTGATCGCGGCCTCGCGGCCCGATTCGGTCTTGCGGCAGGCGAGCACGACCTCGGCGCCGTGATCAGCGAGCGCGCGGGCGGCGTGGAAGCCGATGCCGGAGTTCGCGCCGGTGACCAGGGCGCGGGTCCCGGTCAGGTCGGGCAGGTCCTTGGCGGTGAAGCCGGCGGGTGCGGGGCTCATCGTTCCTCCTGGGAATCGGTGTGCAGGCGACCGGAGCGGTCCTTGGTGAGCGAGCGGCTGATCACCAGTCGCTGGATCTGGTTGGTGCCCTCGAAGATCTGGGTCACCTTGGCCTCGCGCATGAACCGCTCGACCGGGAAGTCGCGGGTGTAGCCGTAGCCGCCGAGCACCTGCACGGCGTCGGTGGTCACCTTCATCGCCGCGTCGGTGGCGGTGAGCTTGGCGATCGAGGCCTCCCGGGAGAACGGCAGCCCCCGGTCCTTGAGCCGGGCCGCGTGCAGCATCATCGCCCGGGCGCCCTGCACCGCGGCCTCCATGTCGGCGAGCAGGAACGCCAGGCCCTGGAAGTCGATGATCGGCCGGCCGAACTGCTCCCGCTCACCCGCGTAGGCCACGGCGTGGTCCAGCGCCGCCTGCCCGAGGCCGACCGCGACGGCCGCGATCCCGAGGCGTCCGGAGTCCAGGCCGGCCAGGGCGATCTTGAGGCCGTCACCCTCCTTGCCGAGGAGCCGCTCGGCGGGCACGCGCACGTCCTCGAAGCGCATCGTCGCCGTGGCCGAGCCGGTCAGGCCCATCTTGCGCTCCGGCGGGTCGGCGACCAGTCCCTCGGTGTCCGCGGGCACCAGGAAGCAGGAGATCCCGTTGCGGTCCTCGGAGGTCCGGGCCATCACCTTGTAGAAGTCGGCGTGGCCGCCATGGGTGGTCCACGCCTTGGCGCCGTTGATCACGTACTCGTCGCCGTCGCGCCGGGCGAAGGTCCTCATCGCGGAGGGGTCCGAGCCGGCGTGCGCCTCGGAGAGGCAGTACGCGCCGAGCAGCTCCCCGCCCAGCATCTCGGGCAGCCACGCCTTCCGCTGCTCCTCGGTTCCGGCGGTGGCCAGGCCGAAGCAGGACAGGGCGTGCACCGAGACGCCGACCCCGACGCTGGCCCACACGGTCGCGATCTCCTCGACCACCTGGAGGTAGACCTCGTAGGGCTGCCCACCGCCGCCGTACTCCTCCGGGTAGGGCAGGCCGAGCAGTCCGGCGCGGCCCAGGGTGAGGAACGTCTCGCGCGGGAAGGTCTCGGTCTCCTCCGCCCGGGCGACGGCGGGGAGGAGGTCGCGCTCGCTGATCTCGCGCACCAGCTCGACCAGGGCGGTGGCCTCCTCGGACGGGAGCACACGGGTTGCCGGCATGTTCGACACCCTAGTTGGACCCTGCACAATGGCCCGATGGGTGACTACGAGCCGTCCGTTGACCGATACGACGGGGATCAGTACCGCTACTGCGGCCGGAGCGGCCTGCAGCTGCCCGCGCTGTCCCTGGGCCTGTGGCAGAACTTCGGCGAGGACCGCCCCGAGGAGACCCAGCGCGCCATCCTGCGGCGCGCCTTCGACCGCGGGGTCACGCACTTCGACCTCGCCAACAACTACGGCCCGCCCTACGGCCGCGCGGAAGAGAACTTCGGGAAGTTCCTGCGCACCGACTTCTTGCACCTGCGCGACGAGCTGGTGGTCTCCACGAAGGCCGGCTACGACATGTGGCCCGGCCCCTACGGGCAGGGCGGCGGGTCGCGCAAGTACATGCTCGCCTCGCTCGACCAGTCCCTGGGACGGCTGGGGCTGGACTACGTGGACATCTTCTACAGCCACCGGTTCGACCCGCACACCCCGGTCGAGGAGACGATGCAGGCCCTCGACACGGCGGTGCGCTCGGGCCGGGCGCTGTACGCCGGCATCTCCTCCTACAGCGCCGCGAGGACCAGGGAGGCCGCCGTGATCGCGCGCGAGCTCGGCACGCCGTTGCTGATCCACCAGCCGTCGTACTCGATGCTGAACCGGTGGATCGAGGAGGACCTGCTCGACGAGCTCGAGGAGCAGGGGATGGGCTGCATCGTGTTCACCGCGCTGGCCCAGGGGCTGCTCACCGACCGCTACCTCGACGGCGTCCCGGCTGACTCGCGGGCGGCCCGCAGCGGCAGCACCATCGCCGAGGACCACCTCGACGAGGCGACGCTGAACCACGTGCGGCAGCTCAACGAGATCGCCGCGGGCCGCGGCCAGAAGCTGGCCCAGCTCGCGTTGCAGTGGGCGCTGCGCGACCCGCGGGTGACCTCGGCGGTGATCGGCGCCTCCTCGGTGGAGCAGCTCGACACCAACCTCGACGCCCTCGAAGGACCGCCGCTGAGCGACGAGGAGCTCGCGGCGATCGACCAGCACGCGGTCGACGCCGGCATCAACCTGTGGGCGAGCTCGACGACGGCCTGATCGCCGGGGTCAGGACTGCATGTCGGCGGCGAGAGCGGCGGCGCCGACGATGCCGGCGCTGTTGCGCAGCGTGGCGGAGATGATCTCGGTGTCGACCTCGATCATCGGGATGAACTCCCGGCCGTGCTTGCTCACCCCGCCACCGACCACGATCAGGTCGGGGGAGAACAGCATCTCCAGAGTGCGGTAGTACGTCGTGAGCCGCCGGGCCCAGTCCGACCAGGACAGGCCCTCCTCCTTGCGCGCTGAGTTGGCCGCCCTGGACTCGGCGTCGTGGCCCTCGATCTCGAGGTGGCCGAGCTCGGAGTTGGGCACGAGCACGCCGTCGTACAGCAGCGCGGAGCCGATGCCGGTGCCGAGCGTGGTGACGATGACCAGGCCGCGCCGGCCGCGGGCGACGCCGTAGCGGGACTCCGCGAGCCCTGCGGCGTCGGCGTCGTTGATCACGTGGACCTCGCGGCCCAGGGTCTCGCTGAGCAGGTCGTCCGCGTCGGTGCCGATCCAGCTCTTGTCGATGTTGGCCGCGGACCCCACCACTCCGCCGCGGCGTACGACGCCCGGGATCGTGACGCCGACCGGGGAGTCGTGCCCGGGGAACTTGTGCAGCAGTTTGGCCATCACCTTGGCCACGGCCTCGGGCGTCGACTTCTCGGGCGTCTCGATGCGCTCGCGCTCGGCCGAGAACTCACCGGTGGCCAGGTCGACCGGCGCGGCCTTGATGCCGCTGCCACCGAAGTCGATGCCGATCGGGTCCGCCATCTGTTCAATCTAGTTGTAGTAGGCGTTCTTCGCTCGTACGGCGTCGCGGTGCAGCGTCCGCAGGGCGGGGACGTCGACCTGCAGGTTGGCGGGGAGCGGTGCGTTGCACGAGGCGCCGCGGCAGCCGAGGTAGCGCTTCCACTCGGCGATCATCATCGCCTTGACCTGCGCGTACGCCGGGTTCCGCTGCAGGCCGTACAGCTCGTTGGGATCCGTGGCGAGGTCGTAGAGCTCCTCCTCGCCGCTGGAGTAGCGGGCGTACTTGTAGCGGGCGGTGCGCACGACGAACTCGCTCAGGTCGGCGGGGAAGCCGGGGCTGCTGCGCCGCATCTCGAACAGCGCCTCGAGCAGCACCGGCCGGCTCCAGGCCCGGTCGGCCCCGGTCATCACCGGCCACAGGCTGAGGCCGTCCATCCGGGGCAGGGGCGTGGCGCCGGCGATCGCGAGGATCGTGGGGGTCAGGTCGTGAGTCATCGCCGGGCTGTAGCGGATGCCCGGCCTGATCCCGGGCCCGGCGGCCACGAGCGGCACCCGGCTGGAGACCTCGTGGTGCACCGTCTTCCCGGGCGGGGCGCGGTGCTCGCCGAGGTAGTAGCCGTTGTCGGAGGTGAACATGAAGACCGTGTTGTTGTACTCGCGCGTCTCGCGCAGTCGCTTGACCAGCTTTCCGAACTGGACGTCCCAGGCGTAGATCGCCTCGGCCCGCTGCCGCTGGACGTCGCGCAACCGGGTCTTCTCGGTCGGGGTGTTCTCCAGCAGCCGGCTGAAGTAGGTGGGCTTGTCCCTCATGTCGGGCTCCGCCGCGCGGCGCAGCGGGACCCCGGGACTGTGGGTGATGACGCGGTCGAACTTCCCCCGGACCCACTTCGGGGTGTACGGCGTGGGGAAGTTCTGCACGATCCCGTTCGCCTTGCGGTAGCTGCGCGGGTCCCGCGGCTCCTTCGGTCCACCGTGGTGCGGTGCGACCGGCGTCAGCCAGAGGAAGAAGGGCTTGGAGCTCTTGTGGTACTTGGTGACCAGCGCCCGGGCCTGCGCGCCGATCACGTTCGAGGAGTACTTCCCGCGGTGCATCACCACGCGACGGTTGATGTTCTGGGTGAAGTTCAGGTAGCGGTAGGTGCCGCCGGAGTAGCGCGAGCCGCGGGGCCACTTCGTCTCCAGGCTGGCCATCCAGTCGGTCCACCCCGCGGGCTTGTAGAGCCGGGAGGGCCCGCCGGTCACCCGCGAGCGCATCTGCCCGTAGCCGTTGAGGTACTTGCCGACCAGAGCGGTGTTGTAGCCGCGTTGCTGCATCGCCGTGGCGAGGGTGCGGCGGTCGTCGACGGCCCCGAAGCCGTACGGCGCGGTCACGGTCAGCACCTTGTGGTTGTGCGCGTACTGGCCGAGCAGGAAGGAGGATCGGGCGGGGCAGCACAGCGGGAGCGGGGAGAAGGAGTTCGCAAAGCTCACGCCACGGCTGATCACGTGCCGGTTGACGTTGGGCGCGAACTGGAGCTCGTCCCAGCGCATGTCGTCCGTCATCACCACCACGACGTTGGGCCGCCCGACCGTCGCCGCTCCGGCGTCCTCCCGGGCGACCTGGGGCAGGGCGGCGAGGGTGCCGAGGACGAGCGCGGTCGCGAGCATCCCGGCATGCGGACGCTTCAGCTGCCAACCCCGTCCGGAACGCCCTGCACGTCGGGAGCCGAGCTCCATGGGTCCTCCTGGCAGACGTGGTCGCAGACCGCCTTAGGCGCAGGTCAGTGCCCTGGACCGGCTGGTGGTCGCGCGCACGCTATCGGACCGCGGGGTCGGTAACCTGCGCTCGTGAGACGTGTCGTGGTCGGCCTGGTGACACTGTTTCTCGTCAACCTCCCGTTCGTGCACCAGACGCTCACGGAGCGGTCGATCTCGCGCTCGGGCCGGGACGTGGAGGCCGACCTCCTCGAGGCGAAGGACCTCGACGGGAGCCGGTTCGTCAGCTACCGGCTGCCGAGGGCGCTGGACCCCGACCGGGTCGCCTACTCGGCCCGGGTCGACGAGACCACCTACGCCCAGTCCCGGGAGACCGACCGGCTGCTGGTGCGGGTGGTGCCCGGCCAGCCGTCGAAGAACCGTCCGGTCGGCGAGGTGCGCAGCTCGGTGTTCGCCGTGGTGGCCCTGGGCTCCGACGCGGTCTTCGCCGTGGGGCTGGTCCTGCTCTGGAGGCGCTGGCGCCGCTGGTCCCGGCACGAGGTGGTCGGGGTCGACGCCGGGCTGGTGAGCCTGTCGGCCAACGGCAGGACGCTGACCGTGTCGGCACCCGAGGCGTGGGCGGGCCGGCTGCGGGTGGGTGAGCGGGTCTCGGGTGCGCTGCACCTCGTCGCCGAGGACGACCTCCTGCCCGGGTTGCCGCTCAGCGGGCTGGAGCGGGTGCACGGATCGACGTACGTCGCCCGCGGACGGGTGCGCGACGCCCGGGCCGGACGGGCGGTGCTGGACCTCGAGGACGGCCTCCGGCTGGCGGTGGACACCGCCGGGCACCGGATCCGTGCCGACATCCGCGACTCCACGCAGGTGCGGGGCACGTTGTGCTTCACCCCGACGATCGCGCGCGGGTGAGCCCGGAACGTCCCCGCTCGACCCGGTGATCACTTTACATTCGGCAAGGTCTTGTCAAGTCGCTTGACATCCCCTACGGTCTTGTCCAAGCGGTTGACACCGATCGCCCAAATGTAAAGCAGACTTGAGGAGGCGCCATGGCGTCCGACACGATCGCGAACTCGACGGTCCCGCAAGGTTCGAGCGCGCAGTGGACCGACAAGAAGCGCTACCTGTGGCTGATCGGTCTGGTGGTGCCCTCCCTGGCGGTGGTCGCCTTCGCCGGCCACGGGCTCACCGGTTGGGACGTGTGGCTGTGGGTCGGCCCCATCCTGATCCTGGGCATCGTGCCGGCCATCGACCTGTTCGCCGGTCTCGACCGCTCCAACCCGCCGGACGACGTGATCGACCGGCTCGAGAACGACAAGTACTACCGGTGGATCACCTACCTCTACCTGCCGATCCAGTACGCCGGGTTCGTGGCGGCCTTCGTGTGGATCGCGAAGCCGGAGTGGATCGGGGTCGAGGAGCTCTCCACCTTCGGCAAGCTCGGGATCGCGGTCTCGATCGGCTGCATCGGCGGCATCGGCATCAACACCGCCCACGAGCTCGGTCACAAGAAGGAGAGCCATGAGCGGTGGCTGTCCAAGATCGCGCTGGCCCAGAGCTTCTACGGCCACTTCTACATCGAGCACAACCGCGGCCACCACGTGCGGGTCGCGACCCCCGAGGACCCGGCCAGCAGCCGGTTCGGCGAGAACTTCTACCAGTTCTGGCCGCGCACGGTCGGGGGTTCGCTGCGCAGCGCCTGGGGTCTGGAGAAGAAGCGCTACGCCCGCAAGAACAAGCACCCGTTCCAGATCGGCAACGACGTGCTCAACGCCTGGCTGATGTCGGCGGTGCTGTTCGGCGTGATGATCGCCGTGCTCGGCATCGGGATCCTGCCCTACCTGATCGTCCAGGCGATCGTCGGCTTCTCGCTGCTCGAGGTCGTGAACTACATGGAGCACTACGGGATGCTGCGCCAGAAGGTCGGCACCCCCGAGCGTCAGCGCTACGAGCGGGTGGACCCCAGCCACAGCTGGAACTCCAACAACATCGCCACCAACGTGCTGCTCTACCACCTGCAGCGCCACAGCGACCACCACGCCAACCCGACCCGGCGCTACCAGGCGCTGCGTGACTTCGAGGAGTCGCCGGTGCTGCCGACCGGGTACGCCGGGATGATCGTGCTGGCCCTGGTGCCCCCGCTCTGGCGACGGGTGATGGACCCCCGCGTCGTGGCTCACTTCGGCGGCGACATCTCCCGCGCCAACATCAGCCCCCGCAAGCGGGACAAGGTGTTCGCGAAGTACGGCGTGGAGGAAGCACGTCGCGCCGAGCAGGAGCGGCTCTACGCCGAGGCGGCAGCGGCTGCTGCGGCGGACGAGGTCCTGGCTGCCCGGTGCCCCGGGTGCGAGTACGTCTACGAGGTCGCACACGGCGACGAGCACGAGGGCTTCGCCGCGGGCACGGCCTGGAAGGACATCCCCGACGACTGGTGCTGCCCCGACTGCGGCGTACGTGAGAAGGTCGACTTCGTCCCGGTTGAGTCGCAGCTGCAGAGCGGACTGCTCTCGTGAGGATCGTGGTCGACCGGGACGCGTGCGAGGGCCTCGGCATGTGCGAGGCGATGGCCCACGAGTTCTTCGAGCTCGACGACGACGACGTGATGACCGTGCTCGAGGAGTCCCCGCCGGAGTCCGAGCGCGCCAAGGTGCACGCCGCCGTGGAGGCGTGCCCCGTGCTGGCCCTGAGACTGGACGGGTAGGCAGCCGCCATGGCGGTGTTGCAGGACCTGCGACCGGCACTGGCCAGGCCACCTACGCTGGTCACCATGAGCCCGCTGACCTCGCCCCCGGTCACCAATCGTGACCGGCTGCTCAGCGCGGCCGCGCGGTTCACCGCCGAGCACGGCTGGGGTGAGCTCACCATGGCCAAGCTGGCCGACCTGGTCGGCGTCAGCCGTCAGACCGTCTACAACGAGCTCGGGGGCAAGCCGCAGCTCGCCGAGGCGATGGTGCTGCGCGAGCTGGAGCTGTTCCTCGAGCTGGTCGACTCCGGGTTCCGCGAGCACCCCGACGACCTGGTCCGCGCGATCGAGGCCGCGGCCTTCCAGGTGCTCGAGCTGGCCAGCACGGACCCGCTGCTCCACGCCATCCTCAGCAGCAGCCAGGGCGCGGACAGTGAGCTGCTCCCGCTGCTGACGACCAACTCCGAGCCGCTCCTCGGCGCGGCCGGCGAGATGATCCGTGCCCACGTGACCAGCTATGACGTGGCGCTCGACGAGCAGCGGCTCGAGGTGCTCATCGAGATGGTGGTGCGCCTGGTGCTCAGCCACGTGATGCAGCCGACGGCGACACCTGCCGAGACGGCCGAGACCATCGCCTGGATCGCCGAGCGGATTCTCTCCGCCTGAGGTTGCCGGGCCGATAGGATCGCGCGTTGTCCGGCGCAGAGGGCCGGTGGGAGCAGGGGTCATGACTGGGTGGTCGAGGTGGGCACGCGCGTGCGCCTGCGGCGTACTGCTGCTCGCGACTGCGTGCGGGAGCCCGTCCGGCAGCGATCCCGACCCGGCGAAGTCCCCGGGCAGGACTGCCGAGTCCGGTGCCGGCACGGATGCTGCGGCGCCGTCGCCCCAGCCGGTGCCCGACGACGTGGTGATCGACGCTCCCGGGAAGCTGAAGGAGCGGCTGCTGTCCTCCGACGTGCTGGTCTTCAGCCAGAAGACCCTCGACAAGGACACCATCGCGCAGGTCAAGACGATCAAGGGCGTCGAGGCGGTGGAGCCGATCTCGATGGGCCAGTTCTACGTGGAGCAGAACCAGGTCACCTACGCGGCGGTGGACCCGGGCACGTTCCGGCGGTTCGCGGCGCCGCTCACCGCCCAGAACCAGGAGGTGTGGGACCGCGTGGCCGGCGGTGAGATCGCCGTGGAGCCGGAGCTCGGGAAGCTGCTGGGCCAGAAGGACGGCTACATGCGGGTCAGCAACGAGGCCGCCGCGGAGACGGTGCACATCGGTGCGTACGCGAAGGTGCTGCACAGCCTGGGGAGCTCCCGCATCGACGCCGTGCTGAACCACCGGTGGGCCGAGAAGTTGAACATGACCAAGGACAACTCGATGATCGTCGCGCTCGGTTCGGCCTCCCCGGCCAGCGTGCTCAAGGAGCTGAAGAAGTACGCCGGGCAAGACGCCCAGATCGAGATCCTGGCGCAGAACCCCGACCTCAGCGCCGTCCGGACGGCCGTCCTCACCGGAGGCTCGGTGGCCGAGGCGGTGGGCTCCTTCAGCTATCGGGCGAACCCCGACGGCACCGTCGTACCTGAGGCCGCCTGGGTGAACGCCAACATCCGCACCGAGATGATGCCGATCATCGGCAAGGTCACCGGCCACCGGGTGATGCTGCCCCAGCTGCGCGGGGCGCTCAACGAGATCGTGGCCCTCAAGCGCGCCGACAAGATCAAGACCTACGACGGCTGCTACGTCCCGCGGTTCATCGCCAAGAACCCGGCCAGGGGCCTGAGCTTCCACACCTACGGCACCGCGATCGACCTGAACGCCTCCACGAACTACCGCGGCATCCCCGGAGACATCGACCGCGGCGTGGTCGCCATCTTCAAGCGCTGGGGCTTCGCCTGGGGCGGCGACTGGAACTACACCGACCCGATGCACTTCGAGCTCGCCGAGCTGAAGCGCTGACCGGGGCTCGGTTCGGTTGGTCGGTTGGTTGGTTTCCCAGGTTACGAACCCGAACTGCCTCTTCACACACCTCACACCGTGTGTGAAGAGGCAACATGGGTTCATAACCTGGGAAACTGCCGACCCACTAGCCTGCCTGCATGCGAGCAGTCCAGGTAACCCGTACAGATGGCCCCTCCGCGATCACGATCGAGGAGATCGACGAACCCACTGCCGAGGGACCGTTCGGTCCGCAGGTGCTCGTCGAGGTGCACGCGGTCGGGATCTCGTTCCCCGACCTGCTGCTGAGCAAGGGGGAGTACCAGCTCAAGCCGGAGCTGCCGTTCACGATCGGGGTCGACTTCGCGGGCGTCGTACGGTCCGCGCCGGAGGGTTCCGGGTTCGCCGAGGGTGACCGGGTCGCGGCCGTGCTCGGCAACGGCGGGGCCGCCGAGGTGGTCGGGCTCGGTGCGGACAGCGTGTTCCCGCTGCCGGACTCGCTGAGCTTCGCCCAGGGCGCCGCGATCCCGATGAACTACCTCACCGCGCAGTTCGCGCTCGCCGAGCGCGGTCACCTCAAGAAGGGCGAGACCGTGCTGGTGCACGGCGCCGCCGGCGGGGTCGGCACCGCGACCATCCAGGTCGCCAAGGGGTACGGCGCACGCACGATCGGCGTCGTCTCCACCGAGGAGAAGGCCGAGATCGCCAAGCAGGCCGGGGCCGACGAGGTCGTCCTGGTCGACGGGTTCCGTGACTCCGTGAAGCAGCTGACCGACGGTGCAGGTGTCGACGTGGTGATGGACGTCGTCGGCGGCGACCTGTTCACCGACTCGCTGCGCTCCCTGGCCCCGCAGGGCCGACTGCTCGTCGTCGGGTTCGCCGGCGGTGGCATCCCGGTCGTCAAGGCCAACCGGCTGCTGCTCAACAACGTCGACGTCCGCGGGGTCGGCTGGGGCGCCTACGCGATGGCCCGCCCCGGCTTCATGCGCGAGCAGTGGGCCGAGCTGGTGCCGATGATCGAGTCCGGCGTGATCGACCCGCCGATCGGGCGGACCTACCCCGTCGAGGAGTTCGGGGCCGCGCTGCAGGACATGGAGGACCGCAAGACGCTGGGCAAGTCGGTCGTCACCTTCAAGTGATCGAGGTCGTGTTGGGCCGTCGCTGATCGGGGTATGGGACAGCCCGTGAGCAACGAATCCGAGAAGTCCGCGGTCATCTTCGACATCGACGGCACCCTCGTCGACTCGACCTACCACCACGCCATCGCCTGGCAGCGCGCCTTCGACCGCAACGAGATCATCCTGCCGCTGTGGCGGATCCACCGGACCATCGGGATGGGCGGGGACAAGCTCGTCGCCGACGTGGCCGGCCAGGACGTGGAGGACCGCCTCGGTGACACGCTGCGCGACGCCTGGAAGGACGAGTACCTCAAGATCAAGGCCGAGGTCTTCCCGCTCCCCGGCTCCGCCGACCTCGTCAAGAAGCTGGTCGCCGATGGCCACCTGGTCGCCCTGGCCTCCTCCGGCGACCCGGCGTTCGCCGAGGAGGCGCTCGACGACCTCGACATCCGCGACGACGTCACGGTGCTCAAGACCTCCGGTGACGTGGACGCCTCCAAGCCCGAGCCGGACCTGATCGAGGTCACCCTCGAGGCGCTCGGCACCCGCCGGGCGGTGATGATCGGGGACACGCCGTACGACGTGGAGTCCTCCGAGCGCGCCGGGTTGAAGTGCATCGGCCTGCGCTCGGGTGGCTACAGCGAGGCCGAGCTCGTCGAGGCCGGCGCGGTGCTGGTGGTCGACGCGCCCGAGGACCTGCTGGAGCTCGACTGGGAGCAGTACCTCACCGAGTCCTGAGGCGTTCGGATGCATCGCTCGGTGCTCGGGCGGGTACTCGTCCGGCCATGACGAACTTCGGCTACACCCTGATGACCGAGCAGGCCGGCCCGCGCGAGCTGGTGGACCACGCCGTCCGCGCCGAGGGGGCGGGCTTCGACTTCGAGGTGATGAGCGACCACTACTTCCCGTGGCTCTCGGCCCAGGGGCACGCGCCGTACGCCTGGTCGGTGCTCGGCGCCGTGGCCCACGCCACCGAGCGGGTGGGGCTGATGACCTACGTGACCTGCCCGACCGTGCGCTACCACCCGGCGATCGTGGCCCAGAAGGCCGCGACGGTGCAGCTGCTGGCGCAGGGGCGGTTCACCCTGGGACTGGGCAGCGGGGAGAACCTCAACGAGCACGTCGTCGGCCAGGGGTGGCCCGCGGTCCAGGACCGGCAGGCGATGTTGCGCGAGGCGCTGGAGATCATCCGCGAGCTGCACACCGGGGAGCTGATCGACTACCGCGGCGAGTACTTCCAGGTCGATTCCGCGCGCGTCTGGGACCTCCCCGACGAGGGCGTGGAGCTCGCCGTCGCGGTAGGCGGTGAGCGCGCGGTCAATGAGCTCGCGCCTCTGGCCGACCACCTGATCGCCACCGAGCCGAACGCAGACCTGATCTCGGACTGGAACGCGACCGAGGGGGCCCCGAAGATCGGGGAGCGCGCCCGGGCCGTGGGCCAGATCCCGATCTGCTGGGACCCCGACAAGGACACGGCCGTGGAGCGCGCGCACGACCAGTTCCGCTGGTTCGCCGGTGGCTGGAGCGTGAACGCGGACCTGCCCACCACGGCGGGGTTCGCCGGAGCCACGCAGTACGTCCGCCCCGAGGACGTCGCCGAGTCGATCCCGTGCGGTCCCGACCTCGACGCGATCGTGGAGAGCGTCCGGCCGTTCTGGGAGGCCGGGCACACCGATGTCGCACTGGTGCAGATCGGCGGCGAGACCCAGGAGCAGTTCCTCGCCGAGGTCGCCGGACCCCTGCTGGAGAAGCTGCGCTCCGCGTCGTCGTGACGCTGCCCTGACGACCTGACGCGGCGCGCTCCGCGCAGGCCCTCAGCCGGCGTCGCCGTGCACGCGGACGCCGTCCACCCAGGTGGAGACCACCTGCGTGGCGCCGATCCCGGCGGGGTCCCCGGTGAACGGGTCCCGGTCGAGCACGACCAGGTCGGCGACCTGACCCACTGCGATCGTGCCGGCGTCGTCGCGGTGGTTCACCCAGGCCGAGCCGCTGGTGTACGCCGCGAAGGCCGTCTGCAGGTCGAGCGCCTGCTCGGGCAGGAACGGCTCGGTGCCCGAGGGACGCGCCTCGCCGTGGGCCCAGCGGTTCACGGCGACGTGGATCGCCTCGAGCGGGTTCGGGGTGCTCACCGGCCAGTCGCTGCCGGCGACCAGCCGGGCACCGGTGCGGTGCAGGCCACCGAACGGGTACTGCCAGGTGGCCCGCTCCGCGCCCAGGAAGGGCAGCGTCAGGTCGGCCATCTGCTCGTCCAGGCAGGCCCACAGCGCCTGCAGGTTCGCGGCCACCCCGAGCTCGGCGAAGCGGCGTACGTCGTCGGGGTGCACCAGCTGCAGGTGCGCGATGTGGTGCCGGTTGTCGCGTCCGCTGCCCGTGACCGCGGCGAACGCGTCCAGGGCCTCACGGACCCCGCGGTCGCCGATCCCGTGCACGTGCACCTGGAAGTCGCTGGCGTCCAGCAGGGCGACGTACCGCTTCAGTGCCTCCGGGTCGACGAAGGAATGCCCGGTGTTGGCCGTCGCGTGGCCGCAGCGGTCCAGGTAGGGCGCGGTCAGCGCCGCCGTCCCGTTCTCCGCGACGCCGTCCTGCATCACCTTGATGCTGGTGGCGCGGAACCGGCCGTGGGTGTACTCCGCACGGCGAGCGATCAGTGAGTCGATCTGCTCCTCGCCGCGTTCGCGGTCCCACCACAGCGCCCCGACGACGTGGGCGGTGAGGTCGCCGCGCCGGGCTGCGCCGAGGTACGTCGGTCCCGGGTCGTCCATCCCCGCGTAGGCGCCGACGATCGCGTCCTGCCAGCCGGTGACCCCCAGCGAGTGCAGGTAGGCCTGGCCCGTCGTCAGCGCGCGGTAGTAGTCCTCGGCCGTGGTCTGCGGGGTGTGCCGAGCCACGGCCGCCATCGCCCCCTCGTGGAGCGTGCCGGTCGGCCGGCCGTCGGGGTCGCGCTCGAAGCGGCCGTGCGGCGGGTCGGGAGTCTCGCGGGTGATCCCGGCGAGCTCGAGCGCGCGGGTGTTCACCCAGGCGCCGTGGTGGTCCCGGTTGGGCAGGAACACCGGCCGGTCGCTCACGACGGCGTCCAGGTCCTCCGCTCGTGGCGTGCCGCCGGGGAAGGCGGCCATCGCCCAGCCACCGCCGAGGATCCAGCCGGCGTCGGGGTGGGTCTCGGCGTACTCCTTGATCGTGGCGAGGTAGTCCTCCCGGGTGGTCCCTGCGGTCAGGTCGCACCGGTTCCGCTCGAGCCCGCCCTGCACCGCGTGCACGTGGGCGTCCACGAAGCCGGGGCTCAGCAGGCCGCCGTCGAGGTCGACCACCTCGGTGCCGGGCGGGAGATCCACCGGGCCGTTGGCCGGGTCCTTCTCCGGGCCGACCGCGGTGATCCGGCCGTCCTCGACCAGCACGGTACCGACCGCCCCGCGGTAGTGGTGCCCGTCGAAGACGGTGCCGTTGCGGAACGCGGTGGTGGTCATGCGCAGCATTGTGCTCCGCGGCGGCTGGTCTCGCGCGCCGTTCCCGCGCGCCCCGGCAGGCGCCGCCGTGAGCCCCCACCGGGAGGGGTGATGGGGTGGGCCCGTGCACACACCTTCACGCGCGGGCGTCATCTGGGACATGGACGGGACCCTGGTGGAGTCGGCCGCAGTGGTCCCGGACGCGATCATCGAGACGGTCCGCAGGCTCGGCGGCCAGCCGCGCGACCGGGAGAGCGTGGTCGCGCTCTACCACCTGGGGCCCCCGCACCTGATCATCGGGCGGATGCTGGAGCGCGAGGGCGTGCCGGCGGACGCCGACGAGTTCCACTCGGTCCTGGCGGAGAACGCGTCGGGAGTGATGGTCCACGACGGGATCCCGGAGGCGCTCTCGCAGCTGCGCGAGCGCGGCGTACCCCTGGCGGTGTTCACCGGGAACAGCGCCCGCGCCGCCGCGATCCTGCTGGGAGCGGTGGAGCTGCGCGACTACTTCGACGTGGTCATCGGCGGCGACGAGGTCCCGCGCCCGAAGCCGGCTCCGGACGGGGTGATCGCCGCCGCCGCGGCACTCGGGGTGGAGGTGGCCCGCTGCCTCTACGTCGGCGACTCACCGCTCGACGTGGGCGCCGCCCAGGCTGCCGGGGCCGTACCCGTCGCCGCCGGCTGGGGCCACCTCTACGACCCCACCCTCGACGCCCCCACGGCTACCACCCCGGCCGACGTGCTCGCCTTCCTGGACGGGCACCCCGGCCGCTAGGGCTGCTCAGGCTGCGGAGCCCAGGCGCAGCGTCACCGAGCGGGCACCGCGCCGGGCGGCCTCGTGCGACTCGGCGAGCTGAGCGCGAGCCAGGTCGCGCAGCTCGGCCATCGCCGGGGTGACCTCGGCCAGGGTCAGCTCGGTCTCGATCACGTCGAGGTCCAGGCCCCACACGTCGGCGAGCACGCGGCGCATCCATCCGGTGGCGTGGTCCCAGCCGGCGCGGGGGGTGCCCTCGCCGTACCCGCCGCCGCGCGCGGTCACCAGGAAGGCCGGCCGACCGGCGAGCGTGGTGGTGCCGGGGCCGAAGCGGGGGTCGGTGGCGACGAGGTCCCACCAGGTCTTGAAGTGCTGGGAGACCCCGAAGTTGTACATCGGGACCGCGAAGATCAGCGCGTCCGCCTGCTCGATCTCGTCGGCGAGCTGGGCGCTGGCCGCCAGCGCGGTGCGCTGCGCCTCGGTGCGCGACTCCTCCGGGGTGTAGCCGGCGAAGGCCGCCGTCTGCCACAGGGAGCCGTCCAGGGGAGTGGTGCCGACGTCGCGCCGGATGACCCCGGCGCCGCCGAGCTCGTCCACGACGGTTTGCTCGAGGGTGTCGGCGACCGCGCGGGTCACCGAGCCGTCCTGACGGATGCTGGCGTCCAGCCTGAAGATCGTGCTCATGGGGGGCTCCTCGTGGTGCTCGTACGGCGGTGGGCGGTCGTTTCTTCCGACCTGCTCTGACTTCTATAGTATTACACACGGATCATCTAACTTCCCGATCATCTGTTTCTGTGATGCTCGCCACCACTGAACACTTACGGCTACACTCGCGGCATGGCCGAGGACACCCGGGAGCAGAAGAAGACGCAGGCAGACGCCCTGCCCGTCGACTTCGGCCGTGCCCTGGGCGCGGTGTGGCGCACCTACCTGCGCAACGCCGGCACCGTGGTCGACGACCTGCCCGGCGGCCCCCGGGGCTACCAGGTGCTCTCGATCGCGGCGACGACCGCCTGCACGAACCAGGCCCGGATCGCCGAGCAGCTCGGCCTCGACCGGACCGTGATGACCTACCTGATCGACGACCTCGAGAAGGCCGGACTGGTGACCCGTCGACCCGACCCGGCGGATCGCCGCGCCCGTCAGGTGGTGCTCACCGACCAGGGGGAGAAGACCCTGGCCGCCGCCTCCGGCCGGATCGACCACATCGAGCGCTCCCTCCTCGGTGGCCTCGGTGACGAGGACGCTGCCCTGTTCCGCGACCTGCTGATCCGGGTGGCCTCCGCCGGCCCGGTGGACGTCGACGTCGACCCCTGCGGCGACCCGCCGGCCATCTGCTGACCCCAGGACCCGCCGAGACGTCACATCTGCAACCCCAGAGCCCGTCGACCCGTCGCATCTGAAAGCCCCGTTCGCCAACGGTGAACGGCGCGTCTGTGCGGAACATCACCGACGCCGCCAGGGTTGAGCCAGCATCGCTCAATTCTGAAAGGTGCGGACCTTGTCTCTCGCTACCAGCCTCCCCGTTCTCTTCGTCGCCGACCTCGTCGTGCTGCCCGGCATGGTCGTCCCCATCCAGCTCGACGAGTCCTCCCAGGCGGCGATCGACGCCGCCGGCAGCAGCGAGGACGGCCGTCTGCTCGTCGCCCCCCGTCTGGAGGGTCGCTACGCGTCGTACGGCGTGATCGCGACCGTCGAGCGCGTCGGCCGGTTCAGCGGCGGTGCCCCTGCTGCGGTGCTGAAGGCCGAGCGCCGCGGGCGCATCGGCAGCGGGGTGACCGGTCCGGGCGCCGCGCTGTGGGTCGAGGTCGAGCCCGTCGAGGAGCACGAGACCCCGCGGGCGCACACGCTGGCCGAGGAGTACAAGCGCCTCGTCGTCGCCGTGCTCACGCGCCGCGACGCCTGGCAGGTGATCGACTCGGTGAACCAGATGGACGACCCAGCGATGCTGGCCGACGCGGCCGGGTACGCGCCGTACCTCTCCACCGAGCGCAAGCAGCAGCTGCTCGAGACTCCCGACGTGGAGGAGCGGCTGACCACGCTGATCGGCTGGACCTCGGACTACCTCGCCGAGGTGGAGGTCACCGACAAGATCGGTGAGGACGTCCGCGAGGGGATGGAGAAGAGCCAGCGCGAGTTCCTGCTGCGCCAGCAGCTCGCCGCGATCCGCAAGGAGCTCGGCGAGGGTGAGCCCGAGGGCTCCGAGGACTACCGCGCCCGCGTGGAGCAGGCCGAGGTGCCCGACACGGTGCGCGAGGCGATGCTGCGCGAGGTCGACAAGCTGGAGCGCTCCAGCGACCAGAACCCCGAGGCCGCGTGGATCCGCACCTGGCTCGACACGGTGCTGGAGCTGCCGTGGGGCGTGACCACCGAGGACAGCGTGGACCTCGCCGCCGCGCAGGCGGTGCTCGACGCTGACCACCACGGCCTCGACGAGGTCAAGGAGCGGATCGTGGAGTACCTCGCGGTGCGTGCCCGCCGCGCCGAGCGCGGCCTCCAGGTCGTCGGTGGACGCGGCTCGGGTGCCGTGGTGCTGCTCGCCGGGCCTCCCGGAGTGGGCAAGACCTCCCTCGGTGAGAGCGTCGCCCGCGCCCTGGGCCGCAAGTTCGTCCGCGTCGCCCTCGGCGGCGTCCGCGACGAGGCCGAGATCAGGGGACACCGCAGGACGTACGTCGGCGCACTGCCCGGCCGGATCGTCCGGGCGATCAAGGAGGCCGGCTCGATGAACCCGGTCGTCCTGCTCGACGAGATCGACAAGGTGGGCGCCGACTACCGCGGCGACCCCGCGGCCGCCCTGCTCGAGGTGCTCGACCCGGCTCAGAACCACACGTTCCGCGACCACTACCTCGAGCTCGACCTGGACCTGTCCGACGTGCTGTTCATCGCGACCGCCAACGTGGTGGAGCAGATCCCCTCGGCGCTGCTGGACCGGATGGAGCTGGTCACCCTCGACGGCTACACCGAGGACGACAAGGTCGCGATCGCCCGTGACTTCCTGCTGCCCCGCCAGCTCGAGCGGGCCGCGGTCACCTCCGAGGAGGTCACGGTCAGCGACGAGGCGCTGCGCGAGCTCGCGGCGAACTACACCCGCGAGGCCGGCGTACGCCAGATGGAGCGGTTCCTGGCCAAGCTGCTGCGCAAGGCGGCGACCCGGCTGGCCACGGATCCCGAGGCGAAGCTCGAGATCGACCGTGCGGATCTCAAGGAGTTCCTGGGCCGGCCGCGGTTCGAGCCGGAGTCCCACGAGCGCACCTCGGTGCCCGGTGTCGCGACCGGTTTGGCCGTGACCGGGCTGGGCGGTGACGTCCTGTTCATCGAGGCCAGCGCCAGCGCGGGGCCGGCCGAGCTCAAGCTCACCGGTCAGCTCGGGGACGTGATGAAGGAGTCGGCGCAGATCGCGCTCTCGTTCGTGCGCTCGCACGCCGAGCGGCTCGGGATCGACCCCGCGTCGCTGGAGCGGACGATCCACGTGCACGTGCCGGCGGGCGCCGTACCCAAGGACGGGCCGTCGGCGGGCGTGACCATGGTGACCGCGCTGACCTCGCTGCTGACCGGCCGCCCGGTGCGCGGCGAGGTCGGGATGACCGGCGAGGTCACGCTGAACGGGCGGGTGCTGCCGATCGGCGGCGCCAAGCAGAAGCTGCTCGCGGCCCAGCGCAACGGGCTCACCGAGGTGTTCCTGCCGGCCCGCAACGAGCCCGACCTGGACGAGGTGCCCGCCGATGTGCTCGCGGACGTGACCGTGCACCTCGTCGGCGACGTGCTCGACGTCGTCGCCTCGGCGCTGGAGCAGGCTCCGGTCGCGACGGCCACCGCTGCCTGAGCGCGGGGGGTGACGCTGGGTTCGCGTTGCTGGGTGCCCTCCCGGGAGAGCATCCGGCAACGTAAACCCCGCGTTACAAGCAGCTCGCCGTGGACCCCTGGACGTGCGCCGGGCGGCGTACTCCCCTAGGTTCGTTGCAGGGGCCGCCGAAGATGCCGGCTCTCCTGTCCCCCGACGTGCCATGGTCCGTCCGGCCGTCCGACCTCTGCTGAGGCCCTCATGTCCGAGCACCTGCCCCAGTCCGCCGAAGCCCCGCTGCGCCGCGACATCCGGATCGTGACCTCGATGCTGGGCAACACCCTGACCCGCACCCACGGCCAGGACCTGCTCGACCTCGTCGAGAGCGTGCGCAAGGCGGCGAAGGACGACACGCTGTCCCTGCCCGAGCTCGACGTGGCCACCGCGACGACGCTGGCGCGCGCGTTCACGGCGTACTTCCACCTCGCGAACGTCACCGAGCAGGAGCACCGCGGTCGCGCGCTGCTCGACGCCCGCGCCGAGGACGGCGGTCCGCTCAGCGGGGCGCTCGCCCGCGTCCGCGAGAGCGGGATCGAGGCCTCCGACGTCGCCGAGGCCGTCTCGAACGTCGCGGTCCGGTCGGTGTTCACCGCGCACCCCACCGAGGTCCAGCGGCGTACGACGCTCGACAAGCTCCGCGCGGTCGCCGCCCTGCTCGAGGAGCCGGACACGGCCCGCCGGACCACCCGCCTCGAGGCGGCCGTGGACCTGCTCTGGCAGACCGACGAGCTGCGGGTGGAGCGACCCGAGGTGATCGACGAGGCGCGCAACGGCATCTACTACCTCGAGGGCCTGAACTCCGCCGCCGTCCTCGACGTGCTCGAGGAGCTCGAGGAGAACCTCGCCCCGTGGGACGTCGAGCTGCCGCTGACCACCAGCCCGCTGCGGTTCGGCACCTGGATGGGTGGCGACCGCGACGGCAACCCCAACGTGACCCCGGCGATGACCCGTGAGGTCCTCCGGCTGCAGGCCTCTCACGGCATCACCGTGATCCGGCGCAAGATCAACGACCTCCGACGGACGCTCTCGGTCAGCGAGCGGCTCTCCGAGGTCGCCCAGGACCTGCGCGACCGCACCGACGAGATGCTCGAGCGGCTCCCGGAGGTGGAGCCGCGCTACCGCCGGCTCAACATCGAGGAGCCCTACCGGCTGTTCCTGACCTGCGTGGACCTGCGGCTGCAGCTGACCGACGTGCGTGTCCGCCAGGGCGAGCCGCACCGGCCCGGCCGCGACTACCGCGACGACACCGAGCTGATGGACGACCTCCTCCTGCTGCACGGCTCGGTGGAGAAGTACCAGGGCCCGCTGATCGCCGGCGGGGACCTGCGCCGGCTGGTGCGCACCGTCGCGGCGTCCGGTCTCACCCTGGCGACCCTCGACGTGCGCGAGCACGCGGACAAGCACCACCACGCGGTCGGCCAGCTCATCGACCGGCTCGGCACCCTGGAGAAGCCCTACGCCGAGCTCGACCGCGCCGAACGCCGCGAGCTGCTCAGCAAGGAGCTCACCGTGCACCGGCCGCTGTCGCACCAGCCGCCGCCGATCGACGAGGACGGGCAGCAGACCGCGGAGATCTTCGCGGTCGTGGGGGAGTGCCTGGACGCACTGGGGGAGCGGGCCATCGAGAGCTACATCATCTCGATGACCATGGACGTCGACGACGTGCTGGCCGCGGTGCTGCTCGCCCGCGAGGCCGGGCTGGTCGACCTCGCCGAGGGCACGGCCCGGATCGGGTTCGTCCCGCTGCTGGAGACCGTCCAGGAGCTCGAGCGCGCGGAGCCGATCCTGGACGGCCTGCTCAGCGACCCGTCGTACCGCAAGCTCGTGGCGGCCCGCGGCGACGTGCAGGAGGTCATGCTCGGCTACTCCGACTCCAACAAGTCCGGCGGCATCGCCACCTCGCAGTGGCAGATCCAGCGGGCCCAGCGCACGGCCCGCGACGTGGCCGCCAGGCACGGGGTCCGGCTGCGGTTCTTCCACGGCCGCGGCGGCTCGGTGGGACGCGGTGGCGGCCCGACGTACGACGCGATCATGGCGCTGCCCTTCGGCACCGTCGAGGGCGAGGTGAAGCTCACCGAGCAGGGCGAGGTGATCAGCGACAAGTACGCCCTGCCCGTCCTGGCGCGCGAGAACCTCGAGCTGCTGGTCGCCGGGACCCTGGAGGCCAGCCTGCTCCACCGCACCGACCGTCGTACGCCGGAGCAGGCGAGCCGCTGGGACGAGCTGATGGACCAGGTCTCGGAGCATGCGCACCGCCGCTACTGCGACCTCGTCGAGCGCCCCGAGCTGCCGGAGTACTTCCTGGCCTGCACCCCGGTCGACCTGCTCGGCTCGCTGCACATCGGGTCGCGGCCCTCGCGCCGCCCGCAGCAGGACGGCGGCCTCGACGGGCTGCGCGCGATCCCGTGGGTGTTCGGCTGGACCCAGTCGCGCCAGATCGTGCCCGGCTGGTTCGGCGTCGGATCGGGCCTGGCCGCGGTCGAGGAGCACCGCGACGACCTGCGCGAGATGTACGAGCACTGGCCGTTCTTCCGGACCTTCCTGGACAACGTCGCGATGACGCTGGCCAAGGCCGACCTCGACATCTCCGAGCGCTACGTGACCGCCCTGGCCCCGGAGCACACCCACGGCATCCTCGACATCGTCCGCGAGGAGTTCGAGCTCACGGTCGCCCAGGTGCTCGCGGTCACCGGCGACTCCGCGCTCCTGGACCGCGAGCCGGTGCTGCGCCAGACCCTCGAGGTGCGCGAGAACTACCTCGAGCCGCTGCACCTGCTGCAGGTCCAGCTGCTGGAGCGGCGTCGCGCGAACGACGAGGAGGACCCCGAGCTCGAGCGGGCGCTGCTGCTGACGATCAACGGGATCGCGGCCGGGATGCGCAACACCGGCTGACCCGGCGGTGACCAGGCGACCTCGCAGCCAGCTCGTCGCGGCCCTCGTGGTCGTCGGCGTGACGGTGCTCCTCGGCGTGGCCTTCAGCCTGCTGCACCTGCCCTCAGCGGTGCTGTTCGCCTCGCTGCTCGGCGGGATGGCGCACGCGCTCACCTCCCGTACGCCGCTGCGGGTGCCGCGGCTGGCCTACCGCGTCGGCCAGGGCATCATCGGCGTCACCATCGGCTCCCTGGTCAGCCTCTCGTCCCTGGCCGCGATGGGCAGCGCGCTGCTGCCGATCGTGGCGATCACGATCGGCACCGTCGTGATCAGCCTGGTGGCCGGGA
Source organism: Nocardioides sp. Z38_18 (assembly GCF_058215695.1). Taxonomy (NCBI): domain Bacteria; kingdom Bacillati; phylum Actinomycetota; class Actinomycetes; order Propionibacteriales; family Nocardioidaceae; genus Nocardioides; species Nocardioides sp. Z38_18. The sequence goes on from NZ_JBZAJE010000002.1 coordinate 1,451,574, forward strand.
GGATCCTGGCCCTGCGCGACGACGTCACCCCGGTCACCGGCACCTTCGCGCTGATCGCCGGAGGAGCGTCCGGGGTGGTCGCGATCGCCAACGACCTCGGCGCCGACGACCGGGTGGTGACCGTGGTGCAGTACCTCCGGGTGCTCCTCGTGCTGCTGACGCTGCCGCTGGTGACGACCGTCGTCTTCGACCCGAAGGGCGGACAGGGCAGCTTCGAGCCGGGCGACGCACCGTTGCCGGCGCAGCTCCTCTTCGTTGCAGTGACGCTCGTGGGCGGGCTGGTGCTCGCCCGCGTCGTGCCGTTCGGCACCTCGACGCTGCTGGCACCCCTTGTCCTCGCTGCGGCGCTGGCCTCGTCGGGCTGGTTCGGGGACGTCTCGGTGCCGGTCCCCGTCCAGTGGGTCGGCTACGCCCTGATCGGGATCCAGGTGGGGCTGCGGTTCACCCGCGCCAGCCTCGCCTCGATCACCCGGATGCTGCCGCTGGTGCTGGCCATCATCGTGGCGATGATCGCCCTCACCGGAGGCATGGGCGCGCTGCTGGCCTGGCTGACTCCCGTCGACGGGTTGACGGCGTACCTCGCGACGACGCCGGGTGGCCTGTTCGCCGTACTGGCCACCGCTGCCGACAGCGGGGCCGACGTCACCTACGTGATGGCGGTACAGCTGTTCCGGCTGGTGTTCATCCTGCTGCTCGTGCCGTTCCTCGCCCGCCGCCTGCAGTCGCGGCCCTAGGCCGGCCCGACCGCCGTCAGCCCTCGACCTCGAGGCCGATCTCGCGGGCGAGCAGGGGCGCCAGCAGCACCAGCTGTGCCGAGGTGACGGTCGCCCCGCGGAGGTGGTTCACCCCGCTGACGTCGGAGAGCGTCGTGTCCGTCAGGTCCACGTGCACGAGCTCGGCGTTCTGCACGTCGAGGTGGGCGACCCGGGTCCCGGGCAGCGCCACCCTGGTCAGCTTGGCCCGGCCCAGGTCGAGCTCGTCGATCTGGCAGTCGGTGAACACCACGTCGAGCAGCTCGCTGCCGCGCAGGTTGACGTAGGTGAGCTTGCACCCGACCAGGTGCACGCGGCGCCACTGCGCGTCGTAGGCCTCCAACGAGCCGACCCGGCCGGGGCCGATCTCCACGTCGCGCCACACCCCGCGGTTGGCCCTCGCCACGGGGACGTCGAGCCCGGCCAGCGTGGTGTCGTTGACCCGCGAGCTGGAGAGGTCGAGCTCGTCGGCGGCGAGCCCGTCGAAGTGGCACTCGCTGATCGCCGACCCGTTGCCGAGGTCCAGGTGATCGGCGTGCACCTGCTCGAACCGGCTCCGGTCCAGGTCGGCCCGCGGCCGCAGGTCGTCGTGGTCACCGGCACGGAGCTCACGGTGGAGCACCGGCTCGATGCGCGGTGCAGTGCGTCGTACGGTCGCCATCTCGGTCCTGTCGTGGGGATCGCCCCAGAATCCCATCCGCAGCCGGCCCGCTGTGCCGGTGGTGCGGAGGCTGTGGGGGGCATCACTTCCTTCGGGTGGGGGGAAACTGCCGCCGGTTCTGGGTAGACCCCTCCCATGCCCCAAACCCTGGACGAGCTGCTGGACGAGCACGGAACGACGTACGCCGAGGCCGCGGGGATCCAGCTGAAGGACGAGCCGGCGCCGCTCTACCAGCTGCTGGTGCTGACCATGCTCAGCTCGACGCGGATCTCGGCCGATGTGGCCGTGGCTGCAGCGCGGGAGCTGTTCGGCCAGGGGTGGCGTACGCCGGAGAAGATGCGTGACGCGACCTGGCGGCAGCGGGTGACGGCGCTGGGGCGCGCCGGCTACAAGAGGTACGACGAGAGCACCTCGACCAAGCTCGAGGAGGGGGCGGTGTGGCTGCTCGAGGAGTACGACGGAGACCTGCGCCGGATCCGTCCCCGCGGCCACGCGGGAGTGGAGGACCTGCTCAAGGCAGTGGCGCAGACGCCCCGGATCGGGCCGGTCGGGGCGCGGATCTTCTGCCGCGAGGTGCAGGACGTGTGGCCGGAGGTGTCGCCGTACTTCGACGACCGGGCGCTGCGCCGGGCGGAGAAGCTGGGGCTCCCGACCGAGCCCGCTGCCCTGGCCGAGCTGGCCCCACGCGGGGAGGTCGCGAGGCTGGCGACGGCGCTGGTGCGGGCCGACCTCGCCGACCGGGGGTGAGGCGAGCGCCGCGCGGCGACGCGGGTCGGGCACGATGAGCGCCATGCCGGAAGCGATCACCACCAGCCCGCTCGAGACCCTGCGGACCGTGTTCGGCTACCCCGAGTTCCGCGGCGAGCAGGCGGCGATCATCGACACCGTCGTCTCCGGCGGGGACGCGCTCGTGCTGATGCCGACCGGCGCGGGCAAGTCGCTGTGCTACCAGGTCCCCGCCCTCGTGCGCCCAGGTACTGGCGTCGTCATCTCCCCGCTGATCGCGCTGATGCAGGACCAGGTGGACGCGCTGGCAGCCCTCGGCGTACGCGCCGCCTTCCTGAACTCCACCCAGGACGCCTCCGAGCGCCGCCGCGTCGAGGAGGCGTACGTCGCCGGGGAGCTCGACCTGCTCTACCTCGCTCCCGAGCGCCTCTCGGTGCCCTCGACCCTGCAGCTGCTCGCTCGCGGCACCATCGCCCTGTTCGCCATCGACGAGGCGCACTGCGTGTCCTCGTGGGGGCACGACTTCCGCCCCGACTACCTCCAGCTCACCGTCCTCGGCGAGCGGTGGCCCGAGGTCCCCCGGATCGCGCTCACCGCGACCGCGACCGCCGCGACCGCCGCCGAGATCGCGCAGCGGCTCCACCTCGACGACGCGACCCGGTTCGTCGCGAGCTTCGACCGGCCCAACATCGAGTACCGGATCGTGCCCAAGGACAACCCCCGCGCCCAGCTGCTCGACCTGCTGCGCACCGAGCACGCCGGGGACGCGGGGATCGTGTACTGCCTCTCGCGCAAGTCGGTCGAGGAGACCGCCAAGTTCCTGGCCAAGAACGGCATCCCCGCGCTGCCGTACCACGCCGGCCTGGACGCCTCCGTGCGCGCGGAGCACCAGGCGAGGTTCCTGCGCGAGCCCGGGCTGGTGATGACGGCGACGATCGCGTTCGGGATGGGGATCGACAAGCCCGACGTCCGGTTCGTGGCGCACCTGGACCTGCCGAAGTCGGTGGAGGGCTACTACCAGGAGACCGGGCGGGCCGGGCGCGACGGCGCCCCCGCGACCGCGTGGCTGGCCTACGGCCTCGCCGACGTGGTCCAGCAGCGCCGGATGATCGACGGCTCCGAGGGCGACGCCGCCCACAGGCGCCGGCTGGGGCAGCACCTCGACGCGATGCTCGCCCTGTGCGAGACCGTCGAGTGCCGGCGGGTGCAGCTGCTCGGCTACTTCGGCCAGGAGTCCGAGCCGTGCGGCAACTGCGACACCTGCGCGGCACCACCGCAGACGTGGGACGGGACCGTCCCCGCCCAGAAGGTGCTCTCGGCCGTCGTACGCCTGCACCAGCGCGGTCAGCGGTACGGCGCCGGCCACGTCGTCGACATCCTGCTCGGCAACGAGACCCCGCGCGTGACCCAGCTCGACCACACCACGCTGTCGGTCTTCGGCATCGGGACCGAGCTCGACGCGGCCGGGTGGCGCGGGGTGATCCGCCAGCTCCTCGCACGGCGCCTGCTCGCGGTCTCCGGCGACGGGTACGGCACCCTCGAGCTCACCGAGGGCTCCAACGAGGTGCTGCGCGGCGAGCGCACGGTCGCGCTCCGCACCGAGGCCCCCAAGGCTGCCCGCAAGCGCTCCTCGGGCGGTTCACGCGCGGGCAAGGGCAAGGCCGACCAGGTCCCGCTGGACGCGGACGGCGAGGCACGGTTCGAGCGGCTGCGCGCCTGGCGTGCGGCGACCGCGAAGGAAGCCGGCCTCCCTGCCTACGTCGTCTTCCACGACGCGACGCTGCGCCAGGTGGCCGCCGAGATGCCGGCCACCACCACCGAGCTGGCCGGCATCTCGGGCATCGGCGCCGGCAAGATCGACAAGTGGGGCGCCGCGCTGCTCGAGGTGGTCCAGGGCTGACGGCTCCCCGAGCCGGTGCTCAGTCGCAGTAGTCGCAGATGCCGGAGGCCGGCACCGCGGTGAAGCACTTGGGGCACAGCGGGATCGGCTTCTCGGCGGGAGGCTCGGGCGCGGCCTTGCGCGCGGCGGGGGCTGCCTTGCGGGGAGTCCCCGGGACGCGCGTCGCGGCGGGCTTGCTCGCGGCGGCCTTGCGGACGGGCTTGAAGTGCGCGGTGCGTAGCGGGGTTCCGCCGTCGCGCGGCAAACCGGCCGCCTCCCAGTGCCGGTAGCAGGCCAGCCGCTCGTGGGCGGCCTCCTCGTCCGGGTCCTCGGGGCGGGTGCCGCGGGCGAGCTCGACTGCGTCGGCGTACGCCGCACCCACGCTGCCCTGGATGCTCACGCACAGCGAGGAGAGCAGCGGCTCCCCGCGTGACTGGCAGTCCTGGGTGACGCGTTCGAGCACGTCGCCGATCCACTGGTGCATCGGCTGGGACGTGGTGATGCCGCTGGACTCCTGCACCGCGGTGGCGAGCGACTTGTAGGTGATCGTGGCGCGGTAGCGCCCTGCCACCTCGATCAGGGCCGGCCGGGCCGCCTCGGCCCAGGCCGTGCGGGCGGCTGTGGGTCCGACCTCCGTGGCGTCACGAGTTCCGGGGCTGGAGTCGGCTGTCACGAACCCTATTTTGACCCACCGGCAGCGCGGTCCCGACGGCGCCCCCCGGCCCCGGGAAGCAGCTCAGTTGGCGGCGGAGTGCTGTTCCTCGGACTGCCACTGGAGGCCGAGCGCGCTCTCGAGCTCCTCGAGCGCCTCGCCGCTGTAGACGGCCACCCGCTGCAGGTGCGGCAGCGTGTCGCGGCATCCCGTGTAGCCGATGCAGAAGGTGCTGGCGTTGCTCACCCCGGTGATGTTCAGGCCCTGGCCGTGGAAGAGCAGGCTCAGCGGGTAGTACTCCTCGAGCCGGGAGCCGTTGAAGTAGCGGGGCTCGCGCAGTCCCGGCACGTTGGAGATCACCAGGTTGGCGTCCGGGGGGCCGTAGCCGCCGACGCCGATCACCGCCGGCGCCAGGAACGGCCCCATCAGCACCGCGGTGTAGGCGTCCATCAGCGCGCCTCCCGCCTGCGGGAGCCGCTCCTTGGCGCGCTGCGTGGAGGCGCGGATCGCCTGGATCCGCTCGATCGGGTCGGCGATGTCGGTGCCCAGCTCGGTGTAGAGGAACGTGATGGCGTTGCCGACGCTGATCGCGCCCTCGGGACGCACCGAGACCGGCACGTTCGCGGTCAGGGTCTGCGCGGGGAGCGCGTCGAGCTCGAGCAGGTAGCGGCGCAGCGCCCCTCCGCAGATGGCGAGGAAGACGTCGTTGAGGCTGCCGCCCGCCGCCTTCGCGACGGCCTTGAGCCGGTCCATCTCGTAGTTCTGGGTGGCGAAGCGTCGCGGTGCGTGGATCCGGGAGTTGAGCACCGACCTCGGGGCCCGGAACGGTACGGCGCGGTCGCCACCTCCGAGCCCGGTCAGGCTCTCGGTGTACGTCCTGGCCAGCGACTGCGCCACCGAGACGGCACTCTTCGCGCCGGCGAGCGGGTCCGGGTCCTTCTCGACCGTCGCCAGGGTCTTCGTCGGTGCGGGCTCGTCCAGGCCGGACTGGTCGGGACCGCTCATCCCGATCGCCCACGGCGGCAGCATCTCCTGGGCCTCCGGGTCCACCGAGAACATCCGGCGGGCCAGCCGCAGCCCACCCACACCGTCGATCTGGGAGTGGTGCACCTTGATGTAGAGCGACCACTTCCCTTCCTCGACGCCCTCGATGACGTGGCACTCCCACAGCGGGTAGCGCCGGTCGAGCCGCTGCGAGTGAAGCCGGGACACCAGGACGCCGAGCGCGCGCTGGCCGCCCGGGGAGGGGACTGCCGAGTGCCGCAGGTGGTAGTCGATGTCGATCTGCTCGTCCGGGACCTGCTTCCAGCGCGGCACCCCGGGGCCCCGGAGCAGGTAATTGAACGGCGGTGCGAAGGTGCGGACCCGCCGCCACTCGTTGATCAGGTCCTCGAGGTAGCAGTCGTCCGCGTCCTCGGGCATGGAGAACGTGGCGAGCACGCCCACGTGCATCGGCGTACGACGGCTCTCCGCGAACAGCCACGCGGCGTCGTTGATCTTCAGGACCTTGCTGGGGAGTCGGGCCACGTCGCACCTCTTTCGGGGACGCAACATGTATCACCTGGGTGGGCCAGGCTGCGTCCGAAGCCCGATCCCTTCTGCCGCTGGGTCACCTCGCCCGGTGCTCAGCTCAGCTTGAGCACCTTGATCGCCTGCTCGGCCATCTTGGCCTCGCCGAGCGCGTTCGGGTGCACGATCACCGGGTTGGTTCCGCCCACCACGGGCTCGACCCAGCGCACGCCGATCGGCTTGCAGGCGTCGTGGCCGTTGGAGACGGTGTTCAGGTCGACGTACGTCGCCCCGGTCGCTGCCGCCGCCCGGCGGATCGCGTCGTTGAGCGTGCCCTGCAGGTTGCGCAGGTAGGGCACGTCACCGGTCGCGAGCGGCAGCTGCGGGAAGCAGCCTCCGGTCGCAGGCACGATCCAGGGGTAGCTGAGGATGCCGACCTTGGCCTTGGGCGCCTTGGCGCGGACCGCCCGCAGCGACCTCACCAGCGCCGGGTACGTCGTCTGCTTGATCGTGTCGGTGAACGAGGAGCCGTACTTGTCCTTGCACGGGCTGCCCTTGCCCAGCGTCGAGATGCCGGCGAGACCGCACTGGGCGATCGCGTTGATGAACACGCTGCTGTCGTTGCCCCCGATCGTCATCGTGACCAGCCGGGTGTCCTTGGTGACCGCGTCGAGCTGGGCCGGGACGCCCGGGTACTGCGGGCTGAAGTAGTCGTCGGTGTCCGCGGCGCCGCAGGTGACGTCGGTGAGCTGGGTCGCGGTCCGCGAGGCGATCACGTGCGGGTAGTTGCGCGTGGACCGCAGGCAGATCGGTGACGCCTTCGGGTCCAGCGGCAGCACACCGGAGGCGGCGCTGTAGGAGTCGCCGAGCGCGACATAGCGCACGGTGCTGCTCGCGCCCGAGGGCGCAGCCACGCCGGTGATCGCGGTGGCGGCGACTGCCGCGGTGGTGAGGACGGCAGCGAGCAGTCGACGGCGCACGGCGAGACTCCGATGATCGGGGGTGGTGAGATCTCAAACGAGACCTTCGCCCCCGGGTTACGAGTCCTCGGGCGCGTCCTTGAGGAAGAGGTACCAGTAGGACGTGGACACGAAGATCACCGCGCCCACGAGGTTGCCCGCGCCGGCGAGGAGCCAGTTGAGCAGCACGTCACCCAAACCGATGCCGGGCACGTCGGTGAACATGGCGGCGGGCAGGAAGAACATGTTGGCCACGACGTGGTCGAAGCCCATCGCCACGAACGCCATGATCGGGAAGAAGATGGCGAGGATCTTGCCCGAGACCGCCTTCGAGGACAGGGACATCCACACCGCCAGGCACACCAGCCAGTTGCAGCCGACCGCCCGCAGGAACGTCTGCCACGCCGTGTGCCCGGTCTTGTCGCCGACGATCGTCGCGAGCCGCTCGTGCGTCAGCCCCGCGGTGCTCGCCGCGTCGGCCCCGGCCCCTCCGATGACACCGGTCTGCACGGCGAGGAAGAACGCGACGAAGAGGGCGCCGAGGAGGTTGCCGATGAGCACGAGGGTGAGGTTGCGGGCGACGTCACCGACCTTGAGCTTGCCCTGCATCGCGCCCAGCGGGACCAGCATCATGTTGCCGGTCGCCAGGTCGGAGCCGGCGATCACCACCAGCACCAGCCCCAGGGTGAACGCGGCACCGGTGAACAGCGTGGGCAGTGTGCCCCAGGTCTCCGGGTCGAGGCCGGAGGAGACCGTGATCGCGACCATCGCCCCGAAGGCGATGTAGGCGCCGGCCAGGAACGAGCTGAGCAGCACCCGGTCCCACGACTTCTTCGACTTCTTCACGCCGGTGGCGACGGCTACCTCGGCCATCTCCTGCGGTTCTCGAGCGGACATGCGCGCCTCCAGGGGTCTCCTGCGCGCAGGTACCCGAGGTCGCCGACCACGAAACGCGGCGCGTCCGAGTGGCGAGAACACGTGGAGAGGACCACCGAGGGTGGCGTTCATTGCTGGGCTAGGGTCCAGGGGTGTACGGCCAAGCGACTCCGGAGCGTCTGAAGGTCGAGGAAGTCCTGGCCCTCGCGCCGATGCAGGGTGCTGCTGTGCTGGCGGGCGCGGGCGGATTGATGGCCGAAGTAGCGCGCATGAACATGATGGAAGTCCCGGACGTCCTGCCTTGGGTCCGCTCAGGCGAGTTGCTCGTCACCTCTGGCTATCCACTGCAAGGGTTCAATGACGCGGATCTGGTCGCACTGGTCGAGGGGCTCAAGGACAGCGGGGTAGTCGCTCTCGTCGCCAAGTTCGGAGGTCGGTACGTCGGCCGGCTGCCGGCGGTGGTGGAGCAACGAGCTGATGAGATCGGCCTCCCCATCATTACGATGCCGCTCGACCTGGCCTTCACGGACCTGCAGGAGACGTACTTCGCCGAGGTGGTCCAGCGGTACTCCCGGGCGTTGGTCGCCAACGAACGGGTCCGCGAGTACGGCGAATACCTGCGGCAGCTGCTCAACGAGCAGTCGACCACGTCGGAGGCCGAGCTCATGCCGGTCTTCGAAGCGCTTCCCGAAAGGAGCAGCGGTCCGGTGCACGTCTGCGTTGTGCGTGCCAGTGAGGCCATGTCCTTGCACGCTTACCAAACGACCTGCGAAAGGCTCGCGCGCGCCCTTGGTGAACGCGCAGACCGCATCTTGATGTTTCCCTATGCCGATCACATCGCGATGGTGGTGCCGGAGGCCGAACTGGCCATGGTCCTGGAAGTTCTGGACCCCGCCCTACGGACGGCCTCGATCGGCAAGGAGATGCTCCGCTGTGGGGTCGGCAACGTCGCCACCAGGTTGGTGGAATGGCGGCGTTCGTCAGGGCAAGCCGCCAGAGCGCTGCACGTGACGCTGGGCGACCCCGAGACGGCGATCGGGACGATCGTGAACTTTGCCGACACCGGCATCGACCAGATCGTCGATGCTCTCGAGAGTGCCGGACTGGCCCATCGATTCGTCCACGAGACACTGGGTCCGATCGCCGGGGACGATGACCTCTTGGCGACCCTGCACGTGCTGCTCAAGCACAACTGTTCCATCGCCAAGACCGCCGCTGAGATGACGTTCCACTACAACACCATCAGAAATCGCCTCACCCGGCTCGAAGCGAGGCTGGGGCCATTCATGCGCAGCGGCCGGCAACGTGCCCAGCTCCTGGTGGCGTGCGAGGCGCGCGTCCGCGCCGGCAGGGCCGTAGAGAACATGGGGCTGTTGGCGCCGAGTGACATGTAGCGGGCCAAATGGTGGCACTCACTCATATTGGCGACCTACATCTGGGCTCCTACGCTCAGTGGCTACGTGACGTGGTCGGCCCATTCGGGCCGCTTCACCCGATCACCCGAGACAGCCAGGGAGTTCGCCATGCCCGTTGGATTCTGGATTGCACTCGCTTTCCAAGCCACGATCCTGATCGCCACGTTCTTGCTGAGGAATCGGTATCTCTCGCGAGCCCTCAGCTATGAGCAGGCCGAGGCGAGCCGATGAGCTGGATTGTCGCGTCGGTCTTCTTGACCTACTTCCTCGCCGTGTTCGTCGTCGGCATCTGGGCTGGACGCTCGACCAGCGGGACCACGGAGTCCTTCTATCTCGGTGACCGGGGCATTTCGGGTCCATTGACCGCCCTCACCTACCTGGCCAGCATGGTCAGTGCCGGCGCCCTCATCGGGTGGACATCGCTGTCGATGCTATGGGGGCCATTCTTCATCTGGGTGGCGTTCTTCTTCACCCTCGCGATCTTCCTGACGTGGTACCTGCTTGGTCCGCGCGTCATGGTCCTCGCCAAGCGGACCGGTGCGGTTACGGTCCCGGACTTCATCACTGCCCGCTTCGGCGGCAAAGCCCCGAGGCTGCTCTCCTCCGTGATCCTGCTGGTGTTCCTGGTGCCCCTCCTGGCCGCCAACTATTTCGCGGCAGGCATGCTGATCGAGCGGCTCACGCCTTTCAGCTACACCACTGGTGTGTGGAGCTTCGGCGTCCTCGTGTTCGCGTACGTTGCTTTCGGGGGCTTCCGGGCCGTGGTGTGGACCGACGCGGTACAGGGCGTCATGCTTGCCGTCGGCGCGCTCCTGCTGGCAGTCGTCGCTGCCAACAAGATCGGGTTCGGCGGGCTCAGTGACGCACTGGGCCGCGAGAACCCGACCGGAATGGCGTCGTGGCCGATCGACATCGAGCCAGGAAGCAGCTACTTCGTCGCGTTCATCATGTTGAACTTCTTCGGGGCACTCGGCGCGCCCTACTTCATCGTCCGGTTCTTCTCGGTGAAGAACGCCAAGTCACTGCGGTCGGGCTTCACCCTGGTGATGTGCTTGGTGGTGGTGCTCGAAGTCGTCATCGTGCTCTTGGGTCTTTACGCACGCGCCTTGTTCCCTCAGCTCACCGACGACCCGGACAGCACTTTCCTGGTGATGACGGAGGAACTCCTCCCGGTGTTCTTCAGCACCATCGTGCTCGCTGCTCTGGCTGCGGCGATGATGTCGTCGATTGACTCGATCCTGCTCGTCCTGGCCTCGACGGTTGAGAACGACATCTTGGCAAAGACCTTCGACCTGACCCTCAGCAACGGGCAGAGGGTGCGAGTGGCACAAGCAACCACCATGGTGCTCGGCGTGCTCAGCATCATCTACGCGTTGAACCCACCCGAGTTGCTCGCCTTCCTCATGTTCCCGGCCTTCGGAGTGCTCGGCCTGGTCTTCAGCTTGCTGTTCCTCGGTTCCGTGTACTGGCCGCGCTTCAACAAGCAAGGTGCGTTGACTGTGATGATCGTGGCTCCGGTCTCGTTCATCCTGTGGAACCAGTTCGACAACCCCTTCGGGCTCTACCACATCCAGGCGGCTCTGCTCTTCACCATCCCGGCGACGCTTGCGGTCACGTACCTGACGCCCGCGCCGCCCACCCGTGTGATCGAGCAGTTCTTCCCCCTGCGCGCTCGCGCCGACGACGCCATGTCCGCGTGACCGCTGGATCGCCGGGCCGTGCGCTCGTCGGGCTTCCGGCGGGCGAGCTCGCGCGGCTGGTGGTGGCGGGCGAGGTGTCGGCGACCGACGTCATCAACGAGCACCTTGCCCTGATCACGGAGCTCAACCCGCAGCTCAACGCCTTCGTCTTCGTCGGCGCTGAGTCTGCTCGGGCGGACGCGGCTGCGGTGGATGCGGCCCGTCGTCGCGGCGACGACCTCGGGCCGCTCGCAGGAGTCCCGTTCAGCGTGAAGGACGTGATCAGTGTCGAGGGGATGCCGTTCACCGCGGGGAGCCGGACGTTGGCCAACCACGTCGGCACGGAGGATGCACCCGCTGTCGCCGCCCTCAGGGCGGCTGGTGCGATCTGCCTCGGCAAGACCAACACGCCCGAGTTCGCGTTGTGGTCACTCACGTGGAACGAGCTGTTCGGATATACCGCGAATCCGCTTCACCCCCAGCTGGACCGCTCACCCGGTGGTTCCAGCGGTGGGGAGGCGGCGGCCGTGGCTGCAGGCATGAGCGCGTTCGGTCTGGGCAGTGACTACGGCGGCTCGGTGCGCTGGCCCGCGCACTGCACGGGGCTGAGCAGCCTGCGTCCCACCCCTGGGATGGTGGACAACGCCGGCCAGTTGCCGGGGCACCGTGACGCCGGGCAGTGGCGGCTCACTGCCGGCAGCCTGCAGGGCGACCTGCAGGTGGTGGGTCCAATGACCCGAACGATCTCCGACGCTCAACTCGTGACTGAGGTCTTGTCCGGTGGTCGGGCCGGGCGCACCGACGCCGACCTCGGCGGGGTGCGCCTGGCCTGGTCCCCCGGGGAGGGGACGGCTCCAATCGCCTCACCCATCGTGGAGGCAGTCCGAAACGTGGCTGGGCTGCTTGCCGAGGACCTGTCGCGATCGATTCCCGACGAGACCCCGAGCGCTCTGCGGGAGGCGGCGCCGCTGTTCCGCGAGGTGCGGGCCACCGATCCAACCGGAGACATCCGACGGCTCCTTGGCGAAGCCGAGCCCGGACCGGTGATCAGGCTGCTCCTCGACTCCGAGCGCCCTGTCGATGCCGAGCACGTGGCCGATCTGCGCCTGAGGATGGCCGAGCTGCGCGAGCAGATGCTCGTACAGATGCCCGACGTACTCCTCCTGCCGGTTGCGGCGATCGGCGCACCTGCTCTCACCGACCGCACATTTGACGTTGACGGCACCACGCTCGGCCCGTGGGACCTGCTGGCTTGCTGCCAGGCCATCAGCCTGTTCGGACTGCCCGCGGCGGTGACCCCGATCGGCACGTTCCCCGACGGACGCACCATCGGCGTGCAAGTTGTGGGGCGTCCGGACCAGGACGACGTCGTGCTGGCGGTCGCGCAGCGGATCGAAACACTGACAAGGGAGAAGCATGACTGACACTCGAACCGGAGCAACCCCCGAAGGTCCCATGGACGGCATGGTCGTCGTCGACCTCAGCCGGGCGCTGGCTGGTCCGCATGCGGCGATGATGCTCGGCGACCTCGGCGCCCGGGTCATCAAGGTCGAGGCGCCCGGCACCGGCGACGACTCCCGGTCCTGGGGACCTCCCTTCGTGGGCCCGCCTGCGACTCCGGAGGCGACATACTTCTTGAGCTGCAACCGCAACAAGGAGTCCGTCACCGCCGACCTGAAGTCCGAGGCGGGGCAAGACCTCCTGCTGGCGCTCGTCCAGCGAGCCGACGTGCTGATCGAGAACTTCCGTCCCGGAGTGATGGACCGGCTCGGTTTCGGCAACGACCGCTTGCACGAGGTCAATCCCGGGCTGGTGGTGCTGTCCATCTCCGGGTTCGGCCATGACGGCCCCCAAGGCGGACGAGCGGGTTACGACCAGATCGTCCAGGGCGAGGCCGGCCTGATGAGCGTCACCGGCACTGACACCCCGACCAGGGTCGGTGTGCCGATCTCCGACCTGCTGGCCGGTGTCCATGGCGCATACGGCGTACTTGCTGCCCTCCTCGAGCGTGAGACGACTGGCCGTGGGCAAGTGGTCCGCACCTCCTTGCTGGCGGCCACGGTCGGCGCCCACACCTTCCAGGGCACCCGGTACACCGTCGCGGGGGAAGTGCCTGGTCAGGACGGGAACCACCACGGCGCGATCGCGCCCTACGGACTCTTTCGCTGCCAGGGCGGAGCCTTGCAGGTCGCGGTTGCGAACGAGACGCAGTGGCGACGGTTCGCCGACATGGTGGGCATCGACCCCGACGACCCGCGGTTCGTCACGAACTCCGAGCGGGTGCAGCGCCGCGATCAGCTGACTGCGGAGATCGAGCGTTGCCTGGCCACCGCGTCGGCAGCGGACTGGCTCGACCAGATCGACCAGCTCGGGATCCCCTGCGGAGAGGTCCGCACCATCAAGCAGGTGTACGACGACCCGCAGACCGAGTCCCAGGGGCTGATCATCGATGTCGATCACGCCAGCCTCGGACCGATCCGGATCCCCGGCCCGGCCGTTCGATTCGACCAGGGCCGCCGGCGGGCGCATCAGGCTCCCCCGACGCTGGGGCAGCATGACGCCAGTGTGCGGCAGTGGCTCGCGGAAGCACCGATGCTGCACCCGAGCAAGGATCAACTCTCGTGAACGACGCCTCGTGAACGACTTCTCAGGTGGCGCCGCGGAACAAGTCGTGCTGGTGACGCGGACCGCCGGGAGCGTGCAGGTGGTGCTCAACCGGCCTTCACGGCACAACGCGATGACCTCGGAGACGTACCGGACCCTGCTTGAGCTCTGCGCCGAGCTCCGCGAGGACCGAACGGTGCGGAGCGTCGTGCTTCGCGGTGCGGGGGGGCGGGCATTCTCTGCCGGGAACGACATCTCCGGCTTCACCCGGATGTCTCTCGCCGCCGAGGACCGAGGTCGCGACGGCGTGGCCTATGAAAGCGGTGTGACGTCGGTGCTCCGCGCCGTGGCCGAGCTGCCACAGGTGACGATCGCGGCGGTTGAGGGCATCTGCGTCGGCGGTGGCCTGGCTGTGGCCACGCATTGCGACGTCCGGGTCTGCACCCCCACGGCGCGTTTCGGCTACCCGATTGCGCGCACCCTCGGCAACGCGCTCTCCGCCGAGGCGGTGTACCGCTGCGCGGCTGTGTTCGGCGAGTCACTGACTCGGGAGATGCTGCTCCTGTCGCGACTGGTGAACGCCGACCGCGCGTACGCCGTCGGCGCGGTCGCCGCTGTCGTCGAGGACGGGGAGGCGCTCGACGTCGAACTGGCGCAGATCACGGACGGTCTCAATCGGGCCTCGAGGAACACGATCGCAGCGACCAAGGAGCAGTTGCTGCACCGCGCCGCGGTCGCCCTGCCGGCACCGGGCGATGAGGAGCGACTGGCTGGCGTCTACGCCTCGACCGACTTCAGTGAAGGGGTCGACGCGTTCCTGGCCAAGCGGCCGCCCCGCTTCGGGTGATCCTCGCCGACACGCGAGATGACCGTGAACCTTTAACCGGGCCTCGTTGAACGACCGCACCGTCGGCCACGGAACGGTTTCCCGCAGCTGCCGAGACGGCGGGCGACGAGGCCCTGCTGGAGAGTAGTTTGTGTGCGCCTGTAGGGATTCGAACCCCAAACCTTCTGATCCGTAGTCAGATGCTCTATCCGTTGAGCTACAGGCGCCCATCCCCGGAGGCTGACCTCTGAAGACTGCGTAACTCTAGCGGACGACCCCCGTGGCCTCGAAATCGGCCGCCCCCGACCAGGGCGTGCGATCCCGGGTGCACCGGCGTACCGGTCGCCCACGGGCGCCTCGTCGGGCGGGGGCTGCCGCGTGTCGACGTGAGACTCGACACACCGGCTCGGGGCACGAGACGGCTGGATCGATCCAATAGGCCGATTCCGAACCGGCACGTAGATTCCCTCCCAACCTCGCTTACCGCTCTGTGAGAAACGGGCAGTAACTTGGGTGAACCATCTGGGTGGTGCAGCGTCGCGGCACCCGACAGGCAGTTTTGCAAGGACACACACCGTCGATGCGTTCGACGGCCGGTCTGGCCCCTCCGGGCACGGCCGCGAAATGCTCGAGAGGTAGACAAGGCATGACCGCCGAGACGTCGAACCAGACCATCACCGAGGACGCGCCCACCACGCACGAAGGCATTCTGGCCTTCGTCCGCGAGGCAGCCGAGCTCACCACCCCGGACCGCATCTACTGGTGCACCGGCTCCGACGAGGAGTGGGTCGAGGTCACCGACGCGCTCGTGGCCAGCGGCACCTTCACCCGCCTGGACCCGGAGAAGAAGCCCAACTCCTTCCACGCCGCCTCCGACCCCACCGACGTGGCGCGGGTCGAGGACCGGACCTACATCTGCTCGGTCGACGAGCGCGACTGCGGGCCCACCAACAACTGGATGGACCCCAACGAGATGAAGGCCATCATGCGCGGGCTCTACGCCGGCTGCATGAAGGGCCGCACGATGTACGTCATCCCGTTCGTGATGGGTCACCTCGAGGCCGAGAGCCCGATGTTCGGCGTCGAGATCACCGACTCGGCGTACGTCACCGCGAGCATGCGCGTGATGGCCCGGATGGGCACCAACGTGCTGCGCCGGATGGAGGAGCTCGACGCCGACTTCGTGCCCGCGCTGCACTCCGTGGGAATGCCGCTGGAGGAGGGCCAGGAGGACGTCGCCTGGCCGTGCAACGACACCAAGTACATCGTGCAGTTCCCCGAGGAGCGCAAGATCTGGTCCTTCGGCTCCGGGTACGGCGGCAACGCCCTGCTGGGCAAGAAGTGCTACGCGCTCCGGATCGCCAGCGCCAAGGCGCGCGACGAGGGCTGGATGGCCGAGCACATGCTCATCCTGAAGCTGACCAACCCCGACAAGGTCACCAAGTACATCGCCGCGGCCTTCCCCAGCGCCTGCGGCAAGACCAACCTGGCGATGCTCGAGCCGACCATCCCCGGCTGGAAGGTCGAGGCCATCGGCGACGACATCGCCTGGATGCGGATCGGTGAGGACGGCCGGCTGTGGGCGGTCAACCCCGAGTTCGGCTTCTTCGGCGTCGCCCCCGGCACCAACGAGCACACCAACCCGAACGCGATGAAGACGATCAACATCGGCAACTCGGTGTTCACCAACGTCGCGCTCACCGACGACGGCGATGTCTGGTGGGAGGGCCTGGAGAACCCGCCGGCCCACGCCACCTCGTGGAAGGGCGAGCCATGGACTCCCGACTCCGAGGAGCCCTCCAGCCACGCCAACAGCCGGTACTGCACCCCGATCAAGCAGTGCCCGATCCTCGCGCCCGAGTACGACGACCCGCGCGGTGTCCCGATCGACGCGATCCTGTTCGGTGGCCGCCGCAAGACGACCATCCCCCTCGTGACCGAGGCCCGCGACTGGGTCCACGGCACGTTCATGGGTGCGACGCTCTCCAGCGAGACCACCGCCGCGGCGACCGGTGCGGTCGGCGTGGTCCGTCGCGACCCGATGGCGATGCTGCCGTTCATCGGCTACAACGCCGGTGACTACTTCAGCCACTGGATCAAGATGGGCAAGGAGAACGACGAGGCGAAGATGCCGCGCATCTTCTACGTCAACTGGTTCCGTCGCAACGACGACGGTGGCTTCCTGTGGCCGGGCTTCGGCGAGAACAGCCGCGTGCTCAAGTGGGTCATCGACCGGATGGAGGGCCAGGCCGCTGCTGTCGAGACCCCCATCGGGCACGTGCCGGCCCCGGGCTCGCTCGACATCGACGGCCTCGACGTGACCGAGGAGGACCTCGCCAAGGCCCTCGCCGTGGACGTCGAGGAGTGGAAGCGCGAGATCCCCGAGATCTCCGAGTGGTTCGAGAAGTTCGGCGACGACCTTCCCGCCGTGCTGTGGACCGAGCTCGACGGCCTCAAGGCACGCCTCGGCGTCTGAGGCACCCGCCCCACCGGCAGATCCGCCAGGACCCGCACCCGTTCCCGGGTGCGGGTCCTGCTGCTTTCCCGCACCCTCACGTGGGGGGAACGCAGAACCGCTCCGGACCCTGGGGGTCCGGAGCGGTCATCTTGCGGAGGTGGCGGGATTTGAACCCGCGAGAGGGCACAACCCTCAACCCGCTTAGCAGGCGGGCGCCATAAACCGGGCTAGGCGACACCTCCCCGTTCCGGCAGGCACAGGTTACCCACCGAGGGGCACCGGAGAACAACCGGGCTGGTGTGAACGCCGGATCAGCGGAGCTTGCGGTAGCCGTGGCCCCGGTCGAGACGCTCCGACAGGGCCTGCGTGAGGGCGGCCGGGTCCCCCTCGATGAGGTCCACCGGCAGGCTCGTCGTACGCCCGTCGCGCAGGCGGAGGACCAGCTGGCGGTTGCCGGCCTCGTTGACCGCCTGCAGGTCGAGCACGTCCACCCACCGGGCCGACTTCGCCTGCGCCGAGCGCAGCACCCGGACCCGGTAGCCGAGGTCGTCGAGCCGGACCACCCAGTGCCGGACGCCGACGAGCAGGCCGAGGGCGGCTGCGCCCACCAGGGCCAGCACCACCAACCCGGTGACGTAGGCCGAGGGCACTCCGATCAGCCACGCCAGCAGCGCGCCCAGCAGCACCACGGCGCCGATGGCGACCAGCCCGGTGCCCAGCAGCCGTGCGCGCAGGACGGGGGCGAGGGCGAAGTCGAGGTGACCACCGGGGACGGGGCCGGACGAGTCGGCAGGGGGGTTGCTCACCCGGCGATTACACCCGAACGCGCAGGCCCCACAAAACTGGCCCTTGTCCCGATGGTGTGAACTGGATCACACTGTGTTCTCCATCTCGGACGCAGGCCCGAAAGGTGGTGCGGGATGTCTTCACTCGAGATCGCGCTCAGGGAGCTAGGCCAGATCCTCGCCAGTGACAGCACGGCGCCCGAGTGGCGGTGGAAGGTGCGGGGACGCCTCTCGGAGGTCAAGGAGGCGCTGTCCCTGCCGCAGGGCCGCCCACGGGAGGCCTGGCTGACCGCTCGCACCCACCTCTCCGACCGGGACCGGTCCCGTCTCCGGACCCGCGTTGCAGCCTTGTCCGCGGGGGTGCTGGGCGAGCTGGACACCGACGCCGTCCTGCGCGAGACCCGTCGGCTCCTCGCCGACCTCGAGCACCACCAGCAGCGCCTCCACGACCTGGTCTACGACGCCGTCTCGCTGGAGCTCGGCGGCTCGGACTAGCTGCACGCGGCAGCGACCCCGACCGGGCCTGCCCACCGGCCCCGCGAGGCCACTAGACTCTGGCACGGTCCGCGAGGACCACGGAGGGGTGCCGGAGCGGCCGATCGGAACCGCCTTGAAAGCGGTCGCTGGCAGAGATGTCAGCCGCGGGTTCGAATCCCGCCCCCTCTGCTGACGGCCCGGGTCCTGCTGAGCCGGGCCAGGCGGGGGCCCGCCGTCACTGCAGCGGGTACAGCCGGGGTGGTTCCTCCCGCAGCGCCGGCGGCGTCCCGTGGCCGCCCACGGCGCGTTCCAGCCGGACCAGGAGCGCCGCCACGAGCAGGCCCAGCACCAGGCTGTAGACGACGGCCAGGCCCGCGCCGACCGACCAGTCACTCCCCGAGAGGTCGGCCGCCAGGTGCGCGGTCGTTGCGGCACCGAACGCGCACGCCCACCAGCCCTGGCGGCGCCGTGAGCGCAGCGAGACGCCCCAGGCGAGCGCCGGGATGCCGACCAGGAAGTCGACCGGGTGCGGTACGCCGGCCAGCGCCCTGCGCAGGTCGTCCTGCGCCGAGCGCACCTGGGTGACCAGCTCCGGGGAGCCGTACTCGGTGAGGGCAGCCGTGTAGACGACCACCACCACCAACAGGACCAGGGCGCCGGCCAAGAGCAGGAGGCCGCGGCGGCCCAGCAGGTGCAGCCCGCCGGCGGGACGGTGGACCAGCAGGGCCGCGCAGACCAGCGTGAGCGCGAGGACCGTGTAGCCGAACCTCTCGGTGTCGAGGTCCGCGAGGAACCCCGCGGCGGCGAGGCCTCCGGTCGCGGCGACGAGTAGCGCGACCACCAACTCCCGCGCGACCGCGACCGGACCGGACGCGGGCCGGGTCCCCAGCACCGCCAGGCACGATCCCGCCACGGCAGCGCCCACCGCGGCCCCCGCCAGGAGGGGCTCCCAGCCGGTGACCACCGCGGTCACCCCCAGGGTGAGTGCGAACCCGGACGCCAGCGGCACCGAGGTCCCCGACCGGACGGCGAGACCGACCGCGAGCACGGCCGCGAGAGCCACGGCGATCGACTGCCGGACCAGGTCGGGTGCGTCGAGGACCTGGAGCAGCGCCGAGGCACCCGCGAGGACCACCAGCGCGACGGCCCACGACCTCCGCCTCCCGGCGAACGGGCGCCACCGGGGGGCGACGTCGGAGGTGGCCGGCGGCGCACCGGCACGGCGGGAACCGGGGCCGGGCTCACGCGTGCGGTCGGGGTGCTCCGGGGTCGCCTCGTACCCGCCGGGCAGCAGCCGACGGCCAGGCGTTCTCCTCAGCACCGGCACCGGGTGAGATTACCAACCCGTCTCAGATCCGCCGGTTCTCCAGCGACGGGTTCGTCCGGCGTACCTCCGCGACCGCGGAGCGGTCGATCACCGCGTCGAGGACCGCGGGATCCCCGTCGGCCTCGGCCACGACGTCGCCGTCGGGGGCCACCACCATCGAGTGCCCGGTGTAGCGGGGGGCCGGCTGGCCCACGCCGATGACCCAGACGGTGTTCTCGATCGCCCGCGCCCGCAGCAGCGTCCGCCAGTGGTCGACCTTGCGCGGGCCGGCGACCCAGGCCGCCGGGACCACCAGCGCCTCGGCGCCCTGCTCGACCAGCGTGCGGGCCAGCTCGGGGAACCGCAGGTCGTAGCAGGTCATCAGCCCGAGCGGGAACCCCCTGACCTCGACCGGGGCAGGCTGCACCTCCCCGGCACTGACGGTGTCGGACTCGCGGTAGCCGAACGAGTCGTAGAGATGGATCTTGCGGTACGCCGAGAGCCGGTCCTCATCGGTGAGCACCAGCGTGTTCAGCGGACGGGCGGGGTCGGGTGCGACCTCGAACATGCCTGCGAGCCAGGCAGCCCCCGTCGCCTTGCCTGCGCGGCGCAGGGCCTCGGTGAACGGCCCCTCCAGCGGCTCGGCGTACGGCGCCAGGTCCGACCCGGCCTCGCCGAAGTCACGGGCGAACGCCTCGGGCAGGACCACGAGGTCGGGCTCGCCGTCGAGGGTGGCGACCTCCTCCAGCGCGGCCAGGTTCTCGGCCGGGTCGAGCCCCGAGGCCCGCTGCACCAGCCGCAGCCGGAGCCGGTCGCTGGGGGCTGTCCCGGCCGTGGCTGCGGACCGGTCGCCCGGCTGGGTGTGCGTGGAGGTCTCGGCCATGGCTCCCACAGTGCCAGTCCGGGTGCCAGACTCTCCAGTCGTGGCGATCACCGGACACCATCCAGCAGCCGCCGGGCCGGCGCGGGCGGACGTCGGGGCCGTGGTGCTCACCGGCGGGCGGGCGGTGCGGATCGACGGCGCGGACAAGGCCTCCATCGAGGTGGGCGGTGCGACCCTGCTCGAGCACGCCCTCGCGGCGCTGGCGGGCATCCCCGAGGTGGTCGTGGTGGGGGACGAGGTCCTGACCAGCCGTCCGGTGACCTTCCGGCGCGAGGACCCGCCGGGCGGCGGGCCGGCAGCCGGCGTGCTGGCCGGGCTCGCCGCCTTCGCCGCCGTGCCGCGGCACACCGTGGTGCTCGCCGTGGACATGCCGATGGTCACCACCGACACCGTGCGCCGGCTGCTCGCGGCCGCGACCAAGGACGGACCCAGCAAGGACGGTGCGCTCCTCGTCGACCCCACCGGACGGCGGCAGTACGTCTGCGCCAACTACCGGACCGAGGCGCTGCTGGCCGCCGCCCCGCCCGCCGAGCAGCAGCACGGCCTGGCGATGAGGCGGCTGGTCGCGGGGCTGGACCTCGCCGAGGTGCCCGCCGTGGCGGCAGAGGCGCACGACCTCGACACCTGGGACGACCTGGTCGCGCTGCGCACCCTGATGGGTGGCTGAGCCGGCCCGGATCCCGGGGCAACTTCTGCATTCGTGTTGCACAGGTCCGCGGACCGTCCAAGACTGTGGCCGTGAACCTCCACGACTGGATCGACGAGCTCTGCGACGTGCTGGACATCGAGCTCGAGGTCGACGAGGCCCTGATCCTCGACCTCGCGCGCGACGCGGCCCACAACGTGGAGCGTCCGGCGGCACCGGTCAGCACGTTCCTGCTCGGCTACGCCGCCGCCGCGTTCGACGGCCACCCCCAGCAGGTGGAGCGGCTGGCCGGGCTGGCCTCGGCGCTGGCGCTGCGCTGGGACAAGGCTCCCGACGAGGTCGACTCCGACCTCGAGGACGTCGAGGTCGAGGTCGAGGACTCCGAGGTCGAGGTCTGAGCGCGACCTCCCTAGGGTGGGCACCATGCGCGCCGTCACCGCACCCGAGCCGGGTGGTCCCGAGGCCTTGACCGTCGTCGATCTGCCCGACCCCGAGCCGGGTCCGGGCGAGGTCGTCATCGACGTGGTCGCCAGCGCGGTGAACCGCGCGGACACCCTCCAGCGCCAGGGGTTCTACCCGCCGCCGAAGGGCGCCTCCGACGTGCTCGGGCTCGAGTGCTCCGGCCGGATCGGCGCCGTGGGCGAAGGAGTGGACCAGTGGCACGTCGGGGACGAGGTGTGCGCGCTCCTCGCCGCCGGGGGGTACGCCGAGAAGGTGGTCGTGCCCGCGGGACAGGTGATGCCGCTGCCGCCCGGCGTGGACCTGAGGAGCGCGGCCGCCATCCCCGAGGTCGCCTGCACCGTGTGGTCGAACGTGTTCATGGTGGCGGGGCTGCAACCGGGGGAGACCCTGCTCGTGCACGGAGGTGCCGGCGGGATCGGCAACTTCGCGATCCAGCTGGCCAAGGCCCTCGGCGCCAAGGTGCTCACCACGGCCGGCTCGGCGGAGAAGCTCGAGCTGTGCCGTGAGCTCGGTGCCGACCGCGCGATCAACTACCACGACGAGGACTTCGTGGAGGTGGTCAAGCAGGAGGGTGGCGCCGACGTGATCCTGGACAACATGGGCGCGAAGTACCTCGCCCGCAACCTGGCCGCGCTCGCGACCCAGGGACGCCTGGTCGTGATCGGGATGCAGGGCGGCGCCAAGGCCGAGCTCGACCTGGGACTGCTGCTGAGCAAGCGGGGCGCGGTGATCGCGACCTCCCTGCGCGCCCGGCCGACCGAGGAGAAGGCCGCGATCTGCGCCGCCGTCGTCGAGCACGTGTGGCCGCTGATCGGCGAGGGCCGGGTCCGCTCGCTGGTCCACGAGGAGATCCCGCTGGAGCAGGCCGCCCGCGCCCACGAGCTGATGGGCTCGGGATCCCACAGCGGCAAGATCCTGCTCACGGTGGCTGAGTAGGCTCGGACCATGTCGACACCCCGAGAGCCGCAGTCAGACGACCAGGTGACCGTGATCGCTCCCGACGGCCAGCCCGTGACCGGCCAGGACGACAAGGACGGCGAGGACGACGGCGAGCGCAACCTCACCGACCTCGTGGAGCAGCCGGCCAAGGTGATGCGGATCGGCCGGATGGTGCAGCAGCTCCTCGAGGAGGTCAAGGCCGCACCCCTCGACGAGGCGGGCCGCAAGCGGCTGGCCGCCCTGCTGCACACCTCGATCAACGAGCTGAAGGACGGCCTCGCCCCCGAGCTCGACGAGGAGCTCGACCGGCTGGTCCACCCCTTCGAGGACGCGACGCCCTCGGAGTCCGAGCTGCGCATCGCCCAGGCCAGCCTGGTGGGATGGCTCGAGGGGCTCTTCCACGGCATCCAGACCGCGATCTACGCCCAGCAGATGGCCGCGCGCTCACAGCTGGAGCAGATGCGCAGGGCGCTGCCGCCCGGCGCCGCTCCCGGCCTGCACGTCGAGCCCGGCCACCCGGGCGCGCGCCCCGAGGACGGGTCCGAGCACGGCCGCGGCGGGATGTACCTCTGAGCCGACCCCCCGTGATGGCCGAAGGGCCGGGCGGAGCGGTTGGGTGCAGGGATCAGTCGCAGTAGTCGCAGATGCCCGTGGCGGGCACCGCGGTGTGGCACTTGGGGCACAGCGGTGGCATCTTCTCCGCCGCCGCAGCACGTCGCTCACGGCTGCGTGAGGCGCTGAGCCGCGGCGTGAGGGCCCAGGTGCCGCCGCCGCTGGGGAGGTCCGCACCGAAGGTGCGGTAGCACTCGAGCCGCTCGCGTGCGGCGTGGTCGTCGGCGTCGCCGTCCACGCTGCCGCCCGCAGCGGACACCGTCGCGGCATAGCTGGCCCCGACGCTGCCGTCGGCGTTGACGCACAACGCGGACAGCAGCGGCTCGCCGCGCTGGGCGCAGTCGGCGGCGACCCGTGCCAGCACGTCGCCGATCCAGTAGTGGCTGGGTCGCTTCGTGTGGATGTTGCTGCGCTTCATCACCTCGGCAGCGAGCTCCTTGGTGCTGATCACGGCGTGGTACCTGGCTGCCGTCTCCAGCAGCACCTCGCGTGCGGCCACGGCCCAGGCGGACCGGGCTGCCTCGTCACCGATGTCCGCAGCGTCGACGGGGGTCTCGCCCTCGTCCTCCGCGTCGTCGCCGGCAATGGAGAATCCCAGCGCCCGGAGCGCCTCGGCGGCACCCTCGGGACCGCGGCGGAGGTCCTCGGCGGGGGCGAGCTCACCGGTCGCGCGGACGTAGGCGACGCCGATCACGGCCAGCGAGTCATAGGTCTTGCCGTTGTGCACCAGCTCGTGCTCGCCCGACTCGTCGAAGCCGTAGCGGGAGAGGAACTCTTCAGACCCGACTCGATCGAACTCCTCGAGGGCAAGCAGGACGTGCTCGGGCCTGACGGCCTGGAATGGGGGCATGTTCTGCACTCTACGTCCCGCGCGTCCGGGTTCCCTAAAGCGGTCGAACCATCACGAGCTCGCCGTCCTCGGTCGACCCGCGGAGCTGGGTGAAGCCGCACGCGGCGAGCACCCTGACCCCGGACTGGTTCTCGGGGCGCACGCAGGCCCGCACCCGTACGCCGGCCAGGTCGGTCTGTTCGAGCATCGCGGTGAGCGCCTCCTTCGCGGCGCCGTGCCCGCGCGCGTCCTCGACGAGACCGAAGCCGATCTCGGCCTCGAGGGTGTCGTCGGGGCCCGGTTCCGGGGCTGCGAAGAACCCGATCGAGCCCACCACGAGACCGTCGAAGCTGCGCACGATGTGCCGGCGTCCCCACGACGCGTCGGGGTCACCGGCCCGGACCGTGGCCACCGCGTCCTGATCGGCCTTGCCGGGGTAGTCGCGGTGCCAGGAGACGCGCCGGCGCCCGGCGAGCATCCCCTCGGCGTCCTCCGGGGTGACCAGGGGGAGGGTGAGTCGCTGCGAGGTCACCAGCTCGGGGAGCTGGTTCATGCAGTCTCGGCGGGTGCCGGGAACCACCGGCGCAGCTCGACCGCCGCGCCCTCCTCGTGGACGGTCCCGGTGGTGGCGTCGGCCACGTCGTGGACCTCCTGGACGGCCTGGCCCATCGCCACGCCGCGCCCTGCCCACTGGAGCATCTCGATGTCGTTGCGGCCGTCGCCGATCGCGAGCACGTCGGCGCTGGTCAGGCCGAGCTCGCGGACGACGTACTCCAGGCCGGAGGCCTTGGAGACACCGACCGGCGCCAGGTCGAGCCAGGCCGTCCAGCCCACGACGTAGTCGGTGCCGTGCAGGCCGAGCGCGGCGGCCATCTCGACGAACTCCTCGACCGAGGCGCTCGGGTCCCGGATGATCACGCGGCTGACCGGGCCGGCGACCATCTCGTGCAGGTCGGTCTGGATCATCTCCCCGGACAGCTCGCCCTCGGGGAAGGGGCCGCTGACGCGGTAGCCGACGCCGCGTTCCTCGACCGCGACCAGCGCCTCGGGGTGCTTCTCGAGCACCCGGTGGACCGCGGCGCTCGCGTCGAAGGTCTCCTCGTGGACCACCTCCAGGGGCGGGTACCGGAAGATCACGGCACCGTTGGAGGCGACCACCCACAGCCGCTCGTCGCCCTCGCGGGGGAGGTCGAGGAGGTCGGCGATCACGTCCATCCCGTGGGGTGAGCGGCCACTGGCCAGCACCACGTGGGCCCCGGCCTCGACGGCTGCGTGCACCGCGTCGTAGACCTCCGGCGAGATCTTCTCGTACTCCTGGCCCTCGCCCTCGACCCACTTGAGCAGGGTGCCGTCGATGTCGAGCGCGACCAGGCGTGGGACCCAGCCGGGGGTGCCGGGATCAGCCACCGTTGGAACCGATCGGCTCGAGGACCTCGCGCCCCTGGAGGTAGGGCCGCAGCGCAACGGGGATGCGCACCGAGCCGTCGGCCTGCTGATGGGTCTCGAGGATCGCCACGATGGTGCGCGGGATCGCGACCAGGGTGCCGTTGAGCGTGGCGATCGGCTTGACCTCGGGCTGGGACGATCCTTGGGCGGAGTCGGCGGAGGCGAACCGGCCGCGGATGTCGAGGCGCCGGGTCTGGAAGTC
The DNA here is from genome assembly GCF_058215695.1 of Nocardioides sp. Z38_18. Lineage (NCBI taxonomy): Bacteria > Bacillati > Actinomycetota > Actinomycetes > Propionibacteriales > Nocardioidaceae > Nocardioides > Nocardioides sp. Z38_18. Next base: position 1,477,157 of record NZ_JBZAJE010000002.1, read on the forward strand.
GGTGCAGTTCGAGGTGGAGGTCAGCTCGCGGTAGCGACCCTGGGTGGGCACCCACGCCTCGCAGTCGAACTTGCGCTGGGCCGAGAGCCCGAGGTCACCCGCGGCGACGTCGATCACCCGGTAGGCCAGCTCCAGCTTGTCCAGCCACTCCATCTCCCACCCGAGCAGGCGCAGGTGCTCGTCCTCGGCCTCCTCGAGGGTCGTGTAGGTGAACATCTCCACCTTGTCGAACCAGTGCACCCGGATGATCCCGCGGGTGTCCTTGCCGTGCGAGCCGGCCTCCTTGCGGAAGCAGGGGCTGAACGCGACGTACCGGCGGGGAAGCGTCTCCGCGTCGAGGATCTCGTCGGAGTGGTACGCCGCGAGCGGCACCTCGGAGGTCCCGACGAGGTAGGTGTCCTGTCCCTCGATCCGGTAGACGTCGTCGGCGGCCTGGCCCAGGAACCCGGTGCCCTCCATCGCGCGCGGCTTGACCAGGGTCGGGGGGATCATCGTGGTGAACCCGGCCGAGCGCGCCTGGTCCATCGCCATGTTGACCAGGGCCAGCTCCAGGTCGGCACCGGGTCCCGTGAGGTAGTAGAACCGGGAGCCGGAGACCTTGGCGCCCCGCTCCACGTCGATCGCGCCGAGGATCCGGCCGATCTCGACGTGGTCGCGCGGCTCGAAGCCCTCCGCCGCGAAGTCGCGAGGGGTGCCGTGCTCGGAGAGGACGACGTAGTCCTCCTCGCCGCCGGCCGGCGCCTGCGGAGCGGCCGGGTTGGGGATCGCGTAGACGGCCTCCCGCCAGCCCTGCTCCGCCTCGGTCTGGGTGGCCTCGGCGAGCTTCACGTCCGCCGCGAGGCGCTTGGTGCGGGCGAGCAGGTCCGCCTTCTCGTCGCCCTGCGCCTTGGCGATCAGCTTGCCGAGCTGCTTCTGCTCCGCGCGCAGCTGCTCGAAGTCCGCGATCGCGGCCCGCCGGGCGGCGTCCGCCTCGAGGGCGTCGTCGACCACGGAGGCCGAGAGCCCGCGCTTCTCCTGGGCGGCTCGGATCAGGTCAGGGTCGTCGCGAAGAAGTCGTGGGTCGATCACGGCCCGAGACTAGCCGCCACGGTGTGGGAGGAACTACTCAGCAGGCGGGAGCACGAGCGGGAAGCTCGCGGCCTCGGGTGCCACGGCCGCGCTCGGCTTGCCGTAGGCGACCCACTCCTTGCCGTCCACGGGGAGGTAGTACGTCCGCAGCGTCGGCGTGTCACCGCAGAAGGTCCAGGTCACACCGGAGGCCTCGGTGAAGCCGGCACCGAGCGTGCACGGGCTGGCCGGGAGCTCGGAGAAGCCGGGGGAGTTCGCGGGCAGCACCGTGCCCCCGTCGCGGGTCACGGGCGCGGTGTCGGTGGGCCCGTTGCCGGGCGGGCTGGTCACGTCGCTGTCGATGCTCTCCACCCACGGTTCCCCGGTGTTGGGGTTGAAGCCGTTGGTGAACACCCACTCGCCCGTGGGCAGGGACTTCTCCGGGGTGGCCTTGCCACCGGCGACGTTGACCGCCCAGACCCGGTTCTTGGTGTCCACGACGCGCAGGGTGTCCGCGCGCTCGGGGTCGAAGGCCCACCCGATCGGGGCGACGTCGTCCTTGCCGGTGCGCTCGCGGATGTCGACGACCTTGGCCGAGCCGTCGGTCAGCGAGTAGACCTTCAGCTGGCCGCTCTTCTCCTGGCTGCTCGGGATCCCCGTGTCGGGGATCGCCCAGAGGCGGTCGGCGCTGACCAGCAGTGCGGCCTGCTCGGGAGTCGCGCTGGCGCCCTTGACCGCCGGCAGCTCGTGCGCGGTGGCCTTGCCGGTCGAGGGGTCGTAGCTGATGTAGGTGGCCGTCGAGTCCTCGGCGTCCGCGCCGCCGGCCGTGGTCATGCCCAGCAGCCAGGTGCCCTCGCCGGCGCTGGTGTCCGGCTTCGCGGGGGCGGACGAGGAGGCCTTGTCCGGCTGGTCCTGGTCCTTGTCGGCCTTGACCTCCACGTCGCCGCAGCCTGCCGTGACGAGCAAGGTCGCCAGGGCGACCGCAGGGGCGGCCATCCACCGGGGAGTCGTACGACGCATGGGGTCCCCTCGAGTCTGGAGCGGCGCGACCGGGCAGGGGCCTGGTGCGTTCGTGAAAATGGTCCCACATGTGAGGGGCGCAGGGCAGGAGCGCGCCCGGTGGCAAGGGGGAGGGGCATTCGGCGGCATACTTCGGGGGACTGACGCCACCCGTGAACCCGAACCGCACAGGACCCGAACGTGACTGCTGCTGAACTGCGCCCCACCCGCTTGGGGTGGAGCATCCTGTGCTTCCTGGTGTTCGTGGTGCTGGCACTGCTGGTCAGCATCGAGTGGTCGCCCCTGCTCGAGCTCGACTCCGAGGTCGGTGCCTGGCCGGAGTCGGTCACCCAGGCGCACCACAGCCTCTACCTGTTCTGGCACTACCTCGGGCTGGCCACCACCACGCTGCCCCTGGCCGTGGCCACGGTGATCGTCGCGATCGCCCTGGAGAGCCGCAAGCACCGACGCGCGGCGATCTGGACCGTCGGGGTGATGACCACCATCGGGGTCTCCAACCTGCTGCTCAAGCGGCTCATCGGACGGGACCGGCCGATGTGGGAGGACCCGCTCCAGGTGCTGAGCTCCTACTCGTTCCCCTCGGGGCACTCCTCGGGGATCGTGGGCGCGATGGGCGTGACCGTGGTGCTCACCGGCATGCTGGTGCGGCGCCGCGGCGTACGACGGCTCGCGCGCGGCCTCGCCGTCGTGATGGTCCTGCTCGTCGGGGCCGACCGGATCTTCCTGGGCGTGCACAACCTCTCCGACGTGATCGCGGGCTACCTCCTCGGCGGCGGCATCGTGCTGGTCTGGCTCGCCCTCTACGACCCGACCCCCCGGTCCAGCGCGCTGGCGAACGCGCCGCTGGCCGATGCCGTGCCGAACCGCCGCCGCAAGCTCGCGGTGATCCTGAACCCGATCAAGGTCGACGACGCCGACGAGTTCCGCACGCTCGTGGAGGCGCTGGCCACCGACGCGGGGTTCGCCTCAGTCGCGTGGTGGGAGACGACCAAGGAGGACACCGGCTACCGGATGGCGCACGAGGCCGCCGTCAGCGGCTGCGACCTGGTCCTCGCGGTGGGCGGGGACGGCACCATCCGCGCCGTGTGCGAAGAGCTCGCCGGCACCGGGATCGCGGTCGGGATCGTCCCGGCCGGCACCGGGAACCTGCTCGCCCGCAACCTCGACATCCCGCTCTACCTGCGCGCGGCCGTGGACACCGCCCTGAACGGCCAGGACCGCGCGATCGACATGGTCGAGGTGAGCGGCGACAAGATGGACGACGCGACCTTCCTGGTGATGGCCGGGATGGGCTTCGACGCGGCCATCATGGAAGGCGTCAACGACGACATCAAGGCCCGGCTGGGCTGGCTCGCCTACGTCTGGTCGGCGCTGAAGTCACTGATGTTCCCGGCGATCCGGCTCGAGGTCTCCATCGACGGGGGCGAGTTCACCCGGCACCGGGCCCGCACCGTGGTGATCGGCAACGTCGGGTTCCTCCAGGCCGGGATGCCCCTGATCCCGGATGCCTCGATCGACGACGGCCAGCTCGACGTGGTGCTGCTCTACCCGCGCCGGTTCCTGTCCTGGGTGCCCCTCGCGGTGCGCGTGATGACCAGGAACAGGCGCACCGACGAGACGATCACCCGGATGACCGGGCGCGAGGTCGTCGTACGTGCCCACGTGGACGCGCCGCGCCAGCTCGACGGGGACCTGATCGCCCCCGGGCGCGAGCTGCGCGCGACCAGCGTGCACGGCCGGGTGCTGGTGCGGGTGGCGCGCTGAGCCGGCTCAGGCAGGCTCGAGCACGAACACCGGGATCGTGCGGTCGGTGCGTTCGGCGTACTTCGCGTAGTTGGGCCACGTCTGGAGCATGTGCGCCCACAGCCGCTCACGTTCGGCGCCGGTGACCTCGCGCGGGTTGGCCTGCCGGGTGACACCGCCGACGCGTACGCCGACCGTCTCGCCCCGCTCAGCCGCGGCGCGGACGTTGACCACCCAGACGGGCTTCTTCTCTCCGCCGAAGTTCGAGCCCGCGATCAGGTGGCCGGACTCGTAGGGCACGCACAGCAGCGGCGTGGTGCGCGGCACCCCCGACTTGCGGCCCTTCACCGTGAGCATCAGGTTGGGCAGGCCGGCGATGTCGAGGATCGTCACCCGCCCCTTGCTCACCCGCTGGACGAACTTGTCGGTGGCGGTGATCTGGGGGAGCAGCTTGGGCATCCAGGAGATGGAGCCGATCCGGATCGCCAGGGGGGTGAGGAGGTTCACGGCGAGATCCTAGGGTCGCCCGGCCTCCGGGGCGCTGGTCTGACCGCCCACTGGGCAGCTCAGGGGCGAGCGTTGGAGATCGCGTCCTCCTCCTCCGGCGAGAGCTGGGTCTCGCTGCTCCACCCGGAGACGTTCTTGGCGTAGCTGCGGGAGTCGTCGCGACCCTGGATCGAGGTGAGCACGACGCCGCTGCCGCTGTCGTCGAGCAGCGCCATCGACCAGGACAGCTGGCCGCCGGTGTCGGTGAAGGCGTCGTAGCGCACCACCGCGACGTGGCGCATCGCCTGCGCACTCTCCGCCTTGAGGGCGGCGACCTCCTGGCGCAGGGCGCGGGGGTCCTCGGGCAGCTCGCTGGCGTCGGCGCGCGGCCGGCCCCGTCCCGATCCCGGGCCCGTCAGTCGGCTCGAGACGGCGACCCCCAGGGCGGCCAGGGAGAGCAGCAGGGCGAGTACGGCGAGAGCGGTGTCCACGACATCGAGGGTAGATAGCCGCGCCGATCGCCCGGTGCAGGCTCGCCAGCGGGTGCTGGCCGAAGCCTGACCGGACGGCGTGGGAAACTCCCCACGTGACCACCACAGGCTCCGAGACCCGCGGACGCATCGCCTACCAGGGCGAGCCGGGCGCGAACTCCCACATCGTGTGCAAGCAGCACTACCCCGACTGGGAGTCGGTGCCGTGCGCCTCGTTCGAGGACGTCTTCGCAGCGGTGGAAGCCGGGGACGCGGACCTGGCGATGATCCCGATCGACAACTCGATCGCCGGCCGGGTCGCCGACATCCACCACTTCCTGCCGAGCTCGAACCTGCACATCATCGGGGAGCACTTCCTGCGCATCCAGTTCGCGCTGATGGCGCTGCCCGGCGCCTCCCTGGGGGGCCTGCGCACGGTGCACAGCCACGTGCACGCACTCGGCCAGTGCCGCAAGGTGATCCGGCAGCACGGCCTGAACCCGGTGATCGCCGGCGACACCGCGGGCGCCGCGCGTGAGGTGGCCGAGTCCGGTGACCTCACCCAGGCGGCGATCTCGCCGCCGCTGGCCGCAGAGACCTACGGCCTCGAGATCCTGCAGCGCGACGTCGAGGACGAGGAGCACAACACCACGCGCTTCGTCGTCCTCTCCCGAGACCTCGTCCAGGCCTCCGCGGGCGGCGGGCCGGTCGTGACCAGCTTCATCTTCAACGTGCGCAACCTCCCGGCCGCGCTGTACAAGGCCCTGGGCGGGTTCGCGACCAACGGGGTGAACATGACCAAGCTGGAGAGCTACATGGTCGGCGGGCACTTCGCGGCCACGCAGTTCCTCGCCGAGGTCGACGGCCACCCCGAGGACCCGGCCCTGCGCAACGCGCTGGAGGAGCTGGCGTTCTTCACCACCGAGATCAAGATCCTCGGCGTCTACCCGGCGGACAGCTTCCGGTCGCGCTGAGCGACCTTCCGAGACCTCCGGACTAGTCCGACCCCGTTATCTCTGCATGAACCGTTGCGACCGGGGTAGGTCCGGTCGCAGCATCGACAGATGCGCTCCACGTACAAGGGCCTCGCCCACACGCTCGCTGGTCTGGTCGCCGTCCAGGCGGCGGTGATGGTGTTCGCCATCGCCGGTCTCTACAACTGGATCACCGCCGGGAACACCCTCACCGAGTCGGTGATGGAGGACCAGTCGCTGGACTTCACCGGCTCGATCGGGTTCATGCTGCACGGCGTCATCGGGATGATGCTGATGCCCCTGCTGGCGCTGGTGCTGCTGGTGATCAGCTTCTTCGCCAGGATCGAGGGAGGCGTCAAGTGGGCCGCGATCGTCCTCGGACTGGTCGTGCTCCAGGTCGCCCTCGGGATCTTCGGACACGAGACGGCGTACTCCGGTGCACTGCACGGCCTGAACGCCATCGTGCTGTTCAGCGTGGCCACCCAGGCGGGTCGCCGGGTCTCCGCGGTGACCCAGGGGAGCAGTCCGCGTGCCGAGGTCCCAGCTGGCCAGTGACGGGCGGTCCCGGGTGACCAGGGAGCGGATCCGGCTCCTGGTCGCGGTGGTCCTCACCCTGGCGCTGGTCGGGCCGCTGGCGTGGATGTGGTGGGACAGCCGCCTGCCCTCGTCGTACTCCGCGATGTCCATGGGGGAGCTCGATCACGGAGGTGGGCCCCGCTCTGCCGGCAGCCACGGCGGCGGCCACGGGCACGGGCAGCCCGGCACCGGTCCCGTGAGCGTGGACGACCTCGGCACCGAGGAGAACCGTCCGGCCGACGTCGTGGTGGACCTGGTCGCCCGCGAGGGGGAGGTCGAGCTGGCCTCCGGGGAGAAGGTCGCGGGCTTCTCCCTCAACGGCAGCACCCCGGGACCGCTCATCGAGGCGACCGTGGGCCAGCTCGTCGAGGTCCGGCTGCGCAACGAGTCGGTCGAGCGCGGGGTGGCGCTGCACTGGCACGGCGTGGACGTCCCCAACGCCGAGGACGGTGTCGCCGGGGTCACCCAGGACGCCGTGGCCGAAGGGGAGACCTACACCTACCGGTGGGTGGCACCCGACGCCGGCACCTACTGGTACCACTCCCACCAGCTCTCCGACGAGCAGGTCAAGGGCGGCCTGCTCGGCGCCGTCGTGATCCACCCCGAGGCCCGCGAGGCCGGGGTGCGCGACGTGGTCGCGGTGAGCCACCTGTACGCCGGCAAGGCCACCGTCAACGGCCGCACGGGCGACGTGCGCGTCGAGGCCCGGCCCGGGGAGCGGCTGCGGGTGCGGATCGTGAACACCGACAACGGCCAGCAGAACGTGTGGTCGCGGAGCCCGTTCCTGCTGCGGGCGGTCGACGGGACCGAGGTCAACGGACCCACCCCGGTGACCGACGCCTCCGTCGCCGTACCCGCCGGTGGACGGGCCGATCTCGAGGTCACGGTGCCCGCGGACGGTTCCGCGCTGCGACTGGAGCTGCTCGGCAGCGCCGGGATGGTGATCGGCCCGGGCAGCCCACGGGCCGCACCGGCGGACAAGCCCGACGCCGAGGTCGACCTGCTCGGCTACGGCACCCGGAAGCCGGTCGCCCTGGAGACCAGCAAGCCCGACCGGAGCTTCCGCTACTCGGTCGGGCGTCGTCCGGGCTTCCTTGACGGGCGTCCCGGCATCTGGTGGAGCGTCAACAGCAAGCTCTACCCCGACATGCCCATGTTCGTGGTGCGCGAGGGCGACGTGGTGCGGGTGCGGATCTCCAACGGCAGCGGGGAGAGCCACCCGATGCACCTGCACGGGCACCACGCCCTGGTGCTGTCGCGGGACGGGAAGAAGGCGAGCGGCAGCCCGTGGTGGTTCGACTCCCTGGAGGTGCAGGACGGTCAGTCCTTCGACGTGGTGTTCCTCGCGGACAACCCCGGGGTGTGGATGGACCACTGCCACAACCTCAAGCACGCCCGGGAGGGCCTGGTCACCCACCTGATGTACGAGGGCGTGACCACGCCGTACCGCCTCGGGAAGGACTCGGGGAACGTGCCGGAGTGAGGGGGCGGCGCACCGGATAGTTTGAGCCCGTGACCGGACCCGAACCGCTGCACGTGCCCACGGCCGGAGTCCGTTGATGGATCTTCTCGTCATCGCGATCGTCTTCGGTGCGATCTTCGTGGTCGAGCTGCCGGACAAGACGTTCATCGCGGCGCTGGTGCTCTCCACCCGCTACAAGCCGCTGGCGGTCTGGGTGGGTGTGGGCCTCGCGTTCCTCGTGCAGACCCTGATCGCGGTCCTGGCCGGCCACCTGGCGACCTTCCTCCCGGAGACCCTGATCAAGTCGGTGGCCCTGTTGGTCTTCCTGATCGGCGCCTTCGTGCTGTTCCGCTCCGCGCCCGGAGCAGACGCCGAGGAGAAGGAGACCGAGGCGGAGTTCGAGGCGAAGGCCACCGACTCGCGTACCGGGCTCAAGGCCGTGCTCGCGTCGTTCGTGGTGCTGTTCGCCGCGGAGTGGGGCGACCTCTCCCAGCTGCTCACGATCAGCATGGTCGCCAAGTACGGCCACCCGGTCAGCGTCTTCCTCGGTGCCTGGATCGCCCTGCTCACCGTCTCCGGGCTGGCCATCCTCGCCGGACGGGTGCTGCTGCGCTACATCAAGCTCTCCACCGTGCACTACGTCGGCGCGGCCGTCTGCCTGGTCCTGGCGGTGCTCACCGGGGTGGAGCTCGTCGCCTGAGCCCTCTCGGGATCCGGTCCGGCGCCTCTAGGCTGCCGGGATGAGCGAACCCGTCACGCCGTCCCCTCGCCCGGGTGTCACCAGTGAGGTCGGCCGGCTGCGCACCGTGCTGCTGCACCGGCCGGGTCCCGAGCTCAAGCGGCTCACCCCGCGCAACAACGACCAGCTCCTCTTCGACGCGATCCCCTGGGTCAGCCGGGCCCAGGAGGAGCACGACGCCTTCGCCGACGCGCTGCGCAGCCGCGGCGTGGAGGTGCTCTACCTGACCGACCTCCTGGTCGAGACCCTGGCCGCTGCCGATGCCCGGGCGCGGGCCGTGGACGCGGTCACCTCCTCGCTCCGGCTGGGGGACACCCTGCGCGACCACCTGCAGGCCGCTCTGGGGGAGCTCGCCCCCGAGCAGCTCACCGACGTGCTCACCGCCGGCCTGCGCAACGACGAGGTCAGGGGTGGCTCCGGCCTGGTGACCAGCCTGCTGCCCGGGGACGCGTTCCTGGTCGACCCGCTGCCCAACCTGCTGTTCACCCGCGACTCCAGCGTGTGGATCGGGGAGAAGGTGGCGATCACGTCGCTCGCGATGCCCGCCCGCGAGCGGGAGAGCCAGCTCACCGAGCTGATCTACACCGGACATCCCCGGTTCGCGTCCACCGGCCAGCTCCACGGCTGGCGCCGCGAGCACGTCGAGGGGGGCGACGTACTGCTGCTGTCGCCAGGCGTGATCGCCGTCGGCGTCGGGGAGCGTACGACGCCCGCAGGTGTCGAGCGTCTGGCCCGCCAGGTCCTCGGCGACGGGACCACCCACACCGTGCTCGCGGTCCCGATCGCCCAGGAACGGGCCACGATGCACCTCGACACCGTGTGCACGATGGTCGACGTCGACAAGATCGTGATGTATCCCAACGTCGCCGACCACCTCACCGCCCACGCCGTCACCCTCGACGAGGACGGCCGGCTGCTCGTCGCCGGGGCGGAGCCGTTCCTGGTGGCTGCGGCGAAGGCGATGGAGATCGACACGTTGCACCAGATCGACACCGGCCTCGACCCGGTCACCGCTGAGCGTGAGCAGTGGGACGACGGCAACAACACCCTGGCGATCGCACCCCGGGTCGCGGTGGCCTACGAGCGCAACGTGGAGACCAACGGCCGGCTCGAGGACGCGGGCATCGAGGTGATCGCGATCTCCGGCTCCGAGCTGGGCTCGGGACGCGGCGGCCCCCGGTGCATGTCCTGCCCGATCGCCCGCGACGAGGTCTGACCGCCGCAGGCGCTGCCATCGGGCTCTGCTCAGGCAGCGCCTCTGGGGGCGTACATGATCACCGCGACCCCGACGAGGCAGATCAGTGCGCCGGCGATGTCGTAGCGGTCCGGCTTGAACCCGTCGGCGACCATGCCCCAGACCAGGGAGCCGGCGACGAACACGCCGCCGTAGGCCGCCAGGATCCGTCCGAAGTTGGCGTCGGGCTGGAGCGTGGCCACGAACCCGTAGAGACCCAGGGCGATGACGCCCGCGCCGACCCAGATCCAGCCCCGGTGCTCGCGCACTCCCTGCCACACCAGCCACGCGCCGCCGATCTCGGCGACGGCGGCTGCGAGGAACAGGAGCAGGGAGCGGGCGGTGGTCATGCCCGAGATCATCCCAGCCCGACAGAGGTCGAACTTCCGGCGGATCCGGGGCGAACGACGAAGCCGGCCCACGAGGGACCGGCTCCGGAGCTCCCGGCGGTGATCGCCTGGAAAGACAAGTGCCCGGCCGGTGTTGACGGGGGGGACAACATCGGCCGGGGCTTGCTAAAAGTAAACCACGGTCTGGGTGACGACAACGAAAACCGCGGAAACCGAGGGCTGGACCAGATCAACTGGTCTGGACGTCACCGGATGGTGAGCTGACGACTGGCCAGTCCGGCGCGGGCGGCGCGCTCCTCGGTCGTCAGCGGAGCCGAGGAACTGATCGCCTCCTCCAGCGACTTCGCCAGCGCGGCCGCGGGCTCCGCGAGCGCCTCGGCGCCGGTGCCCACCGGGAGGTCCCAGACCGGGACGGCGAGGCCGTGGGTGCGGAACATCCCGATCACCCGGTCCCCCTCGACCAGGCTGTCGGTCCCGGCGACGTGGAGGCGGGCGAACGCGTCGAGGACCCGGTCCTCGTCCTGGGGCAGCACCCAGCGGAGGTACTCCCGGTTCCCCACCGAGGTCCAGTACGCCGCTTCGACGCCGGCGACCCGCTTCGTGGGGGCGGCGGCGCCGTTGGCCTGCTCCAGGGCCGCGGCCATGGACCCGTCCTTGTCCTCGAGATCGGCCACCCAGTAGTCGAAGCCCTCGTGCACAGTGACCTCCAGCGGGGCGGAACCCACGAGGTCCTGGAGCCGCGGCCCCTCGCCGGGGGGCTCCGCGAGCCCGACCATGCTGCCCGGCTCGGCGTCGAGGGCCTTGAGGAGTACGGCGGCCAGGTCACGGCTCGGGTCGCCGTACGAGTGCTGCACCTGAAGCCCCAGCCAGATGGTGCCGTCCTGGCGCACCAGCGCCGGGGCCGCGGCGGGCAGCAGCGAGCACAGCAGCACGTCGCGGTCGGTCCCGGTGACCTCCAGCGGCGCCGTGGCCGCCGGCACGAACTCCCTCAGGGCGACCAGGTCGGCCTCCCCGCGGAGCCCTTCGAACGGACGGGGGACGTAGACCGACGGCGGACCGTCCGGGCTCCCGTGGCAGGCCTTGTAGCGCCGACCCGACCCGCACGGGCAGGGCTGGCGGGGGCCGACGACGCCCTCACCGCCCGGAGCCTGTCCTTGATTCCGGGCCGTGGTTTCGGTGGTTGCGGCCGAGGTGCGGTTGCGTTGGCGAGCCTTCTTTCCCATGCGCGAAGACTAGGCGGCGGCCCCAGGGGCCCCCGAGGAGGCCTCAGGGCAGGGGGAGCAGTGCGTGCACCGTCGTGCGGGACCGCGTGGACTCCACCCACCAGCGCGCCGCGAGCGTCTCGACGATCGCGAGCCCGCGACCGGCGAGGTCGCAGCCCCCGGCGTCGACCTTGGTGGGGGCGGTGCGCGCCCCACCGTCGGTCACCGCGATGTCGAGCCCGGTGGGCCCGGCGGTCCAGCTCACCCGCACGGTGCCGTCGTCGAGGGGGCGTGCGTGCCGGATCGCGTTGCCGACCAGCTCGCTGACCACGAGCCGCGCGTCCTCGCACCGCTCGTCGCGGGCGTCCACCCGGCTGAGCCACTCGATCAGGCGGGAACGGGCGATCCGGGCGCTGCCCGGGGCGAAGGGGAGATCGATTGCCGTCGGGTCACCCTCCAGCATTGCGCCGGTGTTCTGCGCCATGAGTCCTCCGCTCGGGTGCCTGGTCGCCCGTACCTTTTCAGCGGCACTCTGCCCCTGGGGATCGATCATGAAACGCCGCCGCCCAAAGTTCTCATATACGTCACGGCCGCGCCTGGGACGTCGGTGATGATCCCCCGGATGCCGAGGTCGAGGCAGCGGTCGATGTCCTTGGGCGTGTTTACCGTGAAACAGTGCACCGGCCTGCCGATCCCGACGATGCGGGCGACGAGCTCCTGGTGGTCGCGGACGAGGTCGAGGTCGACCCCGGTGCTCCAGTCGGCGTCGACGAAGGGGCGGGCGCGGTACCACTGCCGAGGGGTGCTCACCAGCAGCACGATCTCCAGGTCGGGTGCCAGGCGCCGCAGCCGCCGCAGGGCCACCCAGGAGAACGACATCACCCTGACGGGAGAGTTGGCCCCTGCCCACCCGAACTCGTCCAGCAGCTCCACCAGGCGGCGCTCCACGAGGCCGGCGTAGCGGGTGGGGTGCTTGGTCTCGATCGCCAGCTCGACGCGGCGGGGGTAGTCGGCGACGGTCTCCAGCAGCCGGCGCAGGGTGAGCAGCTTGGCCAGCTCGGGGTCCCAGTCGGGGGCCTCGTCGTCCAGGTCGGCCCAGGGCCGCTTCCAGGAGGCGACGTCGAGTCCCTCGAGGTCGGCCAGGTCCATGGTGGACACGACGCCGTCGCGGTGCGCCGTACGCCGCATGTTGCGGTCGTGCACACAGACCAGGTGGCCGTCGGCGGTGAGCCGTACGTCGCACTCGAGGGCGTCGGCGCCTTCGTCGAGAGCCGCCACGTAGGCGCCCAAGGTGTGTTCGGCGTTGGTGGCGCTGGAGCCACGGTGGGCGATGACCTGCGGCCGACTCTGGACCATGGGCCCATTCTGCACGCAGGGTAGTGATGCCCCTGCTGCGCACCTGCCCGGCGTGGGGCGCGGGCTCAGCGCTGGCTGCGCAGGAACTTCCCGAAGTGGGGCACGGTGAAGGCCACCGTGCCGCGCTCCCCGGAGAACACGAGGCCCTTCTTGATCAGTCCGTCGCGGGCGGGGGACAGCGACTGTGGCTTGCGGTCCAGCAGCCGCGCGACCTCCGCGGTGCTGACCGGCAGGTCCTGGGTGTTCTCGCCGAGGTCGGCCATCGCGGTCATGTAGTCACGCTCGGCGGGAGTGGCCCGGTCGTACCTCGCGCCGAAGAAGCCGACCGCGAGCTCCGCCTCGGCCTCGGGGGCGGCCTGCATCACGTCGTCCCACCTGATCGGGGTGTCCACAGCGACGTCCCAGGTGACCTTGCCGTAGGCCTGCACGAAGTAGGGGTAGCCGTCGGTCAGCCGGTAGAGCTCCTCGAGCGCGCGGGGCTCGTAGGTCGCGTCCTCGGTGGCGGCGGGGACGGTCCACGCGCGCTCGGCCATGTCGCGGGGGAGGCGGTCGACCGAGACGTAGCGGAACAGGCGCTCGGCGTACGACTTGGAGGCGGCGAGCGCCACCGGGAGGTGCGGCAGCCCCGCACCCACCACGAGGAGGGGTGCTCCCTGCTGGCTGATCTCGTGGCAGGCGCCGCACAGCGCGGCCAGCTCGTGCGGGGGCAGGTCCTGCATCTCGTCGATGAACAGGGCGATGCCCACCCCGAGGTCACCGGCCAGCGAGGCGACGTCGGTGAACAGCTCGACGAGGTCGAGCTCGAGGTCGCCGGAGTCGGCGCGGCCGCTCGCGGCCGGCACGTCGAGCGGCGGCTGCCACCGGTTCTGCCGGGACCCCGTCTTGCGGTCCTTGAGCTCGGTCCGGAGCGCGAACGCCTTGAGAACTCCGGTCACCTCCTCGACCCGGTCGGGGTTGCGGTGCCGGTGGGCGACCTCGCGCACCGCGGCGTGCACCGCCTGGGCCAGGGGGAGGCGGATCGACTGGTCAGGCCGGGCCTCGATCTTGCCGGTGCCCCAGGCGCGCTTGACCGCGAGGCTGCGCAGGGCGTTGAGCAGCACCGTCTTGCCCACGCCGCGCAGGCCCGAGAGCACCATGCTGCGGTCGGGACGGCCGGCGGCCACCCGCTCGAGGGTGACCTCGAACTGCTGCAGCTCGCGGTCGCGACCGGCCAGCTCGGGCGGGCGCTGCCCGGCGCCGGGCGCGTAGGGGTTCCTGATCGGGTCCATGACGAGGAAGATATCCGCCCGTCTAGGAAATCCCCTAGATTTGCCTAGCGAGTCGTAGCGGAACCTGCGTCCGGTTCGGCGTCGAGCCCGGCACGCAGGATCTCGATCAGGGCCGGGACCTCCTCGACGGCGAGCCGGAAGGTGCCGGTGCACTCGCTGCCGCGCCACAGCGAGAGCACCACCAGGTCGTTGGCGTGGTGCCAGCGGACACGAAGAGTGCGTCCCTCACCACGGGGGTCGAGGAAGAACTCGGCACCCACGGGGGTCGTCGCGACCTTGGCCATGACGGATTCTCCCTCCGTCACGGGCAGGACACCAGTGCTCAACGGCAACCGCCCACGTCGGAGAGGTCCCCGTCGGAGAGCACCCGCGAGCCCGAACCGAACCCGTAGGCCGAGCAGTAGTAGAAGCTCAGCAGCGACGCGCGGCGCAGCGTGACCGGCTTCCACACCCCGCCGCCGGCCGGCTCGAGGTAGCGGAACGAGGTGCCCGTCAGCGCGGCGTCGTTGCTGCGGTGCTTGAGGTAGCGGTCCAGCCAGGCCTGCACGTAGTGGCTGGAGAGGGCCTGGCCGTAGCGGCTGGCCGGCAGCACCAGCGGGATGTCGGTGTACTCCAGGTGCGTCGAGGCCCGGGGCACCACCAGCATGCTGTCCACCCCCGCCTTGCGCCACGCGTCGTACCCGGTGGCGCGCTCACGCTGCGGGTCGGGACCCTGGGGGCTCGGCGCCGGGCTGAGCGAGGACCCGCCACTGAGGAGGTACGGCGAGACCGTGAAGCCGTACTCCGACTGCAGCGCCAGGGCGGGTACGACGGGCTTGGTCCCGGAGCCGTCCAGCGGGCCGTCGGAGCCCGGGCCGGTGAGCTTGTCCAGCGCGACCACCGCAGCCACCCGCTTGTCGGTGCCCTGCACCCGCGAGACCGCGGCAGCCCCCATGGAGTGGCCGATGATCGCGATCCTGCTGGTGCGGCCCGGGGTCGCCGTACGCCGGTCGGGGGTGCGGTCGAACTGCTGCCAGTACGGGTTGAACGCGCTCGTCCGCGCACCCGCAGACCCCGGGTTGGCGTAGGGCCGAGCCGGGGTGGAGGTGAAGAACGACAGCGCGTCCTCGGTGCCCACGACGAAGTTGGACAGCTGCTGGGAGGGGACACCGGGGCAGCCGAGCTGCTCGCCGTCGCGCGGGGTGGCGAACGGGTTGCAGAACGGGAGCGCGTTGGCCGTGCCTCCCGGCACCGGCTCGTGCGGCAGGGTCTCGCTGCTGCCCTGGCCCTGCACGTCGTAGGTCAGGACGACGTAGCCCCGCTCCGCGAGGTCCTGGGCGAGCCAGCGGTACATCCCCTCGCTGCCCTGCACGGAACCCTCGGTGAGCACGACGCCGGGGAACGGCCCGCGGAGCAGCTCGCCGGTGTAGGGGTCCCGAGCGCCGGGCCTCGGTCGGTGGACCGTGCCGCGGAGCAGCGCGCCGTACCGGTTGGTGAACGCGACGCGCTCGCTCAGCCCCCGGGTGCCGTTCCAGCCCGCCCGCAGCGGGTTGCCGACGTTCCAGCCCGGCACCACGCGGCCGGCGGTCAGCGGGAGGCGGGTGGGAGAGGCGGCCTGCTCCAGGAGCATCCGGGCCTGGTCCGCGGTGATGCTCAGTGCCAAGGAGGGGAGGTACGCCGGGTTCTGCAGCTGGCCACCCGGCCCGGTGACGCGGCCGTAGGCGTCGAGCAGGTTCTGGGTGTCCCGCGCGACGTAGGCCGGGCTCCCGACTGCGGGTTCCGGGTCGGCGGCGTACGAGGTGGCCGGCGCCAGCGCCGCCCCAGCGGTGAGCAGCCCGAGGACCACGGTGGCGAGCAGCGGACGGGTCAGGTGGCGGCGCATGCCACCTCAACGAGGGTCCACGACGGGAGTTACCGCAGTAGCCTGTGCCGGTGCCCGAGCTCCCCGAGGTCGAAGCCCTGGTCCAGGACCTGTCGCGTCGTCTGGACGGCCGTGCCGTCGTACGCGTGGACATCGCCGCGTTCAGCTGCCTGAAGACCTACGACCCCCCGGTCACGGCGCTCGCCGGCGGGATGGTCGACGGCGTCAGCCGGCACGGCAAGTTCCTCGACATCGACGTCTCCGGCACCCACCTCGTGCTCCACCTGGCCCGCGCGGGCTGGGTGCGCTGGAAGGACGAGGTGCCACCGGTGCCGCCGCGGCCCAGCAACAAGTCGCCCCTCGCGGCCCGGATCGTCCTCGACAACGGGGCCGGCCTCGACGTCACCGAGGCCGGGACGCGCAAGAGCCTGGCGCTGTACGTCGTCCGCGACCCCGCCGACGTCGAGGGCATCGCCCGGCTGGGACCCGACCCGCTCGCCGACGAGTTCACCCCCGAGGTGCTCGGCGACATCCTCACCAGCGCCGGCCGCGCCCAGATCAAGGGGGTGCTGCGGCACCAGGGCACCATCGCCGGGATCGGCAACGCCTACTCCGACGAGCTCCTGCACGCGGCGCGGCTCTCGCCGTTCAAGCCCGCGAACAGCCTCACCGACGCCGAGCTGCAGAACCTCCACGACGCCATCCGCACCGTCCTCGGGGACGCCGTGAAACGGTCCTCGGGGTTGGCTGCCAGCGAGCTCAAGGGCGAGAAGAAGAGCAACATGTCGGTGCACGGGCGCACGGGCGAGGCGTGCCCGGTCTGCGGGGACACGGTGCGCGAGGTCAGTTTCGCCGACTCGAGCCTGCAGTACTGCCCCACCTGCCAGACCGGTGGGAAGCCGCTGGCTGACCGGCGTACCTCGAAGTTCCTGAAGTAGCCTCGAGACATGATCGAAGTACCGACCATCGAGGTAGCCCAGGTTCCGGATCCCCTTCCCGAGGGTGTGACCGTGCTCGACGTGCGGGAGTCGATCGAGTGGGAGCACGGCCACATCGAGGGTGCGGTGCACATCCCGCTGACCGAGATCCCCGAGCGCACCGAGGAGCTGCCGGCCGACCAGCAGCTGCTCGTGGTGTGCAAGCTCGGCGGCCGGTCCTCCCAGGCCACGGCCTTCCTGCGCGAGAAGGGCGTCGAGGCGATCAACCTCGCCGGCGGCATGGTCGAGTGGAGTGCCGCGGACCGGCCGATGGTCCGCGAGGGCGAGGGCGAGCCGCTCGTCGTCTGATCCAGGGGGGCGGCTGCCCGGTCACAGGGACGGGCAGTTCGGCCGCCACGGAGGCGTGACACGCGGGGACACCGGGCGGGCGACCTCCAACTGCCCGTCGTTGGGTGGCAGCCCTCAGCGCCAGGGTGCGGGCAGCGGCAGCCGCAGTGCCTGTCGCAGCCGGGAGAGATACTCCGCGCGCGGGATCTCCTCCACCCCCAGCGACGCCAGGTGCGGCGTCTGCCACTGGGTGTCCAGCAGCCGGGCGTCGGCGTACTCGTCGCTGAGCAGCTCGACCAGCCCCATCAGCGCCACCTTCGAGGCGTCGCGCTGGCGGGCGAACATCGACTCGCCCGCGAACAGCCCGCCGATGGCGACGCCGTACAGGCCGCCGGCGAGCTCGCCGTCGCGCCAGGCCTCCACGGAGTGGGCCCAGCCGAGCTCGTGCAGGTCGACGTACGCCGCCAGGATCTCGTCGTCGATCCAGCCCCCCGACCGGCTCGGGTCCGAGCAGCCGCGGACGACCTCGGCGAAAGCGGAGTCCACGCGGATCTCGAAGTGCCGGGCGGACTTGCGCAGGGAGCGGGTGACGCGCAGGCCGGACAGCGGGAGCACACCGCGCTCCACCGGGGACCACCAGGCCATCTCCGCTGCCACTTGCCGGTTCCGCCGGAACGGGCGTGCCTGCGGGCCCTCCACCGGCATCGGGAACAGGCCGCCCCGGTAGGCGGCGAGCAGGGTGCCGGGCGCCAGGTCGCCCCCGACCGCGACGAGGTCACCCTCGGTGGAGTCGGCGGGCGGGAACTCCCACTGGGTGGGCGGTGGTTCGTGGGGCACGGGGACATGGTCGCAGGGTCGTGAAACGTGCCGGGTGTGCAGGCTTTGTACGCTTCAGGGCATGAGCCTCTCCAAGCGCATCGGCCGCAGCATGGCGCCCAAGGTCACCCAGCTGGCGCCCAACATCACGGCCGGCGTGGTGCAGCAGGCGCTCACCCGGGCCATCCGCGGGGTCGGCCCGCTCACCGGTGCCGCCGCGGCCGCCGACAAGCAGTTGCGCGAGCAGGACGGCGACGTGGACAAGGCCATCCGCGAGGTGATCGAGAACCACGTCCGTCTCGCCGGCGCCCAGGGGTTCGTCACCAACATCGGCGGGCTGGTGACGATGGCGGTCACGGTGCCGACCAACATCACCGGGATGGCGCTGATCCAGTGCCGGATGGTGGCCGCGATCGCGCATTTGCGCGGTTATGACCTCGAGGAGCCCCGCACCCGCAACGCGATCCTGGCGTGCCTGCTCGGCGAGGAGCGGATGCTGGCGCTGATCAAGAAGAAGAAGCTCCCCGGGACCCCGATGGCGCTGGCGACCGCGCCGGTCCACGACCCGCACCTGGACAACATCATGGCCAACGAGGTCGCCTCGGAGCTGGTCACGATGATCGCCGGCAAGCGGATCGCGACCACGGTCGGACGACGGGTCCCGGTGGTCGGCGGACTCGTGGGGATGGGGACCGACGGGTTCTCGACCTGGAAGATCGGCCGCTACGCCGACCGCGAGTTCCTGCCCCGCAAGCGGCGGTAGACCGCGAGGGCGGCGCGCATCGCGGTGTTGGTGCGCGACATCCGCACCAGGCGCTGCTTGGCCCGGTAGGTGCGGGTCCCGTGGAACCGGTCGAGCTGGCCCATCAGGTCCTCGATCACGCCGTGCAGCTCGACCTCGACGTCGCGCAGTCGGGCCGCCTCGCCGGTCATGATCGCCAGCCCGTCGAGGGCCGCGTCGGCGACGAGGCGCTCGTCGATGGTGTCCGGGTCGGTGAACGGCACCGGTGGTGGCGGGACGAGGTCGTCGAGGTCTCCGACGATGTCGTAGCCCCGCAGGGCGATCTCGCTGATCCAGGACCGGCCGAGCCCCGCTGCCCACCGGTAGGCCTCGTCGGGCAGGGAGAGCCGCGGGGAGCCCGCACGCTGCGAGAGGTTGTTGTGCACCAGGATCTCGCGCACGAACCGGCGGTACTGGGGGTTGGGGAGCACGTCGTTGAGCCGCTCGTTGAGCCGCCGGACCATCTCCGACTCCGGTACGCCGAGCGAGGCGTTCGTCCGCGAGGAGGGGGTGAACTCCGCCGGGTCGATCCCGAACAGGCCGGCGAACCGCTCCCAGAGCAAGGTCGGGCTCGACCCGGGCGGCGGAACGGTGACGATGTGCACCCGCTCGCGGGGGATCGACTCCGCCCACCGGTCGAGCACGTCCGGGATCTCCTGCACTCCCCAGAACCACTGGGCCACCTGGGTGCCGCGCTGCTCGTCGCGCAGTGCCTCGAGGAAGTCGTCGTAGCGCCTGATCCGCCGGTGCTTGACGTTCTCCTGCCACTCGGCGGGGATCTGGCGGACGAGGTCGCGGGCGGAGAAGACGATGTGGATCTCGCTGCGGTCGCCCAGCGACTCCAGGGCACGGGCGACCTGCACCCGTGAGGCGGTGCCGAAGATCTCGTGGCTGATGATCGAGGTCCCCGGCCAGGCGCGCACCTGCGCGGCCAGCCGTTCCCAGGCGCCGCCGGCCTCGCGCTCCAGACCGCCCCAGGGCAGCTCCATCAGGTCGAGCGCCGCGAGGAAGTGGGCGTCGTGGCGGTCGGCGGCGTACAGGATGCCGCGCTCGCGCAGGGCGTCGCGGTGGGTGAACAAGATGTCCTGGACGAACGACGTGCCGGTCTTGGGGGAGCCCACGTGGAGGAGCACGCGTCGGGTCACGCTCGGCCTCCCAGTTCCCAGAGCCTCAGGCAGGCCGTCACGGCCAGCTCCAGAGTGTGTTCACGATCGATGGCGCCGGACGCAGCGTGCTCGCTGGGAGCCAGCGCCTGCGGATCGCCGTGCACAGCGTAGCCAGCCGCGAGCAGCTCCCTCGCGGTGGCCGCGGCGACGTCGCGGGCCCACGGGAGCGAGGCGGCCGGGACCACCGGCGCCGCGGTGCGGGCAGCGTCGGGGCGCGACTCCTCGGGAGCGGTGGCGAGTGCCCAGGCCAGCGTCCGCGCCAGGCTGCGGGTGCGGCTCGGTCCCTGGGTGAGCGCGGTCAACCGGTTCACCCGGCGGAGCAGGTCGCACAGGTGGGCGTCGCCGGCGCTGTGCAGCCTCCCCGGCCGCGCACCGAGCACGCCGGTGGCCAGCGCGAGCGCGTCCTCGGCGTCACGGGCGACCACCACGTGCAGCGGCTCGCGGGGCCGGTCGCGCAGCCCCGCCGCGATGGCCGCGACGTCGATGGTGGACGGGAGCCGTCCCGCGGCCTCCGCGCGGCGCCAGGTGGTGGACCACTTCAGGATGCCCCCGCCGCGCACGGCCGCGCTCCACTGCTCGGCCATCATCACCTCGACCGGCCGGGCGATCACGACGTGGGTGGGACGCCAGTCGGTCTCGACGTACCCCTGCTCGAGCAGCACCCGGCGTACGGCCGCGACCGTGGACGGGGCGCCGTGCAGGCGGAACCGCCGGCGCCAGGGCAGCGGCAGCCGGGAGTGCGGGCGCGGCTGCGCGGGAGGCGGGGGTACGCCGGGCAGCAGCCGGGCGATCACGCCGACCCCGAGGCGGATCAGCTCCTGGGCGGGGACCTGGCTCGGGTCGTGCGCCGGCGTGCCGAAGGACCGTCCGTGGGTGGGCCACTGCAGCGGCACGTCGATGAGGCCACGGCCGGGGGCTGCGGTCTTGAGCACCAGGTCGGCAAGCCCTGGCTGCTCGCCCGGGCCACCCGCGGCGGCCAGGTTGATCCGGCGGACCAGCTCGAGGTGGATCGCGTCGGGCAGCGGCCGCGCGGGATCGGCGGCCGGGACCGCGGCGAGGTCGGCCGCGGCCGGGAGCCACCGCGACCAGGCGGTGGTGCCGCCGGAACGCAGGTGGTGGGCCCAGCCGGCGACGGCCTGTTCGTAGGTGAGGCCGGAGCCTTCCGCGGTCGGTGTCACAGCCGCAGCCGTCGGGTCAGCCAGGCCATCGGCCCGGTCTCGCCGGGCGGGGTGTCCAGCTCGACGAGCACGTGGGCCAGCGCCTCGATGGCCGCCTGCGCGACCGCCTCGGGGTCGGCGGCATCGGGGTCGGGCCAGTCGCCGGCCGGGTCGGGCCACACCGGCACCAGGTCGTCGAGGTCACCGACGACGTCGACGCCGGTGCCGCGGATCGTCTCCAGCCAGCCGGCGGTGATCGCGTCCACCTTCGCCCGGTCCTCGGGCGGGACGGTGGCGAGCACCTTGTCCGGCCGCCGGGCGAGGACCTCCTTGACGATCGTCTCCCGGACCCACTCGACGTAGGTCGCCCGGGACACCTTCCGCTCCGCCAGCTCGGCGTTGAGCCGGCGCAGCAGCGTGACCTCGGCGCCTCCCAGCGAGGCGTTGGTGGTCTGCGTCTCGGCGTACGCCACGTTCTCGCTGAGCCCGACCACCCCGGCGAAGCGGTTCCAGAGCAGGTCTCGCGGCGCGCCCTGGGGGGGCACGGTGACCAGGTGCACGCGCTCGGGGGGTACGTCGGCGCCCCACCGCTCCAGGATCCGCGGCAGGTGCTGGACCCGCCAGAAGCCCATCTGCCAGTCCTTGCGGGTGTAGTTCTTCTCCAGCGCCGCGATGAACTCGTGGTAGCTGCGGCGGGCCCGGTGCTTGACCCGCTCCTGCCACTCGGCGGGGACCTGCCGGCCGAGGTCGCGCGCGGTGAGCACCACGTGCACCTCGTGGCCGGGGAACGAGGCCATCGCCCGGGCGACGCTCTCGGGCTTGGCCCCGGCGAGGATCTCGTGGCTGACCAGCACGTCGCGTCGGGCCTTGCGCGCCTCCACGACCAGGGCGTCCCACTGACCGCGTGCCGCGCGCTCCGCGCCGGCCCACCGCTCCCCGGTCAGGTCGAGGGCTGCCTCGAAGTGGTTGCCGGTGCGGGTGCGGACGTAGTCGAGGCCCTGCTGCTCCAGCAGTGCGCGGTTCAGGGAGCACTTGTCCTGCAGATAGCTCGTGCCGCTCTTGGGGGTCCCGACGTGAAGGTAGACCCGACGGCTCATGTGCGCATTGTGCCCGGTGCCAGTGCGGTCACGACCCGGGAGGGGCTCGGTCGGCCCAGCACCCCGGCCATCCACGCGCTGGTCTCCACCAGTGAGGGCAGGTCCACCCCGGTCTCGATGCCGAGCCCGTGCAGCATCCAGACGAGGTCCTCGGTGGCGAGGTTGCCGGTGGCGCTCTCGGCGTACGGGCAGCCGCCGAGACCGCCGGCACTGGCGTCGAAGGTGGTGATGCCGTGCTGCAGCGCGGCCAGCGCGTTGGCCAGCGCCTGGCCGTAGGTGTCGTGGAAGTGCACCGCGAGCGAGTCGTTCGCCAGTCCCGCCTCGTTGAACGCGGTGAGCAGGTCGCTCACGTGGCCGGCGGTGCCGACCCCGATGGTGTCGCCGAGGGAGAGCTGGCTGGCGCCGAGGTCGTGCAGCCGCTTGCCGACGCGCACCACCTGCTCGATCGGCACGTCCCCCTCCCAGGGGTCGCCGAAGCACATGCTCACGTAGGCGCGTACGTCGAGGCCGGCCGCGCGTGCGCGCACGACGGTGGGCTCGAACATCGCGAACTGCTCGTCCAGGCTGCGGTTGAGGTTGCGCTGCGCGAAGGACTCGGTGGCGCTGCCGAAGATCGCGATGTGCTCGCACCCGAGCTCGAGCGCGCGGTCGAGCCCACGCTCGTTGGGCACCAGTACCGGGAGCCGGCGGCCCGTGTCACCGAGCAGCGTCATCAGCTCGCCGGCGTCGGCGAGCTGGGGGACCCACTTGGGGTGCACGAAGCTGGTCGCCTCGACCACGGGCAGGCCGGCCTCGAGGAGCCGGTGGACGAACTCAGCCTTCGCCTGGACCGGGACGACCGTGTCCTCGTTCTGGAGGCCGTCGCGCGGACCGACCTCGTAGATGGTCACCCGCTCGGGGAGCGTGCCACGCTCACTCATCGGCGTCTCCTTCCACCACGAACAGCACCTGGCCCAGCGCCACCTGCGATCCGACCTCGGCCCCCACCCTGGTGACCCTGCCGGTGAACGGAGCCTGGAGGGCGAGCTCCATCTTCATCGCCTCCAGCACGCCGAGTCGCTGGCCCTCCTCGACAGCATCGCCCTCGGCCACGTCGACGTCGAGGACGGTGCCGGGCATCGGGGCGAGCAGGGTCCCGTCCGTCGTACCCGCTCCGGCGCCGGGGCCGAACGCGTCGGGACGGGTGAACCGGCGGGTGTGCCCGCGGTGCGCCACCTCGACGACGTGGGGCTCGACGATGACCACCGCCTCCAGCACGGTGCCGTCGACCTCGAGCCGGACCACGGGCCCGTCGCGGTCGACCAGCGCCACGGCATGGGTGCCGGCTGTGCCTGATCCTGGACCGGACACCTCGTTGGCCGAGACCAGCCAGCGGTCGTCGAGCTCCACGGTCACCGGAGCCGGCGGGCCCGCGGAGCGCCAGCCGTCACCGATCCCGAAGGGACTGTGGTCGCGCGGGGCGTCGGAGGCCACCACCCAGGCCGCGAACACGGCGGCCACGGTGTCCTCGGGCTGCCGTACGCCGTCGGGGTTGCGGTCCAGCCAGCCGGTGTCGATCCGGGAGTCGCGGAACTCCTCGCTCGCGGCCAGCTCGCGCAGGAAGCCGATGTTGGTGGTCAGCCCGATCACCGCGGTGTCGTCGAGCGCGGCGACCAGCTTCTTGCGGGCGGCCTCCCGGGTGGGCCCGTGCACGATGACCTTGCCCAGCATCGGGTCGTAGGAGGTCGCGACGTCCTGCCCGCTCGCCAGCGCCTCGTCGTTGCGCGCCAGCCCCGACCAGTGCACGTAGGTGGCCGTCCCCGCCTGGGGCAGGAACCCGTTGAACGCGTCCTCGGCGTAGACCCGCGCCTCGATGGCGTGCCCCACGCAGGACAGGTCCTCCTGGCCGAACGGCAGCCGCTCGCCCGCCGCGATCGACAGCTGCAGGTCGACCAGATCGATCCCCGCGGTGGTTGATCCTGTCGAGACCGAGCCCGTCGAGACCACCAGCTCGGTCACCGGGTGCTCCACCTGCAGCCGGGTGTTCATCTCCAGGAAGTACACCCCGTCGGTGCCGCGAGCCGGGTCCACCAGGAACTCCACCGTGCCCGCGTTCACGTAGCCGACCTCGCGGGACAGTGCGACGGCTGCGTTGGTGAGCACCGCGCGCACGTCCTCGCTGACGCTGGGCGAGGGCGCCTCCTCGATCACCTTCTGGTGGCGGCGCTGGGCCGAGCAGTCGCGCTCGAAGAGGTGCACCACGTTGCCGTGGGCGTCGGCGAGCACCTGGACCTCCACGTGGCGGCCGTGCTCGACGTACCGCTCGATGATCAGGGTGTCGTCGCCGAAGGAGCTCTGCGCCTCGCGCCGGGCTGCCGCGATCGCCTGCTGCAGGTCGCCGGGCTCGCGGACCACCCGCATCCCCTTGCCGCCGCCTCCGGCCGCGGCCTTGACCAGCACCGGGAACTCGCCGGGCGCGATGTCGCCGTCGATCGGGTGGTCGGGCACGACCGGGACCCCGGCGGCGACCGCGATGGTGCGGGCGCGGTCCTTGCGGCCCATCTGGTCCATCACCTCGGCGGAGGGGCCCACGAAGACCAGGCC
The DNA here is from genome assembly GCF_058215695.1 of Nocardioides sp. Z38_18. Taxonomy (NCBI): domain Bacteria; kingdom Bacillati; phylum Actinomycetota; class Actinomycetes; order Propionibacteriales; family Nocardioidaceae; genus Nocardioides; species Nocardioides sp. Z38_18. The sequence goes on from NZ_JBZAJE010000002.1 coordinate 1,501,789, forward strand.
GGCGTCCACGACGGCGCGGGCGAACTCGGCACGCTCGGAGAGGAAGCCGTAGCCGGGGTGGATCGCCTGGGCCCCGCTGTCGCGGGCGGCCTTCAGGATCGCCTCGATGTCCAGGTAGGACTCCGTGGCCGGGGTCGGCCCGATCCAGCAGGCCGCGTCGGCCTCGCGCACGTGCGCCGCCTGCCGGTCGGCGTCGGAGTAGACAGCGACGGTGCGCAGGCCGCGGGCGCGGGCGGAGCGGATCACCCGGCGGGCGATCTCGCCGCGGTTGGCGACCAGGAGGGTGTCGAACATGCGGGTCACATCCTGAAGATGCCGTAGGAGGGCGCGGGAACGGGTGCGTTGGCCGCCGCGGCGAGGCCCATCGCGAGTACGCGCCGGGTGTCGAGCGGGTCGATGATGCCGTCGTCCCACAGGCGGGCGGTGGAGTAGTACGGCGAGCCCTGGCGCTCGTACTGCTCCCGGATCGGCGCCTTGAAGGACTCCTCGTCCTCGGCCGACCACTCCTCGCCCCTGGCCTCCAGGCCGTCGCGCCTGACCGTGGCGAGCACGGCCGCGGCCTGCTCCCCGCCCATCACCGAGATCCGGGCGTTCGGCCACATCCACAGGAAGCGCGGGTCGTAGGCCCGGCCGCACATGCCGTAGTTGCCCGCCCCGAAGGAGCCGCCGATCACGACGGTGAACTTCGGCACCACCGAGCACGCGACCGCGGTGACCAGCTTGGCGCCGTCGCGGGCGATCCCGTCGTTCTCGTATTCCCGGCCCACCATGAACCCGCTGATGTTCTGCAGGAACACGATCGGGGTGCGGCGCTGGTTGCACAGCTCGATGAAGTGCGCACCCTTGCGCGCCGACTCCGAGAACAGGATCCCGTTGTTGGCGACGATCCCGACGTCGTACCCCCAGATCTTGGCGAAGCCGCAGACCAGCGTCTCGGCGTAGAGCTGCTTGAACTCGTGGAACCGGCTGCCGTCGACGATCCGGGTGATCACCTCGCGCACGTCGTACGGCGTGCGGGTGTCGGCCGGCACCACGGTGTAGAGCTCGGCCGGATCCTTCACCGGCTCCTCGACCTGGGCCGGTCGCTCGGTGGTCTGCCGGGGCAGCGTCGCCACGATCGACCGGATGATCTGCAGCGCGTGGGCGTCGTCCTCGGCGAGGTGGTCCACGACCCCGGACTTGCGGGCGTGCACCTCGCCGCCGCCGAGCTCCTCGGCAGTGACCACCTCACCGGTCGCGGCCTTCACCAGCGGCGGGCCGCCGAGGAAGATCGTGCCCTGGTCCCGGACGATCACGGTCTCGTCCGACATCGCCGGCACGTAGGCGCCGCCGGCGGTGCACGAGCCCATCACCGCGGCGATCTGCGGGATCTGCTCGGCGGAGAGGTTGGCCTGGTTGAAGAAGATCCGGCCGAAGTGCTCCTTGTCGGGGAAGACGTCGTCCTGCATCGGCAGGAACGCGCCGCCGGAGTCGACGAGGTAGATGCACGGCAGCTTGTTCGCCCGCGCAACCTCCTGGGCGCGCAGGTGCTTCTTGACCGTGATCGGGTAGTAGGTGCCGCCCTTGACGGTCGCGTCGTTCGCGACGATCACGCACTCGCGGCCCTCGACCCGGCCGATGCCGGTGATGATGCTGGCGCTGGGGACGGCGAAGTCGTCGCCCTCCTGCGCGCCGTACATCCCGTACGCCGCCAGCGGGCTCAGCTCGAGGAACGGGCTCCCTGGGTCGAGAAGGGTGTCGATCCGCTCGCGCGCGAGCATCTTGCCCCGGCCGGTGTGCTTGGCCCGGGCGGACTCGGAACCGCCCTGCCACACCCGGGCGGTGCGCTCCCGCAGCTCGTCGACGAGGTCCTGCATGCCGGAACCCACGGTGATTGCCTCCTCGCGGCGTACGCCGTTGTTAACGATCGCTAACCGGAGGCTACTCCCTCGGCTGGCTGGGTGTCAGGAGCAGTGTTAACGGCCGCTAACCTAGGCGGGTGACGGAGCGGAAGCAGCAGATCATGGCCATCGCGGCCGAGCTGTTCGCCGAGAAGGGCTTCCATGGCGTCTCCATCGCCGAGCTGGGAGCCGCCTGCGGGTTCTCCGGCCCCGCGATCTACCGGCACTTCCGGTCCAAGGACGCGGTGCTCGCCGAGATGCTGGTCAGCATCAGCGCCGAGCTGCTCACCGAGGGCCGGCGCCGGGTCCGGGAGGCGGAGGACGCTCCCGCGGCGCTGCGGGCGCTGATCGACTGGCACGTCACGTTCGCGCTGGACCACAAGGCGCTGATCGTCGTCCAGGACCGGGACTGGTCGGCGCTGCCGCTGGAGGCGCGCGAGAAGGTGCGTGAGACCCAGCGCAAGTACGTCGAGGTCTGGGTCAAGCAGCTGCGCACCATCCACCCCGACCTGGCGCTCCGCCCGGCCCGCGCGAGGGTGCACGCGGCGTTCGGGCTGCTGAACTCCACCCCGCACAGCGCGTTCCTGGAGCGCGACGAGATGCACGACCTCCTCGCGGAGATGGCGGCTCAGGCACTGGGCTGCCCGGGTCCGACGGCCGGCACTCTGACGGAGCTGGGCGACAAGACCGAGTGACCCGGTGTTGGGTGGTGCCATGGAGCCTCCCGACACTTCCGAGCAGCGCGAAGACCTGGAGACGCGTCTCGAGATCCTCGAGGCGCTGCTGGTCGCCTGCTCCCGGAGGGCCGAGGTGCTCGAGGTGGTCGGCGCAGCCGAGGGCTTCGGGGATGCAGTGGGCGCGGTGCGCGACCTGCTGGGCGTCGGCGACATCCCGGCAAGGGCGGTGCTCGACCTGCAGATCTCGCGGTTCACCTCGAAGAGGCGGGCAGAGCTGACGTCGATGCGTGACGAGGCCCGGCAGGCGCTCGAGCAGCTCAGGTAGGCATCGTCACTGGTCGGGTGGTTCGCGTCCGATGGCTCGCCGCCCTCGCACCAGTGCACGAGGTGGTGCGAGAGCCCTGCCCGACGGGGCGCTGGAGCTGAGCTCTCCACTACAAGCTCGCGCGAGATCCCGCCCTCCCCGGGCGAGGTGGGCCGTCCACGGGCCAGCAGGTGAACACCGACGGGAGGCGCCCGAGTCGCTAGGGTGCAAATGCCCGTCCGTCCGACGCAGGAGTGTCCATGTCGATCCGCCTCGCAGGAGCAGTAGTGCTGCTCTCCGTCTCCCTCTTGCTGACCGCGTGTGGTGAGAACTCCGACTCCTCGGGGAACGCCGGATCGGGGGAGACCCTCTCGATCAGCGCCATCCCCGACCAGGACCCCTCCGAGCTCAGCGCCCGCGAGGAGGCCCTGGCCGACTACCTTGGGGACGCGCTGGACGTGGAGGTGGAGTACGTCCCGGTGACCGACTACGCCGCCTCGGTGAACCTGTTCAAGGCCGGCGACCTCGACATGGTCTTCTACGGCGGCCTCACCGGCGTACAGGCGCGGTTGCAGACGCCGGGGGCGAACCTGCTCGCCCAGCGCGACATCGACGAGAAGTTCCAGAGCGTGTTCATCGCGAACAAGAAGGCCGGCATCGCGCCGGTGGCCGACGTGGACGGGCTGGAGGCGTTCGCCGGCAAGCGGTTCACCTTCGGCAGCGAGTCCTCGACCTCGGGCCGGGTGATGCCGGAGTACTTCCTCGACGAGGCGGGCGTGGACAGCTCCGCGGACTTCAAGGGCGAGCCGGGCTACTCGGGATCGCACGACAAGACCATCGACGTGGTCACGGCCGGCTCCTACGACGGCGGGGCCCTGAACGTGCAGGTGTGGGACGCGCGCAAGAAGGCCGGGACGGTCGATCTGGACAAGGTGGTGGAGGTCTTCCGTACGCCGAGCTACCACGACTACCACTGGATGAGCGGTCCCGACGTCGACGAGCGGTTCGGGGACGGCTTCACCGACCGGCTGCGTCAGGCGCTGCTCGACCTCGACGGCTCCACCCCGGCGGAGGCGAAGGTGCTCGAGCTGTACGGCGCGAAGTCCGTGATCGCGACCAAGGCCGACAACTACGACCAGATCGAGGAGATCGCCCGCAAGCTGGGGCTGGTGTCGTGACTCCCGCCGTTCCCGGACGGCCCGTGGTGGCGCTGCGCGGCGTCGGCGTGCGGTACGGCGACCGGCATGCCCTCGCCGGGATCGACCTCGTCGTACGCCCCGGTGAACGGGTCGCGCTGATCGGTCCCAGCGGCGCCGGGAAGTCCACACTGCTCGGGCTGTGCAGCGGCGCCGTCCGCCCGAGCGAGGGGGAGGTCGAGGTGCTGGGCGAGGAGCTGCAGCGCCTGGGCCCCCGCCGGCTGGCCGACCTGCGGCGCCGGGTCGGGACCATCCACCAACGGCTGAGCCTGGTCGGCCAGCTGCGCGTGGTGCACAACGTCAACAGCGGACACCTCGGGCGCTGGAGCACCTGGCGCGCGCTGGTCTCGCTGGTGCGTCCGCTCGAGGTGGACCTGGCGCGGCAGGCGCTCGCACGCACCGGGGTCGCGGACAAGCTGCACGAGCGCACCGACCGGCTCTCCGGCGGCGAGCAGCAGCGGGTGGCGCTGGCGCGGGTGCTGGTGCAGGACCCCGAGCTCGTGCTCGCCGACGAGCCGGTCTCGAGCCTGGACCCGGCGCGGGCCGACGAGGTCGTCCGGATGCTGTGCGAGACCGCGGCCAGCGACGGGCGGGCGCTGCTGGTCAGCCTGCACGATTTCGGGCTGGCGGTGCGTTACTGCGACCGGGTGGTCGGGCTGCGCGGTGGACGGGTGCTGTTCGACCTCCCCTGCGGCGAGGTGGACCAGCGGCGCCACGACGAGCTGTACTCGCTCGAGGCCTCCTGACCCGCGTGAGCAGCTCGTGAGCGACCCGTGAGTGATCTGGCCGAGATCGCCTCCCTGGAGGCGTCCAGGGGTCCCGTCCGCGGGACCTCGACAGCCCCGCGGCGGCGTACGGCTCCGGGGTGGGGTGGCCGTGCGTGGACCCTGGTGTGGGTGCTCGCGGTCGCGTGGTCGCTGGCCGGGGTGCTCGGCGACCGGGAGGTCCTGAACGTCGACGGGTTGCCGCAGCTGGGCGAGTTCTGGAGGCACGCACTGCGCCCGGACCTCTCAGCGGACTTCGTCCGGGCCACTCTCGAGGCCACGCTGACCACAGTGGCGTTCGGCGTCCTCGGTACCGGCCTCTCCGTGCTGATCGGGGTGGTCCTCGCGCTCCCGATGAGCCAGACCTGGTGGGCCGCCGGGTCCCGGTCGCAGGCCGAGCGGGCGGCTCGCGGCGGCGGGCTGGTGCTGGCCCGCGCGGGCGTCGGGCTGCCGCGCGGCGTCCACGAGGCGGTGTGGGGACTGCTGCTGGTCAGCGTCCTGGGCCGGGACCCGCTGGTCGGGGTGCTCGCGATCGCGATCCCGTTCGGGGCGATCACCGCCAAGGTGTACTCCGAGATCCTCGACGAGACCGACCACGCCCCCTACGACTCGCTGCGCGCGGCGGGCGCGGGCCGGCTGGCTGCCATCGTCTACGGCCTGGTGCCGGCGGCGCTGCCGGGGTTCACGTCGTACGCCTTCTACCGCTTCGAGTGCTCGATCCGCTCCGCGGTGATCCTCGGGATGATCGGGGCGGGCGGACTGGGGCTGCAGCTGAGCCTGAGCTTCCAGGGGCTGCAGTACGCCGAGATGTGGACCTCGCTCTACGCGCTCATCGTCCTCGGGGCGCTCGTGGACCGGTGGGGCTCCTGGCTGCGTGGCGGCCGCCGCGCCGAGGGCCGGGGGATGGCGCCGGGTCGCCGCTGGACGCTGTCCGCCGTGCTCGGTTCGGTGCTCGCCGTCGCGTCCGTGGTGCACCTCGCCCCCGACCTCTCCCGGTGGTTCTCCTCGCGGACCTTCGAGCTGCTGGGCGGGCTGGTCGGCGACCTGGTGCCACCGCGGCTGCCCGCCGGCGGGTGGCCGGAGCTGCTCTCCCGGTCGGTGGAGACCCTGCAGATGTCGGTCGTCGCGATCACGATCGCGAGCGTGCTCGGGGTTGCCGTGGCGCTGCTGGCCGCGCGCACCGGCGGCTCCCCGGCGCGGCGGCTGGCGTCGTGGGTGGCCCGGACGGTGCTGCTGGTCACCCGCGCGATCCCGCCGCCGGTGTGGGCGCTGCTGGTCCTGTTCGTGGTGTTCCCCGGCCCGCTGCCCGGCGCGCTGGCGCTGGGGATCTACACCTTCGGCATCCTGGGCCGGCTCTTCGCCGAGGTCGTCGAGGAGCTCGACCCGGGTCCCGGGAAGGCGCTGGCGGAGCTCGGTGCGAGCCCGGCACAGGTGTTCGCCTACGCGACGCTGCCCGGCGCCACCGGGCAGCTGGTCTCCTACAGCCTCTACCGCTGGGAGGTCACCGTCCGCGAGACCGTGGTGGTCGGCGTCGTCGGCGCGGGTGGCCTCGGCCGGCTGCTGGAGCAGCAGCGCGCCGGTTTCGACTACCCGGCGATGTCCACCACGATCCTGGCGCTGATCGGGGTCTCGCTGCTGGTCGACCTGCTCTGCGTCGTCGTACGCCGCTCGCTGCGCTGATCCCGGTGGGCCTGCTCAGGAAGGTGGTCGAGCAGTGAGCGGTCAGCCGAGACCATGCTCGTAGGTGGTCGAGCAGTGAGCGCAGCGAGCGGTCAGTCGAGACCATGCTCCAAGGTGGTCGCAGCGAGCGCAGCGAGCGGTCAGTCGAGACCACGCTCGTAGGTGGTCGAGCAGTGAGCGCAGCGAGCGGTCAGCCGAGACCATGCTCGTAGGTGGTCGAGCAGTGAGCGCAGCGAGCGGTCAGTCGAGACCACTCGGGTGACGTCCCCGGCAACAGCACCCCGGTTGGCTTCCGGGCTCGGGTTCGGGTCTGTGGGCGCGTCACCTTGGGTGGTCTCGACTATCCGCTCGCTTCGCTCGCTGCTCGACCACCTAGTGGTGCGTTTGCTGCTCCACCACCTTGTGGCTACAGCAGGCGGGCGACGGCTTCGTCGTACGCCGCCACGCTGGCGTCGGCGAGGCCGTGGCCGGTGGGGGCCTGCTCGGCGAGGGCAAGGATCTGTGCGGCGCGGATGCGGGCCTCCTCGAGCTCTTCGGCACCCGGGGGCGTGCCGGCGGTGGCGAGGTCGGTGACCTCGGCGAGGAGTGCCTCGCGGGTGCGTCCGCGGAGCAGGAGCAGCACGTAGGGATCGCGGTCGATCTGCCAGGCGAGCTGGTAGAGCAGCGCTAGGGCGTGCACGCAGGGCTGGGCCCAGGCATCGCACTCGCAGGCGGTGTCGATGGCGCCCGTGCCGGGGAGCACCTCGGCCCCGGCCTCGTCGGCGTGCTCGACCAGGTTGGCGGGGAGGTCGCCCGCCTCCAGCGCCGCCGCGTAGCCGCTCTCCCGGGCCGCTTCCCGGGCGAAGGTGGTCCAGCCCTCGTCGTCGAGCCGGGCGACCCTGACCTGGGCCATCAGCGGGGTGTCCCCGCCCGGGTCGACGACCGCCGAGGACATCGCCTCCAGCACCACGATCGCGCCGAGTCGGCCGGACCTCGCCAGGCTGCGGGCGGCGACCAGGTCGCCCGCCTCCACGGTGAGCTCCTCGAACGAGCGGACGAACGCGCGGCCCCACCAGGTGGTGCTGCGGGCGGTCGTGCCCCGGACCCGGGTCAGTCGCGGGAACACCAGGGGGTCAGGCATCGGTTTCCGGGCTACGCAGGGTCACCAGGTCGCGGAGCTCGGCGTTGCTGAGCTCGGTGAGCGCGACCTCGCCGGAGCCGAGTACCGCCTCGGCCAGGCTGCGCTTGCGGGTGAGCAGCTGGTCGATCCGCTCCTCGATGGTGCCCTGGGTGACCATCCGGTGCACCTGGACGGGACGCGTCTGCCCGATCCGGTGGGCGCGGTCGGTGGCCTGGTCCTCGACCGCGGGGTTCCACCAGCGGTCGAAGTGGATCACGTGGTCGGCCCGGGTCAGGTTGAGCCCGGTCCCGCCGGCCTTGAGCGAGAGCAGGAACACCGGCGCCGCACCGGCCTGGAAGTCGCTCACCATCTGCTCCCGTGCCCGGACCGGGGTGCCGCCGTGCAGGAACAGCGTGGGCACCGACGCGGCGGCGAGGTGTCGCTCGAGCAGGCGGGCCATCGCGACGTACTGGGTGAAGACCAGCACCGAGCCGTTCTCGGCCAGGATCGTGCCGAGCAGCTCGTCGACGAGGTCGAGCTTCTCCGAGCGGCCGGTGAGCCGGCCGCCGGCCTGGCGCAGGTAGTGCGCGGGGTGGTTGCAGATCTGCTTGAGGCCGGTCAGCAGCGCGAGCACGAGACCGCGGCGGGTGGTCTCGTCGGCCCGCTCGATCCGGTCCATCGACTCGCGCACCAGGGCCTCGTAGAGCACCACCTGCTCCTTGGTGAGGCCGATCAGGTGGTCGGTCTCGGTCTTCGCCGGCAGCTCGGGCGCCACCCCCGGGTCGGACTTGCGGCGGCGCAGCAGGAACGGCTCCACCAGCTGGGCGAACCGGCGGGCGACCGTGGGGTCGACGCCGGCCTCGATCGGCGCTGCCCACACCTTGCGGAACGCGTTGCGCGACCCGAGCAGGCCAGGCGTGGCCCAGTCGAGGATGGCCCACAGCTCGGTCAGGTTGTTCTCCACCGGCGTGCCGGTGAGCGCGACCCGGCAGCGCGAGCCGATGGTGCGCAGGTTGCGGGCCGTCGAGGACGTGGCGTTCTTGATGTGCTGGGCCTCGTCGGCGACCACGAGGTCCCAGGCCACCGTCCCCAGGTCCTCGTGCGCGCGCCGCATGGTGCCATAGGTGGTGAGCACGACGCCGTCCTCGATCAGGCCGGCCGTGCCCGGCGCTGCGTCGGTCGAGCCAGCCCCGTCGGTCGAGCTCGTCGAGACCAGCGACCGGGAGCTGCCGTGGTAGCGGCGTACGGCGACCCCGGGGGCGAACTTCCGGAACTCGCTCTCCCAGTTGCCCATCAGGCTCGCCGGGCACACCACCAGGGTCGGGCCCTGGGCCAGGCGACGCTCCCTGCGGTGCAGGTGCAGCGCGATCACGGTGATCGTCTTGCCCAGGCCCATGTCGTCGGCCAGGCAGGCGCCGAGCCCGGCGCCGGTGAGCTCGGCAAGCCAGGTGAGGCCGTGGCGCTGGTAGTCGCGCAGGGTCGCCTGAAGGCCGGGGGGCACCTCGATCGGCGCCACGCTCGCTGCGTCGACGATGCGGTCGCGCACCTTGAGCAGCGTCGCCCCGGGGTGGACCGGCACCGTCTCGCCGTCCAGCTCGATCGTGCCGGTCAGCGCCGAGGCCAGCGCGGCCGCCGGCTTGATCCTCTGTGCTGTCTTCTGGGCAGCCTTCCGCTTGCGCGCCCGCCTGGCGACGACGGGATCGATCACCATCCAGTTGTCGCGCAACCGGATCACCGGCGTCGTGGCTCCCGCGAGGACGGTCATCTCCTCGTCGGTGAGCGCGTCGTCACCCATGGCGAGGCGCCAGTCGAACTCGAACAGCGCGCCGGGACCGAACAGCCCTTCGTGCAGGGGGGCGTCGCGCTGGGCGCGGGCCACCTCGACCCGGGCCTGCGGGATCAGCTCTCCGCGGAGGCCGCGCGGCCAGAACACCTCGACGCCGGCGCGGTCCAGGGCCTCCAGGCCGTGCTCGAGGAGGTCGGCCAGCTCCTCGGAGTCCAGCACCATCCGGTCCGGGACCTGCTGGCGCTGCAGCCGGTCCAGGGGGGCCCAGATGCCGGCGGCCTTGCGCAGCTCGGCGCCCAGGCTGACCCGGGCGCGCCGGGAGAACCCGTGGTCCTCGGCCAGCCACAGCCGTTCCGCGTCGACGACGTGGGTGTCGTCGTCGGCCTCGTGCGCCTGGAGCACGACGACCACGCCGCCGCCCTCCAGCACCTCGTTCGGTGCCTCCACCCGCAGGGAGATCCGGACCTCGTCGGGCAGGTCGTCGTCCTCGTCCTGGTCCGCTGGGTGGTCGCGCCGGCGTACCGGGCTCTCGAAGGTCCGCGAGGGCCGGGTCGTCGCTGCCGAGGGCGGGCGGGTCACGGTGTCGACGACCGCGTCGAGCAGCTGCCGGATCAGGTCCTCGGCCTCCTCGACGGTGGTGTCCCCGTGGGCGCGCGCGGTGGCCAGCGCGTGCAGCCGGTCGTCGTCCTCCGGCTGGAGCGGGCCCACCCGCCAGGAGTCACCGGACTCCGAGAGCCGGACCCGTCCGGCCGCCACCAGCTTCATCGCCAGCAGGGTCGCGCCGCTGAGCAGCCCGACCGACGGGTGCGCGTCCTCGACCCGGATGGCACGGGTGAGCACCGGGATCGCACCCCGCATCGGCATCCGGATCGTGCGCGCCGGGCCGGAGAACTCCACCTCGCTCAGTCGTGGGGGGTGGCTCGGCACCCACCTCGCCTCACCCTGCAACGGCACGAAGCTCACTGCCCGACTCGCCTCCCCTGATCCTGCCGGTCGAACCTAACCGGTCGACCTGACAGTCCCGCGGCGAGCCGGGGCGAGCTGGGGCCGCGCGGCGGTGTACGGGGCTGTCTGTGGCCCGCGGGCCCCACAAATGTTGGGTTGTAACGTCGCGACGGCCGATCTGGACGTTCCAACCCAACATTTGTGCAGTCGTAGCAATGGCAGGGGCATCGCGGATGTCACGACCCAACATTTGTGGGGCTGTGGCGTCGACAGGGCCTTCGCGGATGTCACAACCCAACAAATGTGAGGCCCTGCGGCCGGCCCACCGCTCAGTCGTCGTCGCCCCGGATCGCGGCAGCGACGGCCTCGGGAACCCGCTCGTCGAAGACGCTCGGGATGATGTAGCTGACGTTCAGCTCCCGGTCGCTGACGCAGCTCGCGATCGCGGCGGCCGCGCGCAGGAGCATCTCCACGGTGACGTCGGTGGCGCGGGCGTCGAGCAGGCCCCGGAAGACGCCGGGGAACGCGAGCACGTTGTTGATCTGGTTGGGGTAGTCGCTGCGGCCGCTCGCGACCACGGCGGCGTGGTGCGCGGCATCGGCGGGGTCGATCTCCGGGTCGGGGTTGGCCAGCGCGAACACCACCGGCTTCGGGCCCATGTCCTCGATCCACTCCGCCTGAAGGACTCCCGGGCCGCTGACGCCGATGAACACGTCCGCGTCGGTGAGCGCGGTGTGCAGGTCGCCGCGGACCCGGCGGGGGTTGGTCCGCTTCGCCAGGCTGGCCATCGCCGGGGGGAGCGAGTCGTCGTCGTCGGACAGGCAGCCCACGCGGTCCCACACCACGACGTCCTGCGCGCCGGCAGCGAGCAGGAGGGTGACGATCGCCGTACCCGCGGCCCCGGCTCCGGCCACCACGATCCTGACCTCGGGCAGCTCACGCTCGATGCAGCGCAGCGCGTTGGTCAGCGCGGCGAGTACGACGATCGCGGTGCCGTGCTGGTCGTCGTGGAAGACCGGGATGTCGAGCCGCTCACGCAGCCGGGCCTCGATCTCGAAGCAGCGGGGCGCAGCGATGTCCTCGAGGTTGATCCCGCCGAAGCCGGGGGCGATCGCCGCGACGACGTCGACGATGCGCTCGGTGTCCTGGGTGTCGAGGCAGATCGGCCACGCGTCGATGTCGGCGAACCGCTTGAACAGGGCGCACTTGCCCTCCATCACCGGCAGCGCGGCACCGGGGCCGATGTTGCCGAGACCCAGCACCGCGGAGCCGTCGGTGACCACCGCGACGCTGTTGCCCTTCACGGTGAGCCGGGGGATGTCCTCCGGGTTCTCCGCGAGGGCCATGCTGACCCGTCCCACGCCGGGCGTGTAGGCCATCGACATGTCGTCGCGGGTGCGCAGGGGGACCTTGGAGTTGACCTCGATCTTGCCGCCGAGGTGCAGCAGGAAGGTGCGGTCGGAGACCTTGTGCACCACGACGCCTTCGAGGCCGCGCAGGTCGGCGACGATCTCCTCCGCGTGCTCGGAGTCGGTGGCCGAGCAGGTGACGTCGATGACGAGCCGGTCGTGCCGGGACTCGGCCACGTCGAGCGCACTGACGATCCCGCCCTCGAGGGCGATCGCGGTGGCGATCCGGCCGACCACGGACGGGTCGGTGCCGGTGTGCAGCCGCATGGTGATCGAGTAGGAGCCGCTGGTGGCCGCGCTGCGCTTGCGTGGAGCCGTCTCTGTCATGCCAGCATCTTGCCTGCCGCTGCCCGTTACCGGCGAGTCGGGAAAACATTGCGGTAACCAGAAGTCTCTACAGTGCCCGGGCATGGGCTCACCGATCACACCGCTGGAGACCGGATCCGGACCGATCCGGGCGACGACGTACGTCCCCTCGACCCCCGACCACGTGCTCTGGGGCCGGCTCCCGTGCGCCGCCGACGACCCCGTCGAACGGGTGGACCCGGGCACGGAGGTCACCTTCGACACGGTGAGCCACGAGGGGATCCTGGAGGACCAGGGCCGAGATCCCGAGGCGTTCTTCTCGGCGTACGGCGTGGAGCACGTGCTCTCCGACGCGATCGCGATCGCCGCCACGGACGGGTCCACCCACCCGCGGACCTTCGGGGTCGACGGTCCGCACGTCGTGTCCCGGCCGGTGGCCGTCACCGGCGCGCGCCCCGGCGACCTGCTCGCGGTGACCGTGCTGGAGACGCGCCCGAGGGTGCCGTACGGCGTGATCTCGAACCGGCACGGGAAGGGCGCCCTGCCGGGTGAGTTCCCGGCCTCGGGCGAGCTGTTCAGCGCGTTCGCGAGCGTGGACGAGACCGGCAGCCGGGGACGGCTGCCGCTGGTGCAGGGAGGCAGGCCGGTGGTCTCGTTCCCGCTGGCCCCGTTCCTCGGCATCATCGGTGTCGCCGTCGCGGGCGACCAGCGGCCGCACTCGGTCCCGCCGGGGGCGTACGGCGGCAACATCGACATCAACCTGCTCACCGTGGGCTCCACCCTCTACCTGCCCGTGCAGGCCGAGGACGCGTTGGTCTACGTCGGCGACCCGCACTTCGCCCAGGGCGACGGCGAGGTGGCGCTGACCGCGCTGGAGGCCTCGCTGCGGGCGACGGTGCGGCTCGACGTGGTGGCGCGCGAGGACGCGGTCCGCCAGTTCGGGGAGCTCGCGGGCCCGCTCGCCGAGACCGCGGAGTTCCTCGTGCCGACCGGCCTCGACGAGGACCTCGACCTCGCGATGGCCAACTGCGTGCGGGCGTCGATCGGGCTGCTCCAGGCCCGCTACGGGATGGACCCCGCGCTCGCGCTGGCCTACCTGAGCGCCGCCACCGACTTCGACATCTCCCAGGTCGTCGACGTGGTCAAGGGCGTGCACGCCCGGATCCGCAAGGACGACTTCGCGCAGGTCACCCGATGAGCGAGCCGGTGAGCGAGCCGGTGGGAGCGCCCGTGCCCGAGGGCCTGATGGCGGCCTTCGAGGCCTACGAGCAGGCGCTGATGTCGAACGACCTCGAGGCGCTCGACCGGCTGTTCGCGCCGGGCGCGGAGACGATGCGCGGCGACGCCGCGGGACTCCTGGTGGGCCACGACCGGATCAGCGCCTTCCGGGGTGGTCGCGGCGGTGCCCCGCCGCGCCGGATCGTGGAGACCCACGTGCAGGTGGTCGACGCCGACCATGCGCTCGTCGTCGCGGTCACCGAGCTCGAGCGCGGCGGCCGGGGACTGCAGACCCAGCTCTGGGCGCGGCTCCCGGCGGGCTGGGCGGTCACCGCTGCGCACGTCTCCGTGTCCGCTCCCGCCCTGGACACCCGGGTGTGGCGAGTGGTCGGCGACCCGCTGGTCCGGGGCAGCGGCGAGGGGCCGCTCGCCGGCGAGCGGGTCGCGGTCAAGGACCTGTATGCCGTGGCCGGTCACCGCATCGGAGCGGGCAACCCGGCCTGGCTCGAGGCTTCCGGGATCGAGCAGGAGAACGCCTGGGCCGTGCAGCGGCTGCTCGACGCCGGAGCCGACCTCGCCGGCATCGCCCGCACCGACGAGTTCGCCTACAGCCTCGCCGGGACCAACGCCCACTACGGCGTACCCCCGAACCCGAAGGCGCCCCACCGGATCTCCGGCGGCTCCTCCTCCGGGTCGGCGAGCGCGGTCTCCCTGGGCCACGCCACCGTCGGCCTGGGCACCGACACCGGGGGGTCGGTGCGGGTGCCCGCGGCGTACCAGGGGCTGTGGGGGCTCCGCGCCAGCCACGGCGTCGTACCCGTCGAGGGGCTGCTGCCGCTGGCACCCAGCTTCGACGCGGTCGGCTGGCTGACCCGTGACGCGGCCACGCTGGCCCGGGTCGGTGACGCGCTGCTGCCGTCGGCGACCGCGGTGCCGAGCCTGCACGAGGAGCTGGTGCTCGTCCCGGTCCTGCTGGACCTCTGCAGGGACGAGGTCGCGGAGGCCGTGGACCGCTGGGCACTGGAGCGTGAGGCCGGGGCGGTGACCTGGGCGCTCCCGGATCTGGGCCAGTGGCTGGCCGCCTTCCAGCGCGTCCAGGCGTGGGAGGCGTGGCAGAGCGACGGCGGCTGGCTCGAGCAGCGGATGGACACCCTAGGGCCCGACGTCCGCGGCCGGTTCGAGACGGCGTCGCGGATCTCCGAGGCGGAGGCCGACCGGGAGCGGGCCGTCCTCGCCGAGGCCGCCGCCGAGATCCGGGACCTGGTGACCGGTCGCGTCCTCGTGCTGCCCTCGGCTTCCTCGGTGGCGCCCGCGACCGGTCCCGGGCTCGCGGCAGAGCTGCAGTCGGTCCGCGACGCCACGATGCGGCTCACCTGCCTGGCCGGGATCGCCGGGCTCCCGGCGCTCAACGTCCCCCTGGTGACGGCGGCCGGCCTGCCCTGCGGCGCCTCGCTGGTGGCCGGCCCCGGCCGGGACCGCGACCTGCTCGCGCTCGCCGAGCGGCTGGACGCCGAGTGAGCCGCGCTGCCGGACCAACTGCCGGGCGCTGGCACGGCGACGCGGCGTCACAGGTCCGAAACACTGGATGCCCATGGCTGTAAAGACGACCACCTACCGTCCGCGAGGGGCCAGACGATGAAGATCGAGGAGTTCAACCTGATGGGTACCGCCGAGGCACGCGAGCTGGTGCGCTCCTGCGCGGACGTGCCGAGCTGGGCGCAGGCCGTCGTCGACGGCCGCCCGTACGCCGCCCCGGACCATCTCGTCGCACGCGCCGACGAGCTCGCCGCCGGCTGGTCCGCGGCCGACGTGGAGCAGGCCCTGGCCGACCACCCACGCATCGGGGAGTCCCACGCGGGCTCCGGGACCAGCGCCGAGATGTCCGGCCGCGAGCAGTCCGGGGTGGACCGCGACGACACCGACGTCGCGGCCCGGCTCGAGGCCGGGAACCGCGCCTACGAGGACCGGTTCGGCCGGATCTTCCTGGTCCGGGCCGCGGGCCGCAGCGCGGAGGAGATCCTCGACCAGCTCGAGCAGCGGCTCGGGAACGATCCCGACACCGAGCTCGAGGCCACCTCCCGGGCGCTGCGCGAGATCGCCGGCCTGCGACTCGACGCGATGTTCGCATGAGCACCCTCTCCAGCCACGTCCTCGACGCCGCGCTCGGGGTGCCGGCCGTGGGGCTGGCGATGACCCTGGGCGGTCCCGGTGGCGACCCGGTCTCCACCGCCACCACCGACGCCGACGGGCGGGTCAGGTTCGACCTCGACCTCGAGCCCGGCGGGTACCACCTGCTCCTGGAGACCGGGCTCTGGTTCGCGGCCGCTGACCGGCCGACGTTCTTCCCCGAGATCTCGGTCGCGTTCGTGGTCTCCCCGGTCGAGCAGCACTACCACCTCGCCGTGCTCCTGAGCCCGTTCTCCTACACCACCTACCGAGGGAGCTGAGATGACCGCTGAGATCCCTGGGGCCGCCACCGGCAGCATCGTGCTGGGCGCCAACCAGTACGGCAAGGCCGAGTGCCGCCTGGTCCGGATCACCCGGGACAGCGCCAGGCACGAGATCGAGGACCTGACCGTGACCTCGCAGCTGCGCGGTGACTTCAACGCCTGCCACACCGAGGGCGACAACAGTCAGGTGGTGGCCACCGACACCCAGAAGAACACCCTCTACGCCTTCGCCAAGGAGCACGGGGTCGGCTCGCCCGAGCGGCTGCTGCTCACCCTGGGCCGGCACTTCGTGGACGGCTTCGAGTGGGTGACCGGGGGTCGCTGGGAGGCCGAGCAGCACGCCTGGCAGCGCATCCTCGTCGACGGGCAGCCCCACGACCACTCCTTCGTCCGGACCGGACAGGAGACGCGGACCGCCCTGGTCCAGATGGACGGCGAGACCACCCACGTGCTGGCCGGGCTCAAGGACTGCACGGTGCTGAAGTCGACCGGCTCGGAGTTCCACGGGTTCCCCCGCGACCGGTTCACCACCCTCGCGGAGACCGACGACCGGATCCTGGCCACGTCGGTGACCGCCTGGTGGCGCTACACGGACACCGACCTGGACTTCAACGCGACCTACGACTCGATCCGGACGACCCTGCTCGAGACGTTCGCGAGCGTGCACTCGCTCGCGCTCCAGCAGACGATCTTCGCGGTGGGCAAGGCGATCCTCGAGACCCATCCCGAGGTCGCCGAGGTGAAGCTCTCCTGCCCGAACAAGCACCACTTCCTGGTCGACCTCGAGCCGTTCGGGATGGAGAACCCGGGCGAGGTGTTCTTCGCCGCCGACCGGCCCTACGGGCTGATCGAGGCCACCGTCGAGCGCGCGGGTGCGGTCCCGGTCCCCGAGGCCTGGGCCACCGTCGCCGGGTTCTGCTGAGGTGCGCCTCGACGCCGTCCAGGCCCAGCGGGTCCTGGTCGAGGACACGTTCGTCCCCGCGACGCTGACCCTGCACCACGGGCGGATCGCCTCGATCGAGCCGTTCGAGCACGAGGCCGACGGCTTCGTGCTGCGGGTCCCGGACACGGCGTACGTCGTGCCGGGGATCGTGGACACGCACGTGCACATCAACGAGCCCGGCCGCACCGAGTGGGAGGGGTTCGTCTCGGCGACGGAGGCGGCCGCCCTGGGCGGGGCCACGACGCTGATCGACATGCCGCTGAACTCGGTGCCGCCCACCACCACCATGGCGGGGCTGCGCGCCAAGCAGGCCGCGGCCGCCGGCGAGCTGATGGTCGACGTCGGGTTCTGGGGTGGCGCCGTGCCCGGGAACCTGCCGGACCTGGAGCCGCTGTGGGAGGCCGGGGTGTTCGGCTACAAGTGCTTCCTCTCACCGTCCGGGGTCGAGGAGTTCCCGCCGCTGGACCCCGCGGAGTTCCTCGCCGCGCTCACCGAGGTCGCCCGACTCGGCGCCCGGATGATCGTGCACGCGGAGGACGCCCGCGTGCTGGAGGAGGCGCCCTCGCCGCCGAGCCGGGCCTACCGCGACTTCGTGGTCTCCCGGCCCGACCGGGCCGAGGTCGCGGCCATCGCCCAGGTGCTCGACGGCGCCCGGGAGACCGGCGCCCGCGTGCACATCCTGCACCTGTCATCGGCCCGCGCCCTGGACCTGATCGCGG
Organism: Nocardioides sp. Z38_18; assembly: GCF_058215695.1. Taxonomy (NCBI): domain Bacteria; kingdom Bacillati; phylum Actinomycetota; class Actinomycetes; order Propionibacteriales; family Nocardioidaceae; genus Nocardioides; species Nocardioides sp. Z38_18. The sequence continues at coordinate 1,519,165 of NZ_JBZAJE010000002.1, forward strand.
ACGCCCGCGCCGAAGGGCTGCCGGTCACGGTGGAGACCTGTCCGCACTACCTGTGCTTCGCCGCCGAGTCGATCCCCGACGGTTCCCCTCAGTTCAAGTGCTGCCCGCCCATCCGCGACTCCGGCAACCGCGAGGAGCTCTGGCAGGCGCTGCGGGACGGGATCATCGACACCATCGTCAGCGACCACTCGCCCGCCACGGCAGAGGAGAAGGGTCGTGGCGACGGTGACCTGCAGCAGGCCTGGGGCGGGGTGTCCGGGCTCCAGGTCGGGTTCAGCGCGATCGCCCAGGAGGCCCGCCGGCGAGGGATCCCGCTGGCCCGGGTCAGCCGGTGGATGTCGCGCAACAGCGCCGACCTCGTCGGGCTGACCAACAAGGGCCGGATCGAGGTGGGCGCCGACGCCGACCTGGCCGTCTACGACACCGGCGTGGACTTCCGGATCGAGGCGACCCGCCTGGCGCACCGCAACCCGATCTCGGCGTACGACGGCCTCCGCTACGGCGGCCGGATCACCCGCTCGGTGGTCCGCGGCAACGCCGTCGACGTGGAACGCCCCGACCACGGCTGGGGCCGGCAGCTGCTCCGCCCCTGACCTGACCGCGTCCGGTCAGTCGCCCGTCAGTGGTGGCGGCGCCGCGGCCGTCGAGGCGCGCACGACGAGCTCGGTGGCCAGCTCGACGTGGTTGGAGTCGATCTTCTCGCCGTCGACGAGGCGCAGCGCCGTGCGCAGGGCGACCGCGCCCATCTCCTGGAGCGGCTGGCGCACCGTGGTCAGCGGCGGGGAGGCGATCCGCGCGATCTCGGTGTCGTCGAACCCGACCACGCTGAGGTCCTGCGGCACCGAGAGGCCCATCGAGCGGGCGGCCTCGATCGCTCCACGGGCGAGCTCGTCGCTGGCGGCGAAGATCGCGGTCGGCCGGTGGGGGAGCGAGAGCAGCCGCGGCGCCCCGTCGAGACCGTCCTGGTAGCGGAAGTCCAGCGTGCTGTGCACGTAGTCGTCGGGGAGCGCGACCCCGGCCGTCTCGAGAGCGGAGCGGAGCCCGGCCAGCCGCGCCTGGCTGCACTCCGCCGTCGAGCGCCCACCCAGGTAGGCGATGCGGCGGTGCCCGAGCTCGACGAGGTGGCGGGCGGCGGCCTGTCCGCCGCGGAAGTTCGTCGAGCCCACGCTGACGACGTCGGGCGAGGGGATGTTCATCGGGTCGATCACCACGAGGGGCAGGCGCAGCCGGCTCAGGGCGGTGAACTCCTCGGGCCCGAGCTCGTCGGTCACGGCGATCACGGCGCGGCGCCCGCTGACTGCGAGGTTGCGCGCCCAGGTCGTCGCCTCGACCTTCGCCGAGGGCCGCTGGTCGACGGGCTTGACCCCGATGGTCACCGAGACGCCGAGCTCCGCAGCCGCGGCGGCGACGCCCTGGACGATCTCCGAGGAGTAGGCGCCGATGGTGCCGCGGAAGGTCAGCTCGATGGTGGGCTGCCGCTCGATCGTGCGCAGCTGGCTGCCGTAGTCGTGCGTGCGGAGCAGCTCCTGCACCCGGGCCCGGGTCGCCGGGGCGACGTCGCTGCGCCCGTTGAGCACCTTGGAGACGGTGGCGACCGAGACGCCGGCGGACGCGGCCACCGTGGCGAGCGTCGTACGGCGCTGTGTCACGGGCATCTCGGGTGCTCCTCCTGCAGGCTGGCTACTCTGACGCGTGGTGCTCGACCCGGACGGGGGTGTCCAGCCGGCGGTCGTGACCAACGACGCGGGTCTGACCCACCAGACGGACGGGGACCCGGGCCCGTTCGTCTGCCGCGGAGGTGCCGACGAGGAGCTCCACGTCGCCTGCCTCGACGATGCGGTCCAGACTCGGGTCAGTGTAGGCCGTCCGGTCGGCGTGGAGGTCGAAGAAGACCTCGGCCGAGCACCCGGCCTCGAGGTGGACCCGGGCGAAGCCGACCAGCTGCCGTACGGGCCGGGCGACGCGCGCCACCGGGTCGTGCAGGTAGACCTGGACGACCTCGTCACCTGCCCGTTCTCCGGTGTTCGTCACCACCGCGCTGACCTCCACCGACGCGTCGGTGCTGATCTCCTCCGCGCCGGCCCGCACCTGGTCCACCCGGAAGGAGGTGTACGACGCGCCGTACCCGAAGGGGAACAGTGGCGTGGAGTCGACCGAGGTGATGCCGGCGCTCTCCACGCCGCCCAGCGCCGGCTGGAGGTAGGTGCTCGGCTGGCTGCCCGCCCGCCGGGGGACCTGCACCGGCAGCCGTCCGGCGGGGCAGAGCCGTCCCGAGAGGACACCGGCGATCGCGGCGCCGCCCTCCTCGCCGGGGAAGAACGACTGCACCAGTCCCGCCACCCGGCCGTGGAAGGCGCCCAGCGCGTAGGGACGGCCCGAGACGACAACCAGCACGACGGGGGTCCCGGTCGCCAGCAGCGCCTCGACCAGCTGGGCCTGGACCCCCGGCAGCCGCAGGTCCTCCGCGTCGCAGCCCTCGCCCGAGGAGCCGTGGCCGAACAGTCCGGCGAGGTCGCCGACGTAGGCCACGCAGAGGTCTGCCTCCCGGGCGGCGGCCGCCGCGGCCTCGATGCCGCTGGTGTCCTCGCCGGTCACCGCACAGCCGGGCTCGTGCACGACCTCGGCCTCGCCCAATTCGGGGCCCAGCTCGGCACGCAGTGCATCGAGAGCTGTGGGGACCTCGATGCCGAGATCGGAGCCGGGGTGACGCGGCAGCACGTGGGTGGGGAAGGCGTAGCAGCCCATGAACGTCAGCGGGTTGTCGGCGCAGGGCCCGACCACGGCCACCCGTTGGGGCAGCGGCCGCTGTGGGTCGCGGATCGGCAGGGCGGTGCCGGCGTCCAGCAGGACGACCGAGCGCTCCGCCATCTCGCGCGCCAGCGCGCGGTTGGCCGCCGAGTCGAGGTCGACCCTCGCGGCCCCGGCCACCGACGCCTCGGCCGACCAGTCGTCGTCGAGCAGCCCGAGCTGGACCTTGGCGAGGAGCGCGCGACCCGCGGCCCGGTCGACGAGGGCCTCGTCGACGACGCCGGACCGCACCAGGTCGACCAGGCCGGCGCCGTACCCCAGGGTGTCGGGCAGCTCGACGTCGATGCCGGCCTCAAGGGCCAGGGCGCCGGCACCCGCAGGGTCCGCGGCGACACGGTGCATGGAGGCCAGGAACGGCACCGCCCAGTAGTCCGAGACGACCGTGCCCTCGAAGCCCCACTCCTCGCGCAGCACCTCGGTGAGCAGCCAGCGGCTGGCGCCCGCGGGCACCCCGTCGAAGTCGGAGTAGGAGTTCATCACCGACCCGGCGCCGCCGAGCGCGATCGCCGCCTCGAAGGGGGGCAGGATGACGTCACGCATCTCCCGCGGCCCCATCGAGACGGGGCCGTGGTTGCGTGCGGCGCGCGAGGCGGAGTAGCCGGCGAAGTGCTTCAGGGTCGCGATCACGCCGGCGGACTGCAGCCCCTGGACGTAGGCGGTGCCGAGGGTGGCGACCAGGTGCGGGTCCTCGCCCATCGTCTCCTCGACCCGGCCCCACCGGTAGTCGCGCACGACGTCGAGCACCGGGGAGAGGCCCTGGTGCACCCCCAGGGCCGCCATGTCGCTGCCGATCGCGGCGGCCATCCGGCGGACGAGGTCGGGGTCCCAGGTCGCTGCCCAGGCGATGGCGGCCGGGTAGACAGTTGCGCCGTACGCCGTGAAGCCGGTGAGGCACTCCTCGTGCACCAGTGCGGGGATGCCCAGGCGTGAGGAGCCCTGCACCACGCGCTGCTGCCGGACGAGCTCCGCCGCCCCCTCGGCGACCGTGACCGGAGCGCTGCCGTAGACCCGGGTCAGGTGGCCCAGTCCGTGCCGGCTCGCCTCGCCCAGCGAGGTGGTCCCGGACGCGGCGAAGACCTCCTGCATGGGCGCCACCTGCAGGTCGCTGCCCTCGGTGCCGGGGTCGCCTCCGAGGTTGTTGCCGACCCAGCGGCTGCCCAGCTGGCCCACCTTCTCCTCCAGGGTCATCGCGGCCAGGAGCGAGGCGACCCGCTGCGCCGCCGGCCGGTCGCGGTCCGCCCAGGGGCGCTCCTGGGCAGCCTCGCCAGGGCTCTGCGGAGTGGGGGCGGACGTGGTGCCCGTGGGCTGGGTCATGGCTCCTCCTGGGTGGCTGAGCGCCCGCCGTCGCGGACGAGTGTCGAAAGATCTTTCGATCCATCCGAAAGAAGGCGACGACTTCGTGGCACAGTACCGCCCCGCCAGGGACTTGGGAACGACCGGGCAACGATCCGAGGCCCGCTTGCTGAGCGTGCTGAACCAGTAGAGTGTGATGCTTGACACACTCCGGCACCCGTCCTACGGTCAGCAACTAGATGCAGTCGAGATCGAAACATATTTCGGTCACGTTGCTCGACGTCGCCTCGCCTCGTGGCGACACGTCGCACGCTGACGAGCCGTGGTGGTCGCGGTCGTCGAGGTGGAGGTCAGAGACATGGAACCGATGAACGCATCCCGGCGCAGCTTCCTGCGCCTGGTCGGGCTGGGCGTGCCCGTGAGCGCGGCCCTGGTGGCCTGCGGCGGCTCCCCCAGCAAGACCGGCGCCGCTGGCGGCTCCGGCGGCGGCAAGGGGGTGGCGTCGTACTGGACGCTGTCGGGCAAGCCGCAGGAGGAGATCCGCAAGGACACGATCGCCCGCTTCAACAAGGCCAACCCGAAGTCCGCGATCGACATCACCCTGATCGCCAACGACCCCTACAAGCAGAAGGTCAAGACGGCGATCGGCGCCGGCAAGAGCCCGACGCTGATCTGGGGCTGGGGCGGTGGTGGCCTGAAGAGCTACGTCGAGGCCGACCAGGTGCTCGACCTGACCAGCTGGTTCGCGGAGAACCCGGACCTCAAGGAGGGCCGCTTCCCGGCCACGTTCGAGGCGGCCACGGTCGACGACAAGCTGTACGCCGTGCCGATCGAGACCGTCACGCCGATCGTCCTGTACTGGAACAAGAAGCTCTTCGAGCAGGTCGGCGCCGAGCCCCCGGAGTCGTGGGGCGACGTGATGGACCTCGTCGCGAAGTTCAACGCCGAAGGCATCGCGCCGTTCTCGCTCGCGGGGCAGTCGCGATGGACCAACATGATGTGGCTGGAGTTCCTCTTCGACCGCATCGGCGGGTCAGAGGTCTTCGCGAACATCTTCGACGGCCAGAAGAACGCGTGGAGCCAACCGGCGGCCCTGCAGGCGCTGGGCGAGGTGCAGAAGCTGGTCAAGGCCGACGGGTTCCAGAAGGGGTTCCAGTCCACCGTCGCCGACCAGAACGCCGACCAGGCGGTGCTGTTCACCGGCAAGGCCGCGATGATGCTGCACGGCGCGTGGACCTACGGGTCGATGAAGGCCGACGGTGGCGACTTCGTGACCGGCGGCAACCTCGGCTACATGAACTTCCCGGCGGTCGACGGCGGCAAGGGCGATCCTTCGAGCACCGTGGGCAACCCCGGGCAGTACGTCTCCATCTCCTCCCAGGCGAGCAAGGAGGCGCAGGACGCCGCCAAGAAGCTGCTCACCACCACGATGCTCGACGAGACCGAGATCAAGAAGTGGGTCGACATCGGCAACATCCCGGTCGTGAAGAGCTCCGGTGACCTGATCTCCGGCGTCTCGGACGAGAACGACAAGGCGTGGCTGCAGTTCGTCTACGACACCTCCAGCAAGGCCTCGGGCTTCGCGCAGTCGTGGGACCAGGCGTTGCCGCCCTCGCAGGCGACCGCGCTGCTGGACAACATCGGCAAGCTCTTCCAGCTCGACATCAGTCCCCAGACGTTCGCCGACGAGATGAACAAGACCATCGGCACATGAGCGCCCACGCTGCCACGTCCGGGACCCGGCATCGGGGCGGTGCCCGGGCGCGGCAGCGCGGTTCAGTGGCGTGGATGGCGCTTCCCGCACTGGCCGTCTTCCTGCTCTTCGCGATCCTCCCGCTCCTGGGGGTGCTGGCGCTGAGCTTCACCCGCTGGGACGGGCTCGGTGCGATCCAGCCCATCGGCATCGGCAATTGGCGCTCGGTGCTGACCGACTCCGCACTGCTGCACTCCCTGTGGGTCACCTTCGAGGTGATGGCCTTCTCCTGGGTGGTGCAGACCCCGATCAGCCTCCTGCTCGGCGTCTTCATGGCCAGCCGGCAGCGCTACCGGGCCGTGCTGGCGGTCTTCTACTTCGTGCCGCTCCTGCTCAGCGCCGCGGCGATCGCGGTCACCTTCAAGGCGCTCCTCGACCCCAACTTCGGTCTCGGTCCCGGGCTCGGGTCCGAGCTCCTGACGCAGAACTGGCTCGGTGAGCCGGCGCTCGCCATGGGCGTGATCATCTTCATCGTCTCCTGGCAGTTCATCCCGTTCCACTCCCTGATCTACCAAGGCGCGGTGCGTCAGATCCCGGCGTCGCTCTACGAGGCCGCGTCCCTCGACGGAGCCGGCCGGGTGCGCGCGTTCTTCAGCATCACCCTGCCCCAGCTGAAGTACACGATCATCACCTCCTCGACGCTGATGGTCGTGGGGTCCCTGACGTTCTTCGACCTGATCTTCGTGCTCACCGAGGGCGGCCCGGGCGACTCCACCCGGGTGCTCGCGCTGGACATGTACCGCCGCGGCTTCGGCGCCAACCAGATGGGACCGGCGAGCGTGATCGCGGTGATCCTCGTCCTGGTCGGCCTGGCCATCGCGCTGGCGCTGCGGCGGCTCGGCGGCAACGCGGACGACTCCCAGCTGGAAGGGATCTAGGCGATGGCCACTCTCGTAGGAGGCACGGTCCAGGACCCGACCGATCGGCTCACGGCACCTCCCTCCCAGCCTTCGGGGGGTGGCTGGGCAGGCCGCAACTGGGGCGCCGGGCTGGCCGGATGGTTCTGGCTGGCGGTGATCCTCGTGCCGCTGTACTGGATCGTGATCACCAGCTTCAAGGCGTCCAGCGACTACTACCAGCAGAACGCCTTCGCGCCACCGGCGAACCCGACGCTGGAGAACTACCGGCTGGTGATCGCGAACGACTTCGTGCACTACTTCTTCAACAGCGTGCTGGTCGCGGCGGGCACCACGATCCCGACCGTCCTGCTGGCGCTGATGGCGGCGTACGCCATCGTTCGCGGAGCGCACAGCAGGCTGCTCAAGGGCATCCACGCCCTGTTCCTGATGGGCCTGGCCATCCCGCTGCAGGCGGCGATCATCCCGGTCTACCTGATGATCATCAAGATGGGGCTCTACGACTCCCTGGCCGCGATCGCGATCCCGTCGATCGCCTTCGCCATCCCGCTCGCGGTGCTGGTGCTGACCAACTTCCTGCGCGACGTCCCGCGCGACCTGTTCGACTCGATGCGCCTCGACGGGGCCAGCGAGTGGATGATGTTGTGGCGGCTCGCGTTCCCGCTCACCCGGCCGGCGATGGTCACGGTGGCCGTCTACACCGGCGTCACCGTGTGGAACGGCTTCCTGCTGCCGCTGGTCCTGACCCAGAGCCCCGACCGGCGCACGATGCCGCTGGCCGTGTGGAGCTTCCAGGGCCAGTTCCAGGTCAACGTCCCCGCCGTGCTGGCCTCCGTCGTGCTGAGCACCGTGCCGATCGTGGTCCTCTACACGATCGGTCGCCGCCAGCTGGTCAGCGGACTGAGCGAGGGCTTCAGCAAGTAGTCCCGCCGCTCACCCGTGGCCGAGGAGGGTGGTGGGGTGGGCGGTCGTCGGAAACAGTTCTGAAACGAGGCCGCCCTAGCCTCCGCGGGTGACCACCTTCGCGCCGATCGATCCGCCGCCGCGCCTGCTGATGGGACCGGGGCCGATCACTGCCGATCCGCGGGTGCTGCGCGCGATGTCGGCGCAGCTCGTCGGCCAGTACGACCCGTTCATGACCGCGACCATGAACGAGACGATGCAGCTCTACCGCGACGTGTTCCGCACCGGCAACGAGCAGACGTTCCTCGTCGACGGGACCTCGCGCGCGGGCATCGAGGCGGCGCTGGTCTCACTCGTCGAGCCCGGCGACCGGGTGCTGGTGCCGGTCTTCGGCCGCTTCGGGCACCTGCTCGTCGAGATCGCCACCCGGTGCGGCGCGGAGGTGCACACCATCGAGGTCGAGTGGGGCGAGGTCTTCGAGGCCGACACCGTGGAGCGCGCCGTGGTCGAGGTGCGGCCCAAGGTGCTCGCGGTCGTGCACGGCGACACCGCGACCACGATGCGCCAGCCGCTCGAGGACCTCGGCGAGATCTGCCGGCGTCACGACGTGGTGCTCTACTGCGACGCCACCGCCACCCTGGGCGGGAACACCTTCGCGACCGACGCCTGGGGCATCGACATCGCCACGGCCGGCCTGCAGAAGTGCCTGGGCGGACCCTCCGGGAGCGCGCCGATCACCGTCTCCGACCGCGCGACCGAGGTGATCAACGGGCGCAAGCACGTCGAGGCCGGCATCCGGGAGGCCGACGACGCCGAGCACGGCGCGCGGATCGGCTCGAACTACTTCGACCTCGCCATGGTGATGGACTACTGGGGCCCGCGACGGCTCAACCACCACACCGAGGCGACCACCATGCTGTACGGCGCCCGCGAGTGCGCCCGGCTGCTCGTCGAGGAGGGACTCGACGCCGCCGTCGAGCGGCACCGGCTGCACGGCGCCGCGATGCTCGCCGGGGTCCAGGGAGTGGGCCTGCAGGTCTTCGGCGACCCGGCGCACAAGATGAACAACGTCGTCGCGGTGCACATCCCTGACGGCGTGGACGGCGACGCCGCCCGGGCGGGCCTGCTGGCGGACTTCGGCATCGAGATCGGCACCTCCTTCGGTCCCCTGCACGGCAAGGTCTGGCGGATCGGCACGATGGGCCACAACGCCCGCAAGGACGCCGTACTGCTCACGCTGGCCGCCCTCGAGCAGGTGCTCCGCGGCTGCGGAGCCGGCGTGATCGCCGGCGGCGGGGTGGGCGCTGCGCGGGAGGTCTACCAGGACGCCGCGGGGGAGACGCAGCCATGACCACGGCGGAGACGGTGCTGACCCGGTGCGCGGACCTGGACGCGTTCTCCGCGAGCCCGCGCTGGCTGGAGCGGGTCTACCTCTCTCCCGAGCACGCCGCGGCCAACGCCCGGGCGGCGTACTGGATGCAGCAGGCCGGCCTGACCACCTGGCAGGACGCGGCCGGCAACCAGTGGGGACGCTGCGAGGGACGTGAGCCCGGCCTGCCGGCACTGGTCCTGGGATCCCACCTCGACACCGTCCCGGACGCCGGGAGCTACGACGGGATGCTCGGGGTGGTGATGGCGATCGCGGTGGTCGAACGCCTCGCCCGGGGCGAGACCGACCTGGTCGCGCAGTTCCCGTTCGCGATCGAGGTGGTCGGGTTCAGCGACGAGGAGGGCACCCGCTTCGGAACCGCCCTGCTGGGCAGCAAGGCGGTGGCCGGGCTCTGGGACCAGGACGACTGGGACCTCCGCGACCGCGACGGAACCACGCTGCACAAGGCGTTCAAGGACTTCGGGCTCGACCCGCGCCTGGTCGGCGAGGCCGCCCGCGCGCCCGAGGAGATCATCGGCTACCTCGAGGCGCACATCGAGCAGGGACCGTTCCTGGAGGCGGCCGACACCTCGCTGGGCTACGTCACCACCATCGCGGGTGCCCGCCGCTTCCGGCTCTCGGTCCACGGTGAGGCCCGGCACGCAGGCGGTACGCCGTACGCCCGCCGCAAGGACGCGCTCGTCGGCGCGAGCGAGGCGATCTCCGCGATCGAGCGACTGGGCCGCGCCTCGGAGTGCATCGCCACCGTCGGACGCATCGAGGTGCTCCCCGGCGCCATCAACGTCATCCCCGGCCGTGCCGACTTCAGCCTCGACCTACGGGCGGAGACCGACGAGGAGCGCGACGCGATGTGGGTCGCGATGCGCGAGGAGATCGAGGAGCTGTGCCACCGCCGCGGCCTGCGCTTCGAGGCGGTCGAGCACCACAGCGCCCCTGCCTCGCCGTGCGCGGACTGGCTGCAGGAGGCGATCGTCGCCGGCATCCGCACGACCGGAGACCTCGACCCCCCAGGGCTGTGGAGCCGCGCGGGGCACGACGCGATGGCGATCTCGGCCGTGGCCGACACCGGGATGCTGTTCCTGCGCTGCTTCGACGGGATCAGCCACCACCCGGCCGAGGACGTCCGCGCGATCGACGTCGCCCGCGGCCTCGACGCCCTCGAGGCCACCGTCCTCGAGGTGGCCCGGACGGAGACGGCGCGCCTCGACGCGGCCCGGCTCGAGGCGGTCGAGGACTGATGGACCTGCCCACGGTCACCTCCTTCCGCCGCGCCGAGGTCCGCGGCGACCTCGCGCTTGCACACGGGGAGACCGTGGTCTCCGGCGGCACCTGGCTCTTCTCCGAGCCGCAGCCCGGTACCACCGGCCTGGTGGACCTGACCGCCCTCGGGTGGGAGCCGTGGGAGCGCCTCCCCGACGAAGGCCTGCGGATCGCGGCCACCTGCACGATCGAGCAGCTGCTCGCCGTCCCGGACGACATGCTCGGCACGGCCACCGGGCTGGTCCGCTCGTGCGCGGACGCGTTCTTGATGTCGTTCAAGATCCAGCACCTCGCCACGGTCGGCGGCAACGTCTGCCTGGCGCTCCCGGCCGGCGCGATGATCTCGCTGCTGGTCGCCCTGGACGCGACCGCGGTCGTCTGGACGGCCGACGGTGACGAGCGCCGGCAACCGGTCGCCGACCTCGTCACCGGGGTGCGCAGCACCACCCTGGAGCCGGGGGAGGTGCTCCGCGCCGTGGAGGTGCCGGCCGCCTCCCTGCGCGCGCAGTACGCGTTCCGCCGGCTCTCGCTGGCCCCGCTCGGCCGGTCCTCGGTGGTCCTCGTGGCACGTCGTACGCCGACCGCGCTCGTGCTCTCGCTGACCGCCGCCACCACCCGGCCGGTGCTGATCGAGCTCTCTGAAGACGACTGGGCCGACGAGCTCCCGCGCGCGCTGGACGCGGTCACCTGCTGGCACCAGGACGCGCACGGCGCCGCCGACTGGCGCGCCGCGATGGCGGCCCGGCTCGGTGCCGAGTGCCTCGCCGAGGTCACCGCCCACGGGGAGGTGCAGCCGTGAGTGCCGAGCCGCCACCGCCCGCCGTCGTGGACGGGAGCGCGTTGCCCTGCGAGCCCAGGCCGGGCCAGTGCCTGCGCACCTATCTGCGCGAGCACGGCCACCTCGCCGTGAAGAAGGGCTGCGACGCGGGTGACTGCGGCGCCTGCACCGTGCTGGTCGACGGGTCGCCGGTGCACTCCTGCGTGTTCCCCGCGACCAGGGCAGCGGGGCGGGAGATCACCACCGCCGCCGGCCTGGGCACTCCGGAGGAGCTGCACCCGGTCCAGGGCAACTTCGTCGGGGCGGCCGGCTTCCAGTGCGGGTTCTGCACCGCCGGCTTCGTCACCACGGCCGCCGCGCTGGCCGGGGAGGACGGCAGGGTCGAGGCTGGGGACGAGGAGCTCGCCCGGCTGTTCAAGGGCAACCTGTGCCGCTGCACCGGCTACCGGTCCGTGCGCGACGCCCTCGCGGGGAAGACCAACATCGAGCCCGGTGCCGGCTTCGGCGGCTCCCCGGGGGCCCTCGCCGGTCGCCGCATCGTCTGCGGTGCTGAGCCGTTCACCCTCGACCTCCCCGAGAGCGGCGTACTCCAGATGGCGCTGCTGCAGAGCCCGCACGCCCACGCCCGCATCGTGCACCTCGACACCTCTCGCGCGGAGGCGCTGCCCGGGGTGCACCTGGTGCTCACCCACCGCGACGTCCCGGACGTGCGCTACTCCAGCGCCCGGCACGAGAGCCGGCTCGACGACCCCGACGACACCCGGATGCTCGACGACGTCGTCCGGTTCCGCGGCCAGCGGATCGCCGCGGTGGTGGCGCAGAGCATGGCGATCGCCCAGGAGGCGGTCGGCCTGATCGAGGTCGGCTACGACCTCCTGCCCGCCGTCCTCGATCCCGAGGAGGCGCGCTCGCCGGGGGCGCCGCTGCTGCACGGGCACCTCGATCCCGTGACCTCACGGGTCTCCGACCCCGGGCGCAACGTCGCAGCGCAGAGTCACGGCGAGGTCGGCGATGTCGCCGCCGGGCTGGCGGCGGCCGCCGTCACCGTGCGCGGCACCTGGCGCACCGGACGGGTCAACCAGGCGGCCCTGGAGACGCACGGTGCCCGGGGCTGGCTCGACGAGCTGGGCAACCTGGTGATCCGCAGCAGCACCCAGATCCCCTTCCTGGTGCGCAAGGAGCTGGCCTACGTCTTCGGGATCCCGGAGGAGCAGATCAGGGTGCTCGCGGCCCGGGTGGGCGGTGGCTTCGGTGGCAAGCAGGAGATGCTCGTCGAGGACATCGTCGGACTGGCCGTGCTGCGGCTGGGCCAGCCGGTGCAGCTCGAGCTCACCCGCGAGCAGCAGTTCACCCTCGTCCCCGGCAGGCACCCGATGCGGGTCAGTGTCGAGCTCGGCGCCGACGCCGACGGCGTACTCACCGCGATGAAGCTCGACGTGCTCACCGACACCGGCGCCTACGGCAACCATGCGCCCGGAGTGATGTTCCACGGCTGTCACGAGTCGGTGGCGCTCTACCGCTGCCCCAACAAGCGGGTCGACGCCGAGGCGGTCTACACGAACACCGTCCCCTCCGGGGCGTTCCGCGGCTACGGACTGGGCCAGGTGATCTTCGCGATCGAGTCGGCCCTCGACGACCTCGCCCGCGAGCTCGGCATCAGCCCGTTCGACGTACGCCGCCGCAACGTGGTCGTGCCCGGCGACGACTTCGTGGTGAACGGGCCACCCGACACCGACCTCGAGTTCGGCAGCTACGGGCTCGACCAGTGCCTGGACCTGGTGGAGGCGGCCCTCGGTGACCACGACGGTGAGCCCGCGGGTGACCAGGGGGTCCCCGAGGGGTGGCAGGTCGGGCACGGCATGGCCGCCTCGATGATCGCCACGATCCCGCCCCGGGGGCACTACTCCGCGGCCACCGCCACGATGCACCCCGACGGCCGGGTCGTGCTCGACGTCGGCAGCGCCGAGTTCGGCAACGGTACGGCGACCGTGCACGTCCAGATCGCCGCCACCGAGCTCGGCGTGGACCCGGCCCTGATCGAGCTGCGTGCCTCCGACACGGCGATCGCGGGCTACGACACCGGGGCCTACGGCTCCACCGGCTCCGTGGTCGCGGGCCGCGCCGTCGCGGAGGCGGTCCGCAACCTGCGCACGATGCTGGACGGGTTCGAGGGACCGTTGCTCGGTCCTGTCTCGGCCTCGGGTGCCCACCGGGGGTCACCGCGGTCGGTGGCCTTCAACGTGCACGGCTTCCGGGTCGCGGTCGACCCGGGGACCGGCGAGGTGCGCATCCTGCGCTCGGTCCAGGCCGCGGACGCGGGGGTGGTGATCAACCCCGAGCAGCTCCGCGGACAGGTCGAGGGCGGCGTGGCCCAGGGGATCGGGTCGGCGCTGTACGAGGAGGTGGTGGTCTCGACAGGCTCGACCGCCGGGGACAGTTCGACCGCCGGGGACGGCTCGACCGACAACCTCGGGGCGGTGACCACCCGGAGCTTCCGGGACTACCGGCTGCCGCAGATGGGGGACGTGCCGCAGACCGAGGTGCTCCTCGCGGAGACCTACGACCGGCTCGGGGTGCGGGGGGCGAAGTCGATGAGCGAGGCGCCGTACAACCCGGTCGCCCCGGCCCTGGCCAACGCCGTGCGCGACGCGATCGGCGTGCGGCCCCACGAGCTGCCGATGAGCCGCGACCGCGTGTGGCGGCTCGCGCAGTCCACCTCGACCCCGCAGGAGGGCAGATGAGGGACCAGTACTGGCTGAGCCTGGCCGTGGAGCTCGCCGTCGACAACGTCGCCTCCGGCGGGGGACCGTTCGGCGCGATGATCGTGCGCGGGGAGGAGGCGCTCGCCCGGGGCGTGAACCGGGTGACCCGGGACAACGACCCCACCGCCCATGCGGAGGTGGTGGCGATCCGCAGTGCGTGCCAGGCGATCAGCGACTTCTCCCTGGCGGGCTGCGTCCTGTACACCTCCTGCGAGCCCTGCCCGCTGTGCGTCTCCAGCGCCCTGTGGGCCCGGGTCGACCGCGTGGTCTACGCAGCAGACCGCGACGACGCCGCCCGTGGGGGCTTCGACGACCGCGAGTTCTACGAGCTGTTCGGCAAGGAGCGCGACGCCTGGCCGACCCCGATCGAGGGGCTGCGGCTGCTGTCCTCCACAGCGCCCTTCGAGTCCTGGCTGCGCAACCCCGACCGCACGCACTACTAGACCGGTGGGCGGCGTAACGCCGCCGAAACTTCCAGCGTCGGGGCGCGAAACGCGACCGCCCTAGGTTTCGCAGCGATCAGGATCCGACCCGCCCCCGCACGCTCGCCACGAGGAGCCCCAGATGCGACTTCCCACCCGTCACCACCAGCGCCGCGCCAGGCGCGGAGCCGTACTGCTCGCCGCGGCGGCCCTCGTCCTCGCGGGCTGCGGCTCCTCGGACGAGGACGAGGGTGCCGCTGCCTCCTCCGGTGACGACCTCGGCGACATCGCCGTCCAGTTCTCCTGGATCAAGAACGCCGAGTTCGCCGGCGAGTTCATCGCCGACGACGCCGGCTACTACCAGGAGGCCGGAATCGGCAAGGTCAACTTCCTCGCGGGCCCCGTGGCCCAGGAGGAGATCGTCGCCACCGGCAAGGCACAGTTCGGGCTGAGCAACGCGGTCTCCACCGCCGCGGCCATCTCCAACTCCCAGTTCCCACTGAAGATCGTCGGCGCGACGTACCAGAAGAACCCGTTCACCATCCTTTCGCTCGCCGACAAGGGCAACATCAAGACGCCCCAGGACCTGATCGGCAAGAAGATCGGCGTCCAGGACCCCAACCTCTCGCTCTTCAAGGCGCTGCTGGCCGCCAACGACATCGACGAGAAGCAGGTCACGATCGTGCCCAACGGCTTCGACATCTCGCCGCTGGAGGACAAGAAGATCGACGGACTGGTCGCCTACGTCACCAACGAGTCGCTGCTCGTCAAGGGACACGGGTTCGACACCGTGGACCTGTCCTTCGCCGACAACGGCCTCCCGTTCGTCGCGGAGAGCGTCATCACGACCGACGAGATCCTCAAGAGCAAGCCCGACCTGGTGAAGGCGTTCCTCGAGGCCGAGATCAAGGGCTGGCGCGACGCCTGCGACGGCGAGGAGGGCTACAAGCGGGGAGCCGAGCTCGCCGTGAACAAGTACGGCAAGGACCTCGACCCTCCGCTGGAGCTCGACAAGGAGATCGCCCAGGCGACCCAGCAGTGCGAGTCGTTGGTCAACACCGACGAGACCAAGACGAACGGCATCTTCACGATCAGCGACGAGCTCATCGCTGCGAACATGAAGTCGCTTAAGGAAGCCGGCCTCGAGCTCGAGGCCGACGAGCTCTTCGACATGGGGCCGCTCACCGAGCTGCTCGAGGAGAAGCCCGAGCTCAAGGTCACCGGCTGATGGCGGTCTCGTGAGCGCAGAGACACACCTGTCCGCCGGGGCGCACGCTGCCGGTGGACCCTCGTCCGCAGGGTCCACCGGCACCGGCGTCCGCATCGACGGCCTCAGCAAGACCTTCTCGCTCGGCCGCCGCAGCGTGACCGCGCTCGAGGACGCTCACCTGTTCACCGACAAGGGCAGCTTCTTGTCGCTGCTCGGCCCGTCGGGGTGTGGCAAGTCCACGATCCTGCGCATCCTCGCCGGCCTGGAGACACCCACGTCGGGGTCGGCGCTCGTGGAGGGCAAGACGCCACGCGAGCTGCGTCGTGACCACGAGCTCGGCATCGCCTTCCAGGACTCGGCGCTGCTGCCGTGGCGCTCGGTCGTCTCCAACATCCGGCTGCCCTTCGACGTCTCGGGGGAGAAGGCCGACGAGGGCCTGGTGAGCGAGCTGATCAAGCTGGTCGGGCTGGAGGGCTTCGAGAAGGCGAAGCCCGGCCAGCTCTCCGGGGGGATGCGCCAGCGCGTCTCGATCGCCCGGGCGCTGGTGGTCAAGCCCAGTGTGCTGTTGCTCGACGAGCCCTTCGGCGCCCTGGACGACATGACCCGGCAGCGGCTGAACCTGGAGCTGCTCCGCATCTGGACCGAGAAGCCGGCGACCACGCTGATGGTGACCCACGGCATCTCCGAGGCGATCTTCCTCTCCGACCACGTGGCGGTGATGAGCCCGCGTCCGGGGCGGGTCCAGACCGTGATCGACGTCGACCTCCCGCGCCCCCGCACGCCGGACATGATGCGCTCGCCGGAGTTCCACGCACTGCACGACCAGGCCTCCGAGCTCCTCTTCGGGGCCGGCGGCGCCGCGGTCGACTGATGGCCGTGAGTCCCGAACGCCTGCGGCGCGCCCTGGGCACCCTGGGTACCGCCACCCTCGGCATCGTGGCCGTGGTGGCCGCGTGGTGGGTGCTCGCCGCGACCGTCCTGAGCACCAGCGTGCCCACGCCACTCGAGGTGCTGGCGAAGTTCCACGAGCGCGGCTTCGGCTACTACCGCCGGATCTTCTCGGTCACCCTCGAGGAGGCGGTCACCGGCTACGTGTACGGCGTGCTCATCGCCCTGCTGCTCGCTGTGCTCGTGCTGCTCGTGCCGATCCTGGAACCGGTGATCATGCAGTTCGCCGTGATCACCTACTGCCTGCCGATCGTGGTGCTGGCGCCGATCCTGATCCTCGCCCACGAGATCCCGGTCAAGGGCGGCACCTCGGCGACCGCGGTCGACCTCGCTGCCATCTCGGTCATCTTCACCACGGTCGTCGGCGCCGTGCTCGGCTTCCGGTCCGCCGACAAGGCCGCCCTGGACGTCGTCCACGTCTACGGCGGCGGGTCCCTCCAGCAGTTCTTCCGGGTGCGCCTCGTGGCGGCCCTGCCGGCGATCCTGACCACGCTCCAGCTCGCCGCCCCCGCGGCGTTCCTCGGCGCGCTCCTCGGCGAGTGGTTCGACAAGCACCTCGAGATCGGGGTCGGCCCTTCCCTCTACCTGGCCCAGAACAACCGCGAGATCGCCCTGGCCTGGAGCCTGGGCTTCGGCTGCGCCGTCGTCTCCGGGCTGGCCTACTTCCTGATCGGGATGGTGAGCCGGGTCGTCACTCCCTGGTCCAAGGGCGTCGCGCGATGAAGCTGCTGCGCGCGGTCGTGCGTCCCCTGGCCAACTTCTTGTTCGTGGTCATCGCCCTGGTGGTGGCCTGGCTGGTGCTGCTCGAGGTGGGCGGCGTCAACGACCTGGTCGCCCGCAAGCCCGACCAGGTCATGGAGTTCCTGTTCAGCGACGCGCAGGCAGCCCAGAACCGCGCCGCCGTCTTCGGCCCACTGCGGCAGACCCTCCTCGATGCCGGCATCGGCTTCGTGGCAGGCCTGCTCGCGGCGACCGTCGTGGCGGTCGGCACCTACCTGTCCCGGGGGGTGGAGGCGGCCACGATGCCGGTGGCGATGGTGGTGCGCACGGTGCCCCTGGTGGCGCTCGCGCCGATCATCACGCTGGTGTTCGGCAACGGCTTCGTCACCGTGGCGGTGATGAGTGGCATCGTCGTGTTCTTCCCCGCCCTGGTGACCATCTCCTTCGGGCTGCGCTCGGTGACCCAGCAGATGCACGACGTGGTCTCCGTCTACGGCGGCTCGACGTGGGACGTGCTGCGCCGCGTCGCCTTCCCGACCGCGCTGCCCAGCTTCTTCGCCGCCATCCGCATCTCCGTGCCCGGCGCGGTGACGGGCGCGTTGATCGCGGAGTTCTACACCACTCCTGACAGCGTCGGGAAGGCCGTCAACCAGGCACTCGCCCTCTACCAGTACTCGCTGGTGTGGTCGTTGCTCGTGGTCGTCACCGCTGCCTCGATCGTGCTCTACCTGCTGGCCCAGCTGCTGGAGCGCCTCATGCTGACCCGCTTCGACATGGACCAGGCCCTCTCGTGACGCGGCGGCGCTCGATCTTCACCAGCCGGCTGGTGAACAGCGCCGTCGACGGTGGACACCCACGGGTGACCGAGGACCTGCGCCACGCGATCCTCGTCGGCGACGAGCCCCCGGGCACCCCGATCCCGATCGACGCGGTCGCGCAGTTCTTCGGGGTCAGCCAGATCCCGGTCCGGGAGGCGCTGAAGGTGCTGCTCGGGGAGGGCCTGGTCGAGCACGTCCCCCGGGTCGGCTACACCGTGGCCAAGCTCGGGTTCGACGAGTTCAGCGAGCTCTACGACGTCCGGGCGGCGCTCGAGGTCTCGGCGCTGCGCCAGGCAGTGGTCCGGGCCTGCGAGCGAGACGACGAGGAGGTCCGGCGTACGCACGCGGGGATGCGGTCCGCGATGGACGCCGACGACGAGCGGGGCTACCACGCGGAGTCCCGGCGCTTCCACATGGCGCTGATCGCGCCTGCGCAGATGCAACGGCTCACGCACATGTATGAAGCGGCCTGGAACATCACCGAGCCCGCCCGGCCGATGTCGCGGGTGGACACCAGCGGCCGGCAGCGCTTCTACGAGGACCACGACCGGATGCTGGCCGCCTTCGTGGCCAGGGACGCCGACGAGCTGGTCCGGGAGTCCCAGCGACACTACGAGCACCTCAAGCGGGCGATCCACGCATTTCGTGATGATCCCGAGGTGTTCCGCTCTCCTATATCTCTCCCGTGACACGGGCGTGACGCGACGACAGACCGGCTGAAACACCGCGCTCCTAGTTTCGCCGGAACGTCCGAGCGAGGAGTCCGCCATGACCGATGTGCAGCCGTCACAGACCCAGTCCGAGCACCACGTGGTCATCACCCCGCCGCATCCTGCGGGGCCGGGGCTGATCAAGCAGGGCTACGACCCCCGCCTGACCAACGAGGACCTGGCGCCGCTGAAGGAGCAGACCTGGAGCACCTACAACATCTTCGCGTTCTGGATGTCCGACGTGCACAGCGTCGGCGGCTACGTGACCGCGGGATCGTTGTTCGCGCTCGGCCTGACCAGCTGGCAGGTGTTCGTCTCCTTGATCGTCGGGATCCTCCTCGTGCAGTTCTTCTGCAACCTGGTCGCCAAGCCGAGCCAGGTGGCAGGGGTTCCCTACCCGGTGATCAGCCGGGCGTCGTTCGGGGTGCTGGGGGCGAACATCCCGGCCATCATCCGCGGCCTGATCGCGGTGGCCTGGTACGGCGTGCAGACCTTCCTCGCCGCCGGGTCGCTGAACATCGTCTTCCTCAAGCTCTGGCCCGGGCTGGCGCCGTACGCCGACGTCGAGACCCACGGCTTCCTGGGCCTCTCCGCGCTCGGCTACCTCAGCTTCGCCATCCTCTGGGTGGCGCAGGCGGCGGTGTTCTGGCGGGGCATGGAGGCGATCCGCAAGTTCATCGACTTCTGCGGCCCGGCCGTGTACGTCGCCATGTTCGCCGTGTGCATCTACATGCTGGCCCGCGCCAACTGGGACATCAGCTTCACCCTCACCGACAAGGACCTCTCCACCGGCGCCACGATCACCACCATGCTCGGCGCGATCGCCCTGGTGGTGTCGTACTTCTCCGGACCGATGCTGAACTTCGGTGACTTCTCGCGCTACGGCAAGAGCTTCGAGACCGTGAAGAAGGGCAACTTCTGGGGCCTGCCGGTCAACTTCGTGTTCTTCTCGCTCCTGGTCGTGGTCACCGCCTCCGCCACCGTGCCGGTGTTCGGCGAGCTGCTCACCGACCCGGTGGAGACCGTGCAGCGGATCGACACCTTCACCGCGGTCCTGCTCGGCGGCCTGACGTTCGTGATCGCCACCGTGGGCATCAACATCGTGGCCAACTTCATCTCGCCGGCCTTCGACTTCTCCAACGTCGCGCCGCAGAAGATCAGCTGGCGCATGGGCGGCATGATCGCCGCGGTCGGTTCCGTGCTGCTCACGCCCTGGAACTGGTACAACGAGCCGGACGCGATCTTCTGGACGCTCGGCATCCTGGGCGCGATGATCGGGCCGCTCTTCGGGATCCTGATCGCCGACTACTACCTGATCCGGGACCAGCAGGTGGTGGTGGACGACCTGTTCACCCTCGAGGAGTCCGGCTCCTACTACTACAGCCGCGGCTACAACCCCGCCGCGGTGATCGCGGTCGCCGTCTCCGGCGCCATCGGCATCCTCTCCGTGGTGGTCCCCAAGGTGGGCGACGTGCTCACCTGGCTGCCGGACTACAGCTGGTTCCTGGGGTGTGCGCTCGGGTTCGTGACCTACTACTTCCTGGCCAGGGCCATGGGAGTCGGCCCGGCATCGATCGAGCCGACCGGGACCGCGAGCGAGGCGACCGCCTCCAGATGAGGATCAAGGTCGTCAACCCGAACACCACGGCGTCGATGACCGCGACGATCGGTGAGTGCGCCCGGGCCGTCGCCGGCCCGGGCGTCACCGTGGATGCGGTCAGCCCGTCGACGGGTCCGGTCTCGATCGAGTCCCACTACGACGAGGTGATGAGCGCGCCTGGCGTGGTCCGCGAGGTGCTCAGCGGTGAGGTCGAGGGGTACGACGGCTACGTGATCGCCTGCTTCGGCGACCCCGGCCTGCTCGCCGCTCGTGAGGTCGCGTCGGGCCCGGTGGTGGGGATCGCGGAGGCAGCGATGCGTACTGCGGCGTACCTGGGCCGCTCCTTCAGCGTGGTCACCACCCTGGAGCGCACGATCGGGCACACCCGCGACATCGCCCGCTCCTACGGGGTCTCCGACCTGTGCGCGGGGGTGCACGCCTGCGAGATCCCCGTCGTGGAGCTCGAGACCGATCCGGCCGCGCGGGCCACGATTCTCGCGGCCTCCCGGTCGGCCCTCGCCGCCGACGGGTCGGACGTGGTCGTCCTGGGGTGCGCCGGGATGGCCGACCTCTGCGGCTGGCTGTCGGCCGAGCTGGAGGTGCCGGTCGTCGACGGGGTGGCCGCCGCGGTCACGACGGTCGAGCAGCTGCTCCGGCTCGGGTTGCGCACGAGCAAGCGCGGCGAGCTGGCCACGCCTCCGGTCAAGGAGCACCTGGGGAGCTGAGCGGCTCGTCGGCGCTGACGCGGGCGTGCAGGAAGCCGACGAGGACGACGAGGAGCACCAGGACTCCCTCGGCCACGAGCCCTGCCCACAGGTGCCAGTGCAGGAGCGCGGCACCGGCCGCCGCCCCGGCGACGATCAGCAGCACCGCGGCAGCGCGACGCGCGCTGCTGGCGCCCCTGCCGCTGCCGTTGCCCAGGACGGAGTCGGCCGCGAGACCGGTGATCGTGGAGGTGACCACGACCGTGGTCACGTCCTTGACCCCGATGAACCTCGCCGTCGCGGCCTGGACCCCCATCGCCGCGCCGAGCACGGTGGTGACCACGAACAGGGCCTCGGCGGACGGGTCCTCCACCAGGGCCAGGGGCAGCGCCAGGGCGAGCACGGAGAGGCCGACCAGGGCGAGGAGAGCGGTGGTCCGACCGGTCCAGGCATGCGGGGCTCCGCGGAGGGCGCGGCCGCCCAGGGCCGCCCCGGCCATGAACCCGGCCAGGGCCAGCAGCGGGCCGAGGATCGGGAGGCCGTCCCCGCCCACCAGGGCCATCCCCAGGATGACGACGTTGCCGGTCATGTTGCCGGTGAACACCTTGTCCAGCCCGAGGTAGCCGACGGCGTCGACGATCCCGGTACCGAAGGTGAGGACCAGCATCAGCACCAGGTGCAGCCGGTCGGGATCGATGCGGCGGAGCCCGGTCATGTGCTGATTGTGCCGGACAACCATCGTGACGAAGGCCACCGTACAAACCTGTTCAGTGCACGGCTGTTCACCCCTAGTCTTGGCCGGTGACCCAGAACATCGATGTGAGCCAGCGCACTCCCGACGCGGACCCGAGCGACCGGCTGGACAAGCGGGTGCTGCTCGTCGCGGGCGTGGTCGTCCTCGGCGGAATCATGTCGATCCTCGACATCACCGTGGTCTCGGTGGCGCTGCAGACCTTCCAGCAGGAGTTCGACGCCACCGCGGCCCAGGTCGCGTGGACCATGACCGGCTACACCCTGGCCCTGGCGAGCGTGATCCCGCTGACCGGGTGGGCCGCGGACCGGTTCGGCACCAAGCGCCTCTACCTGCTCGCGGTGGCGCTGTTCACGGCGGGCTCCGTGCTCTGCGCCATGGCCGACTCGCTCTCGATGCTGGTGGCCTTCCGGGTGGTGCAGGGTCTCGGCGGCGGCATGCTGATGCCGCTGGGCATGACGATCCTGACCCGTGCCGCCGGTCCCGACCGGATCGGCCGCGTGATGGCCGTGCTCGGCATCCCGATGCTGCTCGGCCCGATCTTCGGCCCCATCCTCGGCGGCTGGATGATCGACTCCCTGAGCTGGCACTGGATCTTCCTGATCAACCTGCCGATCGGCGCGATCGCGTTCATCTACGCCCTGCTCGTGCTGGAGAAGGACAACGTCGAGCCCTCCGAGTCCTTCGACTTCGTCGGCATGCTGCTGCTCTCGCCGGGTCTGGCCGCCTTCCTCTATGGCGTCTCCTCGATCCCGGAGGCGGGGACGATCCTGGACACCGGCGTGATCACCTGGACCGCGGTCGGCACGGTGCTGATCATCGCGTTCGTCCCGTGGGCGCTGCGGCCCAAGAACATCCACCCGCTGGTGGAGCTCCGGCTGCTGAAGAACCGGGCGATGACGGTCTCGGTGCTGGCGATGATGCTGTTCGCGATCGCCTTCTTCGGGGCCAGCCTGCTGTTCCCGCTGTACTTCCAGCAGGTCCGTGGCGAGGAGGCCCTCCGGGCCGGCGTACTGCTGGCCCCGCAGGGCATCGGCGCGATGCTGACGATGCCGCTCGCCGGCCTGCTGGCCGACAAGATCGGCCCCGGCAAGGTCGTGATGACCGGCATCGCGGTGATCACCGTCGGCATGGCGATGTTCACCCAGATCGGTGCGGACACGCACTACCCCTACATCATCACCGCTCTGTTCATCATGGGCCTGGGCATGGGCGCCACGATGATGCCGATCATGAGCGCGGCCCTGGGCACCCTGACCCGGCACAACATCGCCCGCGGGTCCACGTTCCTCAACATCACCCAGCAGGTCGCGGCCTCGATCGGTACCGCGCTGTTCTCGGTGCTGCTCACCAACGGCTTCAAGAGCAGCGAGGCGATCAAGCTCTCCGGTGCGGTGGCCGAGGCCAAGGACGACCCGTCCAGGCTGGCAGCACTGCTGGAGAAGGCCGGGCTCACCCCGGCCGACCTCGACAAGCTGGGAGCCCGCGCGCTCGTCGACATGGCGGACGCCTTCAGCAACGTCTTCATCGTGGCGACCATCCTGGTGGCCTGCTGCCTGATCCCGGCGTTCTTCCTGCCGCGCAAGAAGAGCGAGACCCCTGTCGACCCCACCGCGATGATGGGGCACTGAGGGGTCTCGACTGGGCGCTTGGCTCGGCTGGAGGGGGTCTCGACTGATCGCTCGCTGCTCGACCGCCTAGGGCTCGACCGCCTAGCTCTCGACTCCCAGGGTGAGGGGGAGGACGGCGGAGGCGCCGGCGCCGCGGAGCGCGCGGCCGGCCATCGTCAGGGTCCAGCCGGTCGCCATCAGGTCGTCGACCAGCAGCACCGGTCCTCCGTCCAGCGGCTGGTCCACGGCCAGGGCGTAGCGGCGGCCCACGGCCGCAACGCGCTGCGCGGAGTTGGCCGACCCCTGGCCCGGGGGGACGTCGGGGTCCACGATCTCCCAGCGGGCCACCAGCGGCAGGTGCAGGTAGCGCGCGATCCCCTCCGCGAGGTCGCGGACCAGCTGGGGGCGCCGCGCGGAGTCGACGTAGGCCACCCCGGTGGGCCGAGCCGGCCACGACGGGTGCCAGTCGCCGAGCACCTCGAGGACCGCGTCCACCAGGGGGCGGGGGACCGGCCCGTCCTCGGCGTCGGGGCGGAAGAGCTCGCGGAGCAGCTGACCGTGGCCGAGGTCGGTGAGCCGGCCCACCGCCCGCCCCTCCTCGGCGCCCTCGGCGATCTTGCCGCGCAGGTCGATGCCGAGGTTGGCCAGGGCGCTCGGCCACATCTTGCGGGGGGCCAGGGTCACCCCGGGGCGGCGTAGCCGTTCACCGGCCTGCTGCACGGCCTCGCCCGAGACCCCCGCGGGCAGGTCGATCCCGCCGCAGTTGTCGCAGCGCCCGCAGTCCTGCGCCCCCGGGTCGTCGAGCTGCTCACGCAGGAACCTCATCCGGCAGCCGTCGGTCGCGATGTAGGCGAGCATCGCTGCCTGCTCGTCGCGCCGGGCGGCGGCCACCCGGTCGTAGCGCTCCTGGTCGTAGTGCCACTCCTGCCCGGTGGCGGTCCACCCGCCGCGGACCCGGTTGACGGCCCCGTCGACGTCGAGCACCTTGAGCATCGTCTCCAGCCGGGTCCGGCTCAGGTCGACATGGGTCTCCAGCGCAGCCGTGGACAGCGGGGCGCCGGCCTCGGAGAGCGCTCGCAGGGTGGCGCGGACGTGCTGCTCGGGCGGGAAGGCCAGGGAGGCGAAGTAGCGCCAGATGTCGCGGTCCTCCTGGGCGGGCATCAGCACCACCTTCGCGTGCTCGGTCCCGCGGCCGGCTCGGCCGACCTGCTGGTAGTAGGCGACCGGCGAGGAAGGTGCCCCGAGGTTGACCACGAACCCGAGCCGGGCGTCGAAGCCCATCCCGAGCGCGCTGGTCGCGACCAGCGCCTTGAGTCGCCCCGCGAGCAGGTCCTGCTCGAGTGAGAGCCGCTCGGTGGTCTCGGTCTGGCCGGAGTACGCCGCGACGGCGTGGCCCCGCGAGCGCAGGTGCTCGGCGACCTCCTGGGTGGCAGCCACGGTGAGCGTGTAGATGATCCCCGAGCCCTCGAGGTCGCCGAGGTGCTCCGCGAGCCAGGCCAGTCGCTGCTCGGGGCGCTCGAGCTGCAGCACGGCGAGGTGCAGCGACTCGCGGTCCAGCGACCCGCGCAGCACGAGCACATCCTGGCCGAGCTGCTCGGCGACGTCCCCGGTCACCCGCGAGTTCGCGGTCGCGGTCGTGGCGAGCACCGGGATCCCGGCGGGCAGCGTGGTGAGCATCTGGCGGATCCGGCGGTAGTCGGGCCGGAAGTCGTGGCCCCAGTCGGAGATGCAGTGCGCCTCGTCGACCACCAGCAGCCCGGCGGTCTCGGTCAGCTGGGGCAGCACCTCGTCGCGGAACGTCGGGTTGTTCAGCCGCTCGGGACTGACCAGGAGGACGTCGATCTCGCCGGCGTCGACCCGCGCTCGGATGGCCTGCCAGTCCTCGATGTTGGTGGAGTTGATCGTGGCCGCCCGGATCCCGGCCCGCTCGGCGGCCTCGATCTGGTTGCGCATCAGCGCCAGCAGCGGCGAGATGATCACCGTGGGCCCGGCCCCGAGGCCGCGCAGCAGCGCCGTGGCCACGAAGTACACCGCGGACTTGCCCCAGCCGGTCTTCTGCACCACCAGCACCCGGCTCTGCTCCACCACCAGTGCCTCGATCGCCGCCCACTGGTCGTCGTGGAGGCGGGCGTCCTCGCGGCCGACGAGCGCCCGTAGGTGCTGCTCGGCCTCGTGGCGGGCACTGGTGGTCGTCGTCATGGGCCCCTGTCTACCAAGAGGGAGCGACATGTTCATCGGCGCGCTCCCCGACAGACACCTGGCTGCTGGAGCGTCGGGACCACACCAGTTCTTTTCCAGGAAAGGTTCCCCATGCAGCTCAAGCACTCAGCGCTCGTACTCGGCGCCGCGGTCCTCTCGCTCGGCGCACTCGGCTCCTCGGCCGTCGTCGCCGGCGGGCGACTCCCTCTCGTCGAACGCTCGGCAGTTGGCAACGTCGACCAGTACGGCGGCGCTGCCCGCCTCGAGGGCGACCAGAGCAAGGTGATCGCCGGCTCGATCAAGTCCGGGAAGGCGAAGAACGTCATCCTGGTCATCGGTGACGGGATGGGTGACTCCGAGATCACCGTGGCCCGCAACTACCTCGAGGGAGCCGGCGGGGCCTTCAAGGGCCTCGACGCGCTGCCGCTGACCGGGCAGATGACCCACTACAGCGTCGACAAGGCCACCGGGAAGCCCGACTACGCGCCCGACTCGGCCGCCACCGGGACCGCCTGGGCCTCCGGGGTGAAGACCTACGACAACGCCGTGGGCGTGGATCGCCACGGGAAGGCGCACGCGACGCTGCTCGAGCTGGCCAAGAAGCAGGGCAAGGCGACCGGCAACGTGAGCACCTCCGAGATCCAGGACGCCACCCCTGCGGTGCAGGTCAGTCACGTCAGTCAGCGCAGCTGCTACGGACCCGTCGCCACCTCGAGCAAGTGCCCCGAGGCGGCCAGGGAGAACGGTGGTCGCGGCTCGATCACCGAGCAGCTGCTCGACGCCCGGCCGGACGTGACGCTGGGAGGCGGCTCCGCGACGTTCGCGGAGGTCGCCACGGCCGGGAGCTGGAAGGGAAAGACGCTCGAGCAACAGGCCAGGGAGCGTGGCTACAACTACTTGACCGCGAAGAAGGATCTCGCTGCAGTGGCGAGCGCGGATCAGAAGAGGCCACTTCTCGGACTGTTCGCACCGGGCAACCTGCCGGTGAAGTTCGCACCCCTGGTGGCCACCCCGGGTGGGGCGAACCGAACCGCCCAGACCTGCAGGCCCGAGCCGGCGTTCGGCTCGGTGCCTGACCTGAGGTCGATGACCGGGAAGGCGATCGACCTGCTCTCCAGGAACGCCGCGGGGAAGAAGAACGGGTTCTTCCTCCAGGTGGAGAGCGCCTCGATCGACAAGAAGGATCACGCTGCGGACGCCTGCGGCCAGATCGGCGAGACCCAGCAGATCGACGAGGCCGTCGCCACGGCCCTGGACTTCGCCCGCCGGGACGGCAACACCCTGGTGATCGTGACTGCCGACCACGCGCACACCAGCCAGGTCGTCGACGGCAACACCCCCGGGCTCACGACCCGGCTCCGGACCAAGGACGGCTCCGACATGGTCGTGGCCTACGGCACCTCGGCCGCCGGTGGCAGCCAGCAGCACACCGGCAGCCAGGTCCGGGTCGCCGGCTACGGTCCCGGCGCGGCCAACGTGGTCGGCCTGATCGACCAGACCGATCTGCACTTCATCATCAAGAAGACCCTGGGGTCGGGTCGCCGCTGAGCCCTACTCCCGCCGC
Source organism: Nocardioides sp. Z38_18 (assembly GCF_058215695.1). NCBI lineage: Bacteria > Bacillati > Actinomycetota > Actinomycetes > Propionibacteriales > Nocardioidaceae > Nocardioides > Nocardioides sp. Z38_18. The sequence goes on from NZ_JBZAJE010000002.1 coordinate 1,546,225, forward strand.
AGGACGACAGCCCCGGTGTTGGTCGCGACCGCGACCAGCCCGGGGCTGACGGCCACCTGGTAGGGCCAGTAGGTGGTGTTGATGCCGTCGGTGGGCAGGGCAGCGGAGGTCATCGCGCCCGTGCGCAGGTCCAGGGTGTGCAGCGCAGTGGTGCCGCCGATGAGCGCGTGGTCCTCGTCGAGCAGCGGGACGGCGCCGACCTCGAAGCCGTACGGCAGCGGCTGCGGCGACTCGGGCAGCGACCGGCTCCACAGCCGCCGCCCGTCACCGAGGGCGTACGCCGAGAACCGGTTGCCCACCCGCACCAGCACCCGCCCTGACCGCAGGGCGGCATCGAAGAAGACGCCCGTGGCTGGGACGGTCGACCAGACCGTCTCTCCCTCGCGGTCGATCGCCGTCAACCGGGCCTTGCCGGCCCGGGCGTCCCACTCCTGGACCACCGCGAGACCCTGCCCTGTGTCGGTTTCGGCGTCGGGGTCGGTGCCGATGACGTGGAGCCCGGAGCCCGCACCGGCCTCCCGCTCCCAGATCGTGCTCCCGTCCCGCGCCGAGAGCAGCGCGAGGGCAGGTCCCGCGGGCCGCTTCGCGAGTGACTCGGTGTCCACGAGGTCGAACTGCGCCCTGCCGCCGACCAGCAGCGTCTCCTCGTCCAGCGCTCCCAGGAAGTCCCCGGAGTCGGCGTCGAGGTCACGCTCCCACTTCTGCGACCCGTCCGCCCCGCTCAGCCTGCGCACCCGCTCGTCCTGGTCGCTGCCGGGTGCGAGGACGACGACGTCCTCGCCGCCGAGCAGCTGGGTCGCGAAGGCGTCCGAGGCCTTCACCGCACGCCCGCTCAGCTCGCTGCACCACTTCCGCTTGCCCGTGCCGGCGTCGAGCGAGACGAGCGTCGGCGCCCGGCCGCCCGGCATCGTCGCGACGAGGTAGCGCTCGTCGCTGGCGTCGTACGCCGACCGGCGACTGCTCACCTGGACGCTCCACCGTGGCTCCAGCGTGCGGTCGTCGAGCATCGTGAAGTCGGGGTTGTCGCGGGTGCGCACCCCGATGCCCTGCGCGAACGCCGACACCTGGGCCCACTGCTCGTAGTGGTAGCCCACCGCCCCGAGCACGTCCCCGAACGGGGCCGGGGCGGCCTCCATCGCCGCGACCAGCGCGTCCCGGTCGCGATCGGGCTGCTCACTGCGCCGCGCCGCATCCAGGAAGGGCGACTCGGAACGCGCCCCGGGGACGGACACGACCTGCTTGCCGCAATCGGCCCCCCGGCCGGGGATCAGGCTGGGAGCCGCGACAGCCCCCACGGTGGCCAGCGCCACGACACCGGCCACCGTGCCGATGACCCAGGCGCGTCTGCTCACGCCGGACAGCGTAGGGCCGGACTCTTCCTGCCACGAGGAGTAGCAGTTCCCGGGGTCGGGTCCAGCGGGTTGTGCGGTCAGTGGTTTCGCGAGCTGCGTGCGTCCCCGAGCTCCGGGCACGCGAGCCTGACCTGCGGATCAGGCCCGTCGTCGGCGGAGCTCCTCGTTGATCGCGGGGACGACCTCGTGCATGTCCCCGACGACCGCGTAGGTGGCCTTGGTCATCATCGGCGCCTCGGCGTCGGTGTTGATCGCGATGATCACCTTCGAGCTCGCGCAGCCGGCCCAGTGCTGGATCGCACCGCTGATGCCGCAGGGGAGGTACACCTCGGGCGCGATCCTGCTGCCCGTCTGGCCCACCTGCTCGTGGTGCGGGCGCCAGCCCAGGGAGGTGACCACGCGGGAGACGCCGAGCGAGCCGCCGAGGAGGTCGGCGAGCTCGAGGACGCCCTTGAAGCCGTCAGGGCCACCGGCGCCGCGACCCGCCCCCACGACGATCCGGGCCGATCGCAGGCCGCTGTCGTCCTCGGCGGAGTCCTTCTCGACCGAGACCACCCGGACGGCGAGGTCGGCCGCGGTCAGCTCCACCGGGAGCGGGGTCACGCTCGCGCCCTCGGGGGCGGTGACCGGCTCCGGGGCGGGGGTGGGCTCGAGGGCGTGCCCGGCGACGGTGAACACGGCCGGGCGTTGGGCCAGCCGCACCTCCTCCAGGGCGGCCCCACCGACGACCTGCCGGGTGACCACGAAGGGGGAGAGGCCGCCGAAGGAGACCACGTTCGCTGCCATCGGCACGCCGAGGCGGGTGGCGACCCGCGCCAGCACCTCGTTGCCGCGGTTGGTCCCGCCGGCCATCACGACCACGGCACCGGCGGCCTGACGCGCCGCGATCACGGCAGTCGCCGTCGCCGCACCGGAGAACAGGTCGAAGTCGTCGCCGCCGGCGTGGTGCACCGTGCGGACGCCGTACGTCGCCAGCTCGGTCGCCACGCTGCCGGGGGCAGGGCCGACCACGACCGCGTCGACGGGGACGCCGCCCCCGGCCGCGGACAGGTCACGAGCGAGGGTGACCGTCTCCAGGGAGACCTCGCTGACGGCCTCTTCGGTGGTCTCGACGTAGACCAGGATCATCGCCCGACCCCCAGCTTCTGCAACAGGTCCACCACGGCGGTGGCGGCTTCGGGACCCTCGCCGAGCACCTCGGCCGAGGACGGTGCGGGGGGTGGTACGTCCAGCCGGACCCGGCCGCTGCCGACCAGCTCGGCGGAGGGAGCCCGGGTCTCGACGGCGACCTTCTTGGCCTTCATCCGGCCGGTGATCGTCGGGTAGCGCGGCTCGACGCCGCCCTCCATCACGGTGACCACGGCGGGCAGCGGCACCAGGTAGGTCTCCAGGCCCTCGGGGCCGTCGCCCTGCAGGCGGACCGAGCCGTCCTCGACGGTGATGTTCTTGATGCCGGTCACGACCGGGCGGTCGAGCTCGTGCGCGATCCGGATACCGACCTGGAAGTCGCCGGAGTCGGCCGCGTCGTTGCCCACCAGGACCAGGTCGTGGGTCGTCCCGGCGGCCTCGTGCTCGCGGACGACCGAGGCGATCTCGCGGGCCACGTCGATCGGGCCCAGGGCGACCGGGTCGGCCTCGACGAGCACTGCGGCGGAGCAACCGACCCCGAGGGCGGAGCGCAGCTGCTCCACGGAGTCGGCGGCCCCCACGGTGAGCACGGTCGCCTGGCCGCCGGTCGCGGTCGCGACCTGGACGGCCAGCTCGACCGCGCAGTTGTCGTGGTCGCTGAGCGTGTACCCGACGAAGCGCGCGTCGGTGGACTGGGCGTCCTCGGTGAGCAGCACCTCGCCCGAGAAGTCCGGCACCCGCTTGACGCAGACGAGCACGTTCACGCCACTCACCGGATCCGCTCGTTCGCGGGGTCCAGCAGCGCAGTCGCGTCCACGGAACCGACCGTCACCGGGTAGAGCTCCTCCATGTAGGAGACAGCGAGCTCGTTGCCGATCCGGGCCTCCTCCGGAGGCAGGTAGGCGAGCAGGACGTGCTTGCCCAGCGAGGGCGCGGAGCCCGCGGAGGTGACGTAGGGGTGGTGCCCGTGACCATCGGTCAGGGTGCCGCCCTCACGGGTGAGGATCGGCTCGCCGCCGAGCATGTAGCGCTTCACGCCGCTGGCCGAGGTGTGGTCCTCCACCGTCAGGGTGCACAGCACGGCGGCCGGGTCTGCCTCGCGTTGCGCCAGGTAGGCCTCACGGCCGACGAAGTCTGCCGCCTTCACCTTCGGCCGCTGCATCCCGGCCTCGACGATGGTGCGCTCCGCGTCGAGCTCCGCGCCGAAGGCGCGGTAGCCCTTCTCCAGGCGTCCGGTGGTGCCGTAGACGCCGATGCCGACGGGTACGGCGCCGTGGTCCTTGCCCGCGGCGAGCAGCGCGTCCCAGAGCTGGGCCGCGGAGGCGAACGGCACGTAGAGCTCCCAGCCGAGGTCGCCCACGTAGGAGATCCGCGACGCCAGTACGGGGCCGTCGACCCCCTTGACGGTGATCTCGCGGCTGCTCAGGAAGCCGAAGCCGGCGTCGGAGACGTCGTCACCGGTCAGGCCGGCCAGGATGTCGCGGGCCCGAGGACCCCACAGCCCGATCGTGGACAGCTCCTCGGTCAGGTCCTGGATCCGGGTCTCCCCGGACGGGTCGTCGGCGAGGTGGCGGGTGAACCACTGGAGGTCGGCCCGGCCGTGGGCGCCGCCGGTGACCACCCGGAAGTGATCCTCGCCGAGCCGCATCACGGTGAGGTCGGAGATGAAGCCGCCCTTGGCGTCGAGGACCGGGGTGTAGATGACCTTGCCCACGGCGACGTCGCACTGGGCCACGCAGGTCTGCTGCACCGAGGCCAGGGCGCCGGGACCGGTGATGTCGAAGATCGAGAAGGCGGTCAGGTCGATCACGCCCGCGTTCTCGCGCATCGCGAGGTGCTCGGCGTTGATGATCGGGCTCCACCAGCGCGAGTCCCACTCGTGCTCGCGGGGCATCACGGCGTCGCCGTACTTCTCCACCAGGGGCGCGTTGGACTCGTACCACCACGGCCGCTCCCAGCCGACCGTCTCGTAGAAGACGGCGCCGAGGGCCTTCTGGGACTCCGCCATCGGCGACCAGCGCACGCCGCGGTCCGACTCGTACTGCTCGGAGGGGTGCACGATCCCGTAGGTCTTGATGAAGGACTCGCTGGTGCGTGCCCGGACGTGCTCGCGGGTGGTCTCGTGGGGGTGGAACCTCGCGATGTCGCTGTGGTGGATGTCGATCTCGGAGTGACCGTGGGTCATCCACTCGGCGACCGCGCGGCCGACGCCGGGACCCTCCTTGATCCACACGGCGGCGCAGACCCACAGTCCCTTGACCTCGCTCTCGCCGAGGATGGGGGAGCCGTCGGCGGTGAGCGAGAGGAGCCCGTTGATGGCGTAGCGGATCTCGGCCCCCTCGGCGCCGAGCAGCTCGGGCATCAGCTCGAGCGCCTGCTCGAGCTGGGGGTCGAAGTCCTCCTCGGTGAACGGCATCTCGGTCGGGGAGAGCTTGGCCTGGTCGATCGAGGGGATGTCCTCGGGCTCGTGCAGGATCGCGCGGTGGGCGTAGGAGCCCACCTCCATGTCGGCGCCGTGCTGGCGCTCGTAGCAGAAGGTGTCCATGTCGCGGACGATCGGGAAGCTGATCTCACCGTCGGTCTCGGCGAGCTGGGGGCAGGGGCCGACCGAGATCATCTGGTGCACCGCCGGGGTGAGGGCGATGTTCACGCCGGCCATGTCGCCGATCTTCGGGCTCCACACGCCGGCGGCGATCACGACGTACTCCGCCTCGATGTCGCCCTGGTTGGTGACCACCTTGGTGATCCGCGTGCCGTGGGGGCCGGCCTCCACCCCGAGGTCCTCGACCTCGACGTTGGGTACGACGGTCAGCGCGCCGGCTGCCAGCGCCGCCTCGCGCATGATCGTGCCCGCGCGCAGGGAGTCGACCACGCCGACGCCGGGGGTCCAGAACGCGCCGACGATCTGGTCGGGGTCCAGGAAGGGCACCTTCTCGGCGACGAACTCGGGCGAGACCAGCTCGGACTCGATGCCCCAGGCCTTGGCGCTGGACATCCGCCGGCGCAGCTCCTCCATCCGCTCCTCGGTCCGCGCGACCTCGAAGCCGCCGGACTGGGTGAAGACGCCCATCTCCTCGTACTGGCGCACCGAGTCCAGGGTGAGGTCGGTGATCTCGCGGGAGTGGTCCACGGTGAAGATGAAGTTGGAGGCGTGCCCGGTGGATCCGCCCGGGTTGGGCAGCGGCCCCATGTCGAGCTGGACGATGTCGGTCCAGCCGAGCTTCGCGAGGTGGTGGACGAGGCTGTTGCCGACGATGCCGGCGCCGATGACCACGACCTTGGCGGTGGCGGGGACTGTAGCCACGAGGGCCTCCTTAGGTGTTGCGCAATAGGCAACATGATGCGCGATACGAAACAAGTCCAGAATCGGTCAGGGGCCCGGCACCTGTCAAGGGTGCCGGGCCCCCACCTGCAGCTATCGGGCCAACTATCGGGTCGTGGTCAGCTCAACCAGGCCTTGACCTTGTCGGGGTTGTCGGCGATCCACTTGTCAGCGGCCTCCTCGCCGGACATGCCGTCGCCGGCGATGTACTTGCCGACCAGGTTCTGGTCCTCGTTGGTCCACTTGAAGTTCTTGACCAGGTCGACGGCCGGTGACCCCTCCTTGACCCAGGAGGTCGAGAGGATCTTCTTCAGCGGGGTCTCGGGGTAGTCGCAGGCGACCTTGCCCGGGTCGTCCTGGCAGCCCTCGGTGTACTCCGGCAGCTTGACCGGCACCAGCGGGACCTCGGCGAAGAGCCACTGCGGGTCGTAGAAGTAGCCGATCAGGAACTCCTTGTTCTTCTCCGCCTTCCGGAACGCCGCGATGCTGGCGGCCTCGGAGCCGGAGAAGGTCACCTTGAAGTTCAGCTTCAGGTTGCTGATGATCGCCTCGTCGAACTGCACGTAGGACGGGTCGGCCCCGAGGAAGGAGCCCTTGCCGCCCGACTCGGAGGTCTTGAACTTGTCGGCGTACTTGTTCAGGTTCTTGTAGTCGGTGATGTCGGGGTACTCCTTGGCCAGCCACGGCGGCACGTACCAGTGGATGATCCCGATGTTGCCGGTCGGCCCGCCGTCCTCGGCGCTGCCGTCGCCACTCTCGGCGAAGAACTTCTTCTCCAGGTCGGGGTGGTTCCAGTCCTCGATCACCACGTCGACGTCCCCGGTGCCGAAGCCCTGCCAGGAGACGTCCTCCTTGAGCTCCTTGTAGTTCACCTTGCAGCCCAGCTCGGTCTCGGCGAGCCGGCCCACGACGTAGGCGTTGGCCTCGTAGCCGACCCACGGGTTGACCGCCATGTTCAGCTCGCCGCAGTCGCCCTTGCTGGCGGCGTTGGACTCGTTCTCCTTGGTCTGCTCGTCGATGGAGCCACCGCTGCCGCAGCCGGCGAGGACCAACGTCGCGCTTGCCACCAGGGCGAGCACGCGTCCGGTGCTTCTGCTTCTCAATCTCATCTTCGATCTCCCGCTCGTTCGTTGTCGGACACTTCTCGCCCCGGTCGGGGCCTTTCCGAGACCTGTTAGAGAGCGGGTCGCCACCACTGGCGTCGCTCGGTCGAGACGTTGCCGGTGCCCGCGGCCGCGGCCTTGGTGATCCGGTCGATCATGATTCCGAGGAAGACGATGGTGATGCCTGCGGCAGCGCCCTTGCCCCACTCCTCGCTGCGCGAGAAGCCGAGCACGACGTCGTACCCGAGCCCGCCGGCGCCCACGAGCCCGCCGATGACGACCATCGCCAGGACGTAGAGCAGACCCTGGTTGGTGGCCAGCACCAGCGAGCCCTTGGCCATCGGGAGCTGTACCTGGGTGATCTCCTGCCAGGCGGTGGTGCCCGAGGAACGCGACGCCTCGATCGTGGTCGGCGAGACGGCCTTGATCCCGTCGGCCACAAGCTTGATCGCGGCCGGGGCGGCGTAGACCACGCCGGCGACGATCGCGGTGAACCGGCTGGGGCCGAACAGGGCCAGCACCGGGATCAGGTAGACGAACGCGGGGATCGTCTGTCCCGCGTCGAGCAGCGGGCGCAGCACCAGGTCGGCGCGGGGGCGCCGCGCCATCCAGACGCCCAGGACGACGGCCAGGAGCATCACCAGCAGGGTCGCGACCAGGGTCATGTTCAGCGTGATCATCGCGTTGTGCCACAGGTCGAAGAACCAGATGCCGGCCAGGCAGACCAGCGTCGGGACGAGGGCGCGTACGCCCCCCAGCACCACGGCGATGCCGGCGATCGCCAGCCCGGCCAGCCACCACGGCGACTCGGCGAGCAGCTCCTGCATCGGGTTGAGCAGCACGGCGCTGACCAGGTCCTTGAAGCTCCCCGCGGGGCCGTCGATGACGTTCACGACCCCGTTCACGAACGAGTCCAGGGTGTCCGCGAGCCGGGAGCCCAGCTTCGAGGCGGGGAAGGCCGCGGCGTCGGGGTAGGTGCGCGAGGCCCACAGCAGGACCAGGGCGACCGCGGCCCCGATCCCGAGCACCAGCTGGCGGGTGCGGCCGGTGAGGCCACGTCCGCGGGTGGCGAGCTCGGCTCGCTCGCTCGCCGCCGTGGTGGCCCGGTCGAGCATGATCGCGATAGCCACGATCAGGAGCCCCGGCACGATCGCGCCGCCGACGTCGCTGCGCACCAGCGCGCGGAGCACCGGCTTGCCCAGCCCCGGACCGTCGACGTACGACGCGATGATCGCCATCGACAGCGCCGCCATCGTGGTCTGGTTGAGCCCGACGATGATGGTCTTGCGAGCCATCGGGATCTGCACCTTGGTCAGCCGCTGCCAGCCGTTCTGGCCGGCGGAGTCGGTCGCCTCGATCGTTGTCGCGGAGACGCTGCTGATGCCGTAGCCGCCGATGCGGACCAGCGGTGGCAGCGCGTAGACCAGCGTGCACACCACCGCGCCGGAGACGCCGATGCCGAAGAACAGCACCACCGGGATCAGGTAGACGAAGGTGGGCATCGTCTGCATCAGGTCGAGGAACCAGGTGATCACCGTACGAGCGCGGGGCCGGGTGCCGACCAGCACCGCGAGCGGCATTCCGATGAGCACAGCGAGGCCCACCGAGAGCCCCGTCACGAGCAGCAGGTCGATCGAGTCCTGCCAGTAGCCGAGGAGTCCGAAGGAGACGAAGGTGGCCGCGATCAGCACCGCGATGCGCCAGTTGGCCACCGCGAGACCGACCCAGGTGGCGACAGCGGTGACGCCCAGCCAGCCGATCTGCGGGACCGGGCGGGGGAAGTCGGGCGTGGAGACCATCCGCTGCAGCCAGTCGAAGACGCTGCGGAAGATCTCGGCGATGTTGGTGGTGAACTGGATCAGTGGGTTGGTGTCGCGGCCGGCCAGCACGGAGTTGCGGAACTCGCTGAGGTCGTTCCACAGGTCGGTGCGTTCGCGGCCGGGCACGGCGAGGGTGTTGGTGCCCTTGGTGAACGTCCAGACGAGGTACCAGACCACGAGGATCCCGAGCACGTACGCCCACTTGGGCACGCCGCGCGACTGCACGTCCTCGGGTGGTGCTTCCTTCCCGGGGCCCTCGGGTGCGACGGGGGCCTCGGTGACCGCGGTCATGGCTTCTCGACCATCGGCGTCACCCGCTCCTCGGCGACCACCACACGCAGGATCGCCTCGTCGTCGACTATCCCGACGAGCTGGCCGTCGTCGACGACCCGCAGCGGGTGCGCGGAGGCCAGTGCGGCCTGCGCGGCTTCGCGGATCACCGTGGTGGACGGCATCACCGGGCCCTCGGTGGAGTCGCCCTCGCGCGGTGGTCGCATCACCCACTTCAAGGTGAGCACGTGCGAGCGGGGTACGTCGGAGGTGAAGTCGGCGACGTACTCGTCGGCCGGTGCCCCGACCACCTCGTCGGGCGTCCCGATCTGCACGACCTCGCCGTCGCGCAGGATCATGATCCGGTCACCGAGCTTCAGGGCCTCGGCGAGGTCGTGGGTGATGAAGACCATCGTCTTGCCGACCTCCTCGTGGAGGCGGATCACCTCGTTCTGCATGTCGCGCCGGATCAACGGGTCCAGCGCCGAGAACGGCTCGTCGAACAGGAGCATGTCCGGGTCGCCGGCCAGGGCCCGCGCCAGCCCGACGCGCTGCTGCATGCCGCCGGAGAGCTGGTCGGGGTAGTTGTTCTCGTAGCCGGTCAGGCCGACGAGGTCGACGACCTTGCCCGCCTGGGCCCGGCGCTCCTTCTTGCCCATCCCGCGGACCTCGAGGCCGTAGGCGACGTTGTCGATGACCTGCTTGTGGGGCAGCAGCCCGAAGTGCTGGAAGACCATCGAGACCCGCTTGCGGCGCATCTCGCGCAGCTGGGCGGCGCTGGCGCCGGTGACGTCTTCCTGGCCGATCCGGATCGTGCCGGCGGTCGGCTCGATCAGCCGGGTCAGGCAGCGCACCAGGGTGGACTTCCCCGACCCGGAGAGCCCCATCACGACGAAGACCTCGCCGGGGGCGACGTCGAAGGAGACGTCCTTGACGCCGGCAACGCAGCCGGTCTTCTCCTTCAGGTCGCTGCGCGAGAGGTCGGCGTCCGGGGTGCCGATGATCTTGTCGGCGCGCGGCCCGAAGATCTTCCACAGCTCGCGCACCTCGAGCGCCGCGCCGCTCTCGGCGCTCTCGGTGGGCTCTTCGGAGATCGTGGTGCTCGTCATGGGCTGTCCTCACCGTCAGGAGCAGTGCTCTGGAGTTGACCCGCGTTGCGCGGGTCGCCGGGCGGGTAGAGCGGTGAGCCCTCGCGGTAGCGGTAGAAGGGAGCCTGCGAGGGGGGCAGTGGGGTGTTGCCGAGGATCAGGTCCGCGGACTTCTCGGCGAGCATCATCACCGGCGCGTAGATGTTGCCGTTGGTGACGTAGGGCATCGCGGAGGCGTCGACGACCCGCAGTCCCCGGACCCCGTGGACTCGCATGGTCTCGGGGTCGAGGACCGAGTTCGCGTCGGTGCCCATCCGGGCGGTGCAGGACGGGTGCAGCGCGGTCTCGGCGTCCTTGGCCACCCAGTCGAGGATCTCCTGGTCGGTCTCGACCGAGGGGCCGGGGGAGATCTCGCCGGCGTTGAACGCGGCGAACGCGGGCTGGTTGAGGATGTCGCGAGCGGCCCGCACCATCTCGATCCACTCGCGCCGGTCGTTCTCGGTGGAGAGGTAGTTGAACTGCAGCGCCGGGTGCTCGTAGGGGTCCCGGGACTTCAGGGTCAGGTTGCCCCGTACGTCGGAGTACATCGGGCCGATGTGCACCTGGTACCCGTGGTCGGCGGCCGGCTTCGACCCGTCGTACCGGATCGCGATCGGCAGGAAGTGGAACATCTGGTTGGGGTAGTCGACCCGGTCGTTGCTGCGGATGAAGCCGCCCGCCTCGAAGTGGTTCGAAGCGCCGACCCCGCTGCGCAGGAACAGCCACTCCGCACCGATCCGGGGCTTGTGCCGGTGCTTGAGCCAGGGGCCGATGGAGACCGGCTGCAGGCTCGCGTACTGGATGTAGACCTCGAGGTGGTCCTGGAGGTTCGCACCGACGCCGGGCAGGTCGGCGACGACCGGGATCCCGAGCTTCTCGAGGTCGTCCTTGGGACCGATGCCGGACAGGAGGAGCAGCTGGGGGGAGTTGATCGCCCCGCCGCACAGGATCACCTCGGACGCGGTGACGCGGCGGTCGCCGCGTCCGGCCCGGTGGTAGTCGACGCCGGTGACCCGGTCGCCCTCGGTCACCAGCCCGGTCACCATCGCGAGGGTCTCGACGCGCAGGTTGGGCCGCTTGCGGACCGGGTGCAGGTAGGCGCGTGCGGCGCTGAGGCGGCGGCCGCGGTGGACGTTGCGGTCGAAGGCCGCGAACCCCTCCTGGCGGTAGCCGTTCACGTCGTCGGTCAGCGGGTGCCCGGCCTGCTGGACGGCCTCGAAGAAGGCGCCGAAGAGAGGACTGGTCGCGGGGCCCCGCTCGAGCACGAGCGGTCCGCTGCCACCGCGCCAGGTGTCGGCCCCGGCGAGGCAGGTCTCCATCCGCTTGAAGTACGGCAGGCAGTGCGCGTAGTCCCAGGAGCTCATCCCCTCGTCGGCAGCCCAGCGCTCGAAGTCGAGGGGGTTGCCGCGCTGGAAGATCATCCCGTTGATCGAGCTCGACCCGCCGAGCACCTTGCCGCGTGCGTGGTAGACCTTGCGGCCGTCCATGAACGGCTCCGGCTCGGACTCGTACTTCCAGTCGTAGAGCTTGTTGCCGATCGGGAAGGGCAGCGCGGCGGGCATGTGGATGAACGGATCGATCCGGGCGTCGCTGCGTCCCGCCTCGAGCACCAGCACCGAGGTGCCCGGGTCCGCACTGAGCCGGTTGGCCAGCGCACACCCGGCCGACCCCCCGCCCACGATCACGTAGTCCCAGTGCGTCATGACCCACCCCCGGTGGTCGAGCCCAGTCGAGACCTCATGCCCCACCCCCGAACCAGCCCTGCGGTGCAGGCGCGATGTTGTGCCACACGTGCTTGGTCTCGAGGTACTCCTCGAGCCCGGCGCTGCCGAGCTCACGCCCGATGCCGGACTGCTTGTAGCCGCCCCACTCGGCCTGGGCCACGTAGGGGTGGAAGTCGTTGATCCACACCGTCCCCATCCGGAGCCGGCCCGCGACGCGCTGGCCCTTGCCGCTGTCCTGGGTCCACACGGCGCCGGCGAGACCGTAGATCGAGTCGTTGGCGATCCGTACCGCGTCGTCCTCGTCGGTGAACCGCTCCACGGTGAGCACCGGACCGAACGACTCCTCCTGCGCCACGCTCATGTGCGACTCGACGTCGCCGAGGATCGTGGGTGCGAAGAAGTAGCCGTTCTCGAGGTCGCCGTCGGTGACCCGCTGCCCGCCGAGCAGGAGCGTGGCGCCCTCGGCGACGCCGGCATCGACGTACGCCGTCACCTTGTCGAGGTGGGCCAGCGAGATCAGCGCGCCGGTCTGGGCCGACTCGTCGAACGGGCCGCCGAGCCGGATCTTCCGCGCGCGTTCGACGAGCTCCGCGACGAACTCGTCGTGGATCGAGTCCTCCACGAGCAGCCGGGCGCCGGCGGAGCAGACCTGCCCGGAGTGCAGGAACACCGCGGTCAGCGCCATGTCCAGCGCGCTCTCCCGGTCGGCGTCGGCGAAGACGATGTTCGGGTTCTTGCCACCGAGCTCGAGGGCGACCTTCTTCACCGTCCCCGAGGCGACGGCCATGATGTGCTTGCCGGTCTGCAGGCCCCCGGTGAACGACACCAGGTCCACCCGCGGGTCCTCGCTCAGTGGTCCTCCGGCGCCGGGGCCGTCCCCGACGACGAGGTTGGCCACGCCGGCCGGCACGCCGGCCTCGTCGAGCAGGCGCATCAGGTGGATCGCGGTGTGCGGGGAGAGCTCGCTCGGCTTGAGCACGAACGTGCAGCCGGCCGCCAGGGCAGGCGCCACCTTCCACGAGACCTGGAGCAGGGGGTAGTTCCAGGGCGTGATCAGCCCGCACACCCCCACGGGTTCGCGGACGACGCGGCTGACCACGTCGGCGCGCCCGGTGTCCACGACGCGGCCGGGGTCGATGTCGGCGGTCCGGCCGAAGTGCGCGAAGACGCTGGTGACGTCGTCGACGTCGTACACGCTCTCCACCAGGCGCTTGCCGGTGTCCAGCGACTCCATCCGGGCCAGCTCCGCCTTGTCCCGCTGCAGCAGGTCCGCGACCCGCAGGAGCAGGTCCCCGCGCTCACGTGCGCTGGTGGCGGGCCACGGCCCGGTGTCGAAGGCCGTCCGGGCTGCGCCGATCGCTGCGACGGTGTCCACCTCGGTGGACTCGTCGATCTCGGCGACCAGCTCGCCGGTGCCCGGGCAGCGGATCTCGCGTGTTCCGCCCTCGCGGGCGCAGACCCATTCTCCGTCGATGAAATTCTCGGGCATCAGGTTCCGTCCTCGCCTAGTCGTTGCGCTGTTCGCAACGCCTCGGCGCTATTTGAGACACAATGGAGAACCCGGACGGTCCCGTCAAGGTTCGTGCACGGATCGAGACCAAGCGGTCTGAACCGGGCGGAGCGGCATTGGGGCCGGTCATCTCTCGCCCCAGCCCAGGCGGTGGGAGAGCTCGTCGGCCGCGTCGAGGAGCTGGGGGACCACCTCGCTGACCCGCTCGGGAGGCAGCCGGAAGGTCGGTCCGGAGAGGCTGATCGAGGAGATGACGTCGCCGTGGGCGTTGCGCACCGGAGCGGCGATCGCGGTCAGCCCGACCTCGAGCTCGTCCACCGCCACGGCGTACCCCTGCTCCCGGACGTGCTCGAGCGCGCGCCGCAGCTGGGCCTTGGTGGTGATCGTGGAGCCGGTGAACGCCGGCAGCCCGCCGAGCAGCTCGTCGAGCTCTGAGGGTGGCAGCCAGGCCAGCAGCACCTTGCCGTTGCTGGTCGCGTGCAGCGGGATGTGCTGGCCCACCCAGTTGTGCGGCTGCAGCGCGGAGGGGCCGGCGACCTGGTCGAGGTAGAGCGCGCTGTGGCCGCTGAGCGTGGCCAGGTTGACCGTCTCCCCGGTGCTGGCGGCCAGCTGCTTGCACAGGGGACGCGCCTCCTGGACCACGTCGAGGCGGGCGCTGGTCGCGCCGGCGAGACGGAGCAGCCCCACGCCGAGGCGGTACTTGCCCCGTCCCTCGACCTGCTCGACGAGACCGTGCTGCTCCAGGGTGGCGACCAGCCGGAAGGCGGTGCTCTTGTGGACCTCGAGCATCGCGGCGATGTCGGTGACGCCCGACTCGCCGGAGCGGGCCAGGATCTCGAGGATCCGCAGCGCCCGATCCACGGACTGCACGCCGACACCTGCCTCGGGGGCCGAGTTGCTCATCGCGCAACCGTAGACCCTGCGGCGCCCGGGCCCCGGCAGCCGAGCCGGGCCGGAGGGGCGGGTGGGATGATCCGGACCGTGACCGGCCCCGACCCGGGGCGTCGACCGAAGGGATCCAGAACTGATGCAGGCGAGATATGCCGGGCAGTGCGCGGCATGCGCGAAACGCATCGAACCGGCGGCCGAGATCGCCCGCTCCGCAGACGGTTCCACGTGGGTGCACGCCGCCTGCGCCGGAGCCACGCTGCCGACGGCGAGCGCCTCGGGGGGCAGCAGCGCTGCCCGCAAGCGGACGCCGAAGAAGGCCCCGCGGGTGCAGGCACCCGACGAGCCGATCCCCGAGGGCGCCACCGTGGTGTTCACCGACGGCGCCTGCCGCGGCAACCCGGGACCCGGCGGCTGGGCGTGGGCCGTCGAGGGAGGACCCCAGGACTCCGGCCACGACCCGGCGACCACCAACCAGCGGATGGAGGTCCGGGCCGCCTACGAGGCGATCCGCTCCCTGCCCGGCGAGCTGGTGGTGGTCAGCGACTCGACGTACGTCGTGAACTGCTTCAAGAACAACTGGTGGACCGGGTGGCGTGCACGCGGCTGGGTGAACTCGGCCAAGAAGCCGGTCGCCAACCGCGATCTCTGGGAGCCCTTGATCGACCTGGTCGAGGAGCGCGGTGACGTCACCTTCCGCTGGGTCAAGGGTCACTCCGGGCACCCGATGAACGACCTCGTCGACCAGCTGGCGGTGGAGGCGAGCCACAACCCCGGCTGAGCGGGGCCGAGGAATTCGAATTCACCGTGATGGCGGCCCCGAGCCGCGTTAGATTGTCGTGGCCATCGGTCCGAGGTCCATCGTGCCGGGCTCGAGAATCGAACCGAGGAAGTCCTCATGCGCGCCATCGAGCGTCCTCTCGCGAGCGCCTCCGGGCGCAACCACACCCACCGGTGCGCCGGCGTCGCTGCCCTGGCGGTCGTCACCGCCCTGACGACGCTGGTGGGGGTCGGCGCCCCTGCCGAGGCCGCGGTCCGATCCAAAATCAGCCTGTACGCCGCCCGCACCACCGCCATCGCAGGCGAGGTGCTCAGCTTCCGGGGCACGGTCGCCCCGAGGGTCTCCCGGCCCGTGGGGCTGCAGCGCCTGGCCGGGCGCCGCTGGGTGCCGGTCACCTCCACCCGGTCGGCTCGCGACGGCAGCTACCGCCTCTCCACCCGGGCGCTCTCGGCCTCGACGGTCTACCGGGCCTACGTCCCCGCCATCAAGGTCAAGCGCAAGAAGCTGAAGCTCGCGGTCTCGGTGGCGCGCGGCGTGCGCACCCTGCCGCAGCGGGGCTGGTTGACGTTGTCGGCGGGACGCGTCGGTGAGCCCTCCACGGCGAGCGCGGCCTTCACGCCGGCCCGCACCGGCCGCGCCGTCCACCTGGAGCGCTGGACCGGCTCGGCCTGGGCCTACGTCGCCGGCGGCCGGGAGTCGGCCGCGGGCCGGGTGAGCTTCACGTTCCGCAACCGGGTCCCCGGCCGCATCTCCTACCGTGCCCGCGCGCTGGCCTCGGCCGGAGCCGCGACCGTCAGCAGTCCCGCCGTGGCGCCGACCTTCACCTATGCCCGGACGGCATCGCCCACCTCCGGGCTCCCCGCGAAGAGCGTGGAGAGGGCGAGCTCCGACGGGTCCCCCTCGGCGGACGGCCGGTTCGTGGTCTTCGAGTCGAGCGTCGCCAACCTGGTCGCCAACGACACCAACGGCACCAGTGACGTGTTCGTGTGGGACCGCGCCACCGGTGCCACCCTGCTGGTGTCCCGCTCCCGTGCCGGCCGCCCGGGCAACGGCGCGAGCACCCAGCCCGACATCTCAGCCGACGGGCGCTGGGTCGCCTTCCGATCCTCTGCCTCGGACCTCGTCACGGGCGACACGAACAACGCCGCCGACGTCTTCTTGTGGGACCGCACCAACGGTGCCGTCACCCGCGTCAACCCGAACAACACCAGTGGCTTCGTCCGCGCCGAGCGTCCGTCGGTCTCCGGCAACGGCCGCTTCGTCACGTTCGTCTCCGAGGGCTCCAACCTGATCGCGGGTGACACCAACGGCGTCCGCGACCTGTTCGTCTGGGACCGGGAGAACGCCGGGATCCGGATGGTCTCCCTGGACACCGAGGGTGGACCGACCAACGGCGCCACCTATGAAGGGGTCATCTCCGACGACGGCACCCACGTCGCCTACACCTCCGCGGCCTCGGACCTGGTCGTGGGCGACACCAACGACCGCCTCGACGTGTTCGTGCGCAACCTCGACGAGGGTGAGCAGCGGCTGGTGTCCACCAGCTCGGCCGGGGGGCCCGCCGACGGCGACTCCGAGGAGCCGGCCATCTCCGCGAACGGGAGCGTGGTCGCGTTCTCCTCGAAGGCGACCAACATCTCGGCCAGCGACGCCGACGGCCAGCCCGACGTCTACCTGCGCCAGATGACGCAGGGCGCCCCCCAGCTCGTCTCCCGCCGTCCCGGTGGCAGCGGCTCGCGGATCTCCAGCGACGCGCCCTCGATCTCCGGCAACGGCTCCCTGGTGGCGTTCCGCTCCGAGGAGAGAGACCTCTCCACCGCCGACAAGAACGCCTTCGACGACGTGTACGTGTGGCGCTCGGGGACCGGGACGATCGAGCTGGTCTCCCGCAACGTCTCGGGATCTGCTGCCGGCAACGGTCACAGCTCCGCGCCGAGGCTCTCGGCCAACGGGACCTTCCTCGCGTTCTTCTCCGAGGCGACCGACCTCGTGGCGAGCGACGCCAACGGTGGGTACGGTGATGTGTTCATGCGGGACCTCAGCGCCCCCTGAGCCGCGAGAGCCGGGGCCTGACAGCTGAGCCCTGGAACCCGAGCCGCCGAGGGACGGAGCCGGACGTGACGCCACCGCAGCCCCCGGGCCCCGCCAGGACGGGGAGCCGCCCGGCGAGCCGGGCGCCCGGGGACGTGCTCGTGCACCTGCGCCGGGCGCGGGACCACGTGGACCGGCACTACGCCGAGCCGATCGACCTCGACCTCCTCGCGGGCACGGCGGGCCTGAGCAAGTACCACTTCCACCGGCTGTTCCGGGCGACGTACGGCGTCACGCCGGCGGCGTACCTCTCCGAGCGGCGCATCGAGCGGGCCCAGGACCTGCTGCGGGCCACCACGCTGAGCGTGACCGAGGTCTGCCATGCGGTGGGGTTCTCCAGCCTGGGCTCCTTCAGCAGCAGGTTCCGCCAGGTCGTGGGGGAGAGCCCGCGGGAGTTCCAGGCGCGCTGGGGAGCGCAGGCCCCGCGGATCCCGGGCTGCTACGTGTTCATGTGGGGGCTGGCCGAACGTTGCGCAAGCGAGGAGAAGCCGGACGTCGGTCCCGAGTCCTAGCGTGAGGACATGATCACCAACATCAGCCTCGCCTCGGTCTTCGTCAAGGACATCGACGCGTCCAAGCGGTTCTACCTCGACGTCCTCGGCTTCGTCGAGGGCGCCGACCTGACCCTCGGGGACGACTACCGCTGGTGCACGGTGGTGCACCCCAACCAGCCCGAGCTCCAGGTGCACCTGACCACGCCCGGCCCGCCGTTCGCCCCGGACCTGGTCGAGGCGATGAACCGTGCGCTGGACGGGGGCGGCATGAACGGGCTCGGGCTCGCCGTCGACGACTGCCGCAAGACCGCCGAGGAGCTCAAGGCCAAGGGTGTGGAGTTCCTCCAGGAGCCCGAGGAGCGCCCGTACGGCGTCGAGGCCGTGTGCCGCGACAACTCCGGGAACTGGATGGTGCTGGTCGAGCAGAAGCCCTGGACCGAAGCAGACTTCGAGTGAGGCCGACTTCGAGTAGACCGACCTCGACTGGGGTGGGCTAGCGGAAGACGACCGTCCGGCTGCCGTCGAGGAGCACCCGGGACTCCGAGTGCCAGCGCACGGCCCGGGAGAGCACCTGTGCCTCCACGTCGCGGCCCGCCGCGGTGAGCTGGGCCTGGTTGTGGTTGTGGTCGACCCGGATGACGTCCTGCTCGATGATCGGGCCCTCGTCGAGGTCCGCGGTGACGTAGTGGGCGGTGGCGCCGATCAGCTTGACCCCGCGCTCGAAGGCCTGGTGGTAGGGCTTGGCGCCCTTGAAGCTCGGCAGGAACGAGTGGTGGATGTTGATCGCGTGCCCCTCGAAGCGGCGGCAGGCGTCGTCGGAGAGCACCTGCATGTAGCGCGCGAGCACGACGAGCTGGATGTCGAGCTCGTCGTGCAGCGCCAGGAGCTCGGCCTCCGCCTCGGCCTTGGTCTGGGGCGTGACCGGGATGTGGCGGAAGTCGATGCCGTGGCTGCGCACCAGCGCCTCGGCGTCGGGGTGGTTGGAGACCACCACCGGGATGTCGATCTGCAGGTCGCCGTTCGCGGTGCGGAAGAGCAGGTCGTTGAGGCAGTGCAGCTGCTTGCTGACCATCACCAGGGTCCGGTAGGGGACCCGGGCACCCCAGATCTCGAAGGTCATCGCGAAGCTGCGACCGATCTCGGCGAAGTCGGTGCGCAGCGACTCCGCCGTGACACCGGGCTCGTTCAGCGCGAAGTCGATGCGCATGAAGAAGCGGCCGTTGAGCCGGTCGAAGAACTGCTGGCTCTCCACGATGTTGCCACCGCGTTCGAACAGGAAACCCGAGACCGCGTGCACGATGCCGGGCTGGTCCGGGCAGTCGAGGATGAGCACGAAGTCACCGGAGGGGTTGCCCGCGTTGGCGGAGGTCCGGTCGAGCGAGATCGCTGCCATCAGTCGCCGAGTTCCTTGCGACGGCGTACCACGAACTCCTCCATCTCGGCCCTGATCGACTCCTCGAGCGCCGGCTGCTCGTAGGCGGTGAGCCTGTCCTGGTAGATCTTAGAGGCCCTCGCTGCGGCGTCGTTCCCCCCGTTGCGGGTCCAGCGCTCGAAGTTCTCCGAGGAGGAGAGCAGCGGCCGGTAGAAGCAGGTGCGGAAGCGCTCCATGGTGTGCATCGCGCCCAGGAAGTGGCCGCCGGCGCCCACCTCCTCGTGGGCCCCGAAGGCCAGCGAGTCCTCGTTGATCTCGAGCGGGGTGAACTCCGCCTGCATCATCTGGAGCAGCTCGATGTCGACGATGAACTTCTCGTAGCCGGCGACCAGTCCGCCCTCCAGCCAGCCGGCGGAGTGCATCACCCAGTTGGCGCCGGCCAGGAAGGTCGGCATCAGGGTCATCAGCGCCTCGTAGCCGGCCTGCGCGTCCGGGACCTGCGAGGAGGTGAGCGTGCCGCCGGAGCGGAACGGGAGGCCGAAGTGGCGGGCGATCTGGCCGGTGCAGAGCAGGCCGATGCCCGACTCCGGGGTCCCGAAGGTCGGGGAGCCGGACTGCATGTCGATGTTGGACAGGAACGAGCCGAAGACCACCGGGCAGCCGGGGCGGATCAGCTGGGCCAGCGCGATGCCGGTCAGGGCCTCCGCGATCTGCTGGACCAGGGCGGCCGGGATCGTGACCGGCGACATCGCGCCCATCAGGATGAACGGCGTGAGCACGACGGCCTGGTTGGCCTCGGCGTACTCGAACAGCGAGTCGAGCATCCGGTCGTCCCAGCGCAGCGGGGAGTTGCAGTTGATCAGCGAGATCAGGGCGGGCGTCTGCTCCATGCTCGCGCGGCCGGCCTCGCGGCCCTTGCTGCCGCCGAGCAGGATCGAGGTCAGCTCGATCGTGTCGCGGGCGTTGGGACCGGAGACCACGTTGCCCATGAACACCTTGTCGGTGAGCGTGGCCAGCGCGTAGGTCATGTCGAGGTGGCGGCTGTCCAGCGGGGTGTCGTTCGGCTCGCAGATGACACCGCCGGCGGAGTCCATGATCGGGAACGACTGCGCGAGCTTGGTGAAGTTCTTGAAGTCGTCCATGGTCGCGTCGCGGCGTACGGCGCCCTCGCGCACGAACGGCGGGCCGTAGACCGCACCGAAGGCCATCATGTCGCCGCCGATGTGCAGGTTGTTCGCCGGGTTGCGGGCCTGCAGGTCGAACTCACGGGGTGCTTTGGCCACCTGTTCGAGAATGAACTCAGGGTCGAAGAACACCTTGTCGCCCTCCACCCGCTGGCCCGCGGCGCCGAGGAGGTCGAGGGCCCGCTGGCTCATGAACTCCACGCCGAGCTCGGAGACCAACCGGCGCCAGCCCGCGTCGAGGGTGGCCATCGCCTGCTCGGAAAGGATCTCGTAACGGGGCATCTGGTTGCGGAACATCGTCACTCCCTGTGGTTCGCGGCCCGAGGTGCTTGACCCGGCGGTTGAGGAAACCTAGCCTCACCATGTGGGCACAGAGTTCCACATCGTGGGAGCAGGCTTCCACCGACACACTGGACTGAACCGGGAAGGCAGGTCAAGAGTGGCCAGCACATCGGTCATCGAGAACGTCGGCGGCACCCAGGCGGTGGACCGGGCCGCCCTGCTGGTCACGCTCGTGGTCGAGGCGGACGCGCCGGTTAGCTTCGGTGAGCTGATCGAGACCACCGGCCTCGCCAGGTCCACCACGTCGCGACTGCTCGCGGCCCTCGAGCGCACCCGGCTCGTGGAGCGGCTGCCCAGCGGGGAGTACATCGGCGGGCCGCTGTTCGTGCTGTACGCCGCCCGGCACGACCGCAACGCACAGCTGGCCCGGCTCGCCACCCCGATGCTGGAGAAGATCGGTGCCGAGACCGGTGAGTCCGTGCACCTCGCGGTCGCCAACGGCGGCCGGGTCGCCCACATCGCCCAGGTGGACTCGACGTTCCTGCTCGGGGCTCGTGACTGGACCGACGTCGAGGTCCCCTCGCACTGCTCGGCGCTGGGCAAGGTGATGCTCGCCTGGAACGTGCTGAAGACTCCCGAGGACCCCTTGGAGCAGTGCACGGAGCAGACGCTGCCGACGCGGACCGAGCTCGAGGCGGACCTCGGTCTCGCCCGCAGCCGTGGTTTCGCGATCACCATCGACGAGCTCGAGGTGGGGCTCGCCGGGGTCGCGGCGCCGGTCCTCGGCCCGGACACCATCGCGGTCGCCGCCATCGGGGTCTCCGGCCCCACGGCCCGGCTCGAGGACAGGACCGACCATGTGGGTCGGCTCCTGATGGAACAGACGGAGGCGCTGTCCCGGCTCCTTCGCCACGGAACCCGCACGGAGGCCCAGGAAGGGGCGCAGCATGACACCTGAAGAGATCCTGCAGGGGCTCTACGACGAGACCCTGGTCGGCAACGCCCCGAGAGTCCTCGAGCTCACCCACGAAGCGCTGGGAATGAGCATGGAGCCGCAGAACCTGCTCTTCGACGCGCTGATCCCCTCCCTGGAGGAGGTGGGTGCGCGGTTCGAGCGAGGTGACTTCTTCGTGCCGGAGATGCTCATCGCCGGACGCGCGATGGCGGGCTCCATGGAGGTGCTGCGCCCGCTGCTCGCCGAGACCGGGGTGGAGACCGTCGGCAAGTTCCTGATGGGCACCGTCAAGGGCGACGTGCACGACATCGGCAAGAACCTCGTCAACATCATGCTCGAGGGGGCCGGGTTCGAGGTGATCGACCTCGGCGTCCAGGTGGCTCCGGAGACCTTCATCGCCAAGATCGAGGAGCACCAGCCCGACATCGTCGGGTTCTCGGCGTTCCTGACCACCACGATGCCGATGTTCAAGGCCAACATGAACGCGCTCGAGAAGGCCGGCATGCGCAACGACGTGATCGTGATGGTCGGCGGCGCCCCGGTCACCCAGGAGTACGCCGACGCCGTGGGCGCGGACGGGTACGCCGCCGACGCCTCCGGCTGCGTGCGCAAGGCCAAGGCCCTGCTCCAGGAGCGTCGCGCCAAGGTGTCCGCATGACCGCGCCGATGCACGAGACCCGGCTGCGCTCGGCCACCCGCGAGGTCGTGATCGGGCGCCAGCACCGGTTCTGCCTGATCGGCGAGCGGCTCAACCCCACCGGGCGGCGCATCTTCCAGGAGCAGATCCGGGCCGGGGACCTCTCCGCGGTGGAGCGCGACGTGAAGGCCCAGGTCGAGGGCGGCGCCGACGTGCTCGACGTGAACATGGGCGTGCCGCTGGTCGACGAGGCCGAGCTGCTCGCCAAGGTGGTCACGATGGTGCAGGAGCTGACCGACCTCCCGCTGTGCATCGACTCCTCGGTCGTGGAGGCGCTCGAGGCAGGCCTTGCGGCGTACAACGGACGCGCGCTGGTCAACTCGATCACCGCCGAGGACGAGCGGATAGAGCAGATCCTCCCGCTGGTCAAGAAGTACGACGCCGCGGTGATCGCGCTTCCCAACGACGTGGACGAGATCCCGATGGAGCCGGAGAAGCGACTGGCGCTGGTGGACAAGATCGTCCGGGTCGCCACCACCGAGTACGGCATCGCGATCGAGGACATCGTGATCGACCCGCTGGCGATGCCCATCGGTGCCGACGTGACCAACGGGCTCGCGACGCTGGAGACCATGCGCGGGATCCGCGACAAGCACGGGCTGAACATGACCTGCGGCTCCTCCAACGTCTCCTTCGGGATGCCGGGGCGCCACGTCCTCAACGGCACCTTCCTTTCGATGGCGATGACCGCCGGCCTGACCAGCGCGATCATGGACACCCGCACCCCCGAGGTGGTCTCCATGGTCAAGGCCACCGACCTCCTGATGGGCCACGACGAGTGGGGGATGGCCTGGATCTCCCGCCACCGGGCGGCTCAGGCGGCGGCCCAGGCGGCCGCGTCGGCGTGACCGGGGTCCCGGTGGTCGAGGCGTCGCCCACCCCGCAGGACGGGGTCGGGCGGGTCCAGCTGTCCTTCACCGTCGAGGACGGGCAGGACCGCGAGGTCCGGGTCCCGCCCGGCGTCACCGTGTTCGACTCGGGGTCCTGGAACGGGATCGCGATCGACTCCACCTGCGGTGGCCACGGCACCTGCCACAAGTGCAAGGTGCGCATCGACACGGGTGACTCCTCCGGGCTGCCGGTCTCGCGCCACGAGCGGCGTACGTTCAGCGAGGCCGAGCTGGCCGACGGCTGGCGCCTCGCCTGCCTGGCCACCGCCACCCGGGACCTGAAGATCACCGTCCCCCCGCTGACCACCCGGCCCAAGGCCGCCACGGTCGGTGTCGGCCGCCAGGTGATCCTTCGTCCCGCGGTGCAGAAGCGGTACGTCGAGCTGTCGGACCCGTCGCTCTCGGACCAGCGCAGCGACCTGCAGCGACTCACCGACGCGATCGAGGACCTCGAGCTGACCATCGAGCTCGAGGTGCTGCGCCGGCTGCCGAAGGTGCTGCGGGAGGCCGACTTCAAGGTGACCGCGGTCGTCGTCGACGAGACACTGATCGACGTGGAGCCCGGCGACACCACCGGCCACCGGCACGCGATCGCCTTCGACCTGGGCACCACCACCGTGGTGGCCACCCTGCTCGACCTCAACACCGGCACCCCGGTCGCGGTCGCTTCGCGGATGAACAAGCAGCAGCCCTTCGGTGGAGACGTGATCACCCGGATCAGCGCCACCATGATGGATCCCGACGCGCTGGGACGCCTGCAGGCGCTGGCCTCCGAGACGCTCGACGAGCTGGCGCGAGAGGTGTGCGCCGAGGGTGGTGTCGACCCGCTGCACGTCTACGAGGTGGCGATCGCCGGCAACGCGACGATGACCGCCCTGGTGCTCGGCATCGACCCCGAGCCGCTGGGGGTGGCCCCGTTCGTGATGACCACCGCCCAGCCGCCCGTCGTGCTCGCCCGGGACCTCGGCCTGGGCCTGCACCCGCGGGCGCAGGCGGTGATGTTCCCGGCGCTGGGCGCCTACGTCGGCGGCGACATCGTGGCCGGCATGCTCGCCACCGGGATGGACCGCGACAAGCGCACCCGGCTGTTCATCGACGTCGGCACCAACTGCGAGATCGTGCTCAGCAACGGCGACACCATCCTTTCCACCGCCGCGCCGGCGGGGCCGGCCTTCGAGGGTGGTGCCATCCGCTGCGGCATGCGCGCCGCGGAGGGGGCCATCGAGGTGGTCAGGCTCGACCCGGCTGCGGGGGTGACCCTGCAGGTGATCGGCGACGTCCCCGCCAAGGGACTGTGCGGCTCCGGACTGGTCGACGCCGTCGCGGAGCTGTCGCGGCTCGGGCTGCTCGACGCCAGCGGCCGGTTCGTGCCCGACGAGGACGCGGCCCTGCGTGCGCCCGGGCTCGCCGACCGGTTCGCGCGGATCGGCGAGGAGCGGGTCTTCGTGCTGGACCGTCGCGATCCGGAGACCGAGGTCCGCGACAGCGTCTACCTCTCCCAGCGCGACGTGCGCGAGCTGCAGTTCGGCAAGGCCGCCATCGCCACCGGGTGGACGCTGCTCCTCGAGGAGCTCGGCCTCGAGCACGCCGACGTCCAGCAGGTCCTGCTGGCGGGCTCGTTCGGCTCCTACCTCTCACCGGCCGCCGCGGTCCGGATCGGGCTGGTGCCCAAGCTGCCGGTGCTGCGCATCGTCTCCGCGGGCAACGTCGCCGGGGAGGGCGCCAAGATGGCGCTGCTCTCCCTGCGCGAGCGCGCCGGCGCAGCCACGCTGCTGGAGGAGGTGAAGTATGTCGAGCTCTCCGACCGACCCGACTTCAACGACAAGTTCGTCGACCAGCTCTCCTTCCCCACCTGAGCTGGTCGAGCAGCGAGCCGATGGTCGAGACCCTCACGAGCAGGTCACCACCACCGCCCTGATCGCCTGCGGCGCGATCGCCCAGCCGGCGGCCCGGATCGTGGAGCAGCAGGGGTGGCCCGTCGACGTGCACCCGCTGCCGCCGCTGCTGCACAACCAGCCGCACCTGATCGCCGGCGCGGTCGAGGTGCTCGCGGACCGGCTCGGTTCGTCGTACGACACCGTCGCGGTGGGGTACGCCGACTGCGGCACCTACGGCGCCCTCGACGAGGTCTGCGACCGGCTCGGCCTGCGGCGCCTCGAGGGACTGCACTGCTACGACGTGTACGCCGGGGCCAGCCGGATCGAGTCCTTCTTCGCCGACCAGCCCGGCACCTACCTGCTCACCGACTTCCTGGTGAAGTCGTTCGCCCGCACGGTGGAGACCGAGCTCGGCCTGGACCGGTGGCCCGAGCTGCGCGACGACTACTTCCGCCACTACACCCGGATGGTCTGGCTCGCCCAGGACGAGACCCCCGAGCTGCGCGAGGCCGCCGAGGCCGCCGCCTCCCGCATCGGCCTCCCCCTCACCGTCGTACCAACAGGCCAAGGGGGCCTGGAACAGGCCTTGGCAAGCCTCCTCACCTGACCCCAGACCCCGCCGAGACGTCCCATCTGAAACCCCAGCACCCGCCGAGACGTCGCATCTGGAAGCTTCAGAGGCGCGCCAGCAGCTCCTGACGCCACTGCTCGGTGGCGTCGATCTGGTTGAAGGTGAAGATGTGCAGGCCCTCGATCAGTGACTCCGGGCGCGCCGCGGTGACCGCACACTCCTCGAGGAACCGCTCTCCGGTGAACCCGCCGGGCGCCGCGAGGCGGGCGAAGGTGCTCTTGTGCTTGGCGAGGAACCGCGTCGACTCGCCGACGCCGATCTTGGTCGCCATCGCCAGCAGCTTGGCGCGGTCGATCGGCCCGGGCATGCCGAGCAGCAACGGCATCGTGACGCCACGGCCGCGCATCCGCCCGACCCAGTTCTTGATGGCGCCGGCGTCGAAGGTCAGGTTGCTGACCACGTGCGTGGCGTGGCGGCGCTTGTCCCACATCGCCTGCACGGTGAGGTCGTCGGTGATCTTGGGGTGGGTCTCGGGATACCCGGTGACGCCGATGTGGTCGAACGGCGCGTCGAGTGCAGTGAGGTCCTCCAGCAGGCTGAACGCGTCGGGGTAGTCACCGACCGGGTCGACGTCGCCTCCGGGGACGAAGACCTGGGTGATGCCGGACTGCGCCAGCCGGGCGCAGATCTCCGCGAGCTCGGAGCGGCCGCTGATCATCCGGGCGGCGAGGTGGGGCACGCTCACGTAGCCGTGGCCGGCCAGGGTCTCGGCGAGGGACAGCGTGGCCTCGAGGCCCTTGGCGCCCGAGGCGGTCACTGTCACTGGCACGTCGCGCGGGACCGAGGCGAGCACCTTCTCCTCGGTCGTCGCCGTTGGCAGGACCTCGTAGCGGGCATGGGTCAGCAGGCGATGAAGGGTCTGGTTCCGAGCCACCGTCTTGTTGCGCATGATGAGACTCGTTTCGTATTACGCAGCGCTGAGGGGTTCACGCTACTGCGCCGGACCGCCCGCGACAAGGGCGCGACGGAACGCAATTGCCCGGTCGGCGTCGTACGGCGGGACGCAATTGCCCGGTCGGCGTCGTACGGCGGGACGCTCGTGCCCGGTCACCGCCGTACGACGCGCGAGGTCACCAGATGCGGACGCGGTCCTCGGGGTCGAGCCAGAGGCCGTCACCGGGCTGGGTCTCGAAGGCGCGGTGGAACTCCTCGAGGTTGCGGGCGATGTTGGCGCGGAACTCCGGCGGGCTGTGCGGGTCGGTGGTCAGGAACTGCTTGGCCAGCTCGAGGCGACGCTTGGTGCGCCACACGTAGGCCCAGCTCAGGAACAGCCGCTGCTCGCCGGTGAGGCCGTCGCGCTCGGGCATCTCGGATCCCTCGAGGGAGATCAGGTAGGCCTTGTGGGCGATGGTGAGGCCGCCGAGGTCGCCGATGTTCTCCCCGACGGTGAGCGCGCCGTTGACGTGCTCGCCGGGCAGGTCGCGCGGCTCGAAGGCGTCGTACTGCTCGATCAGCGCCTTGGACTTCACCTCGAACGCGGCCTTGTCGTCCGCGCTCCACCAGTCGTTGAGGTTGCCTGCGCCGTCGTACTGCGCGCCCTGGTCGTCGAAGCCGTGACCGATCTCGTGACCGATCACCGCGCCGATGCCGCCGTAGTTCTCGGCCGGGTCGGCGTCGGCGTCGAAGAACGGCCGCTGCAGGATGCCCGCGGGGAAGCAGATCTCGTTGGTCCCGGGGTTGTAGTAGGCGTTCACGGTCTGCGGCAGCATGAACCACTCGTCGCGGTCCACCGGCGAGCCGATCTTGTTCAGCTCGCGGTCGGTCTCGAAGGCGGTCGCGGCCAGCACGTTGTCGACCAGGCTGTCGGCGCTGATCTGCAGGTCGGAGTAGTCGCGGAACTTCTCCGGGTAGCCGATCTTGGGCCGGAAGCTGTCCAGCTTCTCGAACGCGCGCTGCTTGGTCTCCTCGCTCATCCAGTCGAGGTCGGTGATGGAGCGGCGGTAGGCCTCGAGCAGGTTCTCCACCAGCTCGTCCATCATCTCCTTCGAGCGCGGCGGGAAGTGCCGGGCGACGTACTCCCGGCCCACGGCCTCGCCCAGCGCGCCCTCGACCAGGCCGACGCCGCGCTTCCAGCGGGCCCGGAGCTCGGGGGTGCCGGAGAGCGTGCGGCCGTAGAAGTCGAAGTTGGCCTCCACGAACCCGCTGGAGAGGTACGACGCGGCCGTGCGGATGGCGCGCACGGAAAGGAACGCCTTCCAGTCCTCGATCGGGGTGTCGGCGAGGACCGTCTCGAGGTGCGTCAGGTACGACGGCTCCCGGACGATCAGCTCCTTGATCGTCTCCTCGGACCCGCCCAGCGCCGCCACCCACGCGTCGACGTCGAAGCTCGGCACGGTGGCCTTGAACTCCTCGAGCGTGGTGAGGTTGTAGGTCTTGATCACGTCACGGGTCTCGGCCCGCTCCCAGTGGCCCTTGGCGAGCCGGGTCTCCAGGGCGAGCACTCGGGCCGCGGAGCCGTCGGGGTCGGGGCGCTCGGCGAGGCTCAGGATGCGGGCCAGGTAGGCGAGGTACTTCTCGCGGATCTCGGCGAACTCGTCCTGGCGGTAGTAGCTCTCGTCGGGCAGGCCGATGCCGCCCTGCACCACGTTGACCACGTAGCGCTCGGAGTCACGGTCGTCGGCGTTGACGTAGGACCCGAACACCCCGCCGCCGCCGCGGCGCTCGAAGTAGCCCAGGAACTCGCCGAGCTCGCTGACGTCGCTGAGGGCGTCGATGCGCTCGAGCAGCGGGAGGATCGGGGTGTGGCCGAGCGCCTCGACCCGCTCCTCGTCCATGAAGCTGGCGTAGAGGTCCCCGATCTTGCGGGCCTCGTCGGCCCGCGCGGGGGTGGAGTCCTCGCCGGTCTCGGATCCGTCGGTCGAGACCCCGCTCGCGCAGGCCTCGATGATCTCGCGCACGTGCTCCTCGGCGGCGTCGGAGAGCAGCACGAACGGGCCCCAGGAGGAGCGGTCGGCGGGGATCTCCGCGGTCTCCAGCCAGGTGCCGTTGACGTGACCGAAGAGATCGTCTTGTGGGCGGATGGCCGGGTTCATGCCCTCGCGGGCGTCGTCGAGAATCGTCACGGCGCCAACCTATACGTCGCCTCCACCCCGGTGCGGCCTTAGGCTCTCGCCCCATGAGCCTCCCGACACGTTGCGCGCGATGACCGCATCCGTCTGCATCATCGGCGCGGGGTCGTCGGGGATCACCGCAGCACAGTCCCTCCAGGCGGCCGGCGTCGAGTTCGACTGCTTCGAGGCCGGCAGCGGGGTCGGCGGCAACTGGCGCTACGACAACGACAACGAGATGTCCTCGGCCTACGAGTCCCTGCACATCAACACCTCGCGGCAGCTGATGCAGTACGCCGCCTACCCGATGCCCGAGTCGCTGCCCGTCTACCCCAGCCACCGCCAGATCGCGGCGTACTTCGAGTCGTTCGTGGACCACTTCGGCCTCCGGGACAAGATCACGTTCCGCACCGAGGTGACGCGAGTCCGCCCGGCGGCTCCCCGGGCGGACGACGCCCGCTGGGAGGTCACCTTCCGGTCCCGCGACGGCGGCGAGCCGCAGACGCGCACCTACCGCGACGTGATCGTGGCCAACGGCCACCACTGGGACCCGCGCTGGCCCGAGCCGTCGTTCCCGGGGGCCGACACGTTCCCGGGCGAGCAGCTCCACGCCCACTACTACCGCACGCCCGAGCCGCTGGTCGGCAAGCGCGTGCTCGTGCTCGGTATCGGCAACACCGCCTGCGACCTGTCGGTCGAGTCCAGCCGGGTCGCCGCGAGCACCGACCTCGCGATGCGCCGCGGCGCGCACATCCTGCCCAAGTACATGTTCGGGATGCCGACCGACCACCTCACCGACTCACCCCTCGCGCGCGGCCCGCTCAAGCTGCAGCAGCTGGCGATGGCGACGCTGCTCCGGCTCAGCCAGGGCAAGGTCACCGACTACGGCCTGCCCGAGCCGGACCACAAGGTGTTGCACGCCCACCCCACCATCAACCAGGACCTCCTGAACCGCCTCGGGCACGGCGACATCACCATTCGCCCCAACATCGACCGCTTCGAGGGCTCCAAGGTCTTCTTCGTCGACGGCACCTCGGGGGAATACGACGTCGTCATCTACTGCACCGGCTACAAGGTGACCTTCCCGTTCTTCACCGACGAGGTGGTGCGCGCCGAGGACAACCACGTCGACCTCTACCGCCGAGTCGTGCACCCGGACCACCCCGGGCTCTACTTCATCGGGCTGATCCAGGCACTGGGCGCGCTGATGCCGCTGGCCGAGGCCCAGTCGGTGTGGGTGGCCGACCTCCTCACCGGGCGAGGGGCCCTTCCCTCCGCCGAGGAGATGCGCCGCCAGATCGCGTCGTACGACGAGGGGCTGCGCAAGCGCTACGTCACCTCCAAGCGCCACACCCTGCAGGTCGACTTCCACGCCTACCGGGCGGAGATACTCAAGGAGCAGAAGCGCTCGCGCAAGCGTGCCGCCGCCCGCGGTGAGCCGCAGCTTTCACCACTGACTACGTCGAACGGCTGATGTGCCGCTCCTGGTGTGGTCCCTAGGTTGGCCCTGATCCACGGCCCACCGCTCAGGAGTTTCCATGCGTGTCCAGACCTTGCCCTCGCGGCGACGGCTCGGGGTTCTCGGGCTGACGCTCGTGGTCGTCGCAGCGATGTTCACGGTGCTGCTGACCAGCGCCTCCCAGGCGGCCGGCACCGTCGTCGTCGGGACCAGGGGCCACTCCATCGACGGCGTCGACGTCTACCGCGGTGCCAACCTGCTGATCAAGTACACCCCCGCGAGGGGGGCCAGGACCGGCACCAACTCCTACGGGTTCGAGGCAGCCGTGGTGGGCGGCAAGGTCGTCAAGATCGAGGACGGGGTCGGCAACATGACGATCCCGACCAACGGGTTCGTCCTGTCCGGGCACGGCACGAGTCGCAGCTTCCTGAAGACGAACGCGGTCCTGAACGCGCCGGTCACCGAGAGCACTGTCCCGCCTCCGGGCGGCTCCACCCCGGAGAACGCGACCAGGGTGACCATCGCGGGGCCCTCGGCGGGGTCCAACTCCCGGGTGATCGACGCCAACAACGCCCGGCGCCTGAGCAACCAGCTGATCCGCTACACCGCCGCCTACGGGACCACCACGGACACCAACGAGTACGGCGTCGAGGTCGAGGTGGTCAACCAGAAGGTGACCCGCGTCCAGGACCGGGTGGGCAACATGACCATCCCCACCGGCAACGGCTACGTGCTCTCCGCGCACGGGACGGCCGCGACCTGGCTCAAGGCCAACGCCCAGGTCGGCTTCAGCGCGATCCTGGACACCGACGGATCGGCGCCGCCGCCCCCGCCTCCGCCGCCGCCCCCGCCGGGTGGTGGCACCGGTACGCCGCTGTACCCCGACGTCCGGGTGCACAAGCTGGACCGCACCCTGAGCCAGGACCCCAGCGGTGGCCACGGGTACTTCGTGACCAACTCCGGTGGAGCCAAGCTGCTCAAGTTCCCGGTGATCACCGCCAACGTCGGTGACGGGCCCCTGGAGATCCGCGGCACCCGCTCGAGCACCTCCGCGGTGGACTGGGTCGGCCGTCAGGTGGTGATGAGCAGCGACGGTTCGTCCACCACGCTGGGCGACTCGGGTGCCTCGTTCTTCTACGCCGGCGACGGGCACAACCACTGGCACATCCGCGACTTCGACAAGTACGAGCTGCTGGACAGCACCGGCAAGTTCGTCAAGGTGGGCGAGAAGCACGGCTACTGCTTCGAGGACAACACCTCCCGCAGCAGCACGTGGAGCCAGGCCCCGTCCGGCCCGGTCCCGAGCTTCCCGGTGTACGCCAACGCCACCTCGTGCGGCCAGGCGCAGCCCAACGCCACCAGCATCGTGCACGGGCTCTCGGTCGGCTGGGGGGACACCTATCCCTCGAGCCTCCCCGACCAGGCCATCGACATCACCGGCCTCCCGGACGGCACCTACAAGGTCCGGGTGACCGCCGACTGGCAGGGGTTCTGGAAGGAGAAGGACGAGTCGAACAACGTGGCGGTGTCCACGATCCGCATCACCGGCAACACGGTCGCGTTCGTCTCGGCGGACAGCGGGCTGTGAGCCACCTTGGCGGGTAGCTCAATTGGCAGAGCACTCCTTCGTTCGAGGAGATGGTCAAGGTTCGAGTCCTTGTCCGCCAGCACAACGTCCCAGAGAAGTTCCCTGCCCTCGGGGCGAGACCATCACCGGGAGCGCCCTGATCGCGGAACGCGACCCGAGGTCGATCCCGCAGCTGGCCGGTGAGGACCAGGGCATCACCGAAACCCAGCAGCTGAGCGGGACCGGCGCGGAGCGCTGCACCGGACAGCAGCCGCCCCTTCTTCGTGCAGTACTGCGCGGCGCCCAACTGCGCCTCGGAGTCCGGCCCGCGCGTGACCCTGCGGTAGGCCGGCGCGGCCGGGTTCAGCGGCCGCGGGTCTTCTCGCCCTGGGGGTGATGGTTCAGGGTGGTCCTGCGGCGGGCCAGGGGACGGGGCCTCTCCGGGGGATGTCCGGTCATCGTCATGATCACCTCGTGCGCGAGCTCGCTGACCTTGCGGTTGGTGGTCTGCGAGATCCGCCGCAGCATCCGCAGCGCCTCCCGCCCCCGGATCCGGCGGGCGTGCATCAGCACTCCCATCGCCTGGTCGATGACCGAGCGGGTGACCAGCGCGTCCTGCAGCTGGTCGTCGAGGACGAGGTGGGCGGACTCGCGGAGGAGCAGCGCGAGGGCGATGGCGGCCTGGTGGACGAAGGTGCGCGCCCGCACGATGTCGGCATCACCCAGTGGGCGCGAGGGGTCCGTGTGCAGGTCCAGGGTGGCGATCACGACCCCGTCCACCAGCAGGGGCAGGGAGACGCCGTCGCTGGTGATCCGGGGCTCGGCGTCCTCCGCGCCCCGATGGTCGTCCCCGCTCGGCTGACGGGGGATCTCGGTGCCGGGCACGGTCAGCGCGGCGTCCGCCACGGTCTCGGCCTCGGTCTCGTGGAGGATGAGCGAGCACCGCACACCGGGCACCACCGACACGGCGAGCTCCCCGATGCGGCGCAGGAACGCCTCCGTGCTCGGCTGCTCGAGGAGCAGGTCATACAGGTTGGCGTACGCCGCGAGGAGGTTGAGCGGCTTGCCGCTGTCACCTGTTCCCCGGTCGGCACTGATCTCCACGAGCATCGCCCACCGTCTCCCTTGGCGCCGTCTCTAGAACTCTAACGAGCAACATGCTCCGAGGGCATGCCCCCATTACGGGGAGTTTCGAGACGTACACGTCCGGCGCTGGACAGCATCTTGTGCAGCGCTGACGGCTCCGTCTATGTTTCGGAACAGGGTGTGGATAAGCGCCTGCATGGCCGGCCCCGAGGGGCCAGGCCAGTCAGTTCGCAAGAGAGAGCAACGTGCACGGCGGGGGTCCACCGCCAGTGCAATCGCTGACGCACGTCGCGACGCCGCAGATGACGTCTGATCCAGACACCTTCCCGGCACCGACGGTGGTTCGCCAGCCGACCCGTGGGTCGGGGAAGGTTCCCGACGCCGGCCAAGCGGTGCCCGCGGGCGGCTCGATCACAACTGCAGATCACCAAGGGGCCAGACGGAAGCTTGCGTTCCGCCTGGGTGGGATTAGGGGTCACCATGACGGAGGAACTCGAACGAGGTCCGTCGAACGCGCAACACATCGACAAGGTCTGCCACGACTTGAGGCAGCACATCGCAACGGGTCTGCTGCTCTCGGAGCCGATGGACGACGAGGAGCTCGACGCCGACGAGCGCCGGAGGCTCGCGATGCTCCATCAGCAGTGGCTGCAGGTCGGTGACCTGGTCACGGCGCTCAGTGACCAGCACGGCGCACGCGTCCACTTCCGGGCCGACCTGGTGGCGCTGAGCCGCCAGTGCGTCAACTCGATGCCCACGGCCCACGACGTGACGCTGCAGGTCGACGGCGAGGACCACGTGGTCGCGCTCGATCCTGTGCTTTTGCGTCGCGCCATCGCCAACCTGCTGGACAACGCGCTGCGCGCCACCGCGGTGGCCGGTGGGGTCCAGGTGTGCGTGGGCTCCTCGGGAACGCATTGCTGGGTCGAGGTCGTCGACGACGGGCCGGGCTTCGGTGAGATCCCGGGCCGGACCGGTTTCGGGCTGGAGATCGTGCGCGCCACGGTGTGGGCCGGCGACGGGCAGCTCCGGATCGAGACGGCGCCAACCAGCGGCACCTCGGTCCGGATGAGCTTCCCGGTCGCACTGCGAGCAGTGCGATGAGATTGGCGCTCGCCGACGACCACCAGATGTTCCTCGACGCCCTGGGTGCGGGTCTCGCCCAGCGGGGCTACGACGTCGTCGCCGCCAGCGACCACCTCGACGGGCTCGTCGACCTGGTGGAGGCCCGCCAGCCCGAGCTCTGCCTCTTCGACGTCGACTTCGGAGGTGAGTCGGTGATCGCCTCGGCCGAGGTGATCCGGGAGCGGCACCCCGGGATCGCGGTGCTCCTGCTCACGGCGACCGCTGGTCCGGAGGTGTGGTCGGCCTACGAGCGCCACACCGTGGACGGCGTGGTGAGCAAGCTCTGCGAGATGTCCACGGTGGTCCGCGCGATCGAGCGCGTCCGTAAGGGGGAGCGCGTGGTGGAGCGGTTCTCGCGTCCCTCGAGGCACGCCTCGTCGGGGTCCCTGACCACCCCGCTCAGCGACCGCGAGCGAGACGTCCTGAAGCTCCTCGTGCGCGGGGCCTCCACCGAGGAGATGTCGGTCGAGCTGGAGATCAGCACCCACACCGTGCGGACCCACGTCCAGAGCGTGCTGCGCAAGCTCGGCGTGAACACCCGGGCCAAAGCAGCGAGTCTGGGAGTCGCGGCAGAGATGACCGAGAAGAGCCTCGGCGGTGCGCGATGACGCAGGTCCCCGAACGCCTGGCACCTGTCGCCCAGCTGGGGCACCAGGTCCTCCTCGTCGACGACTCCCGCATCTTCGCCGAGGTGCTGGCCAGCCGGATGCGGCAGGACTCGCACGTCCGACAGGTCGAGGTGGCGACCTCGCTCACCGAGGCGCGCGCCACGCTGCGGCGCTCACGCCCCGACCTCGTCCTGCTCGACCACCAGCTCGGGGACGAGGTCGGGCTCGACCTGCTGGGTGACCTGAACCAGATGCCGGACCCTCCTCGCGTCCTGATGCTGTCCGGCAGCGACAGCGTCGAGTACGTCATCGAGGCCCTCGACGCCTACGTCGACGGGTGGGTGAGCAAGACCGCGCGCTTCGAGACGCTGATGGCCGCGGTCAACGAGGTCGCCCGCGGCGACATGTACCTCTCCCCACAGTCGCTGAGCCCGGTGCTGCGGC
Organism: Nocardioides sp. Z38_18; assembly: GCF_058215695.1. NCBI lineage: Bacteria > Bacillati > Actinomycetota > Actinomycetes > Propionibacteriales > Nocardioidaceae > Nocardioides > Nocardioides sp. Z38_18. Next base: position 1,581,059 of record NZ_JBZAJE010000002.1, read on the forward strand.
ACCTGCTCCGCCGCCGACGCGCGCCGCGCAGCTTCGTCGACGAGCTCTCGCCGCGTCAGGTCGAGGTCCTGCGGTGTCTGGTGGCGGGCATGTCCCGGCTCGAGTGCGCCCAACGCCTCTACCTCTCGGTGAACACGGTCCGCACCCACGTCCAGGCGCTGATGAAGCGGGCCGAAGTGCACTCCACCCTGGCGCTGATCGCGGTTGCCCGCGATCTGGGGGTACGCGGCATCGACGAGTAGGCCGGAGCAGGGAGACCCGGCGGCACACTCACCCCGATGACGTACGCCGAAGTCATCCCCTTGCCGGAGGCCAACCGGCGATCGCGTCCCTAGCGTCAGACCCAGACTGCTGATGGCTGGAGGTTGGCGATGGGTGAGGTGACGCACGAGGCGGGCCGGGAGCTCCCGGCCCGGCGAATGCCGGAACGCGCGCCGTCGCCCGTCCAGCCCGGCGGTCGAGTGATGGTGGGGGCCCCAGACGTCCGCGTCCTCGGTTCATCGCCCGTCCCTGAGCGGCGAGTTGGTGGGACACCCCCCCCACGAGGCGATCGCGACCCGGTCGCGTCGCCTTGCCCGCCAGGCCGGGGGCGCGGACCCTGGAACCCCACACATCACTCGGACGGCGAGGCCGGGAACGTCGCTGCGACGCCGTTGCCCTGGGCCGCCCTCGTGGGGAGCCAGGACCCAACCGTGGACACGAGGCTCCATCGCTTCGACGAGTGCGTCCGAGCGCTCCGCGACCTGGGGTCGCAGGCCTCGGTGAGCATCACCGACGACCGGGTGCTGAGCCGGTTCCGGCTGCGCCGGCTCGCCCGCCGCGCCGGTCTGGCGGTCGAGCGGGAGCTGGTCGTGATGCCGTCGATCGCTGCGCCCGTCGCGGTGGTCGAGGACACGGAGTGGGCGGTGCGGGCCTTCTGGCGCACCGACACCGCCATAGCCGTGCAGCGTTCCCTGGGGACGCGGACGCTGCTGGGCGTGCTGCCGCTGGAGGTCGTCCGGTCCCTGCCCTGGTCCTGGACGGGACTGCTGGTCCGGCAACGGGTGGTCCTGGGGAGGCGGCGATGACGACTCTTGCCGACGAGGGGCCCTTGCGGGCCGACGTACGAGCCCTTCTCGGGGAGGCTGCGGGCGGCGTCCTGATCACCAGTGACGAGTTCCTCGGCACCTTGACCTACACGTTCCCCGGGGTGCACCCGGGTGACTCCCCGGCCGAGCCACTCTCGGTCCGGGTGCCCACCAGCCTCGAGGCGGCGCACTGGGTGCACCAGGAGGCGAGACTGCTCGTGGAGCTGCGCCGCCGTGGACTCGGCCCGATCGAGCGGACCATCCCGCGCCACGTCGGTGTCCGTCAGCTCGACGGCCGTCTCGTCGCGATGGCTACCACGCTCCCCGGCCTGCCGATGGCGGTCGAGTGCGACCGGCTGATCCACCTGGTCCGGCCCGACCTGGTCAGGCGTGACTTCCGGCGCGCCTCGGGCTGGCTCTCCCGGTTCCAGGAGGCCTCAGCCGCCGGGACCGCACCCCTGACCTGGGTGGCGGAGGTGGTCGAGGCGCTGGGCAACCGCTCCGCGGGTCACCCGCTGCTGCCGCTCGCCCTCGCCCGCCTGACCGCCGCGGGGGAGCGGCTCGACGGGCACCTGGTGGAGCGCACTGCGGTCCACGGTGACTTCTCGCCCGCCAGCCTCCTGCTCCAGGACGGCGAGGTCAGCGGAGTGGTCGACTGGGCCAGGGGCGAGCCGGAGGGATGGCCCCTGCGTGACGTCGTACGGTTCGCGCTGCGCTACTCCCAGCTCCTCGACCAGCGCACCAGGACGGCGCGCGGCGGCGCGCTCAGCCGGACCACCGGCTGGGGTTCCGGCTGGGGGGCCGGTGCCCATGCGCTCGCCGGCGCCCTGCTCGGCGCCGGGTGGTTCCCGCGTACGGCGCAGAGCTGCCTGCGTGACGGTCTCGTCAGGGTCGGGATCCCGGCTGACCGCTGGTACGACGTCGCGCTGGTCGGCATCGCCGAGCTGGCCGCCGAGGCCGGCGACCAGCGCGCGAACGACGAGCTCCTCAGCGTCCTCTCCAGCATGCCGGCCCGCCGCTCGTCTGATTGACGTAGCCGGAAACCACCACTGCGAGGGGCGCGACGAGCCCCGCGAATTCCTACGTTGATGCCTACGCGACCACCGTCGCGATCACCACAAGGAGCGCCTGATGGCCCACCCCAGAGACGTTGCCGCCGAGAAGGCGACGCAGCGATGAAGCGCGTCGTGCTCGCGCCGCACTGCGACGACGAGACCCTCGGCTGCGGCGGCCTGCTGGCCAAGTACCCCGATGAGTGCTCCGTGGTCGTGCTCGCCACCCCGGACGACGTCCGCCGCAAGGAGTTCGAGGAGGCCAAGGAGATCCTGGGGTACGGCGCGGCGATGCTGCTCGGCCTGCCCGACGGCAACATCGGCGAGGACATGCACGGCCTGGTCGGGATCCTGGACCGGGTGGTCTCGGACCTGCGGCCCCAGGAGCTCTACCTGCCGTTCCCCTCGATCCACCAGGACCACATCGCCACCTACGAGGCCGGCATCCGCGCCGGGCGCCTCTCGATGAGCGAGGGGCACTGGTTCACCCCGTCCCTCTACGTCTACGACGTCGCGGCGTACGACGTCTCGCTCTACCCCAGCAACCTCGACTGGAACGTCTTCGAGGCCCTCGAGGAGGAGAGCATCGACCGGAAGGTCGAGGCACTGCGCGCCTACGGCTCGCAGGCGGTGACCGGACCGCACCCGGTCAACAGCGTCAAGGAGCTCGCCGCGGTGATCGGCCACGCGCGCCAGGTGCACTGGGCCGAGCCCTTCTCGCTGGTGCGGGGGGTGCGGGTATGACGCTCTACTCCGCCCACCAGCCGGACCTGCTGCCCTACTCCGGCTTCTGGTACAAGGTCGCGAAGGCCGACGTCTTCGACCTCAAGATCTGGGACCAGTTCATTCACAAGGGCTACCAGCGCCGGGTGATGATGCGCGGCGAGTGGGTCTCCCTGCCGCTGGTGAAGAGCTCGGCCACCGACCCCATCAACACCAAGCACGTGACGCCCGAGGCGGCCGGATACCTGGCCGACTCGATCGTGAAGCGGTACACCCACGGGGCCAGGAAGCCGCGGTTCTGGGACGAGTACGGCCCGAGGGTCTGCGACGAGGTGCTGTCGATCAAGACCGATCTGCTCTGGGAGTTCAACTTCCGGCTGATCCTGATGGTGCGCGACCTGCTCGGGATCGAGACCCCGCTCACCTTCAGCAGGCCGGCCGCGCCGGGGCTGCGGGGCTCCGCCGGGATCATCTCGGTGATCCAGGCCTTCAACGGCCCGATGGAGTACCTCTCCGGCGCCGGAGGCCGCGCCTACATGGGCGACTGCCAGGAGTTCACCGACGCAGGCATCCCGGTGATCTGGTCGCGTCACCAGCACGTCACCGGGGACTCGATCCTCTCGGTGCTCTTCGACTTCGAGGAGCCGCTGTCGGTCGTCCTGGCCGAGAGCAAGGAGCAGCAGGACCAGCATTCGACTCCCGTCCCCGCCACGGGGACGGCCCAACAAGAGGTGTTCGCATGAGCAAGGTATTGGTAGTCGGACTCGGCTACGTCGGCCTGCCGTTGGCGGTGCGCGCAGCGGAGGTCGGTCACGACGTCGTGGGACTCGACCTGGACGCCCAGCGGGTCGCGCTGCTCCAGGTGGCGCGCACCTACACCGAGGACGTCAGCGACGAGCGCATCGCGGAGGTCGCCGCGAGCGGCCGGTTCTCCGCGCGACTCGGCTGGAACACCGACTTCTCGGTCAGCCCGCCCGCCGACTTCGACATCGACATCGACTTCGACATCGCGATCATCACGGTGCCCACGCCCCTGAAGCTGGGGGTGCCGGACCTGTCCTACGTCGAGTCGGCCGGCCGGATGATCGGGCAGATCCTGCGGCGGCACGCCGCTGTGGTGCTGGAGTCGACCACCTACCCCGGCACGGCCGAAGGGCTGCTGGCCAAGACGCTGGAGGACGTCTCCGGGCTCGTGCCCGGTGTCGACTTCCACCTCGGCTTCTCTCCGGAGCGGGTGGACCCCGGCAACAAGCAGTACACGCTGGAGAACACCCCGAAGCTGGTCTCGGCGACCACGCCCGCCGGCCTGGAGGTGATCGACTCCTTCTACTCCACCATCGTGGAGAGGACGGTGCCGGTCTCGAGCCCGCGGGTCGCCGAGATGGCCAAGGTCTTCGAGAACACCCAGGCCTACGTCAACATCGCGCTGATCAACGAGCTCTCGGAGATCTGCCACGACCTGGAGATCGACGTGCACGAGATGATCGACGCGGCGATGACCAAGGGCCACTCGATGGCCCGCTGGGTGCCGGGTCCCGGAGTGGGCGGTCACTGCCTGCCGATCGACCCGATGTACCTCGCCTGGCAGTCCCGCACCTGGCTGGGTCGCCCGTTCCGGATCGCAGAGCTCGCCGACGAGATCAACCAGGACCGGCCCGATTACGTCGTACGGCGGACGGTCGCGCTGCTCCGGGAGCGCGATCTTCCGGTCCGGGGTGCCCACGTGCTGGTGATCGGGCTCGCGTACAAGCCCTGCGTGGGCGACCTGCGCGAGTCGCCTGCGGTGGAGGTGGTCAAGGCGCTGACCAAGTGCGGCGTCGAGGTCACCGTCTCCGACCCGCACGTCGGCACGTGGTCGATGACTCCGATGCTCGGGCTCGAGGACCTGACCGGTGCGGTCGGGCGCTTCGACGCCGTCGTGATCACGACCGACCACCCCGAGTTCGACTACGAGAAGATCGCCCGCGAGGCCCGGGTCGTGCTCGACTGCCGCCACGCGATGCCGGCTGCTGCGAACGTGGTCGCCCTGTGACCAGGACTCTCCTCCTGCTTCTGCTGGCACCGTTGGCGTTGTTGCTGATCCCACCCGCGTACGCCGCACCGGCGGACGGGGAGACGGTCGTCTCGCTCACCTTCGACGGCACCTACAAGTCGCAGGACACGTTCTCCGAGGTGCTCGCCGAGCACGACATGGCCGGGACCTTCTACGTGAACTCCGGGTACCTGAACTACCCGGCGTACCTCAATGTCGAGCAGCTGCGCAGCATCGCCCGCAACCGCAACGAGATCGGGGGTGCCTCGCTCCACGGCGACGACCTCGCGAAGCTCACGGAGTCCAAGGCGAGCCGGGAGATCTGCGACGACCGGGCGACCCTGGCCCAGCTCGGCTTCCAGGTGACCACGTTCGCCTACCCGTACGGGCACGCCGACCCGACGGTCAAGGCCGCGGTCCAGCGCTGTGGCTACAACGCTGCGCGCCGCTACACCGGCCTCTACGAGTCCGAGACCCAGTGCTCGAGCTGCCCGGCGTCCGAGATGCTTCCGCCCAGCGACGACTTCCGGATCCGGACGGCCTCGCAGTCCAGGAGGCTGGCCGACCTCGAAGCGCGGGTGACGCGTGCCGAGCAGGCGGGCGGGGGCTGGGTGACCCTGGTGTTCACCAAGGTGTGCGTGTGCCCCGAGGAGCCGAAGGCGATCAGTCCCGGCGACTTCACGGCCTTCGTGCAGTGGCTCGGCGACCGCCCGGAGTCCACCGTGGTCAAGACGGTGGACCAGGTGATGGGAGGACCGCTGAAGCCGGTGCGCGGGGTGCCGCTGAAGCGCCTCGTGGCCGATCCCTCGCCGGCCATCGGGGTGAAGGAGCCCCTGTCCAAGGCGCCGGCATGGTCCGTGCTCGGCCTCGGCATCGGACAGGCCCAGATCATCTTCACCGGCGTACTCGTGAGCATCGCGATCGTCGTCACGTTCCGGCTCGCGACAAAGGGACACCGTCATGCCCAGTGACGGGCCCAGTGACCGGCCCAGTGACCGGCCCAGTGACCGGCTGCTCGACCGCAGCGAGCCGCTGCGCGGAGCGCGGCGGGCTCTCGCCTTCGCCTCTCTCGCGGCGTTCCTCACCTACGTGCTCTGGTCCCAGATCCGCTGGGGCTTCCGCCCCGGTACGGCGTTCCTGGCAGCCTTCTTCGGCTTGATGGCGGTGCTGATCACCTACTTCATGCTGTCGGCGATCTTCTGGAAGAGCTTCACCCACCTGCCGCCCGCGGCGGGGCGGGTCCTGGCGATCGTCCCGGTCTACAACGAGGAGCCCGAGCTGGTCCACCAGGTGGTCCGCTCGCTGCTGCGGCAGACGATCCTGCCCGACGCCATCCACGTGATCGACGACGGCTCGGTGGTGCCGCTGGAGACCTTCGACGACCCGCTGGTCACCTGGCACCGGATCGAGAACTCGGGCAAGCGGCACGCGCAGGCGGAGGTGCTGCGCAGCTACCAGCCCGACGAGTTCGACTTCATCCTGACAGTGGACTCCGACTCGGTCCTCGACGACGACGCGCTGGAGCACATGCTCCGGTCCATGCGTGACGAGCGGGTGCAGGCAGCCACCGGGATGATCCTGGTCAGGAACTGGGACACGAACTTCCTCTCCCGGCTGACCGACATCAACGTGGTGACCTCGTGCCTGCTGTTCCGGATGGCACGGTCGTGGCTGGGCATCGTGAGCCCCACCTCCGGTGCGCTGGCGATCTACCGGTCGGCCGTCGTCTACGACAACCTCGACGACTACCTGACCTCCGGCACCGCCGGCGACGACCGCCGGCTCTCCTTCTACGCGCTCCTGCGCGGGCAGGTGGTCGGGGTGACGGAGGCGATCGCGAGTACCGAGCTCCCGACGACGTGGGGCGGTGCCTTCCACCAGCGGATGCGCTGGTCGAAGTCCGCCTGGCTGGGGGTCGGCTTCGTGATCACCAACCTGCGGGCCCTGACGGTCTTCTTCTACGTGATGCCGCTGGTCTTCTGCATCATGTGGCCGATCATCGTCGCCGCGCTGCTGACCCTGGCGGTCAGGTACGACAGCCCGGTGTTCTTCCACGGTGTCGTGTGGTGGCTGGTCTGCTCGGTCACCCAGACGGCGATCTACGCGATCTACCGGCCGGGGTTCACCATGGCCCAGCGGTTGGCTCAGTTCGTCCTCTCGCCGGTCTACCCGCTGCTCGGCCTGGTGATCCTCAGGCCGGCCGCGTACTGGTCGCTGACCAAGCTCAAGTCCACTTCCTGGCACACCCGAGAGGTGGTCGCCGTACCGAGCGTCGCGGTCGCCATCGGTGGCGGAGACGCCCCGATGGGTAGTAGTAGTAGATGAGTGCAGGCACGACGATGAAGACGAGACACGCAGTCCGCCCCTTCGACGCCGACGGCCCGTGAGCCACCGGGCTCCGGTCGCCCCGTGGCGCCGCCGGAGGAGGCGGGGCGGTGCCATGCCCAAACGACGGCGGCTGCTCCTGCTGGGAGGGATCGCCGTCGTCGCTCTGCTGGCCGTCGTGCCCGGACTGTCCCGCGGGGGAGCGTCGCCACCCTCGGGGAACGGCGACCCACCGCTGCCCAACCAGGCCTCCGCCGCCGACGTACGGGCCACGAGCGACGTGTTCGGGATCAGCTACCTGCACGGCACCCTTCCCCGGGGCACCTACTGGATCTCCCGGTGGGGTCCGGAGCGCGAGTTCTCCGGCGTCGATCCCAAGGACACCTGGTTCGACGCCGACCACGGGTCGGGCAGCTACCGCGCCGGGGGCGGTGAGCTCGCGATCAGCGGCTCGACTCCCCGGATGTATGTGCACGACCCCGCCAACGTGCGGCAGTGGCGCGACGTGGAGGTCACCGTCTACGCCAAACGGGTGAAGGACGAAGGCATCCCCTTCGCCGGGATCACGGCGGTCGCCCGGTCCAACCACCTGCAGACCGAGGAGGGACCCTCGGACCTCTGCGACACCCGCGGGTACGGCGGACGGTTGCGCTTCGACGGGCACGCCGACTTCGAGAAGGAGACCGCGCACCCGCGCAACGAGGCGATCGGCAACACCCGTGTCTTCGCCGGCGGACTTCCCTCAGGGGTGTGGATCGGGCTCAAGTACGTCGTCTACGACGCCAAGGACGGGGTCCACCTCGAGCTGTGGCTCGACCGGACCGACGGCCGGGGCGGTGGGGACTGGAAGCTCCTCGGCGAGGTGGTCGACAACGGCAAGCTGTTCGGGAACGTCCCGTGCGCCGAGGGGATCGACCCGCGGATGGCGCTGACGCGGTCGCCGGAGCGGGTGGGGTCGGAGTCGGGGAAGCCGAACCTCAGCGTGTACTTCCGCAGCGACGGCATCGCCCCGGCCGGCCTGGTCTACAAGTGGGCGAGCATCCGGGAGATCAAGGCCGGCCGGCCCGACGTCCTGCTCGGCCGGCCCGGGTAGGTCGCCCGTTCAGCGCTGCATCGCGCGGTAGTGGGCCTTGAGCCGGGTGGCGCCGAGCTCGTGGTGGTAGAACGCGACGTCGCCGATCGCTCCCTGGAAGAAGCTGCCCTTGTAGCCGGTGCCGATCCGCAGCGGTGCCTTGCCGCTCCTCGGCTTGATGTTGTAGCTCTTCAGGGAGTCGGTGTCGCGCAGGACGCCGTTCTTGTAGATCCGCGTGTAGCCCGTCGGGTACTTCTTGGTGCGTTTCCTGGTGTTGATCACCACTGCGACGTGGATCCACTTGCCGACCGTGACCGGGTCCTGGAAGTAGGAGCCGGCGCCGAGTCCTCCCCTGGGGTTGAACGCGTAGCCGCTGATCCGGTTCGGCCGGGACTCACGGTTGGACTTCGAGTACATCCGGATGTGCCACTCGTGGGCTCCGGGGTTGCCCTTGCCCAGCATGTAGACGTAGCCGCTGCCTTCCTGGTTGGCGAACTGGAGCGTGTCCGGACGCATCCAGAACTCGATCGTCAGCACGCCGGTCGCGTCGACCTCGAACGCCTTCCGGTCGGGGAACCGGAGGAACTGCCCCCGGCCGTTGAACTTCGCGGCGGAGTCCCCGTTGGGGAGCCGGGTGGTGGTCGGGTTGCCGATCGGGGTGGCGGCGCCGCCCCTCCCGGTCAGGTCTCGGCGCTTCTGGAGGAAGGCGACCGGGTCGTCCTTGAGTGCGGCCTTGACGTAGGCGGAGCGCTTGGCCGCGGTGGGTGCGTCCGGGGAATCGGGGGAGGTCAGGGTGTTCAGGTAGGAGATCGAGCCGGCGAGCAGGAGGGCCAGCCCGAGTGCGGTCGTGGTCAGGAAGCGGTGCATGCGGGACTCCGTAGTCACGGGAAGCGCGCGGAAGGGCGCTCCGAAACGGATCTGCAGCCGATGGCACTCCGGCCCATCGGGGGAGGGAGGCCTGCGCAATGCCTGCTTCGGGGGGATCGGTCCTGCGACCGGGGGGAAGGTTGTCCCACGGGCGTCACGCCACACACATGCTTGTGGACTATCGATGCAGCCGTTGGTCCAAGGCTAGCCAGCCACCCCTCGCCGAACCCCGGGGAAAGGGGCATTCCCCGCATCACGCTCCGGCGATGCGGCAGGTGGTGCAGTCAGGCTGCGCCGTGCCGATGTCACGAGGATTCGGCGGCCATTTAAAGTCAGGCTTGACTGTTTGTTCTCAGGGGCTCAGGATGGCGGCGTGACCACTCAGCGCGTGCCGCAGGAGGAGCGGAGCCGGGCGATGCGCCAGCGTCTGCTCGAGGCGACCGTGGACTGCCTCGTGGAGCACGGCTGGAGCGGAACGTCGACCACGCTGGTCTCGCAGCGGGCGGGGGTCAGCCGAGGCGCGCAGCTGCACCACTTTCCGACCAAGAACGACCTCGTCCTCGCGGCCGTCGAGCACCTCAGCGAGCTGCGCGGCGAGGAGCTGCGCGCTGCCGCGAAGAGGCTGCCGGGTGGCAAGCGGCGTACGCGCGCGGTGCTGGAGATGTTCGGGGACCACTTCACCTCGCCGGTGTTCAGCGCCGCGCTGGAGCTCTGGGTCGCCGCCCGCACCGATGCCCAGCTGCACGACGCCGTGATGCGGCTCGAGCAGCGGGTGGGTCGCGAGGCGCATGCGATCGCGGTGGCTGCCCTCGACGTGGACGAGTCGCAGCCGCGGGTCCGTGAGCTGGTGCAGGCGACCCTCGACCTCGTGCGGGGCCTCGGGCTGGCGAACACGATCACCGACGACACCGCCCGCCGGGCCCGGATCCTCACGGCCTGGGCACACACCCTCGATGCAGAGCTGAGGCAACCATGAACGACGTCCTCGACCAGGTGCTGGCCGACCTCGATGCCGAGGGTTCGGCGCTGGATGCGACCGTCAGCCTGCTCGACGCCGACGGGTGGCGTACGCCGACCCCGGCCGCCGGGTGGGACGTCGCCACCCAGGTCGCGCACCTCGCCTGGACCGACGAGGTCGCGGTGGCGGCCGCGACCGACAAGGAGCGCTGGGACGGCTACGTGCTCGAGGCAATCGCCGATCCCACGGGCTTCGTGGACGCCCAGGCGATCGAGGGCGCCCAGATGCCCCCCGAGGAGCTGCTCACCCGGTGGCGCCAGGCCCGCCCCGCGCTCCAGCAGGCGCTGCGGGACCTCCCTGACAGGCACAAGATGCCGTGGTTCGGCCCGCCGATGAGCGCCACCTCGATGGCGACGGCCCGGTTCATGGAGACGTGGGCGCACGGGCTCGACATCGCCGAGGGGCTGGGTCTCGATCCCGCCCCGACCGACCGGATCCGGCACGTCGCGCACCTCGGCGTCCGCACCCGCGACTTCTCCTTCGGCGTCCACGGCCTCGATGCTCCGGCCGAGGAGTTCCGCGTGGAGCTGACCGCCCCGTCGGGCGAGCTCTGGACGTGGGGGCCGCAGGACGCGACCCAGACGGTCCGCGGCTCGGCGTACGACTTCTGCCTGCGGGTCACCCAGCGCCGCCACCGCGACGACCTCGACCTCGTCGCGCACGGCCCCGACGCCGACCGCTGGCTCGACCTCGCCCAGGCGTTCGCCGGCCCTCCCGGCCCCGGCCGCGACCCGCAGGAGTCGGCCAAGTGAGCGCCCCCGGCGGTCGCGCCCCCGGTGGTCGAGCAGTGAGCGAAGCGAGCGGACAGCCGAGACCCCTCCCCAGCCCCCTGCGTGTGGCAAACTGCAGCGGCTTCTACGGCGATCGCCTGGGGGCGATGCGCGAGCTCATCCTGGGAGGGGAGCTCGACGTCGTCACCGGCGACTACCTGGCTGAGCTGACGATGCTGATCCTGGGCAAGGACCAGATGAGGGACCCCTCGCTGGGCTACGCCCGCACCTTCGTGAGCCAGGTCGAGGACTGCCTGGGCCTCGCGCTGGAGAAGGGCGTCAGGATCGTCACTAACGCCGGGGGCCTCAACCCCTCGGGGCTGGTCACGAAGCTGCAGGAGGTCGCCGACCGGCTCGGGCTGGCGCCCCGGATCGCGTGGGTCGACGGCGACAACCTCGGTCCCCGCGCGACCGAGCTCGGCCTGGACGGGGCGCTGACCGCGAACGCCTACCTCGGCGGCTTCGGCATCGCTCGCGCCCTGGAGGCCGGCGCGGACATCGTGGTGACCGGCCGCGTGACCGATGCCTCGGTCGTCGTGGGACCCGCGATCTGGAGGTTCGGCTGGACCCCGGAGCATCTCGACGAGCTCGCGGGCGCCGTCGTGGCCGGGCACGTGATCGAGTGCGGCACCCAGGCGACCGGCGGCAACTTCTCCGGCTTCCTCGACCTGCCCCGGGACGGCAGGGCGCTGGGCTTCCCCGTCGCGGAGATCGCCGCCGACGGCAGCTGCGTGATCACCAAGCAGGAGGGCACCGGCGGACTGGTCTCGGTGGACACCGTGACCGCCCAGCTGATGTACGAGGTGCAGTCCGAGCGCTACCTCGGCCCCGACGTCACCGTCGACCTCACCACCATCGAGCTCTCCGAGGACGGACCCGACCGGGTCCGGGTCACCGGTGTCCGCGGGGAGGCGCCGCCGGCCCGGCTCAAGGTGTGCGTCAACGAGCTCGGCGGCTGGCGCAACCAGATGGACTTCGTGCTCACCGGCCTCGACATCGAGGAGAAGGCGGCCTGGCTCCGTGCCCAGCTCGACGGCCGGATACCCGCCTCGTCGGTGACCTGGACGATGGGGCCCGCGCCGTTGCCGGACGCCGAGACCGAGGAAGGCGCCTCCTGCCTGCTGCGCTGCGTGGTGAAGGACCCCGACGCCAAGGTCGCGGGCAAGGGGTTCACGGCACCGCTGGTCGAGCTCGCGCTGGGCTCCTACCCCGGGTTCACGATGACCTCGCCCCCGGGACCGGCCTCGCCGTACGGCGTCTACCGGCCGTCGTACGTCGAGCGCGACCAGGTCACCCACACCGTGCACCTCCCCGACGGGAGCACGGAGGTGATCCCCGACCCGCCCGTCACCGAGCAGGTCACTGCCCCGGTCCCGACCGCGGGTGTGATCGCGGAGCAGCGGCCCACTCGTCGGGTGCCGCTGGGCACGTTCGTGCACGCCCGGTCCGGCGACAAGGGCGGCGACGCCAACGTGGGCCTGTGGGTCCGTGCGGGAGACCGCCAGGCCGAGCGCGCCCGCTGGCTGGCTGGCTTCATCACCGCCGACCGGGTCCGCGCCCTGGCCCCGGAGGCACACGACCTCGACATCGAGGTGTTCGCGCTGCCCAACCTGTACGGCGTGAACGTGCTGGTCCACGGCCTCCTCGGCGAGGGCGTCGCGGCCAGTACCCGGTTCGACCCGCAGGCCAAGGCACTGGGCGAGTGGCTCCGGTCGCGCCTGGTCGACATCCCCGAGGAGCTCCTATGACCGCCCGAGACGTCGCAACTGAAACCCCACAACCCGCCGAGACGTCGCATCTGAAAGAGGCCGCACCGTCGCGCCGCGACTCGATGCTGGCCAAGGTCGCCGACCTCGACGCGCAGCACGCGGTCGCCGTCGCCGGTGGCGGCGAACGGGCAGTGGCCCGGCACCGCGCCCGCGGCAAGCTGATGCCGCGTGAGCGGATCGAGCTGCTGATCGACCCCGGGAGCGCCTTCCTCGAGCTGTCCCCGCTGGCCGGCTGGGGCTCGGACTTCACCGTCGGGGCCAGCGTGGTCACCGGCATCGGCGTCGTCGAGGGGGTGGAGTGCCTGATCACCGCCCACGACCCGTCGGTCAAGGGCGGCGCCTCGAACCCGTGGACGGTGAAGAAGATCTTCCGCGCCTCGCAGATCGCCGAGGAGAACCGGCTGCCCCAGATCGCGCTGGTGGAGTCCGGCGGTGCCGACCTGCCGACGCAAAAGGAGATCTTCATCCCGGGCGGGAAGCTGTTCCGCGACATCACCCGCTCCTCGGCCGCGGGCGTGCCCACGATCGCGCTGGTCTTCGGCAACTCCACGGCCGGCGGCGCCTACATCCCCGGGATGAGCGACTACACCGTGATGGTCAAGGACCAGGCGAAGGTCTTCCTCGGCGGTCCGCCGCTGGTGAAGATGGCCACCGGCGAGGAGTCCGACGACGAGTCGCTCGGGGGTGCGGAGATGCACGCGCGTACGTCGGGGCTCGCGGACTACCTCGCGGTCGACGAGCACGACGCCATCCGGATCGGGCGGCGGATCGTGGCCCGGTTGAACAAGGACCGGGCTTTCAGTTGTGACGTCTCGGCGGGTTCTGGGCTTTCAGATGGGACGTCTCGGCGGGGGGTTGGAGGGTTCGTGGAGCCGGCCGGGAGCCCAGAGGAGCTGCTGGACCTGATCCCGAGCGACCTCAAGGAGCCGTTCGACCCGCGGGCGGTGGTCGAGCTGGTCGCGGACGGGGTGTCGGCGGGCAACTCGGTGGTCTTCGACGAGTTCAAGCCGCTCTACGGCCCCTCGCTGGTCACCGGGTGGGCGAAGATCCACGGCCACCAGGTCGGCATCCTCGCCAACGCCCAGGGCGTGCTGTTCGCCGAGGAGGCGCAGAAGGCCACCCAGTTCATCCAGCTGGCCAACCAGATCGACGTACCCCTGCTGTTCCTGCACAACACCACCGGCTACATGGTCGGCAAGGAGTACGAGCAGGGCGGGATCATCAAGTACGGCGCCCAGATGATCAACGCGGTCAGCAACTCCAAGGTGCCGCACATCTCGATCATCATGGGCGCCTCCTACGGCGCCGGGAACTACGGGATGAACGGCCGTGCCTACGACCCGCGCTTCCTGTTCACCTGGCCCAGCGCCAAGTCCGCGGTGATGGGCCCTGCCCAGCTCGCCGGCGTCCTCTCGATCGTGGCGCGGGCCGCGGCCGAGGCCAAGGGCAAGGCGTACGACGAGGACGGTGACCGCGGGATGCGCGAGTTCATCGAGGCCAGCGTCGAGGAGCAGAGCCTGCCGTTCTTCCTCTCCGGGATGCTCTACGACGACGGCGTGATCGACCCGCGCGACACCCGCACCATCCTCGGCATCTGCCTGTCCGTGATCACCGCCAACCAGCCCGTCAAGGGCGCCGACGCCTTCGGCGTCTTCAGGATGTGAGAGACATGATCACCCGACTGCTCGTGGCCAACCGCGGCGAGATCGCCCGCCGGGTCTTCGCCACCTGCCGGTCCCTCGGGATCGAGACCGTGGCGGTGCACTCCGACGCCGACGCCGGCCTGCCGTTCGTGCGGGAGGCCGACTTCGCCGTACGCCTGCCCGGCAACGCGCCTGCCGAGACCTACCTCCGCTCCGACCTGATCCTCCAGGCCGCACGCAGTGCCGGCGCGGACGCGATCCACCCCGGCTACGGGTTCCTCTCCGAGAACGCCGGGTTCGCCCGTGCCGTGATCGAGGCCGGCCTTACCTGGGTGGGTCCCACGCCCGAGTCGGTCGAGGCGATGGGCTCGAAGGTCGAGGCGAAGCTGCTGATGGCCCGGGCCGGGGTACCGGTGCTCACCGAGCTCGCGGCGGCCGAGGTGACCGAGGCCGACCTGCCCGTGCTGGTCAAGGCCTCCGCCGGTGGTGGCGGCCGCGGGATGCGGATCGCGCGCTCGCTCGACGTCCTCGCCGATGAGGTCGCCGCGGCCCAGGCCGAGGCCGCCTCGGCGTTCGGCGACGGCACCGTGTTCATCGAGCCCTACCTCGAGCACGGCCGCCACGTCGAGGTCCAGGTCGTCGGGGACACCCACGGCGGCGTGCTCGTCCTCGGCGAGCGGGACTGCTCCTTGCAGCGTCGCCACCAGAAGGTCGTCGAGGAGGCCCCGGCCCCAGGGCTTTCCGAGGAGGTGCGCGCGACGCTGCACGAGGCGGCGCGCAAGGCCGCTGCCGCGGTCGGTTACGTGGGTGCGGGCACGGTTGAGTTCATGGTCTCGACAAGCTCGACCCCCGAGGGAGCGAGCTCGACCACCGGGGGAGCAAGCTCGACCACCGGGGGAGGCCGCGCGTTCTTCCTGGAGATGAACACCCGGCTCCAGGTGGAGCACCCGGTCACCGAGGCCGTGTTCGGGATCGACCTGGTCGCTGCGCAGCTCGCCGTCGCCGAGGGGGCACGCGTCGACTCGCTGGTCGCGGCGCCGGAGCCGCGGGGGCACGCGATCGAGGTGCGCCTGTACGCCGAGGACCCGGCCGCGGACTACCAGCCGCAGAGCGGGCTCCTCGAGACCTTCGAGATCCCCGGCGTCGACGTGGAGTTCGGTCAGTTGTCCGGACCGGGCGTGCGGCTCGACTCGGGCTTCGAGTCGGGCAGCGAGGTCGGCACGCACTACGACGCGATGCTGGCCAAGGTGATCTGCTGGGCGCCGACGCGCGAGCAGGCCGCCCGACGGCTCGCCGGCGTCCTGGACCGGGCCCGGCTGCACGGCCTGGTCACCAACCGTGACCTGCTCGTCGCCTCACTACGCCACGAGTCCTTCCTGTCCGGGGACCTCTCCACCGACTTCTTCGACCTCCACCCCGAGGTGCTCGCCGGTCGTCCGGTCGACGTGGACTCGGCTGCCTTCGCCGCGGCGGTGATGCTCGCGGAGCAGGACCGGGGGGAACGTCGCGTGCAGCAGGCCGCGCCGATCGCCTGGCGCAACGTGGTCTCCCAGCCGCAGCGCACCGTCTTCGACGCCCCGGGCAACGCCGTGGACGGCGACGGCATCGTCGTGGAGTGGTACGGCGGCCGCGACGGCCTCCGGCACGCGACCCGCGAGGACGTCGTGGTCGTCTCGTCCTCGACGACCGCCGTCGTGCTGGAGATCGACGGCGTCCGGTCCAGGTACGACGGGGCGCACGGCTCCGGCGGACGAGGGGCTGCCCGTCAGCTCCACGTCGACGGCCCCTCCGGCTCGCTCACCCTGGTCGAGCGGCCCCGCTTCGTGGACCCGGCCGATGTCGTGGAGGAGGGATCGCTGCTCGCCCCGATGCCGGGCACCGTGATCGCCGTACCCCACGGGGTCGGCGCCCAGGTCACGGCGGGAGAGCCGGTCCTGGTCCTCGAGGCCATGAAGATGCAGCACACGATCACGGCTCCCACCGACGGCACGCTCAGCGAGGTCGCCGTCGCCGTGGGCAGCCAGGTCGCGGCCGGCGAGGTCCTCGCCGTCGTGACCCCACCCGAGTCATCTGCCACCACCACCGAGGAGAACAACTGATGAGCACCTTCACCGAGTCCGACGAGCGCCGCGAGCTGCGCAAGCAGGTCCGCAAGCTGGCCTCCAGCTATGGACGCGAGTGGTTCGCCGAGAAGGCCCGCAAGGGTGAGAAGACGACCGAGCTGTGGCAGGAGATCGGCCGCACCGGCTACCTCGGGATCAACATCCCCGAGGAGTTCGGCGGCGGTGGCGGCGGCCTCGGCGACATCGCCGCGGTCTGCGAGGAGCTCGCCGCCGAGGGCTGCCCGCTGCTGATGATGGTGGTCAGCCCGGCGATCTGCGGCACCGTGATCAGCCGCTTCGGGACGCCCGAGCAGAAGCAGCGCTGGCTCCCCGGGATCGCCGACGGCTCCAGCACGATGGCGTTCGCGATCACCGAGCCGGACGCCGGCTCGAACTCGCACCGGATCACCACGACGGCTCGTCGCGATGGTGACGAGTGGTTGCTGACCGGACGCAAGATCTACATCTCCGGCATGGACGAGGCCGACAACGTGCTTGTGATCGCGCGCACCGAGGACGCGAAGACGGGCAACCTCAAGCCGTGCCTGTTCGTGGTGCCCACCGACGCCGCCGGCCTGGAGTACCAGCCGATCGCCATGGAGATCGTCAGCCCCGAGCTGCAGTTCCAGGTGTTCATGGACGACGTGCGGCTGCCCTCCGACGCCCTCGTCGGCGACGAGGACGCCGGGATCATCCAGCTCTTCGCCGGACTCAACCCCGAGCGGATCATGGCCGCCTCCTTCGCCACCGGCATCGCCCGGCTCGCGCTCGACCGCGCCACGGCGTACGTCAAGGAGCGCCAGGTCTGGAAGGCCCCGCTGGGCGCCCACCAGGCGATCGCGCACCCGCTGGCGGAGTCGCACATCGAGATCGAGATGGCGCGGCTGATGACCCAGAAGGCGGCGGCGCTGCTGGACGCGGGCGACGACGTGGGTGCCGGCGAGGCCGCGAACATGGCGAAGTACGCCGCTGGCGAGGCGTGCGTGAACGCCGTCGACCGGTCGGTGCAGGCGCTGGGCGGCGCGGGGATCACCCAGGAGTACGGCATCGCCGGGCTGCTGGTTGCCTCGCGGGTGACCCGGATCGCGCCGGTGAGTCGCGAGATGATCCTGAACTTCGTCGCGATGCACTCCCTCGGCCTGCCCAAGTCCTACTGAGGAGGAACCGATGACCGACGAGCTCGTCCATCTCGGCGTCGACGGGGCGGTCGCCTCGATCACGCTGGACTCGCCGCACAACCGCAACGCGCTCTCGCGGCGGCTCGTCACCGAGCTGCTCGACGCGCTCGACCGGGCGGAGGCCGACCCTGCCGTGAGGGTCGTGCTGCTCCGCTCGGCCGACCGGGTGTTCTGCTCAGGCGCCGACCTGGCTGAGGCAGGCGCGGGCGGGATGGAGGACGGCACCCGGGCGCTGGTGGCGCTGCAGCGACGACTGCTGACCCACCGCTGCCCGGTCGTCACCCGCCTCGCCGGCCCGGTCCGGGCCGGCGGGCTGGGCATCGTCGCCTCCAGCGACGTCGTGGTGTGCAGCGAGGAGGTCACCTTCGCGTTCACCGAGGTGCGACTGGCGCTGGCGCCGGCGGTGATCTCGCTCAGCGTGCTCCCGCGGCTCACCAGCCGTGGGGCCGCGGACACCTTCCTGACCGGCCGCAGCTTCGGCGCCGCCGAGGCGGTCGCGATGGGCCTGGTCACCCGCGCGGTCCCGGCGGAGTCCCTCGACGAGGCGGTCCTCGCCGTCTGCACCGACCTCGCCCAGGGTCACCCGCAGGGCCTGGAGGAGACCAAGGCGCTGCTCGCCGCCCCCGTGGTCGCCCACCTCGACGCGAACGCCGAGGCCATGGCCGCACTCAGCGCCCGGCTGTTCGCCTCGGACGGCGCCAAGGAGGCGATGGCGGCGTTCCTGAACCGGGGGAAGTAGGGGCCGGGAGGCTGCTGCTGGTGGTCGCTTGCGGCGGTCCCCCGGTTGCCACAAATGCTGGCGAATGACAGTCGTCTGGCCGCTCACGATGACTTTTCCCAGCAATTGTGGGCTGCGGATCGCCCGCACTGCGTGAGATCCACCCCAGCGACCCAGCCGCCCGGGCCCGTTCGTCCGGGCTCCCGTTCGCCTCCGCGATCGGGCTCCTGATCGCCGGGGTGTGGCTCGCCGTGGGCCGGAGCGCGATCACCCAGGCGTGAGGGGGCGGCATCTCCCCGCAATTGCTGGGAAATGGCAGTCGCCTCGCTGCGAGACGTGACATCTGCCAGCAATTGCGGGGAAGTGGCCGCCCCGCAGCCCCCTCACCCCAGCCAGCGCCCGAGCCGCTCCAGCCCTTCGGTGATCTCCTCTGCGCTGCCGGCGAAGGAGATGCGGACGAACTCGTTGCCGCGGCGGGTGTCGAAATCGATGCCCGGGGCGGTGGCGACCCCGGTCTCGTCGAGCAGGCGCAGGCACCACGCGTGCGAGTCGGTGGTGAGGTGGCCGATGTCGGCGTAGACGTAGAAGGCGCCGTCCGCGGGGGCGAGGCGGTCGATGCCGAGGCGGGGGAGGCCGTCGAGGAGCAGGGCGCGGTTGGCGGCGTACCTCGCGACGTGGCCGTCCAGCTCGGCGTAGGACTCCGGGGTGAAGGCCGCGATCGCGGCGTACTGGCTCAGCACCGGCGGGCAGATGGTGAAGTTGCCGGCGAGGACGTCGATCGGGCGGCGCAGGTCCTCGGGGACCAGCATCCAGCCGAGCCGCCAGCCGGTCATCGAGAAGTACTTCGAGAACGAGCCGAACACCACCCCGGTGCGCGAGGTCTGCCAGGCGCTCTGCGACTGGGAGCCGTCGTAGGTGATGCCGTGGTAGATCTCGTCGCTGACCAGCCGGACGCCGCGGTCCTCGCACCAGCGTGCGATCGCGGCGAGCTCCTCGGCCATCAGCATCGTGCCGGTGGGGTTGGCCGGGGAGGCGATCACCAGGCCCGCGACCGGGCCCTCGATCGCGTCCAGCTGCTCGACCGTCGGCTGGAACCGGGTCTCGGGGCCGCACTCGATCTCGACGACCTCGCAGCCCAGGGCCGTGAGCACGTTGCGGTAGCAGGGGTAGCCGGGCCGTGCCATCACGACCCGGTCGCCGACCTCGAAGGCCGCGAGGAACGCGAGCAGGAACCCGCCCGAGGAGCCCGTGGTGATCACGACGTCGTCGGAGGTGACCTCGATCCCGCTGGCCCGGCGGTGGTGCGCGGCGACCGCCTCCCGCAGCGCGGGTACGCCGGTGGCCACCGTGTAGCCCAGGGTCTCCTCGTCGAGCAGCCGCTTCGCCTCCTCGCGCACCCCCGCCGGGGCACCGGTCGAGGGCTGACCGGCGACGAAGTTCACCAGGTCGCCGTGGCTGAGCTGGCGCTGCTGCGCCGCCGCGAGCAGGTCCATCACGTGGAAGGGAGGCACGTCGGCACGCTGCGCCACCTGGAGTCGAGAGGTCATGGGCTCAGGCTAGGCGGGCGGCATCGGGCATGTAACGCGGTGTTATGGACGGTCGGAGCCCGGCAGGAGCCTTGATGAGCGTCCATAACCCCGATTTACATGCGGGTCAGATGGTTCCGCCCCCGGTCGCGAGGTGGAACGCGGGCTTCGACAGAGCGGGTACGGCGAGCACGCGCGGCCTGCGACCGATGGAGGCCTCGGCCTCGCGCAGCGCCTCCTCGACGGTGGGCGTCGTGCGGGCGCCCATCGCGCGGGCCAGGTCGGGGCGCTTGGCTCCGGCGATGTAGACCGCGCTGGAGTGGTCGCGGGCGATGCCGCCGACGTAGATCATCGAGAACGCGTGGAACGGGTGGTAGCCGTAGTGGTGGCGGTAGCGGTAGACCCACTCCGGGTCGGTCGCCAGCGTCTCCTGGTGCGCGACCATGTCGGCGGGGTGCTGGCACTGCTGCAGCAGGTCGAAGGCGGCCTTGTACGGCGGGAACTCCAGGTCGTTGAACCAGCCGTCGCACACCGCCGCCGCGATCACGATCGGCCGGTTCACCAGCGCGCGCTTCGCCCGCACGAGCGAGGACCCGATCGCCTGCATCATCAGGATCGGGTTGCTGCCCATGCCCGGGCCGTAGTGGAAGTTGCGGGGGATCCCGACCACCAGCACGTCGGCGGGCTCCTCGGTCACCACCAGGTCCGTGCGCTGGCTGGCCAGCGGCCACGTCGCCTGCTCCACCTCGGGGATCAACCCCGCAGCGACCCCGAGCTGGCGTGAGCGGGAGTCGAGCACGGCGTCGACGGTGAAGAACGGCTGGCTCATCCGCGCCTCCATGCCCTGCCCGATCGCGGTCAGCTGGTCCCGGAAGTGGCTGCGCGTCGAGGCCGGCACGAAATCGTCGCGGTACAGCGACTTCGGCGCGTGGTGGGAGGCGATCGAGCGCCACGAGGTGAGTCCGGTGGCCGGCATCTTGTAGCCGCCGCTGAAGCCGCCGTACGGGTTCCCCGCCGTGTGCCCGATCATGATCGACAGGTCCGAGTCGACGACCGCGCTGTTCACCTGCACCGGGTCGCCCAGCGCGGAGAGCCCCAGGTCGGCCATCCCGGCAGGGTCCTCGGCGTCGTGGTTGACGACCTGGTGGGCGGGGAGCCGGTCGAGGACCTCCTGGCCGAGGTAGTCGAGGAACTCCTCGCGCCGGTTCTTGCGGTGCAGCCCGATCGCGCAGACCAGCCTGATGTCGGAGGTGCGTACGCCGGCCGCCTCGAGCTCGTCGAGGAGCAGTGGGATCACCACCTTGCGGTGTGCCGTGGCCTGGGCGCCGCCCTTGACCCGGTCGGGGAAGGCGATCGTCACCGTCGAGCCGCGCTTGACCAGGTCGCCGATCGGGCCGGTGCCGAGCGGGTTCGCCAGCGCCTCACGGGTCGCGGCCACCGGGTCCGCCAACGGGGTCGGCTCGTGGTGGGTGAGCAGGTGAGCGTGGTCCGGGGAGATCACGGTCGTGTCGTCCGGAAGCTCGACGTCGACGTGTCCGTCGCCGTACTCGATGGCGAGTCGCATGCAGTTTTCCTCTGGGTGGGCCCTATTGTGCACTGAAATTGTTGTATATCAGGGGGAGGCATTGGTGCTGGTCACCGTACGGCGCGTGGTGCTGCCCATCCTCGGGGTGGCGCTGGTCCTCGGCGCATGGTGGGCCGTGGTGGCATCCGGGCTCGTCGACGACACTCCCACGCCCGGCGCCGTGTTCGAGCGCATGTGGGAGGGGATCCGCTCCGGCAAGCTCCTGGTGGACATCCGGCTGAGCGTGCTGCGAGTGCTCATCGGCGTGACGATCGGCTGCGCCGCGGCGGTGCCGGTCGGGTTCGCGCTGGCTTGGTTCCCCGTGGTGCGCAGCATGTTCAACCCGCTCGTCAGCTTCTTCCGGGCGCTCCCGCCGCTGTCCCTGATCCCGCTGGTGATCGTCTACCTGGGGATCGGTGAGTCGGCGCGGATCTCGCTGCTCGTCTACGCCGCGTTCTTCTCCGCCGTGATCGTCATCTACGAGAGCGTTGCCGCGGTCGACGACGTCTACGTGCGTGCGGCCAGGGCGCTGGGTGCCAACCAGTGGGAGCTGTTCCGTCGAGTCGTCGTGCCCCTCACGGTGCCCCAGATCTTCGTCGGGGTCCGGGTCGCGCTCGGTGTCTGCTGGGCCACGGTCGTCGCAGCCGAGCTGGTGGCCTCCCAGCGTGGCCTGGGCTGGATGATGCAGGATGCGGCGTCGTACTTCCGCCAGACCGACGTCTTCGTCGGGATCATCCTGATCGGGCTCTGCGCCGTGGCGATGGACCGGATCCTGCAGGTGGCGATGTCGCGGATGGTCCGCTGGCAGGAGCGGGTGGCCCGATGAACCATTCGATGAATGACACCACCGCACAACGGATCCGCTTCGAGGGAGTCGACCTGGGCTTCGGGCGAGGCAAGAAGCGCCTCGAGGTCCTCGACGGCGTCTCCTTCGGCGTGGGCGCCGGCGAGTTCGTCAGCGTCCTCGGCCCCAGTGGCTGCGGGAAGTCCACCCTCCTCAACCTGGCCGCGGGCTTCCTGAGACCTGACTCCGGCCTGGTCGAGGTCGACGACGACGTGGTCACCGGACCGGACGCGCGGCGGGGGGTCGTCTTCCAGCAGTACGCGATCTTCCCGTGGCTCACCGTGGAGAAGAACATCGCGTTCGGCCTGACCCTGCGTGGCAACAAGCGTCCCCGCGCGGAGATCGCTGCGGTGGTGGCGAAGTACGTCGACCTGATGGGCCTGCGCGGCTTCGAGAAGGCGTTGCCGAAGACACTGTCGGGCGGAATGCGCCAGCGGGTCGCGCTCGCTCGCGCCTACGCCACCGACCCCGACGTGATGCTGCTCGACGAGCCGTTCGCCGCGCTCGACGCGCAGACGCGGGAGTTCATGCAGGAGCTGCTGCACGAGACCAGCCAGCAGGACGACCGAGCAGCCATGTTGATCACCCACTCGGTGGAGGAGGCGATCTACCTGTCCCACCGGATCGTCGTGCTCACCAACCGGCCCACGCACGTTCACGAGATCGTCGACGTCGACGTCCCGTGGCCGCGGACGCCGGAGTCCCGCACCTCGCCCGCCTTCATCGAGCTGCGCAAGCACCTCGAGGAGGCGATGCGGTCGATGACCCTGCGTGCCCAGGCGCGCACCGACAGCTATGTCCCCCTGACCCCGCACGACCACAGAGAGAAGGAACGACGATGAGATCCATGCGACGACTGACCGGGACGTTCCTGGTTGCCCTGCTCGCCCTGCTCCTGTCCGCGTGCGGTGCCCTGGACGAGGGCGGTGACGACTCCGGGGCGGCGAAGGCCGAGTCCGGGGCGAAGGTGGTCAAGGTCGGCTACCTGCACACCATCGCCGTCGACGACAAGCTCTGGCTGGGCCAGGCCGAGGGCCAGTGGGCCGACGCCGGGCTGAACATCAAGCCGACCGCGTTCGCCACCGGCATCGAGCTCAGCCAGGCGCTGGCCAGCGGTGACCTCGACGTCGCGATCATGGGCGGCGTCACCTCGAACTTCCCGGCCCAGGGGCAGGGCAAGATCTTCATGCTGAACTCCCGCGAGACCGCCACGGCCCGCCTGTTCGTGCAGAAGGACAGCGGCATCAAGTCCGTCGCGGACCTCAAGGGCAAGAAGGTCATCACCACGACCGGGACCACCGCGGACATCTACCTGCACCGTGCGCTGACCAAGGCGGGCCTGACCCGCACTGACGTGGAGGTCGTGAACGCCAAGATGCCCGACGCCACGACCGCCTTCATCGGCGGCAACGTGCCGGCCATCGCCTTGTGGGTACCCTTCGACCTCCGCGTGAACGAGGCCGCCAAGGGCGCCAAGGAGATCGACAACGCCGGCAACTACCCCGACGCGGGTGTCGGCGACGGCTGGATCGCCAACAACGACTGGTACGCCGAGAACAAGCCCACGATCAAGAAGCTCATCGGTGCCTGGCTGAAGGTCAACGAGGCCTTCCGCGCCGACCCCGAGGGCTCGCTGAAGAAGGTCCACGAGATCGGCTACAAGGAGGACGCGAAGCTCTCCGACCTGCAGCACCAGGTGGAGTTCCAGAAGGACTACACCAACGAGGAGTGGCTCGCGGCCTACGAGAACGGCGATGTCTTGAAGTGGGTCGGTGATGCCGAGAAGGCCTACGTCGAGCTCGGTGGCGTGCCGGAGTTCGTCGACCCCAAGGAGTTCTTCGACACCAGCCTGTTCATCGAGGCGGCCAAGTCCCAGTGAGGACAGCCCAGTGAGTTCTGTTCCCAACACTGACGGCCCCGCCCGGGTGTTCCCGGTCGGGGTCGTCGGCCTCGGCGCGATGGGGCTGCCGATCGCGCGCACGCTCACCGGCGTGAGGTCGGTCCGGGCTTACGACGCGGTCCCGGCCGCCCGTGAGCGCGCGGCCGGAGACGGAGTCACCGTCGCCGCCTCGGTCGCCGAGCTCGCCCAGGAGTGCCGGACCATCCTGCTGTCGCTGCCGTCGGCCGGGATCGTCGAGCAGGTGGTCGAGGAGATCGCCGCCTCCGCGCCCGGACGTCTCATCCTCGACACCAGCACGATCGGGCCCGACGACACTCGTCGGATCGCGGCCCTCGCCCTGGCGGCGGGGACGACCTACCTGGACACCCCGGTGCTCGGTCGTCCCGAGGTGGTCGGCGCGTGGACCATCCCGATGGGCGGTCCCGCTGCGGCGTACGTCGCCGTGGCCGACGTGTTCGAGCCGTTGGCCAAGAAGGTGGTCCACGTCGGGGACGTCGGTGCGGCCGCCACGCTGAAAGTCGCCAACAACCTGATGTTCAGCGTGATCAACGCGGTCACGGCCGAGGCGCTGCTGCTGGCGAAGGCGGCCGGGCTCGACCCCGGTGTCTTCGTGGACACCGTCGTCGACTCCGGCGCCGCCACGGTCAGCGGGCTGTTCCGCTCGATCGCCCCGCGAGCCGTGGACGGCGACTTCACCCCGACGTTCTCCCTCGACCTGGTCCGCAAGGACAACGACCTCGCCGTCCAGCTCGCCGCGGGCCTCGGCCTCGAGCTGTCGGTGGGCCTGGCCGCCCGTGAGCTGCACGACCGGGCCGTGCTCGCCGGCCACGGCGCCGAGGACTCGGTCGCCGTGCTCCGGCTCCTCGAGGAGGAGTTCGGCCAGCAGGCCCGCCGGGGAGCCGCCGACTAGGCAGCACCCGACTCCTGCTTGCAGCGCAGGGCGGCTCTAGAACATGTCGGGGCACCACGGATCGCGCGACCAGCCGAATGCTGCCGAGGCGGCGGCCACGGCGCCGGGGGTGTGCTCGGTGACCCGGCGGACGCGGTGCAGCTGGTCGAGGGGTACGCCGCCGAGGTAGACCGTCCCGAGCTCGCGGATGCCCATCGAGAGGTCCGGGTCGGTGTCCACCCGGGTCACCTCGGCGGGTGACCCGTGCGATCCGGCCCGCACCCGGTAGCAGCCGGTGTTCGCGGGCAGGAGCGGGTCCTCGACCGCGATCACCACGTCCACCGGCGCGGCGTACTCGCGCGCGGCGAGGGCGGTCGCGACGTCGACCACCCGGACGTAGAGGCTGTCGGTGATCGAGGTCCGCACCGCCCGGGCGTCCGCGACCAGGTGGCGCAGCGGCTCGTCGGTCGCCCCGTTCCACCACTGGAAGGTCCGCGCCAGGTCGAGGTCGAGCAGGTAGCGCCACAGGCCGGCGTACGCCTGCGGGTCCTCGGCCCACAGGTCCTTGATCTGGACCTCGCCCTCGGGGTCCTCCCCGAACTTCTCCTTGAACCGGTAGGTCGCGAACCCGTCCGGGTCGCCGGCCTCGCCGTAGTGCAGGACGTAGTGGAGCTCCGAGGACCCGCGGCGGGCGAACTCGAGGTCGAACAGGGCCAGCTGCCATGCCGTGTCGTCGCGACTCATCGTCCCCGGGCGCTCCTTGCGCATCGCCTGGTGCAGGGCGGGTGCGGCCGCCAGGTACTGCTCCCGGCTCACCTCGTCGCTCGATCCCGCGATGGCCGTGCCGGGCAGGTACCCGAGGCTCCGGGTGCTGCCGGACAGCACGCTCCTGCTGACGGCCGGGCCGTAGCCGAACCGTCCGTAGATCAGGGACTCCGAGGCCCACAGCGCGGCCAGCGGTTCGCCGCGCCCGGCCACCTGCTCGAGCTGGTGGCGCATCATCGCCGTGAGCAGCCCGCGCCGGCGGTACGGCGGGTGCACGGTCACCACGGTCACGGCCGCCACCGGGACCTGGGCCCCGCCGGGCACCGTCAGGCTGCGGGCGAAGTCGGCGCAGGTCGCGACCCAGCGCGGGCCGGCCTTGAACCCGAACGTCCGGTCGTTGTCGAACACCGCGCGGTCGAGGTCCAGCGTCTCGGGGTGGTAGGTCTCCTGGAACCCCCGCGAGACCGCGGCGCAGTACTCCTGGAAGCTCGCGTCGGTGACGTTCTCGAGCCGGGGCTCGACGAGGTGGGGAGCGGCGCTGGGCTGCTGCGCGGGTGGGTTGGCCATCCCCTCATTCCAGCCGAGGACGACCGTGGCTCCAAACCGTCACCGCTCGCGGGACCGGGTGAGGCCGTGCAGCGGGCACACCGAGCCGGTGCCCGCGCACGCGTCGCAGTCGACGTGCGGCAGGCGTCCTCCCTTGCAGACCACGCAGTCGACCAGGAAGCGCGAGCACTCGCCACACCTCAACAACGTCCCCCCTCTCGTTGTCCTGATGAACCTAGGTCGTTGTCGGGGAGCCGGGGCATCCCCGATTTGGGTGGATCGCGCAGGACGGAGCTCAGGAGGCGGCGTGGCGTCCGGCCCGGCGGCCGAAGTAGGAGCCCTCGGCCAGTTGGGTCCCGGAGGCGTAGCTCTTGCCGTCCTTGGCGATGTTGACCGCGCATGCGCCCGCGGCGTACAGCCCGGCGACCACGGAGCCGTCCTCGCGGCGCACCTCCCCGTCCACGCTGACGCTGAGACCGCCCATGGTGAACCCGGCGTACATCGCCTTGCCCAGGGTCAGGTCGTAGGCGCCCCACGGCCCGGTGTCCTGCGGCTCGAGCCAGTCGGGGTGCTTGTGGAACTCGGGGTCCTCCTTGCGCGCCGCGTTCTGGTTGTACGCCGCCAGCGTCGCCTGCAGCGCACCCTCAGGGATACCGAGTCCCTGCTCCATCTCCTCGGGCGTCTCCCAGCCGTCGATGAACGGGCACAGCGGGAAGTCGGGGTGCTCGATGTGGTTGGAGTCCACGATCAGGTACGCCGCCTGGCCGGGCTGGTCCATCACGAAGCCGGAGGTGCGCGAGTGGTAGGAGTCCTCGGCGACGAACCGGTTGCCCTCCCTGTTCACCACCAGGCCGGTGACCAGCTTGGAGGGCGGGTAGAACGGGGCGGTGATGAACGCCTGGTCCATGCACCGCAGCTCGCCCCCGACCGAGGCGCCGAGCCGGATGCCGAGGCCGTCGTCGTAGGTCGAGGCGAGCGGGAACAGCTTGGAGCCGAGCTGGGGGGTGAACTCCTTGACCATGGTGTCGTTGCCGACGTACCCCCCGGCCGCGATCACCACCGAGCGGGCCCGGATGGCGCCGCGCTCCTCGAACCGGCGCCAGGCGACGCCGACCACGCTGCCGCCACCCTCCGGACCGACCATCACGACCAGCTGGCTGGCGCCGGTCTCGTAGCGCACCTCGACGCCGGCCTTGGTGAGCTGCTCGGCCAGCAGGTCGAGCACGATCTTCGCGCCGCCGGTGTCGCCGGGCTTGGGGACCTTGTGGCCGCGCGGTGCCGGCTTGGCGAGGTCGCGGAACGGGTGCACCTTCTCGTTGCCGGTGAACATCAGGCCCTCGGTGCCGGGCTGGATCACGGCCTTCTTCTCGTACAGCGAGCGCTCGAAGGTCATCCCGAGCGCCTCGATCCACTCGAAGTGCTCGACGCTGTCCTCGCAGAACGCCCGCACCTTGTTCTCGTCGGGGTCCAGGCTGACCGCCATCAGGTACTTGAACATCTCCTCGGCGGAGTCCTCGACGCCGACCGCCTGCTGCACCGCGGTCCCGCCGCCGAGGTAGAAGTGACCGCCGGCCATGGCGCTGGTGCCGCCGTACTCCGCGGCCCGCTCCAGCAGGATCACGCGGGCGCCCGCGCGGGCGGCCTCGAGCGCCGCGCACGCGCCGGCGATGCCGAAGCCGACCACGACGACGTCGGTCTCGTCGCTCCAGGCGTCCACGTCGGCTTCGGGGAGCGGTGCGGGGAGGTCGAGGCTCATGGGCGGAGTGTAGAACAAACTAGAACAAGTTCTAGCAGGCTGGTCGCCGCAGGTGCGGACGTCGGGCAGCCGGAGGCGTCCGCTCAGGCGCCGAACCAGCCGTCGTCGCGCGCCATCCTCGCCACCGAGATGGTGTTGGTGACCTGGCGGCCGAGCTCGCGGTACTTCAGGCAGGCGTTGTTCAGGTGGCTCTTGACGGTCTCGGGGCTGATCCCCAGCCTGCTGGCGATCTGCTTGTGGGCCAGGCCGTCGTCGACGGCCTGGAGGATCTCCACCTCGCGGGGGGTCAGCCCCGCCGTCAGGCCCGGGTCCTCGAGCAGCGCCTGGGCCAGGGTGCTGGAGACGACGTACTCCGCCGTGCTGATCGCCAGCAGCGCCTCGCGCAGGGACTCGGGCCGGTCGCTCTTGAGGACCAGTCCGTTCGCACCGGCGGCGACGGCGTCACGGAGCAGGACCGGGCTCTCCTCGGAGGTGTGCAGCAGGACCTTCGCCCCCCACTCCCGCAGGCTCGGGATCGAGGGTGTGGACAGCACGTCGTCGCGCCCGAGCCGGAGGTCGAGGACGACCACGTCCGGTGCCGGGTCGCGCTCGAGGTCGAGCTGGCTCACGTCGTCGTAGGACCCCACCACCGCGAACTGCTCAGGGTGCTCGACTGCCAGCGCCTCCACCCCACGCCGCATCGTGGGGTGGTTGTCGATCACGACCAGGCTCGTCCGGCCGGGGTAAGGGAGAGAGGTCACGATTACGTCATACCTGCTCGGCGACCGCACGGGGATCCCCACTCAGGGGGACGTCGGGGAAGCGCACCACGGTCACGAACCCGTCGCCCGTGATGAAGGCACGCGGGGGGAGGCCCGCGACCTGCGCCCGCACGGCCGCGGGGAGGGCAGGGACCACCGCCAGCCGCAGCTCGTCGGTCCCGGGCTGAGCCGAGATCGTGAGCCGGTACGACGGCGGGAGCGTCTCGACGAGGCCACGCAGCACCCGGCCCGAGGTCCTCTCGGAGGCACCGGGGGCGACCCCCGAGCGGACGACCACCTCGCCGCCGCCTCGGCGGTACTCGGTCACCAGCTCGCGGAGCTCGCCGTCGAAGAACCCGGGAGCGTAGAGGTCGTCGCGCGCCTCGAGGCCGAGCAGCCGCGCCCGCTCCCGGGCGGCGGCCGAGGTGCAGTCGGCGCCACCGGACGCGACCTCCTCCAGCCACGGCAGGATGCGCTCCTCGGTGTGGTGGAGGTACTGGCTGCGCGCACGCGCGAGGTACTCGACCTGCTGCGTCTCCCGGTGGGCGCGGACGACCCGGGCGCGCTGGCCCTCGGTCTGCGCCGCGGAGCGGCGCATCAGCGCGCCGGTGCCGGCTGCTGCGCCGGGACCGAGCACGGCCGGGGTGAAGCAGCCGAGGGCGTCCAGCACCTCGACCTGCGGGTCCAGCGCCGTCGCCAGCGCCACCACCGCGAACACGGGGATGATCAGGAGCGGTGCGTATCGCACCGGGGCCACGCAGGCGAAGAAGAGCAGCGGCAGGCACGCGAACCCGACCACGAAGGACTCGATCGTGGCCATCGCCCCAGGACCGGCGACCCAGAGTCCGGTGGCGGTCGTGACCGCCATCGCCAGGCCCCACCCGGTCAGCCCCAGCAGGCTGGGCGCCCCACGCTCCAGCTTGCCCCTCGCCACCATCGTCGCGGCCACGAGGGCGACCACGACGCCCGGCGTCGCCCACTGGTGGGCGGTCCAGTGCCCGGCGGTGCTGAGCATGACGCCCCCGGCGACCGTGACCTGGGCCGCGAGCATCGGTCCGGCCACCATCGCCAGGATCGACACCCCTCCCGTCGACGTCATGGTGAGGGCGTACGCCCGTCGGATCCGGTCGTCGTGGGTCTCCTCCGAGGCGTGCCAGCGGAGCCGCACGCGCGTGCCGGCACCGTTCCTGCCCGGTCCGATCTCCGCGCTGCCCCCCACCTGCTCCATCCGGCGGAGGACGGACTCGCTGAGGCCGTAGCCGTGGGGGGCCTCGGCGGGCAGCCCCCGCCCCTGGTCGGTCACCTCCACCCCGATGCCGCGTGAGGTGGCGTGCAGGACGAGCTCTGCCCGGCCCACTCCCGAGTGACGTGCGACGTTGCGCAGCGACTCGCGAGCCGCGCCGACCAGCGCGTCGAGCACGTCCTCGGGGACGCCCTCGCGGGGAGCCGAGACGTGGAGATGCGTCTCGACCGGGATGCCGGCGTCGCGTGTCATCGCCGCGGCCAGCCGCCGCCAGGACTCGGTGCGGCCGGCGTGGTCCCTCACGGCTCGGCCACCTGCCCGCGGACGGCCGCGACTGCGTTGCCGGCGACCTGGCGGACCTGGTCCTGCCGCTCAGGGGGCAGGTCGGCGATCGCGCGCAGCGCGCTGATCACCTCGTCGTGCAGGAGCCGTCGGACAGCACTCCCGGAGGTCTGCTCGAGCTCGCGCAGCGCGGCCGCGATCTCCAGCGCCGTCGCCTGCTCCGCCAGCTCGTCGCGCAACCGTGAGCTGCGCACCAGGGCGCCCAGGAAGGCGATCCCGGCGATGCACATCCCGAAGTCCAGGATCACCAGGCCGGCGACGGTGGCCACCGAGTCGCCGGCCCCGACCCAGTACACGAGCAGGTAGGTCGGGGCGGAGAGGGCGAGCACCCACCGCGCGACCCGCGGGTGCAGGTTCGCCACGACGGCGAGCAGCCACAGGGTGAGCACGAGGTGACCCGTGAAGCCGGGGCCTGGACCGGTGGGATCGGCGGAGGGCACGATGACGACCACCGCGATCCCCGCTGGGACCAGGTCTGCGACGACCACGGGACCACGCAGGAAACGTACGGCGCTGATCCCCAGCAGGGCGCTCGCGGCCGCGGCTGCCAGCCGGTCCGGGGCCAGGGCGAGCTGCCACGTCCCGGAGAGGCAGACGACCCCGGACAGGAGGAGCAGGCCACCGAGCATCCGGTTGAGCCCGCTGCGCAGGGCAGTGGACGCAGGCCCGTCGCCCGCGGTCCACAGCAGCCAGGTCCCGGCCATGTCCAAGGATCGTGTCAGCGCACGGGGCCACGCGGAAGCAGCTGTCCAGAACGCGTCGGGGGCCGCGGGGCCGGTACCCTCACCGAAGTGGCAGGCCACCTGCCCGCCACGTCGTCCACCGCCGGTCTCGGTTCCCCCGCGACCATAGACTTCGGGCACTCCGCCACCGACCGCCGAGGGCCCTCATGACGCTCGACGTACACACGCTCGACCAGGCGCTCCTGGTCGGGACCGGTGTGCTCCTGCTGGGCATCCTGGCGGTGCGGCTCAGCGTGGGTGTGGGCCTGCCCAGCCTGCTGCTCTACCTGCTGATGGGCGTCGCCCTGGGCTCCTCGGGCCTGGGGCTGAAGTTCGACGACGCCGAGCTCGCCCATGCGCTCGGGTTCGCGGCCCTGATCCTGATCCTGGCCGAAGGCGGCCTCACCACCCAGTGGCCCGAGATCCGCCCGGTGATGCGCCTCGGGGTCTCCCTGGCCACGGTGGGCGTCGCGGTGAGCGTGATCGTGATGACGGTCTTCAGCCACTACGTCCTCGGCCTGAGCTGGCAGCTCTCGGTGCTGCTCGGGGCGATCACCTCCCCGACCGACGCGGCGGCCGTGTTCTCCGTGCTGCGGCGGGTGCCACTGCCGCGCCGGCTCACCGGTTCCCTGGAGGCCGAGTCAGGACTCAACGACGCGCCGACCGTGGTGCTGGTGACCCTGGTCAGCGTCGGCGGTGGTCACGGGGTGCTCGGCTTCCTCGGCGAGATCGTCCTGGAGCTGGGCGTCGGCGTCCTGGGCGGGCTGGTGGTGGGCTTCGGTGGTGCCTGGCTGCTGCGCCGCTCGGCACTGCCGAGCTCGGGCCTCTACCCGCTCGCCGTGCTCTCCTTCACCGTGCTGGCCTACGCCGGGTCGGCCGCTCTCCACGGCTCGGGCTTCGCGGCGGTCTACGTCGCGGCGCTGATCCTGGGCAACGCCGACCTGCCGCACCGCGCGGCCACCCGGTCCTTCTCCGAGGGGGTCGCCTGGCTGGCCCAGATCGGGCTGTTCGTGATGCTCGGCCTGCTGGCCACCCCGAGCCGGATCGACTTCAACACCGTCCTCACCGCCGTGGTCGCCGGGCTGGCCCTGACGTTCCTGGCCCGGCCGATCTCGGTGGCCGTCTCGGCCCTGGTGCAGCCGATGCGCGCGCGCGAGCTGGCGTTCATCTCGTGGGCGGGACTGCGGGGGGCCGTCCCGATCGTCCTGGCGACCATCCCTCTCTCGGAGGGGATCGACGGTGCCACGCAGCTCTTCGACATCGTCTTCGTCTTCGTGGTCATCTACACCCTGCTCACGGCTCCGTCGCTGCCCCTGGCCGCGAAGCTGCTCCGGGTTGCCCGGCGCAACGAGCCCCGCGACCTCGAGGTCGAGGCCGCGCCGCTGGAGCGGGTGGCGGCCGACCTGCTGCAGCTGACGATCTCCCCGGAGTCGCTGATGCACGGTGTCGAGGTGGGCGAGCTCCGGCTCCCGCCCGGTTCCTCGGTGGCTCTGATCGTGCGGGCGGGCAAGACCCTGGTGCCCGAGCGGCGTACGGTCCTGCGCCGGGGTGACGACGTCCTCGTGGTCACCCCCCGCCGGGGCAGGGAGGCCACCGAGCAGCGCCTCCGGGCGGTATCGGTGGGCGGCCGCCTCGCGCAGTGGTACGGCAAGCAGGCGCCGAGCTGAGGGCTCGGGCCCGCTCCGGTCTCAGTCGACCGGGACGCAGGTCTCGACCGGCTCGGCCAGCCGGATCTTTCGCGGCGCCTTCGGGTCGAGTCCGCGGAAGCGGTCCCCGACGAGGACGTCGACCCCCGGGCCGAGATCGGTCTCGGTGATCTCCACCTGGACCCGGCGCCCGAGGGCGCGGGCCACCAGCGCGGCGGCCGGGTCGTCCTGCTCGGTGGTCCAGACGACGGCACGGGGGACCTCGGCGCTCTGGGGCGCGTTGCCCGCGTCGCCGGCGCGGAAGCCCGCCGCCTCGACCCGGGCCAGCGTCGTGCTGGCGAGACCCTTCTTGGTGCCGGCGTTGAAGACGCTCACCTGGACCTCGCTGCGCCGCAGGAAGTCCTGCACCTCCTTCTCCACCTCCGAGCAGGTCTCGACCGCCGTCGGCCGGTCCACCGGCTGGGTCAGGGCCTGGAACCCCACGACCGCCATCGCGACGAGGACGGCCACGAGGACCGTCATGGTCACCGCCGTGGTCAGCTTGCGCCCGCGCACCGCGATCAGTCCCCCGCCACGAAGACACGTGCGTGCAGCACGTGGCGCTGCTGGAGGGCCGCCCGCAGGGCACGGTGGAGCCCGTCCTCGAGGTAGAGGTCGTCGCGCCACTCCACGACATGGGCGAACAGGTCGCCGAAGAACGTGGAGTCCTCGTCGAGCAGCGTCGCGAGCTGGAGGGTGTCCTTGGTGGTCACCAGCTCGTCGAGGCGGACCGGGCGGGGAGGGAGGGACGCCCACTCGCGGGGCCCGAGTTCGTGGTCCGGGTACGGACGTCCGTCCCCCACGCGCTTGAAGATCACGCCGCCACCCTATCCAGCGACCGGTCCCCGGCCGGGCTCCTGACCAGGACCCGAGGCCGGATCTGCTCCGATCGTGGCCGTTGAGTGGTAGAAGCATCGTGTGACCCACGACGACATCGAGCAGATCAAGCAGCTCAAGTACCGCTACCTGCGCACCCTCGACCTCAAGCAGTGGGACGAGTACGCCGAGTGCTTCCTGCCCGAGGTGACCTGCGACTACGCGGGGCTCGTCTTCGAGAACCGCGACGCGCTGGTCTCCTACATGCGGGAGAACCTCGGCGAGGGGCTGATCTCGATGCACCACGCCCACCACCCCGAGGTCGTCGTCGACGGGGACGAGGCGACCGGGGTCTGGTACCTCGAGGACAAGGTGATCGTTCCCGAGCTCGACTTCGTGCTCGAGGGGGCCGCGTTCTACACCGACCGCTACGTGCGTACGCCGGACGGCTGGCGGATCGCGCACACCGGCTACCGGCGTACCTATGAGATGAGCATGTCAACGGCCGACCTGACCTCCTACCAGGTCAAGCGCGGCACGGCGTACGACGCCTGAGCGTTGTGGCGGCTGGTTAGTGTCGAGCACGTGGTCCCACCTCGCCTGATCGCCTCGTCCGCCACCCGTTCCGTCCAGCGCAGGCTGGGCCTGGCACTGCGCTCCCGGGTCGCCGGGGACGACGCCCCCGAACGGGCGCGGAGGATCTGGGGCAGCGAGGGCGAGCGCTGGTTCACCAGCGAGGACCCGATCTGGCGGGTGAACGCCGACGCGGCGATGTTCCCCGGCGGCATCTGTGCGCTGCTGCTCCAGTCGCTGCACCCGTCCGCGATGGCCGGGGTGGCCGGCCACAGCGGCTACAAGGGCGACCCCTGGGGGCGGCTGCAGCGCACCAGCCACTACCTCGCCGTGACCACGTTCGGCACCGTCGCCGACGCCGAGAGGTCCATCCAGCACGTGCGCTCGGTGCACCGGTTCGTCCGGGGGACCGACGAGCGGGGCCGTCCCTACGCGGCCGACGACCCCCACCTCCTGCGCTGGGTGCACGTGGCCGAGATCTGGTCGTTCCTGCGCGCCTTCCAGGCCTACTCGGCCCAGCCGCTGACCCCGAGCGAGGCCGACCTCTACGTCGAGCAGGCCAACGTCGCGGCCACCCTGCTCGGCGCCACCGACCTGCCGAGCACGGTCGCCGAGCTCGACGAGGTGATCGCGGCGTACCGCCCCGAGCTGGCCAGCACGGCGGCCGCGCGGGAGGCGACGAGGTTCATGCTGCTGAACCCGCCGGTGCCGCTGGTCGCACGGCCGGGGTACGCACTGATCTCGGCCGGCGGCGTGGCGCTGCTCCCGGCCTGGGCCCGGACCGGGCTCCGGCTGCCGGTCTACGGTCCGGGCGTCGCCCTGGCCTCGCGGGCAGGCTCGCTGTCGACCTCCCTGGTGCGGTGGGGGATGGCCGGGCTCGAGGACCGGGCGCCCGGGGCCACGGCCGACCGAGCCGGCGCCGAGGTCACGGAGCAGGCCTCGCGGTGAGCGCGTGGACGCAGCTCACCCGGGGACCGGGGCGGGGCCGGAGCCTGCGCAACCTGGCCGCCACCGGAGCCGCTGCCGGGGTGAGCGCGGCGCTCGGCGCTGCGGCGACCACCCCTGACAGCGACTGGTACGCCGGGCTGGACAAGCCGTCCTGGGACCCGCCGCCGATCGTGTTCCCGCTCGTCTGGACGCCGCTGTACGCCGACATCGTGGTGACCACCGCCGCCGCGCTGACCATCCTCGAGGGTGAGGGCCGCAACGACGAGGTGGCCGCGCTGCGACGGGCGCTCGCGACCAACCTGGTGCTGAACACCGGCTGGAGCGTGCTGTTCTGGCGGGTGCGCCGGCCGTGGCTCTCGTCGGCGTGGTGCGGTGTGCTCGCTGCCCATTCGGCGGCGCTGACCCGGCGGGTCGCCGCGGTGGATCCGGCGCTGGGTGCCGCGCTGGCGCCGTACCCGGCCTGGTGCGGGTTCGCCACGGTGCTCAACAGCGCCATCGCACGGCGCAACTCCTAGCCGAACCCGCCGCACCCTCGGGCCCCCTCGCCAACACCTGGGCCCAGTGGTTAGGTGACACGAGGAACCCCATCGGAGGAGAGCGACATGACGAGCACAGCCGAGACAGTCTTCACCTACGGCGCCCCCCAGCTGAAGTTCGGCCCGGGCGCCTCGGACGAGATCGGCTACGACCTCTCCCAGCTCGGTGCGTCCCGCGTCCTGGTGGTCACCGACGCCGAGTTCGCGAAGACCGGGCTGCCGGGCCGGGTCGCGGAGCAGATGAGCGGGTTCGGGATCGAGGCCGTGCTCTACGACGGTGCCCGGGTCGAGCCGACGGACGAGAGCATGCGCGACGCCATCGCCTTCGCCCGCGACCAGGGCGACTTCGATGCCTACGTCGCGGTGGGCGGCGGGTCCAGCATCGACACCGCCAAGGCGATCAACCTGTTGATGAACAACCCCGGCGAGCTGATGGACTACGTCAACGCACCCGTCGGGGAGGGCAAGGCGCCGGTCAACGTGCTCAAGCCGCTGGTCGCCGTACCCACGACCGCGGGGACGGGCGCGGAGAGCACCACGGTGTGCGTGCTCGACGTGCTCAGCCTGAAGGTGAAGACCGGGATCAGCCACCCCCGCCTGCGGCCCGCCCTGGCGGTGATCGACCCGGAGCTGACCATGACCCAGCCGCCGATGGTGACGGCGTCCTCGGGGATGGACATCCTCTGCCACGCGCTGGAGAGCTACACGGCGCGCGCCTACACCAGCTATGACAAGAAGCGCCCCGAGCAGCGGGTCCCCTACTGCGGCTCCAACCCGATCGCGGACATGTGGTCGGAGAAGGCGATGCGACTGCTGGGCGAGTCCTTCCGCACGGCCGTGCACGAGGGCGACAACCGCGAGGCGCGCACCAACATGGCGCTGGCGGCCACGTTCGCGGGGATGGGGTTCGGCAACGCCGGGGTGCACATCCCGCACGCCAACGGCTACCCGATCGCGGGCCGGGTCACTGGCTACCACCCGCCGCAGTACCCGGGCGACGAGGCGATGGTCCCGCACGGGATGTCGGTTGCCCTGACCGCACCCGAGGCGTTCCGGTTCACCTTCGAGGCCTCGCCTGAGCGGCACCTCCGGGCGGCCCACCTCCTGGACCCCTCGGTCGATCCCGAGAAGGGCGACGAGAACACCCTGGCCGACGTGGTGATCTCCCTGATGCACGACATCGAGATCCCCAACGGCATCGCGGCGGTGGGCTTCGAGGCCGCGGACATCGACGACCTCGTCGAGGGCAGCATGAAGCAGCAGCGCCTGCTGGCGACCTGCCCCCGCGACGTGGACGAGGACGTCCTGGCCTCGGTGTTCCGAGGCTCGCTGCAGCTCTGGTGAGCCCCGGGTCGAGGGCCGAGTCGAGGGCCGGGAAACCTTGCTGGCCCCCGACTCGTTGACAGCCCGCGCGAGCGCGTGTGACGGTGATCACACCCCACAACTGCCACGAACTGGCGGACTCCGGCCGCCAGATGGAGGGCCAGATGACCGACGCACCCGACATGACCGAGCTGCTCAAGGACGCTCCCACCAACTGGGGGAAGTGGGGTGACGACGACGAAGTCGGGGCGCTGAACTACCTCACGGTCGATGAGGTGATGCGCGGTGTCCGGCACATCACCTCGGGCACGGTGTTCACCCTCCAGCGCCTGATCGGCGACCCCAAGGGCGACCCGGTGTGGCCGGGGCGGACCCCGGCGGAGAAGACGATGGTCCTCGACGAGTCCAGCTGGGACAGCGACGAGGCGCCCGCGTTCCCGGGCGGGCTGCACTACGCCGACGACAAGATCTCGGCCTTCCTGCAGGGCTCCACGCAGTACGACGCCCTCGGTCACGTCTGGTACGGCGGGCAGATCTGGAACGGCTACGAGGCCCGCACCACCGTCGGGGGACTCGACAAGGCGAGCGTCGCGCCCATCGCCGAGCGCGGCGTGGTCGGTCGCGGGATCCTGCTCGACATGGCGCGGTTCCGCGGCAAGGAGATGCTCGACAAGGCCGAGACCTTCAACCACGAGGACCTGATGGCCTGCGCGGAGTCTCAGGGCGTCACGATCGAGCCGCACGACATCCTGGTGATCCGCACCAACTTCCTCCAGCAGTTCTTCGAGCTCGGTGACGCGTTCTACGAGGACTTCTGCGAGGCCGGGCTGGTCTACAGCCCGGAGCTGGTGCAGTGGTTCCAGGACATGGAGATCCCGAACCTGGTGACCGACACGATCGCCAACGAGGTCACCTACGACCCCAACAACGGCACCGCGCTGCCGCTGCACTGCGCGTTGATGCGCAACCTCGGGATCACCCTCACCGAGATCTGCGACCTCGAGAAGCTGGCGGCCTCCTGCGCCGAGGACAAGCAGTACACCTTCCTCTACGCCGCGGCACCCCTGAAGGTGCACGAGGCCAGCGGCTCACCGGTCAACCCCCTCGCGATCAAGTGAGTGTCTACGACGACCGCCCGTGGCTGAAGCTCTACCAGGACGGCGTACCCACTGACCTCGAGCAGGAGTACGCCGACATGCTTGGGCTGTTCGGGGCCACGGTGGCCCGGGACCCCGAGGCGGTCGCGATCCGCTACTTCGACACCGACCTCACCTTCGCCGACCTCGACCGGCGGTCGGACGCGCTCGCGGTTGCCCTGGGTGAGGAGGGGTTCGCGGCAGGGGACCGGCTGGCGGTCTACGTGCAGAACAACCCTGCGTTCGTGCTCGGGCTGCTGGCCGCCTGGAAGGCCGGCGGTTCCGGGGTGGCGATCAACCCGATGAACAAGTCGCGCGAGCTGACCTACCTCCTCGCCGACTCCGGTGCCACGGCGATGCTCTGCCTCGATGACCTGTGGCGTGACGTCGGCCGCGGGGTCGTGGACGCCGACGAGGTGCGGGTGCGCACGGTGATCACCTGCTCGGCCCTCGACGGCCAGGGTCGCGACGACGAGCGGCTGTTCGGGGGGATGGAGCGCATCCGCGACGAGCAGACCTCCGACCTGTCCCAGCTCCTCGAGAAGTACGACGGACAGAGCCCGCCGCCCGTCTCGATCAAGGGCGAGGACGTCGCGATGCTCACCTACACCTCGGGCACCACGGGGGTCCCGAAGGGGGCGATGAACAGCCACGCCAACCTCGCGTTCAACTCCCAGGTCTACCGGGACTGGATGGGCCTGGGCCCCGACGACTCCGTGCTCGGGATCGCGCCGCTGTTCCACATCACCGGTCTGGTCGGGCACGTCGGGGTCGCCCTGCTCACCGGATGCCCGCTGGTGCTGGCGCACCGGTTCGAGCCCGGCGTCGTGCTGGACACGATCCGGGAGCAGCGCCCGACCTTCACGGTCGGGGCGATCACGGTCTTCATCGCGCTCGGAGGCATCGAGGGGTCGGACCGCGACGACTGGTCGTCGTTTCGGACCGTCTACTCCGGCGGAGCCCCGATCTCCCCGGCGGTGGCGAAGTCGTTCCAGGAGAAGACCGGTCTCTACATCCACAACATCTACGGGCTGACCGAGACGAACTCGCCCTCGCACGCGGTCCCGCGGGGCGTCGAGGCGCCGGTGGACCCCAACACCGGAGCGCTCTCGGTGGGCGTGCCGGTGTGCAGCACGGTCGTCCGGATCCGCGACGAGGAGGGCAACGAGGCCCCGGTCGGCGAGCTCGGCGAGATCTGCACCTCGGGGCCCCAGGTGATCGCCGGCTACTGGGACAAGCCGGAGGCCACCGAGGAGTCACTGCCCGGCGGGGAGCTGCGCACGGGCGACGTCGGGTTCATGGACGAGCAGGGGTGGTTCTACCTCGTCGACCGCAAGAAGGACATGATCAACGCGTCCGGCTACAAGGTCTGGCCCCGTGAGGTCGAGGACGTGCTCTACGGGCACCCGGCCGTGCGGGAGGTCGCCGTCGTGGGTGTGGCCGACGAGTACCGCGGGGAGAGCGTGAAGGCCTTCGTCTCCCTGAAGCCCGGCAAGCAGCTCAGCGAGGAGGAGCTGATCGCCTGGGCGAAGGAGCAGCTGGCGGCGTACAAGTACCCGCGGTCGGTCGAGTTCGTCGACGAGCTGCCCAAGACCACCACCGGCAAGATCCTGCGCCGCGAGCTGCGCGACCAGCTCGGTTGAGGCGGCAGCCCTCAGGTGCGGGAGGCGTGCCTGGCGAGGAAGCCGAGTTCCACGGCGAGGACGTTGGTGTGGTCGGCTCCGCCCTCGTAGACGTCGTAGTGACCGCCTGCACTGCGGTAGAGCTCGCCTCGCGGAGCGCGTGCCGCTGCGCGCAGGGCCGGAGCCACCGGCGCCATCGAGTCGGACTCGGCCACCACGAGCAGCAGCGGGCAACGAGCATGCCGGGCGCGGCGAACCGGTCGGGCGAAGCTCACGTCGAGCAGGCTGCGGGCGGTGATCCGGTTCGGCCAGGGTGATCCGTCACGAGGGGCGATCTGGGCCTGTCCGGGGAGACCGTCAGGTGTGGTGATGACGCCCTGCTCGCCGGGTGCCGCGATCAGGGTCAGGTAGCGCGGCTCACGGCCCAGGGCTGCGCCCACGCGGTCCCGCACGGCCGAGGCGGTGAGGCGGAGCCCGGTGATCGGCGCGATGTTCACCATGCCTGCGACCCCGTCGACGAGCGGGCACTGCGCGATCGCCCCGGCGAGGCCGTCCTCGGAGGCGGCGAGCTCGAGCACGTGCATCCCTGCGAAGGAGGTGCCCCACACGAAGACCGCCGCCGGGTCGACGTCGGGCAGGGTGCGCGCGTACGCCAGCGCGCTGCGGTAGTCCTCGAGCTGTTCCCTGATCGAGAGCATCTCGCGGGGTTCCCCGCCGGATGAGCCCCAGTGTCGGTAGTCGAAGGTGAGGGCGACGTGACCGGCTGCGGCGAACGCCTCGGCGAAGGGCGCCAACCCCGCTGCCTTGACCCCGCCGATGCCGTGCGCCAGGACCACGACGGGCAACCGGCCCGAGGGCGGCGCGGCCGGACGGTGCACCCAGGAGTGGAGGGGGACCCCGTCGACTCCCTTGAAGGTGTGGGTCTCGCGGGTCGTCGCGGTGGTCGTCATTTCATTACGTTACGATGCGTAAACTATGGTGGTCAAGAGTGGTCGGCCAAGGGACGCACGCATCGACGAAGCGGTGCTGCAGGCGGTCTGCGAGCTCCTCGCGGAGGGCGGGTACGCCGCCGCGACCCTGAGCGCTGTCGCGGAACGTGCCGGCACCACGAAGCCCACGATCTACCGCCGCCACCGCAACGCGGCCGAGCTGGTCGTCGCGGCCCTGGTCGGGCGCTTCGGTGCTGACCCGACGCGCGACACCGGGACGCTGCGCGGCGACCTGGAGGCGCTCCAGCGCCATCAGCGTGACCTCTTCGTGGACCCCGTCGTGACCGGGGCACTGCCCGGCCTCCTCGTGGCCCTGCGGGCCGAGCCTGCTCTCGCCGATGCCTTCGTGGACACGTTCCTCGAGCCCCGACGGGCCGCGACCGCGGCCATCCTGCGCCGGGCCGCGGATCGTGGCGAGATCGCGCCGTACGACGACTGGGAGTGGATCTGCGACCTGCTCACCGGACCGATCCTGATGAGGGCCGTCCTGCCCGGCCTGCCGCCGGTTGACGACACCATCGTCGACCGCACCGTCGAGGCGGCGCTGGAGTCGCTCTCGGCGAGACCCTCGGGGTGAGCCGTGCGCACCCGGGTTCGGGTCAGCTGCCCGCCTCGCGTGCGGCCGCGACGACCGCGGTCGCGGCGGTGACCCACCGCTCGGGGAAGCGCGCTGGATCGGCGAGCCAGGCCAGCAGGCTCTCGACGGCCCGGTCCACTCCCGCGAGCTCGTCGGCGACGGCCGCGACCAGGAGTGAGCCGGCCTCGGGCACCCCGGTCACGGGGGCCGGGTCGACGCGACGGTCGAAGTCCCGCACGAGTGCCGAGGTCGTCTCCGCGTCCAGGCGGCTGAGTCGCTCGTCCCGGAGCACCACCGAGACGCGGCGCAGCTCGTCGTACGCCGCCGGACGGTCGGGCAGGCCCCGGACCAGCTCGGAGTGCAGCACGGCGAGGTGCTCCTCCAGGAGCCAGCGGGGCATCCCCCGAGCTGCGAGCAGCGCACCCAGCCAGCGCAGCTGGCCCTCGGCAATGTCTCGGGGCTGTGTGACCAGGGTGACGATCCAGGCACTGTCGCTCTGGGTGAAGCGCCGCCCTCGCTCGCCGTACCTGCGTTCGTAGTAGGCGAAACGCCGTCGGCTCTGCTCCCCGGCGCGCAGAGCCGCCCGGAGCTCCCCGGGGTCGACAGTGACGTGGTGGTGGCCCGCCTCGGGGTTGAGGACGTCCACCGGCCAGGCGTCGTCCGGGCCCGTGGAGCCGGCCGCCACCGCAGCCACCGTCGCGTCAACGCGCTCCGCGACCTGGTCGAGATATTCAGGCTCCTGGCCCGGTCGATCAGCCATGGGTACGACTATTCCTTCTCGCAGAGGCGCACGCCATGGGCTGCGGCTGGGGTTGGGGCTGGCACTGGCTCGCCTGGTGAGGGCCTCTCAGGTGAGCAGGTTGATCTCGAAGGTGTAGCGGCTGGCCGCGTAGATGTGGGTGCCGTACTCGACCGCGACGCCCCCGTCGTCGTAGGTCACGCGCTGCGCCGTCACCAGCGCGCTGCCGCGGGGCTCGTCGAGCAGCCGGGCCTCGGCGGCGGTGGCGGTCCGCGCGCCGAGCGTCTGGGTGGCCGAGTGCAGGGAGATGCCCTGCTGGCGAATCAGGTCGTAGAGGCCGTGCTCGACGAGGTCTGCCTCGTCGAACCCGGCGACCTGCTCGGGCAGGTAGTTGGTCAGCCGGGCGATCGGCTCGCCGTCGGCCCGGCGCAGCCGGACCAGTCGCAGGACGGTGGTGCCCTCGGGGACCTCGAGACGCTCGGCGACCGTGTCGGCCGCCTCCACCCGGTCGAAGGCCAAGAGCTCGGTCGTGGGCGTCCGGCCGGCACGGGCGAGGTCGTCGTGGAGGCTGGAGAGCTCCAGCGACCGCCGCAGCTTGGGCTGCACCACCCGGGTGCCGATGCCGCGCCGGCGTACGACGAGGCCCTTGTCGACGAGGTGCTGCATCGCCCGGCGCATGGTGGGCCGGGACAGGCCGAGCGAGGCCGCGAGGTCGACCTCGTTCTGGAACAGGGTGCCGGTGGGGATGGCACCGGACTGGATGGCGTCCTCGAGGTGCTGCGCCACCTGGAAGTACAGGGGGACCGGGCTGGTGCGGTCGACCGCGAAGCGGGGCAGCGAGTCGACACGGGGAGCTGACACGGACATGGAGCTCATTATGTCAGAACTAACTGTCAAAGGCTGAGGGTGTCGCAAGCACCGTCACACGAGCAGCAACGCCGCCGCGGCCGCGGAGAACAGCAGGGCCGCGACCTCGAACTGTCGCTGACGCAGGCGTCCCAGCACCCCGATCCCCACCGCCGCGCCGAGGAGGAGTGCCGGGACGAGGGTCGCGTCCCGGGCGAGCGTGGCCGGGGTGATCACTCCCACGCCCGCGCTGAACGGCAGCTTCGCGAGGTTCACGATCAGGTAGAACCAGGCGCCGGTGCCGACCAGCTGGACCATCGGCAGGCCGGCCCGGACGAGGTAGACCGTGGTCACCGGGCCCGCGGCGTTCGCCGTCATCGTGGCGAACCCGGCGCCCGCGCCGGCCGCGACCGTGGTCAGCCGGTGCGGCCGTACGCCGGCCAGGGGTGCCGTGCGACGGGTGAGCTGGCCCAGCTGCAGCACGCACATCACCAGCAGGATGACGGCGATCGTGCGCCGCATCACCTCGTCGTCGACCACGTGCAGGAACCACGCCCCCAGCAGGAGGCCCGGTGCCACCCCGGGCAGCAGTCGCCAGATGGTGCTCCACCGGGCGTGCCGGCGGTACCAGGTGACGGCGACGAGGTCGCCGCACACCAGGAGGGGGAGCAGGGCGCCGGTCGACTCCCGGGCCGGGAGCACGGCGGCGAAGATCACCACGGCGACCGACCCCAGCCCGCTGACGGCCGTCTTGGCGATGCCCACCAGCACCGCAGCTGCCGCCAGCCACAACCACCCGCCGAGCGTCAGCTCAGCGGGCCCCACT
This sequence comes from Nocardioides sp. Z38_18, assembly GCF_058215695.1. Taxonomy (NCBI): domain Bacteria; kingdom Bacillati; phylum Actinomycetota; class Actinomycetes; order Propionibacteriales; family Nocardioidaceae; genus Nocardioides; species Nocardioides sp. Z38_18. The sequence continues at coordinate 1,624,848 of NZ_JBZAJE010000002.1, forward strand.
GCTGCCCTGCGACTGGGTCTTCTTCTGGGGTGCCTTCACCACGAGGACGGGGACGTTGGCCTCCAGGATGATGGTCTGCGCCACGCTGCCGAGCAGCGCCTTGCCGACCGGGGAGCGCCGCCGCGCGCCCAGGACGAGGAGGTCCGCCCGGGTCCGGTCGGCGAGGCCGACGATCAGCTGGCCGATGTCGTCTCGGCTCCCGGTCGCGAGGTGGAGCTGCCAGCTGATCTCCACGTCCTTGCCCACCGCCCGCTCGATGTCGTCGGAGACACCCGCGCGGTAGGCGTCCTCGCGGTCGGCGTCGATCCCGGAGTCGACCACGTGCAGCACGGCGAGGTCGGTGCCCCGGAACACCGCCTCCTGGACCGCGTGCGACAACGCGAGGCGAGCGGTCTCCGAGACCTGGTGTGCCACCGCGACGGTCATCGGTGCAGCTCGTGGGAGAGCTCGGTGAGCTCGTCGCCGCCAGCCATCTGACGCGTCAGCTGGTCGAGGGTGACCTCGCTGCGCTTCTTGTCGAGCACCGCCTCACCCAGCTTGAGGATCACGAAGTGGTCGCCGACCAGGTGGGCGTGGTGGGGGTTGTGGGTGATGAACACGACGCCCAGGCCCGCGTCCCGGGCTGCGGCGGTGTACTTCAGCACCACCCCGGACTGCTTGACCCCCAGCGCGGCCGTCGGCTCGTCGAGGATCAGCACCCGGGCGCCGAAGTACACGGCCCGGGCGATGGCCACACATTGCCGCTGGCCGCCGGAGAGCTCGCCGATGGGCTGGTCGATGTCCTTGACCACGATGCCCATCTTGCGGAGCTCCTCGTCGGCGATCCGCTTCATCTCCTTGACCTTCAGGCCCGAGAGCGGGACCCGGCTCTTGGTCAGCTCGGAGCCCAGGAAGAAGTTGCGCCACACCTCCATCAGGCTGACCACCGCCAGGTCCTGGTAGACGGTCGCGATCCCGTGCTCCAGGGCCTCGCGCGGTGAGGAGAAGTGCACCTCCTTGCGGTCCACCTCGAGGATGCCCTCGTTGTAGGGGTGCAGGCCCGAGATGATCTTGATCAGGGTCGACTTGCCGGCTCCGTTGTCACCGAGCACGCAGGTCACCTCTCCCGCGCGGACGGTCAGGTTGATGCCGCGCAGGGCCCGGATCGCGCCGTACCTCTTGCCGACGTCCTTCATCTCCACCAGGGGCTCGCCCTGGCTCAGCGTCTCGTCGGCGTGCTCGGTGATGGTGTCGGTCATGGCTAGGCCACCTTCCTGGTGGTCGAGAGCTTCTTGACGTAGAGGTTGACGAGGACCGCGAGCAGGAGCATCACGCCGAGGAAGGCGCGGAACCAGTTCGGGTCCCAACCGGCGTAGACGATGCACAGGCTGGTCATGCCGAAGATGAACGAGCCGATCGCGACCCCGATGGCGTTCCCGTAGCCGCCGGTGAGCAGGGTGCCGCCCACGACCGCGGCGATGATGTAGAGGAACTCGTTGCCCACGCCGTTGCCGGCCTGGATCGTGTTGAAGTTGTAGAGCGTGTGCATGCCCATGAACCACGCCAGGAAGCTCACGGTCATGAACAGGCCGATCTTCACCGCGGTCACCGGTACGCCGACGGCGCGGGCGCTGGCCTGGTTGCCGCCGACCGCGTAGATCCAGTTCCCGATCTTGGTCCGCAGCAGCACCCACGAGGCGATGGCCACGAACAGGAACCACCAGATGACGATGATGCTCACGCGCACCGAGCCGACCTCGAAGGAGGAGGCGAAGACCTTCTGCAGCTGGTCGTAGCCGTTCATCTGGTTGATGTTCGGGGTGGAGACCGAGCCGGTGACCAGCTTGGTCACGCCCAGGTTGGCGCCCTGGAGGACGAAGAACGTGCCCAGGGTGATCAGGAAGCTGGCGATGCCGGTCTTCATCACCAGGAAGCCGTTGAGGAACCCGATCGCCAGCGCGACGACGAGGCTCAGCACCGCGCCGACCCACAGGTTGAGGTTGTACTGGTAGGAGAACATCGCGTTGAACAGGCCCGCGGTGGTCACCATGACGCCGGCGGAGAGGTCGAACTCCCCGCCGATCATCAGCATGCCGACGGCCACGGCCACGATCCCGATGGTGGCGCTCTGGTAGAGCACGGTGGCCAGGGACTCCGCCGAGCGGAAGGGCGGCGCCACCACCAGGAAGAAGATGCCGATCACCACCGCGGCGACGAGGGCACCGATCTCGGGGCGGGCCAGGAGCCTGTTGGTGAAGCTGAGCTGGACCCGGTTCGATGCCTCGGTCGGGGCGGCCTCGGCGGCCGGTCTTTCAGACGTCTGACTCATGAGTTCCTCCGTGGTTCGGTTGGTGCGGGTGGCCGGCCGTGGTGGCCGGCCACCCGCGGGGCGCCTACCGGGTGCCCTTCTGCGCGAACGGGAGGATGGTGTCGATGTTCGACGCGTCGACGAACGAGGGGCCGGTGAGGACCGGTCCACCACCGCCGATGTCGTTCCCGTTCTTCCGGTTGAGGTACAGCGAGGTCACAGCGAGGTAGCCCTGGACGTAGGGCTGCTGGTCGATCGAGAACTCGATCTTCTTGTCCTTGATCAGCTGGGCCGCGTCGGCGTTGAGGTCGAAGGTGATCAGCTTCGCCTTGCTGCCGGAGGCCTCCTTCGCCTTGATGGCGTCGAGGGCGATCGGGGCGCCCAGCGTCACGATGTAGTCGATCGACTTGTCCTGGGCCAGCTTCGCCTGCAGCGAGGAGACCACCGCGGAGTCGTCGGCACCGTTGACCTGGATGTTGGTGGTGCCCGGCGCCTTGGACTTCACGCCGGCGCAGCGGGTCTCCAGCGCCACCGAGCCCGAGGCCTGGATCACGCACAGCGGCTTCTGGCCGCCGTCCTCGACGATCCGCTGCCCTGCCGTCTCACCGGCGAGCTCCTCGTCGGAGCCGAAGTACATCGAGGCGCCGAGGTCCTTGTACTGGTCGATGCCCGAGTTGAACGCGACGATCGGGATTTCGGCGCTCTCGGAGGCCTTCACCGACGACGCCAGGGCGTCCGGGGTGGCCAGGGTGGTGGCGATCCCGTCGACCTTCGAGTCGATGGCGTTCTGGATCAGCGTCGCCTGCTTGCCCGGGTCGGGGTCGTTGGCGTACTTCAAGGTGATGCCGTAGTTCTTCGCCGCCTGCTGGGCCCCCGACTTGATCTTGTCCCAGAAGGTGTCGCCCGGCGTCTCGTGGGTGATCATCGCGATCGTGTAGCCGGAGTTGTCGCCGGCGCCACCGCTGGCCTCGGAGCTGTCGTCCTCCATGTCCGTGCGGCCACCGGAGGCGCAGGCGGACAGGATCACAGCGAGCACTGCCCCCACGACGAGGGGACCGCCTCTTCGGGCTCGGGTCTGCTTCATGGTCGGTGTTCCTTTCCTCGAGGACCGCAGTGCCCCGGCGCGGGGCTGGAGTGTGTCTTCCGTCACAGCCTCGTCCCGCCCAAGTTGGCTTGTCAAGACTTTGTTCTAACATACTTAAGTTCGGAGCATGTGGAGAAGTTTGCTAGGCCGACAGAATGTAAGAACAAACCCTTGACAGCACTCCGGCTCCTCGGTGGAATGGGTGTGACGCGGGGCACACCTCGCCCGTACCCGCCCACGCACCACCCGGACAAGCTCGGAGCAGCCATGTCAGACCTCTCCAAGATCCGCCTCGGCACCGCGCCCGACTCGTGGGGCGTCTGGTTCGCCCGCGATCCCCACCAGGTCACCTGGGACGTCTACCTCGACGAGATCGCGGCGGCGGGCTACCTGTACACCGAGCTCGGTCCGCAGGGCTTCATGCCGCAGGACCCCGCGCAGCTGAAGGAGGAGCTGGCCCGGCGCGACCTCACCGCGTGCGGAGGGACGGTCTTCGCCGGCCTGCACCGGGGGAAGGAGGCGCTGGAGACGGCGATCGCGGAGTTCAGCCAGGAGGCGGCGCTGCTGGCGGCGGTCGGGGCGCAGTACCTCGTCCACCTTCCGGAGCAGTACACCGACCAGCACACCGGGGCCGCCTCCGGGTCGGGAGAGCTCGACCCGGAGGCGTGGCACGACCTGGTCTCCGGCACGAACGAGCTGGCCAAGGTCATCGCCGGCGAGTACGGCGTGAACCTGGTCTTCCACCCGCACGCCGACACCCACGTCGACACCCAGGACCGGATCGAGCGCTTCCTGGAGGACACCGACCCGCAGCTGGTCAACCTGTGCCTCGACACCGGCCACGTCGCCTACTGCGAGGGCGACAACGTCGAGATCATCCGTCGCTTCCCCGAGCGGATCACCTACGTGCACCTCAAGTCGGTGGACCCCGTCGTACGGGCTCGGGCGCTCGCGGAGCGGATGCCGCTCTCGGAGTCGGTCAAGCTCGGGATCATGTGCGAGCCGCCCTACGGGGAGCCGGACATGCCGCCGCTGCTCGACGAGCTCGGGAGGCTCGACCGCGAGATCTACGCGGTGATCGAGCAGGACCTCTACCCGGTCGAGCCGCACATCCCCCTACCCATCGGTGCACGCACCGCCGGCTACTACGTCGGCTGCGGTCTCGGTCCCGTCCGCCGCTGGCCCTACTGAGACCGCGGATCGATGAAGGAGCGCCAACCATGAGCCTCGACGTCGGCGTCATCGGAACCGGGATGATCGGCCGCGACCACGTCCGTCGACTCACCAAGGTCGTCTCGGGGGCGGACGTGGTCGCGGTCAGCGACGCCGACGAGGTCGTCGCCAAGGAGGTGGCCGCGGGGCTGCCGGGCGCGCGGGTGCACGCCACGGGCGAGGAGCTGATCGCCGACAGCCGGGTGCAGGCGGTGATCGTCTGCTCCTGGGGGCCGACGCACGAGCAGTACGTCGTCGCGGCCATCGAGGCGGGCAAGCCGGTCTTCTGCGAGAAGCCGCTGGCGACCACCACCGACGCGTGCCGCCGGATCATCGATGCGGAGCTGGCAGGTGGCCGCCGCCTGGTGCAGGTCGGGTTCATGCGCCGCTACGACGCGTCGTACCGAGCGCTGAAGCGCGTGATCGACTCCGGCGCCGTGGGGGCGCCCCTCATCTACTACTCCGGCCACCGCAACCCGTCGGTGCCCGACCACTACACGCGGGACATGGCGATCGTCGACACCGCCGTGCACGACTTCGACGTGACGCGGTGGCTGCTCGGCGAGGAGCTCCGGGCGATCCGGGTGGTGGCGGCGAAGCCGAACAGCCACGGGGGCGACCTGCAGGACCCCCTGCTGATGATCCTGGAGACGGAGTCGGGCGTGCTGGTCAACGTGGAGACCTCCGTGAACATCCGCTACGGCTACGACATCCGCGGCGAGGTGGTCGGGGAGGACGGCACCGCCGCGCTGGCCGACACCGGGCAGGTGGTCCTGCGCCGCGACAACAGCGCCGGCGTCGCGGTCCCGGCGGACTGGCGTGAGCGGTTCGTGGCGGCCTACGACGTGGAGTTCCAGGAGTGGATCCACGAGGTGGCCGGCGGGGTGCCGCTGACCGGCCCGAGCTCGTGGGACGGGTACGCCGCGCAGCAGGTGTGCGACGCCGGCGTGCAGTCCCTCTACGGCGGGGAGCGGGTCGAGATCGTGCTGGGCGAGCGGCCCGGCCTCTACCGATGACCACCGTCCGACCCTTCCCTCGTCACCAGCAGGAGGAACCGCGATGACCCACCCCATCGACCCCATCGGTGTCGCCGTGATCGGCGTCGGCATGGTCGGACGAGCGCACGCCGCCGGCTACCGCACCGCCGGGACCCTGTTCGACCTCGACCGTCCCGACACCCGCCTCGTCGCGGTGGCGGACGCGCACGCGCCCTCGGCCGCCGACGCGGCCAAGCGGTTCGGCTACGAGAGGGCGGAGACCTCCTGGGAGGCCGTCGTGGACGCGCCCGACATCGACGTGGTGAGCGTCGCCGTCGCCAACGACCTGCACCGGGAGGTGGTCGAGGCGCTGCTCGCTGCCGGGAAGCACGTCCTGTGCGAGAAGCCGCTGGCCCCCTCGGTCGAGGACGCCAAGGCGATGGTGGCCGCGGCCGAGGCCGCCGATACGCACGCCGGCATCGGGTTCACCTTCCGCCGGGCGCCGGGGATCAACGCGATCCGCGAGCAGGTCAGCGCCGGTTCGATCGGGCAGGTGCGCCACTTCAACGGCCACTACTGGTGCGACTACGGCCAGGACCCGGGCAACCCGATCAGCTGGCGCTACCGCGGCGGCCCGGGCAGCGGTGCGCTCGCCGACATCGGCAGCCACCTGATCGACATCGGCGAGTTCCTCTGCGGGCCGATGACCAGCGTCAGCGGCGCCGTCTTCGCGACCTTCACCGACCAGCGGCCGGTGCCCCTCGGTGTCACCGTCGGCCACGCCGGCGGCGCGGTCAGCGACGAGCTGGCGCCCGTGGAGAACGAGGACATCGCCACGTTCACCGCCACGTTCGCCAACGGTGCCGTGGGGACCTTCTCGGTCTCGCGGGTCGCCCACGGCCTGCCGAACGGGCTCGGCTTCGAGGTGTCCGCGGAGGTCGGCTCGGCGGCGTACGACCTGGGCCGGCCCGGGGAGTTCACCTTCGCCGACCTGGGGCCGGACGGGCTCGTGAACGGCCCCCGGCAGGTGCTGCTCGGTCCCGGGCACCCCTATCTGGCGCGCGGTCTGCCGATGGACTTCCCCTCGGTGGGGCACGGGCAGAACGACTTCTTCGCCTGGCAGGCGCGTGCGTTCCTCGACCAGGTCGCCGGGCTCGACCGGCTGCCGCCCGTTCCGACGCTGCGGCACGGCCTGCACAACCTGGAGATTCTCGCCGCCGTCACCCAGTCCGCGCTCCACGGCGGCCAGGCCGTCTCCCTGGCCTGACGTCACCCCACCAAGAGAGAGGTTGGCCGCGATGAAGATCGGTGCCTACACCGCCTGCCTGCACGACTTGCCCCTCGAGGAGGCGCTGGCGATCATGCGCGACCTCGGCCTGAACAGCGCCGAGGTCAACGCCGGAGGGTTCATCGGGACGCCGCACCTGCCCGTGGATGAGCTGCTGGAGAGCGCGGAGGCGCGCGAGGAGTACCTCGCGATCTTCCCGAAGTACGGCATCGAGCTCACGGCGCTGAACTGCAACGGGAACCCGCTGCACCCCGATCCGGAGGTGCACCACGCCGAGGACCTGAGGCGGACCATCCGGTTGGCCGGGTTGCTCGGCATCAGGACCGTGATCACCATGTCGGGCCTGCCCGCCACCGACCCCGGCGGCTCGCGGCCGGCCTGGACGGTCATCCCGTGGGACAGCGTCCACAAGGAGACCCTGGACTACCAGTGGGACGAGGTCGCGGTCCCGTTCTGGAAGGAGATCCAGGAGCTCGCGGCCGAGCACGACGTCAGGGTCGCGATCGAGATGCACCCGCACAACCTGGTGTTCAACCCGGCGACGATGAAGCGACTGGTCGAGCGGACCACGCCTGCGGACGGCAGGAACCGCCTCGGCGCCGAGATGGATCCCAGCCACCTCTTCTGGCAGCACATCGACCCGGTCAGGGCGATCGAGGACCTCGGCCCGCTGGTGTTCTTCGCCGCGGCCAAGGACACGCTGATCCACGAGACCGCCGCCGTCAACGGCGTGCTCGACGACCGCTTCGAGTGGATCCCGGCGGAGGAGGACCCCGTGGGTCTCGGCGGTCGCTACACGGTGACCAGGTGGCCCGAGGTGCCCGGCTGGTCCTTCGTCGCCGTGGGCCGCGGCCACGACGTGGGCTTCTGGGCGCGCTTCCTTGCCGCCATCTACAAGGTCGACCCCGAGATGCCGGTGAACATCGAGCACGAGGACGCCTCGTTCGGGCAGGTGGAGGGGCTGGAGTTCGCCGCGCAGCACCTGCTCGCCGCGGCCGAGGACGCAGGGGTGGCCTGAACGCGCACCCACTGTTAAAGTCAGAATGTAAGTACAAAGTAGGAGGTCCGTATGAGAACCATCGAGCACTGGATCGGCGGCAAGCCGACCTCCGGAGTCTCGGAGCGCGCGTCCGCGGTCTACGACCCGGCCACGGGGGAGCAGCAGGCCGAGGTCCTGCTCGCCGACGTGGCCGACGTGGAGGCTGCCGTCGCCGCGGCGAGGGATGCGTTCGAGGACTGGTCGCAGACGTCGGTGAACAAGCGCGCCAAGGTGCTGTTCGCCTTCCGCGAGCTCGTCAACGCCCGTTCCGCGGAGCTGGCGGAGGTGATCACCGGCGAGCACGGCAAGGTCCTCTCCGATGCGCTGGGCGAGGTGCAGCGCGGCCTCGAGGTCGTGGAGTTCGTCTGCGGCATCCCCAACCTGCTCAAGGGCGACTACTCCGACCAGGTCTCGACCGACGTGGACACGTTCTCGTTCCGCGAGCCGCTCGGGGTGGTCGCCGGGATCACCCCGTTCAACTTCCCCGCGATGGTGCCGATGTGGATGTTCCCGGTCGCGATCGCGTGCGGGAACACCTTCGTCCTCAAGCCGAGCGAGCGCGACCCCTCCGCGTCGATGCTGCTCGCGCAGCTGTGGCAGGAGGCCGGCCTCCCCGACGGCGTCTTCAACGTGGTGCACGGCGACAAGGTCGCGGTCGACGCGATCCTGGACTCACCCGACGTGGCCGCCGTGTCCTTCGTGGGCTCGACCCCGATCGCGAAGTACATCCACGAGCGCGGCACGGCCAACGGCAAGCGGGTCCAGGCGCTCGGCGGAGCCAAGAACCACGCCATCGTCCTGCCTGACGCCGACGTGGACTTCGCCGCCGACCACCTCGCCGCCGCGGCCTTCGGCTCGGCCGGCGAGCGCTGCATGGCGATCTCGGCCGCCGTCGCGGTCGGTGACGTCGCGGACCGCCTCGTCGAGGCCGTCAACGACCGGGCACGCGCGGTCAAGGTCGGCGACGGCCGCGAGGCCGACAGCGAGATGGGTCCGGTGGTCACCCGTGCCGCGCAGGAGCGCATCGTCGGGCTGATCGGCGCCGGCGAGGAGCAGGGCGCCCGGATCGCCGTCGACGGCCGCGAGCACGTCGTACCCGGTCACGAGGACGGGTTCTTCGTCGGCCCCACGGTGATCGACGACGTCTCCACCGCCATGGACGTCTACACCGAGGAGATCTTCGGGCCGGTGCTCTCCGTCGTACGCCTCGACACGGTGGATGACGCCATCGCCCTGGTCAACGCGAACCCCTACGGCAACGGGACGGCCATCTTCACCAACAGCGGTGAGGCCGCGCGGCGGTTCCAGCGCGGCGTGCACGTGGGGATGATCGGCATCAACGTGCCCGTCCCGGTGCCGATGGCCTACTACTCCTTCGGGGGCTGGAAGAACTCCCTGTTCGGCGACCTGCACGTGCACGGGCCCGAGGGCGTGAGCTTCTACACGCGGGCGAAGGTCGTCACCTCCCGCTGGCCGCGCAGCGAGAACGCCAGCGACGCCAGCTTCCACTTCCCGACGTCGAAATGACCTCCGCAGCAGGCAGGAGATGCAGATGAAGATCGCGCTCGACCCGTACATGTTGCGCAGCACCCCGCTGCTCGAGCTCCCCGGCGTGGTGGCCGAGCTCGGCTTCGAGCACCTCGAGCTCTCGCCCCGCGAGGACTTCACCCCGTTCTTCCTGCACCCCCGCGCCGACGACGCCACCGTGCGCTCGTTCAAGAAGGCCCTCGACGCTGCCGGGGTGAAGGTCGCCTCGCACCTGCCGCTCTACCGCTGGTCCGGACCCGACGAGGACGAGCGCCAGGCCGCGGTCCGCTACTGGAAGCGCGCCATCGAGATCACCGTCGACCTCGACTGCCGGGTGATGAACTCGGAGTTCAACGGCCGCCCCGAGGCGGCGAGCAGGTCCGAGGCGCAGTTCTGGCGGTCGATGGAGGAGCTGCTCCCGGTCTTCGAGCGCGAGGGCGTCGAGCTCCGTCTCGAGCCCCACCCCGACGACTTCGTCGAGGACGGGCTCGTCGCGGTCGACATGATCCGCGGGATCAACTCACCGCTCGTGTCCTTCCTCTACTGCGCGCCGCACACCTTCCACATGGGCGGGAACATGGCCGAGATCATGACCTACGCCGGTGACCTGATGACCCACCTGCACCTGGCCGACTCCTTCGACCACACCGGGTCCTCGGGCCTGCGCTACATCACCAACCCGCCCGGGAACCCGGTCCGGGTGCACCAGCACCTCGACATCGGCCAGGGCGAGGTCCGCTGGGACGAGTTCTTCGCGACCCTGCACCAGCTCGGCTTCGGCTCCCGTGAGGGCAACGTGATGACCTCGTGCGTCTTCGCCTGGGAGGAGCGGGCCCAGGACTCCAGCCGCTTCATGCGCAAGACCATCGACTCCTACGTGGGGTCCTGGTGAGCGTCGCGGGGGAGCTCGAGCTGCTCACCGTGGGCCGGGTGGGGGTCGACATCTACCCCCAGCAGGACGGACCCCTCAAGGACGTCTCCACGTTCGCCAAGTACCTCGGCGGCACGGCCACCAACGTCGCCGTGGGCGCGGCACGGCTGGGGCGGCGTACGGCCGTGCTCACCAAGGTGGGCCCGGACGGGTTCGGCGAGTTCGTTCGGGAGGCCCTGACCGGGTTCGGGGTGGACGCGTCGTACGTCGGGACCGCCCCCGGGTTGCTCACGCCCGTGGTGTTCTGCGAGCTGGACCCGCCCGAGGACCCCGGCCTGGTCTTCTACCGGGAGCCGGTCGCGCCCGACCTCACCATCGGCGAGGACGACATCCCCTGGGACGTGGTCCGTGACGTGCCGGTGTTCTGGGTGACCGGGACCGGCGTGAGCGCTGAGCCGGCGCGCACCTCCCAGCTGACCATGCTCAAGCACCGGGGCCGTCCGGAGGCCGGGTCGGGCAGGCACACCGTGCTCGACCTCGACTGGCGGCCGATGTTCTGGTCCTCGCCCGGGCACGCCGGCGCGGAGTACGACGCCATGCTGGACCACGTCACCGTGGCCGTCGGCAACCGGGCCGAGGTGGAGGTCGCCGTCGGCACCGGCGACCCGGACCGGGCGGCCACCCGGCTGCTCGACCGCGGCGTGGAGCTGGCGCTGGTGAAGATGGGCGCCGAGGGTGTCCTGGTCGCCACCGCCGAGGGCCGTGACGTCGTACCGCCCCACCCCGTCGAGGTCGTCTGCGGCCTCGGGGCCGGGGACGCCTTCGGCGCTGCCCTCGTGCACGGGCTCCTCGCCGGGTGGGGGCCGGCCGACATCGCGCGGCACGCCAACGCGGCCGGGGCGATCGTCGCCTCCCGGCTGGCGTGCGCGGACGCGATGCCGACGCTCGCCGAGCTCACCGACCTCGTCGCGCGGGGAGGGGATCGTTGATGAGTGCCAGCGAGGTCGAGCCGATCGTGGAGCGGCGGGGACCGAAGATCACCACCGAGCAGTGGCGAGACCTGCTGCGGCTGCGCGCCAGCGACCCGGGTGCGGTCGCCAAGGCCTATGCCGCCCGGCGACGCCCGGCCCGCTTCCTCTCCGAGCGGGAGACGCTGTTCCTGGTCGCCGCCGACCACCCTGCCCGCGGCGCGCTCGCGTCCGGGGGCGACGCGATGGCGATGGCCGATCGCCGGTCCCTGCTCGGCCGGCTCGTCGAGGCGCTGCACCACCCCGATGTCGACGGGGTGCTCGGCACCCCCGACGTGATCGAGGAGCTGCTGCTGCTCGGCGCCCTCGACGACAAGGTCGTGATCGGGTCGATGAACCGGGGCGGCCTCGACGGCGCGACCTGGACGATGGACGACCGGTTCACGGGCTACGACGCCGAGAGCATCGCCCGGTGGGGCCTGGAGGGCGGGAAGATGCTGCTGCGCATCGACGACACCGACTCCGGGACGGCCACCACGATCGAGGCCTGCGCGCGCGCCGTGAGCGAGCTCGCCGACCGGGGCCTGGTCGCGATGGTGGAGCCGTTGCCCTACGAGCGCGACGCCGACGGCACCCCGTTCCTGCGCAAGGACGCGCCCGCGCTGTCCCGCGCGGTCACGATCGCCTCGGGGCTGGGTACGACGAGCGCCTACACCTGGCTCAAGATGCCCTCCTGCGACGACTTCGAGACCGTGTTCGGGTCGACCACGCTGCCCTGTGTCGTGCTCGGCGGAGTGCCGAGCTCGGACCCTGCCGCCGCCCTCGAGTCCTGGGGGCAGACCCTCTCCCACCCGGCGGTGCGTGGGCTCGTCGTGGGCCGGAGCCTGCTCTACCCACCCGACGGAGACGTCGGCGCCGCCGTACACGCTGCGGCCGAGGTGCTCCGCTCCGCCAAGGACGGTGAGTGAGGTGACTCTCCACCGCCCCTTCCCCGGGTCCGCCGGGAGCGCCGCCGAGCTGGTGGCGCTGACGCCGCAGGACGCCGGCTGGGAGTGGACCGGGCTACGCGTCCTGCGACTGGCCCCCGGCCAGGCGGTGCAGGTGGAGACCGGGCCGAGCGAGGTCTTCGTGCTGCCGCTGCGGGGCTCGGTGCGGGCGGAGGTGTCCCTCGCGGAGTCGCCCGGGACGTGCGAGGCGAAGTTCGACCTCGACGGCCGGGCGAGCGTGTTCAGCGCCGTCACCGACTTCGCCTACGTGGGCCGGGACAGCCTGCTGACCCTGCGGTCCGAGACGGTGGCCGAGGTGGCCCTCCCGGCCGCACGCTGCGAGCACCGCCTCGAGCCGCGCTACGGCGCCGCCGCCGAGGTGCCGGTCGAGGTCCGCGGGGCGGGGACGGCGACCCGCCAGGTGAACAACTTCGGGGTCCCCGGGGTGTGGGACCACGCCGAGAAGCTGGTCTGCTGCGAGCTGGTCACCCCGCCGGGCAACTGGTCGAGCCACCCGCCGCACAAGCACGACGCGTCGGCGCCGTGCGAGGTGGTCAACGAGGAGATCTACTACTACCGGATCGCCGGCCCGGACCAGGTGACTCCCTCCCGCACGGGCGTCGGCTACCACCGGACCTACACCGGCCCCGAGCACGAGGAGGCCGGCCTCGCGCCCCTCGACGAGACCGTCGAGGTTCGCGACCACGACGTCGTCCTCGTCCCGCACGGCTACCACGGTCCGTGCATGGCGGCCCCTGGATACCCGATGTACTACCTGAACGTGATGGCCGGCCCGGGGGCCGAGCGAGCTCTCGCGTTCTGCGACGACCCCGACCACGCGTGGATCCGGGACGGCTGGGCCGACCAGCAGCTCGATCCGCGCTGCCCGGTCACCTCGGCGTCCGGGCGCGCCGACGGCCTGGTCCCGTCGTACGACGATCCAGCCCACCCGGAGGAGGCACGATGACCGGCACGATCCGACTCACCACGGCGCAGGCCCTGGTCCGGTGGATGATCGCGCAGCGCTCGGAGCTGCTCGACGGGACCGAGGTGCCGCTGTTCCCGGGGATCTTCGCCATCTTCGGGCACGGCAACGTCCTCGGGCTGGGCACGGCGCTGCACGAGCACCGCGAGGAGCTGCCCACCTGGCGCGGGCAGACCGAGCAGGGGATGGGCCTCGCCGCGGTCGGGTTCGCCCGGGCGATGGACCGCCGGCAGGTGATGGCCGTGACCACCTCGATCGGGCCCGGTGCGCTCAACCTGGTGACGGCGGCGGGGGTGGCCCACGCCAACCGGCTTCCGGTGCTGCTGCTCCCCGGGGACACCTTCGTCGGACGGGCGCCCGACCCGGTGCTCCAGCAGGTCGAGCACTACGGGGACCCGACGACCTCGGTCAACGACTCCTTCCGGGCTGTCTCGCGCTACTTCGACCGGATCACCCGGCCCGAGCAGCTGCTCGCCACGCTGCCGCAGGTGGCGCGGGTCCTCACCGACCCGGCCGACTGCGGGCCGGTCGTGCTGGCGATGCCGCAGGACGCCCAGGTCGAGGAGTTCGACTTCCCGCTCGCCATGTTCGAGCCCCGGGTGCACCGCGTCCCCCGGCAGCGCCCCGACCGGGACGACCTCGAGGAGGCGGCGGTGGCGCTGCGGCAGGCCGAGCGTCCGCTGCTGGTCCTGGGCGGCGGGGTGCGCTACTCCGGCGCGGCGATGCAGGCGATCGCGTTCGCCGATTCCCACGGGGTCCCGGTCGTCGAGACCGTGGCGGGCCGCACCCTGGTCCCGCACGACCACCGCCTCTACGGCGGGGCGCTCGGTATCGTCGGCGCCACCTCCGCCAACGAGCTCGCGGCGCAGGCCGACGTCGTCCTCGCCGTGGGCACGCGACTGCAGGACTTCACCACCTCCTCGTGGACCGGGTTCGCCGAGGGGGTGCGCCTGGTGACCGTCAACGCCGCGCGGTTCGACGCCGTGAAGCACTCCGCGCAGGCGGTCGTGGGCGATGCGCGGGTGACGCTCGCGGAGCTCTCGGAGTCGCTGGGCGAGTGGAGCGCGGACACCGCGTGGTCCACCCAGGCCGGTGCCCGGCTCACCGACTGGGACGCGCACGTCGACCGGCTCCGTGAGGGTGCCGCCCCGGACGGGTCCCTGACCTATGCGCAGGTCGTCGGCGTGGTCAACGACGCCAGCGGCCCAGAGGACTACGTGCTCACCGCCTCCGGCGGGATGCCCGGCGAGCTGCACGGCGGTTGGCGGACCGGGGTGGTCAAGCACGACCAGTCCCCGACCTCCGGCGCCACGATGGACCTCGAGTACGGCTTCTCCTGCATGGGCTACGAGGTCGTCGCCCCCTGGGGCGCGGCGATGGCGCGTGCGCAGACCCACCCCCACGGCCTGGTCACGGGCCTGTTCGGCGACGGGTCCTACCTGATGCTCAACTCCGAGCTCTACTCCGCCGCCTTCGCGGGCCACCCCTTCGTGGCGGTGCTGTGCGACAACTCCGGCTTCGCGGTGATCCACCGGCTGCAGACCAACCAGGGCGCCGAGGGGTTCAACAACCTGCTCTCGGACTCGCGTGGTCCCGGCGCGGACGGCAGCGTGCACGTCGACTTCGCCGCCCACGCCCGGTCGCTCGGGTGCCTCGTCGAGGACGTGCCGGCCGACGCCGGCGTGGAGGAGCTGCGTGCGGCGTACGACCGCGCGCGGAACGCTGCCCGGGAGAAGCGCCGTCCGGCCGTCGTCGTGTGCCGCACGCACCCCGCCGCCTGGACCGAGGCGGGCGCCTGGTGGGAGACCGGGGTGCCGGGCTCCCTGAGTGGTCGCGAGGCCTACGACGAGGCCAAGCAGGAGCAGGTCCGATGGCTGTGAGCAGGCCATCATGACCGGATGCCGCGACCTGCGCGTGGGCGTGATCGGCTTCGGCTGGATGGGACGGCTGCACGCGCGCGCGTGGAGCCGGCTCTCGGCGCACTACCCCGAGCTGCCGGTCCGTCCAAGGCTGGTCGCGGTGGCTGACCACCTCTCGGACGCGGAGCTGGAACGCTCCGTTCGCGGGCACGGCTTCGCCGAGCTGCACCGCGACTGGCGCAGCCTGGTCGCGCGTGCCGACCTCGACGTGATCTCGGTCTGCGGCCCGAACCACCTGCACCGGGACATGGCGGTCGCGGTGGCGGAGTCGGGCCGGCACCTGTGGATCGAGAAGCCGGCCGGGCGCAACGCGGCGGAGACCGCCGAGATCGTCGCGGCCGTCGAGAAGGCGGGTGTGCGGTCGGCTGCCGGCTTCAACTACCGCAACGCCCCCGCGGTCGAGCACGCCCGGCAGCTGGTGCTCCAGGGAGCGCTGGGCAGCCTCCAGACCGTGGAGGTCAGGTTCCTCGCCGACTACGCCGCCCACCCCCAGGGCGCCCTGTCGTGGCGCTTCCTCCAGGACCAGGCCGGCAGCGGGGTCTCCGGGGACCTCGCCAGCCATGCGGTGGACCTCGCGAGCCACATCGCGGGCGAGGTGGTCGAGCTCGTCGCCGACGAGGGCCGGTTCGTCACGCAGCGGCCGCTGCCGGCCGGCGCCGGCTCCCACTTCGCGCGCGGGGTGAAGGGGACCCGGGGCGAGGTCGAGAACGAGGACTACGTGGGAGCGCTGCTGCGGTTCGCCTCCGGAGCCCGCGGCACCCTGGTGGCCGGCCGCACCGCCGTGGGTGAGCAGTGCGGCTACGAGATCTCGGTCCACGGGGACCTCGGTGCGTTCGCGTGGGACTTCCGCAGGATGGGGGAGCTGCGCCTGTGCCTGGGGTCTGACTACCAGGACGCGGCGTACTCGACGGTGCTGGTGAGCCCCCGTCACGGTGAGCTCGCCGCGTTCCAGCCGGGCGGCGGCATCGCCATGGGGTACGACGACCTCAAGGTGATCGAGGCGCTCCGGCTGGTCGAGTCGATCCAGTCGGGCGACCCGGTGGGGGCCACCGTCCAGGACGCGCTCCGGGCAGCCGAGCTCGTCGACGCGATGCAGACCTCGATCTCCGAGCAGAGGTGGGTACGGCCGTGAAGCCAGTTTCTCAGGTCCGCGTCGGGCTGGTCGGTGCCGGGCGCATCGGCTCCTCCCACGCGGAGGTCATCGCCAGGCACGTCCCGGGAGCGACCCTCGTCGCCGTCGCCGATCCCCGCCCCGGTGTCGCCGAGGCGCTCGGGGCGCCGCTGGGCGCCCGGGCGATGACCTCCCCGGAGGAGCTGTTCGCGGCCGACGACGTCGAGGCAGTCGTGATCGCCGCCTCCAGCGTGGCCCACTGCGAGCTGGTGGTGGCCGCGGCCGGGTCCGGCAAGGCGGTGTTCTGCGAGAAGCCGATGTCGATGACCCTCTCGGAGGCCGACCGGGCGATCGCGGCGGCGGAGAAGGCCGGGGTGGCGCTCCAGGTCGGCTTCAACCGGCGCTTCGCGGCCGACTTCGCTGCCGCGTACGACCTCGTCATGGCGGGTGGCATCGGCTCCCCCCACCTGATGCGGTCGCTGACGCGTGACCCGGGGCTGGCCGACCCCGGCGGCGTACCGCCGTGGACGATCTTCACCCAGACCCTGATCCACGACTTCGACACGCTGTTGTGGCTCAACCCGGGCGCCGCGGCCGTCGAGGTCTACGCGACCGCGGACGCGCTGGTGGCTCCCGAGCACAAGCACTCCGGCCTGCTGGACACCGCGGTGGTCGTGATCACCTTCGACAACGGCACCCGGGCCGTTGCGGAGGCGAGCTTCTCGGCGGCGTACGGCTACGACGTCCGGGCGGAGGTGTTCGGGTCGGCAGGGATGGTGACCGCCGGTGGCGCCGCGCTGGCCCCGGTGACCCACTACGACGCCGGTGGTCGGCACGCACCGACCCCACGGGGCGACGTCGAGCTCTTCGGTGATGCCTACGTGGCCGAGTTCGTGGAGTTCGCCGACGCCGTGCGCGAGGGCAGGGCGCCGGCCGTGACCGGGGTGGATGCGCGGCGGGCGCTCGCCGTGGCGCTGGCGTGCGTGGACTCGGTCCGGGCCAACGCGCCGGTGCCGGTGGTCCAGTGAGCTTCGTGCTCGCGGTCAGCGCGGAGATGGTCCATCTCGACCTGCCGCTGGTCGAGCGCGTGTGCCGGCTGCGCGACCAGGGCTTCGCCGTCGAGATCTGGGACTGGACGGCCAAGGACCTCCCCGCTCTGGCGGCCACGGGGGCGCGGTTCACCTCGATGACCGGGTACGTCGAGGGCGAGCTGGTCGATCCCGACGGTGCCGACACGCTCCTGCGCACCGCTGAGCGCTCGATCGAGGCCTCCCGCGTGCTGGGCTCGCCCAGCCTGAACCTCCACGGCACCGGTCTGGACGGCCGTGGCCTGCCGGTCCGGCCGGTCGAGGTCGTCACCGGCGAGATGTGGCTGCGTGCCCTGGAGACGCTGCACCGGGTCGCCGACCTGGGCCGGCGCCACGACGTGGTGTTCACCCTTGAGAACCTCAACCGCGAGGTGGACCACCCGGGCACCCCGTTCGCGCGGGCCGCCGACACGCTCGCCCTCGTCCGCGCCGTGGACAGCCCGCACCTGCGGATGAACCTCGACCTCTACCACGCCCAGATCGGCGAGGGGAACCTGATCGAGCTCGTCCGCCGGGCCCTCCCCTGGGTGGGGGAGATCCAGGTCGCCGACGTACCCGGGCGCTGCGAGCCGGGCACCGGGGAGATCAACTACGCGGCGGTCGCCCGGGCGCTGGCCGCCGAGGGGTACGACGGGGTCGTGGGCCTCGAGGCCTTCGCGAGCGGTGACAGCGACGCCGCGGTCGAGGCCTTCCGGAAGGCGTTCACGCTCTGAGAGCAGGGGCCGGACGCGGGGTGGTCACGGGCTTCGTGGGCCCGCCACGAACAGCGACGCCGGCCGAGCCCTCGGGGGGCTCGGCCGGCGTCGATCGGCGGAGGATAGGGGATTCGAACCCCTGAGGGCGTTAACCCAACCCGCTTTCCAAGCGAGCGCCATAGGCCACTAGGCGAATCCTCCGTCGCGAAGGCTACCTGCCCCGATTGGCCGTAGCGAAATCGACCTCCTAGACTTCCTGCCAACCCCCCATGCGGCGGTACCTCGCTGAATCCCCCAGGGCCGGAAGGCAGCAAGGGCAGGCGAGCTCTACCGGGTGCATGGGGGGCCTTTGTCTGTGTCGGTGACCCAGACCGCTCTGGCTAGCGGTCACCTTGATGGCTGGTTCGCAGCAAGAGGTCGCCTGCGGCGGCCGTGAGCTCCTCGCGGGCGTCGGGATGGGCGGCGTAGGTGATCAGGTTCGCTGCCTGGCGCTCCTGGTCGTGCCCGAGGATCTCCGCGGTGCCCTGCTCGGTGATCACCGCGGTCATCTGGAAGGAGGTCACCGGAGCGGAGACCATCGGCACGATCGTGGAGCGGCCAGCGCGGGGGTGCCACGAGCGCAGCCCGATCAGCGCCTGGCCGCCGGGGCTGTGGATCGCGCCCACGACGAAGTCCGCCTGACCGCCGAGCCCGGAGTAGATCCGCCCGCGGACGCGCGAGGCGTTCGCCTGGGCGTACAGGTCCACCTCCAGGGAGGAGTTGATGCTGAACATCGCCGGGTTCGCCGAGATCCGGGAGGGGTCGTTGGTGACCTCGGTACGGGTCATGTGCACGCGCTCGTTGCGATCCAGCCACGCGTAGAGCTCCTCGGAGCCGAACACGAACGAGGTGGCGATCGGGACGTCCCGGTCGAGCGCCCCGGCCCGTTCCAGGGTGAGCACGCTGTCGCTGAACATCTCCGTCCACACCCGCAGGGAGCGACGGTCGGTCAGCCCGAGCAGCGCGGCGTCGGGCACGGCGCCGATGCCGGCCTGCAGGGTCGCGCCGTCCGGGACCCGTGCCCCCACGGCGGTACCGATCGCGACGGAGGCCTCGTCGACCGCGAGCTGGTGGTGCACGTCGAGGGGCTGGTCGACCTCCATGACCAGGTCGACGTCCTCGAGCGCGATCACCGCGTCGCCGAAGGTGAACGGCATCCGCGGGTTGGCCTGTGCGATCACGGCGCCGCCGGTCCGGCGTACGGCCTCGATCGCGGCGGGGAGCACGTTGACCTCCGTGCCGAGCGAGATCATGCCGTCGCGGGGCAGCGAGGTGTGCAGCACGACGAGGTCGGGCGCCATGTTGCGGTTGAACAGCGCCGGCACCATCGAGAGCCGCGACGGCACGTAGCGCAGCCGGGGGCTGCGCCGCATCCCGGCGCCGACGAACGAGGTCTCCAGGACGACTCCCTCGCGGTCGGGCAGGCCGGGCTGCCCGTTCAGGGCCCACAGTCGGTACGTCGGGAGCAGCCGGTCGACCTCGGCGACGAGGTGCCACGGTGTCGCGAAGTTGCCGGAGACCACGATGCGCGGCTCCGGGGGTAGTCGGTCCAGGATCTGTCGCAGTTGGTGGTCGCTCACGGTCGCGAGCCTAGACGGCCGCCCGGTGCCGGCCTCAGGCCACGAAGATGCAGAAGGGGTGCCCGGCGGGGTCCGCAGGGGCGAGGAGGGGGTCCTCCGCATCATCCGTGCGGTCCAGGAGGAGCAGCCGTGGTCGCCACCTGTGCCAGGTGTCGTCCCGGCCGTCTAGGGTTCAGGTGTGGAACCAACCCTCGCGCTCTACCGCCGCTACCGGCCGGAGACGTTCGCCGAGGTGATCGGTCAGGACCATGTCACCGAGCCGCTCCGAGCGGCACTGGCGAACAACCGGGTCAACCACGCCTACCTCTTCTCGGGACCGCGTGGGTGCGGCAAGACCACCAGCGCCCGAATCCTGGCGCGAGCGCTGAATTGTGAGAAGGCGCCGATCTCGGACCCGTGCGGGGAGTGCCAGTCCTGCCGCGACCTCGCCCGCGGGGGCCCCGGCTCCATCGACGTCATCGAGATCGACGCGGCCAGCCACGGTGGCGTCGACGACGCCCGTGACCTGCGGGAGCGGGCGTTCTTCGCGCCGGTCAGCAGCCGGTTCAAGGTCTACATCATCGACGAGGCCCACATGGTCTCCTCCCAGGGCTTCAACGCACTGCTGAAGCTGGTCGAGGAGCCTCCGGAGCACCTGAAGTTCATCTTCGCCACGACCGAGCCGGAGAAGGTCATCGCGACCATCCGCTCGCGCACGCACCACTACCCGTTCCGGCTGATCCCGCCGCGCACGCTCTCGGACTACCTCGCCGACCTGTGCCAGAAGGAGGGCGTCCGGATCGATCCGGCCGCCCTGCCGCTGGTCGTCCGGGCCGGTGCGGGCTCGGCTCGCGACTCGCTCTCGGTGCTCGACCAGCTGCTGGGCGGGGCCGGCCCCGACGGGGTCACCTACGAGGTGGCCACCAGCCTGCTCGGCTACACCCCGGACAACCTGCTCGACGAGGTGGTGGACGCGTTCGCCGCGGTCGACGGCGCGGGTGTCTTCGGGGTGGTCGACAAGGTGATCGAGACCGGGCAGGACCCCCGTCGCTTCACCGAGGACGTGCTCCGCCGCCTGCGCGACCTCGTCATCGTCGCCGCCGTCCCCGACGCGGCCACCACCGGCCTCATCGACGTGCCGGCCGACCAGGCCGAACGGCTGGTCTCCCAGGCCGCCCGGTTCGGCAGGGCCGAGCTCGTCCGCGCGGCCGACATCGTGGCCAGCGGCCTCACCGAGATGCGCGGGGCCACCACGCCGCGGCTGCTTCTGGAGCTCATCTGCGCCAAGCTGCTGCTCCCGGCGGCCGACCACGACTCGCTGGGCCTCGGAGCCCGGCTGGACCGGCTCGAGCGCCGGGCCGCCGTCACCGGTCCTGTTTCTGGTCCTGTTTCTGGGGCACCCGCCGAGGACGTCCGCGGACGTGGCGCCGAGCCGCAGCGGCCGTCCACCCCGGCACCGGCGGAGCCTGCGCCTACCCCGCCCACCCGGCCCGCTCCGCCGCAGCCGGCGGCAGCGCCCCCTGCACCCGCTTCGCCTCCTCAGGCCCCCGCCGCACCGGCTGCGTCCGCGTCGGCGCCTGCACCGCAGGCCGAGCCTGCTGTCGCCGCGGCGTCCGATGGCGGTGGCGCCGGTACGGGGACCCTGTCCCTGGCCGACGTACGCCGGATCTGGCCCGACCTGCTCGAGGCGGTCAAGAAGATGCGGCGGTTCACCTGGATCCTGCTCAGCCAGAACGCCCAGGTGATCGGGGTGGACGCGACCAGCCTGACCATCGGCTTCAAGACCGCGGGTGCACGCGACTCCTTCGTCGGCGGGGGGAGCCAGGAGATCCTGCGCCAGGCGGCGATCGACATGATCGGGGTCGACTGGAAGGTCGAGGTGGCCGTCGACCCCTCGGCCCAGCCGGGCCAGGAGACAGCCCCTCGGGTCATCCGCCCCGCCGCGGCGAGCGCCCCCGAGCCGGGCGCCGACAGCTCGCCCGGAGGCCCCCCGGCCTGGGCCGGCGACGAGGCCCGCGGTGAAGGCCAGCCCGCGGCCGAGCGGGTCCGCCCGCCCGGCGTCGCCGCGGCGCGCAACAACATCGCCCCCACCCGCCGGGGCGACGAGCCGGTCCCCGCCCACGCCCAGGGCCCCGACCTCGACGCCGACGCCAGCCGCGACGACCCCTCCGACGAGGACAACGGGATCGACACCACGCAGCTCCTCGAGCGCGAGCTCGGAGCCACCGTGATCGAGGAGATCCCCCATGACTGACCGCGGCGCGACCGCGACCCAGAGTTGTGACACCAGAGCGAACACCGGGAGCAGATGAGATGACGGACAACCCCTTCGGCAACCTCGCAGGCGAGGGCGGCTTCGACCTGCAGGCCATGCTCGAGCAGGCCCAGCAGATGCAGGCCCAGCTCGTCGCAGCCCAGGAGGAGCTGGCCGCCACCACCCTGGAGGGTTCGGCCGGAGGCGTCGCGGTCTCCGTCACCGGCACCGGCGAGCTCGCCGGCGTCACGATCACCCCGGGCTCCTTCGACGGCACCGACCCGGAGTCGCTGGCCGACCTCGGCGACCTCGTGGTCGCCGCCTACCGCGACGCGAAGACGCAGGTCGACGCGCTCGCCGCAAGCACCCTGGGGCCGCTGGCCGGTGGCGCCCTCGGTGGCCCGGGGGACCAGCCGGGCGGACTGCCGGGAGGCCTGGGCAGCCCCGGTGTATGAGGGCGTCCTCCAGGACCTGATCGACGAGCTCGCGCGGCTCCCGGGCGTGGGCCCCAAGGGCGCCCAGCGGATTGCGTTCCACCTGCTCGCGGCCGACCCGGTCGACGTACGCCGTCTGGCCGACACCCTCATGGAGATGAAGGCCAAGGCCAAGTTCTGCAAGGTCTGCGGCAACGTCTCCGAGGAGGAGCTGTGCCGGATCTGTCGCGACCCGCGCCGTGACCCTGCGCTGATCTGCGTGGTGGAGGAGCCCAAGGACGTCGTGGCGATCGAGCGCACGCGCGAGTTCCGCGGGCGCTACCACGTGCTCGGCGGTGCGATCTCGCCCCTGGAGGGCATCGGCCCCGAGCAGCTGCGGATCCGCGAGCTGATGGCCCGGCTGGCCGACGGAGTGGTCACCGAGGTGATCCTGGCGACCGATCCCAACATCGAGGGGGACGCGACCGCGGCCTACCTGAGCAGGTTCCTCAAGGACATGGACTTGCGCGTGACGCGTCTGGCGAGTGGACTGCCTGTGGGGGGAGACCTCGAGTACGCCGACGAGGTCACTCTCGGCCGGGCATTCGCAGGAAGGCGAAACGCAGGTGACTGAGATCGTGGTGGATGCCGAGCTCGAGGAGTTCGCGCAGCAGATCGCCGACGCGGTGGAGTCCTTCCTGGTCTCCCTGCAGGCGATGTCGCGCGAGGAGAACGGCGGGACGGTGCTGCCGCTGCTCCTCGTCGAGGTCAGCCAGATCCTCCTTGCCGGCGCGCGTCTCGGCGCGCAGCGCGACTTCGCGCCGCGGCTGGAGTACCAGCCCGACGTCGGTCCCGACCCCGACCTGGACGCGATGCGGCTACGGCTGGCGCGGCTGCTCGATGCCGTCGACACCTACACCTACAACTTCGACCCCTACGTCCCCGAGATCGTCCAGGGCCAGCTCTCCGACGACCTCACCAGCATCGCCACCGACCTCGCCAACGGGCTGCGGCACTTCCGCTCCGGTGACGTCTCGGAGGCGCTGTGGTGGTGGCAGTTCTCCTACCTGGCCAGCTGGGGGGACAACGCGAGCGCGGCGCTGCGGGCGCTGCAGTCGGTGATCGCCCACGACCGGCTCGACGCGGACCTCGCGGACGAGAGCGACCAGATCGCCGCCGCGGCGGCCGCGTTGGACCGTGGCGTCGGCACCGCCTGACCCCACGTAGAATCGTCGGCGGCCAGCAGTCGGCTCTCCGGAGCCGGGCCTCATATCCGACCACCAGGAGGAGAGCAGCGCCGTGGGCATCGTGGTGCAGAAGTACGGCGGGTCCTCGCTGGCAGACGCCTCGGCCATCAAGCGGGTGGCCCGGCGGATCGTGCAGGCGAAGAAGGACGGCCACGACGTCGTGGTGGCGGTCTCCGCGATGGGTGACAGCACCGACGAGCTGCTCGAGCTCGCCGAGGGGGTCAGCCCACTGCCCCCGGCCCGTGAGCTCGACATGCTGCTCACCGCCGGTGAGCGCATCTCGATGGCGCTGGTCGCGATGGCGATCTCCGACCTCGGCCTGACCGCACGCTCGTTCACCGGCTCGCAGGCCGGGGTGATCACCGACTCCGTGCACGGCAAGGCCAAGATCATCGACGTCACCCCGGGGCGGATCTCCGCCGCGCTCGAGGACGGGCACATCGTGATCGTCGCCGGGTTCCAGGGCGTCAGCCAGGACACCAAGGAGATCACCACCCTGGGTCGTGGCGGCACCGACACCACGGCGGTCGCGCTCGCGGCTGCCCTGAGTGCCGACGTGTGCGAGATCTACACCGACGTCGACGGCGTCTTCACCGCGGACCCGCGGATCGTGCCGACGGCACGCAAGCTCGACCAGGTCACCTACGAGGAGATGCTGGAGCTCGCGGCCGGTGGTGCCAAGATCCTGCACCTGCGCTGCGTGGAGTACGCCCGCCGCTACGACATCCCGATCCACGTCCGCTCATCGTTCAGCCATCTCGAGGGCACCCTCGTGAAGGGCAGCATCAACGACGAGGCCCACCAGGAGGCCACCATGGAAGCAGCGATCATCGCCGGCGTCGCACACGACCGCAGCGAGGCCAAGATCACCGTCGTCGGCGTACCCGACAAGGTCGGGGAGGCCGCCCGGATCTTCGACGCGCTCGCCCGGGCGCAGATCAACCTCGACATGATCGTGCAGAACGTCTCGGCCGCCGCGACGAACCTGACCGACATCTCCTTCACCCTGCCGCGCACCGACGGGCAGACCGCGATGGCGGCGCTCGCCGCGCTCCAGGACGAGATCGGGTTCGCCTCGCTGCTCTACGACGACAAGATCGGCAAGGTCTCCCTGATCGGGGCCGGCATGCGCTCCCACCCGGGGGTGACCGCGAAGTTCTTCAACGCGCTCGCGGAGGCCGGGGTCAACATCGGGATGATCTCCACCTCGGAGATCCGCATCTCGGTCGTCGTCGACGAGGCCCAGGTCGACGCTGCCGTGGTCGCGACCCACACCGCCTTCGACCTCGACTCCGAGGACGTCGAGGCGGTCGTCTACGGCGGGACCGGACGATGAGCGGCGTACGCCTCGGCATCGTCGGCGCCACCGGGCAGGTCGGCGTCGCCATGCGCCAGATCCTGCTCGAGCGCGCCCCGTTCAATTCGATCGGCCCGGCCGATGAGATCCGGTTCTTCGCCTCCGCCCGCTCCGCCGGCACGGTGCTGCCGTACGGCGACCGCGAGGTCACCGTGGAGGACGCGGCCACTGCCGACCCGAGCGGGCTCGACATCGTGCTGTTCTCCGCCGGGGCGACCACCTCGCGGGCCCAGGCGGCGCGGTTCGCCGAGGCCGGCGCCGTGGTGGTGGACAACTCCTCCGCCTTCCGGATGGACGACGACGTGCCGCTGGTGGTGAGCGAGGTCAACCCCGAGGCGATCGAGCTCGCCCTCTCGGGGCGGCGGATCATCGCCAACCCGAACTGCACCACGATGGCAGCGATGCCCGTGCTCAAGCCGCTGCACGACGAGGCAGGCCTGGTCCGGCTGATCGCGTCGACCTACCAGGCCGTCTCCGGGTCCGGCGTGGCCGGCGTGGACGAGCTCGCCGGTCAGGTCGAGGCCGCCGGCGACAAGGCCCGCGAGCTCTCCTACGACGGCGAGGCGATCGAGTTCCCCGCCCCGGTGAAGTACGAGCGCACCATCGCCTACAACGTGGTCCCGGTCGCCGGGAGCATCGTCGACGACGGGCTCGGCGAGACCGACGAGGAGAAGAAGCTCCGCAACGAGTCCCGCAAGATCCTCGGCCTGCCCGAGCTGCTGGTCTCCGGCATCTGCGTGCGGGTCCCCGTCTTCACCGGTCACTCCCTGGCGATCAACGCCGAGTTCGGCTCCACGATGACCGTGGCCCGCGCTCGCGAGATCCTCCGGGACGCGCCCGGCGTGGAGCTCAGCGACATCCCGACACCGCTCCAGGCGGCTGGCAAGGACCCGTCGTACGTCGGCCGGCTGCGGCAGGACCCGGGCGTGCCGGACGAGCGTGGCCTCGCGCTGTTCATCAGCAACGACAACCTGCGCAAGGGCGCTGCCCTGAACACCGTGCAGATCGCCGAGCTGCTGGCCGCCCGCTAGCACCCAAGCACGCAAGAACAACGGCGCGGGCACACCTCTCGGTGTGCCCGCGCCGTCGTTGTTCTCCGCGCTGGAGCCCCTGGGTCAGGAGTTCGGGACGCTCACCACGGCCGTGACCGGGTAGTGGTCCGAACCCGTGCTGCTGGGGTGCATCATGTCGACCCGGAAGCTCTTCGCCCCGCCCATGCCCTTGGTGAGCAGGTAGTCGATCTGCGTCCCCCAGGTCGGGTGCCAGCCGGTCACCGGCCCGGGACCGCTGAGCCGGGTGTTGTAGCGCCGGCCGGCGTTCTTGGTGTCCACGAACCCGTTGGCCGTCATCATGGCCTGCGGCTGGTTGCCCCACACGTGCTCCTGGGCGGAGTTCAGGTCGCCCGCGAAGACCGTGGGAGTCCCCGCACAGGCCTGCCCGACCCGGGTCCCGACCCGGCGCAGGTTGCTCTTCGGGTTGTTCAGCTGGGACAGGATCTGCCCGGTCTCCGTGTTGCGGTGCGCAGCGGAGGCCTTGTCGTAGTTGCCCTGGTTGGAGAGCAGGTGGGCGTTGATCACGCAGATCTGGGTCGAGGCGTGGTCCCGGGCGCGCAGCTTGGTCCACGACACCCAACGGTCCACGTTGGTGCCCGAGTTCTTTCCGCCGATGGGGACGTGGGTCATCAGTGCGCCGTTGGCCACCTGCTGCCAGACGCCGGTCTTGTAGTAGGTGCGCACGGCCTGGGTGGAGTGGGAGCGGGACAGGCCGCTCGCCAGGTCCCAGTCCCGGCCGTCGGCCAGGGCCCAGCCACTGGGCCGGAGCCGGTTGGCCAGGTCGGTGTACTGACCCACGCCGCTGCCCACGCCGGTGTGGGAGTTGGAGTTCTCCTGGGTCGCCACGATCGAGGCGCCGGTGCCGTTGATCTGCTTGACGATCTTCGGCGCCCGGCTGGGCCACGAGGGCACGCCGGTCGAGCTGGCCGCGAGCACGTTGAAGCTGGTCACGGCGACGTCGCGCCCCTTGGCGGGCGGCAGGGGGAGCGGCATCTGAGAGCTCATGGTCGGCAGCCAGTCCACCGCCGCGGCCCTGGCCGGCGAGATCCAGGCGTCGTAGGGGTAGGTGGTGCCGGTCCAGTTCAGCAGGGTGGCGTTGTGGGAGAAGATCTTGAAGTGCACCGCGTTGCCGGAGTTCGAGGAGACCCGGCGGGCGTAGGAGCTCAGGTCGGCCGCGGACAGGGTCATCGAGGTGCCCCGGGTGAACCGACGCTTGCACGGGGAGTAGCAGGTGGCCGGGGACTTGGGGATCCGGTTGATCAGGGGGGACCACGTCACCGTGTAGCCGGTGGTGTTCAGGCGCTGGGGCCAGCTCACCGTGATCTGGTTGACCCCGCGGACGGTGCGCACCGTGCGGCGGGCGAAGTTCTGGGGCCGGGCAAGCGCCTTGCTCTTGCGGGCCTTGTTCTTGCGGGCCTTGTTCTTGCGGGCCTTGCGCTTGTTCTTCTTGGCCTTCTTCTTCTTGCGCGCCGAGACCATCGTGGCCGCGGTCAGGGCCGTCGCGCCCTGTACGGCGGGCGCCTGGGCGGGTGCGGTCCGGGCGGCGGACGTCGCGGAGGCGGGGCTGCCGGGCAGCATCCCGATCGCGAGCAGGACGGTCAGGGCAGCACCCAGGGCACTGCGTCGCACGTTGGGCATCGTCGTCTCCAGGTCGTACGTCGGGGGAATCAATACCAAGATATCCGACGAAGACCTGAAAAAGGGTGGTATTAGGCTTTTGTCCGAATTAAGGAATGGGGGCGGGCGATCCTCTGAGCTGACGTGGTTCCTGGGCTCTCATCGAGGATCGAGCCGGCCGACGTCGGATGACGGCATCGCGATGTGCCAAGCCTATCGAGGGGGTCCTCGCGCCTAGCGCGGAGGGGTCCCGGTCTCGGTGCTCTCGACCAGGGTGCTGGTGACCCACAGCGACAGCAGGTAGGTGAGCGCTGTCAGGACCGGGATCACCAGCAGCATCCACGGAGACTCCAGCGACCCGAGCAGGAAGAGCAGCACGAACACGGCGGCGACTCCGACGGCGAGGAAGCTCGTGCTGGTCGGGTCCGGGATCCGCCAGGCCTCGAGGAGCACGGCGCCCAGGACGATGGAGACGGCCGTGATCGCCAGCAGTGCCACCAGGCCGATCCCGCCACAGGAGCCGACCCCACGCACGGCCTCGCAGCCCCGGCTCGCCAGCGCGGTGAGGAGGACCGCTGCGAGTCCCACCAGCGCGCCGGTGACCAGCACCGCGATCCGGGCGTCGATCCTGGGGAGCCGCACCGAACGAGACTTGCTCGCGGCTGCCGGCGCGGTCGTGTCGGCCGGCCCAGCAGGGGTGGCCGGCGCGATCGGGGGGATCGGGACGGTCTCGACCCTCGCTGACTGCGCAGGGGCGGCCGCAGCCTCGTTCTCGGGTGGCGAGGACACGAGCAGGCTCGGCAGCACGGTGGTCTCCTCCGTGTCCGTGTCCGGCGCCGGGAACGGGTCGTAGGAGGACGCGGTGACCGGGGTGTGCGGCGCAGGCCCCGGCTCGGGCATGGGTTCGGGCGCCTGCTCCGGCGGCTCGATCGGCTCGGGTGGCTGGACCGCCTCAGGCGGCTCGATGGGCTCCGGCGGCGCGGCGGGTGGCTCGACGAGCTCGACCGGCTCGACCGGCTCGCTGGGCTCGGGCGGCGCGGCGGGTGGCTCGACGAGCTCGACCGGCTCGACCTGCTCGGCCGGCTCGGCCGGCGCGGCGGGTGGCTCGACGAGCTCGACCGGCTCGGCCGTCTCGATGGGCTCAGCCAGCGCGACGGGCTCGATGGGCTCAGCCAGCGCGACGGGCTCGCTGGGCTCGGGCGGCTCGATGGGCTCGACCGGCTGGGGCGGCGACTGGTCCTCGGTCGGGCGTGGCGGGGGTGGGACCGGTGGCAGCCGCCTGGCAGCCCCGGGTGCCGGCGCGAGACCGGTCCCAGTGCCGGGCGCGCGGGTGGCCGACGGCTCCTCGGGTCCCGGCGGCGGGGCCACCGGGTCGGCCACCAACGGGTCCGTGACCTCGGTGGGCTCCTCGGCGGGGGCTTCGCTGCCGCGGGGCCCCGGGCCGGATGCCGGTGCGGGCTGCTGCTCGAGGTCGCGCGAGCGCTTCCTCTTCTTGCTCCGCCCGAACCCGAGCAGGGGCGGCAACTCCAGGTTCGGCTCCAGCCCACCCTTGTCCGGTTCGTCAGCCATGCTGCGAATGGTGCCATGACAGGGCTCCGGATCGACTCGATCCGGCCCAGGAACGCTCGAAAACGAGACCAGCCGGGGAGAGCGGGCCCGCGAGAGCCGGCCGGAGAACCGGCGAGGGCCCGGACCCACAGGTGGGTCCGGGCCCTCGTGATGTCTTGCGACATCACCCGGTCGGGGTGACAGGATTTGAACCTGCGGCCTCGTCGTCCCGAACGACGCGCGCTACCAAGCTGCGCCACACCCCGAAGGCGTGGGAAGTCTACCGGAGCATGACGGCGGCGCCGAACCGGGTCATGGCGTCCGCGGCAGGAGGGTCAGCAAGGTGGCCTCCGGGCGGCAGCAGAAGCGCACCGGAGCGTACGGCGAGGTCCCGGCACCGGCGGAGACGTGCAGCCACGAGCTCCCCGGATCGCTGGGCCGGGAGTCCGCCGGATGCCGGTGCAGACCCTTCGCCCGGGCCGGCTCGAGATCGCAGTTGGTGACGATCGCGCCCTTGACCGGAAGGCAGACCTGGCCGCCGTGGGTGTGCCCGGCGAGGGTGAGGTCGTAGCCGTCGCGGGCGTACTGGTCGAGCACCCGCAGGTAGGGAGCGTGCGCCACCCCGATGCGCAGGTCCGCATCGGCGGGGGCGGGCCCTGAGACCGAGCCGAGGTCGTCGTACTCCAGGTGCGGGTCGTCGACCCCGGCGAAGGCGAGCGAGCTGCCGCCAACCTCCAGTCGCGCCGAGGTGTTGGTGAGGTTGGTCCACCCCCGGGACTCGAACGCGTCCCGCAGGTCACCCCACGGCAGCTTGGAGGTAGCGGTGTTCCGGCGCCCGTCGTCGGGGAAGAGGTACCACAGCGGGTTGCGCATCGAGGGGGCGAAGTAGTCGTTGGACCCGAACACGAAGACGCCCGGCAGGTCCAGCAGCCGGCCCAGGCTCGCCACCACCGGCTCCACGGCGTCGAGGTGGGCGAGGTTGTCGCCGGTGTTGACGACCAGGTCGGGCTCCAGGTCGGCCAGGGAGCTGAGCCAGCGCTGCTTGCGTCCTTGGGACGGCGTCAGGTGCAGGTCACTGAGGTGCAGGACCTTCAGCGGCCGGCGCCCCGGGGGCAGGGCGGCGACCTCCACCCGGCGTACGGCGAAGTTGCGGACCTCGATCCCGGCGGAGTAGGCGAGCGTGCCCGCGCCGGCGAGGGACACGAGCCCGGCGCCGTACCCGATCGAGCGCAGCGTGCGTGACACGGCGGGCCCGGAAACCGAGGGGAGAGGCATGGGGCAAGGCTGCCACAATGGCCGACATGAGTGCTCTCAAGGACCAGCTGCGCAGCGACCTCACGACCTCGATCAAGGCGCGTGACGCCCTGCGGTCCTCCACGCTGCGGATGGTGCTCTCCGCGATCACCAACGCCGAGGTGGCAGGCAAGGAGGCGCGCGAGCTCAGCGACGAGGACGTGCTCTCGGTGCTCACCAGCGAGTCGAAGAAGCGACGCGAGGCAGCCGAGGCGTTCGACGCCGCCGGCCGCACCGAGCAGGCCGCCAAGGAGCGGGCCGAGGCCGAGGTGATCGCGGGCTACCTGCCCGAGCAGCTCAGCGGCGAGGAGATCGAGGCCCTGGTCGCCGCCACCATCGACGAGCTCGGGGTGCGCGCGGACGGGATGAAGGCGATGGGCCGCGTGATGGGTGCGCTGCAGCCGAAGACCAAGGGTCGCGCCGACGGCGGGGCCGTGGCCGCGGCCGTGCGGTCCCAGCTCTCCTCCTGAGCCCGGCGCCCATGCATGGGCGCGCTCGGGCGCTGAAAGCCCTCCAGATGCGACGTCTCGGCGGGCTGTCGGCTTTCAGACGCGACGTCTCGGCGGGCTGTGGGATTTCAGATGTGACGTCTCGGCGGGTTTCTGGAGAGGGAGCGCCGGGTCAGCCGCGGGTGGGGACGAGGGTGACCGTCTGGCCGCGGGAGGCGCTCTCGCCGGCGGCGGGGCGCATCTCCCGGACGGTGCCCGGGGCGTCACCGGCGTCGTCGCCCTCGATGTTGACGTAGAACCCCTGCTCGGCCAGGACCTGGGCCGCGCGGCGGGTGGGCATCCCGACCGCGTCGGGGATCTCCAGCTTGACCGGGGCGCTGGAGCCGGTCCCGGGTCGCACGAAGCTCTCGTTGGGGAGCTTGCCCTGGATCGCCCGCATCGCCGAGGCCCACATCGGGCCGGCGACGGTGGACCCGAAGGCCTGCCCGATGGTGCGGCCGCCCACGCTCTGGCCGTTCAGGGAGATCGGCTCCCCCTTGGAGTTGGCGCCCGCGATCATCGCTGCGGTCGACATGTTGGGGGTGTAGCCGTTGAACCAGACCGCCATGTTGCTGTTGATCGTGCCGGTCTTGCCGGCGGCGGGCTGGCTCAGGGCCAGCGCCTGGCCGAACCCGCCGGGGGCGAGCACGCCGGCGAGGATGGCGTTGACCGTGTCGGCGGTGGTCTGCTTGATCACCTGCGTGCACTTCTTCGGGTAGTCCTTGAAGACCTTGCCGTCGCTGTTGAGGATCTGGCTGACGGGACGGTTCTCGCAGTGCTCGCCGCGCGCGGCGAAGGTCGCGTAGGCGCCGGCCATCTCCAGCGGGCTCACCCCGGCCACGCCGAGCACGAAGGAGGGGACCCGCTCGGTCTGCGGTGAGGTGAGGTCGACCCCCATGGCCTTGGCGAGCGCGTACGGCTCGCACAGCCCGGTCCGGCGCTCCAGCTGGGCGAAGTAGGTGTTCACCGACTTGCGGGTGCCGCTGACCATGTCGAAGGTGCCGCTGCCGGTCGAGTTGCCGAGGTTCCAGGCCGAGTAGACCGGGTAGGCGCCGTTGCAGGTCCTGAAGTCGTTCTGCGGGATGCTGATCCGCTCGGGGGAGGGAAACCTGGTCGAGATCGGCAGGCCCTGCTCGAGGGCGGCAGCGAGCACGAAGACCTTGAAGGTCGATCCGGCCTGGAAGCCGCCGGAGTCGCCGTACTTGCTGTCCACGATGTAGTTGAGGAACGTCTGGCCCTCCTTGGCCGCACGTCCCATCGGCCGCGACTGCGAGATCGCCTGCACCGCCCCGGTGCCCGGCTGCACCATCGCGAGGGCGCCGATCGCCTGGTCCTGGGGGTTGACCGCGGCGCTGGTCGCGGCGTCGGCCGCGCGCTGGCTCTCCAGGTCGAGGGTCGTCTTGATGGTCAGCCCGCCGCTGGTCAGCAGCTGTGCCCGGTCGGCGACGGTCTTGCCCAGGGCGGGGTCCAGGAGGAGGTAGCGGCGTACGTAGTCGCAGAAGAACGCGGCCTCGGTGCCCAGGCAGCCGTTGCGGCTCCGGCTGACCTTCAGTCCCAGGGGCTGCTTGGTCAGCTTCATCACGGCCGTCTGGTCGACGATGTCGAGCTCGGCCATCCGGTTCAGCACGATGTTGCGACGCGCCAACGCACGGTCCTTGAACCGGGTGGGGTCGAAGCCGACCGGGTTCTTCACCAGGCCGGCGAGGGTGGCGGCCTGCACCAGGTTGAGCTGGGAGGCGTTGACCGAGAAGTAGTGCCGGGCCGCTGCCTGGATGCCGTAGGCGCCGTCGCCGAAGTAGGCGAGGTTGAGGTAGCGCTCCAGGATCCAGTCCTTGGAGTAGTTCTCCTCGAAGGCGATCGCGTGCCGGAGCTCCTGGATCTTGCGCTGGTAGGTGTTCTCGGTGGCCGCCTTGCGCTCCTCGGGGGTGCTGGCCTGGGAGAGCAGGGTGAGCTTGGCCATCTGCTGGGTGATCGAGGAGCCACCCTGGGTGCCACTCGAGGAGGTCTGGTTGCTCACGAAGGCGCGCAGGGTGCCCTTGAGGTCCAGGGCGCCGTGCTCGTAGAAGCGGTAGTCCTCGATCGCGATGATCGCCTTCTTCATCACCGGCGCCACCTTGTCCAGGGAGACGTTGACGCGGTTCTCGTCGTAGAAGATCGCCACCTGCTTGCCGGTGCGGTCGAGCACGCGCGTGCGCTGGGCCAGCGGTGCCGCCTTCAGCTCGGCCGGCAGGTTCTCGATCGAGCGCTTGGTCGCCCCGGCCCCGTAGCCCACCGCGGCCAGCATCGGGACCGCGAGCCCGGCGGTCAGGACACCGAGGACCACGGAGACCGCGACCACCACCCCCAGGTGCGAGATCACGGTGCCGAAGGTGAGCGGGGGGCGGCGTCGTGGCATATCACAATCCTAGTGGCGGGCCCTGACTTTCGACCGGATGGCTCGGAAGATCTAGTCATTTCGGACTATACGAGAATGACGCCCATGTGTCTGTATCGAGACGCTCGTGTTCTTTAGTCTCTAGATGGGTTGATAACGGACGTATTGGGACGAGCCGGAAATGCCCAGGACCTGAACTGTGGAGGTAACATGTCCTGGAACGAAATGTGGGCCAATGTAGCCCTGTGCCAGCAGTCGTCGCCGGACGAGCTCTTCGTCCGCGGAGCCGAGCAGCACAAGGCCAAGGCCGTGTGCGGGGCGTGCCCCGTGCGCGCCGAATGCCTGGCCGAGGCGCTGGACAACCAGATCGAGTGGGGCGTCTGGGGTGGACTCACCGAGCGTGAGCGCCGGGCGCTGCTGCGCAAGCGGCCGAACGTCACCTCGTGGCGCCAGCTGCTGGAGACCGCCAAGTCCGAGCACGAGACCGCGGGCGCCGTCGAGACTGCCTGACCGGACCCCTGAGCGGGTTGCTGGGCGGGTTGCTGCTCGGGGCCTCGGGCAGGTCGTCGGGGCGGGCGTGGCCGAGGGTCACGCACTCTCGGACTCCCCGGCCCGGCCCTGCTGGTCAGCCAGCAGGTCGCCGATGCGCCGCAGGCCGTCGAGGTCGTGCACGTCGGTCGACAGGGCCGGCAGCACGGCCGTGGGTACGTCGGGGTGGCTGGTCCGGAACCGGTCGGTCAGACGCTTCTCGCGGGCGACCACGACCAGCCGGTCGGCGTGCAGGCGCAGCAGCCCCGCGGCGAGGCCGTGGCCCTCACCTTGTGAGCGCAGCTTCTCCACTCCGGTGCTGGCGGCGTGTGCGGAGAGGTCTCCCGGCGGCTCGGTGCTGGCCCGGTTGATCACCAGTCCGGCCAGCGGCATCTGCTCCTGGCGGAGGCGCTCGACGAAGTACGCCGCCTCGCGCAACGCGTCGGGCTCCGGCGCGGCGATCACGAGGAACGCCGTACGCGGGTCCTGGAGGAGCTCGAAGGTCCGCTGCGCCCGTTGGCGGAAGCCGCCGAAGAGGGTGTCGAAGGCGGCGACGAACGCCTTCATGTCCATCAGCACCTGAGCGCCGATGAGCTTGGTGATCGCGTTGGTCACCAGCCCGAAGCCTGCTGTCATCAGCCTGGCCGGGCCACGGGCGGGCGCGAGGAGCAGCTTCATGAACCGCCCGTCCAGGAAGCTGGAGAGCCGGTCGGGCGCGTCCAGGAAGTCCAGGGCGCTGCGCGAGGGGGGTGTGTCCACGATGATCAGGTCCCAGCGACCCGTGCGGCGCGCGTCCTGGTCGAGCTGGCCGAGCTTCTCCATCGCCATGTACTCCTGCGTGCCCGCGAACGAGCTGGAGACCGCGACGTAGAACGGGTTGCTCAGGATCTGCGCCGCCTTCTCGGGGCTGGCCTGGCTCTGCACGACCTCGTCGAAGGTCCGCTTCATGTCCAGCATCATCGCGTCCAGCGACCCACCGGCGGTTGAGCCACCGTCGGTGGTTGAGCCCCCGTCGGTGGTTGAGCTTGTCGAAACCCCCGGCACCGGCCGGGGTGTGTTGTCCAGCGCCTCGATGCCCATCGACTGCGCGAGCCGCCGGGCAGGGTCGATGGTCAGCACCACGACCTTGCGGCCGCGCTCGGCCGCGCGCAGCGCCAGGGAGGCCGACGTGGTCGTCTTGCCCACCCCGCCGGAGCCGCAGCACACGATGATCCCGCGAGCGGGGTCGTCGAGCAGGGCGTCGACGTCGAGGGTGGTCTCGGGGTCGTGCCCCGCGACGAGCGGTCCGATCCGGGCGCTGGAGCGGCTGCTGCGGTGAGTGGCGGCACGGCTGGCCATCACGCCATCCCCTCCTCGGTGAGAGCCTCGGCGAGCTCGTAGAGCCCGCCCATGTCGATACCGCCGGGCAGCAGCGGCAGCTCGTAGGAGGGGACGTCGAGCGCCTCGATCAGCTCGCGCTGGCCGTCCTCGAGGCGGCGGCGCTCGGCGTGGTGGCGCCCCTCGGCGAGCAGCGCGTCCACCAGCTCGTCCTCGGCCGGGATCCCGGCCTTGTCCAGGCTGGTCACGAGCTGGCCGCGGTCCACGGTGCCTTCGAGCAGCTGCTCACGCGCGGTCGCGTCGAGGTCCTGGGGCCGGACCATGTTGACGATCACGCCGCCGACGGGCAGGTCGGCGGCGCGCAGCTCGGCAATGCCGTCCCCGGTCTCCTGGACCGGCATCTCCTCGAGCACGGTGACCAGGTGGATCGCCGTACGCGGAGAGCGGAGCAGGGTGGTGACCGTGTCGGCCTGGGACTTGATCGGGCCCACCTTGGCCAGCCCGGCCAGCTCGTTGTTCACGTTGAGGAACTGGGCGATCCGGCCGGTGGGCGGTGCGTCCAGCACGATCGCGTCGTAGTGCCGCGAGCCCTTGTTGCGGCGGTTGCGGTTGGCGGCCTCGTAGACCTTGCCGGTGAGCAGCACGTCGCGTACACCGGGGGCGATCGTGGTCGCGAACTCGATCACCCCGAACCGGTCGAGTGCCTTGCCGGCCCGGCCGAGCCGGTAGTACATGTCGAGGTACTCCAGCAGGGCGGACTCGGCGTCGATGGAGAGGGCGTAGACGTCGCCGGCCCCGGTGGTGCCCCGGGCGAGCAGCCGCTCCTCGTAGGGCAGCGGGGGTACGTCGAAGAGCTGCGCGATCCCTTGGCGACCCTCGACCTCGCAGAGCAGCACACTCTTGCCGCGGGCGGCGAGGGCGAGCGCCAGGGACGCGGCGACCGTGGTCTTCCCGGTGCCGCCCTTGCCGGTGACGACGTGCAGCTGCACGCCGGGCCAGTCGGAAGCGGAGTCGGGACCGGAGCCGGAACGCTGCTCCTCGGGTCGTCGCCCCGGCCGCTTGGGGTCGGACGGCGGCGTCGGCTGGACGGGCATGGGTCGAGGGTAGCCGCGCGTGCCGCGCTGCCGAGTGACGTGGGCCACGTCAGGACGGCCGAGACGTGGCAGGATCGGGGACCTGAGCTGGGAGGTCACGTGGACAAAGTTGTGGGTAGTGCGGCCGAGGCGGTCGCGGACATTGGTGATGGTGCGTCGTTGTCGGTGGGTGGGTTCGGGCTGTGCGGGATCCCGTCGGTGCTGATCGGGGCGTTGCTGGAGGCTGGGACGACTGATCTGGAGGCGTTCTCGAACAACGCGGGGGTCGATGACTGGGGGCTGGGCCTGTTGCTGGGGCAGAGGCGGATCCGCCGGATGGTGGCTTCCTATGTGGGGGAGAACAAGGAGTTCGCGCGGCAGTACCTCTCCGGTGAGCTGGAGGTGGAGCTGACTCCGCAGGGGACGTTGGCGGAGCGGATGCGTGCGGGTGGTTCGGGGATCGCGGCGTTCTTCACCGCGACCGGTGGTGGCACCCAGGTCGCGGAGGGTGGTCTGCCGTGGCGCTATGACGCGGAGGGGAACGTGGCTCTGTCGTCGCCGCCGAAGGAGACCCGTGACTTCGTGGTGGACGGGGAGCCGCGGCAGTTCGTGCTGGAGGAGGCGATCGTGGCGGACTTCGGTCTGGTGCGGGCCTGGAAGGGCGACCGGCACGGGAATCTGGTTTACCGGGACTCCGCGCGGAACTTCAACCCGCTCGCCGCGATGTGCGGGCGGTTGACGATCGCTGAGGTCGAGCACCTGGTCGATCCCGGTGAGCTGGATCCCAACGAGGTGCACACCCCGGGTGTGTTCGTGCAGCGGGTGGTGGAGCTGACCCCGGAGCAGGCCGCGGACAAGCGGATCGAGAAGCGCACGGTGCGACCCAAGGGAGAGCCGGCATGAGCTGGAGTCGTGAGGAGATGGCGGCGCGGGCGGCTTCGGAGCTGGCCGATGGCAGCTATGTGAATCTGGGGATCGGTCTGCCGACGTTGGTGCCGAACTATGTCGGGGACGACGTGGAGCTGGTGCTGCAGTCGGAGAACGGTGTCCTGGGCACCGGTGCCTACCCGGTGGAGGGTGAGGAGGACGCCGATCTGATCAACGCGGGCAAGGAGACGGTCACGTTGCGTCCCGGGGCTTCGTTCTTCGACTCCGCGACCAGCTTCGGGATGATCCGGGGCGGGAAGATCGATGCGGCGATCCTGGGGGCGATGCAGGTCTCGAGGACCGGTGACATCGCGAACTGGATGATCCCGGGGAAGATGGTCAAGGGCATGGGCGGTGCGATGGACCTGGTCCATGGCGCGAAGCGGGTGATCGTGCTGATGGAGCACAACGCCAAGGACGGGTCCTACAAGATCGTCGAGGAGTGCTCGCTGCCCTACACCGGCCGGGGCGTGGTGGAGCGGATCATCACCGACCTGTGCGTCCTCGACGTCACCGAGAACGGTCTCGAGCTCGTGGAGCTCGCCCCCGGAGTCACCGAGGACGAGGTCCGCGAGAAGACCGAGCCCGAGGTCCTCAGCCGGCTCTGAGGCGGCCGTTGCAAGCCCCCGTCACA
This sequence comes from Nocardioides sp. Z38_18, assembly GCF_058215695.1. Lineage (NCBI taxonomy): Bacteria > Bacillati > Actinomycetota > Actinomycetes > Propionibacteriales > Nocardioidaceae > Nocardioides > Nocardioides sp. Z38_18. The sequence continues at coordinate 1,662,605 of NZ_JBZAJE010000002.1, forward strand.
TCGTGCTCAGCCCTGCGGCGGGAGTGACCCGGACGGCGTTGCGCGCGGGCAGCACGCAGGCCGCGAGCCCGGCCACGCCGGCGCCCGCCACCACCAGGAGCAGCTGGAGGACGGGCACGTGCAGGTTGACGCCGGTCTCGCCGAGCACCCCGCCGAGCATCGACTGCACCCCGATGAAGGCGTACGCCGACCCGAGCACGACTCCGATCACGCTGGTGACCGCCGCCAGCAGCACCGCCTCCACCGCCAGCGTGCCGCGCAGCTGCCTGCGGGTCAGGCCCATCGCGCGCAGCATGGCGTGCTCGCGGGTCCGCTCGAGCACGCTGAGGCCCAGCGTGTTGGCGATGCCCAGCAGCGCGATCACGAGCGCCACGGCCAGCAGCCCGATGCTCACCAGCACCAGGATGCGCAGCTGCAGGTGCACGTAGGAGCGGTTCGCCATGCCGCCGCCGAGGTCGGCCTGCCGGGCCGAGGCCAGGGTGCCCAGGGCCTCGCTGGCCTCGTCGGCGTCGATGCCGTCCGAGGTGCGTGCCCAGATCGCCCTGGTCTCCACGGCGTCGCCGCCCAGGCTCCGCAGCACCTCGGGTGAAACCAGCGCGACCCCCTTCACCCCGAGCGCCCCGACGAGGTCCAGCTCCACCCGGCGCCCCTCGACGGTGAAGATGAGCGGCTGCTCGGTATCGAGGTCCAGGTTCGCGACCACGTCCCACGCCACGTGGACCTTCGCCGCGTCCCCGCCGGCGAACGCGGGGGTGCCACGCAGCACGGCGCGATCGGCCGGGACCCCGAGGACCGAGAGCTCGCCGAGGTTCTTGCCGCGCTGGGCAAGAGCGGCGGTCGTCCCCTCGAGAGCGACCGCCCTGGTCACGCCGTCGACGGCGCGCACCGCCTCGAGGGTCGAGCCCGGCAGCGGGACCGTGGCGGACATCGTGACGTCGAGCGGGTACTCCGCGTCCATCTCGGTGTCGACGGAGCCGCCGATGGTGGCGATGCCGGTGACCATCCCGGTCATCAGGGTCGTGCCGACCAGCAGCGACGCAGCCGTGGCCGCCGTACGCCTCGGGTTGCGGACGGCGTTGGACGCGGCCAGCCGACCGGGTACGCCGAACAGCCGGCCGGTCACGAGCCCGGCCACGCGCACGCACGCCGGGATGAGGACGGGTCCCAGCAGCAGCACGCCGAGGAAGGAGACGAACCCGCCCACGACCATGGCGGTCAGCGAGTGCGCGGTCATCGACCACAGCAACAGCGCCGTGCCCCCCAGGATCGCCGCGGTCGCGAGCACGAGACGGACGACTCCCGCACGGTTGCGGACGTCGACGCTGCCCAGCGGGTTGAGCGCCTGGAGGGGGCTGATCCGGGTGCTGCGACGGGCCGGGAAGACCGACGCGCCCAGCGTGACCAGCACGCCCACCAGCCAGGAGCCCACCAGCCACGTCCACGAGATGCCGCCGTCGCCCGTGGCCAGGGCGGGCACGAACCGGTCGACCAGCGTGACCGCCAGCTTCCCGAGACCGAGCCCGATCAGCACCCCGGCGGTGGCGGAGACCACCCCGACCAGGAGCGCCTCCTGCCGCACCGAGCGCAGCACCTGCTTGCGGGTGGCGCCGACGCAGCGCAGGAGGGCGAAGTCGCGCAGTCGCTGCGCGAGCAGCACGGTGAAGGTGTTGGCGATGACCAGCACCGAGACGAACAGAGCGATGCCGGCGAAGACGAGGAGCATCGAGGCGATCACGTCGACGTCGCGGGTGATGTTCGCGGCCTGGGCCTGCAGGTAGTCGTCGACCGTGGTGCTCCCGACGTGCTCGAGCCCGGCGGCCTCCAGGGCAGCTTCGACCTCGCCCGGACTGGTCCCGCCGCCCACGACGACGTTCCTGGTGTAGGCGGTGTCGTCGAAGCCGATCAGTCCCGGCCAGGTCAGGTACAGCGACGCCGCGAGCTCACCGGTGCTGTGCTCGGCAAGGCCGGTGATCGTGACCGGCACCTCGTCGGCGCCCTCACCGAGCACGATCACGTCCCCGATCCCGACGTCGGCGCGGTCCGCGGCCGCGCGGTCCACGAGGGCCTCGTCGGGCCGGGCCGGGTATCGACCGCTCTCGAGGAGCTGCCAGCGCAGCGAGGGCTCCGAGGCGACGGTCCCGAGCCGGCTCTCGGCCGTCAGCGCACGTCCCTGCTCCGACATCAGCGCGTAGGTGGTGGCGTTCACCGCCGCAGGCCCGAGGTCGTCCACGACGCTCAGGGCCCTGGTCACGGCCTCGCTGTCCAGGTCGGTGACCACCACGTCGGCCCCGCCGTACGACGTGGCCAGGTCGGCCAGCATCCCGGCCTTGGTCGCAGAGGAGACGCTCGCGGTGACCACGATGAACGAGACGCCGGCGACGACGGCCAGCACGGCGGCCACGTAGCGGCGTGCGTAGACGCGGACCGAGGCGAGCATCACGGTGCGCATCACGCCTCCGCGTTGGTACGACGGGACGCGACGCGACCGTCCTCGATCACCACGACGTCGTCGGCGTACTCCGCCGCGCGGGAGTCGTGGGTGACCATCACGACCGTCTGGCCCAGCTCGCGGACCGAGCGGCGCAGGAAGCCCAGCACCTCCGAGGAGGTGTGGCTGTCCAGGTTGCCGGTCGGCTCGTCGGCGAAGACGATGTCGGGGCGGGTGACCAGCGCCCTCGCCACCGCGACCCGCTGCTGCTGGCCGCCCGAGAGCTGACCCGGCAGGTGACCGAGCCGGTCGCCGATGCCGAGGACGTCCACGACGGTCTGGTGCCAGGCGCGGTCGGGCTTTCGGTTCGCGAGCTCCAGCGGGAGCAGGATGTTCTGCCCGGCCGTCAGCATGGGCAGCAGGTTGAACGCCTGGAACACGAAGCCGATGTGGTCGCGGCGGAACAGGGTCAGGGCGGTGTCGTCGAGCCGGGAGCGGGCACCGAACAGCTCGGTGTCCCCGACGACGACGGACCCCGCGGTCGGGGTGTCGAGTCCGGCGAGGCAGTGCATCAACGTCGACTTGCCCGAACCCGAGGGACCCATGATCGCCGTGAACCGTCCGGCGGCGATGTCCAGGTCGACCCCGGCGAGCGCCTCCACCCGGGTGTCGCCCTCGCCGTAGGTGCGGGTCAGGGCGCGGGCGCGCGCCGCCGGCGCCCGGCCGGTGCCGGGAAGCTCGCTACGGGTGTCCGAGACGGTCATGGAAGTGCCCTCCTGGGCGTGCGGGGATGTTGACCCGAACGCTAGGCAGCAGGTGCCGCGAAGTCGTCAGGCCCCGGGCCGGACCTCGGCTGCGACCAGGGGTGGACCAGGCAGGGGCGGGTCCTCCCACGGGTGGAGGGTCAGGTCTGGGGACCGACCAGTCCGGCCTCGTAGGCGAGGACCACGAGCTGGACCCGGTCGCGGACACCGGTCTTGGCGAGCAGCCGCCCGATGTGGGTCTTCACGGTGGTCTCGGCGACCACGAGGTCGCTCGCGATCTCGGTGTTCGAGCGACCGCGGGCCACCAGCGTCAGCACCTCGAGCTCACGCGCGGTGAGCCCGGCGTCCTGCAGGGTCCGGGAGACGGGCGCCTCCGCGGGGAGGGCGGCGAAGTGGTCGAGCAGCCGGCGGGTGGTGGAGGGTGCGACCACCGAGTCGCCGGCCTGGACCGACCTGATCGCGTCCAGCAGCACCGGTGGGGTGGCGTCCTTGAGCAGGAACGCGGAGGCCCCCGCCCGGATCGCGGCGAAGGCGTACTCGTCGAGGTCGAAGGTGGTCAGAACGATCACCCGGGGAGCGTCGTCGCCGGCGGTGAGCTTCGCCGTGGCCTCGACGCCGTCCATCCGCGGCATCCGGACGTCCATCAGGACGACGTCGGCCGGGGCCCGGGTGAGGGCCTCGACGGCTTCGGCGCCGTCCCCGGCCTCGCCCACCACCGACATGTCCGGCTGGCTCTCGACGAGCATCCGGAAGCCGGCGCGCACCATCGACTGGTCGTCGACGAGGAAGACGCGGATCGGCCCAGAGATCGGCCCAGAGACCGGCCCAGAGATCGGCCCAGGACCGGACCCGGGGTCCGAACCGGAGGGAGTGCTGGGATGGGGATCGTTCACGGGAGCATCCTCGCGCGTGCCTCCCCGAGCTCCGCGTAGGGCAGGCTCGCCCGCACCTCGAAGCCGCCGCCGGGGCGCGGTCCGGCCGTGAACGTCCCGCCGTGCAGTGCCGTGCGTTCCTGCATCCCCACGATGCCGTGCCCCCGCCGGTCGTCGGGTGCGGTGGCCCCGCGCCCGTCGTCGAGCACCACGATGTCCAGCCGGCCGTGGTCGCCGCCGACCTCCACGGTGACCCGGGTGCCGGGCCCGGCGTGCTTGAGGACGTTGGTCAGGGACTCCTGGACGATCCGGTACGCCGCCAGCCCGACACCCTGCCCGACCGGCGGCAGCACGTCGGGCACCCGGGCGACCAGCTGGACCTGGTCGCCGAGGTCCTGCTCGAGCAGGAACCGCAGGTCCTCGAGGCCGGGCTGGGGACGGGTGCCGGTGTCGGCGTCCTCGGCACGGAGCAGGCCGAGCATCCGGCGCATCTCCTGCAGCGACTCGCGGCCGGTCGCGGCGATGGTCTCCAGCGCGCGGGCGGCCCGGTCGGGGTCCTGCTCCAACTGGTAGCGGGCGCCGTCGGCCTGGACCACCATCACCGAGATCCCGTGCGCGACGACGTCGTGCATCTCCCGGGCGATCCGGGCGCGCTCGTCGGAGGCGGCCAGCATCGCCTGCTGGGCGGTCTCGCGCTCCAGCCGGATGCCGCGCTGGATCAGCTCCCCGACGTACGCGTGCCGGGTGCGGACGAGCATGCCGATCGCCCAGGCGGTGATGACCACCAGCGCACACAGGACCGCAGCGCTGAGCATCGACTCGAGGCCGCCACTCCTGTATCCCCAGTCGACGGGGCCGATCACGGACCCCACCAGGCCGAGGACGAGGGCAGCGCGCCCGGTCCTGGCGGAGCCGAAGGCTGCGGCCGAGTAGACCGCGACCGGGACGGCGAGCTGGCCGACGCCGAAGATGTCGGTCCAGGGCAGCTGGGCGAGCGTGAGGAGGGCGACGAGCCACACGCAGACCGCCGGTCGCACCCGACGGACCAGCAGCGGCAGCACCTGCGCCGCCGAGAAGGCGGCGGCGCTCACGGCGTCACCGGGGCCGCGGCTGTCCAGGGACAGGCTGACCAGCACCGCGAGCAGCAGCACGGCCACGAGCGTCACGTCGAACGCGACTCCCTGCCACCGCGACCAGGGTCCCCTGGCCTCGTCGGCGAACGCGGTCTGGGCCATGACCGGACCCTATGCCGCCGTGCGGGCGAGCTCCTCGGAGACGGTGCGCCACGCAGCCGAGTCCGGGTCGATCAGCTCCATGTGGCCGACACCCGCGAGCTCGCGGAGCCGGACCCAGGGATGGGCGGCGGCGAAGCCGCGGCTGAGCGCGACGGGGACATCCTCGTCCTGGTCGCCGTGCACGATCGTGACCTCGGCGGCGGGCCGCTCCGCGAACAGGGTCATCGGGTCGGCCGGGGCGGGGTCGGCGCCGTCGAGGAAGGCCTGGGTCGCGTCGCTGCCCAGGCCCAGTCGGGCGGCCTCGCGCAGGTCGCACACCGGGGCCAGGGCCACGACGCGCTCGACGGGCAGCGTCGTGGTCGCGAGCCAGAGCGCGAGGTGGCCACCGGCGGAGTGGCCGGCCACCGTGAGGGGACCGGTGGGCAGGTCGAGACCCGCGAGCAGCGACGGCAGCCGTCCGACCGCGAGCTCGACGTCGGTCGCGGTCACCGGCCAGCCACCGCCGATGCCGACCCGGCGGTACTCCGGCGTGGCCACCAGCCAGCCGGCATCCGCGAGGGCCCGCGCCATCGGCCGGGTGTGGCGCCGGTCGTGGGCCGCCTTCCAGAACCCTCCGTGGACCAGGACGAGGAACCCCGCGGGCGGGAAGTCGGGCAGGTGCAGGTCGATCACGGCGTCGTCGTGCTCGGCGTACCGCACGGTCGCGTCAGGCAGCATGAGCGCCACCGTAGTGCGAGCGCGTGGCCCGCACCCTAGGGTGGCGGGCATGACCAAGTGGGAATACATGACTGCCCCTGTGCTGGTGCACGCGACCAAGCAGATCCTCGACAACTTCGGCGCCGACGGGTGGGAGCTCGTCCAGATGGTGCCCGGGATGAACCCGGAGAACCTCGTCGCCTACTTCAAGCGTCCGCTGGCATGAGCACCCCCGAGGAGCGGCTGGCCGACCTCGGGCTCAGCGTGCCGGAGGTGGCCAAGCCGGTGGCGGCGTACGTCCCGGCGGTGCGCACCGGCCAGTACGTGCACACCTCCGGCCAGCTGCCGATGCGCGACGGCGAGCTGATGCTCACCGGCAAGGTCGGTGGCGAGGTCAGCGAGGAGGAGGCCGTCGAGTGCGCCCGCCAGTGCGGGCTGAACGCGCTCGCGGCGATCCGCGCGCTCGTCGGGGAGCTCTCCGAGATCAAGCGCGTCGTCAAGGTGGTCGTGTTCGTCGCCTCCACCTCCGACTTCACCGCGCAGCCGCAGGTGGCCAACGGTGTCTCCGAGCTGCTCGGCGAGGTCTTCGGCGAGGCCGGGCGGCACGCCCGCTCCGCGGTGGGCGTCTCCGTGCTCCCGCTGGACGCCCCGGTCGAGGTCGAGCTCCTCGTGGAGGTCTGAGGTCGTGCCGGTCCGGGTCAGGCTCCCTCCCCAGCTCATCGAGGACGCCAGGGCGTACGCCGACGGCACCCGGGAACCGGCCGAGCCGCGCAACGCGGCCACGGTCGTGCTGCTCCGACCGGGTCCGGACGGTCCCGAGGTCTACCTGCTCCGTCGACAGACCTCGATGGCCTTCGCCGGCGGGATGTGCGTCTTCCCCGGCGGCGGCGTCGACCCGCGGGACTTCGACCACGCCGTCGCCTGGGCCGGACCGGCCCCGCAGGCCTGGGCGGACCAGCTCGGCACCGACGAGGCGACCGCCCGGGCGCTGGTGTGCGCCGCGGTCCGCGAGACCTTCGAGGAGTCGGGGGTGCTGCTCGCCGGGGAGTCGGCCGACACGGTCGTCGCGGACACCACCGGCGCCGACTGGGAGGCCGACCGCGCTGCGCTGGAGGCCCGCGAGCTCTCGTTCACCGACTTCATGGAGCGGCGCGGCCTGGTGCTGCGTACCGACCTCCTCGGGGTCTGGGGGGCCTGGCTGACCCCGATCTTCGAGCCGCGCCGCTACCGGACCTGGTTCTTCGTCGCCGACCTCCCCGAGGGCCAGCTGACCCGCGACGTCTCCACCGAGTCCGACCAGGTCACGTGGCTGCCCGCGATGCAGGCGGTGGCCGAGGTGGAGCAGGAGCAGCTGATGATGCTGCCGCCGACCTACCTGACCTGCCTCGAGGTGGGGCAGTACGCCGACCCGGCCGAGGTGCTCGACGCGGCCGGCGAGCGGCACGTGGAGATGTACACGCCCGAGGTCGAGGAGGACGAGGAGGGCGGGACGCTCTCGGTCCCGCCGCGCTTCGAGGAGATCCTGGCGGCCCGCGGATGAGCCCGGGCAACGGGACGGGCGGGACGGGCGCCTGGACCGGTGGGTCCTTCGGCGAGCGGGCGCACTGCGTGCTGGCCCCCAACGCCGACATGATGACCCTCGACGGCACCAACACCTGGGTGCTGCGCGAGCCCGGGGCCGCCCGGTCGGTGGTGATCGACCCCGGTCCCAGCGACCTCGCCCACCTCGATGCGGTGGCCGAGCAGGCGGGCCGGGTCGGGGTGGTCCTCCTGACCCACCACCACCTCGACCACTCCGAGGCAGCCCGTGAGTTCGCCGAGCGGATGGGCTGCGGCGTACGCGCCCTGGACCCGGAGTACCGCCTCGGCTCCGAGGGACTCGGCGACGGCGACGTCGTGGAGGTCGACGGGCTCGAGGTGCACGTCGTGGCCACCCCGGGACACACCGCCGACTCGCTGTCCTTCGTGGTGCCTGCCGAGGGCGCCGTGCTCACCGGTGACACTGTGCTCGGCCGCGGCACCACGGTGGTGGCGCACCCCGACGGCCAGCTGGGGGCCTACCTGGACTCGCTGGACCGGCTGCACGCGTTGGCTCAGTCCCGCGAGGTCGGCCGGATCTGGCCCGGCCACGGCCCGGTGATCGAGGACGCGCTGGGCGCCCTGGACCACTACATCTCGCACCGCGCGCAGCGCCTGGCGCAGGTGGAGTCCGCGGTGGCCGACCTGCGCGAGCAGCCGCATCCCGAGGGCCTGGCCGCCGACGAGCTCCCACGGCGGGTGGTCGAGGTCGTCTACGCCGACGTCGACCCGGTCCTGTGGGGCGCCGCCGAGCTCTCGGTACGGGCGCAGCTGGCCTACCTCGCCGACCGCGGCTGACCGCTCCCGTGAGGCCGTCCAGAATCCCGCAATAGCCGAACGCGCCGTGGCCGGCCGAGATACCTTGCGACTGTGCGGGACAAGTGGGGGATGGCGGCCTTGGTGATGGTGCTCGGCACCGTCTGGGGTGTCGGCTTCCTGTGGGCCCGTGGAGACCTCGGGATGGGCAGGGAGCCGGAGGTCACGGCGACCAAGGCGTCGCCCCGGCCGCTGCCCACCCAGATCCCGGGCATCAGCGCCTCTCCGAGCCCGAGCGCCTCGGCGGATCCCTCCGCTAGCGCCCCTGCCCCCGCGGCGACCTACAGCGCGACCATCGCGCCGGCGCAGGAGCGCAAGCCGGTCGACGTCAACCCCGCGCCGCCGCGTCCTGCGCCCCTGCCGCTGCCACCGGTGGTGCAGTTCAAGATGGCGAGCTTCAACCTGCTCGGCGCCTCACACACCGCACCCGGTGGCAAGGCCCCCCAGATGGCCTCCGGCCCGCAACGGATCAACGGGGCGATCCAGCTCCTGGCGACCCACGGCGTGAGCGTGGTCGGCTTCCAGGAGTTCCAGGGGAGCCAGCGCTCCGCCTTCGCCGCCCGCGCCCCGCAGTGGGCGATGTACCCCGGGAACGCCGCGGACGGGGGCGAGAACTCGGTCGCGTGGGACACCGCGGTCTGGGACCTGGTCAAGCCGGCCACGGTGCCGATCCCGTACTTCAACGGCCGCAACCGGCCGATGCCCTACGTGCTGCTCCGGCACAAGCAGACCGGCATCTCGGCGTACTTCTCGACCTTCCACAACCCGGCCTCGATCCCGCGCTTCGGCAACCAGCAGCGGTTCCGCAACGAGGCCACCCGCCGCGAGATCGCGCTGTTCAACAGCCTCGAGCAGACCGGCATCCCGCAGTTCGTCACCGGTGACATGAACGAGCGCGAGGAGTTCTTCTGCCAGGTCACCGGGGCGACGCCGCTGATCGCCGCGGCCGGAGGCAGCAACGACGGTGCGTGCAGGCCGCCGCGGCCGATCCAGATCGACTGGCTGATGGGCAGCCCCGGGGTGGTGTTCAGCGGCTACACGGTGGACCGCAGCCCGCTGGTCCGGCGTACGACGGACCACCCGGTGATCGTCAGCGAGGTGCTCATCGACGCGCTGAAGTTCAAGAACGCCTACACGCCGCCGGGATCGGTGCCCGTCGCTCCCTGAGCCGGAGCTCCGGTCAGCGCGCCCGGCGCCGCATCCGCTCGAGGTCGTGGATGACCACCGAGCGGGGCTCCAGGCGCAGCCAGCCGCGCGAGGCGAAGTCGGCCAGCGCCTTGTTCACGGTCTCGCGGGAGGCGCCCACCAGCTGGGCGAGCTCCTCCTGGGTGAGGTCGTGGTGCACGTGCACGCCGTCGTCGGCGGTTCGGCCGAACCGGTCCGCGAGGTCGAGCAGCGCCTTGGCGACACGGCCCGGGACGTCGGAGAAGACCAGGTCCGCGACGACCTCGTTGGTCTTGCGCAGCCGTCCGGCCAGCTGGGTCAGCAGGCCCAGCGAGACGCCGGGGCGACCCTCGAGCCACTTGAGCAGGTCGTCGTGGGAGAGCGAGAGGAACGAGGTCTCGGTGACCGCCGTGACGGTCGCGGAGCGGGGGCCGGGGTCGAAGAGCGAGAGCTCGCCGAACATCTGGCCGGGGCCGAGGATCGCCAGCAGGTTCTCGCGGCCGTCCGCGGAGGTCCGCCCGAGCTTCACCTTGCCCTCGGTGACGATGTAGAGCCGGTCGCCCGGGTCTCCCTCATGGAACAGCACCTCTCCGCGACGGAGCCTGTTCTCGCCCATCGAGGCGCGAAGCGCGGCTGCCGCTTCGTCGTCGAGAGCACTGAACAGCGGCGCCTGCCGGAGTACGTCGTTATCCACGTGATGTCCCTTCACTTCTCCGCACGAGTCAACACGTGCGCGTGTTTCACTTCACAGTCTGTCCCATCCACCCCTGCGGACGCCACGTGACCCACCCGGGAAGACACGGTGGAGCGGTCACAACCCGGTCCGGGACGCGCTCCCAGGAGCGCCGTACCCTGAACGGCGTGCCGGCGACGACAGTGAACCCCAGCCCGGATCCAGCGCTGGTGCGCAGGGCCCGCAAGGTCAACCGGGTGCTCGCCGAGACCTACCCGGACGCGCGCATCGAGCTCGACTTCGACGACCCGTTCCAGCTGCTCGTGGTCACGGTGCTCAGCGCCCAGACCACCGACCGCCGGGTGAACGCGGTGCGTCCCACCCTGTTCGCCGCCTACCCCGACCCTGAGGCGATGGCGGCGGCGCCGCGCGAGGACCTGGAGCGCATCGTCGGCCCGCTCGGGTTCTTCCGCGCCAAGACCGACGCGCTGCTCAAGCTCTCCGCCGCGCTCGTCTCCGACCACGGAGGACAGGTGCCGGCCAGCCTCGAGGAGCTGGTGAAGCTCCCCGGCGTGGGGCGCAAGACGGCCAACGTGGTGCTGGGCAACGGCTTCGGCGTCCCGGGCATCACCGTGGACACCCACTTCGGCCGGCTGGCCAGGCGCCTGGGGTGGACCGAGGAGACCGACGCCGTCAAGGTCGAGCACGCGGTCGGGGCGCTGTTCCCCAAGCGCGACTGGACCATGCTCAGCCACCACCTGATCTGGCACGGCCGCCGGGTGTGCCACGCCAAGAAGCCCGCCTGCGGCGCCTGCCCGGTGGCGCGCTGGTGCCCCTCCAACGGCCTCGGCCCCACCGACCCGGAGGTCGCCGCCGCCCTGGTGAAGACCCAGGGGCCCGCGTGAGCCTGCGCCTGGCAGGCGCGCTCGCCGCGCTCCTGCTCGTGGTCACGGGATGCTCCTCCACCGAGGAGCAGGCGAAGGAGCCCGACCGGCTGCCCGACGTCACCCTGGCCGCGCTCGGGAGCGGTCCGGCCCTGGACCTGTCCACGGTGCGGGGCCCGGCCGTGGTCAACCTGTGGGCCAGCTGGTGTGCCCCGTGCCGCCGGGAGCTGCCGATCTACCAGGAGTTCGCGGAGAAGTACGCCGGGAAGGTGAAGGTCATCGGGATCGACTTCCAGGACACCCAGACCCAGAAGGCGCGGAAGCTGATCCGTGACACGGGTGTCACCTACCCCCTCTACCGTGACCCCGACGGCCTGATGAAGGCCATCGGCCTGCCCCAGCTGATCCTGGTCGACGAGCAGGGCAACCGGGCGTATGAGAAGTACGTCGAGATCGTCTCGCTCGCGCAGCTCGAGAAGCTGGTCGACAAGCACCTGGAGGCCTCATGAGCACCACCGACGCCGGCTTCCCGGAGTGGCTCGAGCCGATCCGCGAGGGCGCCGCCTCGATCACCGCGGGCGACATCAGCAGGTTCGTCCCGCCGGAGGGTTCCCAGGCCCGCAAGGGCGCCGTGCTGATGCTCTTCGGCGAGGGACCCCTCGGTCCCGACCTGCTGCTCACCGAGCGCGCGCACGACATGCGCTCCCACCCCGCCCAGGTGTCCTTCCCCGGAGGGTCGATCGACCCCACCGACCCCACCCCCGTCGCGGCGGCGCTGCGCGAGGCCGAGGAGGAGACCGGGCTCGACCCCACGGGCGTGGAGGTCTTCGACACCCTGCCCGAGCTGTGGCTCCCGCCGAGCAACTTCGCGGTGACCACGGTCCTGGGCTGGTGGCGCGAGCCGTGCGAGGTCCGCGTGGTCGACCCGGCCGAGGTGCACTCCGTGCTCCGGGTGCCGATCGAGGAGCTCCTCGACCCCCAGCACCGGGTGACGGTCACCCACCCCCTCGGCTACAGCAGCCCCGGGTTCCTGATCGGCGACTCCAAGGACCTGATCCTGTGGGGTTTCACCGCGGGTCTGATCAACAAGCTGTTCGACCACGTGGGCCTGACTCGTCCGTGGGACGCGTCCGTGGAGCAGGAATTGCCCGACTACATGCTGGGCCTGAGTCAAGATTGACCCCGTCACCTGCCGGACCGCCCCATCAGACCGCCCGACAGACCGCCCGAAAGACCGCCCGAAAGACCGCTGAGAGGCACCCATGAACTTCCTCGACTGGTGCCTGGTCGTGCTCACGCTGGCCTATGCGCTCTCCGGTTACTGGCAGGGCTTCATCACCGGCGCGTTCGCCACCACGGGCCTGCTGCTCGGCGGCCTGGGTGGGATCTGGCTCGCCCCGATCCTGCTCGGTGACGCCGCGCCCTCCCTGTGGGTCTCGCTGGGGGCGCTGTTCGTCGTACTCGTGATGGCCTCGATGGGGCAGGCGATCCTGCAGTTCGTCGGTGCCCGCCTGCGCGACCGGGTGACCTGGCAACCGGCGCGGGCCGTGGACGCCGTCGGTGGCGCCGCGCTCAGCGTGGTGGCCGTGCTGCTCGTCGCGTGGACGCTGGGCGTGGCGATCAGCGGCTCCCGGATCCCGGGGATCAGCCCCCAGGTGCGCGAGTCGCGGGTCCTGGTCGGGGTCAACGACGTGATGCCGGCGCGGGCGCAGCAGGCGCTGCGCTCCTTCGACGACGTGGTCGGCTCCAGCTTCTTCCCGCGCTACCTCGAGCCGTTCGCTCCCGAGCGCATCGTCAGCGTCCCGCAGGCGCAGCGCCGGCTGCTGCGCGACCCGGACATCCGGGACGCCGCCAGGAGCGTGTTCAAGATCCGCAGCAACAACCGCTGCGGGAGCGGCGTGGAGGGGACCGGCTTCCTCTACGCGCCGAACAAGCTGATGACCAACGCGCACGTGGTGGCCGGGGTCACCGAGCCGCTGGTGCAGGTCGACGACCGCTCGGTGCGGGCGACGGTCGTCTACTACAACTCCGACATCGACGTCGCCGTGCTCGACGTCCCCCGCCTGGACGGACCCACGATCCGGTTCGACCTCGGGGGCGAGGAGCGCGAGCAGGGGGCTGTGCTCGGGTTCCCCCAGGACGGGCCCTTCGACGCCCAGCCGGCGCGGATCCGCAGCGACCAGCGGCTGCGCTCGCCCGACATCTACGGGAACGGGACCGTGACCCGGCACGTGTTCGCCCTGCGGGGGCTGATCCGCCCGGGCAACTCGGGCGGGCCGCTGGTCTCGACCGAGGGGCGCGTGCTCGGCGTGATCTTCGCGGCCTCGGTCAGTGACCGGGACACCGGGTACGCCCTCACCGCCGACCAGGTCCGCCAGGCGGCGGCACGGGGCCTGAACGCGACCGAGAGGGTCTCGAGCGGGAACTGCGCGTAGCGCCGCTCCCGGGGCCTCAGCCGCGCTTGAGCAGTGCCTTGTTCTGCTTGGCCTGCTCGATGGAGCGCTCGGGTGCCTTGACCTGCTTGAGCTTGCGGACGCCGATGAAGGCCAGCAGGCCGGCGATCAGCACGTAGGCGGCGAACACGATCAGGTAGCACCACGCCAGGTCGAGACCGGTCATGTGCAGGAAGTAGGCGATCGCCACGGAGAGCATGATGATCGCCAGGAGGCCGAGGAACGCGGCGCCTGCGAACAGGGCGATGCTCATCCCACCTGCCCGGACCGAGACCTTCAGCTCTGACTTGGCCAGGGCGATCTCGCTCTGGATCAGGCTGGAGACGTCCCGGCTGGCGTCGATGACGAGCTTGCCGATCGTGGGCTCCTCCGTGATCACGGAATCGCTTTGGGACATGGCAGGTGACTTCCCTTCGAGGAATTCTTGAGTCGGCTCGCACACTATCGCCCGATCCGCCGGTGACCACCCCGTCGGCTGTCCGTTTGGCCAGCCGCTGGGTGATCTGGAAGACTTCCCGGGGTTGGAGGGGAGCATTCCCTCGCGGCAACTCGGTGGCCATCTCGGTCCGACCCTGCGCCGCGAGACCCCGGCCCGGGGTCGTCGGTCGCCTGAAGGTGGCGAAGGCCTCCGGACCCCCAACACGATCAGGGCGTCTGCGCGTGCAGTCCCCGAGTCCGGAGGAAGAGTCGTGGACGTATCCCCCCTGGTGTGGTGGCTGACCATCGGCGTCACCAGCGCCGTCCTGCTGTTCGACATCGTCGTGATCGGCCGGCGCCCGCACGAGCCGTCCCGCAAGGAGGTCGGCGTCGCGCTCACCTTCTTCATCGGGCTGGCCGTCATCTTCGGCATCGGGGTCTGGGTGTTCTCCGGCCATCAGTACGGCACCGAGTTCTTCGCCGGCTGGCTGACCGAGTACTCCCTCTCGGTGGACAACCTGTTCATCTTCTTGATCATCATGAACAAGTTCGGCGTGCCCAAGCAGCTGCAGCAGAGCGCGCTGCTCGTCGGCATCGTGCTGGCGCTGATCATGCGCGGCATCTTCATCGCCGTCGGCGCGGCCGCGATCAACAACTTCAGCTGGGTCTTCTACATCTTCGGCCTCTTCCTGCTCTACACCGCGGTCAAGCTCGCCAAGGAGGGCGCGGAGGACGAGGACGAGGAGGACGAGTTCGAGGAGAACCGGCTGATCAAGCTGATCGAGCGCCGGTTCCCGGCCACCACCGAGTGGCACGGCACCAAGCTGCTCACGGTGGAGAACGGCAAGAAGGTGATCACGCCGATGTTCATCGTGATCGTCGCGCTCGGCACCACCGACCTGCTGTTCGCGCTCGACTCGATCCCGGCCATCTACGGGCTCACCAGCGAGCCCTACCTGGTGCTCACCGCGAACATCTTCGCGCTGATGGGGCTGCGGCAGCTCTACTTCCTGATCGGCGGCCTGCTGGAGCGGCTGGTCTACCTCTCCTACGGGCTCGCGTTCCTGCTCGGGTTCATCGGCGTCAAGCTGATCCTGCACGCGATGCACGAGAACGAGCTGGCGTTCATCAACGGCGGCGAGCACATCAAGTGGGCCCCGGAGATCCCGATCTGGCTCTCGCTGACGGTCATCGTGGGCACCCTGGTCGTCACCACGATCCTGAGCCTGTGGAAGTCCCGCAGCATGAACGACAAGTCGCGCGACGAGGTCACCGGCCCACGACGTGACTGGGACAACGGCTGAGGCAGGCTCCAGGGGGAATCCGCCACCTCCGGGAGGCGTTGACCATGACAACCAGTCCTGAGCAACGAAGGGTGGTCACATGAAGATCCTCATGCTTGTGGGCAGCCTGCGTGCCGAGTCCCTGACCGGCCGGCTGACCGAGGCGATCGCACGGCTCGTCCCGGCGGGCGCGAGCGCCGAGGTGTACGCCGACCTCGGTGGTCTCCCGCACTACGACCAGGACCTCGACACCGACGACGCCCCCGAGGCGGTCGTCGCGTTCCGGGCGGCCGTCGCGGACGCTGACGCACTGCTGGTCGCGACCCCGGAGTACAACGGCTCCCTGCCCGGCGTACTGAAGAACGCCGTCGACTGGGCCTCCCGGCCCCGCGGGTCCGCGGTGATCGCCGGCAAGCCCGTCGCCGTGGTCTCGGTGAGCCCATCGCCGCGTGGCGCCCAGTGGGCCCGCGAGGACGCGACCAGGATCCTGCGTGTCGCCGGCGCCCTGCCCGTCGAGAACCCCGTCGGCATCCCCACGGCCCACGCCGCAGTCGTGGACGGCTTCTTCACCGACTTCCGAGTGGAGGCCAAGGTGAGGAACCTGCTGGCGTCCCTGGGCCAGGACATGAACCACAGCGACCCCCACGCAGCCTGAGACGATGCCCCGCCGCCTCCGCCGAGACGTCCCATCTGAAACCCGAAAACCCGCCGAGACGTCCCATCTGAAATTTCAGATGCGACGTCTCGGCGGGCTCGGGGGGCGGGCTGCCCTACTCCTTGGAGTCTGAGTCCATTCCCTTGCCGATCAGGTCCATCACCGTGGAGTCGGCGAGGGTGGTGACGTCACCGACCTCGCGGTGTTCGGCGACGTCCTTGAGCAGGCGGCGCATGATCTTGCCCGAACGGGTCTTCGGGAGCTCGGGCACGACCATCACCTGACGCGGCTTGGCGATCGCGCCGATCTCCTTCTGGACGTGCTGGCGCAGCTCCTGGATCAGCGATTCGGGGGCCTCCTCGCCCTCTTCGAGCGCGGACTCCTTGAGGATCACGAACGCGCACACCGCCTGGCCGGTGGTCTCGTCGGCAGCACCGACCACAGCGGCCTCGGCCACTTTGGGGTGCGAGACGAGTGCGGACTCGATCTCGGTCGTGGAGAGCCGGTGGCCGGAGACGTTCATGACGTCGTCGACGCGGCCGAGCAGCCAGATGTCACCGTCGTCGTCCTTCTTGGCGCCATCGCCGGCGAAGTAGAAGCCCTGCTTCTCGAAGCGCGACCAATAGGTGTCCTTGAACCGCTCGTCGTCGCCCCAGATGGTGCGCAGCATCGAGGGCCAGGGCTCCCGGATGACCAGGAAGCCGCCGGAGCCGTTCGGTACCGACTCACCCTCGTCGGTGACCACGTCGGTGACGATGCCGGGGATCGACTTCATCGCCGAGCCCGGCTTGGACGACGTGACGCCGGGAAGCGGGCTGATCATGATCGAGCCGGTCTCGGTCTGCCACCAGGTGTCGACGATCGGGGTCTCGCCCCGGCCGATGGTCTCGCGGTACCAGACGTAGGCCTCGGGGTTGATCGACTCGCCCACCGAGCCGAGCAGCCGCAGCTTGGACAGGTCGTGCTTGGTGGGGATGTCGTCGCCCCACTTCATGAACGTCCGGATCGCGGTCGGCGCGGTGTAGAAGATCGTGACGCCGTACTTCTCGCAGATCTCCCACCAGCGGCCCTTGTCCGGGGTGTCGGGGGTGCCCTCGTACATCACCGAGGTGGCCTGGTTGGCGAGCGGGCCGTAGACGCCGTACGAGTGGCCGGTCACCCAGCCGACGTCGGCGGTGCACCAGTAGACGTCGTCCTCCTTGAGGTCGAAGATCCCCCAGTGCGTGTACGCGCAGCCGACCAGGTAGCCGCCGGTGGTGTGCAGGATGCCCTTGGGCTTGCCGGTGGTGCCGGAGGTGTACATCACGTAGAGCGGGTGCTCGGAGTCGAAGAACTCGCACTCGTGCTCGGTGGACTGGGAGTCGACCAGCTCGTGCCACCACACGTCGCGGTCGTCGTTCCACTCCACGTCCTCGCCCGTACGACGGACCACCAGCACCTTGCGGACCTCGTGGTCCTTGTCCGCGGCCTTCTCGCAGGCCTCGTCCACCGCCGGCTTCAGGGCCGAGGGCGCACCGCGCCGGTAGCCGCCGTCGGAGGTGATCACGACCTGGGCGTCGCAGTCCGCGAGCCGGCTGGCCAGGGCGTCGGAGGAGAACCCGCCGAAGACCACCGTGTGCGGGGCGCCGATCCGGGCGCACGCGAGCATCGCGATCGCGGTCTCCGGGATCATCGGCATGTAGATCGCGACCCGGTCACCGGTCTGCACGCCGAGCTCGATGAGCGCGTTCGCGGCCTTGCAGACCTCGTCCTTGAGGTCGGCGTAGGTCAGGTCGCGGGTGTCGTCCTCGGGCTCGCCGACCCAGTGGAACGCGACCTTGTCGCCGGCGCCGTTCTCGACGTGGCGGTCGACGCAGTTGTAGGCCGCGTTGATCTTGCCGCCGACGAACCACTTCGCGAACGGGGGGTTGTCCCAGTCGAGCACCTGGTCCCACTTGGTGTCCCAGTCGAGTCGCTCGGCCTGCTTCTCCCAGAAGGCCAGCCGGTCCTTCTCCGCCTCGTCGTAGGCGTCGGCCGTGAGGTTTGCCTGCTCCGCGAACTCGGCCGGCGGGTCGAACCGGCGCTCCTCGTTCGCCAGGTTGGCCAGGGTCCCGTTGGACTCGTCGCTCATCGGTGTCGCTCCTCGTGTCCTGTGGTTGGTGTCACGTTCGGTGTCTCGAAACCTACTCTCCGGGCAGCGTCCGGACGACCCCGTGGGACCGCCCGGACGCTTGCACGCGAGCGCCCGGGTCAGTGGCTGACCGCAGCCTCCGATCCCGCACCCGTGAGGGCGCGCACCTCGAGCTCGGTGTAGCGCTCCTCGGACTCGGGCTCCTTGGAGGTGACCGAGCCGATGTAGCCGAGCAGGAAGCCGAGCGGGATCGAGACGATGCCCGGGTTCTCCAGCGGGAACCAGGAGATGTCGATGCTGGTCGGCAGGATCGACAGGTTCTTCCCGGAGGGGTCCAGGCCCTTGCCGGACATGATCGGGCTGAAGATCACCAGTCCGACCGATGAGATGAGGCCGCCGTAGATGCTCCACACCGCCCCGCGGGTGTTGAACCGGCGCCAGAACATGTTGTAGACGATCGCCGGCAGGTTCGCCGAGGCGGCGACCGCGAAGGCCAGCGCCACCAGGAAGGCGATGTTGAGCTTCTGGGCCGGGATCGCCAGCAGGATCGCCACCAGGCCGATCACACCGGCAGCGATGCGGGCGACCTTGAGCTCCTCGCGCTCGGTGGCCTTCCCCTTGCGCCACACGCTGTTGTAGAGGTCGTGGGCCACGCTGGCGCTCGAGGTGAGCGTCAGGCCCGCGACCACCGCGAGGATGGTGGCGAAGGCGACCGCCGCGATCAGCGCCAGCAGGATCGCGCCACCGGTGGAGCCGGCACCGCCACCGACCGTCTCGGCGAGCAGCGGTGAGGCCAGGTTGCCGCCGGAGGCCGCGGTGCGCTCCATGTCGCCCTTGTTCAGCAGCGCCGCGGCACCGAAGCCGAGGACCAGCGTGAACAGGTAGAAGACGCCGATCAGCCCGATCGCCCAGAGCACGGACTTGCGGGCGTCTCGCGACGTCGGGACCGTGTAGAAGCGGATCAGGATGTGCGGCAGGCCGGCCGTGCCGAGCACCAGCGCGATGCCGAGGCTGAGGAAGTCGATCTTGCTGGTCGTGGTCGCGCCGTACTTCAGGCCGGGCTCCAGGAACGACGACCCCTTGCCGCTGTTGGTGGCGGCGGTGCCGAGGAGGTCGGAGAGGTTGAAGTTGAACTCGATCAGCACGAGTACGACGATCAGCGCGGATCCGGCCATCAGCAGGACCGCCTTGACGATCTGCACCCAGGTGGTGCCCTTCATCCCGCCGACGGTCACGTAGAAGACCATCAGGATGCCGACCGCGAAGATGGTCAGGTTGATCGCCGTCTGGCTGTCGACGCCGAGCAGCAGCGAGACCAGCGTGCCCGCACCGACCATCTGGGCGAGCAGGTAGAAGATCGAGACGACCACCGTCGAGGTCGCGGCGGCCTGACGCACCGGCCGCTGCTTCATCCGGTAGGCGAGCTGGTCGGCCATCGTGTAGCGACCGGAGTTGCGGAGCACCTCGGCGACGAGGAGCAGCGCGACCAGCCACGCGACCAGGAACCCGATCGAGTAGAGGAAACCGTCGTAGCCGGACAGGGCGATCGCTCCGGAGATGCCGAGGAACGAGGCCGCCGACATGTAGTCGCCGCCGATCGCGAGGCCGTTCTGGAAGCCGCTGAAGCTGCGGCCGCCCGCGTAGTAGTCGGCGGCGCCGCTGGTCTGCCGGCTGGCCCAGAAGGTGATGCCGATGGTCAGTGCGACCACGGCGAGGAACAGGCTGCTGGTGAGCAGCTGGTGGTCTGCGGCCATCACGACGAGCTGGCCGTTGACGTGGGTGCTCATGCGTCCTCACCTCGGTTGTTGCGGTTCTGCTCGTAGTCCTCGTTGAGCTGGCGGGCCAGCGGGTCGAGGTTCTTGGTGGAGTAGTTGCTGTAGATCCACGCGAGGATGAAGGTCGTCGCGAACTGGAGCAGGCCGAAGACCAGGGCGACGTTGATGTTGCCGACGAGCTTGTGGGCCATGAAGTCGGTGGCCCAGTTCGACATCACCACGTAGAGCAGGTACCAGACCAGGAAGGCGATGGTCGCCGGGAACGCGAACCCGCGGTACCGGCGGCGCAGCTCGGCGAACTCGGCCGTCTCGGCCAGGCGGTCGTAGACCGGATCGTGTCGTGAGGCTTGATATGAGACGTTCCCGGGACGGCGTTCCGTGCTCGGTTCGGACATGGCGTGGCACCCTTCGAAGGAGTCGCTGTGATGCACGTCACCGTGGCAGCCGCGCCGACCGGGCGCCACAGCCGCGCGGCAGCCGCTCGGCAGGCGGGCGCCGCGCATCGCCCAGCGGTCGATGGAGTACGACGAACGGTCACCCAGCGGGCCGGGCTCATGCTCAGCCGCGGTCGAGCTGGACCGTCTCCGGGGTGTGCAGCCGGACCATGAACCGCTTGGTGTGCGCCGGGACCCTGTGCCGGGTGAGCCGCGAGACCACCACCATCGTGGCGAACGACAACGGCACCGCCCAGGCGGCCGGCTGGTCCACCAGCGCGGCGAACCAGCCGCCGGAGCGGTCCGTGAGCAGGTTGTCCACGACGGCGCCCCCGGTGAGCGCACCACCCACCAGCAGGCCTGCCAGCGCGCCGGCGTCGGTGAGGCCGCGCCACCAGATGCCGAGCACCAGCAGCGGGCAGAACGTGGCCGCGGCCATCGCGAACGCCAGCCCGACCACGGTGGCCACCGCCACGTCGCGGGCGAGGAGCGCGAGCAGGAACGGCACCACCACCGCCACCACGGCGCTGAGCCGGAACGCGGTGACTCCTTCGACACGCTTGCTCATCACGTCCTGGGTGATCACCCCGGCGACCGCGATGGTCAGACCCGAGCTGGTGGCCAGGAAGGCGGCGAACGCACCGGCGGTGAGGAGCGCCGTGAGCAGCTCGCCGCCGAGGTCGCCGATCATCCGCGAGGGCAGCTCGAGCACGACCGAGTCCGCCTGCCCGCTGCCGACGAGGTCGGGGGCGTAGAGACGGCCGAGGGCGGCGTACACCGGCGGGAGGACGTAGAACAGCCCCAGCAGCGCAAGCACTGCCACGGTCGTCTGCCTGGCCGCGCGGCCGTCGGGGTTGGTGTAGAAGCGCACCACCACGTGCGGCAGCCCCATCGTGCCGAGGAAGGTCGCGATCATCAGGGAGTACGTCGAGTACAGCGGGTGGTCTCCCGCGAACGCGATCGGGTCCGCCCACGACTCCCCGGACAGGCCCCCCACGAACAGGGCCGGGTCGGCCGGGGAGCGGCCGCCGTCACCGAGCCAGACGATGACCAGGAACACCAGCGGGACCAGGAGCGCGACCAGCTTGAGCCAGTACTGGAAGGCCTGGACGAAGGTGATCGAGCGCATCCCGCCCGAGAGCACGTTGAGGAGTACGACGACCGCGACCACCAGGCCGCCTGCCCAGGCAGGGAGGCCGGTCGCCGTCCGCAGGGCCACTCCGGCGCCCTGCAGCTGCGGCATCACGTAGAGCCAGCCGATCGCCACCACCATCACCGAGGCGAGCGTGCGGACCGTGCGCGAGTCGAGCCGGGCCTCGGCGAAGTCGGGCAGCGTGTAGGCGCCCGAGCGGCGCAGCGGGGCGGCCACCAGCACGAGCAGGACGAGGTAGCCGGCGGTCCAGCCGACCGGGTACCAGAGCATCTCCGCGCCGAAGGTGAGCACCAGCCCGGCGATCCCGAGGAAGGACGCCGCGGAGAGGTACTCCCCGCTGATCGCGGACGCGTTGAGCCCGGGGCGTACCGAGCGTGAGGCGACGAAGAAATCCGACGTGGTCCGGCTGAACTTCAGCCCCCACGTGCCGATCGCCAACGTGGCGATGGTGACGAGCACGACCGCGACGAAGCCGAAGGCGAGGTTCACGGCCCGCCGCCGACGGGCCTCATGACCGCTCGACCACCCGGGCGAAGGCCCGCTCGTTGCGGTCGGCCCGACGCTGGTAGCGCCATCCCAGCGCGACCAGCACCGGGTAGCAGCCGAACGCGAGGACTCCCCACGAGACCGGCATCCCGAGCACCTGCCGGGTGGTCAGGGCCGGGACGAGGGTGAACACCAGTGGGAGCAGGCCGATGGTGAGCGCGAGCAGCGCCAGGGTCCCGAGCGCGAGCCGGAGCTGGGCCCGCAGCAGGGTGCTGACGTAGATGTCGCCGACCTCGCTCTGCGCGTCGATCTCGGAGGTGGCGCTGGGACGGGGATGCAGCCGCGGTCGCTCGGTCCAGGGGCTGGTGACGCGGACGCGCTGCGGGGGTGGCTGGTGTGTTTCCTGGGCGGGTCCCTGGGACGGGGTCTGGCTCATCAGGTCGCCCCGGGCCGCGCGGCCCGGACCAGGAGGTCCCTCAGCTCGCGGGTGTGGCGACGGCTGACCTGCAGCTCGCGGCCGTCGACCAGCACCGAGCACCGGCCGGCGTCGACGCGCACCTCCTCCACGAACCCGGTCGCGATCAGCAGCGAGCGGTGGATCCGCACGAAGCCGGCGTCGGCCCAGTCGGCCTCGAGCTGGCTCAGCGGTACCCGGACGAGGTGGGTCCCCTCGGCCGTGTGCAGCCGGGCGTAGTCGCCCTCGGCCTCGACGTAGCGGATCTGCGAGAGCGGCACGAACCGAGTCACCCCGCCGAGCTCGACGGCCACCTGCGCCTCGGCCTGCTCCGCCGGCGCGACGGCGATGATCCGGCGTACGGCCTCGGCAAGGCGCTCCGAGCGCACCGGCTTGAGCACGTAGTCCACGGCGTTGAGGTCGAACGCGTCCACGGCGTGCTGCTCGTGGGCGGTCACGAAGACGGTGGCTGGGGGTGTCCGGAAGCGCGACAGCACCTGCGCGAGCTCGATGCCGGTGAGGCCCGGCATCTGCACGTCGAGGAACACGGCGTCGACCTCGAGCTGCTGGAGCAGCCGCAGCGCCTCGGTCGAGGAGTCGGTGGTGTGCACCTCCGCGATGCGCTCGTCGCGCTCGAGCAGGTAGCGCAGCTCGTCGAGGGCGGGCCGCTCGTCGTCGATGACCAGCACCCGCAGGGCCGCCGGGAGGGCGCTCACGGTGCGACCCCGGGGGCGAACTTCGGCACGCGTACGACGACCTTGGTGCCGGCGCCGCGTGCTGTCTCCACCACCAGACCGTATTCGTCACCGAAGGTGGTGCGCAGCCGCTCGTCCACGTTGGCGAGCCCGACCGACTCGCCTCCGGACTCCCCGGCGAGCACGGCCCGGATCCGTTCGGGGTCCTGGCCGGCGCCGTCGTCCTCGATCGAGATGAGGCACTCGCGGTCGGAGTCGCGGGCGACGATGGAGATGTGGCCTCCCCGCGCAAGGGGGCCGAGGCCGTGCTGCACCGCGTTCTCCACGAGCGGCTGCAGGCACAGGAACGGGATGTTCACGCCGAGCACCTCCGGCGCCACCTGCAGGGTGACTCGCAACCGGTCGCCGAAGCGGGCCTGCTCGAGCAGCAGGTAGCGCTCCACCGAGCGCAGCTCCTCGGCCAGGGTGGTGAAGTCGCCGTGCTGGCGGAACGAGTACCGGGTGAAGTCGGCGAACTCCAGCAGCAGGTCGCGCGCCCGGTCGGGGTCGGTGCGCACGAACGAGGCGATCGCGCCGAGGGAGTTGTAGATGAAGTGCGGGCTGATCTGCGCCCGCAGCGCCCGCACCTCGGCGCGCACCAGCCGGTGCCGCGACTCGTCGAGCTCGGCGAGCTCGAGCTGCCCCGAGACCCAGGCCGCGACCTCCTCGGTGGCGCGCAGCAGGCTCGCGGAGGCCTCGTCGGTGAGTGCGACCAGCGCGCCGGCGACCCGGTCGTCGACGACCAGCGGGCTCGCGATGGCGTGCTGGACCAGGCACCCCTCAGTCGAGCAGTCGAGGTCCGAGCGACCGGCCACGACGGTGCTCGCGGCCTCCACGGCGCGCCGGGCCAGCTCGCCCGCCTGGTCGGTGTGGTGGGTGGAGAGGCCGTCGTACCCGAGCAGGGTGTGGGTGTCGGCGATCGCCACGGCCGGGGTGCCGAGGAGGTTGCGCAGGTGCCGCAGGCTGCGCTCGACCGACTCGGCGTTCAGCCCCTGGCGTAGTGCGGGGGAGGCCAGCGAGGCCGTGTGCAGCGTCCGGAAGGTGGCGAGGTCGGCGTCGCTGCCGAGCTGCCGGGCGTACCACCGGCTCCGGAGAGCCTCGAAGGCCACGGCTAGCTCACCGGAAGTCGATCAGCTGGGTGCCCGGGTCCTCCGGGGGCTTGCGCTGCCTGGCGACCGGCAGGCCGGGCGCCTCCTCCTCGAGGCCGGGCGGCGGCACCTCGCGGCGCCGGGGCGGCGGTGGCTCGGGCGGCAGCTCCTGGTGGCGTACGACGGCCCGGTAGCACCTGGTCACCCAGGGCAGCTGCATCCCGTCGTGACCGCGGCCGTACTCGGCGTACAGGGAGTCGACCTTCGCCAGCACCCGGGCGCGCTCGGACTCGCTCATCGTCGCGACGTGGGCGACCGAGCGGGTCAGGTCGGCCAGGCTGGCGGCGGTGTGCGGCTGCCAGAACCGGAACTGGCTCTTCTCCACGAACCCGAAGTAGGGGGTCTCCATCAGCGGCATCGCGGCCTCGTCGCCGGTGCCCATGTCCGGTGAGATCAGGCCCTTGAGCCGGCGTACCCACGGGATGCTCACGTCGTAGGTGTTGTAGGCCAGCGCGAGCACGCCTCCGGGGCGCAGCACCCGGGCGATCTCGGCCAGTGCGAGGTCGTGGTCGAACCAGTGGAAGGACTGACCGCACACCACGAGGTCGACCGAGCGCGAACGCAGCGGGATGTGCTCCGCGGCGGCCAGCACGTGCGGGGCCGGGACCCGCCTGGCGAGGAGCGCGAGCATCTCGGGCAGCGGGTCCATCGCGAGGACGGCGTGGCCGGCGGCGTGCAGCGGCTCGGTGAGCTTGCCGGTCCCGGCACCGAGGTCGACCACGGTGGACCTCGCCGGCCCGGTCATCCAGGTGACCGCTTCCTCCGGGTACGACGGGCGGGCACGGTCGTAGGCATCGGCCACCGCCCCGAAGGACCGTGCAGGTGGCTGGTTCTGCTTGCTCCCGGGCTCGCTCATCGCGCTCGAAGTTACCCGATATCCTTCCCGCCGTGCCCCACCCGCCCACCGGGTCCCGCCGGGACCCCGAGCCCGACCCCCTTGCCTGGCTCACCGAGCTCGAGGGAGTGCCCTCCGCGTTCGCGGCGACGCGTGACGGGATCGACGTGATGCTCCGCGACCGCGGGCTGCGGCGGACCAGGCCGGAGCAGACCGGGGAGTCCCTGCTGCGCGGCGCCCACGCCAGTGCGGTGCTGGCCGGCTCGACGTCCTCGCCGGAGGAGGTGCGCACCGGCTCGGGTGACCCGGTCGCGCAGGCCGCGGTACGGGTGAGCACCGAGCTGCTCTCCCTCGCGCCGGTGCTGAACCGGTCGCCGGCGCAGGCCTTCGCCCGGCTGCACGCGCTCACCGGCGGCGCCTCGCCCGGCCAGCCGGTCTCGCCCGCCAAGGCCGACCGGCTGCAGTCGCTGGCCCGGACCCTGCTGGCCACCACCGCACCCGCCCTGCTGGTCGCCTCGCTGGTCCACGCTGAGCTGGTGGCGGCCGAGGCCTTCGCCGACCACAACGGGATCGTCGCGCGTGCGGCCGAGCGGCTGCTGCTGGTGTCCCGCGGCGTCGACCCGGCCTCGCTCGTCGTACCCGAGGCGGGGCATCTCGCGCTGCGGGCGGAGTACGAGTCGAACCTGCGCGGCTACCGCGACGGCGGGCGCAACGGGGTGCACTCCTGGCTGCTCTACGCGGCGCTGGCCCAGGCCAAGGGCGCCGAGGCGAGCCCGCTGCGCACCGACTGAGCCGGTGGCGAAGGACCCCACATGGATGAGCGGCACCGGGAATCTCCAGATAGCTCTGGAGATTCTCGATGCCGCTCTACACACGGAGGGTGGCTACCATGCGTGCACTGTCTAACTGTGGCCGCCGGAGGATCCGGGGGACCACGCCCTGAAAAAGGGTAGATCGCCGCGTGGGTACCGCCACCGTGTGCGTTCTTGGGTTTTCCTGCCTCCATTTGTACGCCGGGTGCCCGGGCAGCACAAGGGTGGTGGAGCCCAGTTCCGGGGATCCTCAGGCCGCGGTGCGGCGGCGCCTGGCGATCAGCCAGTACGCGGTGCCGAGCGCGGCCACCCCGCCCACCGTCAGTGCCGCCAGGGTCGGTGCGGCGGAGGGAAGGTGCATCCGGCTGCGCAGCGCGACGGGCTTGTCGAAGACCAGGATCGGCCAGCCGCGCTCGCGCGCGACCCGGCGCAGGTCCTTGTCCGGGTTGACCGCGTAGGGGTGCCCGACGGCCTCGAGCATGTGCACGTCGGTGATCGAGTCGCTGTAGGCGTAGCACCGGTCGAGGTCGTAGCCGCGCTCGTCCGCGAGCTCGCGGATCGCCTTGGCCTTGTTCTCGGCGTAGGCGTAGTAGCGGATGTCGCCGGTGTACTTGCCCTCGGCCACCTCCATCCGGGTGGCGATGACCTTGTCGGCGCCGAGCATCTCGCCGATCGGCTCGACGACCTCGGAGCCGCTGGTCGAGACGATGATCACGTCGCGCCCGGCCAGGTGATGGGTCTCGATCAGGCTGACGGCCTCGTCGTACACGAGCGGGTCGACGATGTTGTGCAAGGTGTCGGCGACGATCTCCTTGACCGTCTCGACGTCCCAGCCGGCGCACAGCTGCGACATGAACTGCCGCATCTTCTCCATCTGGTCGTGGTCGGCGCCACCGACGAGATAGACGAACTGGGCGTACGCCGAGCGCAGCACCGCACCGCGGGAGATCAGGCCACCCTCCTGGAAGACGCGGCTGAACGCCAGCGTGCTCGACCGGGCGATGATCGTCTTGTCGAGGTCGAAGAATGCTGCCGTCGGGTGGACCACCGGGCTCATGTCTTGAGTGTAGGCAGATCGGGTGATTCGCCCACGGCCTATGGCGATTTCGGCGCCGCGGGCTCGCGCTGCCCCGGCGTGGGCTGGGCCTCGCCGTGGCGCGCCAGGCTGACCGCGCCGGCCACGGCCAGGACGAACCCGGCCAACGCGACGGCCCCCCAGCCCGGGCGGGGCTGGTCGCCGAGCAGGAGCAGGCCCACCAGTGCGGGGACCACGGTCTCGCCGATGACCAGGGGTGCGGTGGCCTCGGTGACGCTGCCGCGCTGGAGTGCGATCGAGTAGGTGAGCATCGCGACCCCCCCGGCCACCACCAGCGCGTACGTCGCCGGACTCTGCAGCAGCGGGCCGACCTCGTCGAGGAGGTGCCGGGGTGCCAGGTCGCCCGGCAGCATCCGGGACGCGACCGCGGTGGCCCCGAAGGCCAGACCGGCGACGGTGCCCAGTGCCCGGGCACCCGCTGGCCCACGCAGTCGCGCGAGCGGGATCGCCGCAAGGGCCAGCACCACGGTCGTCAGCAGCACGCCCCACTGCTCGGCGTCGCTGGCCTCCACGGTGCGGTCCTCGGTGGCCGAGGCGGCCACCAGCACCAGTCCGCCGACCACGACCGTGATCCCGATCCGGTCCGCCTGCGTCAGCGGTGTCCGGAGGACCACGGCGCCCAGGAGGGCCGTGATCGCCAGGAAGCTGGCGACGATCGCCTGCACCACGAAGATCGGCAGGCTCCGGACCGCGACGAGGCTGAGCAGGAACCCGGCCCCGTCGATGCCGACGCCGGCGACGTACGTCCAGGACCGGAGCAGGCGGACCAGCAGCCGGGGATCGAGCCCTTGTACGGCGGCGGTGCGCCGCGCGGCGAGCGCCTCGAGGATCGAGCTCACGCCGTAGCAGAGCGCGGCCCCGGCGGCCGCGAGCAGCCCGAGAAGCATCACTCCACGCTACCCAGCGCTGCCACGCCGCGCCGGTG
The DNA here is from genome assembly GCF_058215695.1 of Nocardioides sp. Z38_18. Classification (NCBI taxonomy): domain Bacteria; kingdom Bacillati; phylum Actinomycetota; class Actinomycetes; order Propionibacteriales; family Nocardioidaceae; genus Nocardioides; species Nocardioides sp. Z38_18. The sequence continues at coordinate 1,690,485 of NZ_JBZAJE010000002.1, forward strand.
GGTGCCGCGCTGGCTCCGGGCCTGAGCCGTCGGGAGGCAGCCGGGGGACAGGCACACTGGAGGGCATGGCTCCTGTGGAGCGCGGTCGCTCGGCGGACCGGACACGCTCGTGGAGCAACGTGCTCGACGGCTGGCTCTTCGCGCTCTCGGGCGTGACCGCCATCTGGTTCGCCTACGTCCTGCTGCGCGACGGGATCCGCGACGGTCTCCCGACGCTGGTGCTGTTCCTGTTCTGGATCTTCTTCACCTACCTGGCGCTGCCGCGCCTGCACCGGATCCTCACCTCGATCTACCTGCCCGGCTACTTCGTCGGCCGCACCCGCACCCGCGACGGGTTGCTCGGCGACCCGGTGAACCTCGGGTGGCTGGGGGAGGAGGAGCAGGTGCACGGCGCGATGCTCCGGGCGGGGTGGACGCTGGCGGACCCGCTGGGGGTGCGGACCGCAGTCGGCATCGTCCGCGGCGTACTGGTCCACCGCAGCTATGCGGCCGCTCCGGTGAGTGCGCTGCAGCTCTTCGGTCGCACGCAGGACTTCGCCTACGAGCAGGAGGTCGCGGGCACACCCTGGCAGCGGCACCACATCCGGTTCTGGCGGTGTCCTGACGGATGGCTGCTCCCCGGTGGCTTCCGGGCCGACTGGCTGGCCGCGGCCACTTTCGACCGTGGCGTCGGGCTGTCCCTGTTCACCCTGCAGTTCACCCATCGCATCGAGGAGGACACCGACGTCGAACGCGACTTCGTCGTCGAGTCGGTGTGCGCCTCGGTGCCCGGGGCGGAGGTCAGCGTGATCGAGAACTTCTCTTCCGGGTACCACCATCGCAACGGCGGTGGGGACCGGATCCGCACCGACGGCGACCTTCCCATCCTCGACCTGGGACCCGTCCGGGCCCGGACCGCTCGGGCGGCCCGGGCCGCCCCCGAGCACGAAGGTCAGACGTCCGCGGTCCCGGAGCTCGTCCTCGTCGGCTCCGGCCTCGCGCTCGCCCGCGCGGCGACGTACGGCGTGGGTGCGGCCGTGTACGCGATCCGGGAGTCCGTCACCCCGACCGTGGTGGTGTTCATCGTCCTTGCTGTGTGCGAGAGCGGTCTGGCGTTCGCCGTCCTGACCGGGCGGAACTGGGCCCGGTTGCTGCTCGTCGCCGGCTGCTCGGTGACCGCGGTGGCCTCGATGGCGGTCTCCTGGACGGGCCGCCAGGAGCCGCTCGGAATGGCGCAGCTGCTCACCGCGGGCGGCAGCATCCTGGTGCTGCTGGCACTGTCCAGCCCGGAGACCCGGGACTACACCCTGGGCAGGGCCACCGGGAGGGCGACGGAGAAGGCGACCCCCAGGGCCGGGTCGGGCGCTCGCGGGGCGCCGGGGGAGCGACCGTGAGGACCCGGCGCCGCGCCCTGGTGCCGGCCGTCCTCGGGATCGGTGCCGGGCTCCTCTACGCCAACTTCGTCCTCGACCTGGTACGCCGCGGCCCGGCGAGCCTGACGCACTCGGTCAGCGAGCTGGCAGCTCCGGACGAGCCGCAGGCATGGGTGTACCGGGTGGGCGAGGTCGGGAGCGCGGCGATGACCCTCGCGCTGCTGCCGATGGCGCGCGCCGCGCTCCCGCCGGGGCCGGCACGTGAGGTGGCCACCGGCGCCACCGCCGTGTTCGCCGGTGCCACCGTGGTGGCAGGCGTCGTCCCCACGCCCTGCGGTCCGGGTCTGGCGCACGCGCTCGGCGTGCTCGACCTGCGGCCCCGTAACGACGTGCACGACGGGGCCAGCGTCGTCGGCGACGCTGCGATCTACCTCGGCGTGGCGGCGTCCTGGGTGGCAACCCGGGACCGCGGGCCCCGCTGGATCCGCCGGGCCGCGGTGACGGTGCTGCTGCTCGGGGCCGGCAGCAGCGCGGTGCACGGCTACGCGCGCCCCCACGTGGCCCGCCGCTGGGCGGGCGGCATCAGCCAGCGCGTCGACATCCTCACGATCAGCGCCTGGCTGGGCTGCCTCGGCGTGCTCGGGGCCCGGGCCCGAGCGAGCACCGTCCGGGACCGGGGACGAGCCGGATGAGTGAACCGGTCGCAGAGCACGGAGTGCGCCGCCACCTGCCGACCGACGACCGGTGGCCGGACCGGTTCGCGGCCGGCCTGTTCGCCTTCGCCGCGCTGGTGGCAGTGGCCTCGGTGGTGCCGTCCTGGCGCCGGTACTTCGAGAGGTCCACCGATCCGGTGTCCCTGCTGACCATCCCGGTCGTGCCCAGCCTGGTCTACGCCGCGCTCCTCCTGGTCACCGGCGTCGCGGTGCGCAGGCGGCTGCTCGCGGCGTGGTGGGTCGTCGTGGTCTGGTGGCTGGGCGTCCCCGAGGTCGGCAGGCTGGTCTGGCTCTACCGCGGGGAGCACGTGGCGCTGTCCGCCGTCGGGCTGGTGCTGGTGGGGGCCGTGATCGCCCTCGCTGTCCGGGTGCGCCACCAGTTCGCCGCCCGTGGCGCTCCGGGGAGCCTGTGGACGGCACTCGCCGTGTTCGTGGGCGGGGGGCTGGCGACCCTGGCGGGCGGGGCGGCGCTGGTCCGCGCCCACGGCAGCTCGAGGAGCTACCTCGACTCCATCGTCTACGTGCTGGACCAGATCCTGGTCGACGTCGGTCAGATCGGGTCCGGGCCCGGTGCCCGGCCCGGCGCCGACGCACCGTGGTGGGTGCGGCTGGTCATCGGCGTGCTCGGTGCCGTGGTCGTCCTCGGCGCCGCGACGATCCTGTTCCGGCCCCGGCGCGACACCCGCACCCTCGGCATCGCCGACGAGGCCCGCGTGCGCGGGCTGCTGCGCGACTTCGGCGAGCACGACTCCCTCGGCTACTTCGCCACCCGGCGCGACAAGGCGGTGGTCTGGGACACCGGCTCCGCCGCGTCGGCGCGGGCAGGGGTGTCCTACCGCACCGTCGGCTCGATCAGCCTGGCCAGCGGCAACCCGGTCGGCGATCCGGCGTACTGGCCGGAGGCGATCGCGCGCTGGCGTGACCAGGCCCGTGCCAACGGCTGGTCGCTGGCGGTGATGGGTCCCGGGCACGAGGGCGCCCAGGCGTACGCCGACGCGGGGCTGTCCATGCTCGACATCGGCGACGAGGCGATCGTCGACCTGACCACCTTCTCGCTCAACGGTCCCGGGATGAAGTCGGTGCGCCAGTCGGTGTCCCGGCTCCGCCGCCGGGGCTACACGACCCGGGTGCAGCGCCACGCGAGCCTCACCGAGTCCGACTTCGCCGCGCTCGACGCCGCGGCCGGCTCCTGGCGGGGGGACGGGGGCGACGAGCGCGGGTTCTCGATGGCGCTGGGCAGGCTCGCGGACCCGCTCGACGAAGCGTGCGTCCTGGTCGCGGCGTACGACGAGGACAGTGCCCTGCGCGGCTTCCTCAGCTTCGTTCCGTGGGGCCGCAAGGGATTGTCGCTCGACCTGATGCGACGGGACTCCTCCGCGGAGAACGGCCTTGTGGAACTGATGATCGCGAGCCTCGCCGAGGAGTCCTCGACGTTCGGGATCGGGCCGGTCTCGCTCAACTTCGCGATGTTCCGCGAGGCGTTCCAGCGTGGCGCCGAGCTCGGCGCCGGCCCCGTCGCCCGGCTCTGGCGGCAGGGACTGCTGCTGGCCAGCCGCAACTGGCAGCTGGAGTCGCTCTACCGCTCCAACGCCAAGTACCTCCCCGAGTGGCAGCCGCGCTACCTGGCCTACGAGTTCACCTCCGACCTGCCGCGGGTCGGGATGGCGGCAGGGAGCGCCGAGGGGTTCCTCACCGCACCCTCGATCGCGATGCTGCGCCGGCACGCGCACGCCGAGGAGGGGCTGGCGGGAGAGGGCCCGGGGCTCTCAGCCGGGGCCGAGCACGCCGCCGCCGTGCTCGCCCTGGTCCCGCCGGCTCGCGACGTCGTCGCGGAGTCCGTCTCGCCCGACCACCTGCCCGAGCAGATCCGGGTCCGGCGCGCGAAGCTCGACCGGCTCCGGGCCGAGGGGATCGACCCCTACCCGGTGACGGCACCACGCACGCACACGCTGGCGGAGATCCGCTGCCTGGTGGCCCCCGACCTCGCTGCCGACACCGAGACCGGGATCACCGTCTCCGTGGTCGGCCGGGTCCTGCTCAAGCGCGACATGGGGCACCTCGGCTTCGCCACCCTGCGCGACGGCAGCGGTGACCTCCAGGTGATGGTGGACGCCCAGCACCTTCCGGCAGACCAGCTGGCGTTCTGGGAGCACTCCATCGACCTCGGCGACCAGGTCGGCGTCACCGGCGAGGTGGTCACCACCCGTCATGGCGAGCTCTCCGTGCGTGCCGACTCGGTGCTGCTCACCAGCAAGGCGCTGCGTCCGCTGCCGGACAAGCACGAGGGGCTCACCGACCCCGACGCGCGGGTGCGGATGCGCTACGTCGACCTGATCGTGCGGCCCGACGCGCGCACCGCGGCGTACCGTCGCGCCGCCGTGGTCCGCAGCATCCGGGACTCCCTCCAGGCCCGCGGCTTCACCGAGGTCGAGACCCCGATCCTGCAGACCGTCCACGGCGGCGCGAACGCCCGGCCCTTCGAGACCCACATCAATGCCTACGACCTCGACCTCTACCTGCGGATCGCCACCGAGCTGCACCTCAAGCGGCTGCTGGTCGGCGGGATGGAGAAGGTCTTCGAGGTCGGCCGCCAGTTCCGCAACGAGGGCGCCGACTTCAAGCACAACCCGGAGTTCACCTCCCTGGAGGTCTACGAGACCTACGGCGACTACGGCACCATGCGGGTGCTGACCCAGGAGCTGATCCAGGAGGCGGCGACCGCGGTGTACGGCGAGCCGGTGGCCCGCCGGCCGGATGCCGGCGGCAAGCTCGTCGAGCACGACCTGTCGGGGCAGTGGCCGGTGAAGAGCGTCTGCGAGGCGGTCTCCGAGGCCCTGGGCGAGGAGGTCACCACCGAGACCCCGCGCAGCGTCCTGCTCGGGCACGCCGCGCGGATCGGCCTCGAGCTCGACCTCGACCCGGCCTGGGGGTTCGTGCTCGAGGAGATCTACGGGGAGCTGTGCGAGTCCAGGACCACCACGCCCGTCTTCTACACCGACTTCCCCAAGGAGAACGCGCCGCTGACCCGGCCGCACCGTCGCGACCCGCGGCTCACCGAGAAGTGGGACCTGGTCATCTTCGGCGCCGAGCAGGGCACGGCGTACTCCGAGCTGATCGACCCCGTCGACCAGCGGGAGCGGCTGGTCGCGCAGTCGCTGCTGGCGGCCGCCGGGGACGCCGAGGCGATGCAGGTCGACGAGGACTTCCTGCGTGCCCTGGAGTACGGGATGCCCCCGACGGGCGGCATGGGGCTGGGCATCGACCGGTTGGTGATGAACCTGACGGGTCTGAGCATCCGCGACACCATCCTGTTCCCGCTGGTCCGGCCGCAGCGCTGAGGCCACCGGCCAGTTCGCGTGCACAGACCCTTTCGCGGTGCCCTTCGTCCACAGGGGGCTCCGCCTCGGGTGCCTGACCGCCACTGGGAGCCGAGCATCGGGAGCATGGATGTCACCGCTCCCGCCTCCGGTCCCGTCCTCGTCTCGGCCGATCCGCTGCTGGTCGCCGACGTGCAGCGGCTGTGCGCGGCTGCCGGCGTCGTCGCGGAGGTCGTCCACGACGTGACCCACGCGATGCGGCTGTGGCGCAGCGCCTCGGTGGTGCTCGTCGGTGAGGATCGGGCCGCCTCGCTGGCTGCGCTCAGCCCGCCGCGGCGCCCCCGCGTGCACGTGCTCGGCCGGTCACCGGTGGGTGACGAGTTGTTCCGGGAGGCGCTCGGCATCGGCGCGGAGTCGGTCGCCGCCCTCCCGGCCTCCGAGACCTGGCTGGTCGAGCTGCTCACCGACGTGGGCGACGGCGGTACGGCGCCGGGGGTCACGATCGGGGTGATCGGCGGCTGCGGCGGGGCCGGCGCCACCGTGTTCGCGGCAGCGCTGGCGCAGACGGCCGCCGGCCTGGGCCGGACGCTGCTGGTCGACGCCGACCCGATCGGCGCCGGCATCGACCGGGTGCTCGGGCTCGAGGGCTCCGAGGGGATCAGGTGGGACTCGATGCTGCAGACCACCGGGCGGCTGAGCTCGCGCTCCCTGCGGGAGGCCCTGCCGCGCTCGGGTGCCCTCTCGGTGCTGACCTGGCCCACGGACCGCCCCGTGTCGCTGCAGGCCTTCGCGATGCGGGAGGTCCTCTCCGCGGGACGCCGTGGCTTCGACACCGTGGTGATCGACCTGCCCCGGCACCGCGATGCCGTGATCACGGAGACCATCGGTCGCTGCGACCACGTCCTGCTGGTCTCCACGCTGACCGTGCCGGGGGTCAGCTCGGCGGCACGGGTGGCGCACCGGCTGCCGGAGACGACACCGATCCGGCACCTGGTCACGCGTGGTGGGCGGGCAGGGGTCTCCCCGGAGTCGGTGAGCCGCCTGCTCCGGATGCCGCTGCTCGTGGCGATGGGCGACCAGCGCGGTCTCGACGAGGCGATCAACCTGGGAGCGGGGCCCGCCCGGTCCCGGCGGGGGACCCTCGCCCGGGCCGCCCGGTCGGCGGTGGACTCCCTTCTCGAGCATCCGGGGACGGCCGCGGCATGAGCGGGGCGGTCCCGGTCGAGGACCTGTCCGGGATGGTCGACGGCGTACGCGAACGCCTCGCTCGTGACGCCGCGCCGTTGACGCCCCAGCTCGTCGCCCGCGCGCTGCGGGAGCAGGGCAGGCCGGTGGGTGACGCGACGGTCCTCGCCGTGCACGACGCCCTGAGACGCGACGTCGTGGGCGCGGGCCCGCTGGAGCCGTTGCTGCGGCTCGAGGGTGTCACCGACGTCCTGGTCAACGGCGCGGACCAGGTGTGGATCGACCGTGGCGCGGGCCTGGAGCTCACCGGGATCAGCTTCGCCGACGACCAGTCTGTACGCCGCCTGGCGCAGCGTCTCGCAGCCTCCGGGAGACGCCGGCTCGACGACGCCTCGCCCCACGTGGACCTGCGGCTGCCCGACGGCTCCCGGTTCCACGCCGTGCTCGCCCCGGTCTCGCGGCCCGGGACCGTGCTGTCCCTGCGGGTCCCGCGGCAGCGGGTGTTCACGCTGGCCGAGCTGGTGCACGCGGGCGCAGTGGCCACCGAGGGTGCGGCGCTCCTCGAGCAGGTGGTGCAGCGGCGGCTCGCCTTCCTGGTCAGCGGCGGCACCGGCTCGGGCAAGACCACGCTGCTCAACGCGCTGCTCTCGCTGGTCCCCGCCGACGAACGTCTCGTCCTGGTCGAGGACGCCTCGGAGCTCCGGCCCGAGCACGCCCACGTGGTCGCCCTCGAGGCCCGACCGGCCAACATCGAGGGCGCCGGCGCCGTCACCGTGCAGACCTTGGTCCGCCAGGCACTGCGGATGCGCCCCGACCGGCTGGTGGTCGGAGAGGTCCGCGGGGCCGAGGTCGTCGACATGCTGGCCGCGATGAACACCGGCCACGAGGGTGGCTGCGCCACCGTGCACGCCAACTCGGCCGCCGACGTGCCCAGCCGGATCGAGGCGCTGGGACTGGCCGCGGGCCTGACCCGGGCGGCGACCCACAGCCAGCTGTACTCAGCCGTGGACCTGGTGATCCACCTCGGACGGGGCCGCGACGGCCGCCGCAGGGTCCGGGAGATCGGGGTGGTCACCCGGACCCGGGACGGCACGGTCGAGGTGGTCCCCGGTGTCAGCTTCGCGGCCGACGGGGCCCTGGTGGGCGGGCCGGCCCTGGACCGGTTGAGCGGGCTGGTCGAGTCGTGACCGCCGCCCCGGTCGCCGTGGGCGTCGCGGTCACGCTCGCGATGCTCTCGGTGTCCCTCCTGGTGCCCGGCTCACCCGGGATCAGGTCCGCCCCTGACCGGCCCCACCGGGCCATCTCGCCGGCGCTGGCGCTGACCGGCGGGAGCGCGGCGCTGCTGGTGCTCTGGTCATGGCTGACCCTGCAGACCTTCGTCCTGGTGGTGCTGCTCGCCGCCACGGCACTCGGGCTGCTGCGTGTCCTGCGCCGCAGCCGCGCCGACCGGGTGGCGCAGGTGCGCAGCGACCAGGTCCTGGCGGTGTGCGACTCGATCGCCTCCGACCTCGCGGCCGGCCAGCCCCCGCTGCTGAGCCTGGACCGGGCCGCTGCGTCCTGGCCGGAGTTCGCCCCGGTGTCCGCCGCGGGGCGGATTGGGGCCGATGTGCCGGCAGCCCTGCGCGAGCTCGCGGCCAGGCCCGGGGGTCGCCAGCTGCGCACCCTCGCGGCGACCTGGCAGGTGGCGCACGAGACCGGGTCCGGGCTCGCGGCGGCGGTCGGGCAGGCGGCGGAGGCGATCCGCGCGGAGCGGCGTACCGCCCGGCTCGTCGCCGCGGAGCTGGCCGCGGCCCATGCCACGGCGCGGATGCTGGCCGCGCTCCCGTTCGGGGTGCTGCTCCTCGGCGCGGGGGTCGGTGGTGATCCTGTGGGCTTCCTGGTCGGCACCGTCCCGGGCCTGGTCTGCCTCGCCCTGGGGCTCGGGCTCTCGTTCGCGGGAATGTCCTGGCTGGACCGGATCGCCGACCGGGTGCTCGGCCGATGACCTGGTGCGCCGCCGTGCTGAGCGCGGGGGTGGTGCTGCTGCTGGTCCCGCGCCGCCCGACCCTGGCCCGAGCGGGTGCAGCGCCGCCCCCAGCGGAACGGTCGCAACGCGCGGGCCTGTTGCGGTTGCGTCCCGTCCTGGCCCTGGCGGGCGCCGCCGGCGGGTGGGCGATGGTCGGCGGACCCGTGGGGGTCGCGGTCGGGGTCGGTTGCGGTGCGGCGGTGTGGGTGGTTCTCGGCCGCACCGAGGACCCGGCCGTCGTACGCCGACGCGAGCAGCTCGCCGAGGACCTGCCCGTCGGGGTGGACCTGCTCGCTGCCTGCCTCGACGCCGGCGCCGCGCCCGAGTCCGCGCTGGCCTCGGTGAGCCGGGCCCTGCCCGGGCCGGTGGGGGAGGAGTTCCTCGCGATCTACCACCGGCTCGACGTCGGCGTCGATCCCGCGGTCGTCTGGCGTTCGGTCGCCGAGGACCCCCAGCTGGCGCCCCTGGGACGCGCGGTCGGCAGGGCGCACGAGACCGGGGCGCCGGTGGGCCGCGCCGTCCACCAGCTCGCCGGTGAGCTGCGCGACCGTGCGGCGGCAGAGGTGGAGACCAGGGCGCGCGGCATCGAGGTGAAGGCGGCTGCCCCTCTCGGGCTGTGCCTGCTGCCCGCGTTCGTGCTGCTCGGGGTGGTGCCCATGGTGGTGGGTGTCTTCACCTCGATGCGCCTGTTCTGAGCCCGCGGGCCGGTCTGTCGGCCGCCACGAACCGCGCACACCCGGCCGGCGTGCGGTGGTTGTCCACCACTTCGCAAGAGCTCGTCGCCGCGACGTCCTGCGCCGCGAATCCTCAACCCCGTCAGTGAATTCTCCCGGCCAGGGTGCCGGGCAACGTCAGGAGAAAGTCATGCAGAACACCACCCTCGCCCTCGTCCAGGACCAGGACTTCGACGTCCGGGACGAGGCGGGTGCCACCACCGCGGAGTACGCCACCGTCACGGGCTGCGGCGTCGGCTTCGCTGCCGTGCTGTTCAAGTTCCTCACCAGCGACGCGGGTCAGCAGCTGATCAAGCTGATCTTCAACGCCATCAAGGCCCTCCTGCCCTTCTGAGGTTCCTCCCCGGCCCGTTCCGGGCCGTTTCTCCGGCCCCCTCGATGAGGGCCGTCGACCGACCGGCGGGGTGGGATGGGCTGCCCGCCCCGCCGGTCGCACCACCGAGACCGGGACACCGGTGAACTGAGAGGAGGAGCCCATGGAGCGACGGCGGGAGGAAGGCGCCGTGACGGCCGAGACGGCGACGGCACTACCGGTGCTCGTGCTGTTCACGCTCTCGATGGCCTGGCTGGTCAGCATCGGGATCACCCAGGTGCGGGCCCTGGACGCCGCTCGCGAGTCGGCGCGGGCGGCGGCCCGCTCGGAGAGCGACGGCGTGGCGGTCGCCCTGGGGAGGCAGGTCGCAGCCCCCGGGTCGCGGATCGCTGTCACTCGTCGTGACGGGACCGTCGTGGTCCGGGTCAGCAGCCCGGTGTCCGGGCCCGCAGGGCTGTTCCGGCGTCTCGGACCGGTCGAGGTCGAAGCGCGGGCAGTGGCGGCGGAGGAGCCGTCGCGATGACTTCGGCGGGCCAGGTCGGCCGGCGCCGGGAGGACGGTGCCGGGACCGTGTTGACGGTGGCGATGATCGGGGTGCTGGTCACCGTGACCGTGGCCACCACCGGCGTCGTCGGTGTGATCGCGGGACACCGGCGCGCCCAGGCGGCGGCCGACCTCGCCGCCCTCGCTGCGGCCTCCGCCTTGCAGGACGGCCAGGACGCCTGCCGCCGGGCAGGCTCGATCGCCCGCAGCAACGGCGCTGACCTGCGTGGCTGCACCGTCGAGGGGTGGCAGGTCGCGGTGGAGGTGGTCTTCGAGGGAGTGCGGCTGCCGGGCGCGGCGATGGGGCTCGAGGCGCGTGGACGGGCCGGCCCGGTCAGTGCGCTGCCGGAGACGCCGTGAGGCCAGGGGCGTCTGTGGCGGGACGCCTCAGCGGTCGTCGCGGACGATGTCGTCGTGGCTGTCGCGCTCGTCGCGCTTGTAGGCGTCCAGCTTGTCGCTGAGCTCGCTGACCTTCTTGCGGTCCGCGCGACGGGCGGCGGCGCGCTTGGCGGCGGTGCGGAACATGCCGAGGCTGAGCACGAACAGCAGCAGGGTGCCCATCCCGGCGAAGAACACCAGCGACGTCGGACCTTCGACGTTGAAGGCTCCCAGGTCGACGAGGGTGGGCTCGTTGCCGCCGAAGAGGGCAGCGATCACCAGCAGGACGGCAATGATCAAGACGATGAGGGCGGCGACGAACACGGGGAGTTCCTCTCGAGAAGCGGTCTGCTCGACCCTAGTGGTCCGGGACGCCCGGAGCGCTCATCAACAGGAGGTCGAGCAGGACAATCGCGCCCGACTTGTCGAGCGGGTTGTTCTGGTTGCCGCACTTGGGTGACTGGACGCACGACGGACAGCCCTCCGCGCACCCGCACGAGGCGATCGCCTCCCGGGTGGCGCGGAGCCACTCGGCCGCGGCGTGGAAGCCCCGCTCCGCGAACCCCGCCCCGCCCGGGTGGCCGTCGTGGACGAACACGGTGAGCTTGCCCGTGTCGGCGTGCAGTGCGGTGGAGACCCCGCCGATGTCCCAGCGGTCGCAGGTCGCGAACAGTGGGAGCAACCCGATCGAGGCGTGCTCGGCGGCGTGCGCCGCGCCGGGAAGGTCGGCCTCGGCGAGCGCCGACTCGGCGAGCACGTCGTCGGGGAGCGTCCACCAGACCGCGGTGGTCTGCAGCACCCGCTCCGGGAGATCGAGCGGCTCCTCGCCGATGACCTCCCCGCTGGGCACAGACCGCTTCAGGAACGAGACCACCTGGTGGGTTACCTTGACGCTGCCCAGACTGAGCCGTGCTCGGCCCCACGCGACGCTGGCGCGCTCGTCGAGGATCTCGATGTCGGTGATCTCCCGGGCCGAGGTCGAGTAGTCGGGCGCAGCCCGCTCGACGATCGCGACCGACTCGTCGAGGTCGAGCTCGGTGACCAGCCAGGTCTCGCCCTGGTGGAGGTAGACCGCTCCCGCGTGGGCGGTGCCGTGGGAGGAGGAGTGGTCGACGGTGCCGAGCACGCGACCGGTGTCGGACTCCACCAGCCGGACCGGCGTACCTCCACTGGAGCGGATGTCGGCCAGGTCGCTGGCGCGTCGCCGGTCGGTCCAGAACCAGCCGTGGGGCCGGCGGCGCAGCAGCCCGCCCTCGGTGAGCGCGTCCACGGCGGTCCGGGAGCCCGGGCCGAAGAGGGGCAGATCCGCCACGGTCAGGGGGCTCTCGGAGGCTGCCGCGCACAGGTGCGGCCCCAGGACGTAGGGGTTGTCCGGGTCGAAGACGTTGGCCTCGACCGGTTGCCCCAGCAGCGCCTCGGGGTGGTTGACCAGGTAGGTGTCCAGCGGGTCGTCGCGGGCCACCATCACCCCCAGCGCGTCACGCGCGCCCCGGCCGGCCCGACCCACCTGCTGCCACAACGCCGCCCTGGTGCCGGGGAAGCCGGCCAGCAGCACGGCGTCGAGGCCGCTGATGTCGATGCCGAGCTCGAGGGCGTTGGTGGCGGCCAGCCCGAGCAGCCGGCCTGACCGCAGTGACTCCTCGAGCTCGCGACGCTCCTCGGGCAGGTAGCCCCCGCGGTACGCCGCCACCTGGCCGACCAGGCTCGCGTCGACCTCGCCCAGCAGGCGCCGGGCGGTCAGCGCCACCGTCTCGGCCCCCCGCCGAGACCGGACGAAGGCCAGGGTCCGCACCCGCTCGACGACCAGGTCGGTGAGCAGGTCGGCCACCTCGCTGGTCGCGGAGCGGCGTACCGGCGCACCGTTCTCGCCGTGGCCGGGCACGAACGGTGGCTCCCACAGCGCCAGGGCCACGCGGCCCCGCGGGGAGCCGTCCTCGGTGACCGAGGCCACGTCGAGCCCGGTCAGCCGGCCCGCCGAGAGCTCCGGCTCCGCGACCGTGGCCGAGGCCAGCACGAAGGTGGGGTGTGCGCCGTACAGCGCCGCCACCCGGCGCAGCCGCCGGATGATCTGGGCCACGTGGGCGCCGAAGACCCCGCGGTAGTGGTGGCACTCGTCGATCACCACGTAACGCAGGGAGGCGAAGAACCGCGACCAGCGGGCGTGTCCCGGCAGCAGCGAGTGGTGCAGCATGTCGGGGTTGGTGAGGACGTACTCCGCGTGGTCGCGGGTCCACTCCCGCATCTCGGGGGTGGAGTCGCCGTCGTGGGTGCCGCAGCGCAGGTCGGGCAGGCCGAGCCGCCGCAGGGCCGCCAGCTGGTCCTGGGCGAGCGCCTTGGTCGGAGCGAGGTAGAGCACGCTCGCGCCGCGCTGACCCTTCGGCCCGCGGCTCGACTCGATCGCCTGCAGCCCGGGCAGCAGGTAGCACAGCGACTTCCCCGAGGAGGTGCCCGTGGACACCACGGTGTGCTGCCCGGAGTGGGCCAGGTCGGCCGCCGCACGCTGGTGGGACCACGGACTGAGCACGCCGACCCGCTCGAACGCCTGCTGGACGGGGGCGTCGAGCCAAGTGGGCCAGCCCGCCTCACGGGCCGGCCGTGAGGGGCTCACCTCGAGGTGCAGCAGGCTGTCGCCACGACCGGGCGCACCGCCCAGTCGGCCCATCAGTGTCTCGAGATCCATCACCTGCACGCAGCCAGTGTTCCAGCGGGGTGTGACGGTCGGCCCCCGGCGTGGCCGCGGGCATGGTTGAATACCCACGTCTGAACGCAAGTGCAAGGGCGGGGGCCGGGCTTGGTCCCATCCCTGCTCGGAGGAGTGACCGTGGATCTTTCGCTGCAGACCCGTGAGGTCGACAGCCGCACGATCGTTGTCGTGGGCGGCGAAATCGACGTCTACACCGCTCCCAAGCTCCGGGACAAGATCACCGAGCTGGTCGGTGCGGGCCATCACGACCTCGTCATCGACATGGAGGCGGTGGACTTCCTCGACTCCACCGGGCTCGGTGTCCTCGTCGGCGGGCTGAAGAAGGTCCGCGCCCACGACGGGTCGATGGAGCTGATCTGCTCCCAGGACCGGCTGCTGAAGATCTTCCGGATCACCGGGCTGGCCAAGGTGTTCACCATCCACGAGTCGGAGTCCTCGGCGCTCGGCGCCTGACCCTCCGCTCCGCCCGCCCTCTCGGGACCCACTCCCCGTCTCTCCCCGGGGAGTGTTGCGACACGCCCTAGGTTGGCGCGTGTGTGAGCCTTGTCACTGTGTTGGGCCGCGCGGCACGTAGACTCCGCGGCGGTCACTACTGACAACCCCGAGGAGACACATGACCGGGCTTCCCGCTGTCGTGGACCTCGAAGGTGCCAACTTCGTTCTGGTCATCGTCGTCGCCGTGATCGCGCTCGTCGCGCTCGCGCTGGCCGCGATGTTCCGCAACGAGGTGCTGGCTGCCGACGAGGGCACCGACAACATGAAGAACATCGCGCACGCGGTGCAGGAAGGCGCCAACGCCTACCTCACCAGGCAGTTCCGCACGCTCGGCATCTTCGCCGCCATCGCGTTCGTGGCCCTGCTGGCGCTCCCCGCCGACGACGTCGCCGTCCGGATCGGCAGGTCGATCTTCTTCCTGGTCGGTGCCGGGTTCTCCGCGGCGGTCGGCTACCTGGGCATGTCGCTCGCGGTGAAGGCCAACCTCCGGGTGGCGGCAGCCGCGAACAGCCAGGGTCGTGACCCCGCGATGAAGATCGGCTTCCGGACCGGCGCCATGGTGGGCATGCTCACCGTGGGGCTCGGCCTGCTGGGCGCGAGCATCGTGGTCCTCCTGTTCAAGGACGAGGCCCCGCACGTCCTCGAGGGCTTCGGCTTCGGCGCAGCGCTGCTGGCCATGTTCATGCGTGTCGGCGGCGGCATCTTCACCAAGGCGGCCGACGTCGGCGCCGACCTCGTGGGCAAGGTCGAGAACAACATCCCCGAGGACGACCCGCGCAACGCCGCGACGATCGCCGACAACGTGGGCGACAACGTCGGTGACTGCGCCGGCATGGCAGCCGACCTGTTCGAGTCGTACGCCGTGACGCTGGTCGCCGCTCTCATCCTCGGTTCGCAGGCCTTCGGTGACGCCGGCCTGGTCTACCCGCTGATGATCCCGGCGATCGGGGCGCTGACCGCCGTGCTCGGTGTCTACATCACCACCCCGCGTCCGGGTGAGAACGGCCTGACCACGATCAACCGGGCCTTCTACATCTCCGCCGCCGTCGGTGCCGTGGCCTCGGTCATCGCCTCCTACATCTACCTCCCGGGCAGCTTCGCCGACTTCGACAACGTGATGGGCACCGACATGACCGGTGCCGAGGGCGATCCCCGCCTGATCGCGTCGGCCGCAGTGGTGATCGGCATCGTGATGGCCGCCGGCATCCTCGCGCTCACCGGCTACTTCACCGGCACCGAGTACAAGCCGGTCAAGGACGTCGGCAAGACCTCCCTGACCGGGGCCGCCACCGTGATCCTGAGCGGTCTCTCCGTCGGCTTCGAGTCGGCCGTCTACACCACGCTGGTGATCGGCGCCGCTGTGTTCGGGGCGTTCCTCCTCGGTGGCGCCACCCTGACCGTCTCGCTGTTCGCGGTGGCACTGGCCGGCTGCGGCCTGCTCACCACGGTCGGCGTGATCGTGGCGATGGACACCTTCGGCCCGGTCTCCGACAACGCCCAAGGGATCGCCGAGATGTCCGGCGACGTCAGCCCCGAGGGCGCCCAGATCCTCACCGAGCTGGACGCGGTCGGCAACACCACCAAGGCGATCACCAAGGGCATCGCGATCGCCACGGCCGTGCTGGCGGCGACCGCGCTGTTCGGCTCCTACTCCACCTCGGTGGTCGAGGCGCTGCAGGACGCAAACCCCACGGACAAGGAGCTCGCGGGCCTGAGCTTCGCCGTGTTCAACCCCGGCGTCCTGGTCGGCGTGCTCCTCGGAGCGGCCGTGGTGTTCATGTTCTCCGGTCTCGCGATCAACGCCGTGGGCCGTGCCGCCGGTGCGGTCGTCTACGAGGTCCGTCGCCAGTTCCGCGACATCCCCGGGATCATGGAGGGCACCGGCCGTCCCGAGTACGGCAAGGTCGTCGACATCGTCACCAAGGACTCGCTGCGCGAGCTGGTCACCCCGGGCCTGCTGGCCGTGCTGGCTCCGATCGCGGTCGGGTTCGGCCTCGGCGTCACAGCCCTCGCCGGCTTCCTGGCCGGCGCGATCGGCACCGGCACCCTGATGGCGGTCTTCCTGGCCAACTCCGGTGGTGCCTGGGACAACGCCAAGAAGCTGGTGGAGGACGGTCACCACGGTGGCAAGGGCTCCGCCGCGCACGAGGCGACGATCATCGGCGACACCGTCGGTGACCCGTTCAAGGACACCGCCGGCCCGGCGATCAACCCGCTGATCAAGGTGATGAACCTGGTCTCGCTGCTGATCGCCAGCGCCGTGGTCTCGATGAGCCTCGGGGACGACCAGAACGACGTCCTCCGCGTGCTGATCGCCCTGGTCGCGGTGGCGATCATCGTGGTCGCGGTGGTGATCTCCAAGCGTCGCGGCAACGTGATGACCGACGAGGCACCGGCCCCCAACCAGTCCGCCGCCTGACGTCCCGCTCCAGCACGCTGAGCGGGCACGAACGATCCGCCGTACGACGTCGACCGGGCACTTCTGTTCCGCAGGAGTGCCCGGTCGCGTGCTACCGCGGGACGTTGGTGCCCGGTCGGCGGATAGCGTTCAGGGGTGATCCAGGATGACTGAGCCCACCTCCCGACCTTCCTCTTCATCACCCGGGTCCTCGTCCGGGCTGGCCTCGCGGTTGCGGGAGGCGCTGGTGGCCGTGGACTTCACCTACGACGCCGTCGCCGCCCTGCTCGGTACGACGGCGCACGCGGCCCTGTCGCGCAACGAGACCCTGCCCGGCCTGCGGGCCACCGCAGGCGGGACCCCGGTCGAGACGCTGACCCGGCTGTGGCTGCTCCAGGCGCCGGTACCGGTGCGCGAGGTGGAGCGAGCGCTGCCGGGCCTGCTCGACCCGCTGTGCAACGCCGGCATGCTCGAGCGCTCCGTCGGTGAGGTGCGCGCCCGGGTCGACGTACGCCCCTACGCCTCCGACGACCTCGACCTGTGGGTGACCAGCGACCTCACGCCCGGTCTCGACGGGCGACCGGCGCTGGTCGGCACCGACCACGTCCTCGGGATCAGCTCAGCGGCCACCTCGCTGGCCCAGCTGACCGTGCGCGAGCCCGTCGGACGCTCCCTGGACCTCGGGACCGGCTGCGGCGTCCAGGCGCTGCACCTCGCGGCCCACTCCGGGCAGGTGGTGGCCACCGACGTGAACCGCAGGGCGCTGCGGCTGACCCGGTTCAACGCGGAGCTCAACGGCCTCGCCGCCCGGATCGACGTCCGCGAGGGCAGCTACTTCGAGCCGGTGGCCGGGGAGCTGTTCGACCTGGTCGCCACCAACCCGCCCTTCGTGATCTCCCCGGGCACCGGGGAGCGGCTGGTCTACCGCGACTCCGGGCTCCCCGGCGACCGCGTCGTGGAGGACATCGTCCGGGCCGTCCCGCGTTTCCTCGCCGAGGGCGGCACCGGCCAGGTCCTGGCCAACTGGATGGTGCTGCGCGACCAGCCGTGGGACGAGCGGCTGGCGACCTGGATCCAGGACTGCGACGCCTGGGTGGTCCAGCGCGAGGTCGTCGACCTGCCCACCTACGTCGAGCTCTGGCTCAAGGACGCGGGACTGCACGGGTCGCCGGACTACCACCGGCGCTACGACACCTGGCTGTCCTGGTTCGAGGAGCAGGGTGCCGAGGCGGTGGGCTTCGGCTGGATCAACCTGCGCAAGCTCTCCGCCGGCGCGGGGGTGCAGCCGACGCTGCGCCTGGAGGACTGGCCCTATGACGTCGAGCAGCCCATCGGGCCCGAGGTCACTGCCCTGTTCGACCGCACGGCCGCGTTGCGCGACCTCGACGACGACGCGCTCGGAGCCACCCACCTCGTGGCCCGCGCCGACCTGCGCCAGGAGTCGTACGGCGCACCCGGTGCCGCCGACCCGCAGGAGATCGTGCTCCGCCAGCAGCGGTGGACCCGGCGCGCCCGTCAGGTCGACACCGTCGAGGCGGCGCTGGTCGGCGCCTGCGACGGCGAGCTGTCGGTGGTCCAGGTCCTCGACGCGCTGGCCTATCTCCTCGAGCAGGACGGTGAGCAGGTGCGGACCACCTACCTTCCCGTGGTGCGCGCGCTCGTCACCGAGGGGTTCCTCGAGCTGCCCACCGCGGCGGTCGAGGACGCATCACCGCTGCTCCACTAGGTGGCGGTGCGTAGCGTGGTCGGGGTGCGTGTCCCGCACTGAACAGACCAGTGGCCCTCACGTGGCCCCTACGGGGCCTTCGAGGCCACGACTGGACAGGGACTGGGCGGGGTGTGCAACAGCGTTGCCCAGACGCGCTACCTTGACGGGGCTCGAGGCTGCCGCACCGGCCCTCGGGGATCGACCGCAGGCAAAGGACTAACCAACAAGTGGCACACAAGCTCGTCATCGTCGAGTCACCGGCCAAGGCCCGCACCATCGCGGGATACCTCGGCCGGGGCTACGTCGTGGAGTCCTCCATCGGACACATCCGCGACCTCCCGCAGAGCGCCGCGGACATCCCGGCCAAGCTGAAGGGCGAGTCCTGGGCGCGCCTCGGCGTCGACGTAGACCACGACTTCGAGCCGGTGTACGTGGTCTCCCGCGACAAGAAGTCCCACATGACCAAGCTCAAGGGACTGCTCAAGGACGCCGACGAGCTCTACCTCGCCACCGATGAGGACCGCGAGGGCGAGGCGATCGCCTGGCACCTCTTCGACGAGCTCAAGCCCAAGGTGCCCGTGCACCGGATGGTGTTCCACGAGATCACGCCCAGCGCGATCCAGGCGGCCGTGGAGAGCCCGCGCGAGATCGACATGGACCTCGTCGAGGCCCAGGAGGCCCGACGGATCCTCGACCGCCTCTACGGCTACGAGGTCAGCCCGGTGCTGTGGCGCAAGGTGATGTCCGGCCTCTCCGCCGGCCGCGTCCAGTCGGTCGCCACCCGGCTGGTCGTCGACCGCGAGCGGGAGCGGATGAAGTTCCGCGTCGCGTCGTACTGGGACCTCGAGGCCACCTTCGACGCCGGCGAGAAGCACGAGCAGCGGATGTTCCCGGCCAAGCTGCACTCGATCGACGAGACCCGGGTGGCCCGCGGCAGCGACTTCGGCCCCGACGGCGAGCTGAAGTCCACCGGCAAGCAGGTCGTCCACCTCACCAAGACCCGCGCCGAGGCGCTGGCCGAGGCCCTGCACGACACCGAGTTCGCGGTGCGCTCGGTGGAGTCCAAGCCCTACACGCGCAAGCCCTACGCCCCGTTCCGTACGACGACGCTGCAGCAGGAGGCCAGCCGCAAGATGGGCTACGGCGCCTCCCGGACGATGTCGATCGCCCAGCGGCTCTACGAGAACGGCTACATCACCTACATGCGTACCGACTCCACGACGCTCTCGGAGACGGCCGTCAACGCAGCGCGCTCGCAGGCCCGGGACCTGTACGGCGCGGAGTACATCCCCGACGCCCCCCGCACCTACACCTCCAAGGTGAAGAACGCCCAGGAGGCGCACGAGGCGATCCGCCCGGCCGGTGACTCGTTCCGTACGCCGGCCCAGACCGGCCTGACCGGTGACGAGTTCCGGCTCTACGAGCTGATCTGGATGCGCACGATCGCCTCGCAGATGAAGGACGCCGTCGGCAACTCCGTGACGATCCGTCTCGGCGGAGCCGCCCGCACCGGCGAGGACGTCGTGTTCTCCGCCAGTGGTCGCGTGATCACGTTCCACGGGTTCCTCAAGGCCTACGTGGAGGGCAGCGACGACGCCGACGCCGCCCGGGACGACCAGGAGACCCGGCTGCCCAACGTCGCCGAGGGCGACTCGGTCAGCGCCGCGAACATCCGCGCCGAGGGCCACTCGACCAAGCCGCCGTCGCGCTACACCGAGGCCACGCTGATCAAGGAGCTCGAGGAGCGCGAGATCGGCCGCCCCTCGACGTACGCCTCGATCATCGGCACGATCCTCAACCGCGGCTACGTCTACAAGAAGGGGACCGCTCTGGTCCCCGCCTGGCTGGCGTTCTCGGTCGTCCGGCTGCTCGAGGAGCACTTCTCCCGGCTGGTGTCCTACGAGTTCACCGCCACGATGGAGGACGTGCTCGACGACATCGCCGGTGGGCGCCGCGACCGGATCACCGAGCTCGGCGAGTTCTACTTCGGCACCGGCGACGTCGAGGGCCTCAAGAAGCTCGTCTCCGAGCTCGGGGAGATCGACGCCAAGGAGCTCGCGACCTTCCCGGTCGGCGGGCCCGACAGCGGCGTACACCTCCGCGTGGGCAAGTACGGTCCCTATCTCGAGGGTCCCGGCGAGGACGGCACCCCGTTCGCGGTCAAGGCGAACGTGCCCGACGACCTCCCGCCGGACGAGCTCACCCTGGACAAGGCCAAGGAGCTGCTGGCCAGCCCTGCGGGTGAGGAGATCCCGCTCGGGACGCACCCGGAGACCGGGCTGGAGGTCGTGGCCAAGAACGGCCGCTACGGCCCCTACGTGACCGAGCTGCTGCCCGAGGACGCGCCCAAGAACGCCAAGCCCCGCACCGGCTCGCTGTTCAAGGACATGTCGCTGGAGACGATCGACCTGGCCCAGGCGGTCAAGCTGCTCTCGCTCCCGCGGGTGGTCGGCAAGGACGCCGAGGGCGTCGAGATCACCGCGCAGAACGGCCGCTACGGGCCCTACCTGAAGAAGGGCACCGACTCGCGCTCCCTGGAGAGCGAGGACCAGCTGTTCACGATCACCGAGGAGCAGGCGCTCGCGATCTACGCCCAGCCCAAGCAGCGTGGCCGTGCCGCGGCCGCCCCGCCGCTCAAGGAGCTCGGCAACGACCCCGTCTCCGGCGCGCCGGTCGTGGTCAAGGCCGGTCGCTTCGGCGAGTACGTCACCGACGGCGAGTACAACGCGACGCTGCGCAAGGAGGACTCGGTCGAGTCCATCACGATCGCGCGCGCCGCCGAGCTGCTCGCCGAGCGCCGCGCGAAGGGCCCGGCCAAGAAGGCGGCCAAGCGCGGGGCGAAGAAGGCACCCGCCAAGAAGGCCGCGAAGAAGACGACCGCCAAGAAGTCGACCAAGAAGGTGGCGGCGAAGAAGAGCTGACCCGCCGGTCGGCCCCGGCCCGCACATTTGTTGGGTTGTGACGTCCGATCAGCTGGATCGGACGGTCCGATCCCACATTTGTGGAGTTGGGGCGGCGTCGGAGCCTTCCTCGTCGCTCGGACCCCACATTTGTTGGGTCGTGACGTCCAGATCGTTCGGCTGACTGCTCCAACCCAACAAATGTGCGGTCCCGCCACCAGCAGGAACAACCCCACCCCACCGCCCCCTAGGCTGACCCCGTGTCCGAACGGTTCCCCGGCGTCTACGCCGAGCGCGGTGTCTTCGTCTGCTTCGAGGGCGGCGAGGGCGCCGGGAAGTCCACCCAGTCGCGGCTGCTGCGCCAGCGGCTCGAGGCCGAGGGCCACGTGGTGCTCCTGACGCGCGAGCCCGGTGGCACCCCCGTCGGCTCCGAGGTGCGCAGGATCGTGCTCGACCCCGCCACCGGCGCCCTGGCCGACCGCACCGAGGCCCTGCTGTACGCCGCGGACAAGGCCGAGCACGTGCACTCCGTCGTGGGCCCCGCGCTGGAACGCGGCGAGGTCGTGCTCACCGACCGCTACGTCGACTCGACCCTCGCCTACCAGGGGGCCGGCCGTTCCCTGGACAGCGGCG
Organism: Nocardioides sp. Z38_18; assembly: GCF_058215695.1. Taxonomy (NCBI): domain Bacteria; kingdom Bacillati; phylum Actinomycetota; class Actinomycetes; order Propionibacteriales; family Nocardioidaceae; genus Nocardioides; species Nocardioides sp. Z38_18. Next base: position 1,711,863 of record NZ_JBZAJE010000002.1, read on the forward strand.
AGCTCGAGTGGGTGGCGCGCTGGGCCACCGGCGACCTGCGCCCCCACCTGACCGTGCTGCTCGACCTCGAGCCGAGCCGGGGCTTCGACCGGTTCGTGGGACGTGACCGCATCGAGGGCGAGTCGATCGAGTTCCACGAGCGGGTGCGGGGCGAGTTCCTGCGTCTGGCGGCCGCCGACCCCGAGCACTACCTCGTCCTCGACGCCCGGTCGCCGGTCGAGGAGATCGCCGACGCGGTCCACGCCCGCCTCGCCCCGCAGCTGAGCGTGCTGCGATGACCGCGCTCGCGGGCCCGGGCACCGTCTGGGACCGGCTCGTCGGCCAGGGGGCCCTGATCGAGAGGCTGCAGCGAGCGGTCGCCGGGGACATGTCCCACGCGTGGTTGTTCACCGGCCCGCCCGGCTCGGGTCGCTCCAACGCGGCGATCGCGTTCGCGGCCGCGCTGGAGTGCGAGCGGGGTGGCTGCGGGCAGTGCCACTCCTGCCACGAGGTCGACGTCGGGTCGCATCCCGACGTACGCATCACCCGCACCGAGAAGCTCTCGATCGGCGTCGACGAGGTCCGTGAGCTGGTCCGCAGCTCCGCGCTGGCGCCCGTGGGCAACCGGTGGCAGGTGATGGTCGTCGAGGACGCCGACCGGCTCACCGACCATGCCGCAAACGCGCTGCTCAAGGCGATCGAGGAGCCGACCGAGCGCACCGTCTGGCTGCTGTGCGCGCCCACGGTCGAGGACGTGCTGCCGACGATCCGCTCGCGCACCCGCCTGGTCGTGCTGGCCACGCCGTCGGTCGACGACGTGACCGACTTCCTGGTGAGCACCGAGGGCATCGGGGTGGAGACCGCGTCGTACGCCGCCCGCGCCAGCCAGGGCCACATCGGGCGGGCCCGCGCCCTCGCTCGTGACGAGAACACCCGGCGGCGCCGACGCGAGGTCGTCGCGATCCCGACTCGCCTGCGGTCGCTGGGGGCGTGCGTGGCCGCGGCCGCCGACCTGCACGACCTCGCCAAGGAGGAGGCCGAGGCGCTCACCAACGAGCACGACCAGCGCGAGAAGGCCGACCTGGACCGCGCCTACGGCGTCGTCGAGCGCGGGCGCCGCCCGCGGGAGTACGCCCCGGCCCTGCGTGACCTGGAGAAGTCCCAGAAGACGCGTGCCAAGCGGCGGGTGCTCGACGTCGTCGACCGCGGGCTGATGGACGTGGTCTCGGTCTACCGCGACGTGCTCGCCGTCCAGCTCGGCGCGCACACCGAGCTGGTCAACGAGGAGCTGCGCACCGACGTGCTCGCGCTGGCCCAGAGCTCCACCGCCGAGCAGAACCTCGCCCGCATCGAGGCGATCTTCGAGGCCCGCGAGCAGATGCTGGAGTTCAACGTGCCGCCGCTGCTGGCGCTGGAGTCGATGATGGTCGCCCTCCGCCTCGGCTGAGAGCGCCCGCGGCCCGATTGTGGCCACCGCTTACTGTTGCGCCCATGTCGGATTCCCCGCCGTCCCCGCCACGCCGTACCCAAAAACCAGCCACCGTCATCATCGCGCTGGTTCTCGTCGTGGCCCTCGCGGTGACCGCGGTCGGGGTCGCGGGACTGACCGCGTGGTCGCTGTTCACCGACAACGACGAGGACTCCGGCCAGACCACCAAGCTGGCTGACCCGCCCGAACCCAGCACCGCGGCCGAGGAGCCGGAGTACCCCGCCGAGCTGGCCGAGTTCTACGAGCAGGACCTCGACTGGCGCCCCTGCGGCGAGGGCCAGGACCAGTGCGTGCGGCTGAAGGTCCCCCTGGACTACGCCAAGCCCGACAAGACGACGATCGACCTCGCGGTGCTGCGGGTCCCGGCGACCAACCGCAAGCAGCGGGTGGGGCAGCTGGTGGTCAACCCGGGCGGCCCCGGTGGCTCCGGGACCAGCTACGCGGCAGCGGGGTCGGGTGCGTTCGGCGAGACGCTGAGCCGCTACTTCGACATCGTCGGCTTCGACCCCCGCGGGGTCGCGAACAGCACCCCGCTCAAGTGCGCCGACACCGCCGGGACCGACGAGTTCCTCTCCGCCGACCCCGACCCGGACACTCCCGCCGAGGCCGACCGCCTGGTGGAGCTCACCCGGGAGTTCGGCGAGGCGTGCCTCGACGCCAGCGGCGACCTGGCGCGGCACATGTCCACGGTCGAGGCGGCCAAGGACATGGACATCCTGCGCGCCGCGCTGGGCGAGCGGCAGCTCGACTACCTCGGCGCCTCCTACGGCACCTTCCTGGGCGCGACCTACGCCGACCTGTTCCCCAAGCGCGTACGCCGGATGGTGCTCGACGGCGCCGTGGATCCAGCCCAGGACACCAAGGAGGCGAACCTGAGCCAGGCGCGCGGCTTCCAGACCGCGCTGCGCGCCTACCTGCGCGACTGTGTCGACCAGGGGGACTGCGTGGTGGGGGAGACCGTCAAGGAGGGGGAGCGCCGGATCAAGGACCTGCTCGCCCAGATCGATGCCAAGCCGCTGCCGACGGCCGACGGGCGCGAGCTCACCGAGGGACTGGCGCTGTACGGCATCATCTTCCCGCTCTACGTCGAGCAGTACTGGCCGCTGCTGACCGCGGCCCTCAAGCAGGCCATCGACGACGGCAAGGGGGACTCGCTGCTCCAGCTCGCCGACGAGTACGCCTCCCGAGGGCCCAACGGCTACAAGAACAACGCGATGGCCGCGCTGATCGCGGTGAACTGCCTGGACCGTGACGAGGGGGTCCCGGTCGAGGACGTCCCGCGGGAGTTCGCCGACTTCGAGAAGGCCGCGCCCACGTTCGCCCGCCTGTTCGCCTACAGCCTGGCCACCTGCAAGGCGTGGCCGGTGCACACCGGCACCAAGGCGAGCGCGCTCGAAGCCAAGGGCGCCCCGCCGATCCTCGTGGTCGGTACGACGCGCGACCCGGCCACGCCGTACGCCCAGGCCGTCGCGCTGGCCGGCCAGCTGGACTCCGGCGTACTGCTCACCCGGGACGGCGACGGCCACACCGGCTTCCGGCAGGGCAACCAGTGCGTGGACAAGGCGATCGAGGGCTACCTGGTCGCGGGCAAGGTCCCCAAGGACGGACTAACTTGCTGACCGGCGGGGTCACGGCGCCGCGCGGCGTGGAGGGGTATCCCGGTTTGGAGACCGGGGTGCCCCCCGCCCTATACTCGTCCGGCGTGCCCGGCTGATCGGCCGGGCTCTGCGCCGCCTTAGCTCAGTCGGTAGAGCGTCTCACTCGTAATGAGAAGGTCATCGGTTCGATTCCGATAGGCGGCTCCATCCCCAAACCGCCTCCCACCTGCGAAAACACGACGGCGGTGGCAAGAACCCATCAATGTCATTGCGTGCTCCTCGTCTGCTGCGCACCCCCCGCGCCCCCCAGCGCGTTGAGACGGTCCAAACCGGCCCGGTCTGCGGGCGATCCGAGGTGGTGCAGGTAGATGTTGGTGGTGGCGATCGACGCGTGCCCGAGCCAGGCCTTGACGGTGACCGGATCGACCCACTTCCCCAGCCACAGGTAGGCCGCCGTGTGCCGAAGGTCGTGGATGCGCCGACCAAGGGGCGACCGTCGACCAGTGGTACGGCGTCTCCGCCGCCTCCAGCAACCAGGGCTTGCGCGGCAAGCTGCACCTGGCCAGGACCGCAGCGCTGATGCCTCTGTTCCACCCGGTGCCGCTCATGAACGCCAACCAGGGCGCCTTCGGGGTCAACCTCGGGCACATGTGGGGGACGAGGTCGACAGGCTGCGCCGCTGGATGGGGCAGGTGCTCGAGGGCGTCGGGTCCGGTTGGGTGCGTCCGCACGTCGACTCGTCGTACCCCCTGGCCGACGAGGGCCGGGCCCACGAGCACATCGAGGCTCGCCGCAGCACCGGCAAGGTCGTGCTGGAGCCCTGAGGTGACGCCGCCGCTGACCAGAAGCCGATCCTGCGCCCAAGTGAAGGAGGTGCACGTCGCCGAGTAGGGCTGGCCTCGGGCAGCTGCGCCCCACGCCTGCACCCCTCATGGCTCACGGCAGCCATCCCGGAGCGACATCGACGGGGGGACGAGACACCCCCGAGATGGCCGCTCACTTGAAGTTTTTGCGCAATGTTGCAGTCCGTCAAACGGTGGACTAGATCGCGTCTCAGGTGGGGTGCCGGAACGGACTGTCGACTGATAGTGAGGACCCATGCTCTTCTCAGGGCGGATGCGTGGCGACGCGCAGGCGGCAGCTTGCGGGTGGCTCTCGGCTGCGCCGTCCCTGAGGTTCTTCTACCGTCTGTTCCTCCTCCTTGGGGCGACCTTCGTCGCCGTCTTGCTCGCCACCGGCCCGGCCGATGCCGAAGAAGGCTCCGGTCTGCTAGGCGAGGTGTCTGTGAGCAGCGGGATCGAGTCGCAGCGCGTCACCGAGACGGTCGAGCAGGCGACCGAGACCGTCATGGAGACGGCTGAGCCGGTGGCTGAGAGGGTGGAGCCGGTCACTGAGACGGTGACGTCGACGACTGGGCCGGCCACCGAGCCGGTTGTTGAGTCGGTTGTTGAGGTTGTCGAGCCGGTTGTTGAGGTTGTTGAGCCGGTCGTCGAGCCGGTTGTTGAGCCGGTGGTCGAGGTTGTTGAGCCGGTTGTTGAGCCGGTTGTTGAGCCGGTGGTCGAGGTTGTTGAGCCGGTGGTTGAGCCGGTTGTTGAGCCGGTGGTCGAGGTTGTTGAGCCGGTCGTCGAGCCGGTTGTTGAGCCGGTTGTTGAGCCGGTGGTCGAGGTTGTTGAGCCGGTCGTCGAGCCGGTGGTTGAGCCGGTTGTCGAGCCGGTTGTCGAGCCGGTTGTTGAGCCGGTTGTCGAGCCGGTTGTTGAGCCGGTGGTCGAGGTTGTTGAGCCGGTCGTCGAGCCGGTGGTCGAGGTTGTTGAGCCGGTCGTCGAGCCGGTTGTTGAGCCGGTGGTCGAGCCGGTTGTTGAGCCGGTGGTCGAGGTTGTTGAGCCGGTGGTCGAGCCGGTTGTCGAGGTTGTCGAGCCGGTGGTCGAGCCGGTGGTCGAGCCGGTTGTTGAGCCGGTGGTCGAGGTTGTCGAGCCGGTCACCGAGCCGGTTGTTGAGCCGGTGGTTGAGCCGGTTGTTGAGCCGGTGGTTGAGCCGGTGGTTGAGCCGGTTGTTGAGCCGGTGGTTGAGCCGGTTGTTGAGCCGGTGGTTGAGCCGGTGGTTGAGCCGGTGGTCGAGCCGGTTGTTGAGCCGGTGGTCGAGGTTGTCGAGCCGGTCACCGAGCCGGTTATTGATCCGCGGGTCAAGGTTGTCGAGCCGGTGCTCGAAACGGTGGAGCCGGTTGAGCCGGTGACCAAGAAGATGACAGAGGTTGCGCAGCCGAGGGATGAGACCCTCGTCGAGACTGTGCAGGCGCCGACGGAGGCCGAAGAAGCGCTTGCGTGCGCGAGCATGGACGCGGTGGTGCCCGTTGCCGCTCCTGCTGGGGAGACGGCCATCGCCGCGGACGCAGTCGTGCTGGAGGACACCGTCGCAGGAGTTGTGGCATCGGCCGCACCTGGAAGCCCTATTGCCGTCGCTGCTGTCGCGCTTCAGGTGGCCTCGCCGGCCGTCTGTGGGAGCGTGGCAGGGGCGGAGTCCGTCACTAGTTGGGCAGCGGCAGCCGCTGATGCCGGAGCTGGTCGCGGCGACACGATCGAGGGCACTAGGGCTGTTCCCCAGGACCCCGCCCAGCCGACCGCTCCCAGCGCTCCCAGCGCTCCGGGCGCTCCGGGACAAGGACCAGCCTCGGTCAGTGGATCGGGTTGCTTGGCGCCCTCCCTGGGGGTCCTTGACAACTCTGACGTCGGCGCCACGCTGATCGCTGATCGATTCGCTGCTGGGGATGCCACAGTGCCGCACAGTCGTGCCGCCCTGATCCGTACCTGGCCTGGTTGACCCTCCCTGCACGGGCTCGCCCACGCCCCGTCGCCATCGACGGGTGCGAGCGGGGGCGCTCTTTTAGCGCGTCCACGCACAAACATTTCGAACTTGCAAGGGAGAAACTCCATGTACAAGCGACTCGGGTCACGGCTCTTCGTGACCACAGCATTGGTGGGAGGGTTCTGGCTCTTTGGTCAGTCCGCCGCCCAAGCAGAGGATGGGACGCCGCCACCGCAGGACCTGGTCAGCGTCTCGCAATCACTGGCTGAGGACCGGAACAAGGACCGGGGCCACAAGCACCAGGACAAGGACTGGGGCGAGGACCGGAACAAGGACCGGGGCCACAAGCACCAGGACAAGGACTGGGGCGAGGACCGGAACAAGGACCGGGGCCA